>NZ_CP058391.1:0-1545188 GCF_049244255.1 Gardnerella sp. DNF01141 | reverse complement strand
ATGTTGCACAAACTTCTGCTTTAGGTGGCACACACCGTTGGCAGAAAAATATGAATCCAATGTTTGGCGAATCAAATTGGGATCTTTATGAACTTACGATTAATTATCGTAATCCTCGCGAAGTTTCCGAAGCTGCAAGCAAAATTGCGACCAATTCTGGATTATATATTTCCACAGTTAATGCTGTAAGATCCGTGCCAGATTCTCTAATGTCAGATATTGTTGAATCTAACGATGAGCTTGATACAACTCTTGCTAATTCATGCGTTCAATTGTTCAAAAAGTTTATATCTGAAGATGGTAGCGGTCGCATAGCTATTATTGCTCCTTGTGACATGGTGAAACATACTCAGGAAATAGTAAATCAAGCATTAAAGAATGCTTTACCTGAAAAAATTTGGAATAACATTAGTCAACAGAGTGCCGACGATTGCCAATGCAGTGTTTCTACTGCAGAAGAGGTAAAAGGTCTTGAATATGATGCTGTGATTGTTCTACAGCCTTCTAAAATTGAGCAAGAAGCGGCTTCCAGATTGGCGGCAGCAGCAAACCTGTATGTGGCTATGACGAGACCAACTCAAAGATTGCATATTATTCGCACCAGAAATGATGCAAATTTTGAATAATAAAATCTAAAACGCAGAAAACTTAAAAAATTATCCTGTTATTAATTTAATAACAGGATAATTTACTAAATAGACGAACAGTTAGGTAGTTAATTAATTAAGCTCTTAGTAAAAGTACTACTCTTCTTCTTTACTGCGCTTCAAATCTTCAATCGCACGCTCAAAATCTTCAAGACCAGTAAAGTTCTGATATACACTTGCGAAACGAAGATACGCAACCTCATCTAATTCACGCAATGGCTTAAGAATAGCTTTACCAACTTCTTCAGAAGTTACTTGAGCTAAACCACGTGCACGCAAATCAGCTTCTACTCGCATACCCAATGTCTTTAACTCTTCTGCATTAATAGGACGGCCCTGGCATGCTTTACCAACACCAGCCACAACTTTTGCACGATCAAAAGGCTCAACAGATCCTGAACGCTTCATTACAAGTAATTGCGTCGTTTCTACTGTTGTAAAACGATTTCCGCACACCTGACATTCACGTCTACGGCGAATAGAATAACCATCTTCACTAATACGAGTATCAATAACTTTCGTATCTGAATTTTTACAAAAAGGACAATGCATATATTCAGCATACTAGAAATTAAGGAAACACGACATAATAATGTTCACTTTATTTTCTAATATCACTGATTTGAACTAACAATTGGCACATTAATAGACTGTCCAACTTCCAAATCGGCAGATGAAAGATGATTTAAGGAAATAAGTCGTTCTACATTATCTGCAATATCGCCATTTTTTGGAGTAATTGTTGAAGCGTAACTCCACAATGTGTCACCTGGACGCACAGTATATGTAATAAACTTTTCAGGAACAGCCGAAACAGCAGTTTTTGGCATGAACACAGCACAGAATACAACTATTGCTATAGGAAGAACAATAATTCTTAACAGCCTATTCCTTCTAAGACGCATTGCAGAAGCTCGTTTACTACCTAAAACAGCTTTAGTTGCGATTCTTTTTGAACGAGTACTAATGCGATTATTGTTCCTCAATGCCGTATTCATAACTATCCTTTCCTTCGTAATCAATCAATCAATCAATTGAACATTTGTTCTATCGAACAGGTGTATCAATAATGACACATTTGTTCGACAGTTACAACGGCGTGTCGAACAGATGTTTGATTTTTTTGAAGAAGTGAGTTATTATTAATACATCGAAAGGAGCACCATGAATAACGAGAAAACAAACAGGAATGCCGTCAACAATAATGACAGCATTGACCTCAGCAATGTTGACGAATTATCACTTACAGAACGTCAACGTGCAATTGTTAACGCTATTCAAAACAGTCTCAAAATTCATGGTTTTCCACCTTCCTTTAGAGAAATAGGCGAAGCAGTTGGACTTAGAAGCCCATCTTCCGTAAAACACCAGCTACGCGCTCTAGAAGAAAAAGGAGTTTTGCGAATTAGCGCAAATAAAGGGCGTGCAATTGAAATTCTTGACGATTCTGTATCTGATAGCAAAATAAATACCACCATCAATAAAAGTTATTCAAAATCCGTTGATATTGCTGCTTATGATTCAGATTCTGTAATTAATTCTAGAGATGTACCTTTAGTTGGACGCATTGCTGCTGGAATACCAATTACAGCAGAGCAACATGTTGAAGATGTTATGCGATTACCAGAACGATTAACTGGTACAGGAAATCTTTTTATGCTTGAAGTTCATGGCGACTCTATGATTGATGCCGCCATTTGCGACGGAGACTATGTTGTTGTGCGCGAACAACACGAGGCAGTAAATGGAGATATTGTTGCCGCTTTACTTGACAATGAGGCAACAGTTAAAACTTTCAGAAATGACAATGGCCACGTTTGGCTTATTCCTCATAATCCTGCATACTCTCCTATAGACGGCTCACATGCAACCATTATGGGCAAAGTTGTTACAGTGCTAAGAAAAATTTAATTAATCCTAAAACCCAAACCCCCAAAAAAATCTCCCCATCTGACATATAAACAACCAGATGGGGAGAATTATTTTATTAAAACAACCTACTTATGCAAGAGGATTAGATTCCTTAATGGTCACAGAAATCTCACGGCCATTAGGAGCAGCATAGCTAACAGTATCTCCCGCATGAGCACCCATAATAGCCGCACCGATAGGAGATTCAGGGCTAATAACGTCGTAATCTGTAGCTACAGCAATATCTCGAGATCCAAGAACATAAGTCATTTCACGACCAGCAAGTTCCAAAACAACCAATGAACCATTTCCAACGGTTCCAGCTTTTGGAGCTTCAAGAATCTTAGCATTACGAAGCTTTACAATAAGCTCGTTAATACGGCCCTCATTCTTACCCTGCTCTTCTCGAGCAGCCTGATAACCACCGTTTTCCGACAAGTCACCTTCAGCTCGAGCTGCAGCAATACGCTCAGTGATTTCTTCACGATATTCACCTTCGCGATGCGCTAACTCCTCTTTTAGCTTGTCGTACGCTTCCTGCGTAAGCAAAATAGTTTTTTCCTCAGCCATTGCTACCTCCCTATCAGACAATCTCTTACAGAGTCAAAGACGTTGTGTGCTTAAATAAAACAGCGCACACGCTTTTAACTCAACGAGTTGAAATAATATCAACAACAAATACTAAAGTTGCTCCACCGTCAATACCAGCTTGTGGAACACCGCGAGAACCGTAACCATACTCAGGTGGAATCGAAATCAGCAAACGAGATCCAACATTGTGTCCAGGAACTGTGCGATCCCAACCCTGAATTACTTGACCAACGCCAATACCGAAGCTAGCTGGAGTGTGACGAGCAAAGCTGGAATCAAACGGCTTTTCACCACCCCAAACAACACCATGATAATTCACAGTTACAGTATCACCAGCGCGAACAACTGGTCCATTACCTTCAACCAATTCAACAACTTTAAGACCAGCTGGCGGTTCAGATTCAGGGAACGTCACCGTTGGCGTAGTACCAAATTCTGCAGTTACTTCCGGCATATCCTGTGCCATAATGCCTCCTTTTTAAAAACTCCAATTAGTGCAATCTGCAATAGTATAACATCTGCATAGACTGATTTTACAGCCTTATAGAATTACTAAACGCTTTTAGATTAACTCTTATTAACTTGTCCTAGATTAGCACTCAACAACGTTTACAGCTAGTCCACCTTTTGAAGTTTCTCGATATTTAGACATCATGTCATGACCAGTTTCTTTCATAGTCTTAATTGCCTGATCAAGGCTTACCATATGCGAACCATCTCCAAGCATTGCCATTCGAACAGCATTAATTGCAGTATTTGCAGCCATAGCATTGCGCTCAATACAAGGAATCTGCACTAATCCGCCAACCGGATCGCAAGTCAATCCTAAATGATGCTCTATGCCGATTTCTGCAGCATTTTCAACCTGTTCCGGCGTTCCTCCCAACACTTCACACAATCCTGCAGCAGCCATTGAACAGGCAGAACCAACCTCCCCTTGGCAACCAACTTCAGCACCAGAAATTGAAGCATTTCGCTTAAATAAGTAACCAACTGCACCTGCAGCAAGCAAAAATCGCACAACTCCATCTTCATTAGCAGAATCAACAAATCGCCAATAATACTGCAATACTGCAGGAATAATTCCAGCAGATCCATTCGTTGGAGCAGTAACAATACGTCCGCCGCCAGCGTTTTCTTCGCTAACAGCGAGCGCAAAAAGATTGACCCACGCAGAGTCTGAACTTTCTAAAGCAGCATCTGAACGACGACGATTATTGCGAAGCATGTCTGAATTTGCAGCTAAACGCTCATACATTCGAGGCGCTCTGCGAGGAACATCAAGACCGCCTGGCAAAATCGGTTGCTTTGAGTTGCAGCCATTTTCTACACATTTGCTCATAACTTTCCAAACATGCAGCAAATAGTTGCGCACGTATTCAGCATCGCCTTCATGCAAAGCTAATTCGTTCTGCCAAACAACATCGCTGATTGACATATGCTTTTCTAGGCAAATATTTATAAGCTCGTCGCATGAAGTAAAAGGATACGGAACAGTGGAATCTTTTGTTTGATTTGAAACTTTTTCCGTATTGTCATTACTATTTTCGCTATTATTTTCGCTACTATTTTCGCTACTATCACTATTACTTACGTTATTATTATCATCCTGCTCAGTAACGCGCTCATGCAAGCCAACCATTGCATCATCAGCATGACCTTGACGCACAAATCCGCCGCCAATTGAGTACCATACTTGCTCATCTATATTGTTTCCATTAGCATCTTCTGCCACAAAACGCATTCCGTTAGGATGAACAACCATTCGCATCCATTTTTCAAAAATTACGTCCTTGTCGTAGTCAAAAGAAATAGTATGCTCCCCTGCAAGCGTTAAAGTTCCAGTCTTTTTACATTCCTGACGAATGGTAAGCATGTGATCAGTGTCTACATTATCTGGAAGATTTCCTTCAAGACCTGCAACACAAGCGCGATCAGTTCCATGACCAAGACCAGTTAGAGACAACGAGCCATAAAGCGTAACCTTTACGTGCGCAACGTTTTTAAGATTGCCGCTTTTTTTAAGCGACGTAACAAACGCACAAGCTGCACGCATAGGACCTACCGTATGCGAAGAACTAGGGCCAACGCCTACTGAAAACATCTCTAAAATACTAAACACGTATCTATTGTAAGCATCCTTAAGCTAGCTTCGACACACTAATTGCGTTGAAATATGTTAGATTATTCACTTCTTACTTTGTTTAGGTAACAAGTTTGCTAAACTCACGCACGCAAACCATAGTATTACAGCTAAAACAACAGCTATAAGCATTACAGTAAACGCGCTCCCTGAAGTTGGCACGTGAAGTTCAAAGAACTTTGCAGTAAACGGTATAAAAGCTCCAACAACTCCAGCTGCAGCAAATAGCGCAACCATAATCCCTCTCCACGAGCGCAAAGGTTTAGCAACGCTTGCGAGCACTAGTATGCCGAGAACAAATACTATTACGGAACAAATGCTACGAGTAGTTGCAAGAGCTTGCACGTTTGAAACAATAAAACGGGAAGCTTTCAAACTATTTTCTACATCTTTGTCAAGATTCAACCCTAAAACGCGAGGAGCTATAACAGCAGTAGCGAGCACAGAAAGCGCTATAGCAAATCCGCTAGGAACAGCAAAACGCACAACGCGCTTCAAGAAACCTGGAATGTATCGACGAGTATTAGGCGCAAGAGCGAGCAAAAATGCTGGAATGCCAATAGTTAAAGAACCAATATAAGTAATATGACGAGGCAAATACGGGAAGTGCAGGGCTAGAAGCACAACTCCTGCAGAAATAAGTGCAGAATAAACAGTTTTTACAAGGAACAAGCCAGCAACACGTTCCATATTTGCCATCACTTGCCTACCGCGAGCCACAACATCCGGCAAATGCGAGAATCGTGAATCAACAAGAACCACTTGAGCTACAGCTTTTGCAGCAGGAGCAGCGTTGCCCATAGCAACGCCCAAATCAGCTTCTTTAAGAGCTAAAGTATCATTCACGCCGTCACCAGTCATAGCAACCACATGACCTTGAGCGTGAAGCGCTTGAACAATCGCCTTCTTTTGATGAGGAAGCACACGCCCAAGAACATCCACATTTTCAAGCACTTTAGCCAATTCGTTAATATCTTCCGGTAATTTTCTAGCATCCATTGCAACAGGCTTACTATCCCCTGTTAAACCAACTTTTGCAGCAACAGCAGCAACAGTTGTAGGATTATCTCCCGAAATTACGCGGCAGCGCACGCCCTGCTTACGGAACCATTCAAGCGTTTTACGCGCATCTTCACGAATACGCTCAGAGCAGCGAACTAAAGCAACAGGCTGAGCATTTGCGCAAATAGTAGGAGAATCACCAAAAGTTTTATCTGTTTCCGTTACTCCACTTACGATGCTACTATCGCTACTTACTTTCGCAAGAAGAAGTACGCGCTCACCAAGCTCCGCATAAGAATTAACTTTCGCTAAAAGTTCATTAGAATTTGCATAATTAATCGCGCTTAGCAATACTTCCGGAGCACCCATATACCAAGTTTCATATTCTCCACTGCTTTTCGCATATTGCACCGCACTCCACTTTCTAGCAGAAGAGAACGGAAGACGATTAGATACATGCGCGCTAGCTGCAACTCCTTGAGAGGCAAGCCCTTGCATAATTGCAACACCTGTTGCGTTTGGATTTTCTTCGTTTGATAAGTCAAATAAAGCTTGATTGGTCTGTAAGTTAGTTTGTAAGTTGGTTTGTAAAGATATTTCGGAACTAGTATTATCTATATTTTCTACGCCAACGAATGCAATACCACCGTCGGTTATAGTGCCAGTTTTGTCTAGATTCAAGCAGTCTACGCGCGCTAAAGTTTCTACAGATTCCAACTCCTGAACTAACGTTTGCTTACGAGCAAGTCGCATAGCAGCCACCGCAAAATTAAGCGAAGTAAGTAACACCAACCCTTCTGGAATCATGCCAACAACGCCTGCAACAGCAGAAACAACAGCTCCCCTCCAAGCACCAGTCTGCCAAGCTTCAACAAATCCGCCAACCTTGTGCATTTGCGACCACACAAGCAGCACGCACAAAGGCACCACAACCATCGTCATATACTTCAAAATCGTGTTAATTCCACGGCTTAAGTCAGAAATTGTTTTGGTATAAACCTTCGCTTGCGCCGCCAATTTTGCCGCGTAACTGTGCTCTCCCACGGCAGTAACACGCGTTAAAGCCATTCCAGAAACTGCAGTAGATCCGGAATAAACGTCGTCACCTTTTGTCTTTCGAACTGTAGCAGACTCGCCCGTAAGCATGGACTCGTCCATTTCCAAGCCCCACGATTCCAGCACTTCTACGTCTGCAGGAACTTGCTCGCCAGCTCTAAGCCACAAAATATCCCCAAGCACAATATCTTTGTGCGCAATATCAATATTTTCTCCGCCTCTACGCACCATTGCGCGAGCGGCAATCAATATAGAAAGCCTATCCAAAGTGCGCTTTGCTTTTAATTCAGTCACAATACCAATTCCAGTATTCACCAGAATAACCGCACCAAAAACAGCATCTTTCCATGAACCTGTGGCAAGAACAACTATCATTGCCGTGAAAATAATCGCGTTAAACAATGTAAACACGTTCGCGCGCACAATATCCATTAAAGAGCGCGAAGTCTGCTTAGAAGTAATATTTACATCTCCGCGAGAGACTGCCTCTACAACCTCCTCGGTGCTCAATCCAGAAACTTCTACTTTAGGAAGCGCCGCAATAGCGTTATTATTAGCGTTTTCTGCAGACTCTATTGCGTTTTGTTTATTACTTGTCATTTATAATCACTTCCCTACCGTGTGGCGTATTGTCAATTATTGCGCGAACAATGCTTAGCAAAGACGACCGCTCAGGCGCTAAATTATGCGAAATATCCCCAACTCTAAATATTGCAGCATATAAAGTTTCGTCTTTTGGTGCGTTTACAGGATTTACTAATGCAACTGGCACTCCAGCGTAACGCGCGTATTGCAACGCAGAAATCCATTCTTTGCTTTCAGATTGTTTATTGCTCGCAATCTTATTGAGCTGTTTGTTCTCTTTTTTATTTAGTTGATCATTAGCATTATGCGAATCGTCAACGCTTGTTACGTCTAGCGCGTTAATAAGTATTAGTGAAACAGGCTGCTCGCTTGCAGCGCGAATAGCTTGTTGAGCTGCATCGTTCGCATTATTTATATTTGACACAGAAACGTAAGAAGCACTTAAATTTGCCATTTTGCACTTCTGCATAATATCAGCATCGAGAACTGCTAATTTAGAACCAATTACAAGTAAATGAATATCGTTAATATCCACACCGTCGTGAATTATGTCCCCAGCGCGACCAGTAGCTCCCACAGCTTTACCCTGCGGTTCGCAAGCACTCAACGCACCCAGCGCTAAAGCAGTTACAACAGCAGTCGCAAAAATAGTAGTAGCGCGTTTAGAAAACATAAGACTTTTATACCACACCTTCAACATAAGTGGATGTTTTGAGTTATTTTATGCAATTTGACAAATTAAAGATTTGCTGGCGATTTATCTGCAATCACTTGCAGTCATCCGCAATTACTTGCAGCGCAACTTCAATACCTCGAAGCATATCAGCTAAACTCATAGAACTCGTAGTCGGCTTATCAAGAATCTGCTCAGGCAAATATGGAACGTGAATAAAACCACTCTTAATCGTCAATTTTTTAGTCTGGCAATAATAACAAACATTGTAAAGCACATCATTACACACGTACGCGCCAGCAGAAAAAGACACAGACGCCGGCAATTTTGCTTTATTTAAAGCATCAACTATGTTCACAACTGGCAAAGTCGCTTTATACGCCACATCGCCATCTTGCACAACAGGCTCATACCAAGGCTTATACCCACTATTATCCGGTATACGCGCAGCTCTACAGTTAATTCCAACATACTCAACGTTAAAACAAGCAGAACCACCAAATTGCCCTAATGAAAGCACAGCATTAGGGTGAACTTCCTCTATTTTCTCAATAACTTTTTGCGCGCCCTTGCTAAATTCCGTAGGAATCTGCAAACGAACAAGTTCCACACCCTCAGGCGCATGCACTGATTGCGCAATCTCCCACGACGGATTTATAGACTCATTATTAAACGGCGTAAAACCAGTAATCAAAATACGCATCACAATACCCCTTCATACGAATATCACTTTATTAAAACATTAAAACGCACCACAAAAAAAACTGTACATATGTGAATGTCACTGTATATAAACTGTATACAAACTTCAGGATTCTACTACGTAATTCATGTTCGCAAAAAGATTAGTGATAGTCAGATTGTGAAATAACCACACAACTCCCCACACAACTCCACCACAACACGCACAAAATCAAAATTGGTAAGACTCGCATTCGTGTAATAGTATTGTGCATTGGATGTGCATTCGCGCAGCAGCGTGAATTAAACAAAGCAGTTGAAGCACATACAATAATTTCAACAGAATTCAACGACGAAAAGAGATTACCGATGACGAAGATCATTCAGATTGGCGCAAATCATGCCGGCACTGCCTGCGCTAACACAATTTTGAGCTACCCAGGAAACGAGCTTACAATTTACGATCAGAATAGCAATATTTCCTTCCTTGGCTGTGGCATGGCTTTGTGGATTGGCAAGCAGATTCAAAGCAGCGACGGACTGTTCTACCAGAAGCCAGAAGATTTTGTTAAAAAAGGCGCTAAGGTAAATCTTGAAAGTAAAGTTTTAGACATTGATTACGCAAAGAAAGAAGTAACAGTCGAACTTAAAGACGGCACTGTTATTCACGATTCTTACGACAAGCTGGTTCTTGCTACCGGCAGCCTTCCAAACAAGCCGCGTATTAAAGGCATCGACTTGGAAAACGTGCAAATGGTAAAGCTTTTCCAGAATGCGCAAACTGTTATTGCCAAGCTCCAAGAGCGTGATTTCCGTAATGTTGTGGTTCTTGGCGGCGGCTACATTGGTGTGGAACTTGCTGAAGCCTTCGAGCGTCTTGGTAAAAACGTGACCCTTATTGACATGGAAGACCATATTCTTAACGGCTACTTTGACCCAGAGTTTTCCGATAATTTGAAGCAAATTATGGAGAATAAAGGCATTAAGTTTGAACTTGGTCAAACTGTTGAAGAAATTGTTGGAGACACTGAAGTCAAGGCTGTTAAAACAAGCAAAGGTACTTACGAAGCCGACATGGTGATTTGCGCTATTGGCTTCCACCCAAACGTTGCGCTTGGCAAGGATCATTTAAAGCAGTATGCTAACGGCGCTTTCCTTGTTGACAAGAAGCAGCAAACTTCCGATCCAGACGTGTACGCAATCGGCGACTGCGCTACGATTTACGACAATGCCCGAGACCGCGTGAACTACATTGCGCTCGCTACTAACGCTGTTCGAAGCGGCTTGATTGCAGGTCACAACGTTTGCGGAACTCCTGTAGAAACTGAGGGCGTGCAAGGCTCTAGTGCAATGATGATCTACGATTACAAGCTTGTCTGCACTGGCTTGAGCTTGACTGCCGCTCAAAAAGAGGACATGGACGTTGATTACGTTGATTTTGAGGATACTCAAAAGCCTGCGTTTATGGAAGTTGAGAATCCAAAGGTGAAGATTCGCATCGTTTACAAGAAGGATACGAAGGTTATTGTTGGCTGCCAGTTGGCTTCTAACTACGATATGTCTGCCGCAATTCACCTGTTCTCGCTGGCTATTCAGAAGAAGGTCACGATTAAAGAGCTTGCTCTGTGCGACATCTTCTTCATGCCTCACTTCAACCAGCCGTACAACTACATTACGATGGCTGCTTACACGGCTTTGTTGAAGGGATGATTAGACTTTGCTGATTAGCTTAGGCTGAATCACTTTTTCTGATTAGCTTAAATCACATTTATTAAACCAAGCAATCTGTTCTATAATGGAGCAGTTGCTTGGTTTTTTAATCATCCGCGCACAAAAGCGCGCGCAAAACGCGCATATTAGCGTAAGACATGCAGATTAAAACAAAGGAGTCTAGGATGAAGCAGCTTTCTATTAAACCAACTATTCATAAGTTCGAGAACGCTCGCGATTTTGCGCAAGAATTCAAGCTCGGCAAAGGTGATTTGGTTATTACAAACCAGTATATTTGGGAGCCTTATTTTGGCGATTTGAATCTTGATTGCAACGTGATTTTCCAAGAAAAATACGGCAAAGGCGAGCCGAGCGATGCAATGGTTGACGCAATTGTTAGCGACATTCACACTACTCCAAAGCGCGTGATTGGAATTGGTGGCGGCACTGTTTTGGATATTTCGAAGGTTTGTGCGTTGAAGCAAACAAGCCCGCTTGAAGACTTGGTTGACGGCAAGATTCCTGCACAAAAAGGCGCGGATCTTATTCTTGTTCCAACTACTTGCGGCACAGGCTCCGAAGTTACGAACGTTGCGGTGTTCTCGCTTACTAAGCGCAATACCAAGAAGGGTTTGGCGAACGATGCTTGCTATGCTACGGACGCTGTTCTTATTCCAGAATTGTTAAAGAGCCTGCCGGATTACGTTTTTGCAACCAGCTCTATTGACGCTCTTACACACTCGATTGAGTCCGCACTTTCTCCTATTGCAACCGAGCTTACAAAAATGTTTAGTTACAAGGCTTGCGGACTTATTTTGCAAAGTTATATGCGAGTTGTTAAAGAAGGCAGCAGCGCAAAAAGCCAAGTTGTAAGCGACTTGGTTTCGGCAAGTCTTTACGCTGGTATTGCGTTTGGTAACGCTGGCTGCGGTTGCGTTCACGCGATGGCTTATCCGCTTGGTGGAACTTTCCACGTGGCTCACGGCGAAACGAATGCAGCTCTTCTTACAAGCGTTTTGCGATACTATGCGAAGCACGACGAAAATAGCGCAGAAAACACTGAACTTTCTGAGCTTTTTGACTTTATGGCAAATATTCTTGAATGCCAGAAAGAAGACGTACTAGACAAGCTTGACGAAGTTCTTAACACGATTCTTCCTAAGCATAAGCTTCACGAGTATGGCATGAGCGAGGATATGATTCAAAGCTGGGCTGCAAGCGTTGTTAAAGAGCAGCAGCGACTTTTGAAGAATTCTTACATGCATATGGACGAATCTGCAATTGCCGAAGTCTACGCGTCTACTTTCTAAAATCGAATCTAACTAAAAAACAGATTCCACTAAAATCAGATTCCCCTAAAAGACGAATCTCACTAAAAAATAATCCCCGCAACCAACAAAAGCTGCGGGGATTTTAATTATCGCGCCTACATTAACGCTTATGCTTCAAGCGTTATTACAGGATGCAAATCAAACATTGTTACAGTGCGCTTCATGCGGCAGGCAATGCTTGTTATAGCAATCGCAATAACGCCGAAAAGAACAAGCATTCCAATGCCAGAGACTATTTCACCACTGTTCTTTCCAGACATTGCTTGACGCAACCCCATAATTGAGTACGTCATTGGCAAGTAAGGGTGAACAGCTCTAAAGAATGCCGGCGTCATTTGTACTGGGAACGTTCCTGCAGAGCTTGTGATTTGCAACATAAGTAGCACAATCGCAACTATTCGCCCTGGTATGCGGAACACCACCATAATCATTTGCATTATAGCCATAAAGACTATTGACGCTATAATCCCCAGCGCGTAGAATGCACCAACATTATCGATTTGCAACTTCAACGCTCCTTGAACAACGCCCATAAGAATAATCGCTTGCACAACGCCCATAAGCACAAACGGCGTCAAGCTAATAAGCGCGCTTTTAAGCGGATTCATGCCGTTTAGTATCGCTCGCCTATCCATAACTCTCAAAACGAATGTTGCCATAAGAGCACCAACCCAAAGGGCGATGGAAATAAAGTAAGGAGCAAAACCAGTTCCATAGTTTTCAACGTGCGAATACTCGTGCTCCTCCAAGGAAACTGGTGCGCTCATCATCTTACTTTTTTGAACAATACCGTTTACTTTTCCAGACTTTTGAGCATCTTTAAGCCCGTCATGCAATTTCTTAGCACCATCAACAAGCTTTGGAGTGTTATCAGATAGCTTCTTAACACCGGAATTAAGCTGATTAGAACCGTTCACTATTTTTGAAGAACCTTGTGCAGCTTCATTCACGCCACTATTTAGCTTCTCACTACCGTTACTTACTTGAGCCAAACCGTCAGCAAGCTTGTTTGTGCCAGCAACTAACTTATTCGAACCAACATTAACTTTCTCCATGCCTTGCATAAGAGCGTCAGCACCGCCCTTTATTTGCAAGCTTCCTGCAGAAAGCTTGTCTGCTCCAGCGCTTAAAGCAGAAAGATTTGTTTCTAGAAGATTAGAATTTTCACCTAATCCTTCTGCCAAACTTTGCAAATTAGCAAGCACGTCTTCCTTTGTTACTGCTGGGTTTTGCGCTTGCATAAGAAGACCAGTAATTTGTGCTTTTGTTTCAGCGTTTCCAGCTTTAACATGTTCTTCTAATTCGTTGCTAGAAGCTGCAAGCTTTTGAGCTCCTTCATAGAATTCGTCTGTTGCAGCCGATAGCCTTTGCGTTCCTTCGCTTAACTGTTGGGCTCCGTTTGCTAAATCTTGCGTTTTTTGTGCAAGATATTGAGCTCCTTCTTTGCTACGAGCATTGGCTTCAGTTAGCGTATTCGCGCCTTTTTGAAGCTCCCCTAATCCGCCTTGAAGTTTTTGCAAAGATTGCGAAAGTTTATTCGACCCATCTGCAAGCTTATTGATTCCGCCTTGCAAAGACTTTGAACCTTCATGCAATGCTCCAGCACCGTTTGCAGCAGCACCAAGAGAATCCGAAGCCGAGTTGACTTTTGCAAACATGTGCTCCCAATACTCTTGAGCAATCGCCTCGCTAATCTCAGTACGCATAGTGCGGAAAGCAGTTTTACCAATTTGCGAAGCCAGCATATTGCTTGCTTGATCATACTTTACGTGAAGCTTTGCTTTAGTAGGAGTATCGTATTGCGCGGAAGCAATGCACTTACTGAAAGAAGCTGGAATAGTTGCCACCATAAAATAATTGCCATTTTTAAGACCCTTATTCGCTTCGGCACTATTTACAAAATTCCATTGGAAACCTTCACTACCGTCTTTTTGATTCTTTAAACGAGTTTTGATTTCGTTTCCAATGTTTCGCATTTTGCCGTTAATCATAGCGCCATTGTCTTCAACAACAACAGCCACAGGCACAGTATCCAAAGTCTTATAAGGATTTGTAAATGCCCATAAGTAAAGCGATCCGTATAAAAGTGGAATCAAAGCTACGGCTCCAATAACAAGCTTTCGAGCTTTTCCTTTCATCATGTTGTTAAGCTCACGAAATGCAAGAGCAATAGTATTAACGCGCATTATTTTCACCACCATTTGCTTCACGTTCACCAAGCTGAGAATCAGTATGAGAATTTTCTGTTTTCTCATTATTTGGCATAAGTCTTAATACTTGATCCGCTTGCTTTTCTAACTCACTTTGCAAAACTCCAACAAGGCAGGAGCAGTAGTTTTTGCTAACGTATTCGCGAATATCGGAAAGTAAGCATTCGCTTTGCTCACTAGTAAGCTCCGTTTCAATTCCATCAACAAATAGCAACCACGGCTTTTTTAGCAAAGCCAACGCAATTGCCAAGCGCATGCGCTCGCACGGAGTCAACTCTCCTATTGCTGTTTTGTGAGGAGAAAATACTTTCCACTGCGCAAGAAGATTGTACGCGTATTGGCGCAATGCTTCGCGATTTTTTACATCATTTTTATACTGTTCGCGAAATAGTGGCGAAGATGATGCGAGTTTTAGCTCACTCATCAAAACTTCTTCTATTGTTTGCGTTTTGTAGAATTCGTTAATTCCGTTGAATAATCCCAATCCCACGTATTGACGAGATTCTTTAAAATCGCTAGGAAGAGTTGCGTCCGCAATAGTAAGAGTTCCGTTCGTAAATTTCATATAACCAGACAGTGCAAGTAGCAAAGCTGATTTTCCAGAGCCGTGTTCGCCTGATATTGCAACGATTTGATGAGCTTCTACTTTTAATGACACATCCCAAAATGGTGTTCTTCTAAATCTTTGTAAACCTAATTCTTTAGCTTCTAAAAGCGTTTTACTATCTTTCATAATTTGTATGTTTGACGCTTGCAATTAAGATATGGCGTAGTATCTTTTTTGCTTAGAGCGCCAGGCATTCCTCCTTACTCTAAATACTCTAAATAACTTATTTGCAGTTTTCAGTTTTCAGTTTTTAGTTTTCAGTTTTTTGTTTATTGTTTATTTTTGGATTTTCGCAATTAGCAAAACAATTTTTAATTTTCACATTGCTTTATCGCTATTTTTCAGCGGTAAACTCACGTTGCAATGCTGCAATAAAACGGTGCAAAACCGAACATTTGGTGATTTATCAATTCTTCACCACTAATCACTTAGAATACTCTTTTGTGCAAACAATTGTTGAGTTACACTAATTTTTTTATTTAATTGTTTATACTTTATATTTATTTAAGAAACAAGTTGTAAACACTTCCATGCTATATTGTCTTTAATTACTAAATGTAAGAAATACATATGTAAGAATACGTATGCAAAAATACAGACGTAGGCAATACGAAATAAAACGTATTGCTTCAAACAATATATTAAATTCAAGCATTTAAAGGGGTGAACGGCATGCTAAGTTTGCAAATTTTAAATATTATATTTAATCCGGTTATTGTGTCGGTTGTAGTGCTATGCGCACTTAGTCTTGCAAAACTTAATGTTTTGCTATCAATGATAGTAGCTTGCGTTGCAGGTGGCATTGCCGGTCATCTTCCGCTTTTTGGAGATGGAAATCACACGATTATGGCGTTGCTTTGCGACGGTTTCTCCACCAATGCGCAAACTGCGCTCGCCTACATTTTGCTTGGTACTTTTGCGGAAGCAATTACAGCAACCGGTTTGGCTCAAATTATTTCTAAAAAAATTAGCAAAATTATTGGCATGAAAAAGTACGCTCTACTTGCAGTACTAACTCTAATTGCGTGCATGTCTCAAAATATTGTGCCAGTTCACATTGCTTACATTCCTATTCTTATTCCGCCGATTTTACGAATTATGAACGAACTTAAGATTGACCGCCGAGCAGCTGCATGCTGTACTGCTTTTGGTCTTGAAGTTCCGTACATTGCCATTCCGTTTGGATTTGGCTTAATTTTCCAAACTGTTATTGCTACGAATCTTTCTAAAAACGGTATGAAGGTTAGCGTTGCAGACGTTAGCGCCGTGAACTGGTATTTAGGCGCTGCAATGCTCGCAGCACTACTGTTTGCAGTTTTTGTTCTATACAGAAAGCCTCGCGAATATGAAACTACTGAGGCAGATACTAAAGCCGCAGACGCTGTTGTTAGACCTCTTAACAAACGCCACTACGTAACCATTCTTGCAATTATTGTTGTTGTAGTAGTGCAAGTTATTAGTAAGGATCTTTCGCTTTCTTCTCTTGCAGGTCTTGCAACTATGATTATTTTTGGAGCAGTTGCATGGAAGGATATTGATAAGCAGCTTGCCGGCGGTGTAAAACTCATGGGTCTTATTGCTTTCGTTATGCTTATTGCTGGCGGCTACGCTAACGTTATTCAAGCAACAGGCGGAGTTGAGGAGCTTGTGCACTTGGGTGTTGCAGCTATGGGACAGAACAAAATTATTGCCGCGTTTGTGATTACGATTATTGGTTTGCTTGTTACTATGGGCATTGGCACTTCCTTTGGCACAGTTCCTATTCTTGCGGTTTTGTTCGTGCCTCTTTGCCAGAGCATTGGTTTTAGCACTCCTGCAACGATTCTTCTTATGTCTTCTGCTGCAGCTCTTGGAGACGCAGGCTCCCCTGCTTCCGACACCACGCTCGGGCCTACTGCCGGCTTAAACGCGGACGGTCAACACAGTCATATTTGGGATACTTGCGTTCCAACATTCCTTATTTTCAATATTCCGCTTATGGCTGCCGGCATTGTAATATCACAGTTTATTTAGCAGATTATTTCCGAGAACACGGCAAGTAAAAACGCAACTAGCAAATAATTGCAACTAGCGAATAACGCAAGTAACCAATAAACGCCAGTAGAGTTGAAATAAACTCCCTGGCGTTTGTTTTTAACCAATCAACCAATCAACCCAAAGTGGTCGATTGCAAAGTGGCCAATCGCTGCAAATTTACAACGATTGGCCACTTGAGCCACACATAGACACTCGCGCAGTACGCAATCTGCATAAGTGCCCCAAAAATAGGCAAAATCAGATACTCGCGCAGAAACCATACTGCACCAATGTCCCAAAATAGCCAAACAGAGACCCTAACGCAGAAACACGCAAATCTACCGGACATTTGTCAATCGAAACGAAAGCATACCTCACTTGCGTTGAAAGCACAAAGAACAACGCTTAGGCACGCAACAAAAATCACACGACATCGGTAATTCTCTAGACAGAAGGTACTACTTAATTTTAAAGTTCTTGACTATTTCGTCTATCTCGCTACTATCCTGGCCTTTCGCAACAGCAAACGGGCGTTCAACATTGTGCGCTACAATTCTGAATGGCATCAAATGTTTGTTTTTATTACGCAAAATATTAACTTGCTCAATTGGCGATTCACCTATCATCCTATTGCCCTTTTCCTCATTAAAATCTCCATCACCACCAAAATACTTACGGCCATTGGGCATATAAATAGCATCTATATATAAATCAAACTTATTGGGATCAGTCTTCGACGGAACAACTACCTCGGTAAATGTATCATAATCTTGCAGTTCAGTGCTATGAAAACCGGCGCCTATACCAACCACACCGCCCGGAGTAACTTGAACTCTAGCAAATCCTTGCTTATACAGCATATACCACGCAACACTGATTAAACTATCGCGATGTGCCGATTCGCTCAAAGTCACCGGATTACCATCTTTATCAACATAAACTGAACTGCCATCCTGTCGCAGTACATTCTGGCGAGTACCAATTAACACTAATCCTGAATTTCTTGGATTCTTTTCATCATCACACAAAGCATCGTAACCCATAAAGTTACTATCCTGGACCTGTTTCAAAAATATTAGTTGGCTATTAGAAACTAACATATTTTTACTATCGTCAAAAAAGTTTTCCCCTCTATCATAGCTCAAGTCAGGATCAACTACTTTACAATAGCTTTTATATAACTTATCCATACTATCTTCATCGATGTCGTTATTTACCACATCATTTTTCAAGATTGGGCCAAGCTGACCCTTCTCAGCGCTAGATTCTACTACAATTTGACTGGCACTCAGATAGTCTTCCGACATATTAAGATCACGTTCAAAACCATTCTCATCGAACTTATCTTTATCGGTTACAGGATTGTAAGCGTGCAACCCATTACCTTCTAGCTCTTTGCGAGACCATACGGCATAATCCCCCAAAACACCGTCTTTATCGCGCCCCTGAAATAACCAACTAACTCTAGTCGCCACACCACCGATAAACTCACGCGGCCCCTTAAACACAGTAAATACAACTAATAGCACAGCACACACAACACCAGCTGCAATCAAGCCATTAATCAATTCCTGCCGTTTTTGCAATTGCTTCTTGTTTTGCGGATTGTTCTGCACAAAATTGTAACTGTTCGCGTTAATTGCATTATATGGAACGTACTGTTTTACATTATTATCGGAATATGCCCCTGCACCATTCGAATTTACATTAGTGTTGTTTTGGGTTGGCTGATTCTGACTACTAGAGTAATAGTTATTTTGATTATTTGAATCATAGTTACTCTGGTCGTTCGAGCCATTCTGATTAAACTGTTCCATCTCTACCTTTTCTCTAAATCTATACAATCTAAATTACACATAATCATTAAATAAAAACAGATTATGCATAAAATTTATTCTGCAAAATTTTAAAGCAAAGAAAACACTGCAAGTAACAACGCAATTCCTTAAAATGTAGCGAAAAAGCAGGTCGCATTGCAGAAAAGTGGCCAATCGCTGCAAATTTACAACGATTGGGAACTATCGCACGTCTCCCAATGATTTAGAAAAGCCAGCAATCACTTCAAGTATTTCAATGCAAAATTCTATTCAACCAATTTCAACAACGCATCCAAACTTAGTAACACACTGCTAAAATCAATGTCTTTAGCATAAGAATATTTACGCTGATATGACAACCACAATAAAGAAAGTCTTTCATCACAAGCAATACTTTCATAAATAGATTTAAGATTATCTATAATATTTTCAGTTTTACGATTTTCACAAGTTGCATGAAAAGCACGCTTAAGAATCTCCCTATCAACCTCTTTCTTATGTGAAACAAGCAGCACGTGAACATCATAAAAATCTCTCATACGCGTATTAAGAATTCCGCGCGATAAAATGGTTTGTAGCTTTTCCGCAAACACTGTTTCAATATTGTAAGAAAGAATAGAAATAGAACGGTCTTCCAACATCAGCTTATAGTCATACTCAATTGCGCGTGGTGTAATAGTAGCTCCAGTAGAAACATCAATTTTTATTGGCGTTATCATTCTTCCAATACGCGAATCAAGCGCAAAACGAATACCTGGATATTCCATATCATCCATAATCTTCATTACGCTTTTAATAGTAAAATCAACTCCATCGTCTATGTCTATACGAGATATATCCTCAATCATTTTTTTCGTATTCTCAAGAGACAAATCATAATTTTGAATAGTCGTATCTATATCCATAGTGGATCGCATAGAAATACCAAGCAAAGACGTTACTAGAACACCGCCTTTTACAATAAAATTGTTGCGATATTTTGAAACTGACACACGCTCTAAGTAGCGTTCCATCATGTAAAGACGCATTAGCACGCGAGGATCTGCGCTATTTTGTTCTGCGAGGTTTTTGATTCTACCTCTTATTTGTGCATCCGTTAAACCCACTTATAGTAACACCTCAAAATACTTGCGAACAACATTGTTTACTCTAAAAAGTTTCGCATATTCCATCAACAAATTGAGATCTTTGTCTGGTCTAGCAATATAAGATTTTAAGATTGTATTAAATTCTTGAATCTCAATTAAATTTCTGCTTCTAAACGCGTCACAAACAGTTCTTTCAAGATTATACATTGGCACTTTATTACCGAGATTATCCGTGACTAAAATCTTTCCAACTTCAAGCAATTCCTTTTTTACGCTATAAACTTTCACATTGCACGACGCTTTCAGTCGGTGAGCATTAAAACCACTGTAAACAGTAATAGTGTGAGTAATTGGCTCCATATCAACCAATCCATGATAAAAGAAAGCTTCGTCGTGAGAAAAAACAGCGGACGGCGAACGCTTATGAATAAGAAGCAACTCATCTACCCAGGAGTATTTAGACGCGTATATTCCACCGCTTAACTGTTCTAGTTCATTATCTTTAACGAATTTATAAAACTTATATTTTGACAGTCCGCAAGATTTTGCTTCTTTTAAAGTAAGCATATTGCTGCTATTAGCATTTAATAATGTAGCGATAACACTCACCGTCCTTTCGTGCATATATTGTAACTTATATTAGCACGATTGGATGAATTATATAAATTTCATTATCCCATTACCATCACGATTACTATCACGATTACTATCAAGATTTACGCTAATAGAATTCTGTGATTACCACACAGCAATACTTTATGACATGTTTACGCTGATTTCATATGTAGCATCAGCATAAACGTATCAAATACGCAAACAAATCTCAAAGTAACTAAACACAAATCAGCCAATAGAAGACTTCAAAGTTCCCAAACTCCAAAGTACCCAAACCCCAAAAACTATACAATCGCTGCAAATTTGCACTTAATGGCTACTAGAATTACAAAAATCGAAACTATAAAGGCAATAATCTAAAGAAATAATCATATAATATCTTTAGATTACATTAGACTGATTTAATAATTTATTTATGCACATAAAACAAAACTAGATAAGATAATTCAAAAAAAATAATAAAAATAGACAACCCCACCAAAGCAATAAAATAACAATCATCTCAAAGGACACGCACTATGCCAACTATTAAATCAAGCACAGATTTACGCAATAACTACAACGAAATATCAACATTCTGCCACGAAACAAAAGAACCAGTTTTCATTACAAAAAACGGTCGCGGAGACTTAGCCGTAATGAGCATCGACTTATTCAACAAGTTCATAAGCAAATATGAACTATACAGGTCACTATCTCAAAGCGAGGCTGATTTTAACAACAATCGCACATTATCTTTTGAAGAATCAATGCGAAACTTAAGAGAAGAACTCAACAATGGCGCAAAATAACCAAAAATCAGACAATCGCTGCAAATGCCTAAACCAACAAAGTAGCCAACTACTGCAAATTCGCACTTAATGGCTACTAACACTGGCTCAGAATCTATTGCACTAAATTGCACAGCGCATTGCAACAATCCACACCACAGCCTCACATAGACACAGTGTAAAGCGAGTAGAAGTAAGCTTTCTGATTCATAAGATCCTCAAAGCTTCCGCGCTCAATAAGCTCGCCGCTTTTCATCACAAGAATCTCATCATATTGCTTAAGCGAATTAGCATCCAAGCGGTGAGTTACCACGAGTCGAAGAATTCCTTGCAAATCCAAGATAGATTGCGTTACATTCGCGCTCGTCTCGTTATCTAACGCGCTCGTTGCCTCATCAACCAGCAGAATCTCGGACTTTTTTAGCAAGCTTCGCGCAATAGCAATACGCTGCTTTT
Source organism: Gardnerella sp. DNF01141 (assembly GCF_049244255.1). Lineage (NCBI taxonomy): Bacteria > Bacillati > Actinomycetota > Actinomycetes > Bifidobacteriales > Bifidobacteriaceae > Gardnerella > Gardnerella sp. DNF01141. The sequence goes on along the minus strand of NZ_CP058391.1, from coordinate 1,523,279 downwards.
CGCCGCCAGAAAGATGACCGCCGTTCTCGCCGCACTGATAATCCTTGCCTTTAGCAGCAATCAAATCATCCAAACCAGCCAGGTGAATCACGCAATCCACTTCCGCATTCGGGAACGGCTTAAAAAGCGTAATATTATCTAAAATCGAAGCATCAAACATAAACACAGACTGCTGCATAAGAGTAGTCTTATCGTAAAGAGAACTCTTGCTCACATTGCTAAGCTCGTGATTATCCAACTTCACACTACCTTCATAATCCTTGTAGTAGCCCATAAGCAGATTGATTAAACTACTCTTACCAGCTCCAGAAGGTCCTACTATTGCATAAGATTTTCCAGCTTGCAAAGTTAGATTTACATTTTTCAATACTTTATGATCCGCGTCATAAGCGTACGAAACATCGCGCAAAACAACGCTTTTAATAGAATCGTCAATGATCTCGCCAGAATCTTCCTTAGCGTTACTCATATAATCAGCCATCTTGCTAATAAGCTTCTTAGCGCCCTTCATCTCGCCAAGCATTTGCGGAAGAGTTGCAATAGGCTGAAGCACGCCATTCATCAAATTAGTGAAAGCTAACACCATTCCAGCAGTAATAACACCAATATGAGCGTTAACCATCCAAGCACCAATAAGCATCACGCCAAGCTGAGTTCCAAGACTTGAAATAGTACCAAGAGCAGAAACAGTAGTCATCGTTTTTTCGCGAAGATTCTTCGTATGCTCAAGCTCCATCGACTGATTCTGATAACGGTTAATAACCTCCTGCTCCGCCTTAAAACTCTTAATAACCGAAACGCCGTTCAAAACATCCTTCGTTAAGGCTGTATAAGACTCGTTAGACTTAGAAACCTGCTCCTCGCGAGTGGCAATTCCGTTAGCTGTAAGAATCGAGCACGCCATTGGAAGCACAGAAATAATAAGAGCAATAACAGTGAGCAATGGACTATAATAAATCATAAGAGCCAGCGAACTTACAAGCATAAGAACGTCTTGAACAAAGTCAAAAATCTTCTTCAAATACTTTTCTTGAATACGCTCGCAATCATTAGTAAGAACAGAAAGATACGTGCCGGAATTCGCAAGCGAAAAATCACTATAACTCTTTTTTAAAAGCTTCTTAATAACAGACTCTTTATACTGATTCATTGCTTTTTCAAGAAAGCGAGGATACGCACTGCGCTTCAACGCGAAAATCAGGGAGATTGAAAGCATAAATGAAACGACAAGCAGCAAAATAGTAGTTAAAGAGAAGGATCCTTTGCCTGCCATATAGTCGAAAATAATTTGCAAAATCCAAGAAATAGCAGTGTAAATCATAGACAAGGCAATAAAAACTATCATCGAAAGAAAAGCTACAAGTTTGTTTTCCTTGAAAAATAGTTTTACGTAATTTTTTACGTCTGGATGTAGTTTGGATGATTGCTGATTCGCGGGCGATTGCTGATTTGCTGTATTGTCAGTTTTGTTCATTCTCGCTACCTCTCACTTCCTTTATATCTATTTGCTATTCTTGCTATTTTTACTATTTTTCGCTAATAGCATTTTCGCAGCTAGCATTTTCGTTTCCATTTTGCCGATTCGCTCGCTACAAAGCATTGAAAGCTACACTATCATACTTATCCTGATTGGTCATGCTTATCTGCTTGATAACACCTATAAATGCTTAAACACACTTATACGTAATGCTTGCTAGAAATAATAAGCATAGAGTTAAAAAAAAAATCAAATCAAATACGCAACACCGCTTCAATACAAAGCTCAAGCGCATACGCTTTAGAATCCCCGCCCCAATTGCGCTCATCATAATTTTCAACATCGTGCAAAGTATCTGCAGTGTAAAGGATCTCACCCCAAACAATCTCACGCATTTGTGCACACGCCGCTAAAGCAGAACACTCCATTTCAACAACCGCGCATCCCTCCTGCTTACGACTGGAAACTTTCCCCTTAGTTTCACGGAAGAACCCATCCGTAGTCCACGTTTTAACTTCATGATAAGGCAAATTATGCGCTTGCAAAGTTTGCAAAATAGCACGTCTCGAGCGCTCTGAAACATCAACATAACGACTTGGAGGCAAATAATGATAAGAAGTCCCCTCATCCCTTAAAGCTTTATACGGAACCAGAAAAACATTTTCCGCATAATCAACTAGCGACCCACAAGAACCAGCACTAACAACTTCCCTAACGCCGTAAGAAATCAACCAATCTAAGATCTGAACAGCAGCAGGAGCGCCAACTGGAGCCTGTACTAAGCAGATTTTTTGCGTTTCTTCTTCTACTTCACTGCTTGCATCTTCCTTTACTTTTTTCTCTACTTTCTCTTCCAAAACATATATTGGATATACTTTAGTTGCAGATTCAAAATTTGCTACAATCGTAGCTTTCCTGCTTAAAGCATACTGATCGATTTCATCGCCTAAGAAAGCAAAAACCGCTTTAGATGGAAGCTTAACAGAAATATTATCGTGATTTGGCATAATAACCGCACTTTTATCGGAATCATACTCTAAAATCGGCAAATCATATTCTGCCATACAATCAGCTCCTTCATAAGATCAGCTCCATCCTACAAGTAACTCAATCCTATACACAAATACACGCATTAGTACACGAAAATCACAAAGTAGCCAATCGAAATGAAGATTTTTGCTGTTTGCGGCAATTTTCTTCACTGGGCACATATGCAAACCAACAGACAGCCAATCACAAAGTGGCCAATCGATGCAAATTTACAACGATTGGCCACTTCATACACTACCCAGCTCAATATTCCATCTAACTCAATATGCTGTCAATATTCTTCTTATCGTTTAAATCATCCTCGCTAAGAAAATCCATCTGCTTTATTCCGCTTAAGTTTGCAATAAGCGAAACTGGGAATGTAACAATATTTTGATTAAGCGTGCTGATATTACTATTGACGATTCTTTTTGCCGCCGCAAGCTGCTCATTTTCGTCGTTTATTTCTTCCTGCAAGTTCAAAAATTGTTCAGAAGACTTTAATTCCGGATAAGCTTCCGCCAAAGCAAAAATCTTCCCTATTGCATGATTCTGATTTTTGATTACCGAACTAGAATCCGCTGAACCCAATCCCTCTCTTAAACTAACCAAATCCACTAATGTTGTTTTTTCATACTTTGCAAACGACTGCGCAACTTTAAGCATTTGGCAAATCGTATCGTATCTTTTGGCGAGCGCAATATCAACGTTTTTCTGCGACTCTTCTATAATCACCCTATATTTTCTTAGCCTATTTAACGTGCCAATAAACCAGGCAATAAGCACTACAAGCACTATTGCAACACAAATTAGCACAGTGTTCTTATCCATAAAGTCACCCATAATGTCTCCTTTAGTTCTAGTATTTTCTAATTTTTCAATTCGCTAGTATTGCAATTTACTAGTTTCTACTTTTGTAATTTCTACTTTTGCAATTTTTACTTTTGTAATTTCTCTCTAATTAAGTTAATTATTTCGTAATACTCAGCCAAAACATCTCTAAATCTTTCATATTCTCTTATTAAAGATAAGTTTTCTACTCCAGATTCTCCTGGAGCACCGAATAAATACCAACCAGAGTCAAAAGCCGCAATAATATGCTCACCATCTAGGTATAAGCAAACTCGCATTCTTTTTTGCAAATTATTCAATATTTCTATAAAACTTGGATCTAATACCAGTTTTGTATAAAAATCGTCTGTAGAGAAGATTGAATACGAGTTATTAAAGTCAATGGATTCTGTTTGAACTTCGCTCTCCTCTTTTGTTTTTCTACCATAGTATCCATTTAGTTTTTGCCCCATAAAGCTCTTTCCAGTAACGGGGACGATTCTAATGTGGCCATTTATGTTGGTTTTTGAGTTTATTAATAAGACTTGCCCAATAAAATCCGTTTTTTTAACACTTTTTCCACTTTCGCTTCTAGAAAAGTGGATTGCTTGCATATTTGAAAATTCAGTTTTAAATTCATCGCCAAAAATTATGTGTTTACTTGAATAATACCTACTAGATATTGGCAGAAGATTATTAAAAATACTACTGTCCATTCCTTCGGAATTGTTTAATACTGTTCCAGGCAGAATCGCATTCAAAATCGGCGTTAAAACATTATCCGAATATAGGGCATCTACATCAACCTTATTATTTACAAAAAACTTACCTGCAAAGCAAACAACAAAAACAACTACTATTAGCAAATAATATTTGTAACGAGAGTAATCAATATTTGGAAAATAGTTATACAAAGCGCCTAAAACCATTACTACCGGTATTAATGGAATTAGACGAACTGGATCAAAAGAATTATTTTTTACGCCTTCTTTTAAAGCGCTTAATTTTCCTTGTATTTGGGGAGATTGTTCTATTCGCGCGAGTCTGTTTAAAACTTCTGGATTTGTAAATACGCTACCATATTTTACATTCATGTCATCTCCCTTTTATAAAACCGCAGCAATCAATTTCTGAAAACTCAATAAAACCAGCTGACTTATAAAAAGCAATAGTTTTTTCAGTGCAATCCGTAGTCAACTGAATTTGACGAACGTTAGGATAATAATCCACAATCGCTTTTAACAAAGCAGACCCTATCCCCTGCCTTTGGTACTCAGGCAAAACGAGAATATCCTGAATAAAAAACAACCGTGTACCCGTCACCAACAGCCCTAATAATGCCAACTAGCTCATCATTTTTATAAGCAGCTAAAACCTTGAGCGAATTATTAAAACCATTTTCCAAAGCAACTAAATCATCTGTGTACGCAGACCAACCAACGGAATCATACAGCCTTGGAATATCTTTGCTATTATACTTTTTGTACTCTTTTATTTGCACGTCTGTTAAATTCATTTACAACAACGCCTCCGAATACTGTGAAATCAACGTTGAAACCCTAAATTTTCTAGCGTAATAACTCAGTATATCAAGTCTCCTATCTCTTTAACATAGGACTTTAATGCGCCAACTGCACCAGTGTCCAAAAACAGGCAAAATCAGACACTCGCGCAGAAAAAGGAGTACATATCAAAGTTTGACAAACACAAATCAAGTTTGACAAACACAAATCCATTCGCTATAGTCTTCACTTATCACCATTTCGACGAGTAAAGGAGTGCACATGTATCATACAAATATGATGACAAATTGTTGTTGTAACGTATGCTGTTGCGCATTTCTTAATCGAAATGATGTTTGCAAACACTAAGTATGCATCATCTAGCCTGTGTTAAAAGCATTTACATTAAAACACAGCAAATTACGATTCAAGAAACAGCGCGCTGTTTCTTTTTTTATGCCAAAATTCGAATATAAAATCTTAAAAAGATAACAATCTAATACGGATTAGATATTAAACAGATAAATGGCATCTTCAGAAACAACTAATAAAACGGTAGTCGCTTTACTAATAAAAATTGTTTTTAAAAATTAAAAACAAATCAAATTAAACAAAACAAAAAAACAAGTAAAACAAACAAGTAAGGGGAAATATTATGTCTAACATCTACAAGTCCGTGCAAGAACTCGTAGGCCACACTCCACTTCTGGAGCTTACTCACATTGAAAAAGAGTACAATCTAGCAGCAAAAATACTTGTAAAACTCGAATACTTCAACCCAGCAGGCTCCGTAAAAGACCGCATTGCAAAACAGATGATCGAAGAAGCAGAAAACGCAGGCACGCTTAAACCAGGCTCAGTAATTGTTGAGCCAACTTCTGGAAATACTGGCATCGGTCTTTCAATGATTGCTCAAACAAAAGGATACAAAAGCATTATTGTTATGCCAGAAAGCATGTCTATTGAACGCCGAAAACTTATGAAAGCATACGGCTCCGAACTCGTGCTCACACCAGCTAAAGATGGAATGAAAGGCGCAATTGCCAAAGCAAAGGAAATCGTTGAAAACACGCCAAACGCGTGGACTCCAGGACAGTTTACTAATCAAGCAAACGTGCACGCGCACTACAAAACAACCGGTCCAGAAATTTGGCAAGACACTGACGGAAACGTGGATATTCTCATTGCTGGCGTTGGAACAGGCGGCACAATCACCGGTACTGGCACTTATTTAAAGGAACAAAATCCGCATCTGGAAGTAATCGCAGTAGAACCAGCCGACTCCCCTGTGCTCGCAGGCGGCAAGCCAGGAGCACACAAGATTCAAGGAATCGGCGCAGGATTCGTGCCGGACGTCCTCAACCAAAACATTTATGATCGCATTGTTCACGTAACGAATGAAGACGCAATCGAAAACGGCAAGCTTATAAGCAAAAAAGAAGGCGTCCTCGTAGGTATTTCTTCCGGAGCAGCAGTTTGGACAGCAATTCAAGAAGCAAAAAGAGAAGAAAACGCTGGCAAAACCATCGTTGCAATACTTCCAGATTCCGGAGATCGCTACTTGTCAACGCCTTTGTTTGCAGAATAATGCTATGCAATAATGATAATAATAAATGATGTTTTGAAAGTGCGTTTTTAGTAGATTTACAAGCGCACTTTCGAACACTCGAATAAAACAAGCAAGAGAATAATAGGAGAAATGTATGAGTGATCGCCTTGACCTTATAAATCAACTCAACTCAATTCACGATTCAGACATAAGGCAAGCTACATTCATACCTAATTACCGCAATATTATTGCACTCATACATGCGACTCAGTCTCTACTTTTGCCTGAGTTGCATGTGCGCAATTTAAGCAACGATACTACGCAACTCAATATTAGTTTGAATACTGTTACTTCAAACGCTTTGGACACTATAGAACGCATTATATTCCACGAACTTCAATCCTACACAAACGACGCAGTTAAAATTCGAGAAACTTGCAATCAATTTATAAATACTCTTCCTACAATTAAAAAGTTACTTTTAACAGATATTCAAGCCATGTATGAAGGCGATCCTGCTTGCACAAGCAAAGTAGAAGTCACACTCGCATACCCAGGTTTTTATGCAATGCTTATTCACCGCACAGCTCACGCACTCTACGAACTTAACGTACCGCTAATTCCTAGACTTATGAGCGAATATGCACACAGAAAAACTGGAATTGACATTCATCCAGGAGCAAAAATTGGCGCATATTTTTGCATTGATCACGGAACTGGCATTGTAATCGGCGAAACAACTGTAATCGGCGAGCATGTTAAGCTTTACCAAGGCGTAACGCTGGGTGCAAAAAGTTTTGCGCTAGACGAGGATGGGAATCCTGTAAAAGGCGGAAAGCGGCATCCAAATATTGGAAATAATGTTGTAATTTACGCGAACGCAACAATCTTAGGCGGAGAAACCACAATAGGAAGCGGAAGTATAATCGCAGCAAACGCGTGGATAAACCGCAGCATTCCTGCAAACACAACCTACCACTTCCCTAAAGCATAATACGCTATAATGCTCTGTCTTTTATAAAACCGCAGCACTCGATTTCTGATAACTCAATAAAACCAGCAGATTTATAAAAAGCAATAGTTTTTTCAGTACAATCCGTGGTTAATTGAATTTGACGAACATTAGGATAACAATCCACAATCGCCTTTAACAAAGCAGAGCCTATTCCCTGCCTTTGATACTCTGGCAAAACAAGAATATCCTGAATAAGAACAACAGTGTATCCATCGCCAACAGCTCTAGCAATTCCAACCAGCTCGTCATTTTTATACGCAGCTAAAACCTTGAGCGAATTGTTAAAGCCATTTTCTAAAGCAACTAAATCATCTGTATACGAAGACCAACCAACAGAATCATATAGTCTTAAAATATCTTCGCCATTATATTTTTCGTACTCTTTTATTTGAACATCTGCTAGATTCATTTACAATAACACCTCGCAAAACATAGCAAAAGTGCGCGATCTAAAACGTAAGAACGTAAGAACGCGCACTAATAATAATACTTAATAACAGATGCAACCGCTACAACAGCTACAACAGCTACTTTTTAAGTTGCACTGGTTCGTGGTCTTTGCCCATCTTAAACTTAAGACCCGCACGCTGCCACATGCGATATTCGCCAACTGCCGTAAAGAGAACATCTGTGGAAGAGTTAAGTGCAGTTTCGAAAGAATCCTGCAAAACGCCAATAATAAGGCCAATAGCAACTACTTGCATAGCAATATCATTTGAAATACCAAACGACGAGCATGCAAGAGGTATGAGCAAAAGCGAACCACCTGCTACACCAGATGCGCCTGCAGCGGAAACTGCAGAAAGCGCAGACAAAATCACAGCTGTTGGAATATCAACGTAAATCCCAAGAGTGTGAGCAGCACATAAAGCCATAATCGAAATCGTTATAGCAGCACCACTCATATTAATGGTTGATCCAAGTGGTATAGAAACAGAGTAATTGTCTTTATTAAAACCGAGTTTTTCGCACAAATTCATATTTACAGGAATATTTGCAGCAGAAGAACGCATAAAGAACGCTGTAACTCCAGAATCGCGCAATGTTCTCAATACAAGAGGATACGGATTCTTGCCAGTAAGCACAAAAACAAAAATAGGATTTACAATCAAAGCAACAACAGCCATAGTGCCTACTAACAAGGCAATAACGGAACCGTATTCACTAAAAATACGAAGACCATTGCTTGCCACTGTTGTATAAACAAGACCCATAATGCCAAAAGGTGCTGCGTTAATAATCCAGTGAACAATTTTTCCAATAGCAGACGAAACGTTGTCAAAGAATGCTTTAGTAGAAGGCTCAGCCAAGCGAAGTGCTACACCAAACGCGATTGCCCAGAATAAAATACCAATAAAGTTTCCCTTAGCAAGAGCATCTACAGGGTTTACAACAATATTTAGCACAAGAGAATTAAGAACTTCGCCGATTCCTTGAGGAGACGGCGAAGACGCTGCTGCAACATGAGCAAAAGTGAAGTCAACAGGGAAAATCATGGCTGCACATACAGCTATAAGGCTTGCAATAAACGTAGAAAGTGCATACAACACGATTACAAGCTTCATGTTTCCAACACTTTTTGCTTTTGCAAGCGCACCAATCACAAGGCAAAATACCAAGATAGGCGCAACGGATTTAAGTGCGCTCACAAACAGCTTTCCCATAAGATCTAGCACATAAACGTGAGCTGGCACAAAAATGCCAAGTGCAGCGCCTAGAAAAAGACCAATAACAATACGCAGAATAAGGTCAATGTTATTCCACTTTTGAATAATCTTGTGCATGAGAGTCTCCTGTAATTTGGTTTGTGCAGAATATTTTATACTCTTTTATTTGTATTCATACTCGCAAGATTTTTTATTTTTATTTTTTACAGATTATACATAAGTGTGCATATATATGCAAATCATCTAATCTGCGTAGCTCATGTTTGGCAACTGCGGCAAAACAACAAGCAATCCTGCTGTGAAAATCAGCGCAAGTATAGGCAAAAGCTGCCATTGGAACGTAGACGAGAATGCAAATCCAATCCAAGATCCGCTAGTAGCACCAATCGCAAACGCGAGACGCGCCAAACCAGAAAACTTAGCGAGCGCACTTCCTTTAAACAGAATCTGACGCGCAACAATAATCGGCTCTACCAATAACATTCCACCAATCGCTTCAAGTAAGAATGCAAAGCACATCATTGGCAAAAGATTAATAAACATAAGGCAATAAGCAAGCAAGCTCACAATAATACCCAAAATCGCAACTTTTCTTAAACCGAGTTTTTGAGACGAGTGCGCATATAAAACGGACGCGAGCACGCTTCCTACGCCAGTGAAAATATACAGCATTGTTAAAGATTGAGAGCCATATTGCTTACCGATACCGAGCAGGATATAGGAAACGGAGCATGCAGGAATAAAAGCAACCAAAAGAGATCCAGCAAGAAGCATGATTTTACTCTTGAGCGATGGATTCGCAGATTGCTTAGCTGCAGATTTATTGGATGTAGATTTGGAATCAACGTCATTTTCTTGCGATACTTGCGATACTTCTCCTTCTTCACTAATCGCTTGCGATTCATTCTCTACATCTTGCTGCACTTCCTCTTCTTCGCAAGATGCTCGCGATATATCTTGCTTCATAATAAATCGCGTAGCGCAAGCCGCAAAAGAAGTCACGGACGAGAAAACCAAAACCGCAGGAATCGACCAGCTTGCAATCCAAGATCCAAGCGGAGAGCCGAGCAAGGTTCCTGTAACACTCGCCAAAACGCTTACAATGCCACTGTAGTTTACAATCATGCCGTCATCGCCGCCGGCAGCATCAACCTCGAAAACTTCGCTAGCAATATCAATCACTTGACCTGTAATCAACAATGCGCAAGAAAGAGCTACAAGCGACCACTTCCACGCAGAAGAGCCAAACATAAGAAGCGGTAGCAAACTGAGCACGCCTTCTACGCCTTCAGTCATAGCAAGAGCGCGAAAACCGCCAAGCTTATCAACAATCCAACCAGAGCATGGCGAAAGAAAATCGGCAACCGTCATAAAAGTCTTACGAAAACCAATCACCCAAGCCGGCAAGCCCACAATAATAATCGAAGGCAAAACCGATCCTTCATACGCTTGATTGCCGAGCATAGAAAAACAGAAGCCAACCAGCGCCCATCGCAATGCAGGACTAATAGATCTCATACGAATAAAAATATTATTCTTGCTAAAAATTGACTTCACAGCAACCATCTCTCCCACAAAACTCTTGCAAAATAACGCAAACTTGCATAGCTGCTTACATGCAAACTCGCATAACTACCTTCAAATCGATATCCAACTTAAATAATTCATTACAAACTACACAAATCAAATAGCTTATTTGACAAATTTGACAACACTATACTCTTGTTTAAAAAAAGCAAAAATTGCATCTAAAAACCGCAAGAGACCAGTCTAAAATTACTACGAGTCTCTTCACTAGCCATCAAATAAGAGATTTGGTAATACTCAGTCTCACCTTGCCAGTAAGCGTCCAAGACAGTTGTAAACAGAGAGTTGCTAATTTTTTTGTTTGCTAATTTTTTGTTCAATAATTTTATCGGTAAATGCCTTTAAAAATTCTCTAGAATTACTCCATCCTGCACCATTATTTAATCCCGAGAAATCAAAACCAGATATTTCATCTAACGCTTTACTACAAACCCATTCATACATTCCAGCCTGTTTGCTTTTATATATTATTAGGAACAATGGTTTCATTGCTTTTTTACCCAACGACACAACACTCTTGTATTGCTTAGAATATACTACATCGTTATACCATCCTGTCAGCCGATAGTATTTATCTTTGACCCCCTTTTCACCAATCTCGTCGCATAGATTTTGTAACTGTTTAGCCACATATGTGAGAACCTTTTCATCTATGTTTTTTATGAGCAAAGTTTCATCAACACCATTTTTACTTACCTCTTTCCAGTCAACATCTTCATTATTTTCTGAGTGCTTTTCATTCCTTGCAGAATTTTCTGAGTGTCTTTTATTCCTTTCAGACTTTTGATTTTCTGTTTTTACTTCTCTATTATTATCGCTAAAATTATTCTGATTCTTACAACCTGAAATAAGTGACATAAGGCAAACTACCACAGTCAAAAAAGCATAATGCTTAATATGCTTCATTTTACGCCTCCTCTACAACTTAATCTTTACCTAATTGCGGCTACGATTCTCATGCTCAATCTTCACTCTGTTCTTCACCATCATGCTTCACTATCATCCGCCAAATATTTATTCATCTCGGAGTACAAATCATCTTTGAGTTTAATAAAACTGACGGGATGTAAATTATGGACAAGAATGCAGATATGCAGACTATAAAATGATTGTAACTAAAAATCATCCGATAATCTACAGGATTTTATTCCATACATAAACAGATGTGTGGCAAAATGAGTGCACGCTTTAACGATAGAAAAAGGTAATAGTTAAAAGGTTTAAAACCTGCTTAATAGCTTGATTTTGAATCCGAAAACACAACTACGGAAAGTTATAATTTTAATAGTGATTAAACTTTTGCTTTCAACTGCTTGCATATGCTTGCAAGCATTTTGTAAAATAAGGTCAGAAAGGACGCGAACACAATGACAAATACGAATGCTGTATATGCAAGAATCGATACAAATCTTAAAGAAGACGCTGAAAGCATCTTGAACCAACTTGGGATTTCACCATCTTCAGCAATACAAATGCTGTATAGCCAAATCGTTTTACAAAATGGCTTACCTTTTGAACTCCGCCTGCCAACTAATAAGCAAGAAAAACCGCTTGCTTTAGGTAATTTAACTCGAACTGAACTAGATGCAGAATTGCAAAAAGGCATCGATTCACTTTCGACAGGAAAATCGTATAGTGCTAACGATGTTGATAAGTTATTCGTATCTTCTACTCAGGCAGAAATATAGAAAACATTGTTAACAACTCAAACAACTAATGCGCGATTCATTTGAGACTGGCTGTATTAGTGTTTGGCTGTTTCTACGCGCAATTACATTGCTATGTTGTTGCGTTGCTATGTTGCTGTGTTGCAACAATTCTGCGGTTATTCTGTTATATTTTGCGTTATGTCTTAACGTATCACATTATTATATATGTTTTGTTGTATTTAATCACATTATTATACGTATTTTGGTGTTTTTAATCACATAATTATACGTATTTGAATGATGCTCAGCATAAAAACGGTAAAATCGCACCCAAAAACCGCACCGAACCAGCCTAAAGCTGCCACTAATTAAACCTTTTAACGTTAGACCCTGTAAAGCCCTGCTGTACAAGGGCAAAAAAACACCCACCTATTAAGCCCTCGACATCAAGCAAACACTCTCTACATGGATTGAGAGAACTCCTAGTATAGCTACACTTTTTTCAAGTGCACACTATGGATATTGGATGCACTTTTTAACGATAGAAATATCAAAAAGGCTGTAACGTGTTTTATATCGCTTCACATTGTGAGCGAAATATAATTTGTTACTTATTGCCTTTAGTTCTATTATGCGTTTTGCAAAGCATTTGGAAATTTGACTCGTCCGTTGCACCACCTTTGCTTCAAGCTGTTACATGATCTGCGTCCATTTCGCTCAATTTATAGATACGTTTGGAATTGTTGTCACTACCCAAAGCATAAAGCGGACAATTTGATATATCTTTTTTCTTTAGCAGCTTACGTTTGGCGAGCATACACTTGCTTTTTTATTTTCTCGTCAAATACTCGTATGTTAAGAAGAGTTTTGTCAGATTATCCACCAAGTACATACTCAATAACACAACGTTTATTTTGAACTTGAGAATCTTCCAAAAGTGCATATACTCGTTCTGCAATCTGAGCCTTACTATAGGCATTTTTATGATACGTATAGTACAGCCTTCCCCATTCTTGGCCGCACATTTCACTTACAGTATAGTCAAATATTGAATCTGTCCAATCTATTACAGTATCGAAGTGGTTTTTCAACTGTTTAATATCTGTATCGTTTCTATGTTGAGCCATATAATCGTCAATTTTCCCATCACTCACACAGTCGAGAGCTGTTTCAAGAATTGCTTGACTTTTAGGATCGCCTTTCACATAGGTTTGCCACATATTCATCTTAGAATTAGAAGTATTTGAAAATTCTTCCTTAGCAAGCGTTACAAAACTACCATGATAAGCCGCATTTCTTAGTTCTTGTTTCACTAGTGGAACGCCGGCAATATTAATAGTTTCAAACCATACTTCAATTTCCGAAAGCGTTCCTTCACACACATAAATTGTAAGCTTTGTATTACTAATTAAATCTTGCTCATCTTTGGCAAGGCTGTTGAAATATTTTGGTTTGCCATCACGTTCAACAGCAAAGGCCACGATTGATTAACAAAACGTGCGAATGATGTAATACGCTGTTGCACATCAACGATATGGCAAGGCTTGTAGCCATTCTCAACCAGACACAAGTCCTCTCCCAGCTGACAGTTTCCTTACTTTTCAGCGGCTTCAGTGACAGGAGACCGGTGTAGTGAAAGCGGTCAGGCTGGAGGTTTATCAAATCCTCCCAGAAGTCCACTAACTGCCGCTGCAGTCACGCATAACCGCGCTGATAGTCCGGTATCCCAAATATTCTATTTTGAAAAAGCAGCGACAACGTCTGCAGCTCGTTTGCCATATCTTAAACCTCCAGAAAATTGACCTTTTGAAATCACTCCTCTTTTTTCTTTGCACGGGATTTCTTAGGTTCAACGGGGATTGCGAAATCAAGAATATACTCGAAAAAGTTGTGCCCATAGTTATGTAGCTACTCGGCCATCCAAATATACCTATTTTATTAACAAGGTTTCTTCTATCCCAGATGATAGTGTTTCTAAACTCATAGCCCGCTGCGCGCAATGCATTTACAACATTAATGTGAATAGGAACACGTTTCCTATCAATCCATGCATCTGTTATGTTTATAAGAATATGAGCCTTTTCATCAAATACCGGCATCATCTGTTTGAAAATCTCTGACATGGCCGCTTCAAAAGCGTCTACCTCAAGTGTTCCTAAATTTCTTGGATCTTGACTATATTGTTCAACTTTGCAAAATTGCTTGTTCTTTCTGAGGTCACCCCGACGGCTTTTGTTTTTCCGTTCTCTATTAAGAATATTAGCGTAGGGAGGCGAGGTAAATGCCAATTTCACTGTTCCGCGCACAATCCGATTAACTATATTCCTTGCATCATCACAAACTGCAATTTGTTTGCAATGACGGTCAGCTGGCGGCTCTTCTACACGCGAATTAGATAAATCTACATATTCCTGCTTTAAGTCAAAGCCCACTGCATTTCTATCTAAATCCTGAGCAGCAAGCAGCGTTGTTCCTGAACCGACAAATGGATCTAATACAAGTTCTCCTTTATGTGTGAATTGCTCAATAACACGCTTAGCCATCGCGATAGGAAATACAGCTGGGTGTACATTTCTGTCTCGAATATCTCGTGGTTCGTACATAAACTGCCATACACCTATTTGATTTTTCATCCAGTCTCTTGCTTCAATACAAGATAAAAAGCCCTTTTTGCAGTCGCATAAACGCGTATTATCGATTTTTATGAAATCGGCATCTGGCATTGTTCATATTCCCTCTCTTTCTTAAATCTGGTCTGCGCAAAATCGTAGAATTCTTGATTGATTTCAAACCCAATACAATTACGCTCAAGTCGATCACTCACTATCCATGTTGTCCCTGTTCCTAAAAATGGATCAAATACCGTCCCACCTTTAGGACTGCCGCATAATACGATTTGTTCAACGAGCTGTTCTGGAAATGTTGCCGTGTGACTCCCATTTAACGGCTGCGTATTAATTGCCCATACATCGCCCGGATTTTTCATACGGCCGTTTGCTCCAAGAACTTTTATTGCGTCCAAATCAAAGAAGTATTTCTTATTCAGCACGAAGTGAAATACATGCTCATAAGTATTGTTTAGTCTATCTGTCACACTCGCGGGTATTCTATTCGGTTTTTGCCAGATAATATCATCCCTCAGAAGCCATCCACGTTCCTGCATTTCTATTGCAAAGCGAGACGGTATCAATAGAAGTTGCTTATTCTGGTACAGCTTCCCATTTTGTTTGATCTTAGGCTGTAAAGGCTTTGTAGTGAAATATTTTTCTTTGCGATCTTTTTGCGCTTGAGTAATATTGCCGTCGGCATCCAAATACTTGCTCCAAGCTCCTGCTCCTGAGCCAAAATATGTATCGCCGACATTAATAAAAATATTTGCCGCAGGTTTCAAATATGGGCGAAGGTCGTCAAAAAAATCCGCAAGACGTGACACATATGCTTCAGGTGTTGCTTCAGATCCAATTTCTCCCTCTCCGTTGTATACTCGCTTAGCCCAATATGGAGGCGATGTTACCAAGAGATCAATCGAGGCTGGCTCAACTTTCTTTATCAATTCAAGTGTGTCTCCACACTCAATTACATGATTCATTTCTTTTCTTCCTCATTATTGTCTGCAATCCGCAAAATCAATTCCTTCTTATCTTGATCTAAAAAGATCGAAAACTTTGTTACTCCCTTTTCGACCGACAGATTATTTAAAATTGATTTAGGTAAACGTATACGCATGTCCTGCTGTAAAGTGTAAGTATCAAGATAGATGGGTTTCTTGTTCATGTTAGTCTCCTTTCGTCCTAAATTCAGGACTATTATAGCACATTTTTAGTCTTATTTTATTTCACCCTATGCAATAAAGATCACACGCCAAAATATATGCGCCGTCTATTACACGTTTTGCGCGAATTAGTAGCGGTGTAGCAGGCGGCGCTTCTTTAACTTAACCGATTATATGCTGTTGATAAAGATCTGTTTTTACCGAAGGTCTTATTCTAAATTTTGTCCCATGATTATGTCCAGTTCTCGCATCGAAGTCAACGTATATGTACCCTCCCTCAACAAGAGAAAGGAATCTCTCAAGAGTCGGATCAACATATGCTTCAATCTCGTTGTACTTAAAAAACTCTTCCCCATTGATCCTCTTTGTTTCTGCTTTTACATACATGAGGTTATTTAATTTTATGCTGAGCTTCTTGGAAATATCCGAAAACGTCCAATACGGATGAGGATCTATGTCCCCTATTCCAACACCCCGTCTTATAAAATCGCGCCATTCAGAATGTCTACTGTCGATCATTGAAAAATCAAAAGAGACAAAAATGCGTTCCTTTCCCCAATCTATATTGACTTTAAACCCACGATCACTCACCGCAGTGGCATTAATTGTCTGCCTGAAGCTTCGCTCATTAGCAGGATATATTGTCCCTGCTTCTTGATGTGGCCAACCATACAAAGGAAGAAGCACTCGAGGAACAATTTGTGCATTTCTCGGTAACGGCTCACTGTGAAACAAGGTTAATAATGAGCCTGTTTCAGCTCGCTGACTTTTTAATTCCCAATCGCCGAAATCTGGAAGTTGCAGATTATTTTCGGCGACATCCAAAAGATCCTCAAGCGTGTTACCCACACCACCCGCATTGCCGGGACGCTGGTTTTTGATCCAACCCATTGATTTTATTTCTGCTAACTTTTCTCTAAGCAGCTCCAAATCATGTTCTCTCATGTTTTCCCTCCTAAATAATTTTTTCGACGCTTTCAAATAAGCTGTTCAATCTTCTTACAGGGATTCGTATGTGCGGGCCTCTATCATGTGGAGCCTTTTGCCTGAAATCCGCCGCAGGCTGATCAATGCACAAATCCATTACTACATCACCAGAGGTAATCGCGTCATAAATGTTCCTTGGAGAGCTTAATATATAGGCCTCAACAAAATGGAATTCCTCATTCTGGGAATTAGCCGCCCCTCTGGTTTCAGCCAACGCTAATAACACTTGCTTGATTTTACCATTCCCACTTGTAAGATCCCAAGTTGCTAAATATTCATCCCTATAATACAAATCGACATTTGCTTCACCGTTTCCACGCAAAATGAATTCAAGACTATTTCTTTTATCCCCACGAATGGTAGTGAACAGTTTTCGCTTAGGAGTACCATCACGTTGAGAAGGCCTCTCATAACTAAATCTATCAAATATTTCATTAGGAGATAACCCACTGGTAGAGGTTTTATGGAATAGCGTTAGTGTACTTGCTTTGTTCTTCTTTCGCATGCCTTTAAGTTCGTATGTGCCTAAATCGGCAAGATGTAGATTGTTTTCAGCAACGCCAAATTCACGCTCTAATATTTGTCCGACAATTCCATCGTCTTTTCTGTACATATCATCCGGTATGCGAATGAATCCCTTATCCCTGATTTCCGCCATCTTTTTAATGACGCTTTCCTTAGTCCACACCATAAAAATTCCTCCTGTAAGAGAGATACAGCCTGCTCATTTGAAGGCAGGAGATAAACTCTCAGATCTGTATCTTTATTCCGTTTCCTCCATCATGTGCCTGAAGTGCTGTCCTTGATTCATCACCTCAAAGATGGAATAGAAAACATCTCTGTACTGCTCACGGTCGATGCTCTCGTCTACGAAGTGAAGACCATCGTTAAAGGCATCCGATCTGTTTATGTAAGAGAGCATGACCTGTGCCAGATGATATTTCATATAATCTAGAACTCCTCTGGCAGGATCATCCATGATCTGTTTCTTTATCATATCAAGCACTGTGGTACTGAGAACCGTGCTCTCGAAATCACACAGTTGCAGGAAGTAGTATTCAAGGATTCTCCGTATCACATTCATGAGCGAGATCGGAGCATCCAGCGTTTCACATTCCCACCAAAGGGCTGCATAGGAGTTCTGAACCGGATTGAAGTTTTTCTATCCTTCTCAGAAACCTTTGTGGCCTCAATGACGCATTTCTCTACGGTCTAAACGTTGTTCTTCTTGTTCACTTTGAAGAAGTACACATACAGATAATGCTTCACCTGATTGTATGTGATCTCACTGTGGAAGAACACATTATGTGTCAGGATGAATATCTGCTGTATATACTTTCCTTTATATTCGTAGTCTTCCAACCGGACATTGTTTCTGCAAACGCCAAGCATCTCGCGCACCAAAGCGATCACGATAAAGAACGCACTGGAGTCCATGCTGGAAACCGGATAATCGATAACCACGATTTTGTCCTTGCCAGAATCTATCTCAGTTTGGCTGCCGCGTAGCGATGATATAAGTACAGGAACGCGATAAAATTCCGTTCTCCTTCGCTGAGATTTTCAGCAACCTTATCATTTCCCGGATTACTTCATAAGTGCCTTTAACTCCTTCTTTTTTCGCGGAGCTGTAAGCCGAAAAGTGTCTTATTTTCAAGTGCTTTCGAGCCTATTTCACTTCGACCCGTGTCATCAATGCGACACTCTCCACGTGAGATTTTTAAGCTATTTTCAATAAGCTCATATAAATTCTTTACTTTTCTCCTATTTGCAAGCATTATCTATAGTTAGCTTACACCTGTTATTTCTTATCTCGGTTAGGAAATTTTATTTTTATAAAATGTCACAACATTCACGACATAATGAAACAAAATTATTTTTTCTTCATTATGTGTTGTCTAATCAGTATATTGTACAAACTCAGTTTTAGTTTCTAATCAATGAAATATACTATTCGACATCACGCCATACACAAGTACAACTTTATGCTCAAGCTCATCTAACATCGCAATCGAGCCTTCTCTAACAGTGGACGCAGTTCGTCCCGATAAGCGCAGAGACCATTGCATTTACTGTTCTTCACCTTACACGCGAAGCAGGAGACGCAGCCCTTGAACGGCTTGTCATAAATGTTGGTGATCTCTGTCTCTGCACTTGCTGCTGCCGCGCCCTCCATGGCCTTTCAAGTAGTTTTGTTGTATTCTAGCCCTTTCGCGGGCTTCCGTTAATAAGAACTACTTTCAAGAAGCTCCCTCCTAATCCTTCACAAGCATCATCAACACTGTTCTTAAAGTTCTGCTTTTCCATCCATTCCTGTTCCTCGTTAGTCTCTGGAATATCGATCCACTCGATTTTGAAAATCACAGGCCGAGTGCCGTCCTTACAGCAGGGAATCATCATGCGCTCATCATTTGTCCACCCATGCATGATGGAGCCTCCCTGTAGCGACGTATAGACATAGCGACTGATGACATCCAACACCTCTCCACAGAACTTGCCGTTCATCAGGTGATAGAAATCATCCTACTCCGGCGTTCTCTTCAAAATAGACTCATCGCCCGTCTTGAAACACAGACAAGTGCCTGACTTGGGATCAGCCAGATATTTTTTTCCTGCAGCTGTGCATTACCATCGAAAGATGAATATAAAAAGCTCCTCGCACCCGTCTCTTTCCGGAGAGAGGAGCTTCTTCCATCACTTATTAAAGTCCCATTATTTCTTTTTTCTTAACGTTAAATTCGTCCTGTGTAAGAATACCAGCATCAAGGAGTTCTTTTAACTTCTTGAGATTCGCTATCTGATCATCAAATGAAGACCCAGCAGCAGGTTTTTGTTCAGCTGTATTTGTAAGCCCCTGAACCATATTCATGCCAAATACCATGCCACCCATATTCCCAAGTCCATTATCCTGTATTCCTTGAGCAATTTTTTGCTGTGCAGCGACATTAGATGCTCTCTGTGACACATCATCATAGGCCTTTAGATTCATCTTGTTAGAGGAATACTGTTTTACAAGTTCTCTCGAATCCTCAGTAAATTCAATGTTTTCAATGGCTACTTGAACAATCTTGAAGCCGAATCTATCCTCCCATGTTCCTGCATTATAAGCATCGTTTGCAACTATCTGTGCAATCGCTGTCGACTGAGAAGGAAGTTGGGAAATACGGTATTTATTTGAAAGCGAGTTCAGCGCAACCGTGAACGACTGCAAAAACTCGGCAAGAATTTGAGAGCGTACCTTCTTATCATCAAAAGTATAGAATGTGACATTAGCAGGTACATAGTTTCTAATAAATTTAACCGGGTCGATGATTTTAATTGTAAATGAGCCATATGCAAAAATCTCCAAGTCCGTCCCGTAAAAAATATCGTTATAAACCTGAGCACCCTTTGTGCCGAATTTTATATCTCTTATCTCTCGCAGATTGACAAATGCTATCTGTTTATAGTCGGCGGAAATGCCGCCATATCCTACTCGGTTTTTGATTTGTCCAAATATTGCTTTCTTTATCCCGTCTCCATTAAAAACGCTCTCTTGACCGTTCTGATATTCATATCCACCGGCTTTTGTTATGATTTCTTCAATGCCTGACTGACTAAAGATAAAAGCAGCTGTATTCTCTGGTACATATATTTTTGAACCATTAGAAATAATTCCGTCTGATCCATAGAAATTTGTGCCTCTTCCGTTGTTCGAAGATTTTAACACGCCGGGAGAAACAACAACATGTTCATCAAACGCACCAGCCGTAATAATATCTTTCCATTGGTCTGCGAATGTTCCACCTATCGCACCTGTAAACGCTCTGACAATTCCCATGTAAATGTCCTCCAATCCTGCTTATAGTGCCTGCTCTGTATCACAGTATTTGCATTTAACTACCTGTCCTCTATTTCCAATGAGTGAAGCAGAACAGGAAACACATTTTTTGCCCACCCTCTCGACACCTTGAGAAGTTGAAGCACTTTTCTTTTTCCCTGGCTTAAATCCAAAGGCTCCAAAAAGTTCAGCAGCAGCATCTTTAAACTGATCACCCGCTTCTTTAAATGCCCCGATAAAAGTATCCTCATCATCATCCTCCTCATCATCATCTTCATCAGAGGAAAAATCTTGATCAACGGTGCCGCCACCGACCAATTTGTTTATGGCATCAATCCATTGATTAATCTTCTTTTTATTACCTAACTGAAAATTAAAAGATTCTACTTCACCGTTGACAAAATACACCTCAAGCGATGGAGTCCCATTTGATAGTTTACCCATGATAGCCTGAGGTTTACCGTTGTATTTCTTGATTTGGCTCAAGGGGTACTGAAAGATGTTTTTTACATTTCCGAAAGTTCCCTTGTTCATGCAAACGATATTCAGATTTGTAAGCATCAGCTCATCTGTATATATTGCCCATACTCCACCATGTGCCACGCTAACTTCTTTAAGTATAATTGCTTCATTTGGCATGAGCCTATACTGTTTTGTCATTTCATCCTCCCGACCTTATGATATCTCTTCCTATCTTTTACCGATGTTAAATGCACTCTTTAAATCATCAGAAAAAGCACCAATCCTATCTATAATGGGTACCGCATTCTCGTTGTTTGAGTAAAACATAATCAAAGACAAAAACACATTCCATGACATTTTTTCTTCTCTTCGTTTCAATTGAACTGTAGGTTTATCTGCTAATCCCCACTGCACCACATAAGTCGTCCTACGTAAAACCAATCCTTGCCCTTAATGGCGGAAAACTCTTCCGTCAAAATATCAATCAACTGTTCTTTTTTGCATCGAATATAGCCTCTTTCATATTAAATTTCCTTTAAGTTCATAAGCCAAAAATCACTGTTTACAATACTTCTAATATTTTACATTTTGTGCCGTTATTTGTCAGCATAAATGATAGCGTCGTCCTCAATGAATTATTCTAACTTCAGATTTTGGTACAGAACCTGCTGCAAATTGTCCTCAAGATACCAATGCACATTCTCCCTCGTTGTTGATCCATATGATATCGCGCTGTGGATCAGAAGGACTATATTTGTGAGGATATCTCTTTTTTGTCGAGTTTAGTCCGGTTCCAATTGCATGAAAAGTGTCAGCAATTCTTTGACTAGTACGATTCTTGCGTGCTTTAGAAATCCATGTTCGATTTAGCTGTGGATCATCTATGCAGTTTCTTACGATAACTGCTTCGGCAACTTTCCCAAGTAATCGCATAGCTTCTATCTTTGAATTACTTTGTAGTATTTCTGCAAAGACTACACGATTGTTATCAAAACGAATAGATCCTGTTTCTTCAACCAGAATCGAGAGAAGCTTTCCCGCTGGATTAAGTCAAAGCGTCGTTCTTTTGTTCGGGATATATAGTTGATCACCTATATGAGCATCCCCGTTCCCATAGGAGCATTTTCGCAGCTATCATCGATTTCGATCTCATCTGCGCTAAGAAAAAATCTCTGTTACACCGCAGGCAACGTATTGGGATATCTTTTTTATTTGAAGTCCATAGTCTTCAAAACCATGGGACGACATATTCATCTTCCTCCACCTGAAGCTTTCTCACGTGTATTTACACACGTTTTGGGAGTAATAATCGAAATCTATCCAGCCAACCAGCAAAAGCGACATACTATCCAAAAAACGACATACCTTTCTCAAAAAACGACATGCTTTTTTGACCGACATATCAGGCGGCTGTCCTTCGTAGCAAATACAGTGTCTTGATTTCTAACTCCGCTTCTTTTTCTTCCGTCACATTACCAGGGTTAGGATCATTACCATTCCTTACCTTGTAACGATCAGTATCAATAGCAAGGTTAGTAAATTTGTTTTCAAGATAACTTATTTCCGTTGCCCCCAAGAATTGTCACTCGTCGTAAACATAACCGCTTCACTAAAGTAAAAATCGTCTTTTAGGTGTTCATTAACTCTAAAAAGAACACCTTCACCATTTTTTCTGTTACTAGCCTGCCCGATGTATACTTCATCCTCGTCATTATCATTCTTGCCGAACAAAAAATAAACGCCGCACTGCTTGAGTTGCAGTCTTTTCTTACATTTATCTAGATAGGTTCTAGGAACTTTATAAGCTAAACCACTCCAACTAGGAAGCGTGCATTTAATACGCCCTGTCACGTCCCACCTTAAAAATGGGCATGAAAAAAGACATCTACTTTTTCGTAAATGTCTTAGTAATATATTTTATTCAGTTCGACAAGCTGGGATTTATGATCCTTGTTCTTAAAAATTCTTACCTCTTTTTGTAAGATAAATACAAAAATAAGTTCTGTGACTGCTACTATTCCCGCCACAACAACCCCACTAAATAAATTACCTATAACAAGTGCCAATATGGGAATTATAATAGCAAATAACTTATAGGATTTTGACTTATATAACCATGAATATGGTAATAAATGGGCGCCAAAAACCATCGCATAGACCATAACCATTTTGCTTGGTAGTGCATTAAAAACCCACATTACAATTAACAAATATAAAATCTGATTCATTGTGAATAAAAATCCTAAATGGCTTAGCTCATTTTCTTTTGAAAATATATCTACACCCATTTTCTTTCCTATCATCCATGACAATGGGAGTAAAGGTGTTGAGCAGCAAAAAGCCAAAATATTTTTGAACTCAATGCTAATATTTAGTGTATAAACGAAGAAAATCATTGTCCAAATTAAAACTGAAACAATAATAAATGGCAGCCCCTTTTTTTGTTTGATAATAATATCATTTCTTAATTCTTCTAAATTCATAATCACCTCAACAAATTCAAATTTATGTTTTACATTAACCTTATTATGCCAAGAATACTCAAGTCTTTAAATTAGAACTTATCAAACTCTGCTTGGATTGCGAGAACTCCGAGTATATCTACACTTTTTTGAGTGCACACTATGAATAGTGGGTGCAACTTTTAACGATAGAAAAAGGTAATCGCAAAAAGGTTTAAGGCCTGCTTGATAGCGCTTTACGTTACAATTCTTCCAGTTGTCTAGCTTGATCTCTTCTAACGTAAATAACCGCAAGTATTTGAACTTCTTTTCTATTCTCATCAACCAAAAAGTAAATGTAATAGTTTTTTACGCGTATTTTCCTAAACCCAAGCTTACCCCACGGTTGCTCATCAGTGTTCAAGCTCCTCAAAAACATCATCTATCGGATAACTATCACCTTGAACCGCCTGATCATAGCCTTTAGCCATCAAAGCATTAAACGTTTTCTCATCCATATCATCTTGTACTGGAAGCGACTTTGGAATAGTAAGCAAAAACGGAATACCATTATTAAGAATGATTTGACGGTAAAACATGTCAATAGCAGTAGCCCTAGGAACTACAATCGTTTCCAAAATCTGCTCAGTCTTCTGCTTAATATTTACTACTTATTACGAAGCAAACCAACTTTCATAAATTCTTTATCTCCAATACGGAACTTTTTACTATTAAACGCCACTCCCATAATTCTGCTAATAATATACTCATCGTTTATAAGCACGAAATACTGCTTATCTTTTTTATCCACCAAATAATACTGATCAACCCCAAGAGTGGAGACAGCTTTACTGAAATCATATATGCCAAACAATGGCAATCCTCCAAGGAGAGTAGAAAACCATCCAACAAAATTATCCACTATCTTCTCAGATGAACTGTTATAAGTTTTAACAACAGTTAGCATATTGATTTCTGAGTCAGGATATTCATCTAGAACAACCTGCTCTTTAATTTTCGACTTCTTAAAACTGCTCAACCTACCGTCTAAACCATATTTATTGAGATTAATAGGCTTCTTAGTAATAGAAAAATCAACGCTATTGTTCTCATCTAAAAGATAATCAACACTCACGCTTAAAGCAGATGCAATAAATTTCAGATTCTCGATATCCGGCAAACCCCGATTCGTTTCCCATTTTGCTACAGCAGCACGAGATACCATCAATAATTCCGAAAGCTCCTCCTGCGTCAACCCGGCTTCCAGACGAGCCTTTCTAATTTTTTCTCCCAAAGATATAACACTACTCATGACAAAACTCCTTTCAAATCACTTATTACACATCATGAAATTACTTGACGGAAACCAAATTAGTATTGAAACATTTGATTTAGATACCGCCTAATTACAAACTAACAAATAATTTACAACGGAAAAAGAAACAAGGTGAAACACTATAGTTACCAACCGTAACAGCATAAGAATGCAAATAATGTAGGGAACTTTTCTACGATTATTGCGACGGTTTGTTCCCCAAAACATACACAATCGAATTAATATCACTCGAGTGAAAACAGCCAAAACACGCTCAAAAACCGCACCAAGCCAGCCTACAGTCACCAATAATTAAACCTTTTAACGATATACCCTGTAAACCCCTGCTACACAAGGGCAAAAATGCACTCGGCTACTCAAAAGCCTTTGACATCAAGCAAACGCTCTCCACGTAGCTTGAGTGGTCATTATTCCGAAGCAAATAAAAAAAAAACAGCCCATAAAAGAGCTGTTTGAGTCATGCACTGACCTCCAAAAGTTGAACCAAGAAATCCAACTTTTGAAGGTAAGTGCAAAGTGGTCAAATCTTAAGGCCTTTTTAATGCAAATTAGTTGTTGTTTAGCCAGTTGACAACGGCTGTAAGCATTAGCCCCAGCCCAATTGGCATCATATTCTCGTCAAAATTCACTCCAGGATTGTGGTGGCTAAAGTTGTTGTCCGGCAATTTGCAATTTACACTGAAATAGGCGGTTGGAACTTTTTCAGCCACAAGAGCCATATCTTCGCTTGCCATTATTTTTGTGTCAGGAATAAGTTCGCCATCAAAATCACTATTTTTTATATAGCCCACAATTTCTCTTGTGAATTCCGGATCTGAATAAAGGCTTGGAACTCCGGTGAAGAAGTCAAGATCGATTTCAGCTTTGGTTGAGATCTTTAATCCTTCAATAATTTCCAGCATTCTTGATTTTAATTTATTTCTAACCTCCGGATTGTATGCGCGAAGTGTTCCTTGCATTTCTGCAAAAGCCGGAATAACATTTTAGTTTGAACCGGCACTTAGCATTCCAAAGGTCAATGTACTCGTTTCTTGAGGTGGACATTCGCGGGCGATTAGCTCTAAGAAATTTGTGTAAATATTGACAGCTACATGTATCGGATCAATCGTAGTGTGAGGATATGCGCCATGGCCGCCTTTACCCTTAATTGTAATTTTGAAGTTATCTGAGCTTGTAGCAAAATAGCCTTCATTGTAACAAATTGAACCTGTTTCTCCGTCAAGACCTGTGTGAAGTGCAAGGGCCCTATCCACCTGAGGATTTTCTAATACTCCGTTCTCAATCATCATTTTAGCTCCTGCAAAAATTTCTTCAGCAGGTTGGAACATAAATTTTACTGCGCCTTTGAAATGTGCCTTTTCTTTTAATAGAGCTTTTGCAGCAGTTAAGGCAATAGAAGAATGGAGATCGTGGCCACAGGCGTGGGCAGTATTTCCGGTTGATGCAAAGGGCAAACCACTTTCTTCATTCATTGGAAGGGCATCCATGTCTGCCCTAATCATAATGCATTTTCCTTCACCTTTTTCACCTTGAATAAGGGTAGATAAACCGGATGTACCATATTCTTTTACTTCAAGACCAAGTTCTTCGAGCTCACCCTTTACATATGCCTTTGTTTTTGGTAAATCCAGTCCAACTTCAGGAATTTGATGCAAGGCTCTTCTTTTTTCAATTAGCTCACCTTTGTATTCTAAAGCTTCTTTAAAATAATCAGTCATAATTCATTCCGCCTTTTTCCCATCGCCTCGACTCGACCTGCACGGATATCTGCGTTTTTCGTAGTGCGATCCGGTGATGCTGCATTTTCTTATATGTCTTGCCGTACACCTCTATCGTGCGAGCTTCCATCACAGGTTTTCTTTTTCCTAATAATGCCTGTAATCAATATACCAATTGATATTCCATATAATATACCAATTGCTAAATCACTTATGTTAGATATTACATTTAAAACTATTGCCAAAACTAGAAATAACATTCCTATCAGTACATAATTATTTTTATTTAATTTCATCTTTTTAGCCTCACTCAAGTTCTAATTTGTTTTTAATATATAACCCTATTATGCCAAGAATACTCAAGTCTTTAAATTAGAACTTATCAAACTCAGCTTGACTTGCGAGAACTCCTAGTATAGCTACACTTTTTTGAGTGCACACTATGGATATTTGGTGCACTTTTTAACGATAGGAAAAACTATCGTTAAAAGGTTTAAGATTGGCTTAATAGTTTGCTGAGCAATCTTACGCAATAATCAACATGCCACTAGTCTTACACCCACTCTCCATACGCGAATTTAATCTTTATATAATTAACTAAATCCCATATTTATCAGCTAAAACCCTATATTTGTTAAAGTACCTTTATGCTGTTGAACCGCCACACCAACATTCCATATGATCACACCAACAATTGCCCACAACGCACCAACAACAAGAATCACAAGTATCGATACACCAACATTTACAGAACCATCAACTATACTACGAGATGCTTGAGTAACATGAGTTACTGGAATCACATATAACACGTATTGCATCATCTTAGGAAATACGCTAATTGGAGCAATCACACCACAAACAATAGGAAGTATTGCACTAAGCGCGTTAGAAATAGTATAAACATCATTCATCATCATGCTTATAGCAGCTATAGCGATACCAAATCCCGTAGAAACAACAGGAACAATAAGGAACAACAGCATCAACGCACTCATATTAATCACAAAGAAAGCACTTGGGCTTACTACAAGCATTGTTATGAACAAAGTCACAGCATCACTCACTAAAGAAATAGTCACGAGCGCAATAATACGACCGAACCATAATGGTAATGCAACTTTCGCGCTTGTAAGCACGAATGGTGTCGTGCCTTCAAAACGATCCCATGCTAGTGCTTCTGACACAGTCATACTTGTGGAAATAGAACACGCACCCATCACAGCAGCAAGAGTTGAAGCAATCAAACTATGATTAAAACCAGCGCTAGTCGCTACACTAGCTGCTCCATTGAATCCTCCGCTTACAGCTCCAGCTAGAAAAACGTATAAGAACGTGGATAAAAGAGGCTCAATAATCATACGAATAACAGCAGTATTCCAACTATTTAAGCTAGGTATACTCTGTATACTCACTCTTGCACCAGTTCGTATACTAGATAACACGCTCACGTGACCATACTGTGAATATTGATTATATTGATGCAATCTAGCGCACTTACTATTTTGAATAATTTTATTTCGCATAGTTTCAACCTGATTATTATTTCGTATCATATTATGTTCAAACTTCCATTAAGCGTTGCAAGTCGAATAGCATGACGTAACATAAAACCTGCAATAACAAGCAGAACGCTGGATAATACAACACATAACACAATTGCTAACACAGTAGTAGCATTAAACGCTTGCGCATGAGACACCCACACTGCAGACGTAAGCGGATGAATAAACGCAATAATGCGAGCAGGCAATGGCATTGATTCTACAGGGATCACTATTCCACAAAGCATCCATACAGGAATTAAAATCAAACCTTCATAAACTGTAGCTTTACGGCATAATACAAAAATTCCAGATAATAATGCAGCAGAAGCTACGCAAGCAAGCATAGAAAGTAAGTATCCAACTAGCTGCGTGAATGTTATCATAAAGAACCCATGGCAGAAAACAGCCACTGTAATAATCGCAAGCGGCATACCAATGCACCCAAGTAAAGCTGCGGATCCTACAATAGGAAGAAACACTGCAGAAGGTGAGATAACACTTAAAGTTAAATATTGTAATGTTCCTAAATAACGCTGGTATCCAATAATTCCAACAGCAGTAGTTGTAGCAGACCATAATCCAGCTATAGAAGAATCAACCCAAATATTATTAAGACAATTAGCACAATTATGAGAAAAACCATAGTAGGCAACAATTTTCATCAACGCAAAACATACTGGAGCAAGTATCGCATTTTGCAAGAAAAACGTTGTTTTCGCTAAGCTTTTAAGCTGAAACCACATGCCACGAATCACAGAAGCGTATGAATGAGTAGAAGTATTCATATTAAGCCTCCTACTTACTTAATGGGAGTGAGGACGGCGAAGAAGACAGCGTAACAGCAGAAGTAGAAGTAGAAGTATTTGACGCAGAAATATTATCATTTTGCACAATAGCAAGATACGTTTCTTCCAAACTTGCAGCACGATCACCTAAACGCGTAATCCCATCAACAGAAATTTTAATATTTCGTTCTTGAGATAATGTTTTACTCCACGCGATAGTAATATTTAACACTCCGTGTGATTCAAAAACATCACACCACAACACTCCATCAAGTTTTTGCAATTCTTCCTTAACACTAGGAGTTCCGCTTGATGCTTCACCGTCATACGCGTACATTGTTACATGATCAATATGCTGCAAAGAAGCCAACTGCTGCACACTTCCCTGAGCGATAATATTACCGTGATTTATTACAGCAACAGTATCAGCTAATTTTTCAGCCTCACTCATCTCATGCGTAGTTAGCAAAATCGCTATTCCTTGATCTCGTAAAGCATGAATAATTTCACGTACTTTCCTAGCATTTTCAGGATCCAAACCAGTGGTAGGCTCATCTAAAAGCATAAGATCCGTTCTAGCAACCAGCGATCGAGCAATATGTAATCGCTGCCACATTCCCCTTGAAAAAGTTTGAACAGCATCATGAGCTTTATCAAGTAAATCAACTTGCTCAAGAGCATCGTGAATACGCTTTCCTTGCTCCCTATATGGAACAGCGGAAAGATCCGCAAAATAACGAAGATTATCTAATGCACTTAACTTTTGATAAAATCCTCGCTCACCTCCAAGAAGTAACGACACGTGCTTACGTGCTTCTCGAGGATTACTCACAGCATCAATACTGGCAATACGAACACTACCACTATCAGGAGCTAACAACGTGCCAACAATTTTCACGGTAGTTGTTTTACCTGCACCATTAGGGCCAAGCAAGCAAAATATTTCACCAGAATGAATATCAAAAGATACGTTATGTAAAACTTGGCGAGTTGTTTTCTTACGACCGAATCCACGAGAATAAGATCTTGTTATATTATCAATACGCAATATTAAGTTGCTAGATGACTGCTTATTATTGTTATCGCGACTATTAGTTGCATTTTCTATATTATTATTCATTATTATTGCTTCGTTCTTACGTGTTATTAAAGCTTAATTCTTACTTTTATTAAACCTTAATTCTTACTGTTATTGAATAAATTTCAACAATGAAAATCAGTTAGTCAGATAAGAAAAGATAACGCTTGCTTACAAGAACGATAAGAACACGCAAAAACATGCAAAAAACGTGCAAAAACCACAGAAAAACCAGCGCGCATGTGCAAACATAATGACAAAACATCATGTGCAATGCGTGTTTAATACTGCTAAAGAATATGTATCTTAAGCTGTTTTATGTGCTTTTATATGCCTTTCAAACCGTTCTTAAGACTAGCTATCATTTGGGCAGTCATAGCGCAACACCTCATAAACTTAAATGTGCTTTACGTGGAAAATTATATGAGCATTCCGCAAAAAACTCAAATATAAGCAATCACAAAACATTTGTTTAACATTTGCAAAATATTACTATTTCTTCTTATAACCTATAGCAACATTACCTGTTTTATTAATCCCTGGTATTTTAAGAACACAAGAGCTTGACTTACAAGAGCCTGGCTTGTCTTTTAAATCAAATTTCCCAACTAAAAATAAAGCTTTAAGTCCTGAACTAGGCAAATTAAACTGTGAGTCAACTAATTTGATGGGCTTATCTCCAAGAGTGACTTTAGACAAATCATAATGAGAATCCAGAATATCTCGTGACACAAAGAGATACAACTCATCTTTGTTCATATAGTTTTCTGGTATACGAAACTCTTCCCGAGACACCGCTACTGTTTCCCAATGATACGACGCAAGCTCCGCCTTCTCATCATCGTCGGAACATCCAGCAAGAGAAAAGAGAGAACCTAGCAGCAGAAGCATAACAAGACAACTTTGAAAAATGTTTTTACAAAAAATAGTTTTACTTCTCATAACACTACTAGCCTCCTTTTCGTTAACACCACTTTGTATCAAATGATTATAAAACAGATTATTAAGTAAACAAGATCTCCTATTCGCTCTGATTACTGTAATAATCTTAATAAATATCCTATTTTTTTATTAATTTGTCTAGACTATCGACACTAATTTCTTCATTTACTAGCAAACTATAATTTTCATAAACAGCAAGATTCGAAGAAACAGAAGAACCAACATAATCACGCGGTTTAATGCCTCCAACAATATTCCCTCATAAACGAAGCAATCACCTGCAAATCTTCACCCTCATAATACTCAACAAGCAACTTCTTAAACTCAGGAACCTTATTTTCTGGAATAACCAACAAGCCTTTACCGTGAGAAATCAAATAATGATTCGCAAAAATCACAGAAGCCCTCTTATTCCCATCTAAAAATATCTGCGACTTCATACAATAAACGCATAATTCAATCGCAATATCAATAGGCTCTTTCCTTCCAACTCTACCTTCAACATTCTCACTATCTTCCTCACTTTCAACAATATTCCTTATTTTTTCTTTAACATCTATTTCATTAGGAATAGGCGGAATATAAGTAGATCCACCAATCGCAACAGGAACACCCCTAATACGACCGCCGTCTAAGAAAAAACCCTCATTAACAAGCTTCGCTATATGACTGAGCATGTAATAATCAGACCTGCTTAATACAACATCCTCGTCTAAAATAAACTCCCAAGCATGCTTCAAATTCAAGATTTTTTGAACGTCACTCGCAGAAACACCAAACACTTTCCCGTTATCTATAATCTCTTCAGTTTGAGGAAAAGTAGTAGCAACACCTTCCAAAACCGCCTGATCGTAAATATTCGCCTTTAAGTTAGCCCTTGCAAAAGCAATATTGTTCACCAAATCAGCAGATAACTCACTATTAGAATATCCGGCATTCGCAAGCTGCCTTACTACAGCGCGAAGTTCCTTACGCAATTGCCTAGATTCACTTGCATTGCGAAGAAGAAGATTATACAAATCGTCCGAATACACACCAACATACGTGGACGTCAACTTTCCCGAAACACGCTTTCTGGTGTATAAATATTTACCATCTCCACGATTTTTGATTTCAGGAGTACCATCATACGCAAGCAAACTCAAGCGAGCATTAATATCAGCCTTTTTTCTAAGCAATTCTTGCACATCATCATATTTTGCAGCCATCTTCACACTCCTTTTTCACATAAATTGGGGAACATTTACTTAAATAAAATACCGTTTTGTTCCCCAATAATCAATAATGTAGGGAACTTTTTTACAATTTTTACACCGTTTTGTTCCCCAAAATATAAGCAACTAGAGCACACAATTATGGATGCTACTATCTAGTAATCTTCCGATAGTCTTATATTCCTACATATAACCAATCAACCCTACTACCAATATGACCTACTGCTCTTTGCAATTAGCCCAGTGCTATATTCATAAGTATAGGTGTTCTGCATACAAGCATCACTCGGCGACCAGCTTCCATCTGAAGATTTTGAAGCCTTAAACAGAATATAAAGACCACATTTTCCATCCTGAGAGTCCCTGTTATACTGCAGATAGGTAATGTCCGAACGGCTTTCACTCAGAACAAAATACATATCCCCCTTGGCGGTATAGTTCTCCTTGAACGCAAAGCCTTTCGCCGCAAAATACTTATCAAATATCTTAATCGCTGCATTTCTTTCCCTCTTTGATTCTAAATCACGCTCAGCGGCATCATGCAAATCGTAATTTTTATCTGGCTCTTCAGCCTTTAATCTTGCATCTTTTAATCTTGTATCTTTCCTGTTATTACGATCAATTCTACTACACCACTCAGATTCACTTATTTTTGGATCAGTATCACTTGAATCTTTCATTGGCCGAAGATACTTAAGGAAAAATGGGCCTTCAGACTTATAAAGATAATACTCAAAAGGAGCATACATATCATCCACGTGCTCTGTGTACGTACCATTATCATTTTGTTTCACAGAATATCTGCCAACAATAAACAAAACGTCAAAAAATCCAAGACCTAAGATAATCAGCACACAAAGCAGAACATGTAGACAACGAAGTACAATTCTTATACCTATCTTCCGTACGAGTGAGATAAGATAAAGATTATAGAAGACACATACAAGAGAAATCGTAATCATCCAAACAACTGGCATTGCCGCGCATATAACATACGCCCAAGTCTGCAAAAGCCACTGATTTGGAAGACGTACCGCAGTTATTCCAAAGAATGCAGTTAGAATACCACTTAACACAAAAAAGCAACAAAGAATCAGCGAGATTCTACCCTTCCACCGTTGCTTGCCATAGCTAAGAAAAGATTTATTACGCTCTACATTTGCACTCCTAAAACGACTATGTATATTGCGCTGCCAAATAACACAAATAACCCAAATAAGAGAAACTACAACAAGAAGCAGAATTGCAAAACAATAAGTGATCCATCCAAAAAGCTGTAGCTTATTGAACGCCATAAAAACAGTTCCAATAATCATTAAGATGGAAAAGATTTCCGCACTCGGCTGCAAAACCTTATACTTGGATGATCCCTTATTTGCACTGCGAAGGTTTTCACATATTTGCTCATGTGATTCACAATATAGAGGATTTTTCTCATCTGTAGGAGTATGTTCCTGCTTTTCTTTCTCTTTCGTCGACGAATCTAACATTTTTCTATCCCTACATTCTGTTTCCTATATTGCGCTTACGATTTACAATTGTTCTAATTATTCCAGTTGCTTAGCCTGGTCTCTTCTAGCGTAAATAATCGCGAGTATTTGAACTTCTTTTCTACTCTCATCAAAGCATTAAACGTTTTCTCATCCATATAAGCAAGCATATTCGATACGCAATATTAAATATATTAAAGACGCTACTTCTATACGAACCAATACTTATGACACATCAAATCGTCAAAATTTCTCTGAACTTTATGTCATGCTCATAAAAGCAAACAAAATCTCGCTTATCACACCTACGCTGCCTTAGTGAAAACGGTACAGTATTTACCCAAGCTCCTTAAACCCCGTCTGCCAATGACCGCTAGATTTTAATCGGATATGATTATCCCAACTTTCCAAGTAAGATAAATTAACGTAAAATGAGTGAAAAATAGTCTGTCTATGACAGTAGGCATCCACTTGACTATATAAATTTAAGGAGGTTAGTTATGAAGAAATCTGTATATCAAGCTATACGATTATTCCTTTTTTCATTATTACTCCCTCTTTTAGGACTTATTATCAATTCTCTTAAATCACTCGATTGGGAAATTGTTTATGACTCACCCTTTTTACTCATTGTTATAGCTCATGCACTTGGTTTAACAAAAATTCTTCTTTACTCGATTGTTGTCAATCAAAAAACACTCGAAAACTTAGGAGTTTGTAAAACCATCGCTATCGCGCTTATCGCCCCTGCTATTGATTTATTGATATTACAAGAGTCTCCTCGGCAATTGGGTAGTAGCTGGACTTGCACGTACATTACATTTTTTATTACTCTTGAATGTATCCCAACTATAATTCCAATCATTGTTAAAGAGTTTTTACGAAGAAGAAACCAAAAGCACAAAGCCTAAAATACACCCACCTAATCAGACCTTAACATCAACACAACGCTTTCGACGTACGTAGAGCCCTTTGCTCAAAGAAGAAGAAAACAGTTTTATAAAATCTTATGCGGCTACTGCGGTTCTTCTCCATGGATGATGCTTTATAACGAGAACAATATTGGTAAGCACAATACCAACGACTACGCTTACCCACACCAAGCTCGGTGTAAGCAGCCAAGCGAGAACACCAAAGATCAGCAGTCGAAGCAGTACAACAATAACCAAGAAAGGCCAATTTTTTGTTAGGCATTTCTGTTGATCAGCCTTCAATGCGCCCATCAGAACCATAACCGCAGACGCCGCGCAAGAAAATAGCATATTGCCCAAGAATATGACGAGTAGCGTTCGCCAGCCAGCGATACTACCCAGCATCCACCATTGCAGCATCAATGCAAGCAAAAATGTAACAACAGCATATACTGCTTCCATCAGCATATTCGCAACAATTAACGAGGAGAATGTTAAAGACGTACCTCCAGGAGTGCCTGTTTTACCTGCACTCGCATGCTGTAATGCAATCTTGTTTCTCACCTCGGCGCGCTTTACGCGTTCTTCTTCAAGCATTTGAACGCCAAGCTCAACCGATTTCTTTGAAGCTTCCTGTAATTGCACATCCGTCATACCTGGCTGCCAAGGCTTTTCAAAAACAAACAGCAACACACTAGTAATCGCTGCACCAATAATAATGCTTAGCAGCGTAGTATTTGAAACAAGCAATAAAGCAATACCAGAAGTCACCAGAAGCCTGAGCACAAAATCGATGATTCCAATAAGCAAATACCCGTCATCTGGTCTGCGATGCCTATACCACTGCAGATACGCTGCACTTAGCAGCGAAAACACCACAACACTCAACGCGAGTATGACCACAGTTTCCCAACCTAGTACGCGGTGGCCTACGAACTGCTGTACAAGCAGCGCAATAATAAGAGTGCAAACGCCAGCAATAGTTTCTATAATCACATTATCCCAAAAAGCATGCTTGAAAAGAACTGGCCTCACATTCATCTCACTCATCATCTTTCTCCAGAAAATGCAATCACGGAATATAGTGCTTTGATTATACAAAATGTCTAAAAATTGTCCTAATCCACGATTGAGTGGTCAGTATAGATAAAATTTAATATTTTTCCTATATATTAATCCAATACCTTCTTGTTGTAACGTTTCCTCTTGATAAGCTATTTTTCACTTTATTTTCTAAAATTCCACCATTATTTTCTATAACTCGTATCGAGCCAATATTGTCATCATCGCACGTAATCAAAATTTTATGCAGATTCAAAGTCTCTTTACAATATGTAAGTGCCATAGAAAGCATTTTTGTTCCATAGCCCTTCATACATTCAGACTGTCTAATCTCGTACCCTATGTGACCACCATAGTTAATTAAAAAAGAATTTAATTCATGCCTAATATTAATTTCACCAATAAATTTTTCATTATCTATCAGCCAAAATGTAGTAGCTTTAACATAATTTTCAGGCAAATTTATACCATGCTCATAGTTATAAGAACTCTCTATAATCGTCTCAGGGTGTATAAAACGTCTTTCTGCATTCGGCCTAAAAATTTCATCTTCTTCATTAGCTTCTATATAACCTTGGATATATTTACTATCTGGTCTAATTAGTCGCATACGTGCTCCTTATTTTTAATATGCAATTCTAATAAGATTGCAATTCTAATAAGAATGCAATTCTATTAAAATTAGAATCCATAATAGTCTGTTTAGCTTTAATAGTATTACTATTAAAAAAAAACCATACATACAAACTTTATTAAAGAAAAATTTTTTATTTTTCCAATAAGTGCAAGCTTTTCGCATACATAAAATTTTTCTTTTCCATAAATCACAGCTTCTACTAGAAAAATAATGTATGATACAACCAAATATACAAACAAAAAAGTGGGTGCACTTTTTAACGATAGGAAAAGCTATCGTTAAAAGGTTTAAGATTGGCTTGATAACAACGTTTACATTACAATTGTTCCAGTTGATTAGCCTGATCTCTTCTCACGTAAATAACCGCGAGTATTTGAACTTCTTTTCTACTCTCATCAATACAAAAATAAACGTAATAATTTTTTACGCGTATTCTTCTAAAACCAAGCTCACACCACGGCTGCTAATCAACGTTCAAGCTCTTCAAAAACATCATCTATCGGATAACTATCACCGCGAACCGCCTGATCATAGCCTTTAGCCATCAACGCGTTAAACGTTTTCTCATCCATATCATCTTGCGCCGGAAGCGACTTCGGAATAGTAAGCGAAAACGGAATACCCTTATTAAGAATGATTTGACGATAAAACATGTCAATAGCAGTAGCCCTAGGAACTCCAATAGTTTCCAAAATCTTCTCCGCCTGCTGCTTAATATTTTCCTGTATTCTCACATTCACATTCGCTGTTTTAGTAACTGCCATATCAATCAACCTCCATACACACATCATAAAATACTGTGTCGCATATTGCAACACAATTTACATGAATAGGATTCCTCGACTGATATAAACACTTTCAACATTCACACTAAGCATTTAGTGCAAAATACTACTATTTCTTCTTATAACCTACAGCAACATTACCTGTTTTATTAATCCCTGGTACTTTAAGAACATTAGAGCTTGGCTTGTCTTTTAAATCAAATTTACCAACTAAAAATAAAGCTTTAAGTCCTGAACTAGGCAAATTAAACTGTGAGTCAACTAATTTGATGGGCTTATCTCCAAGAGTGACTTTAGACAAATCATAATGAGAATCCAGAATATCTCGTGACACAAAGAGATACAACTCATCTTTGTTCATATAGTTTTCTGGTATACGAAACTCTTCCCGAGACACCGCTACTGTTTCCCAATGATACGACGCAAGCTCCGCCTTCTCATCATCGTCGGAACATCCAGCAAGAGAAAAGAGAGAACCTAGCAGCAGAAGCATAACAAGACAACTTTGAAAAATGTTTTTACAAAAAATAGTTTTACTTCTCATAACACTACTAGCCTCCTTTTCGTTAACACCACTTTGTATCAAATGCTCATAAAACAGACTATTAAGTAAACAAGATCTACCATTCGCTCTGATTACTGTAATAATCTTAATAAATATCCTATTTTTTTTTATTAATTTGTCTAGACTATCGACACTAATTTCTTCATTTACTAGCAAACTATAATTTTCATAAACAGCAAGATTCGAAGAAACAGAAGAACCAACATAATCACGCGGTTTAATGCCTCCAACAACATTCCCTCATAAACGAAGCAATCACCTGCAAATCTTCACCCTCATAATACTCAACAAGCAACTTCTTAAACTCAGGAACCTTATTTTCTGGAATAACCAACAAGCCCCTACCGTGAGAAATCAAATAATGTAGGGAACTTTTTACAATTTTTATACCATTTTGTTCCCCAAAACATAAACAACTAAATCGCATATAGACTATATGTCATTTATAAAATGACTCTCAAAATACTTAGGATTTATTTATCCTAAAATATATGCTATAATTCTCCTAAAAATGGAGGTTATACATATGAATGTAAATACAGACACACTTGTTTCTATTTCCGAAGCAAATCAAAACTTTTCTAAAGTTGCGCGACTTGTTGACACGTACGGATCAGCTGTTATTTTGAAAAACAACGCTCCTCGCT
The DNA here is from genome assembly GCF_049244255.1 of Gardnerella sp. DNF01141. Classification (NCBI taxonomy): domain Bacteria; kingdom Bacillati; phylum Actinomycetota; class Actinomycetes; order Bifidobacteriales; family Bifidobacteriaceae; genus Gardnerella; species Gardnerella sp. DNF01141. The sequence continues at coordinate 1,484,774 of NZ_CP058391.1, read as the reverse complement.
ATGTAATTTTAGAATTCCCAAAAGCCAAAACTGAAAAAGTTACTGTTCCAGCAGACGATGAAGTTATGGCGTTATCCAACATGTTCATCAAAAAGAATAAAAAAGTCTATGAGGAACTTGCCAAATGAAGTATTTAACACGAGAACAGGTGATTAAACTTCACCAGGCTCTGATTGAAACAAGCGGCGGTTCTTCAGGTATCCGAGATGTAGGAATGCTTGATTCTGCATTAAAGACTCCACTGCAAACATTTGACGAGAATGAACTTTTCCCATCTGTATTAGATAAGGCAGCACGTCTAGCTTTTGGTCTTATAAAAAACCACCCTTTTATAGATGGAAACAAGCGTATCGGCACACATGTCATGCTAATCTTTCTGGCACTCAACAACATTATGTTGTCTTATAAAGATGAAGAACTGATCGATATTATTCTCAAAGTTGCATCAAGCAAAGCAAATGAAAATGACCTTTACACTTGGATTAAAAACCACCAAGCCTAATACTCCAACATTCCGAAGCATTTTTAGAATATGCCAAACTCTATTTCGTGCGACTAGTCACAGTGACGGACACAAAACACCAAAACAGTATTACTTCACTACAGCTTTCCCATTCGAGCAATGCACAACGTAGTGAGCACATGCATCTGTTTTGCGCCCAAGATTATTACAACTAAGGTTAGCTTTATGCTTATCAGAAACCTCGCTAATACCATTCTCACAAACTACTTCAAGACATGCATCCTTAGGTATTTCTCCTTCTAAAACACTCGTACCATTTAACGTATCCACCATGCAAGAAGCAACAGCCTTAACATTATTCGCCACAGCAGAACCATTAAGACACTTTAGAAAAACATCATTCGCCTGAACATTTCTTGCTTCCACCCTGCCGTTATGAACTTCCGCATAAATCTTGTCAGCTTTAATATCTGTTACTAGTACTTGATTCGACTCAGCTTCAATCTCACAAAAATCAACACTCTCTGGCAACGAAACAATTACCTCAGGACTGCCTTTAGCAAGCCAATGCAACCAGTAAAAAGCCGATACTTTCTCTGTTTGAACGAGCTTTATACCATCTTGATTTTCATCAATCCCAAACACGTCTTTTTCACAATTAACATAACTAATACTAAAAGAATCAGCCCTTCTAACCGTTAAGCTAACATCTTTCGTTTTTGCTACAAACTTCCTACTATTCACCACTTGAACAACTCCCTTGTTAAATATCTTGGTTATAGGCCAAAATCAAAAGACCCGACTTGGTCCGCATTGTTAAGAGGCGCATCGGGTACTGTTAATTACATACGCTACACCAATGAGAGTATTTTATTAAATCTTTCAAACTAACACAAATTTTTTTCTTTCTAACAAGATTATTTAGTCTTACACTCACCTTCATGAACACAAACAAACGTCAGAACGAAAACGCAAACTATCACAGCGCACTAAATATCTTGCCCTTTATGACTTGATGACATGTATTTCACGCACCGCGCTTTCCAATCATCCTCACTGATGCCGCCAAACATCGGAACAGAATTTCGCCAATCATCGGAATGAAATCCCGACAATCGTCGTAACAAAAACTCGCCAATCGTCGGAAAATAATGATAGAATTCATAGTTATTATTAGAAAATACGAGCATACTTAATTGAAATACGGTGACACAGTTGAAAAAATACAGGAAAAGAATTGCTGACGATATTTTAAAAAGAAAACTAGAAGGCAAAGGCGCGGTACTGATTGAAGGTCCGAAGTGGTGTGGGAAAACCACTACTGCAGAACAATTTGCAGCAAGCGTTTTATATATGGACGACCCGGAAAAGAAAGAACAGAATATCGCTATGTCGGAGCTACGCCCAAAGCGATTACTGAAGGGAGTTACCCCAAGATTAATTGACGAATGGCAGCTTGCTCCAAAACTTTGGGATGCAATACGATTTGAAGTTGATCACCGCAGTGACCTTGGGCAATTTATACTAACCGGCTCCGCCGTTCCTGCAAACACTACAGAAATTACCCACTCTGGTACTGGACGCTTCACATGGCTAACAATGAGGCCAATGAGTTTGTATGAATCCGGTGATTCAACGGGCGAAGTTAGCTTGAAAAACCTTTTTGCAGGAATTAAGAGTATTGAAGGCGATTCAAACTTGAGTATTGACCGCCTATCTTTTCTTACATGCCGTGGAGGATGGCCACAATCAGTGGACATGCGCGATGAAATTGCTTTAGATCAAGCTGTTGATTACTATGATGCTGTTGTACACTCCGACATTAATCGTGCAGATGACGTACAAAAAGATGCTGAAAAAGTTAAGCGTCTTATGCGCTCATATGCAAGGAATCAAGGGGCACAAGTACCAAATACTGTGCTTTCGCGGGATATTTCTGCTAATGAAGATAAGCCAATTAGCGAGGAAACCGTTGCGTCGTATGTTAATGCGCTTCGCAAAATATTTGTTGTAGAAGATATGCCTGCTTGGAATCCAAATCTAAGATCAAAAACTGCCATTCGTTCATCCAATACGCGTTATTATATCGACCCATCTATTGCTGCAGCTGCTTTGGGAATTGGACCAAAAGACTTGATAAACGACTTAAATACTTTCGGTTTTCTATTCGAAACACTTTGCATCAGAGATCTGCGAATTTTTGCAGATTCTCTAGGTGGCGAGGTTTACCACTACAGAGATAAAGGCGGACAGGAATGCGATGCAGTTATTCATTTAAGAAACGGTAAATACGGTCTTATTGAAATTAAACTCGGAGGGGAAAAGCTCATTGAAGAAGGTGCAAAAAGCCTTAAAGCAATGAAAGAAAAAATCGACACCGATAAGATGAACGCACCGTCCTTCCTTATGGTTTTAACTGGAACAGGCGATTTTGCGTATTGTCGCAAAGACGGTGTTTGCGTAGTTCCTATCGGTTGCTTAAAAAACTAATACGAAGTCTTGCATAACTACAAACACTAAAAACCTTTTAACGTTTAGCCTCGCTAAGACTTACTACAAAATGTACAAAAACACTACAACAGGATGCAAGCACAGTGAAATCAGCAAAATGCCATTGCAGTTTAGTGCGATTTGCAAAGAAGCGCCACTGATTCTGTATGGATTGAGAGAACTCCAAGTATATTTACACTTTTTTGAGTGCACACTATTGATAGTGGGTGCACTTTTTAACGATAGGAAAAGCTATCGTTAAAAGGTTTAAGATTGGCTTAATAGCTTGGTTTTTGAGCATAAAAACAGCCTAGAGGAACTCCCCTAGGCTAGATTTGGTAACGTTTCAAACGCTAACAGTCTTTTGACTTTTATGATGCTCTTTCAACGTTCACGCTAATCTCTGATTTAAAAGTTATACTGAACCTGTCCTCGTAAACTTTTATTTTCTTGATGTACTTTCTTACCAGCTTCTCGTCATACTCACTAATATCGCGACGCTCACTTTTCAGAAAATCTTCCATTTCTCTGATTCGTCTTTTAGCATCTTCTTGACCTGCTTTTTCTATAAGAAGCTGCTGTTTCTTAACTTTAAGCTCATCAATCTCGTTGGCAGTTTTCGTGTAGTCTTTTTTAGCTTTAAGCAAGGTTAATAGTATCGCTTGTTGGTCTGCAATTCTTTTATCAACCGTTTCAATCTCGTTTAAGTTGTTGCCTGCGATAATTTCTCTAATATTGTTATTCAACGTATCCAATACTTCATCCGATATACTAAACACCTTGTTTATGGCTTTCACTATGGCAGATTGTAGTTCGTTCTCTTGTACTGTCGGAGCATCGCAAGCACTAGGACCGTTTTTCACTCTGGTGCAACAACGCCAGACAACAGAATGCACTCCTCGGTTGTTCCAAGCAATTCTTCTGTAAACATCCCCGCATTTAGAGCAAACACATAGGCTGGATAGAGCGTACTTACTGGAATAAACTCTCCTTTTTTTGTTCTCCTCACCGCTAAACATGTTGGCTCGTCTTAACATTTCTTCTTGAACTTTAAAGAAAATATCTCTTGGAATAATAGGCGTGTGGCTATCTTTTACATAATATTGTGGTTCTGTTCCATCATTTTTTATACGAACATGGTTGATAAAATCTGTCGTATTTTTAGTTTAAGAAATTATAAAAAAGCAAAGTACGCTTGACAAAAAAAGCAAAGCGAGCTATACATTATATGTAAAGTGAGCTTGCTGTTGAAGGAGGAAAATGAAAAATGCAATTTCTCAATTAAGAAAACAGCATAAAATAACTCAAGAAGAATTGGCAAATGAAGTTGGAGTAACAAGACAGACCATAACTTCCATTGAAACTGGGAAGTATATAGCGTCACTGCCGTTGGCTTTTAAAATTGCTAAGTTTTTTGATATGAGTATTGAAGAAATATTTAGTATAGAAGAGGATGATTAATATGAACAAATTAGAAAAATATAAAAAAGAAATAGGATTTAGAATTAGTATTTTAGTCTTATTATGCATGGTTGCCTTACTCGCAGTTATTATTGGAAATTTTTACTTAAAATATAAATTTCCATTAAAAGAAGATGTGACATATTATGTAGCAGTATTTTTTATTGGACTTGAACTTGTATCTGTATTCTACATGTCAATGCTTGGTAGAGCATATAGAAATAGAGATATATTGGAGAAGATGCATACTAAAGAAACAGATGAAAGAATGATATTAATAAAGATGAAGTCAGGATCAAATATAATACCTATATTTTCAATGGTTATTGTAATAGTTTCTTTATTTGTAGCATATGTAAGTTATGAAGCCTTTTTAGCGTTAATAATAGTTGCATTTGTACAAATAATATTTTCTAAATTATTAAAAGTATATTGGTCAAAAAAGATTTAAAAATATCGTAGTAAAGGTATTAGACGATAGACAGTTAAAACTCTATCGTCTTTTTAGGGTTATAGGTCAAACGGGGCTTAGGACAATTTTTAGACATTTTGTGCAATCATAGCACGATGTTCCATAATTGTCTTTCCACTAAGACTTATTTTAATTCTGTGATTGTTGTAAAAATCAATATAAGACATGCATTGATGGATATCCTAATACTCTTAATGTTTTACTATAGGATTTATATTTCTTGTAGGTTTGTATAGCATGTTTCTTTTGAGCTTCTGTATAGATAACTTTCATTGTGACTTTCAGACTCCTTCCATTTTGTACAGAATTTTGTCCTAAGCCCCTTTTGGCCTATAACCCGATTACCCTAACTAATCACCGGCTAAACAGGACGGACATTGAGCCTGACTTTAAGATTCATAAAAAGAAGTGACTATTACTGACAGAGATCAGTAACAGTCACCCAACGTGAGATATTCAACTATTGACTTGAACCAAACAAAATTCAATCAGTCTTTCGAAGGACAGTCTTAAGCGAGATCACTGTGACACCAATAGCAAAAGAGGTAAAACCAATTCTAATAGCAAGTGTGCCATCCCATATTAAGGCAACCAGCATCGCGATTAAGGCAACCGTCAAGCCGAATGTCGCTACTTCACGGCAAAAACGAACTAGCTTGTCCATTCCAAAACCTCCTCGTGCACATACTAATAATCAGATTTCATTTTACAATTTGAGCTATATTTTACCACTCAACAAAGTGGGTGCAAGGTGGGTGCAAAGTGGCGAATCGACTTGCATGAGCGATTAAATATAATTCGCGAATGCACTTCGATTCGCTGAGCTTGCTCAAAGTTGAAAGCACAGTGTGCTTTCAACGCAAGCGAAGTACGTTAACATCCTGTGCACTCGACCCTACACCGTTGATATCTTCCCTCAAACAGCCAAACTGCGCTCAAAAACCGCGAGAACCCAGCTTAAAGCCACTTCGCATTAAACCTTTTAACGATAGACCCTGCAAACCCCTGCTGCACAAGGGCAAAAATGCACCCACCTAATCAGCCTACTGCATCTTATAGCACGGTGAAGCGCCGTGACGGTGGGAAGCACCACTTATTTTCTCGTTTGAGTTTGAACATAAAAATAGCAGATAAAGGGAAGGAAATGAATTTACACCACTTTTAGGACTTGACCTATGAAATAATTAATAGTTCCATTTTCAATCAATATATAAAGACCGAGTCCAATAAACACGACAGGTACAATTATTTTTTCGTACTTTTCCACAGTCTCTCCGATAGCAGAAATTGAGGCGAGATTTTGAGATAATTTGCATAGAACCAAAATCCCTAAGGCAAATATTACTAAACTTATACCAATCTCAATCAAACTCTTTCCTGTAAAATAAGGGATATAAATTCCTAAATTATCTCCACCCATTGCCACTGTTAAACTTGTAAATGCTAAGATTTTTGATCCATTTCCGGCAATTTTCCCCTCGATATCTTCTTCATCAATATCTTCATCCACAAAAATTGCTCTTATACCAAGACCTAGCGGAATTAGACCAAGGAGTCCGATAATCCAATCTTGTGGAATAAAATTTAAAAAGTAAGCGGCAATAAGACTAGCCAGTACAAGCAGTCCTGTACCTAAATACTGCCCTACATAAATTGATTTCAAACCTTTCTTTCCTTGACTAGCGAATAAAATAGTCAAAACAACTAAGTAGTCAATGGATGTAGAAACAAAAACTAATAAAGCGGATACTATTGTTTCCATTATTCCTCCTTTCAAAATGTTAAATTTTTTAGACAAGGGGGTGCAAAGTGTGTGCACTTTTTAATGTTAACATCCTGTGCACTCGACCCCAGAGCGTAGACATGTTCCCTCAAACAGCCAAACTGCGCTCAAAAACCGCAAGAACCCAGCTTAAAGCCGCAGTGCGCTAAACCTTTTAACGATAACCCTCGCTAAACCCTGCTACACAAGGACTAAAACGCAGCAACTAGACTGCACGCATAGTAGATGTCATCAAAACGATATCTTGATTAAGTGCGATTTGTAAAGGAGCGCCACTGATTCTGTATGGATTGAGAGAACGGGTAGTATAGCTACACTTTTTTGAGTGCACACTATGGATACTTGGTGCACTTTTTAACGATAGGAAAAGCTATCGTTAAAAGGTTTAAGATTGGCTTAATAGCTTGATTCTTGAGTGCAAAATATTACTATTTCTTCTTATAACCTACAGCAACATTACCTGTTTTATTAATCCCTGGTACTTTAAGAATATCAGAACTTGACTTGTCTTTTAAATCAAATTTCCCAACTAAAAATAAAGCTTTAAGTCCTGAACTAGACAAATTAAACTGTGAGTCAACTAACTTGATACGCTTATCTCCAAGAGTGACTTTAGACAAATCATAATGAGAATCCAGAATATCGCGCGACACAAAGAGATACAATTCATCTTTATCCATATAGTTTTCCGGTATACGAAACTCTTCCCGAGACATCGCTACTGTTTCCCAATGATACGACGCAGCTTATTGCAATTTTTTAATTGATTCACTTTCAGATAGTATCCTCATTTGTTCAATAGCTATTGCATTTAATTTCTCCAATCTTTCAGATTGACTCATACCTTCATTTATAAATACAGCATTAAGATTCTCAAGATTAGAAAGGCAAACAAGCTGAGATATATCCGCATAATCTCTAATATTGCCTTTTAAATCCGGATTTTCATCACGCCACTCTTTAGCTGTTATTCCAAATAAAGAAACATTAAGAATATCCGCTTCATTTGCATAAATAAAATTGATTTTTTCTTTTGAAAGTTTATCTGGTACAAGTTTGTTCTTAATGGCATTTGTGTGAATTCTATAATTTATTTTTGCCAAATTTCTTTTAATATCCCATCCTAACTTCTTCTGTTCTTCTTCCTTTAAACGTTCAAATTCTTTGATTAAATATAATTTAAAGTATGGCGATACCCAAGAAGCAAACTCAAACGCTATATCTTTATGAGCATAAGTTCCACCATATCTTCCCGCTCTAGCAACGATACCGATAGAATTGGTTTTCTCCACCCATTGCTTAACAGATAATATAAAACGGTTAAGTCCTGCTTCATTTTTAATTCCCTCGAATTCGGTGGAATTAAAATTCGTGTTATACATTTCTTCCCAAATACCTAAAAACTCTATCGTATTCTTATTCCTAAGCCACTTTTCAATCAAAGCAGAACCGTTATCAATATTTCTAACCATATCCGTTAAAGAAATATAATCTCTATTGTCAATGGCAATAATGCTAATTTCTGAACCTTCAACATTTATTTTAGACACGTAATCACCTCTCAATCATCCAATTTCACTCATTTAACAAATCATAGAAAGTACGCTCATCAATAATTTCTATATCTTGCCCCTCAAGCTTGAGCTTTTCTGCTTTCTTATGCTTTGATGACTTCTCACCTTTAAGAATTGCATTGTAATCATTATCCCCAAGTATCAGATAGTTTGTTTGCTTAGTCACACTATTATCTAAGACACCGCCGAGATTCGCTACAATCTGCTGAGCATCCTTGCGAAGCATTTTCTCAAGCTTACCAGTGAAAACAACATGCCGATTATAGAAAAACCCATCTTTATCAACAACCACTTCATCAGGCTTAATTGCTTTGATATCTATCCCTTTACCACTGTGACTTCCACTGGCAGGCCATAAGTCTTCAATGACTAGATTCTTCTCAGCCATGCGTGTTTTAACAGCATCATATAATTCTTTCGTTGATGTGCAGTCTGATAAAGCACGGTGTTCATTATTGTGTAATCCTAAGTAGTCAGTTAAATCGGAGAGTCTGTGATGTTTCAGCTCAGGATACAGTTTTCTTGCAAATTGCATCGTATCCATATACCGGTTAGTCAGTTGTTCCTTAAAGCCTTCATTCAAAAAGCGCATATCAAAAGAAGTCCTATGACCAAGGATAATGTCATCACCTATGAACGAAAGCACAGACGTTTTCACACTGTCTATAGATGGCATACCTTCCAGCATGTCATTAGTTATTCCTGTTAATGCTGTAATAAAACCGTCTACTTCTATACTCGGTTTAATCAGCTGATCATAACGGTCTACTATCTCATTATTTCTAACTTTTAAGATACCAATCTCAATAATCTCATTATAATACGCAGAAAAGCCGGTCGTTTCGGTATCTAGCACACAGTAATCATCAATGAGTTGCTTAGTGTAATTTGAGTTTGAATTGGACATGAAAGCACCTCCTTCATCTATTGAAATGAGCTTTTACAAATTTATCTTCTAATACTCATTATATCTTGAAAGCTAAGTGCCTTAAACATAAAAACAGGTCGATTTTAATCCTCGACCTGCTGTTTTAACTATTATCCCACCCTCATATAAAAGTAACTCTCATTTAAATCTCATCATATTTCTTTTTTAATTTATCCATATTATCAAGGTCAATCCACTCCTCGCTAAAACCACAGGCAGTGCAAATATACCTATCAATAGGTACTGCCGACATAATTGTATGGCCAGTCATAATATTATTTCCAGTCCCATAAACCCCAGCAGATCCAGGCACAAATATAATTTCACTTCCCCCACACTTTGGGCATTTTTTCGTATTTTTCATAAATCCTCCTTTTTAATCTAATAATGTTCTTTTATTGTTTTGAAAAATTTCATAAAGATAGGAAGGAACGCATACCTATACATCAGGTATATATTTCTGCCAATTAAAAATTCTACGTGAAAAGAGACAGAACTACGCTGTCTGTCTGTCAAGGATTTTGTCAGTTTTTTCATGGCTTGCCAACCTTTTATGCTAACTTTTCTTGAGTTAATCATACAAGAAAAAATCTATATTGACTTGCCTTCATATATTGTATATTTGTTATTTACTCGTCTACTTTCATTACACTCCCATCAAGGAAGATAATATCAACCTTTCCATCTTGATGCACGATTAGATAGTAAACCATGCTAAGCCAGACGTTTTCATCGAACACTGTTAACAAGTCCTGTTTTTTCAAGTCCTCGATAAAATATTCAACTTCATCATGCCTCATTTGCTTGTCAACAATGCGAGCTTTTACTTCCTTAAGCCTTGATTCTACAGTATTAAACCTGTTCACTAGACTCGTATATTTTTTCTCATACTCATCCTGGTTCTGCAATTTCCGTGCATTTTCATTGATACAGTTGTTAATCTTTTAACGATTACCCTAACTAATCACCGGCTAAACAGGACGGACATTGAGCCTGACTTTAAGATTCATAAAAAGAAGTGACTATTACTGACAGAGATCAGTAATAGTCACCCAACGTGAGATATTCAACTATTGACTTGAACCAAACAAAATTCAATCAGTCTTTCGAAGGACAGTCTTAAGCGAGATCACTGTGACACCAATAGCAAAAGAGGTAAAACCAATTCTAATAGCAAGTGTGCCATCCCATATTAAGGCAACCAGCATCGCGATTAAGGCAACCGTCAAGCCGAATGTCGCTACTTCACGGCAAAAACGAACGAGCTTGTCCATTCCTTAAATACCTCCTCGTTCACATACTAATAATCAGGTTTCATTTTAACTTTTGAGCTATATTTTACCACTCAACAAAGTGGGTGCAGGGTGGGTGCAAAGTGGGTGCACCTTTTAACGTTAACATCCTGTGCACTCGACCCTAGAGCGTCGATATCTTACCTCATACAGAAAAATAGCACTAAAAAATCACGCCAAGCCAGCCTAAAGCAGCCACACGCTAAACCTTTTAACAATAGCCCTCACTAAGCCTTGCTGCACAAGGGCAAAAATGCACCCACCTATTAAGCCCTTGACATCAATACGACAGTCTCACGTGTATCAAGACTACCCTTATGATAACCATGCATCAATAAAAGAGCCTTAACGTTCATTGCAGGAGAGAAACTGGCAAGGGGAATGTCGTATGATGATAAAAGTCTAAGGCACTACAAACTGGGATTTGGATTTTACTTAAAATTGTATTATTTTATTAGCGATATCTTCTACAAATCGCTTATCGTGTTCCACAAATATGAGTGTAGGCTTTGCTTCTTTTATAATTTCCTCAATCTGTATTCTTGATATTACATCTATATAATTCAGTGGTTCGTCCCAAACAAATATATGAGCTGGCTTTGAGAAACTTACAGCAATTAAAACTTTCTTTTTTTGTCCATCACTATAATTCTTCATATCCATTTCAAATAATTCTCTTGAAAAATCTAATTTTCTTAGAATTGTTTTACACAATGTTTCATCAACATCTTGCTTGTGAATATATTCATTTAGGCTACCTGTTAAATTAGATGTGTCTTGAGGAATATACGAGATTTTTAAATTACCTGCTAATTTTATCTCACCTGTATACTCGTGATTTATACCTAATAAAATTTTAATCAAGGTTGATTTTCCGCTACCATTACCCCCATATATAGCCACTATGTCGCCTTGCTTTATCTCGAAACTTACATTATTTAGGATCTGTCTCTCTCCATAGCATGATGATAAATTGCTAACCGATATTAGAGGATTTTTATGATGATGTAATGGATGCAATAATAGACTTTCCTTTGTTTCGATATCTTTTAGTAAACTCTGTTTTTCTTCTATTGCCTTGTTTTGTCTATTCTCCAAATTCTTAGATTTTTTCATCATCTTGGCTGATTGATGACCTATATGTCCTTTGTCTGGTTTTACACCTGATACTTTTACACCATTTTTAGTATTTTCAATTTTATCAGACCAAATTTGACTTTGTCTTGCAGACTCTTTTAATCGTTTAATATCTTTTCTTAATCTCTCATTTTGACTAATTTCAAATTGGTCTTTCATCACTTTGTTTTCATACCATGATGTAAAATTTCCCGATTGGACATCAATAGAATTCCTGTTAATAGAAATAACATGATTGATACAACCATCTAAAAAATCTCTATCATGAGATATAAGCAAAAATCCTTTTTTACTTTTCAGATATTCACTTACAATTTTTCTTCCGTCCATATCTAAATGGTTTGTTGGTTCATCAATAAGTAAAAAGCCATCTTCTCTTGTAAACAAAATAGCTAAAAGGATTTTTGTTTGTTCCCCTTTAGAAAGCGTTTCAAACTCTCTGTAAACAAGGTTCTCATCTACATTTAGCAAACTGAGTTCTCTAAATAACTTCCATTCTTCATCATCTGATATTAGTTCTTTATATAACTCAATTCCTAATTTTGAAGTATCGCTTATATTTGGTGGAAATTTAATAAATTCAACATCCTTGCTTATTTTACCTTGATAAGTTTCTTGATTTAAAAGTAACTTAAATAGAGTTGATTTACCGATTCCATTTCTTCCTATCAATCCCGTTTTCCAGTTTGTATCAAAGGAAAACGATACATTTTTAAATATGGGTTTTACATATCCATAATATGAGAAAGTGAGGTTTTCAATTTTAATTACTGACATAAAACGCCTCCCTAAATTATCATTTACCGCCCGGGTGCAAAGTGTGTGCACCTTTTAACGTTTAGTTTTTCATGTATTACTACGGTTATCACTGCTTTGCTTTTCAGTCATTTCAATTCTCGATTAGGTAATTTTCCAGTTCTCAAAGCGACAGTAACAAACTCAACCTCTTGCAAGCACTTCTCGCAAAGTTCATAACCTTCATTGAAGTTCACTCTTGACCTAAATGTGCTAGCAATGAATTCGCATGGTGAGGTGATCCTTTCAACTACACCGCACCGTTCGCACTCAGCATACACATTCCCATCCTTAATCGGAATAAACATTCCATGATCTTTCTCATTTCCCATGACGCTAACATCTTCGAAATCATCAAATTTTACATAGAGCATATACGGCTTCCTCCTTTATCGGTATGTCTATATACGCTCTAATTCCAACTTATATCAAGTTTTATTGCTTCTTTTTTGATCTATATGTCTGCTACTTCGCAATAGCTTTCCCATTAAGACAGTGCACCATGTAATGCGCAAATCCATCGTTTTTACAATTTACCTTCTTCTTATCTGAAACCTCGGTGACACCATTCTCACAATCTACTTCAAGGCTTGCATCCTTGGTGATTGTTCCTTCTAAAATACTCATGCCATTTAACGTATCAAGCGTACAAACATGAGTTACTTCTACGTTTGTTGCTGAAGCCAACCCATTATAACATTTAAGAAAGACATCATCCGCCTTCAAATTAACAACTTCTACCTTGCCATTGTTCACTTCTACATAAAGCTTACCAATCTCAATATCCGTGATGAGCACTTGATTAGAATCAGATTCAACCTCACAAACTTCCACATCATGTGGCAAACTCACAACAATTTCAGGCATACCCTGAGTAAACCACCTCAGCCAATTCGAAGCTGAAACTTTTTTAGTTTGAATAAGCCTTATAACATTTTGCGCTTCCTCAACCCTCAATATATCTTGTTCACAGTTAAAAGCTCACACCAAAGGTATCAGCACGTTTCACCGTTAAACGAACATCTTTCGTCTCTGCGATAAACTTCTTATTATCCATTACTTACGTTAATTAGATAAATAAATACATAAATTACAATTGAACTAGTATAGAAATATTCTATTTTTCACATAACATAGTAAAAGTAGTGAATAAAGTACGAGGAGGTAATTTGTGAAGAAAAGATATATGTTGAAAAATATTTTTAAAACCAAATATAATTTCCATAATATTGTTTTAATCGTTTTCATTGGACTATTAGCAGGTTTTTTATCAGGATTGTTCGCTGTAGGTGGGGGAATTGTGATAGTTCCTGCATTAACTGTTTTTATGAAATTTGATCAGCGTCATGCTACTGCTACTTCTCTTGTTGCCATAATTATAACGTCGCTTTGTGGAAGCATTGTTTACGGTTTAGACGGCAAAGTGTCATTTTTATCAGCATTTTTTCTAATAATAGGTTCAGTTTTCGGATCACAAATTGGGGTATATTTTTCACATATTTTGCCTAAAAAAATATTTCCTTGGTGTTTTACACTTTTTGTATTACTAGTTATATGTTCTAGTCAAGTTTGGATTCCGTTAAGAAATGTAGATTTTAATGTTAATTTTTTAAAAGCTATATGTCTTATATTTATAGGCGTTTTTTCTGGTATTTTTTCAGGTATTTTAGGCGTTGGTGGCGGAGGAATTATAGTGCCATGCGTGCAACTTTTGCTCGGCATGGGAGACCTTATGGCAAGAGGAACTGCTTTGCTTGTCACGCTTCCTACAGCTATAAGTGGTAGTATTGCTAATGCTCGTTACCATTATACTCATTTTACTGAAGGAATTATTATCGGTATTTTTGCGACATTTACTGTAAACTTAGGCGCAATAACTGCGCGCAGTATTTCACCTTTTATATGCAATATATTGTTTTGTATTTTTTTGTTCAGTGCATGCTTACGAATGATATTAAAAACAGGTATTTTAGCTAAGAATAAGCGTTAAATATGTAAAGTCTTTGACTTTTATTTATTTGAAAAAATAGTTTTGAATATAAAAAGTGGGGCTTAGATTTAAGCCCCACGATATAGGAGAATGTTATAAAGTAACTTTTTACAATTATGCCATTTGAGTAACATCTCTTTTTGCTTGTATAAATTTTATTATCATGTTTTTTGCGTGATAAATAATTACGCAAACTATATAAACAATTGCAGAAAATACAGTTATCATTCCTCCGGAAGATAGACCTAAATAAATACTTGAATAGAGACCCAAAGTTCCAGCTATAATTCCAAGTATTGGAGCAAAAATTACCGTTTGCCATATTGATGAGCTAAGTTTTATAGCTGCGCTTGCAGGTCCTACTATCAGAGAGATAGATAATACTGAACCAACAGCAGGCATCACTATAACGACTGTAACTGTAATCATTATTAGTATGATAAAGTCAGTTTTACGCAAATTATATCCGCTTGCTTGCATACACGTTTCATCGAGGCATGCAAAAATAATTTGTTTACCATATGCAAGTAATGTGATTATGCATGCTATTAATGCTATTGAAGTTACTTGTATATCCAATGAGTTAGCTGTTAATATATTGCCAGAAATAAAACTATTTACTTTTAAAGGTATTGGTTGGAAAAGTTTCAATAGTAAAAAGCCTAGGGCGAATCCTACAGTTAAAAGCACTCCAGACGCTGTATTTGGACCTTGTCCTTTTACTTTGGAGATTACATCTAGCTTCATTACGTGTTGTATACAATGAAGCTTTGCTTTTGAACTCTGAAACTATTGCTCTGTACTCTGAAACTATTACTCTGTACTCTGAAACTTTAGAGCTTGGAGCATCATATTATTTCTTATTGAGAATAAAAAAGCTTACATCTCAAATAACACTTAAAAAATAACACTCAAAAAAGATGGCTCTAACATATCGCTAGAGCCATCTTCTAATAAACAATGCTAGTTACTTAAAACAAGCGTGCTTACTTATTGTTTTCTTCCGTCATTTTCTTCTTAAGAAGAATTGCAAGTCCGGCAATCGAGAAACCAAGTGCTGCAAGCAAGCCTGCAAACGACGCCGATTCACCCGTCTTAGGAATCATGCCAATACGCTTTTCAGGCTGCGGCTTATGAGCTGGCGTCGGAGTTGGAGCCGGAGTTGGAGCCGGTGTCGGAGTCGGAGTTGGAGCCGGTGTCGGAGTCGGAGTTGGAGCCGGTGTCGGAGTTGGAGCAGAATCTTTCGCGTAAATGGCATACACAGTCATATCACCATTAACTACGCTTTCTCCCGTAAACGTCTCACCCTTACCATTTTCCTTCGTATTCCACTCCTTGAAGGTATAACCGTCCTTCGTTGGATTCTTCGGCATGTACTCATTAGTCAACGCATCAGTATTAATAGCCTTACCAGTTTCCACTTTCACTTTTGCATGAGTCTTATTGCCATCCTTGAAAGTAACTGTTCTTTGAATCCGCTTCCACTGAGCGACGTATGTTACGTCACGAGTTACCTTATTCGCAACGGTAGGAGTCCAGCCTGTAAAAACATAATCTGTTCTGCTTGGAGCGGTTCCCTTAAAAGCAGGAGTATCGGAACCCGAAGCAGCTTTGTAAACCTGATCGGTAAAAATTGCTTCGTTGTCAACGCCATCAGTATAAGTTATCGTGTATTCTCTTACAAAGCTTACTTCTATAGTGTGAGGCGATTTTACAGCCTTGAATTCATATGAACCCGAAGCTGTATGTTCGACGGTCTGTTCTACTCCGTCTATCTTCAGCGAAGCTATTATGTATCCTTTGTTGGCTGTAAAATTGTATTTCTGATTTTCTCCGTATGTGACTTCTGTCTTTCCGGCAGGAGTTATCGATCCGCCTTCACCGGCAGTTGCCGTGATAGTAGGATTAAGGTTTGCATAGACCTTATAAATTCGCTTAATTAATGTTGATTCTCCTATAGTCCCCGTTCTGTTTACGGAAATCACATTTCCCGATGTATAAGGAATGCTCTTGTTGTTGTGATCTTTCGAAAATGAATAGAAAACACCTTTGTAGTTTCCGTAGTCCTTGTCTTTAAAAAACTGCTCGTACGTCCAATTCTTAAAAACCCAACCTTCTTTTGCAGCGGCAGTGTACTCCCTTACGCCTGTAAGCTGAGGGTCAACTCCACCCGAATTTTTGTGAGTGATAGTTATCGCGGCTGCAGGCGAGCCGTTATCGTCTTTTACAGAATAAACATGCAGCTCTGCGTCTTTTATATACGGTTCCTGCATGTCTATTTCCGTATATTTGTTGGCTTGCTTAGATGCTACCGCATCGCCACCAGCAAATGCCTGCGTAGTTCCAGCTACTACGCCAAATGCTACTAATGTTGCCAGCAGTAGCCCCATTGTCTTTTTTGCTAACAATTTCATCTTATTCACATTTCCTTATTAATCTAAAAATGTTCTTTTTATTACTTTGAAAAAACTGCATAAAAATAGGCAGAAACACATACCTATCCATCAGGTATATAATTCTGCAAATTAAAAAATTCTACGTGAAAATAGACAGAGTTATGCTGTCTGTCTGTTTATCTGTCAAGGATTTTGTCAGTCTTTTCATGGCTTGCCAACCTTTTATGCTAAGACGTTATTCACAATCCTTCATTTTTTTGTAAAGTACTCCAAGACCAGCTAAAGATAGCCCCAACGCAGAAAGAAATGCGCCAAGAGAGCTGGATTCACCAGTCTTAGGTAATGTTGATGGTGGTGTTGGAACTTCTTTCAGTTTGTCTACCATCACTATCGTATTTCCTGTTACAGCTATACCTTTCACTATTGCTTTTCCATTTTTTACTTCAAATGTTATTGCTGTCGCTACTTGATATTTAGCTGGTGCAGATGTTTCTGTGAATGTGTACTTACCGTCTTTTAATTCAAACTCTGTTACCGTTCCATCCGTTACCCATTTTTTGACTAAGCTTCCATCTGCTTTTGTCAATTGGATAGTTGCGCCCTTAAGATCTTCTCCATTCTCTGTTAATGCTTTCTTAGAAAACTTAACTTTTGTTGGTGTTGGAACTTCTTTCAGTTTGTCTACCATCACTATCGTATTTCCTGTTACAGCTATACCTTTCACTATTGCTTTTCCATTTTTTACTTCAAATGTTATTGCTGTCGCTACTTGATATTTAGCTGGTGCAGATGTTTCTGTGAATGTGTACTTACCGTCTTTTAATTCAAACTCTGTTACCGTTCCATCCGTTACCCATTTTTTGACTAAGCTTCCATCTGCTTTTGTCAATTGGATAGTTGCGCCCTTAAGATCTTCTCCATTCTCTGTTAATGCTTTCTTAGAAAACTTAACTTTTGTTGGTGTTGGAACTTCTTTCAGCTTCGCGCTAATTAAATTTTGCATCTCTGGGTTTTTTGATTTATAAATAAAAACTTCCATTGTGCTATTAATCTCATCATCATGAGAAGAATCCTCAGCAAAAGTTCTTAAGTCTTGTTTTTGCTTGTTCAATTCTGGGATTTGACTATAATCTGTATCATAAATTTTTTTATTGTCTTGCTGATAGTAATATTCATTTTGTAAGACTGTATAATTAAGTTGCGGATGTTTTAATTTATAAAATAGCATCCTTTTGATTTTCTGAAAATCTCCTTTTCCACCGTTACTAGCATACGTATCATTCGTAGCATTTTCGTTTTTTGAATATTTCCCTGTGGCTTTATCGGTTTTTCCTGGAGATTGTTTATGATGATCCATACATAAGGACCATTCTGAATCTGTTGTCCCATTTTCACTTATAACTTTTCTATGCTGACTAGCATCATATGCCTGATAAGTCTTATCAGTTTCACTTGCACTTGCACTTGCACTCACATTTAATGGAGCCATGCTTATAAGCATGACCACCGCCAGTAATAGGATCATCCATTTTTTTATTATTCTTGCTGTCATATTTATTCACCCCGCATTTTCATGTTGATGGCAACTAAAGTAGGGTTTAATTTACACAGTGGCTTTTTGTCAGCAAGCGTAGTAAAATCAAGGAAAAGGTAGGGTTGATTTGCAATATTTATTTGTAAATTAATTCCTAGATTTATTTACAAATTTTTTCAATTTTTCTTGCATGTAGCCACTTAGAAAAGGTAGTATGCGAAACAGAAAGCATTTCTGCACCCTCACGCAAATTTACCTGTCCACGCTGCCACCTAGTCGCCACAGCATAAAAATCATCAGGAAGCTCAATCTTTGCCCTACCAAACACCACACCTCTTTGTCTGGCAACACGAATCCCTTCCATCTGTCTTTGATGAATATTTTCTCGCTCAACTTGAGCAACATACGATAAAATCTGCAATACAAGATCGGCAATAAACTTACCTGTTACACCATTTACATGTTTTCTCGTATCCAGCAAAGGACAATCCAACACTACAATATTTGCTTCTTTTTCTTTCGTGATTTTGTTCCACTGCTCAATAATCTCATCATAGTTTCTACCTAAACGGTCAATCGACTTCACAAACAACTCATCACCAGATCTCAAACGTCTAAACAATCTCAAATAATTTCTACGGTTGAAATCCTTCCCTGATGCCTTGTCAACATAAATACAGCCTTTTCTAATGCCATTGTCTTCCAAGGCCTTAAACTGTCTGTCTACACACTGATCCTTTGTAGACACCCTCGCATACCCATAGCGCATACTTATTATCTACTCCTTTTTTGAACACCATTATTTCAAAAAAGAAAAGAATAATTCAGCATGAAGAATTATAAAACCCCACTTCATCAGCTGGGTGCAAAGTGGCGAATCGACTTGCATGAGCGATTAAATATAATTCGCGAATGCACTTCGATTCGCTGAGCTTGCTCAAAGTTGAAAGCACAGTGTGCTTTCAACGCAAGCGAAGTACGTTAACATCCTGTGCACTCAACCCTAGAGCGTAGACATGTTCCCTCATACAGCCAAACTGCGCTCAAAAATCACGAGAACCCAGCTTGAAGCCGCCACACGCTAAACCTTTTAACGATAGACTCTTAAGCCCATACACACAAAGCCTAAAATGCAGGAACTAGAATGCACGCAAGTAGGTGTCATCAAAACGATATCTCGAAACAATCACGATTTGCAAAGGAACGCCACTGATTCTGTATGATGAGTGTTGGGATATATGTCGAACGCGCGCAAAGACTGAACGCTGTAGCCAAGCTCCTTAAACGTACCAACATCGCGAGCAAGACTAGTCGGATCGCAAGCAACATACACAACAGCTCTTGCTCCAGACTTCGCAATCTGCTTACAAACTTGAGCTTTAGCACCAGCGCGAGGAGGATCCAACACAACAACATCTGGATGCGCAAATCGGCGCACAATCTTAGACGACTTACTCGCCTTAAACACCTGCGATTCAAGCGTTTGTGCAACATCACCTTGCAAAGCTTCAACAACATCCCTGCTAAGCCCTGCGCGCCCAATGTTTCGCCTTGCGTTCTTTACAGCAATCGGCGCACCCTCAATGCTAAGCACGCGAGCTGGCTCTGCAGCGCCAGCGAAACCTGCAGCACCAGCAGCATCTCCGCCAACATTAGCCAAAGTCGCAAGCGGAATCGTAAACAAACCCGAACCAGAATACAAATCCCACAAAACCGTATTCTTAGTGCGACCACCAAGCGCAGAACGGACTAATCCCAAAACGTAGTTCACTAAATGCTCTGGAGCTGCGCGATGAATCTGCCAAAAACCGCGCGCGTCAACATCGTAGTCAAAAGTGCGCATACGCGATGAATCGCAAGCAGCCGCAACACGCACGCGCTCGCGCAACAAAGCCGAACCTGCAACCAACTCATCATTTACTATAAGCGCATAATTTTCGCCAATCGCACTAAGAAGCGCAGCCTTGTCATTAAAATCCAAACCATCAACCCTAGGCTCTGGAACAGCAAGGCGAATTTGCGCATTTGGCGAGAAAGAACGATTCCACAAGTCCAAAGAATCCGCAACTGCTAAAACCGCGCGCGACGCAAGTGGCATAGTATCAATCGCAATGCGATCATGCGACTCGCGCTTACGCATAGACAATCGGCCTTCATCATCCGCAACCAACTCCATGCGCGTACGCCAATTAAATCCGTTAAGCTCCTCGTCCCCTGGAATGCGCTCAACGTTAACATCACTATCCAAAACATCTATATGCGCTAAGCGCTGGAATTGATTGGCAATTACGGAAGCCTTCCAACGAATCTGACCAGGCAAAGAAACGTGAATTAAATCCGCGCCGCCAACTCCGCCGCCCTGAGCCAAAGGACCAGCGAGCTTCCATTGCGGCTCCACACGATCCGCACTAGGCTCCAAAACTTCTACAACTTCGCCGGTAAAAAAGTGCGCTTTTGCACGCATCGGCTCATCCATGCGCACAACAACCAGCTCACCAGGGAGCGCAAATCGCACGAATACAACGCGTCCGTCAAGATGACCTACACATCTTCCTTGATCCGCATATCTCTCGATTCGCATCGTCACTTGCATGTACTACCCCTTAGTTCTGCGTTTTGTTAAGCTGCTTTTCGTCACGCTAATCCTCTAACGCTGATTTTAGTTAATCTGACTTTCTCCGATTGGATTTACACCACTCTGCTTTTCGTCAATCTGCTTTTCGTTGCGATTTTTATGATGAAGTCGCATAAATGGAGTTGCAATAATCAAGTAAGAAACCCAAATCGCGAGCGCCCAGAACGGCAATCCCATAATCAAACGTACTGTGCCAAGCCACACAACGTGATTCGTCAAATATAGTGGCACTTGCAAAACAAGCCTCAGCGCAAAAACAGCAATCCACAATCCAGTAACATACATGTATGCTCGCTTAAGCGGCTTATAATCAAGCCATTCGTGCAGCCACTTGCCAAAATTTTCCGTAGGCATTTTGCGAATCGACTCAATCACAAGCCCAAGCGCTGGCACGCGCACAATCAGCGAAATCGCAAGAAGCACACCATACACAGCGTTTGTAATGAAGCCCATCATATAGTAGTCGCGCGCTTGATGGCTCGTCCACACCCAAATAAGGCAGATTCCAACGGAAACAAGTCCACTAATTGCTCCCATAAGCGACTGCTTCTGAATAAGACGAATCACAACTTGCAAAACAGCAAGAACAGCGGATGCAATAACAGTTGTATGCAAATTGTTTGTTACAACAAAGCAAATAACAAACAGCAAGCCTGGCAGCATGGATTCAATTACGCCTCGAACGCCACCTATGGAATCAATTACAGAAAAGTTTCTTCCATCAGAACCGATAGAGGCAAGGGAAGCAAGCCCAGAACTTTTTTTGCCATAAGCGTTATTTTTCTTCAAGACGATATCCTTATGCTACTTAACTTACTGCTATCTAACCTCAGAAAACATTGGTCCGCGAGAAAGCGTAGTTTTTACATCAACTTGCTGATCGTATCCTAAAGGCTTATCTTCTTTTTTTAAAGCGTCATCAGCATTTTCTTCAGATGAACTATTACTTTCATCATTATTTTCTTCTAATCTATGCGCTGATTCTTTTTCTTCACGAGTTAATGGCTCATGCATAGGAATAAGATCACGAGGCGCTAATGGTTCTTCACCGCGATTTACAACAATCCCCTTAAACCATTCGTCTAATTGCTTAGTTTCATTATTATTTTCTGCCAACTCTGTTGCTGCAGGCCCAGAAAATACTCCACGAAGCATCCAGCGAGGACCATCAACTCCAACGATACGAGTTGTAATACTCTTTTCTCCAACTTTTACAGGCAGCAAAAGTTCAGTTCCAAATTCGCCTTGTGCGGTGCAAGCTTGGCTATTCCCGTCAAGTAAGTCTTTGCATACTTCATTCCAAATACCAGTAGATTTCGGAGCAGCAAAAGCTTCAACTTCAACACTTGACGATCCGTAAGTTACTGTTGCGCCAATTACTTGATCATTTTCACGCTGCTTTTTTACGCGTAATTCTATACCTTGGAAATATGGAATATAAATTGAGCCAAAATCAAGATAATCACTGAAATCAGGAGCATCTTCATCGTTGAAATCCCATGGACCAGTTTTTAACTTTACAGCTTCATCTATATCTTTTGAAGATTCTACTTCTTTATTTCGGCCAAATAACCAGCCCATTATTCCTCATTTCTTAAAACAACAAGCACAACAATAAGCATAATGCTAATCGTCGTAAATTGCTCAACTTCACCAGATTATCACAAACAAAGCACTGAAAATATGCATATGAGCAAATGCTATTACTTTATTTATTTCAGTTATGTGATTAATAATCACACACCGTATTTTATGGTTAAAGGCGCGTGATCCGACCATCTTGCCTCATAACTTTCAGCCCGATCAATCACAAAGCCACAAGCGCTTTCTGCAATTTCTGGCGTTGCAAACTGATAGTCTAATCTCCAACCAACGTTATTGTCGAAAGCTTTGCCGCGCTGACTCCACCAAGTGTATGGTCCTTGAATATCTCCCGCAAGCATGCGCATAACGTCCACAAATTCATACTCGTTAATCCAGCGGTCAATATACGCGCGTTCCTCCGGCAAAAATCCTGCACTTTTTTCATTTGCTTTAGCGTTTTTAATATCTAACGGCGTATGCGCAATATTAAAATCACCGCACAAAATCGCTTGATTTCCGCCACTTGCAGCAATATCTCTAAGCTCCCCCAAGCGAATAAGCATTGTGTCTAAGAAGCGGAATTTTTGCTGCATTTTTTGCGGATCATCCACGTTTCCAGCGTGAACATACACTGAAGCAATAGTAATTTCATACCCTTCAGGAGTACGAACGTCAGTTTCAACCCATCGCCCAGAATCAACATCATCACTTAAGCCGGGCAAACCGTATCGTTTTTCAATTACAGGAAGTGATGTTACTAGCGCTACCCCAGCTCGACCTTTTATGCGGCAAACTTCGTTTGCATAAGTAAAATTATCGTTTTCTACAGGATTTGAGATATTTTCAGACGCGCGATATCCCATTTCAATTTTTGTCATAATTGGGTCGATTGCATCCTGCGGAGCGCGCACTTCTTGCATACACCACACGTCAGGAGTGTGAGAATCGGACCAGTCAAGCATCCCCTTACGCTCGGCCGCACGAATACCATTTAAGTTTGAAGTAGTAATTGTGATCATAAATCTAACTCTAATATGCGCGTTACACAAATATGCACGCTACGTAAAACAAAAAATAAGGTGCAGAAATTTATAAACCTAGTTATTAACCAAGTTATAAACTCTGCACCTTTTATTATTAGCTTGTATTATTTAATTTAATCTAATCCAAGCTCCAAGTTTCCACCAGGAATTGCGTCGAGAAGATCACGAGTATATTCCTTTTGAGGATGATCAAACACTTCGTCGGTTGTAGCGTGCTCAACAAGCTTGCCGTGCTGCATAACAACAACCTCGTCCGCAATCTGACGAACCACTGCCAAATCGTGAGTGATGAACAAGTAGCTCAATCCGCGCTCCGCTTGCAAATCGTTAAGCAAATGCAAAACCTGATCTTGCACAAGCACATCCAAAGCCGACACAGCTTCGTCGCAAACGATAACGTCCGGATCCAATGCCATTGCGCGCGCGATTGCAATGCGCTGACGCTGACCGCCTGAAAGCTCGTTCGGGAAGCGAGTCATAACAGAAGCAGGCATACGAACCATGTCCAAGAGTTCACGCACACGATTCTGGCGGCTCTTTTTATCACCAATCTTATGAATTCGCAAAGGCTCTTCAATAGAACGATAAATCGAATACATTGGGTCAAGCGAACCATAAGGATTCTGAAACACTGGCTGAACATGACGGCGGAAATCAAGCAAATCCGCACCCTTTAAGTCAGCAATATTCTTGCCTTCGTAAGTAACAGTTCCGCTTGTTGGATTAAGAAGTCGCAAAACCATGTTTGCAACAGTAGACTTACCAGAACCGGATTCACCCACAATTGCCAACGTTGTTCCGCGTTTAATAGAGAACGAAACATCGTCAACAGCTTTGAAAAGCTCCTTCTTGCGAGGAAGCTTAAACTCTCGGGTTAAGTGATCGACTGTAATAATATGCTCACTCTTTTCAAGAGTTTGCTCACCTACTACGTGATGCTCAAGCAAATTATCCGCGTTACCACCATGCTCCTTAACGGAAATGATTCGTTGAGAAGCAAGACTTGGAGCGGCAGCAACAAGTCGCTTAGTATAAGGATGCTGTGGATGCTGCAAAACGTCCAAAGATGGACCAGATTCAACAACACGACCCTTATACATAACAACAACGTGCTGTGCGCGAGCTGCGGCCAAACCTAAATCGTGAGTAATGAACAGAACGGAAGTTCCGAGCGAATCAGTAAGCGTATGCAAATGGTCAAGAATGCGCTTTTGCACGGTAACGTCGAGTGCGGAAGTTGGCTCATCTGCAATCAGCAAATCTGGACGGCAAGCCAAGCCAATGGCAATTAACGCACGCTGACGCATGCCACCAGAGAACTCGTGCGGGAACTGACGTGCTCGAGTTGCAGCATCAGGCAAACCAGCCTCATCAAGTAAACCTGCAATACGGTCGTCAACATTAGCGCCAACAACATACTTTTTGGCAATTTCCCAAGCTTTGTCGTCGTTCACACCGTACTTGATTAAATCGTCTGCAACGCGCCAACGAGTTTCAGAACCTGGAACCCACTCTTTTTTGTAGTAGCCCATGGCTTCATTCATCTTGAATTCATCAAGTCCGATTTCTGCCAAAGACTTGCGTGCAACTTCCATCAATTCTGGTAATTCTTTAGAACCGAGGAACGTTTCGTCCTCATTGCTTTTAACTTCTACAGCATCACCTGCAAGAGCTTCCGCAAGAGCAGAACGCTTCTCATGGCTTACGTCAACACCATTTGCAAGAAGAGCTTCTTTAACCTGTGTACCAATACGCCAAACAGGGTTCAAGTTACTCATAGGATCCTGAGGTACCAAGCCCATTGCAGTACCGCGCAAAGAAGCAAACTCTTTTGGCTTTAATTTGCTAATTTCTTGGCCATTAAGCTTAATAGAGCCGCCCGTAACATGACCTGTTCCTGGAAGCAAACCCAAAACTGCCATTGCAGAAGTGGACTTTCCAGAACCAGACTCACCTACGATTGCAACCCACTGGCCGGGATATACGCTAAAGCTTGCATCTCGAACAGCGTGAACAGCTTTCTTAGAATCAGTAGTGAAATCAACCTGAAGATTTTTCACTTCAAGCAATGGACCTTGCTCACGCTGCATAGCGAGAGCGTCTACATTTTTATGCGTTGAAATGCTCATAAGTTTTATTCCTCCACGCTAACTTCACGCCTTACGGCTCTTTGGATCCAACGCATCCTTTACAGCGTCACCCATCATAATGAAGGTAAGAACTGTAATAGCAAGCGCAAATGACGGATAGAACAATACTTCTGGACTATTATTGAAGTACCTGCTGTAAGTAGCAATATCTCCACCCCAGCTCACTGTAGTAGTTGGCAAACCAATACCTAGGAAGCTAAGTGTTGCTTCCAACACGATGTAGGAGCCGAGAGAAGTTGTGCCAACAACAATGATTGGAGCCAAAGAGTTTGGGATAATATGCCTAAAGAGATTTCGTATAGGCCTAGATCCTAAAGCTGTAGAAGCTGTGTTAAATTCTAGATTCTTTGATTCCATAACAGCACTTCTAGCTATTCGAGCAACACTAACCCAACCGAATAGAACCATAACTAGAATTATCTTCCACATTGATTTTGTGGTTCTAAACATTTGGAGAACAACTATAGCGCCAAGAAGCATAGGCAAAGCCAAGAAGATGTCGGTAATGCGGCTAAGAACAGCATCAACCCAACCTCCGAAGAAGCCTGCAATAGCACCAATTAAAGAACCAACTAAAACAACCAAAGCTGTAGCAATTATGCCGATTGTTACAGAAGTGCGAGTTCCGTATATTACACGAGCGTAAATATCGCATCCCTGCTTATCGAATCCAAGAGGATGACCAGAAGACCTTGGCATCAAAGAGTTATTAAGTACACAATACATAGGATCTTGCTTAACAAGCAATCCTGGGAATAATGCAATAAATAAAATTGCAATAATCAATATTGCGGAAATAATAAACAAAGGATTTCGTCTCAAAGTACGCCAAGCATCAGCCCACATGCTCGTAGCAGGAGCAGACTCGTCAACGGAATCAACTTCTTGTAACGGAGTTTCATCCAAGGAAGCAACGTAACGTTCCTGTCCTGGAAGAGCAATATCTGCAGCAGTCAAATTTTCCTCAACTTTTTCTTGCATAATTATGCTTCTCCTTACGCGTAACGAATTCGCGGATCAAGAGCCGCGTACAAGATATCAACAAGTAA
Organism: Gardnerella sp. DNF01141; assembly: GCF_049244255.1. Taxonomy (NCBI): domain Bacteria; kingdom Bacillati; phylum Actinomycetota; class Actinomycetes; order Bifidobacteriales; family Bifidobacteriaceae; genus Gardnerella; species Gardnerella sp. DNF01141. The sequence goes on along the minus strand of NZ_CP058391.1, from coordinate 1,457,998 downwards.
ATTACTGACTACGAAAATCAGCATAAGCAAGGTAACTACAGAAACTACCAGGTTGCTTTCACCCTTCAAAATACCTTGATAAGTAAGGAAGCCAATACCATGAATATTAAATATTGTTTCTGTAATCATAGCGCCGCCCATCAATGCACCCAAATCCTGGCCCAAGAAAGTAACTACAGGAATAAGCGAATTGCGCAAAATATGACGAATAATTACCGAGCTTTCTTTTAAACCCTTCGCACGAGCTGTACGAACATAGTCGAGCGCAATATTTGACGAAACTTCAGACCTTGTAAGTCGAATTACATATGCCATAGATACAGATCCAAGAACCATTGCAGGAGTAAGCATATCTAAGAATCCAGGATCATTACTTACATTAGGAGGAAGAATATGCCACTTAATACCAAGCAAATACTGCATAGCATAACCAGTTACGAAGGTTGGCACGGAAATAAGAAGCAGAGAAACAATAAGAATTACGCTATCGTACCATTTGCCTTTTTTAAGACCAGAAATAATACCAAAAGTTACACCAAACAGAGCTTCAAATGCAAACGCCATAACAGCAAGCTGAATGGTTACAGGGAATGCACGACCAATCTCATCAATAACAGGCTGACCCGCAAAGGTTTGGCCAAAGTCAAGAGTAAGCGCATTCTTTAAGAACAGTAAATATTGAATAATAAATGGTTTATCTAAATTATAATTAGCTCGAATTTGTGCTGCGACAGCAGGATTAACTGGTTTATCGCCAAACATTGCAGTTACCGGATCACCCGGCAAAGCAAATACTAAAGCATAAACCAATAATGTTGTGCCGAGAACAACAGGAATCATCTGCAAAATTCGACGCAGAATGTACTTACCCATCGGATTCTCCTTGAATTGTTAACAATTACTCGCAAAAACAACAAAGTGCCACTCCAGTTAAAGAAATTTTTGGATTACTTCCTTCATTCCTTAAACTGGAGTAGCAATTTCGCTATACGCGGTATTAAATTATTGATAGGTGATATCAGAATTAAGTATTTTTCTGAATATCATGAAATTAATTTATATAAACTCCATATGAAGATTTAAATCTTACTTATGAAGCTGGTAATAAAGTGGCATGTTCTGCCAATCCATTACGAATCCCTTCAAATTGTGATTCATAACAGCCTTAGCATTCATGTAGAGCAGTGGTACAGATGGAAGATCTTCAAGAAGGGTTTCGCCAGCTTGATGATAAAGCTTAGTTGCTTCGCTTGCGTCAGAAGATGCAGTAGCCTTAGTAAGCAATTCATCAAACTTTGTATTCTTGTAATCACCATCATTAGAACCATTGCCATCAGCTGCAACAGAAGCGAACTGCTGAGTCAAGTAGTTTTCTGGGCTTGGGTAATCTGGCATCCATCCTGCACGCCATGCGCCCTTAATCTTACGCTTGGTGCATGCATCGCGGAACTCCTGGAAGGTTGGGATTGGCGTAGTTTCTGCCTTAACACCCAAATTGTTCTTCACATAGTTCACAACTGCATCGAACACAGACTTAGCAACAGCGTTATCAGCATTGTAGGTGAAGGTAAGAGGACCATCATACTTGGAAATAGCATCTGCCTTAGCCCACAATTCCTTAGCCTTCTTTGCATCGAACTTCAAATGCTCGCTACCCTTCAACTTAGGATCATAGCCTGGGGTCTTTGGAGAAGTGAAGTCGTTAGCAGGAGCAGCAGTCTTGTTCAGCACCTTTTCAGCAATTGCCTTACGATCGATAGACATGGAAACTGCTTGACGACGCAAGCGGCCTTCCTCAGTCTTAACATCGAAGTGTGGGAGGCTGGAAGCAATAGTGAATTGAAGAATTACAGAACCAGGCTTGTTGTAAGCAGTGATTGTGCTATCGCTCTGGAAGTTGCTGGTTTCAGTATCTGGAATGTTATCGGTCATATCGAGGTTGCCGGACTGTACGTCACGGTAAGCAGCATTACCATCGGTGTAAATCTTGAAGGTAACGCCATCATTCTGAGCCTTGCGAGGGCCTTCGTAAGCTGGGTTCTTCACAACTTCAATCTGCCTGTTGTGATCCCAAGACTTGAACAAGTATGGACCGGAGGAAACAGGCTTTTCACCATAAGCCTTTGGATCCTTGTAGAAGGATTCTGGAAGTGGAGCGAATGCCAAGTAGCCAACCTTAATTGGGAACACGGAATCTGGCTGCTTCAAATCAACGGTAAAGGTGTTCTTATCTACAACCTTCAAACCGGAAAGCTGTTCGTCGCCCTTTAAGCCATCCTTCTGCAATTCGTCATAACCCTTAATGGTCTGGAAGAAGGAAGCGCACTTCTGTGCATTCTTAGCGTTAGCAACAAAGCTCCAAGCCTTGGTGAAGCTTTCAGCGGTAACAGGAGTACCATCGCTGAACTTCTTGCCTTCCTTAAGCTTAACAGTGTACTGAGTTGCGTCTGCGTTTGGAGTCACGCTTTCAGCATCCTCGTTTACCGGATTGCCCTTTTCATCAAAAGTGATCAACGTTGAGTTGACCAACATAGCAGGACGTGCACCAGCGTTTTCGTTAATGTTGCCAGGCACCAATTCATTCTGTGGCTCAGTGTTATTTACGGTAATAATAACTTTTCCACCGTTTGTTTGCGCAGTCTTCGAAGCAGATGAGCCGCAACCACCAAGCAACATGGCCAGCGAGCAGGCCGCAGCAGCAAAAGCTAAAGCCTTATTCTTCATATTTATTCTCCTAACGTCTGGTAGGCAGGATGCTATATCAATACAAAAAGCCAAGTCATGAATAAAATAAATCCATCTAGTTTTATTGCCAGATGGATTTTTTTAGCCAATGACAAGGCCTCTTCGTTGATTAAAATTCAATAATACGTATTTTTGCAAACAATGCAAGAGAATAAGTAAATTGTAAAATTTATTGTTTATATATAAAAATTACTGATTAAAACACCATTTTTTCGCGTAAAAACCAAAAAAATTACTATTTTATCAATAAATTTTACTGTTTTTTACTAATTTAGATATATTACATATATGTAAATTATGTAATATATTATGTAAAGGCTTTGTTAATTAGCGAAAAGTTATGTATTTATTATACAGATAATTAAGCACGCGGAAAAGCTTGTAAATAGCGCTGTTTCAACGCTTCTATAGATACATGCGTATAGCGTTGAGTAGTGTTAAGCGAAGAATGACCCAACAATTCTTGCACTTCGCGCAAATCTGCTCCACCGTTAAGCATGTGTGTAGCCGCACTGTGGCGCAAAGAGTGCGGAGAAATATCCGGCACATGCGCACTTTTAGCCGCATCATGAACTACTTGTCTTACTAATCGCTGATCAATGCGCTTCCCACGAGCGCCAAGAAATATTGCAGTTTGTGCAGAATCTTTCAATAAAATTTTTCGCCCGCTCTCTGAAAGCCATTCAGACAAAGCTTTTGCGGCCGGAATCCCAAAAGGAACAACGCGCTGCTTATTTCCCTTACCTGTAACTTTTATAGTATGCGATGAAAAATTAATATCTTGAATGTTCAAGCCAGTAAGCTCACCAACGCGAATGCCGGTGGCATATAAAAGCTCAATAATTGCAGCATTGCGAAGTTCAACAGCTTTCTGATTTTTATTACACGAAGATGAATCATTAGCTTTAGAATCAATATTATTCATTAGCGCTTCTGCCTGAGACTCATCTAAAACAGATGGAAGAACATTCTTAATTTTTGGAGTCATCAAAATTTCTGCAGGATCACTATTTATAAACCCAACATGCTGGCACCATGCGAAAAATCCGCGCACCGCAACAACTTTTCTAGCCAAGCTTGAACGAGCATGATTTCTAGAAGCGTCTGCCATCCAAGAGCGCAAATCATCCGTAGTAAGATCTGAAATATTTTTAAAACCATGACGATTACACCATGATAAGCACTGTTTAATATCAATTGTGTAAGCTCGATTCGTGCGCTCCCCCAAGCCCTTATTCGCGCTCACATACGTAATGTAATCATCTACTAAACTCGCATATTGGGCAGGAAAATTTACGAAACTATTGGAAGCCACTCGCTTATTTTCCATGCTTAATCACCCTTGCGTAACTTTATAAACGTTTGCCATACGCGTCAGCCACATGCATAATACAACAAGGAGCATGTTATGGAAACACGTATAAAAAACTTGACTACACTACCACAGCGAATACCTGCAGGCACGCGCATAGTAGTAAGAACATACAAAATTATAGAAGAAAATAACGATGGAGTGCAAAAAATCGAGTATCATGATGCGATTGGGCACGTACTCGAGTGGGATGGAGAAACGCTTCACTTACTTCGAGATCCTGCAGCAAACGGCACTAGAGCTGCCGAAGAAATGTTCATTGATGCCAGAACAATTGCACGCTTAAAGCCAATTCCGGAACGCAAATTCCAAAAGCCGCTTAAAATATAGACATTAAAACTCGCGCAACAGCAAGCAAGGAACTCACATTATAAGTTGTTTAGCGAACTATTTGCACGCAATAGTAGTTGCGAAGATTCGTTGGTATTAAATCCGCAGATTTCAACAATAGATTCACCTAAGCGCGCTGAATCCAGCAAATCTTTCTGCCAATTGCTGCTGGAAACATACTTCCACAATCTAATATTTGCATCATCTATTTGATTCGTATCATCGCTTTGATTCGTATCATCGCTTTGATTCGTATTAGTTTTAGACGATTTGCGCTGCTGATATTTATATTCTCGCCACGATTGAGCTTTAGCAAAAAACTCTTGCTCATCATCGTCAGCAAGTTGCTCATCTTTATCCAACATATTTGCAGCAAAAGTTAGCTCAGAAATTACAGAACGCAATAATTTCGCAGTATTATGACGATTTTCGCTTACCATTGCGCGCGTGCGTTGAGGATCCGTAAGAGCAACGCGCGTCATATCTCGCCAAGAGCCTGCAGATAATTGCAAAGCAATAGCGCGGTTAGACTGTTCACATAATACGTTTGCAAGAGCTGTTGCAACAACGTGAGGCATGTGAGAAATAAGAGCTGCAGACTTATCGTGCGTTTCATCGTCTAAAACTATTGCACGATTCTTGCATAGCGAAACAATCATTCGTAAAACATTGCTAACTCGCCAAAACTCAGTGTTGTTATCAACAGTTAAAGCCCACAAAGCACCATTTAAAAGCTCAGCACTAGAAGCTTTCCAACCAGTAAATTCACTACCCGCCATAGGATGCGCACCAACGTAACAATCCTGCAAACCTGCCGCAGCAACTTGCTCACGAACTAAAGCTTTTACACTACCAACATCGCTAATAGTTGTACGAGATTTGTCAACATAAGGTGCGATTTCCTGCAAAATACTTGGCATAGAAGATAGAGAATTGCACAAAATTAGGACGTTTGGGCGAAGCTTAGCTAAATCTTGCACATTTTCTACGCAGTCAATTCCTAAATTTTCAGCTTCTTCGTATGGATTATGATGACGATTCCACGCATAAACGCTACATTCAGGCAATTTTGCAAGTCTTTTTGCAAGAGATCCACCAATAAGACCAAGACCTACAATACCAACAGAAAAATTTTGAGAAAATTCAGCGTTCTCTACCATAATAATTCTCTTTCTGCCTGCATTACGTTCAAATTGCGCAAAGAATCAACCGAAGGATCAACACACACTCCGCCATTAGGAAGCATCCAATCGTTCATCACGGGATTATTGCGCTTCTCAGAAGGATACACTGCTAAGACTCGAACCCAATCTCCATGCTCAAGAACCTCTTGAATCATATCTTTACACATAGAATCCCAAGGGGCAGAATCAACTGTTGCAATAAAACTGTATAAACCATCCTGCCCTTTAATCGGTCTAGACATAAAAGAAGTCATATTAAGACCATGATCACGAACAACGTCAAGCAAATTTGCTAGCACGCCAGCGCCTGTGCAACGCGGAATAAAAGCAATAATTGATGAAAATGATGAAAAGTTTTCACGCTGAATATTAACAAAATCTAAAACCTCATCTCGAGGAGCTAATACTAAAAACTCAGTGCGCGCACCGGAAAAATCTTCAACACCTTCGCTCACAATCCGCCTATTGTATAAATCTGCACAAATTCTAGGGCATAAAGCAACTTCGCCAGGAACTAAATCTCTACAGGCAGCAGCGTTTGAAGACGCAGTTTTTTCTTGCAACCCGCGCTCTTGAACAAACTTACGGCATTGCGCCAGCGCGTGAGGGTGAGCAACAATAGTCGAACAGTTATCAATTGAATCTGACTTGCAAATAACAGCATCAAAACTAATATCAACGCCTACGCGAGCAATGCCAACCATATTTTTTGCATCGATTAGTAAATCTAAATTAGGTATTACAACGCCTTCAATATTGTTTTCCCACGCAATAACACCCCAATGGTTATGCTCTTCAATTTCACTAGCAATGCTAAGAACATTTTCGCAAGCAGTTGGAATAAGTTGCAAATTATCAAATGATTGTAACTGCTGTTGAACTTTTAAAGCAGCTTGATGAGTAAAAGAACCTTCCGGCCCTAAATAACATAATTTACGAGCACTATTACTGTTCTTATTACTATCCATGACTATTTCCTTAAAGACCACTGTAAAAAATACTGTCAAAACTATTGTAAAGACTACTGTAAATTCTTTACTTATTTAACACTATTCAACAACAAACCAACGCTGAGGCATACAAAGCAAAATTGCGTGAGCAATAAGAATGCCATAAAGCCAAAAATACCCAACGTATTTCACACACCAAGGCATAGGAATAGTAAATCCTACAGGAACAAGAATTGCACTACCAATAAAACCAAGCGCTAGAATCCATACAACAGAAGAAAAAACTACTGCGTGAATAAATAATCCCCACCATCCACTACGAGCTCTGGAACACCAAGCAGAAAGCGCAAGTAATATTATGGCAACAACAAAACCATATGGCAAATTATCCATTGCTCCAGCACGATGCACAAAAGTTCCAATTAGCGCACATATTGCAGAAGAAACACACGTGGTCGCATACCTACCCCATAAAGGTAAGCGATGCGACCACGGTTTTGCTGTCATAATAAATCAGCCTTAATTTACAAATAGTATTTTCGAGAATGCATCACGCAGCATTATTATTTTGACGACGCTGCTTAGCACGCCACTTATACCATTCGTCACGGCTCAAAATAATCTTGCGAACACGAATTGCTTCAGGTGTAACTTCCACACACTCGTCTTCGTTAGCAAAATCAAGAGACTCTTCCAAACTCATCTTAATTGGCGGAGTTAAAGTTTCGAGAACATCAGCGGTTGAAGAACGCATGTTAGTCATATGCTTAGCAAGCGTAATGTTTACATCCAACTCGTCTGGCTTGTTGTTAATACCAACGATTTGACCTTCGTAAACTGGGCTTTGCGGATCCACAAAGAAGATGCCGCGAGCTTGCAAACGCTGCATAGCATAAGGAGTTGCAACACCCTTACGATCGCAAACCATTGAACCGTTCTGGCGAGTAACAATCTGACCAGCCCATGGAGCATAACCGGCGGAAATAGAGCTTGCAATACCAGTTCCGCGAGTAGCAGAAAGAAGAGCCGTGCGGAAACCAATAAGACCACGAGAAGGAACAGTAAACTGCAAACGAACCCAACCAGAACCGTGGTTGCTCATAGAATCCATGCGGCCTTTACGATCAGCCATAAGCTGTGTAACAGTACCCATGTATTCTTCTGGAACGTCAATAGTTGTACTTTCCATAGGCTCGTTAATTTGACCATCAATAGTCTTAGTAACAACCTGAGGACGGCCAACCGTAAGCTCGTAGCCTTCGCGACGCATCTGCTCAGCCAACACAGCCAACGCAAGCTCGCCACGACCCTGAACTTCCCAAGCATCTGGACGCTCAGTTGGAATAACCTTAATAGAAACGTTACCAATAAGCTCGCGGTCCAAACGATCCTTAATCATACGAGCAGTAAGCTTATGATCTTTTCCTTCAGTACCAGCAAGAGGAGAATCATTTACGCCGAAAGTCATAGAAATCGCAGGATCGTCAACATGAATTAACGGAAGAGGCTTTGGATTGTTCTGATCAACAATCGTTTCGCCAATCATAATGTCGTTAACGCCAGCAACAGCCACAATATCGCCAGGACCTGCAGAAGCTACAGGAGTACGCTCCAAACCTTGAGTACGAAGAAGCTCAGAAACACGGAAGTTTTCAATAGAGCCGTCGACTCGAGAAAGACCGTAAGTTTTGCCCTTTTCCAAAACGCCGTTATAAATACGAACCAAGCCTAAGCGTCCAAGGAAGTCGGAGGAATCAATGTTTGCAACATGAGCTTGAAGAGGAGCACCCTCTTCGTATTGCGGAGCTGGAATGTTGGAAATAATAGAATCAAACAGTGGTTCCAAATTGTCATTATCTGGCAAACCACCATTTTCTGGCTGATTTGCAGAAGCGTAACCGGCTTTAGCAGCGCAATAAATTACCGGCAAATCAAGCAAAGCGTCGAGATCAAGATCAATACCTTCCTCAACAACGTCCTGAGCCAAACCAAGAAGCAAATCTGTTGATTCGCCAACAACTTCTTCAATGCGAGCATCCGGACGATCCACCTTATTCACGCACAAAATCACAGGAAGCTTAGCTTCCAAAGCTTTGCGAAGCACAAAACGAGTCTGCGGAAGTGGACCTTCAGAAGCATCAACAAGCAGAACAACACCGTCAACCATAGAAATACCGCGCTCAACCTCACCACCAAAATCAGCGTGGCCAGGGGTATCAATCACGTTAATAGTAATGCCTTCTGGGTGACCATATTTTTCAGCCAACGGGCCGGTGTACTGCACAGCAGTGTTCTTAGCAAGAATAGTAATGCCCTTTTCGCGTTCCAAATCATTGGAATCCATAACGCGATCTGGAACTTCTTCACGCTCAGAAAATACGTGAGACTGTTGAAGCATGGCGTTTACCAGAGTGGTCTTACCGTGGTCGACGTGCGCCACAATTGCCACATTTCGAATATCACCGCGAACAGTCATCACAAACCTCTTCCATTCTTAGCGTTTAAGTAATTATTTACGAGCAGCTATCTTAAGCATGAAGCTAATTAAATAGCCGCAATACGTTATTGGCAAAACCAAAATCGGCAGACTGCCAAACCTCGCCGATTTTACTCGCGAGCTAAGACAGTCTTACAAAAAGCGCGAGAAGTAAAAACAACTCGCGCAAATCAAGCCGTAAAAAACTTAAGCAACAACACCTTTAGCAATAAGCTCGCGCGCAACCTCACGATACTCTTTTGCAGTCTTGTGCTCAGGAGCAAAAATAGTGATAGGAACTGCAGCAACAGTAGAATCCGGCAATTTAATAGAGCGGGAAATCACGGAATGCAAAACTCGATCTTGGAAAGCTTCGTAAATGCGCTGTAAGACTTCTTCGCTATGCAAAGTGCGTGTATACATAGTAACTAGAACACCAAATACTTTAAGATCTGGATTAATTCGAGACTGCACTTTTTCAATAGATTGCATAAGGAGAGCAACACCTCGAAGTGCAAAGAACTCTGCAGCAAGCGGAATAATTACACCATCTGCTGCTGTTAGCGCGTTTACTGTAAGCAAACCTAGAGAAGGCTGGCAGTCTACGATAATAACGTCATACTCGTCTCTAACTTTACGCAATACGCCTGCGAGAATCTGTTCACGGCCAACTTCTGTAACCAACTGAACTTCTGCAGCAGATAAATCAATATTAGCCGGCATAATATCAATATTTTCGGTTTCAGTATGACGAATTACGTCGTGAACGTCTACTGACGAATCGAATAATGCTGTATAAACCGTGTTATCAAGCGCGTTAGCGTTAATTCCAAGACCAACAGTTGCAGCACCTTGCGGATCGAAATCAACAATTAAAACGCGACGACCATACTGGCTTAAAGCTCCAGCAATATTAATAGAGCTGGTTGTTTTACCGACTCCACCTTTTTGATTGCACATAGCAATAATTCGCGCAGGACCGTGAGAAGTAAGCGGTTGCGGCGCATGAAAAGTCTCGTATTCGCGTCCAAGTAAATCAGTAGGCATGTTCCCCACTTTATCAACAGGTATACTCACGAAACTCTGAGAATGAAATTATCTAGCACGAGGATGACTCATTACATACGCTTCAAATAAAGCATCTGGGCTAATATGCGTGTAAATTTGCGTAGTTGTTACAGAAGCGTGACCAAGAAGCTCTTGAACTGTGCGAACATCCGCACCACCTGCTATTAAATGCGTAGCAAGAGAATGACGTAAAGTATGTGGATGCAAGGGGCGTCCAAGTTTTGCGCGCTCCCCTGCATCAACAACCACAAACCATGCTGACTGTCGAGATAAAGCATTGCCGCGTTTATTTAAGAAAATAGTGTGCAATTCGCGCTTTCCTTTTGAAGATAATATTGGGCGAGATTTTTCAATATACTTGCAAATAGCTCTAACAGCGCAACCACCAATTGGAACTAGACGCTGTTTTGCGCCTTTTCCAGTAAGTTTTACAACGGAGTCTTCTAAATCAAGATCTTCAAATTTTACGCCTACTGCTTCTGAAATTCGCGCTCCTGTAGCGTACAAAAATTCGAGTAATGCTGCGTCTCTAAGAGAAATCGCGTCCTCGCTACCAAAATTTCCAGCAGCTTCAATAACACGATTTACTTCATCAACGCTTAGCACATCCGGCAAGTAATCCGCCTGCTTTGGCGCTTTTACTTGCGCTGAGGCGTCAGAGCTAATATCTCCATGAGCAAGCATAAAACGATGCCATTCGTGAATACTTGCAAGTCTTCTAGCAACAGTGCGAGATCCCAAACCTAATTTATGCAAAGTTCTAATATATGATTCAATATCTAACTGCGAAATAGCGGTAATATCTTTAATTTTTCGTTCACTATAAAGCCAAGATGCGTAATCTTGCAAATCTGAAGCGTATGCTGATACTGTTTTTTTAGAAAGACCACGCTCAATATCAATATGCGCAATAAAACGTTGAATATAAGATGCAAATTCTTCAGGAATATTATTTTTTCTATTGTCAGAATCAAGATTTGAGCGCATAAAAATAATTATAGCTAATAAGTAAATTTGTTGTTTTAAAAGAAAAAGCCCGCCTTAAAATGGACGGGCTTAAAATCAAACTCTATTAAAGCGAAATCAGGCTTCAACTGGAGCATTTACGTCAGCTGGCAATGCAGCCTTAGCAGCTTCGACAACAGCCTTGAATGCTTCAATATCGGAAACAGCGAGCTCAGCAAGAGCGCGACGATCCAATTCAATCCCTGCCAAGTGCAAGCCCTGAATGAAGCGATTGTAGGTGATGCCTTCAGCGCGAACTGCAGCGTTGATGCGCTGAATCCACAACTTGCGGAAATCACCCTTGCGAGCCTTGCGGTCGCGGAAGTTATAAGTAAATGAGTGGAGCAGCTGTTCCTTTGCCTTGCGGTAAAGACGGGAGCGCTGACCGCGGTAGCCAGAAGCCCTCTCAAGAACAACGCGACGCTTCTTGTGAGCGTTTACTGCGCGCTTTACTCGTGCCATAAGTATTCCTCAGCTTTCTTAAAAATTTATGATTGCGTATTCGTTTACAAGCAATTCTTACTTGTTACTTACTTAACGAGCAAGCCCTTAAGCTTCTTGCTCTGCGCAGTAGCCAATACTTTATCTTCGGAAAGAGCACGACGTTTACGAGCCGACTTGTGCTCCAAGTTGTGGCGCATGGCGCTACCATCGTGCATCACCTTACCGGTACCGGTAAGACGAACGCGCTTGGACGCTGCGGAATTAGTTTTCATCTTCGGCATTGCTGCCCTCCTTGTGATGTTGATCGGATTGCATAGCATTTACTGCAGCTGCAGCCTGTGCCTGCACTTCCTGCTTTGCCGCAAGACGTGCAGCCTGGCGAGCTTGACGCTCTGCACGAGATTCAGCGCCTCGACGACGCTGCTCAGACTGTGTATGAATCTTCTTGCCCTTTGGAGCGAGAGTCATAATAATATTGCGACCCTCTTGCTTCGGCGCAAACTCAACGGTGCCACTTTCAGAGACCTCATCCGCAAGTCGGCGTAACAGTTCAACGCCGCCAATTGGACGAGACTGTTCGCGGCCACGCAGCATAATAGTGACCTTTACCTTATCTCCACCGTTCAAGAAACGAAGTACATGACCCTTTTTAACGTCAAAATCATGATCATCAATCTTGAGGCGGAAACGAATTTCCTTAACCTCAGCAGTGGTCTGATTACGGCGCGCTTCACGAGCCTTCATCTTTTCGTTGTACTTGTACTTACCATAGTCAATAAGCTTGGCTACTGGAGGTTTAGCAGTAGGCGCTACCTCGACGAGATCGAGGTTAGCTTCCCTTGCAAGGTTTAACGCGACAGAGGTTGCGATAACTCCCACCTGCTCGCCTTTTGGACCAATAAGGCGCACCTGAGGGACTCGAATCTCCTCGTTAATGCGTGGTTCGTCGCTAATGATGACTCCAATCCTTCTAAATACTGGTAGAATGCAATACACCAAGAAGTCCATTAGTTTAAGGATTCAACACTTCATATCAATAAAACGCTGTATAACAGCGCAGCAAGCAGCACAAGAGACTAACTTGCGTGACCGAAGTCATGAACCCGAAACCACAGTAGGCTTCCAGGTGGGGACATCCCACTTTCTTGATTACTCAAGCCAAATGTTTAGTATACTACATGCCTTGACAAATAATCATTACGCAAATCGCTAATAGACTTACTTACGCAACTTGCACAGGATCAGGCTTCAATCCATCGTGATTAAAGTACACGTCATACCAGGTCAAGAAAGTGTAAACTGTCCAAATCTTGCGACGATCGTCAGTACGCTTAGCATAGTTGTTATCTATCATTTGAAGTAAAGCGTCACGATCGAAGAACTTTGCCGCATCGTCACTTTCAAAAGTTTTGCGCACAATCTTATAAAAGCGTTCTTCGCGCAACCAATCTTTAACTGGCACTGGGAAACCAAGCTTTTCACGGTCGTACCAGGCCTTAGGTAAATGACGTGCAGCCGCCTGGCGGAAAGCAAACTTCGTATTTTCATCAGTAATCAAATACTTAGTAGGAACCTGCTCTGCAACATCCATAAGCATACGGTCAAGTAAAGGCACACGAAGCTCCAAAGAGTGAGCCATTGTCATTTTATCTGCCTTAAGCAAAATATCTCCCGGCATCCACTGATGCATATCGAGATACTGCTTCTTCTTAACTTCCGAAAGACCCTTACCTAAAATTCTGTTATAAATAGCACCAACAATATCCATAACATGCGGACCTTTACGGTATTCAGGCTTCAAAAGTTTTACAGCATCTTCCTCATTGAAAACCTTTGACTGGCCAATAAAATGCTCCTCAGCTGGAGCCAAATTAGCGTACAAATGCCATGCTCCATGGAAATGCTTTCCTTTTGCTGCTCTACCAATTGCATAACGCAACTTTTTCGGCAACTTTGCGAGCATACGCGTCACAACTTTAATAAGCTTGGAACGCGTGTGAACACCATAATCAATGTATCCTGCAAATAATTCATCTGCGCCTTCGCCGCTTAACACAACACGCAAATCCTGAGAAGCTAGCTTCGCCAGGAAGAACAATGGAACGCAAGAGAAGTTAGAATCAGGCTCATCTAAATACCATTGAATCTGCGGGAAATAGCGGAATGCATCTTCAGCATCAATAATTTCAGATTTATTATTTAAGCCAATAATTTTCGCCAATTCTCCAGCCTGCTTGGACTCGTTATAACGTCCGCCAGCAAAACCAATTGAATACGTGTGCTCTGGGCGAGCAACAGCGGCAACATAGCTAGAATCTACACCTGAAGAAAGGAAGGAACCAACTTCAACATCTGCAATCTGATGAGCTTTAACAGAATCGCAAACAGTTTTATCGATTAAATCCACAAGCTCGTTCAAATGCTGCTTGCTTTCACGGAAATTAGGATCGTAATACTGTTCGATTTTCATCTCACCATTTTTATAAGTGAAACAATGTCCTTCAGGAAGCTTAAACACACCCTTAAAGAAAGTCTCACTAATTGCAGGATATTGGAAAGTCATAAAAGGCTTAAGAGCATTCTCGTTTAATTCCTTCTTAAAATCCGGATGACGAAGAAGAGATTTAATTTCGGAACCATACATAAAAGTGCCGTTCATATGCGCATAATAGAAAGGCTTAATACCAAAATGGTCGCGAGCGCCGAACAATTCTTGAGTTTGCTTATTCCAAATAACAAACGCAAACATTCCGCGCAAACGCTTAAGTAAATCCTTACCCCACTGTTCATAACCGTGTACTAATACTTCTGTATCGCAATCAGTGTGGAAAATGTGACCATCTTTAATAAGTTCTTCACGAAGTGGCTTGTAGTTATAAATCTCACCGTTGAATGTAACTGCAAGATTTCCGTCTTCGTTATACATTGGCTGAGAACCACCGTGAAGGTCAATAATGCTTAAACGACGAAATCCCAATGCTGCATGATTATCAATCATTGTGCCATACTCGTCAGGCCCACGGTGAGCAATTACATCCGTCATATCTTTAACAATTTGTTTTTTGACGTTAATTGGGGTGTCATTAATGAACCCAGCAATTCCGCACATTTATTTCTCCTCGTAAAGTGCACAACACAAGTCATATTATTTTCCGACAAATTATTTTCCTGCTACTAATGCAGAAAATCTATAATGTCTTAGAAAATCTAGTCTGATATGCAATGTTACATCAAGCGCTTTATGTTATTGAAGAATATCAAGCAAAAACATAACAAAATACTACTCAATACAGCGTTTGTAAACTATTGTTTGGAAGCATTAAATAGATACTAATAGAGCGTTATTATGATGATATGGAACCTTTGCAACGCTGCGTAGTACTAGCAGCAGGAGATTATTACGACAATACACGTGAGCATGTGCCGGATCGCGCACTAACCATTGCTGCAGATGGTGGATGGGATCATGCATGCGAATTAGGTTTGCATGTAGATGCCCTTATTGGAGATTTTGATTCTGTTCGCCTTAAGCTTCCTACCGACGCCATTATTACACGTTTGCCATCCGAAAAGGATGATCCAGATTTACTTTCCGCATTAAAAGTTGGATGGTCTAAAGGAGCTAGAGAATTCCATATTTTTGGCGGCTTAGGTGGACGCGTTGACCATACAATTTCCAATATTCAACTTATGGTTCGCTTAGCTCGTCGCGGCGGAATTGGCTTCTTATATGGCGACGGTCAAATAGTTACTGCTATTCACGATGGTTCACTTGATTTTCCAGCATCAAACGGAAGCAAATCTCGCATAGTTTCAGTGTTTTCGCACACTCCTGTTTCAAATGATGTAAACGAGACTGGTTTAAAATATCAGCTTGAGCATGCTGTTATGCACGGCGACGCTGTTCAAGGTTTAAGCAACGAATTATTAAACAACACACCGGCTCATATTGATGTTCATGAAGGAACGCTTATTGTAACCTTCCCAATTAACGCTCCTTTGCCGCAAGTTAGCTGGTTCAAAAGGCCTGTTGGAGATTTAGGCAAAGTTGACACTTCTATTTCTGAAGCATTAGCTGTTCCTCTGGAAAGTGAAGCAACTCCAACTGACTCAACTACTGCAGCTGCAGAGTCTATGACTTACAACGATTAGACCTTGAACTCTTTACACATTACGTGCACTGTTCTGCAACTTTTCGTACAGACCGCACACTAAAATGAACACCGTTAATTCAAATAACGATGACCACAATGCGTGAGTTTTCATCGCGAAAATAGCGCGACTTAAACGTTGCGCACGAGGTCTCACTCAAGGGAGAACCACATGACAGTCAAGATTGGTATTAACGGTTTCGGTCGCATCGGTCGTCTTGCATTCCGTCGTATTTTTGAGCTTCAAGCTCGCGGCGGTCAAGCCGGTGATATCGAAGTCGCAGCCATCAACGATCTGACCACTCCTTCTATGCTCGCCTACTTGCTTAAGTACGACAGCACCCACGGCACATTCCGCCACGATGACGGCACCCCAGTTGAGGTGACTTCTACCGAAGACGCAATCGTCGTAGATGGTAAGACTTATAAGGTATACGCCGAGAAGGATGCCAATAACATTCCATGGGTTAAGAATGATGGCGTTGAATTTGTTCTTGAATGCACCGGTTTCTATACTTCTGCAGAAAAGTCCCAGGCTCACTTGAACGCTGGCGCTAAGAAGGTTCTTATCTCCGCTCCTGCTAAGGATGAAACCACCCCAACAGTCGTATTCGGCGTAAACCATCAGATTTTGAAGGCCTCCGACAACATTGTTTCCGCTGGTTCTTGCACCACCAACTCCATGGCTGCCATGGTTAAGCTCTTGCAAGATAACTGGGGAATTAAGTCCGGCTTCATGACCACAATCCACGCTTACACCGGAACTCAGATGATTCTTGACGGCCCACGCGGCTCCAAGCCACGCAACAACCGTTCTGCAGCTTGCAACACCATTGAGCACTCCACCGGCGCTGCTAAGGCAATCGGCAAGGTTGTGCCAGAAGTTAACGGCAAGCTCCAGGGTCACGCACAGCGTATTCAGGTTCCAGATGGTTCCGTTACCGAGTTGACCACCGTTCTTGAAAAGCCAGCAACTGTTGAAGAAATCAACGAAGCCTTCAAGAAGGCTTTTGAGAACTGCGAGTACTTCGGTTACAATGCCGACAGCATCGTGTCTTCTGACATCATCGGCGACACCCACGGTGGCGTTTTCGATCCAACTCAGACCGATGTGAACACTGTTGACGGTGTAACTTTGGCTCGTACCGTTACCTTCTACGATAACGAGTGCGGCTTCACCGCTAACATGATTCGCACCCTTCTTTACTTCGCTGAAATCTCCGAGTGATTTCACTCAAGTAAAAATCAGAAATAATCTGATTTTGTAAGGTTTATTAAACCCCTTGTGCTGCTTTCTAGGCCCACAAGGGGTTTATTGTTTAAATTTACATTAAGTCAATAGTTGGTATAGCATATCATGTAACACAAAATTGCTACTAAGTCACGCAACATAAGGGGAAACGCAATGAGTAAAAAACATGCAGAAACAGGAAAAGCAACTCCTGCTATTGCGCAACTCGAAAACGCAGGAATCACCTTCCGCATAGCGCAATACGAGCATGATGCCGATCACATGGATGACGGCTATGGAATTGAAGCTGCTGAAAAACTCGGCGTAAGTGCCGCTCAAGTTTGTAAAACACTTATGGTTGACACTGGTGAAAAGCGAGTAGTTGGAATTGTTCCAGTAAATGGACGACTAAATATGAAAGCAATTGCTGCAGCGGTCGGCGCAAAGAAAGCTAGTATGACAAGCCCAGAAGTTGCACAACGTGAAAGCGGATACGTGGTTGGCGGAATCTCGCCATTTGGTCAGAAAACACATCATGAAACAGTTCTTGACACTAGCGTAATGCAGTTTGATGAGATTCTTGTTTCTGGAGGAAAGCGCGGACTTGACGTGGTGCTTAATCCTCAAGACATCGTAACATTGTTAAATGCAACCGTTGCAGATATTGCAGCATAAGTTTGCTGCAACTAGATTTAAGCATAAGCTAAGCGTGAGCTAGTATAACGTCTTGGCAACGTGCGATAATCCCTAAGGTTGTTAATTAATCGTTAAGGAGTACCATTATGGGTATGCGTGGCCGCAAGCGCAAGGCGCGTCGTAAAAAAGCAGCAAATCACGGCAAAAGGCCAAATGCTTAAGCTGTAATTTTTGCTTATAAATACTATAAAAGCCCGCTTCTACGCGGGCTTTTGTTTTGATTATCTGCATAAATCTGCAAGCTCGTGCTTTAACTGAGTTCTAGCACGATTAAGTCTGCTCATAACAGTACCAATTTTTATGCCTTCTTCTTTGGCAATCTGCTTATAAGATTTCCCATTAATAGCAGCCTCAACAAAAACTTTTCTGCGATCAGGAGGAAGAGTTCCTAAAGCTGCAATAATCTCCTTAGGAGCGAATCCTTCAAAATACTCTTGTTCCGCAGAAACCAGTCCATTTGGAGTATGATTAGAAGCTTCGTAAATATCCCAATCGTTATAATCGCCAGTTTTATCGTTTGCTCGCTTAGGCGCACGCTTTTCTTTTGCGTATTGGTTAAAATACAAATTGCGCTCAATCCTGTTAATCCAAGCTGAAAAATTTGTGCCAGGATGAAAAGTCGAGAAAGATTTTAGCGCACGCTCAAAAGTATCTTGTACTAAATCTTGAGCATCCTGCACATTATTGGTTAATCGCATAGCTTGATTGTATAAAGAATCAACACAAGTAGTAATAAGCTGCTCAAATTGCTCATATTTACGCTTAACAAGCGCGCACTTATTAGACTTACTCATAACTTAATAATACTTTTTACTTTGCACATAGATTTGCAAATATCTTTACGAATCGTTTGACGAATCGCTTTGTAGATTGTCCGCGCGCCATAACGAGCCATTGCGGTAATATTGTGACTATGCCAACAAATATTAAAGAATTGTTAGATGCTTTAAATGCAGCTCCATTTCAAGAGGAAAACACTCCACTTTCAAAATCGTGGCTGCTTGGTTTCGATACTGAAACAACCGGAGCAAATATTGGTAAAGACGCAATAGCTTCCGCAACCTTGGTTTTAAGAAATCCTTCTTTAGGTCACGAAGGCGATGCTGTTTCTACATGGTTAATTAACCCTCATCAGCCTATGAATCCTAAAGCAAGCGAAGTAAATGGTTTCACAGACGAATACCTTCAAGAACACGGCGGAGAACCTGTAGAAGAGCTTGAAGCACTGGCACAAGCAGTTAGCTTGGCTCAAGCAAAGAATATTCCATTGCTGGCTTATAACGCACCGTTTGATGTTGCTATGCTTCGTCATGATTTGAACCGTTGGCAGCTAAAATCTTTAAATCAGCGACCATCTTGCAGCATAAGCACTCTTACAGAAAACGATGTTCTTACCGTAGATCCGCTTGTTATTGATCGCGCTGTTTCTATAAGACCTGGAAAACGCACCTTAACTCTTACTTCCCAATTCTATGGCGTTGAACCAATTGGTGACTTCCACGATGCAACTGCAGATACTGTGGCAGCTCTTGATTTAGTTGCTCCTATGTGCAATGCGTATGAGCAAATTGGAAGCATGACATTAAGCAATCTAATGAGTTGGCAGAGAGAAGCATATATTCGTTGGAGAGATAGTTTTAACAAGTGGCTTGAATCTCACGGTCGCGAGCCAATTCGTGGAACTTGGCTTTAAACTTGTTGAAATAAACAATTTATAATCCAATTGCATTATTGCTTAAAAATATTTACTTATGTTTAGCGAAAAGAAAAATATGACTATGCACAACACGTTGTCACTAACAAGCGCAAGTAAACTTTTGCAACAATATGGATTGTTGCGCGAAATGATTCAGCATCACGAGTCACAAGATTCAGCTTCCAATAGAGAACAAGCCACAGACTCTACGCATTCTCGTAATGAAATATGGTCTTTAAATCCGTATTATTTTGCCAATTTTGATGCGGATGAGTGTTTTGCTCACGCAACTTACGATACTCGCGATATTAAGCCTGGAACTTTGCTTTTTATTAAAGGCAATTTTAAGCCTGAATATCTTTTAGACGCAGACAGCAAAGGTCTTAGCGCATACGTTGCTGAACAAAGTTACGCTGAGTACACAAATGCTGTTGGCTTAATTGTTACAGACGCGCGCAAAGCAATGAGCATACTTTCTGCAGAATTCTTTGGAAATCCTCAAGAAAAACTCACAGTTGTTGGAATTACTGGAACTAAAGGTAAAACAACTACCGCATACTTTACTCACGCTATTCTAAACGCACATTCTGGCTCAAAAGCAGCATTGTTCTCCTCCGTAGATAACTGCTTAGACGGTGTTAATTATGTTGAGTCAGATTTAACAACTCCTGAAAGTTTTGACGCTTTTAAAATGATGCGCGAAGCTGTAGATAACGGCATGAAATACCTTGTTATGGAAGTTTCTTCCCAAGCCTATAAGGTAAATCGCGTGTACGGGCTTAAGTTTGACGTTGCAGCTTTCTTAAATATTAGTCCGGATCATATTAGCCCTATTGAGCACCCAACTTTTGAAGATTACTTGTATTGCAAGCGTCAAATTATTGCAAATACT
Source organism: Gardnerella sp. DNF01141 (assembly GCF_049244255.1). Classification (NCBI taxonomy): domain Bacteria; kingdom Bacillati; phylum Actinomycetota; class Actinomycetes; order Bifidobacteriales; family Bifidobacteriaceae; genus Gardnerella; species Gardnerella sp. DNF01141. The sequence continues at coordinate 1,437,758 of NZ_CP058391.1, read as the reverse complement.
AAGCATCTGGTATTAAATGCGGATGCAGATCACGCAGATCTTTTAATGCAAGACGCTGAACGTAACAACGTGCATGTAACAACTTTTGCAAGAATCCAAAAAGATGAAATAGACAATAGCTCTTGCGAAATTAAAAATAGTGACGATTTAGAAGATAATCTCGTAGACTCTTGCACATCTGTTAACGACGACTATGCCGAGCTACTTACGCCTGATTACATTGCAATGCCTACAGGAAACAGTGAGTCGCATTGCATTGCTATTAGAGACACTGACGAAGATGGCAACTACGAAAATAGTGACTACGAAGAAGACGTGCACTACTGCCCTATATCCGAATTCGCATTGTCTATTGCAGGAGATTTTAATTACGAAAACGCTTTAGCAGCAATTGCTATTGCTGGAGAACTTTCAATTAATCAGGATACTGATTTAGCAGCACTGAAATCTATTGAAAATATTAAGATTCCTGGACGCATGGAAGTATTCAAAGACGCACAGTCTAACACAATTGCTGTTGTTGATTACGCGCATAATTATATTTCCACTAAAGCACTTCTTGATTTTGTTGATGAACGTTACGGTAAGGAAAACCCTAGAATTACACTAGTAACAGGATCTGCAGGTAATAAAGCTTACGATCGTCGTAAGGAAATCGTTCAAGCTGCTCAAAATCGTATTTACCAGTTTATTTTTACAACTGAAGACACAAATACAGAAGACGAAATGGATATTTGCAAAGATATGCGAGGCTACATAACTAACGAAAACGTTAAGTCGCATATTATTATAGACCGTCCAGATGCAGTGGAATACAGTGTTGACGACGCTCGAAAAAGCTTTAATCGCGAAGAAAAATTCAACGTTATTCTTTTGATTGGCAAAGGCGATGAGCGTTGGATTAAACACGAAAACAAGCATGTGCCTTACGAGGGTGATTCAGAAATCATAAAACGTCTTTTTACGCTTTAACATTAAGTATTGCAAAAACGTAAAAGTAAACGCTACGAATACATGCTACAAATAAACGAACCAATAAACCATAAAGAAGATATTAATGACTAATCAAAAATTCCAACCAGTGCTGCTCGGCAGCGATATTAACGCTTACGGAATGGCTAGAGCATTCCATGAAGCATACGGTATTACTTCTATAGCTTTTGCATATTTCCAACTTTCTCCTACAAAATTTAGCAAGATTATTGATGTGAGAATCGTTCCAAATTTTGGCGAGCTTAAAACATTTTTAAGCACAATGCTTTCGTTTGGAGAATCATGGAAGAAAGAGAATCCAAATACTAAGCTTCTACTTATTCCTTGCGGAGATGTTTACGCAAATTTGTTAAGCCAGTGTGGAGAAAAATTGCGCGACTATTTTGCTTTCCACACTTTGCCAAACGAATTAAACCGACAGCTTAGCCTTAAAAGCTCGTTCTATAAAACTTGCGAAAAGTACAATCTTCCTCACCCAAAAACTAAGGTAGTAAACGCTGAGGAAGTAGCTTCTTGCGCATACAAAGATCTTCCATTCGACTTCCCGATTGCTATGAAGCCTGCAGATAGCGCCAAATGGCTTAAAGTTGATTTTGAGGGGCGTAAGAAGGCTTTTATTATCGACACACCTGAGGAGCTTGATACTCTTATTCAACGTTCTTATAAAGCCGGTTACGATGGCGAAATGATTTTGCAAGACTTTATTCCGGGCGACGATAGCCGTATGCGCGTTCTAAACGCATACGTAGATAGCGAGCACCACGTGCGCATGATGTTCCTTGGACACCCGCTTCTTGAAGACCCAACTCCAGAAGCGGTCGGCAATTACGCTGCTATTATTCCTGACTACAATGAGGAAGTTTTCCGCAACATTAAAGCGTTCTTAGAAGATATTAAATACGTTGGCGTAGCTAATTTTGATATGAAATACGATGAGCGCGACAGAGAGTATAAACTTTTTGAAATAAACTTACGTCAAGGCCGCTCAAGCTACTTTGTGACTTTAAACGGCTTTAATATTGCGAAATATTTTGTTGAAGATTTAATTGACCATAAGCCTTTTGACGGAAATACTGTGTTCGGCCGTGGAGAAAAATTGTGGATGGAAATTCCACGCTCTATTTTCTTAAATTATGTAGCAGAAGGCGAAGAAAAGAAGCGTGGTACTAGTATGATTCGTCGCGGCGATTGGGGCACTACGCTAGAATATAAGAAGGATATGAACCTACTACGCTGGCTTATGATTCGTCATATGTTTTCAATTTACAAGAAGCGCTATGCTGAATTTTTCCGCAATAAGGCGTGAAATACTCCGGCACAATATGGGTTCCGAAAGGAAAATTACACGATGAAACGGCCGTTTTTTGCTGTGCTTGGCGGCATGGGCACGCTTGCAACAGAAAGCTATATTCGTTTACTGAATAAAGAAACACATGCGCATAATGATCAAGAGTTTTTGGATTATGTGGTGTTTAACGACGCTTCTGTGCCAGATAGAACGGCTTATATTGTTGGCAATTCCGAAGAAAACCCATTCCCTGTTCTTGCGGACGATATTCAAAAAGCAACGCAAATGGGAGCTTCTTTTATTGTATTAACATGCAATACGGCACATTATTTTTACGATAAGTTCCAAGCTCTTACAAACGTGCCTATTATGCATATGCCTCGCGGAGCTGTGGCCGAAATTGCTCGACGCTACCCTACTGCTCGTTGCAAGCGCATTGGATTTTTAGGCACTGCAGGATCTCGTAAAGCGGGAGTGTATCAGCGCGCTATTGAAGAAGCGGGATACACGTTTGTAGCTCCAGACGACGATTTGCAGAAACGTATTACTTCGCTTATTTACGATGACGTAAAAGGCACAGGAGACCTTGATTTTCACCGTTACGAATCAGTTTTAAGCGATATGCTAGACCCTTCTGGAGCATGCCGTTGCGACGCACTTATTTTAGGATGCACAGAGCTTAGCGTGCTAAATGAAGCTTTCCCTCTTCCGCAAATTCCTTTAGTTGACGCTCAAGCAGTACTCGTAAAAGATACTGTAGAAAAAGCTAAAGCTTTGCGAAATTAGCAAATTAAGCAGCTAAATAAGAAGCTTGATTCTCAAGACTCGTCAATATTCGGGTGAATTGCAACGCGCTGATCTTTTGGCTTTTTTAAGTCCGGATTCACATGCTCAACAAGCATTGTGCGAGCATCCCCTGCCGTAACAAAGCTTCCGCAAATAAGCACGCCGTGACCGTAGCCAACGCCAAGCTCATCGTCTTCATCAACAAGATTCACAGCCGTTTGAATAGCATCCGGAAGCTCGTCAACACGAATCACGCGATCCCTGCCAAACACGCCTACAGCAATCTTTTCGAGCTCTTCCGGATCCATTACGCGGTCGCGCCAAGAATTACGAGTCACAATAATCTTCGTCAAAATAGGCTCAAGAACACCCAAGTATTCTTCAACCTGCTTATCTGCCATCATTGCAACAACACCAATAAGCTGCTCAAAATGATAGTTTTCTTCAATAGTTTCACGAAGAGACTCAGCAGCATTCACATTATGACCACCGTCAACAATAATCGTCGGCGAAGTACGAACCTGCTCAATACGACCCGGAACCTTAACCTGGCTTAAAGCTTCAGCAACCAAATCGCCATCTAAAGCTCCATTTACCGGTAGCACAACTTCAGCCGCAGCGAGCGCCGCCAAAGCATTATGCGCCTGATGCTTACCAAACTTATCTATTGGAACATCCTCATAAGTGCCAAGAGGCGTGCGCAAGGTAACAAGCTGGCCGCCAACTGCAGGAGTACGAGAAACAACTTCAAGCTCGCCGTCACCATAAGAAGAATCGCGCAATAATTTAGCATTATTACTCTCAGCAACTTCCTTAATAATTGGCAAAACCTTATCCTCATGCGGCTGAGGACCTAAAATTACAGTGCAATTTGGCTTAATAATGCCAGCTTTTGTGCGCGCAATCTCTTCAACAGTGTTTCCAAGCCACTGCATGTGATCCATATCCACAGGGCCAATAATTGCAGCATCCGCGTCCATAACATTCGTAGCATCCCATTCGCCACCCATGCCAACTTCCATTACAGCAACATCAACAGGAGCATCCGCAAAAGCCCAAATTGCCATGGCTGTAAGCACTTCAAAAAAGCTCATTTTTGGCTTACCGTCAGCCTCCATGCGAGCATCAACCATGTCGATAATATCTTTCATTTGATCCCAAACATCAATAAAATCGTCGTCGCTGATTTCTTGACCATCAATCATAATGCGCTCGTTTATGCGCTCTAAATGTGGAGAAGTGTAAAGACCAGTGCGCAAACCGTATGCTCGGCACAACGACTCAGCCATGCGAGCAGTAGAACCCTTGCCATTCGTGCCAGTAATATGAATAACGTGCATAGACTTTTCTGGATGCCCAAGAATATCGAGAATTAAGCGCATTCTGTCTAAATCAAGATTAGTTTTATTATGCTCAGGAGCGCGGCTCATAATATTGCGCTCAATATCAACAATTCGCTCATTATTGCAATTTGGATGTTCCATAGACATAACTGCACTCCCCTAATTTTGTGCTCACTTACTCATTTTCCAAATATATAGATTAGTTTATGCCAACAACACTTACAAAAAATAATTTTTAAGAAGAAAGCTAATACTTATACTCGCATATGATTGTTTTGTAAATTACATATAAAATCTGATCTTTTTAATCCAAAAAACTCGCGCAAAACAGTAAATAAGACTATGTTAGTTATTGTCTAGTTTAATTCCTAGTTTATTTTTATTTACACACAAAAAGAAGTGTTAAGGAGTCGCATAATGGCAGAAAATACGCCAACAGAGCACGGTGAAGAATTAAAATCTGACGGTACGCAAAAGGCGGAAGACCGCGTTAACAATCGTTCTCTTCGACCAAATAGCGATTCTTTTAAAGATTTTATGACAAGCAGCTGGGATAATCAGGAGCCGGAAGTTAAGCCTCTTGAATCCAGCAAGTACATTCCAGCACGTTTAGAAGCACTTTCAGAGCGCTTCCCAGGAGAACGCTTAGTTATTCCTGCAGGACAACCAAAAGTGCGCAATAACGATTGCGATTACGCTTTCCGCCCAGACACAACTTTTGCCTACTACACTGGCTTGGGTCAAGATTATGAGGCTGGAGCCGTACTTGTTATGGAACCGGTAAGCGAAGACAGCAAGGAAGCTAAAGCCTGCAAAAATCATATTCCAGAGCTTTTTGTAGCCCCACGCGCAGATAACAGCACTTCAGCATTTTACAGGGATCCACACTACGGAGAATACTGGGTTGGCCCACGCGCAGGCTTGAAAGAGCTCAAAGCCATGACAGGAATTGAAACGCGTGACATTGCTGAACTTGACGACGCTATTGCAAAGAATGTAAGCGACGACGCAAATGGCGAAGGCGTTCGCGTTCGAATTATTCGAGAAACCGATCCGGAGCTTACCGCAAAAGTTGAGACAATGCGCGAAGCAAGCGGGTTTACGGACGAAGACGCTAATAGTTCCGCTGACGACAAACTGCACGAATTTGCTGCAGAAGCTCGCATGCTTAAAGACGATTACGAAATTCGAGAAATGCGCAAAGCTGTTGCTGCAACAAAGCTTGGTTTTGACCGCATGCTTACTAGATTGCCTCAAGCTCTTGACAAAGAACATTCCGAACGCATGATTGAAGGCGCTTTTAATTCTGTTGCACGCGAGGAAGGAAACGAAGTAGGCTACGACACTATTGTTGCTTCCGGCAAGCATGCTCCAATTTTGCACTGGATGCGAAATACTGGCGTAGTTTCTAACGGAGAACTGCTTCTTATTGATGCAGGCGTTGAAGTAAACAGCCTCTACACCGCCGACATTACGCGCACGTTCCCAACAAACGGCAAGTTTACCGACTTGCAAAAGAAGCTTTACCAGTGCGTTCTTGACGCTCAACAAGCCGGTTTTGAAGCGGCTAAGCCAGGTGCTACTTACTCCGATATTCACCACGCTTGCATGCGAGTATTAGCAGAACACTTGCACGAATGGGGAATTTTGAAGGTTAGCGTTGAAGAGTCACTATCTCCAGAAGGCCAGCAGCATCGACGCTGGCATGCGTGCGGAGTAGCTCACCATCTTGGCTTGGACGTACACGACTGCGCTCAAGCACGCTACGAGTCTTATCAAGGCGCAAAAATTACTCCAGGCATGATCTTTACGATTGAACCAGGATTGTATTTTGCAGCTAACGATTTAATACTACCGGAAGAAATGCGCGGTATTGGCATTCGCATTGAAGACGATGTGTTAATGACAGAAAACGGGCCGGAATGGCTTTCTATTGACATTCCAAAGCAGATTGACGATGTAGAAGCCTGGATGGCCGACCGTGCAGGAAAGGAAATATATGACTAAGCCAATTGTTCTTTCGCTAGGCGAACTTTTATGGGACTTACTTCCGCACGGAAAGCGCGTAGGTGGAGCGCCAGCCAATTTTGCATACCATGCACAATGCCACGGCGCTCAAAGCTGCATGATTAGCGCAGTTGGCCAAGATCAGCTTGGAGACGAGCTAATTGACAAAGTCAACAAAGCTGGAATCACCTCAATTATTCAACGAAATGCTTGGCCAACAAGCACAGTAGAAATAGCGCTTAAAAACGGAATACCAGAATACACAATTTTGAGAAATATTGCGTGGGATCATATTCTTTACACTCGAGAGCTTATTGACCTCGTAGAGAGAGCAGACGCGGTATGCTTCGGCACTCTTAGCCTGCGCTCGCAAGAAACTCACGACACTATTCTTCAATTATTGAAGCATACTAAGCCTGGAGCGATGAAGTTCTTCGACATAAACATTCGAAGCGACCACTACTCTAAGGATCTCATTGATACTCTTCTTCAGCAAGCCACCGTTTTTAAGCTTAACGATTCCGAACTGTTCCTACTTCGAGACATGTTCAATATTCGCGACACTTCCGACGAAGAAGCTTGCCGCTGGTTCCAAGCACGCTACGCATTAGACTACGTGATTCTTACAGGCGGAGCTACATTTAGCACGATTATTACAAGCACCGGCGAAAGCTCCACTATTCCAACGCCTCACGTAAACATTATTGATACGGTTGGCGCAGGAGACGCATTTTCTGGAGTGTTTGCAACGCATATTCTTAAAGGCGAAAGTCTTGAAGAAGCGCATCGAGCAGCCGTTAATACTGCTGCGTTCGTATGCACTCAGGAAGGCGCATGGCCAAAGTATCCTAAACAAATACCGGATTATTTAGCAAAAGCCGGAAGATAAAGTAAAAAATAAAATAAAATAAAAATAAAATTTAACTCATAAAAATCAATAACGCCACTTCATAAACTTGATGAAGTGGCGTTATTTAGTTCGTGGGGCCTCAGGGGCTTGAACCCTGGACCGACGGATTATGAGTCCGTTGCTCTAACCGACTGAGCTAAAGCCCCACGCTAACAAAGTTAGCAACGACTAGATTAGCACATACCCATAAACGTAGCCAAACCTAGTGCGTCGAACTCAAATAAAAAGCATCACACGCGCTCAGTTCGTCCGGAAGCAAAGTTATCAAGAGCACCGGTTGCGCGCAAAGCCAAGTAAACAAACCACACAAGCACACCGGAAAGCAAAAGACCACTTACAAGCTCCGTAATCATATGAATCGTAATATAAGTAGGAGCTTTAGCCTGATACTTAGTGAAGCTTAAGAACACACCATACTCAAAAGCCACAAGCAAACCAGAAAGAGCACTCAAAGTCAAATTAAACTTTCGATACTTAGCAATCAAGAATGGCAATTCTGCAAAAACACCCTGCAGCAAAGCAGAAATAACAGTATCCCTAATATTAAAAGGAGAACCAAGCAAAACCTGCACAAAAGCTGCAACAACATTCACATACACTGCAGAACCAGGCTTACGAATTAAAAGAAGAGCAAGAGTGCCAGATAAATACCACACGCCATGCGTAATACTAGCAAAACCAGGAAGAATAGCAGCATTAAGCGTGCGAATTATTGGAATAAAAACCAATCCATAGCCAAAAAGAATTACGCCAAAAACAGCAGATAAAGCAGCTCCCAAAGCAATATCCGCCACACGCCAACGCAAATTAGCAACAATTGAAGGCTCCGGATTAGCTTTATCATTCGCACTATCCGTTACAGGAGTTGCAGAAGCTACAGAAGCAGATGATTTCGCTTCATCACTATCAATACTATTATCAATATTCGTGTTAAAAATATTGCTCATAAGAAATCCTTTATCTTAAAAATGCTGCGCATTGTAAATACTTAATTGAGCACTTCCTGACCTACGCAACCCGGGCAGAAGCACCAACGAGTAAGTCTATCACCTTAAACAAAAGAAACACACGCTATAACAAATTTGCGTTATCAAAGTAAGTTATAACGCAATATAAAACCGCAGAAATATAGGAACAAGTAGCAGAAAACAGATAACTGAAGGAAAAACCTAGGTTATAAGGGTTATATGCCAAAAACTTGGGCAAGATGCAATCAAAAACAAAAAGCACCGCTAGGATTTTAAGCGGTGCTATAATTTGTACCCCCTAAGAGAGTCGAACTCTTGTTGTCAGATTGAAAGTCTGGTGTCCTAACCGTTAGACGAAGGGGGCTTCGAACCAAACCATATGATATTAACACTCGGAAAAGAAGCTCGCAACTTACGGCGTGTTGAGATTAAGTACGGCTTAATTGCGTGTGTGTTTGTAGGATTAGTTTTATTTTTTCTTTCGATATTCTTTAGTATCGTCTATGAGTTTTGACTGGTGTTCTTGTTCTTAGGTTCTTGACGAGGCTGGAAAATTTGTGTTTGCGCAAGTCCCGTCCTTCGTTGCTTTAACTGTTAAAGTATTTTGCTGTGTTCGCCTATCTTTTAACAATGTTGCTTCCTCAGTCCTCTTTTATTGCTGAACACAATTTTTCCAGCCTCTCAACACACTAAACGACAACACAAAACTCATAACTCGTTAAATTTGTTACGCAAAGTACGTGGTTTACTAAGTGCAACTAAAGTCACGCAATTAAGCTGCGGGTAGGTGCGTGGTAGGTAGGAGTGTTCGGTGTGGTGTGTGCAGCAGCGCGAATGCTAGTATTCGCTAATCAACAGGACTAGCGTATTGAGAGCATTATTTCGCTAGGTAGGTGAAGTCGTGAATCCTGCGACCAGCCTCCAAGCCTTTACGCTCAAAATTTGTAAGAACGCGACCAGCAAAACGCTCAGATTCACTAAAATCTGCGTGAGGAAGAGCTGCTGCAGTGTCGACCGTACCTTTTCCAACGTGCTCAGTTGGGAGACTTACTTTTAATTCGCCAATATTTGTGAAATCTTCGCGAGAATCCATAATCTCATGCACGTGCAAAGCATAATCCTCAATATCTGTAGCAATGCGCCACGCACCCTCTTTGCGCAATGCCTGGTGAATTGTAGAAGCAAGCTCTGGCTGCACTATACGACGCTTATGGTGGCGCATTTTAGGCCATGGATCAGGGAAGAAAGTCCAAACTTCTTCTAAAACACCTAAATCGCAAGCTGCGAAAAAATCAGGAGCATTGATTTGCGCAATACGAAGATTAGTTAAACCTTGCTTTCCAGCTAAAAGCATTGTGTGAGCAACGCCTGGATCATAAACTTCAAGCGCCAAAAAGTTAGTTTCCGGCAAACGTTCTGCTGCAGCAACAACGTTTTCGCCCTGACCGGAACCGATTTCAACAATAAGCGGATTATTATTGCCCCACTTATCTTTAATCCAATCATGCGTAATGTGCAAATTTTCGCGCAATCTAAAAGAGCCAGGAGCTTCAGTAACATCTAATAAGTACTGACTTGCATAACGCTCCTGAGCGTGCTGTAAACGCGCATCTAAGCGTCCAGAACGACGCACAAACGACAATACAGTGCGTTGCTTGGCTTGCATAGTGTTTTCGTTTTCATTTTCACTGCTCATTAGATTACTTTCGTTATTCGGCTATACGCTTTTAGTTAAATTATTTAGTTAAATTCGCATGATTTTAGTTATGCTCGAACTCTTGTTTATGCTACCAAAAAGTATAAAAAAGCAGCGAGAGTGTTAAACAAACGCTGCTTAATTAAGATTTTTATTGCGTAATACGCTTTAAGAGAACAAGTCTCGAGCAGTATTGCCGTTTGGAGCATCCTCTACTTTAATATTCACTTGCGCAGGACTGAGCAAGAACACGCGAGGAGTTACACGCTCAATAGAACCGCGCACGCCGAATACTACGCCAGCAGAGAAATCAACAATTCGATACGCCACAGACTCAGTTACGCCAGTTAAATTAAGCACCACTGGAACGCCATCTCTTAAAGCACGACCAACCATTTGCGCATCGTCATAAGACTTTGGATGAATGGTAGTAATACGGCTCATGCGATTAAGACTTGCGCGAGCAGAAGTGCCACTAGGGCGAGAATCGTCTCCGCGCTGCGACGCAACAGGTGTTACCGATCGATCGTTGTCAAAGGAAGTTTCTGGAACATCAGCTTCAACATAATCATCATCTTCTTGAACATCTGCCATACCAACGTACGACATTACGTTCTTCATAAAGCTAGCCATGAAGCCACCCTCCTCTCGTTACGCCTAACGCAGAAAATCAGGAATATCTAGTTCATCCGGTTCAGAAGGCTGCGGTTGAGCAGGTTCTGGATTAGATACATACTGCTGATTTGCTGCAGTATCAAACATAGAAGGCACAGAAGCAGGCTGCTCTGCTTGTTTAGCAGCAGATTCTTCCCTCATAGCAGAAGTAGACTTTGCTGGAGCAACAGACTTTACATCTGCCTGCATATCAACAAACTGACCGGCTGTTGCTGAAGATTCTTCCGACTTAGAGTGAGCGTCAAAACCTGCAGCAATAACAGTCACACGCACTTCGTCACCGTAGGAATCATCCAAGGAAAGACCCCAAATAATTTGTGCTTCTGGATGAATAGCCTTACGAACAAGCTCAGTTGCAGCAGACGCTTCTTGAAGCTTCAAATCGCTTGGACCTGCAATGTTAATCAAAGCACCGTGAGCACCTTCAATGCTTTCCTCAAGAAGAGGCGAGCTGATAGCGATTTCAGCAGCCTGAGTTGCACGATCTTCACCCTTTGCAGAACCGATGCCAAAGAGTGCTGTACCTGCTCCACGCAAAATAGCGGTAACATCGGAGAAGTCCACATGAATGTACGAATTTGTGGTAATCAAATCAGTAATACCTTGAACACCAGCAAGCAATGCAGTATCTGCCGTCTTAAATGCTTCAATAATACCGATTGTGCGATCCGAAATTTCCAAAAGACGATCGTTTGGAATTACGATTAACGCATCAACTTCTTTGCGAAGATTTTCGATACCAAGTTTTGCAGATGCAGCTCGCTGCGGCCCTTCAAAACCGAATGGACGCGTAACAACTGCAATAGTTAAAGCACCCTGCTGATGCGCAGCACGAGCAACTATTGGGCTAGCACCAGTGCCTGTACCGCCGCCTTCGCCGCAGGTAACGAACACCATATCAGCACCCTTAAGTGCTTCTTCAATATCTGATTGATGATCCTGTGCAGCTTTTGCACCCTTCTCAGGATCAGCACCAGCACCAAGACCTCGGCTTGAAGCGTCCGATAATGAAATCTTTACATCAGCATCAGAACGCAGTAAATCTTTAGCGTCAGTATTAATGGCTACAAATTCTACATTCTGTAGACCCTCGCTGATCATCCGATTGACGGCGTTACCGCCGGCACCACCGACGCCGACTACCTTGATGATGGTTTTGTCGTTGAAATTGTCAGTCTGGGCAATCTCGCTCACCGTTTTCTCCTGTCACTCACGCACGTTTACACAATATTTTAGCGCAAAACGCTCGATACTGACGACGTTTTAACAATAAACTGAAAAAATGTCACTGATTTGATAATACACCGTGCTATATGCAAATATACATAGCCGGTAATTTTCTTTGAATAATCACAAGATAATCGCAGAATAATCAGTATATAAAAATGGCCAAAAGCCTAGAAAACTCTAGTAACTAGCATCCATCGGGTCGTCGCCAAACAAGGCTTCGCGCTCCTCATGGCTTGTAGTACGAGAATCCAACCAGCCGTATGGCAAATGAACTTTTTTAGCAAAACGCACACGACCACGCGGCGTGTCTAACACTTGTTCCGGCAGACGAAGAGAGCCGTCGAGCATATTAAGATTGCGATTAACATCCTCAATAGACTCGCATTCCATAAAGTTTTTGCGAGTTCCTCCACCAACCGGAAAACCCTTTAAATACCAAGCAATATGCTTACGCAAGTCGTGAACAGCCATACGCTCGTCACCATCATAAAACTCAACCAAAAGATTTAAGTGGCGCAAAATCACTGAGCCAACTTCCGCCAAAGTAGGATTAACACGATTATCGCTACCCTCGCAAGCGTTACGAATATCTGCAAAAATCCAAGGCCTACCCTGGCATCCGCGACCAATGGCAACTCCCGCGCAACCAGTTTCTTTAAACATTGCGAGCGCATCTTGCGCACCCCAAATATCACCGTTTCCAAAAACAGGAATATTAAGCGCATCAACAAGCTCACCAATACGCTGCCAGTCTGAATGACCACCGTAATATTCTGAAGTTGTGCGAGCATGCAAAGTTACAGCAGCACATCCTTCTTCCTGAGCAATATGGCCGGCTTGCATAAAAGTTTCATGACTCTCGTCAATACCAACGCGGAATTTAGCTGTAACTGGGATTCCTGCAGGATTACAAACAGAAACTACGCGATGCAAAATTTCTTGCAGCAAATCAGTTTTCCAAGGAAGAGCAGACCCACCGCCGCGTCTTGTAACTTTAGGAACAGGACATCCAAAGTTTAAGTCAACATGGTCGGCCATGTTTTCATCGACAACAATTCGAGCAGCAAGCTCCACAATAGAAGGATTAACACCATAAAGCTGCAAAGATCGCACTTTTTCACTAGGCGCAAAACGACAAAGTCTAAGCGCTTTTGGATTTCTTGCAACTAATGCTCTAGCTGTAATCATTTCTGCTACGTAAAGCCCGTCTGGACCAAATTCTCGGCAGATTACGCGAAATGGCCAGTTAGTGATTCCAGCCATTGGAGACAAAACAACAGGAGTTGCAATATGAACTTTCCCTAAATCCACTGGTTTGATAGAAAAATTCATATTGCTTTAACTCCATTCACTTTAATAATATTTTTGCTTATTAATACTTAAGATATTCTTAAGCGATACTCAAACGCGTATTAGTACAAGCCGCCAGCAGTCGCGATTTTAACAGGCTTAGACTCGTCTTCGCCTGCTTCTTTAGCAATATCTACAGCACCATCAGCTGAGCGAGTGCCAACAATCTCAACAGGACCCTGCGGATACTTAACGCGCTTTTCGTTAATGCGGCTAGCAACGTAATCTGCAACCTTGCCCAAAGAAACGCGCTCTTGCTGCATAGTGTCGCGCTCGCGGATAGTAACAGCGTGATCTTCCAAAGTATCAAAGTCAACTGTTACGCACAAAGGAGTACCGATTTCGTCTTCGCGACGGTAGCGGCGGCCAATAGCGCCTGCTTCATCGTAATCAATAACCCAATCATGCTGGCGAAGATCTGCAGCCAAATCTTGAGCAACAGCTTGCAATTCCGGCTTCTTGCTCAACGGCAAAACTGCAGCCTTAACAGGAGCCAAACGAGGATCGAGTCTAAGAACAGTGCGCTTGTCAACGCCGCCCTTAGTGTTTGGAGCTTCGTCAACGTCGTAAGCGTCAACCAAGAATGCCATAAGAGAGCGCGTAAGACCAGCAGCAGGCTCAATAACGTAAGGCACGTACTTTTCGCCAGTAGCCTGGTTAAAGTAGCTCAAATCCTCGCCGGAATGCTTAGCATGAGCAGACAAATCGTAGTCAGTACGGTTTGCAATACCCTCAAGCTCTCCCAGTCAGAACCTTGGAAGCCGAATTTGTACTCAATATCGACAGTGCGCTTGGAATAGTGGCTGAGCTTCTCCTTAGGATGCTCGTACATACGCAAGTTTTCTGGCTTCACACCCAAATCCACATACCAGCGAACGCGAGTGTCAATCCAATACTGATGCCAAGCTTCGTCTGTTCCAGGCTCTACGAAGAACTCCATTTCCATCTGCTCAAACTCACGAGTGCGGAAAATAAAGTTTCCAGGCGTAATCTCGTTACGGAAAGACTTACCAATATTTGCAATGCCGAATGGCGGCTTTTGACGAGTAGAAGTCATGACGTTCTTAAAGTCCACAAAAATACCCTGAGCTGTTTCTGGACGCAAATAGTGCAAGCTGTTTTCGTCTTCAACAGGGCCTAAATGCGTGCGAAGCATCATGTTGAAGTCACGTGGCTCAGTCCAGTTTCCGCGAGTACCACAATCTGGGCAAGCAATATCTTTTAAGCCGTTTTCTGGCATTTTATCGCCATGCTTTTCGGCATAAGACTCTTCCAACTTGTCTGCACGATGACGCTTATGGCAGTTCAAGCACTCAATCAAAGGATCGTTAAACACGGAAACGTGACCGGAAGCAACCCAAACTTGCGAAGGCAGAATAACGGAAGTATCCACGCCAACAACATCGCCGCGCGTGGTTACCATGTAGCGCCACCATTCGCGCTTGATATTATCCTTTAACGCAACGCCCAACGGACCATAATCCCACGCGGAGCGCGTGCCACCGTAAATTTCGCCAGCTGGGAACACAAAACCTCGACGCTTAGCCAAGGACACGACTTCATCAAGCTTTGAAACAGCCACAATACACCTTTTCGTAAAACTAGAAAATTCGGGTGAAACGGTGTTAATTATAGAAAAACCCTGTGACGCTTGTAGAATTATTAAAGTCACGCAAATTTATGAGTTTGTTGCGCATTATTTGGCGTTATATTTTGCTAAATTTGCGTAAGATTACGAATTTAAGGGATTGTGCTATGAGTGAAATCAATAAAGATAACGAAGATAAAAACGCAAACATTTGCGAAAATAGCTGCGCAAACGCTCACAAAACTAACACGGTTGCGGCGTTGTGCATTGCTCCAAGCGGAGTCGGCGACGAGTTAAGCGAGTACGTGGCGGATGCCGTGAAAGTTATTCGCGACTCTGGATTAAAAAACGAAACGAACGCAATGTTTACGAATATTGAGGGCGAATTTGACGACGTTATGCGCGTTGTTCGTGACGCAACTATGACGCTAGTTAATAAAGGATACAGAACTGGCGTAATTCTAAAGCTAGACATTCGCCCTGGTTTTAGCAATCAAATTGACGCAAAAGCAGCGCTCGTAGATAAGATTCTCGACGAACGCAAAAACAACGAAAACTAAGCGCGTTTAAGCGTCTAAACATCTAAGCGTTTAAGCGTTTTTTACGCCGCCAAACCTGCGGTCGCGATGCGCATAACGGTCAATCGACCTCCACAGCGCTTCGCGGCCGTAATCCGGAAATAGTTCCGGCACAAAATCAAGCTCCGCGTAGGATGCTTGCCAAGGCAAAAAGTTACTTGTGCGCTGCTCGCCGGAAGTGCGAATAACCAAATCGCAATCTGGAATATCTGGATTATACAAGTGCTCAGCAATCATTTTTTCAGTGATACGATCGCCTTTAATCTTGCCATTTTGAATTTCTTTAGCAATTTGCGCACACGCATCCGCAATTTCCGCTCGCCCACCATAATTTATGCAAAAAACAACGTCAATAGTTTTGTTGTTCTTGGTGATTTCTTGAGCTTTTTCCAGCTCGTCAATAACAGACTTCCACAAACGAGGACGACGCCCAGCCCAGCGCACGCGCACACCCCACTCGTTCATTTGCGCAACTCTGCGATGAATAATATCCCTAGAAAATCCCATTAAAAAGCGCACTTCTTGCGGAGAACGCTTCCAATTTTCCGTAGAAAAAGTATACAAGCTTAAGTAGCGCACTCCCGCTTCAATAGCGCCAGCAATAGTGTCAAAAACAACAGGCTCCGCGGCTTTGTGACCTTCGGTTCGAATCATTCCGCGCTCTTTAGCCCAACGACCATTACCGTCCATAATCACACCAACATGGCGAGGAACCTTTCCCTTAGGAAAATCTGGTATGCGAGAAAGGTCACTAAAAGGAGCCGCCGGAATATTAAGCGACGTATAATCCACGTTTTCAAAAGCCATACTTAAGAATGTAACAACCCCATTGAACGAATTGGACGCTCAAGATAATATTCCGCCCAAATCTTTGCGCAAGAAAGAGTAGAAGAATCGATTGGCACGCCGTCAATAGAATGCCAATCGCCTTGCAAAAGTGCGAATAGTTGAAGACGTGTTTCGTCAGAACAAATAATAGATTCGGGCGTATGATCGCCAGCACACATAACGCCGCCGGCAGATGGAGAAAAGTAGCACAAATTTTCTTCTTTTCCGCAAACAACGCAAGTTTTTAAACGCGGCGACCAGCCAGCCAAAGACATTGCGCGCAAAAGGTATGAAATTCCAATAGCATTCGGCGCATGCTTTCTGTTAGATAGCGACGACAAAGCAGCAGTAAGTAGACGATACTGTCCGGAAGTATCTTGATATTCACGCATATACTCATCCGTATATTCGTTGGAAACCAGAGCATCTGCAACTTCCAACATAACGCTTGCATACTCATAGGACGTATAATCGGCACAAATCGGGCCGGCGTAGGCAGATATGGAAACAGCCTGTGATACAACATCCAAAGACTTTCCTTGCGCCAAAAGCACATCAACGCGCATAAGAGGCTCAAGTCGGCCGCCAAAGCGCGATTTAAGACGACGAACTCCTTTTGCAACAGCACGAACTTTTCCATGCTGCTTTGTGAGCAAAACTACAATTCTATCTGCTTCACCCAAAGGAAAAGCACGAAGCACAACGGCTTCATCGCGATACAACGGCATAAATCAAACTGCCAGTCTAAAATTATTGCAAATCTTAGCAAATAAAAGCGGTTACGCTATGCCGTCACTGGTATCGTCACTATTATCGTCGTCATTATCTGAATCATTATTGAAAGAAGTCGATTCATCAATATGACCGATTATTGGGAATGAAAGATCTGGAATATCCAAACTCAATGGCTTGCTAGGCTCTAAATGCGTAACTGGGATTTGCATAGAATCAGATGCGCGCTTTGCAGGAGCTGCAGGCGGGAAAGATGGTATAGCAGATGCAGCAGACTCAGGTGCGGACTCAGGTGCAGACTCAGCAGCTTCGTGCGTACGATGTGAAACCGGAGGGAAAGCAGGAGGCACAGTCGGCGGCACAGAAGTATTCGCAACTGGCTTTGCAGCTGGCTTCACAGCTGGAGGCACAGTCGGCGGCACAGTAGCAGAAGCAGAAGAATTATGCATTACTGTGGCACTTTGCAAAAGCTCATCGTTACTATCTTCATCGTCAAGATTTGCAGACTTACTTTCTGCAGAATGAGCCGTAAAGATTGCGCGCTCAGACTGATGTAACGCTTCAAACGAATCGCTAGAAGATTGATTATTGTAATCAACCGGAGCAAAAATGCTTTGCTTTTCGTGATCAGGAACATTAGGCACCAATTGAGAGCGAGTAATCTTTGGCAAAACGTTTGAGACTTCGCCCTTTTCTGCAGAAGAAGTTGCGGAAGATACTGCAGAAGATACGCCAGACACTTTTGTTGCAGGAGCAAAAGATGGAGCCACAGAAGCAGTTGCAGAAGCAGCAGACGCAGCAGCCACGTCCGTCGCTGTTCCAACAGCCGCAGCCGCAGACGCAGCCTCAGCGGACGCGCGCTTATCTTCAGCAGCAGACGCAGCAGCAATAGCCTCAACAAGAGTATGTCCTGAATAATCAGAATTAACATACTTGTCTAAACGCTTAAGAGATTCCAAGCTACTTAACAAACGCACGCAAGCATTCAAGTAGTAATCAACCTGACGCTCATCATAGCCATGTTTGCCAGTTTTTTGAGTGAAAATAACATTAGAAACATATGTGGAGTTAATGTCGTTCAAAGTATTTTCGTCAGTTTCCCACTCAAGCTCGTGACCAAGCATAAGCGCAATCTTATCTAAAGCTTGATCAACCATAATATCTACTTGCTTACGAGCATAAGATGGTCGACGAGAAGCTCCGTTATCAAAACGTTCACGATAATCACGCTGAGCATGTTTCAAAAGCTTACGATACAACTCTTCAGCGCGAGCTTTCCAAGCCACCCTACCACACTCGGAAATCTCCTGCTCGGTGCATTTGTCAACAACTGCGCGCTCCAAACGAGACAGTGCAGCATCAACCTGCCCAATAACATAACCATTTCGCTCTAAGTCAAAAGAAACTTCTTGAATGTCTTGCTGAGTAAGTCGAGCCTCATCGCTTTCATACAAAGTGTGCGCACGCTCCAGAAAAGCATCTACCTGTGCGACGTTATATCCTAACTTACGCTTACCCACACGCTCCATTCCTGAAGCATTACGAGCGGTATCAGGTTTATTAGTCATCTACTATCGACCTCCTGAGCACATGTTTCCATTGAGTATACTCTACGCGATTGTTGAGACGCGCGCCACGCTTAAGTACATTCGTACAGACCCTCATGTATGTTTTTACTTTGTTGCAATCGGGCGATTAGCTCAGCTGGCTAGAGCGCCACCTTTACACGGTGGATGTCGGGGGTTCGAGTCCCTCATCGCCCACTTTCTGTTCGATTCAAATTACCTTATTTAATTAGATTATTTAATTCGCTTATTTTGTATTCATTTTGTATTCATTTTGTATTTACATCTTTTGCACTACAGCTTGGCAATTTATCTGCTCCACGGCTGGAACCTATAGATTTCAACGCTTTATAAGCTTCATCAATAGTACTAACTCGAACAACTCGCAAACCTTGTGGAACATGACCAACTACTTCGTCGCAATTATCTTTAGGAGCTAAAAACCAGGTAGCACCATCTCGCTTAGCTGCAATCATTTTTAGGCGAATACCACCAATAGCGCCAATTTTCTTCGATTTTTCAATAGTTCCAGTGCCGGCTATAGTTTTACCGCCAGTTTCACTTTCAGGCGTAAGCTTATCTAAAATTCCAAGCGTATACATCATTCCTGCAGAAGGTCCCCCAACATCTTCAATATGTAAACGCAACTTCACACCCTTAGTATTAATTCCAAGATGCTTAGAGGCGTATTGTAAAGCAACATTTTGCGCAACATCCTGCGAATTGTTCATTTCGTGTTCGGATTCCTTATCGTAATCATCCGCATTCTGACCAACAGGCACAATTGCTTCGCGAGGAATTATCGCTTTTTGAGGATTCAGCCACGAAATAAGCGCTTCAAATGTTGAAACTTCATGCCCTGGAACTCCAGAAGTATCAACAGTGAGCATTAATAATTTCCCGCTATCTTTATACTTTGCATGCTTTGAAAGTATTTGAATTACAGGAAGCTTTGAATCTCCAGAAACACCAAGCACATCCTGAGTAGTACCAGGCTCTTCTACAACATACGCACTTGGTAGCATCAGCGCAATTAACGCAACTAATACGGCAAAAAATCCCGCAAAATAGCGCAAAGAATGTGAATCAATATACAAAATTAACTGCTTCGCAAATGTTAGCAATCTACCTGATAACCTGCTAAATATGCGCAAACGTTTAGAAAAGCCAAGCATGTTTGTATCATTACACAAGCCCTATATAGATTAATTTGATTTTGAATTTGACTTATAATGCAAATAATGCAAAATATAATGCAAAATATAATGTATAAAACATAATAAAAACATATTTGCTTTAAACCGCAGCAAAAGGATGAACTCATGAACGATGATGCAATTCACCAGTGGCTTATTGAATGCTTTGGGCCAATACAAGGCGAAGAAGCATGGAAACAACTTGAACAACTTCCTTTTGAGCTGCGCGAACAACTCTTAAATCAAAACCCAGATAAGCTTCCTAAACCGGACGAAGTTCGTAGCATGATGCAAGCTTTCAGCGCAGG
The DNA here is from genome assembly GCF_049244255.1 of Gardnerella sp. DNF01141. Taxonomy (NCBI): domain Bacteria; kingdom Bacillati; phylum Actinomycetota; class Actinomycetes; order Bifidobacteriales; family Bifidobacteriaceae; genus Gardnerella; species Gardnerella sp. DNF01141. The sequence goes on along the minus strand of NZ_CP058391.1, from coordinate 1,417,717 downwards.
AGGACTAAATAATCCTAATGAAATGGAAGCAACACTTGAAGAAGGGCCAATTAACCAAAAACTTGCGCAATCAATTGCATTACAGCGCGCAACCGGAGATCAAGGTAACGTAAATGCAGAAGTTGCTGACTCGGCTAGGCGTGCGCTAAGTCAAGCAAATTTGTGGCTAGATATTACGTGCAATTTCAATCCTGCTCCAGGAACACCAGCGGTACTTTCAAGAGCGGATTGGGTTGAAGGAACACTCGGAGCATGGGTAAAATTCGCAAACCCTGTTGCAAAATCCGTGAACGAAGCGCTTACTTCTGTTATTGAGGAGCGATTTAGCGGTGTGGACGACGCTGAAGTAAAAGGACTTTTTGCAGGAGTTGTGCCGATTCCGCTGCCTGAAGGAATGAATAATCCAGCGCAACTAATGAAACTACTCGGAAACACTTCCTTTGCTATGCAATTAGGGCAAGCTGCGGGCGCACTTTCGCACGAAGTACACGGAAGTTTTGATCAAGGACTTGCGTTATTGCAAAATCCTGCTGGAGGCTTAATTCCATACAACTGCATTGAATACGCAAAAGTGTGGGAGTTAGATATTACAGAAGTCATGAATTATTTGGCTTTGCGAGAAGCAGCTCACGCAAGACTATTTGCATCCGTGCCATGGCTTATGCCGCGATTTGAGGCGCTGATTATTAAGTATGCAAACGGAATAAACATTGATTTAGAGGCGATGGAAGAACAACTTCGCGACGTAGAAACTATGAATCCGGAAGCAATTTCGGGTGCTGTAAATTTGCAGAATATTGGTAGCAATGATTCAGAGGAGCAGCGTCAAGCATTGCACAGTTTAGAAACACTGCTTGCGCTTGTTGAAGGATGGGTTGATTGCGTTACTTGGCAGGCTGGAATGGCTCATATTGTGCATATTGAACAGTTGCGCGAAATGATGCGTCGCGAGCGCGCTGCAGGAGGACCGGCAGAAGTGACATTCGAATCGCTTTTGGGATTGAAACTTAGACCTCGCCGAATGAGAGAAGCAACTAAGTTGTGGGAAAAGATTACGCAAGAGCACGGAATTGATAAGCGAGATAGTTTGTGGGGTCACCCAGATTTGCTACCAACTTTGCAGGAAACTAGCGAAAACGCGAAGGAAGATGGTAGTGAATCTAATCATGAAAATAGTAGCAAAAGCGTAAACGCAAATAGCAGCGAAGTCTTAGATACTAGCTTAGGTACTAGCAGTAGCGAAAATTGGGATGCTGACTTTAGCAAGCTACTTGAGGAAGAAGAGCACAAAAAGAATCAAGGCGGCGAAACTGGTAACGGATCTGGCGACGGATCTGACAATACCGACGGCGCCGAAAATCAGGCTGAATAATCAATCACGCTATTAAAGCGATGTAAAGGAATAATCGAAATCCCCTCAAACATTCTGTAGCTTTGCAGTAATGCTTCTGGAACGGTAATTACTTGTTGATTAGTGAACTTTAACATTAATGCTCTGCAGACGCTGATTACTTATTACTTATAGAACACTAGCATCATTGCTGCTGCGCACTCCACACCAGACACTCCTACCACACAGCAGAACACTAGCGGTTTTAGTGGTAGTGAGGGTGGGTGTTGCTTGGTCGAGCAATATAAAAGCGGAGCGATAGTAATATCTTTTTGACGAATAACTATTTTTGCAAAAAAGTAAGTAAAAAAAAAACTAAACTTAACTATCTAGCCACTAAGTCCAAATAAGGTATAAGAGCGGAGCGCTGCGAGACAAGTAACACCCACCCTCACAGCCACACCATAAACCGACAGCCAAAAATCGAAATCAAGCCAAGAAGCGGCTAGGAGCGCGATTCATCCCCGCGCTTCCCTCTTTTCGGCAAGCGTAAGACAGGTGAAGCGTTTTTTCAGCACGAGTCACAGCAACATACATAAGTCTGCGCTCCTCTTCTATATCTTCATCTGTAGAAGCAGAACCGAATGGTATTAAGCCTTCCGAGCAACCAACCACATAAACGTGCGCAAACTCCAAACCCTTAACTGCGTGAATAGTAGAAACCGTAACTGTTGAAATATCAAGCGTTTTAGAAGCATCACCAGCATCTAAAGAAGCCGAGGTTTGCGCATCTTCCAAAACATTTCGCTGCCAGCCAACGTCTCTTCTCACTCGATACGGCATTTTGGCAAATTTCAAAGCCTTGCAAATAACCTGCTGCTGAGCGTTAGTGCGCGTTAGTATTGCGCAATCTCCCGGATTGGCAACTTCGCTTTTTACAAACTTTACAATTTGATTGACCACACCCAAAGCTTCATCAACATCAGTCGCAAAAACCTGCTGCGAAACACGAGTACCGCCTTTAGTAAGAGACTTAACTTTTACGTAGTCACGCTTATACGGCGATGAAGCAAGTACGCGATTAGCAATACCAACTATGCGCTCTGTTGAACGATAATCCGTATTCAAACTAATATCGGCACTTATTGGAGCAAATTCTTGCGGAAAAGCTAACAAATCGTAGCTACTTGCGCCCGCAAACGAGTAGATAGTCTGAGCAGGGTCGCCAACTACGCAAATATCACGATTCTGCCCCATCCATAATCGCAATAATTCGTGCTGTAAAGGAGACACATCCTGATATTCGTCGACTGTAATCCAACCAATTGATTGACGAATACGCCTAGAAGATTCCGGAAAATTTCGCAAAATATGACATGCAAGCAAAAGAATATCGTTAAAATCAATACAATTATGCGAATTTTTTTCTGTTTCGTAAGCTTCGTAAACGTCAACGAATTGCTGCGGTTCTAATCCTGCAGGAGGCAGGCGATGAGTTGCAGCACAAGCGCGAATGTAATCATCTGGCGCGATAAGCGAAACTTTAGACCAGTTGATTTCCGCCAAAATATCTCGAGCTTGCAGCAAAGTTAAGCCATCAAAATCTGGGTAACGCTTAAGAGCTGCAGATATTATTTGCTTAGGATCTTCCATAATAGACGGAAAAGGCGCTGAACAAACTTCACTCCACACGCTACGAATCTGCTGCAATGCAGCCGAGTGAAAAGTTGCAACACAACCAATATTTTTAACGCCAAGAGCCTCTATTCTAGAGCGCATTTCCGCAGCAGCTTTTACAGAAAAAGTAACTGCCAAAACTCTTTCAGCATCCCACTTACCGCTAGCGCAAGCATACGCAATTCGACGCGTAATAGTGCGCGTTTTACCAGCTCCAGCGCAAGCAATAATGCGCACCGGACCTTCTACTGCCGTGGCAGCTAAACGCTGCGAATCATCCAAACCATCTAAAAGAGCTTCTGGAGAAGGCGCTTTAGAAGCGTCTGAAGAAGCCGCTTTCGAAGTCACTTGCGAGGTTTCTGGCGAATAATTCATACCTACTATTGTGGCAGCAATAACGACGCTTGTGCAAGCTGAATAAAAACATGTGTATAACTTACGAAAAATTGGTAAAATCTCGGTGCTTTGTATTACTGTGGGAGTGTGACACAACTCAGTAGATTCAAGTTGGCAGCACTGGCATCTGCAGCCATGCCCGAAGTACAGTTTGCAGGAACGCGCCAAAGTGAGCAAGTTAATGCCACTGATACCGCGGCTGGAATTTCTCACGCCGTTGTGCAAGATGTTTCAGGTAAGCTTTATGACATTTTTATTAGTGCAGACAACAAGGGTCGCAAGCGCTTGCGCGACCGAGCTCGTGCAGCATGGACGCTTGAGCACAGCAAAGATTTAGCAGCTTTGGGATTTGCGTACGACACTATGCTTACGTTTATTCCAGGAAAACGCGAAGGCGAAGAAAACAATACTGCAACCGCGAATGCTACAAATAATGCAGATAGAGCAAATCTTAAGCAGACTATGCAAATGTCTAGCATTATTTCCGACGAAAATGACAATGACACTGTGCTTATTTGCGAGCATCTTGAAGGAAGCGCGCGCGACTTGCGTCTTCTTACAACGGATGATTGCGCAAATGTTGGAACTGCAATCGGCGCAATTCACAGACTTCGTCCTAGCTTCGTAACTCGCGGAAAATATCCTGCTTTTACTACTGGCCAAATTCGAGCACAGTTAACCGGTTGGATTAAAAGGCTTCGTCAAGCAGGTCACATTCCAACAGAAATTACGGACAGCTGGTCCAGAGTGTTGGAAACTGAAGGATTGTGGTCATTTGAAACATGCCCAGTACACGGCGGTTTTGTTGACGGAGATATTCTGTTTTCAGGATCTACTATTACTGCCGTAACAAATTGGCAGGGAATGCAAATTAACGATCCTGCTCGAGATTTGGCTTGGATTTTTGCAAAACTCAACGAACAGCGCAGAAACGCAGTACTTTCTGCATACGGCAGGATGATGGGATCTCGTCTCGATAGTTTGATTATGCTTCGAGCGAATTTGTGGTTGCAAATGGAGCAAGTTGGAGATTTTATTCAGGCTTTGCAGCGTGCAGACACAACAAGTATTATGCGTTTTAAGGCGCAGGTGGAACGTTTAGCGCACGAGCTTAGCCGTATTAACAATGCTCAAGCCGCTAAAACTCACTCTGCTGGAAGCCCTGCTTCTACTATTACTGTTGGCACGCTTCTTGAAAACGACAACACAAAAAGTCGCCAAATTTTGCAAAATAATTCTTCTGAAAATGCTGCAAATACCGCAAATTCCGCAAATGGAGACGAAACCAATGAGCGCGATATTACGGTTGAAGGAAATGTTTCTAAAGATAGCGATCAGAACACAAAAGTCGCGCGCGAAGCTGCCGAAAACGACGATACTCACGAGCGCACAGTTCAGTACGCTGTAACTAATTCTTCTAGCAACGAGGAAGCTGAAAAGGCAGCGCATATTGCAGACGATACGGCAACTCAAGTAATTACGCATGTTGAAGCTAAGTCTTCAAATGATAATGCTGACGCTGCAGAAGCTGAAGCAGAATCAGAAGCAGAATTAGAAGATGACGTTGTGAATGTTGAAGCAGCAGTTGCTGAGACAGAGACAGTTGCTAAATCAGAGACAGTTGCTGAGCCAGATGCAAACACTGAAGCAGAGGCAGATTCTGAAGAAACTTCCGCACAAGAAGAAGATGATAAGCCAGAAACGGTTATTATTCCTCTTCGCGAGCGCGAAGAGCGAGCAAAGCGCGACGCTGAAGAAGAAAACTGAAGAAGAAAGTAGTTTATAGCACTTATAGGAGGACAGCATGCGAGTAGTGCTGGGATTAAAAAACGTTTCCGATTCAATTGATTTTGAAACAAACCAGAGCGCGGACGAAGTGCGCACAATTATTAGCGACGCAAAAGATATGCTTGAGTTTACTGATGTAAACGGTCGAACGATTATGATTTCAGCATCGTCATTGTCTTACGCACTAATCGGCGACACTCCAAAGCATTCAGTAGGATTCAGCGCCCTCAATTAATATAACAAACTATAACCAAACATTATGAAGCTTTACAGTATTGCTCTGCAGAAGCTGATTACTTATTGCTTAGTGAACACTATCATTCATGCTGTTACACACGCCACGCCAGAAACTTCAATCTATGCACACACCGCAGCTTAATTGCGCGGCTCTAGTTGCACTTAGTAAACCGTGCAGTTTCGTAACAAACTTAACGAGTCTATGAGTTTTGTGTTTGTGTTTGGTGTGTTGAGAGGCTGGAAAAATTGTGTTCAGTGCTAAAAGAGGACTGAGAAGCTACATTCTTTAAGAAAGGCGAACACAATAAGCGTCTTTATCAGCCAGAGCGCACGAAGGACGGGACGCACGCAAACACAAATTTTCCAGCCTCGTCAAAACCAAAAAACTAAATCAGTTACAAAACTCATAGACGATACTCAAGAACATCGAAAATAAAGAGTTTAAAGCCTATAGCCGCGCAAGAGTATTTCTGATACCACTTCGCGGCTTGTTGTTTCTTCGCCCAAACGATTCGGCTTGCCTGATCCATGCCAATCCGATCCGCCTGTTACAAGCAAATCGCACTTTTGCGCCAAATCAAGCAAACGCTGACGCTGATCTTTAGAATTTCCGCGATGATACACTTCCAAACCGTCAAGACCGGCTTTTGCAAACGATATAATCTGATCGTCTGAAAGAAGCACACGATTACGCGCAGGATCCGCCGGATGCGCAATCACAACAACTCCCCCAGCATTCTTAACCGCATCAATAACCTCACGCACATTCGGCGAAGACGTTGGAATATAGTACTTGCTTTGCGGAGAAACAGGGCCAGCAAAAGCTTCGGAGCGCGTGCGAAAAACGCCGGCTTTAACCAAAGCATCCGCAATATGCGGTCTGCCTATTGTGGTCAAATCACCGAGCTTAGCTTGAGCTAAAACATCATCCCAAGTAATTGGAAAATCTTGCGATATGCGCTCAACCATGTGCTTTGTACGCTCAAAGCGATGCTTACGAGTAAGCTCAAACATGCTTACAATCTGCTCGTTTTTAGGATTGTACTGGTATGCAAGCATGTGCACATAAACTCCAGCATCTTGAGCAGTAATTTCCGAACCAAACAACACGGGCATATTCGAAACCTTAGCCGCAGCGCGAAAATCATCCCAACCTGCAGTAGTGTCATGATCGGTAATAGCAACTCCATGCAAACCAGCGAGCTTAGCTTGCATAATCAAATCTTCTGGAATGGCAGTGCCGTCAGAATAAACGGTGTGACAGTGCAAATCCCAGCGTTCGCGCGCAGCCAGCGTAAGATGCGTGCTACTAGCATTCGCATAATCAAATGCGTCGCATTGTTCGTTGCTATTTTCGGTCATATAATCATCGTAAACTGTGCTATGTAAAGAGAAATAAATACGCACTCATAATCATTCGCTATTATTTGCTATTATTCCCATTGTTAATAATTCGTTATCGGTAAATTTTAGGAGCGCAAATGGAGCAGACCAGCACGGCGCAAGAAGAATACGAAACAACACTGCGCGGATGGAGACACTCCTCTTTTTGGACTTACGGCGTAATGCTGTTCTTTTCCGTAGTGGCGCTTATAACATCGCTTATTCTTTCCGCAGAAACGCTTGCTTTGGCGCGCGCACCGAAAAAACTGCTCAGCTGCGACTTTAACACCGTTGTCTCCTGCTCTCGCGTTTCACAAGCTTGGCAGGCAGAAATTGTGAAATTCGGCGAATTAAGCTTCCCAAACGCATTCTTTGGAATTGCTGCAGAAAGCGTGTTCGTAACACTTGCTGTTATTGGAATGATTCGCGTTTGCGTGCCGCGCTGGTTCGCAATCTGCACTTGGATTGGCGGATTATGCGCGCTCGCCTACTCTTACTGGCTGTTCTCACAATCTATGTTCGTGATTCACGCGTTATGCCCATGGTGCATTGTGCTCATGTTCTCCACAACAATGCAATTTATGTCGTTGACGCACGCAAGCGTAAGCTCGCAAAAGCTACTTGTTAAGCGTTTTACGTGGGTTGAAAGCTACTACCGTTTGCGATACGACCTACTAGTTGACGTGCTGTGGATTGCGGCATTAGTTACGCTGATTTTAAGCCAGTATGCAAAAGTAATTTTTTAGTAAAATACTAAAGCTCGAATATAAGACTACTTACACAAGCTTTCTGCAAGTTGCTGCATACGCTCGCTAGTATCCGAATTAGTAAGCGTAATTGAGCCTTCCTGAGATTCACTTGCAAGCTCGCCTAAATCTTCCAGAATTTTTTGAAGATGATTGATCGTGCCTTCGTTACCGTCAACAATATTCGTGCGCGCAGGCAAAAATTCGCGGAAATAATCGCGGTAGAACACAAAATGAGTGCAGCCAAGCACAACCGAATCAATACTTTCTAAATCATACTCATCGAAATACTTGTGAAGAGCTGCAAAAACAATATTGCGATTATTAAGCTCCCCACACTCAACAATACGCACTAAATCAGGGCAAGCTTGAGAAAAAATCGTATGATTTTTAGAAAAACGCTGCAGCAAATCCGCGAACTTGTGCTCGCGCAAAGTAAGCTCAGTTGCGGCCACAATTACGCGCTGAGACTCGCCTTTGCCTAAATCGCAAGCTAATTTAAGCGCCGGCTCCATACCTATGATAGGTATGCTGTAGTTCGCGCGCAAATCGTTCACAGCTGCGGAAGTGGCGGTGTTGCAAGCAATTACGATGGCTTTTACATTTAAGCTAACGAATCTCTCAACAATTTCGAAGCTTAGCTTTTTAACTTCCTCGGGAGTTTTAATGCCGTATGGAGCGTTGGCAGAGTCGCCAAAATAGATGATTCGCTCATGCGGAAGAGCAGCATGCAACTGACGAGCTACGGAAATGCCTCCAAGCCCCGAATCAAAAACGCCAATTGCTGCCGACGATGCCATAGACTACCTCCTAAAAACGCTTACTATCGTAATGGCGAGCCTCAACATATACAAGCGAATCAAAAACAAAAATACAAGCGGAGCAATAACAACAAAACGTGCCGAGTATGAAGAATACACCGGCACGTTTTTGTTTAGTTAATTAGCTGTTAGTTGTGTTTTACGCACGCTTAAGACTTACGCTAAGCTCAGTTGCGCTAGAATCAGCCTCAACAACCTCGAAGCTCGTAGCCAAAGTTTCTTCCGCAATCAAATCACGGAACTGATTAACTTTAGCAACGTCCACAGCTGGCACGCTCAAAGTCAAAGCGATTCGGTCAGTAACATCCAAACCGTTCTCCTTGCGCGCATCCTGAACAGCGCGAATAGCGTCACGAGCATAACCTTCAGCAAGCAAATCGTCTGTCAAAGCAGTGTCGAGCATAACGAAACCGCCAGTTGGCATTGCAGCAGAAGCGGTGTTTTGAGCCGCTTGAGCGTCAGAAGACTCAACGCGATTTACAAGCTCATACTCGCCCTCAACAAGCGCAACTTCGCCGTTTGGAGTCTGAACAACAGGAGCACCAGACTCGTCAACATGCCAATCGCCACTCTTAGAAGACTTAATAGCAAACTGCACTTGCTTACCCAAACGAGGACCAGCCGCGCGCGCATTCACCTTAAGCTCGTGAACAATCTTCAAACCGTGAGAGCTTGCATCCTGCAAAGTGCAGAATGTAACATTCTTCACGTTAAGCTCACGCTCAAGCACCTGCTCGTAAGGCTCAACAGCAGCAGTATTTTCTGCAACAACAGTCAAGTTTGCCAACGGCTGACGCACGCGCAACTGTTCCGCCTTACGCAACGAAAGCGTAGAAGACACAACCTCGCGAACCTTATCCATAGCAGCAACCAAAGCATCGTCGTGCGCAAGAACAGCACCAAGCTCGGTGACTTCTCCGGCCTTAGGGTTCTTCTCGCCATCCGAAAGAGTCTCAGGCTCAACCAAATAAGGCCAATCAGCCAAATGCACGGATTCGCCGCCAGTAAGGCCACGCCACACAGCCTCCGCTTCCATTGGAGCAAGAGGAGCAATCGTGCGCATGAACACTTCCAGAACAGTGTAAAGCGTGTTGAAAGCAGCTTCATCCTCATTCCAGAAGCGGTCACGGCTGCCGCGAATATACCAATTTGTAAGCACGTCAATAAAGTCGCTAACTGCAGCGCAAGCATCGCTAATCACAAACTCGTTCAAGCACTTTTCTACGCGCTCAACAAGCAAACGCGTGCGAGCAAGCAAGTAACGATCCATATTGCAAAGACCCGCAACCTCGTCCGCGCGAAGGCGACGAGCATCGTAGCCCTTACCACCGTTTGCAGCGTTAGCATACAAAGTGAAGAAGTAGTAAGAGCTCCAAACTGGAAGCATAACCTGACGAACAGTATCCCTAATGCCGTCTGCAGTAACAATCAAATTGCCACCGCGCAAAATTGGCGAAGACATGAGGAACCAGCGCATTGCGTCCGAACCGTACTCGTTGAAAACGCCATTAACATCTGGGTAGTTGCGCAAATGCTTACTCATCTTCTGACCGTCGGAACCAAGCACAATGCCGTGGCAAATCACGTTCTTATAAGCCGGACGGTCGAATAGAGCCGTAGCCATAATGTGAAGCGTGTAGAACCAACCGCGAGTCTGACCAATATACTCAACGATGTAATCGCATGGGAAGTGCTCTTCGAAGAATTCCTTATTTTCAAACGGATAATGGAACTGCGCGAAAGGCATAGAACCAGACTCAAACCAGCAGTCGAGAACATCCGTAATACGGTGCATTTGCGACTTTCCAGTAGGATCATCCGGATTTGGACGAGTAAGGCGATCGATATACGGGCGGTGCATATTCACATTGCCGTCGTCGTCGCGCGGATAGTCGCCAAAATCAGCCTTAAGTTCTTCCAACGAACCGTATACGTCTACGCGAGGATACTTTGGATCGTCACTCACCCACACTGGAATTGGCGAACCCCAGAAGCGGTTACGGCTAATCGACCAATCGCGAGCGTTAGAAAGCCACTTACCAAACTGGCCGTCCTTAACGTTTCCAGGAATCCAATTAATCTCCTGATTAAGCTCAAGCAAACGCTTCTTAATCTTCGTAACAGACACAAACCAGCTAGAAACAGGCTTGTAAATAAGCGGAGTTGCGCAACGCCAGCAGTGAGGATAGCTGTGCACGTAGCTTTTTTCTTGGAATAGCAGCGCGCGCTGATCTTCCGGCATTTGAGCAAGCGGGCCGTCTCCTGCACGCAAGTTACGCAAAATAGGCAAGTTGGCGTCGAAAACGTACAAGCCTTCGTAATCTGGGCAGTCGCTTGTAAACTTGCAGCCTGCGTCGAGCACGTCAACGCTGCGAATTTCGTGCGCGTTAAGCGTGTTCATATCGTCCTCGCCGTAAGGAGCCTGGTGAACAAGGCCAGTACCTTCAGCGGTGTCAACATAATCTGCAGTGAAAATCGTAAAAGCGTTAGGACCAGGAGTGCCACCCTCTGCGAGCGCAGATTCGCTTGCAAAGTATGGGAACACTGGGTAGTAGCGCCAACCAGCCATCTGCGCACCCTTAAGTTCGCGCACGACCTCGTAGTTTTCGCCAAGTTCCTTAGTGTAGGAGCCGAGCAAAGGCTTGCCAATGTAGAACTTTTTGCCAGCAAACTTGCCTTCGGTTGGGCGAACTTCCACGTAGTCGATGTCTGCGCCGACTACGATTGCGAAGTTGGTTGGCACAGTCCAAGGAGTAGTGGTCCAGAAGACTGCGTAAGCGTCGGCTTCGTCGCGAAGCTTAACGGCCACGGAAACGGTAGTGTCCTGACGATTCTGGTAAACGTCCGCATCCATGCGAAGCTCGTGGGCGGAAAGTGGAGTCTGATCCTTCGGGCAGTACGGAAGCACGCGGTAACCCTTGTAAGCCAAGCCCTTATCGTAAAGCTGCTTAAAAGCCCACATTACGGATTCCATGTATGGAATGTTCAGCGTTTTGTAGCCGCGCTCGAAATCAACCCAGCGAGCCTGACGATGCACGTAGTTTTGCCACTCGTTCGTGTACTTCAAAACGCTGGCACGGCAAGCATCGTTGAACTTTGCTATGCCCATTTTTTCGATTTGCTCAACCGACTCGATGCCGAGCTCCTTCTGCGCTTCCAACTCTGCAGGAAGACCGTGAGTATCCCAACCAAAAACGCGGTTTACTTTGCGGCCGCGCATAGTCTGATAGCGCGGAACCACGTCTTTTGCGTAGCCTGTGAGCAGGTGGCCGTAGTGAGGAAGACCGTTTGCGAATGGAGGGCCGTCGAAGAACACGAACTCGTTTTGGCTACCCTTGCCAGACGGGCGGTATTCGATTGACTTGCGGAAAGTGTTGTTTGCATCCCAGTATTGAAGAACGGATTCTTCAAGCTTTGGGAAGGAAGGATTTGGGGCAACTTGCGCGCCGGCGGCTTCTTGTGCAGATGCAGAAACACTTACCTTTGGGTATACGTTATTTGCGCACGACTTTTCGGCTGGATTAGTGGATTCGCTCACTGTGCTCTCCTCGCTCAACAGGGTGAATATTTCCCTGCGAGGACGACAGTTACTGCCGCGGTACCACCTCGCTTGCTATAAGACGATTACGTAACGAAAGTTACGTAGGTTACGTGCGTAACGCAAGTGCGTAGTGCAAATACGAAACGTAATCGAACTATTCTTATAGCCTCTCGTGTTTGGCTGTGCGGGCCAACCCCGTCGGTTCTAATAAGCGAGAACCTTACGAATCCTCGCCGTTCTTCCGAAAACTCCCCGCCGATAACGGATCATCGCTTAAGTTAGAAATAATCTAACACTATCCCCTAACATTAGGAATAATTTCGCGACTCGCGAATAATTTTCATGACATATTCATGACATATTATCCAAAAATGCTTTAGCTTCCTTAGCATTGCTAAAAACAATACCGTCTTCAGAAATTTTGCCATTCATAATTTGATTAGCGTGATTCATAGACTTAAGCGTTGCTTCATTCGGAACAGGCAAGTTACTATTCTCTTTAATTTTATTTTTCCAATCATAAAATTCATAAATACTAGACATTCCAATGCATTCAATAACATTTTTAGAGCAATTTGGCACTTCAACACAAAGCGCACTTAATAATTTCTCAATCTTCTCTAAAAACTCTAGATAATAGCTAGTTTCTAATAATATGTCGAAATCTTTAATAAGTTGAAAGACTGTTGCATTATCACTATGCGGTCTAGCACAATACAAACGTTCATCGTGCGCACAAATATTTCTGAACTCTTTAATTCTTCTATAAGTAGAATCAATTTTTATTGACGTAATATCTTTTTGAGAACAGTGTGAAGAATTATAAAGTTCAGTATATTTTTTAGCAACCAAACCTCTCACGCATTTAGTTTGAGCTTTGTAAAACCAGAACATCTGTCCGAAAGTCAAATCATTAGATAAAACCCATAATGGAACTTGCCCATCGTGATTATTGATACAATGTCGTATGTATTCTTTTCCTATATTTAATTTTTGATTATTTGACTTATTATTTTCTATAATTCGATTAAATGCTTTAATTAAACCACGTGATTCCTTTGGGTCTTCATAGTTATTTTCATTAAGGTAAGCATTAACTTCATTACCGTGCATTTGGCTAAAGCAATATGAACATGATGACCTTAACAATGCTTCTGCTCTAGTTGTAGCCGCAAAGATAATACTGCGAAGTTCACGATCAAATTTAAAAAGATAATAAATTTGTTCAAACTTTGTTCCTTGAACATATTTATTCGAATTGTTTGATTCGAGAAATGGATTTTTATATCCATTTACAACGCTATAGTAACCTTCTCTTTCAAGTATTTCCATAGCTTTAAACTCATCAGGAAACACTACTCCTCTAGACTTAAGCAATTCTATTTGTTGCCTGATAGTAGTAAAAGGTTTATAAATCACCATCATCCCCAACAATCCCCCCACTATTAGATGCACAAAGAGCCAATCAATCGCTTGATTGGCTCTTTGCGAACCAGACACTGCCTGGCTTCACCACTGCTTAATTATACAAAAGAAACTAATGCTTGTCAACAAAAATAAGCAAACTATATACAGCACACAACACCGTTGCACAAATATAAACTGCACAACGTCCACACATAAAAGTGCCCCGGATCAGAATCGAACTGACGACACCCACTTTAGGAGAGTGGTGCTCTATCCACTGAGCTACCGAGGCAACAAATGGCAATTATACACTATGGCGTGTCACTGCGTCGAGCTCTAATCCTCAAGATTCGACTGCGTGCCAGCCGTAGCTGCCGTCGCTGACTGCTCCGCCTGCGCCGCATCCAACTTGGCGCGAACAGTGGCAAGCAAACCCTGCGCGCGCTTTGCCAACGCCTCACCAATCTCCCACTGACGCATGGACTGGTCGAGCGTCAAACCGCCAGCCTCCAACGCCTGAACCGCCTGAACCAGCTTTTCGCGAGCCTCTTCGTACGGCATCGCCTCAATCGCAGCACGCTCTTCTTTCGTAAGAGTGCTTGCAAATTGCGCGCTTTCTGCACTATTCGCACTATTTGCCGCTGATTCTTCCGCTTTTTTCGTTACTTTCTCGCTCATATCTAACCTTTCGCTATATCTAAAATATTTAAAATATCTAAAAATCTACTTACTTGACTTTGCTGCAGCCGGCTTAGTTGCAGCCGACTTAGTGCCAGTCACCTTGCCAAGCACCACGCCGCTTTTAAGAGTAACAGTCATATCGTCGCCAACGCTCGCTAAAGCCGCGTCGTCAAGCACTCTCCCACCGCTGAGCTGCACAACAGCGTACCCGCGATTCAAAGTCGATTGCGGACTTAACGCGGTCAAGCTTGCGTGTGCCTTCTCAACAGTCAGGCTTGCGTCGTCCAGAAGTCGCACCAAACCGTGCCGCATTCGTTCGACAGCTTGCTCAACCAAACGCTCGTGCGGCTCAAGCATAGTGCTCGGGCGAGTAAGGCTCGGACGATTCGCGTAACCCTCAACAAGTCGAATCTCATTGTCAACGCGCGCAGAAATTCGCATGCGCATAGTTTGCAACGCGTTATCAATAAGCTGCCACTGCTCGCGAACGTCAGGAACCACGCGCTTTGCAGCATCTGTAGGAGTCGACGCGCGCATATCTGCAGCCAAATCAATAAGAGTCCAATCGTCCTCGTGGCCGATTGCAGACACAATCGGCGTCACGCACGCAGCCGTAGCACGAACCACACCCTCGTCCGAAAAACCAATCAAATCCTCAAAGCTGCCGCCGCCGCGAGCAACAATAATAACGTCAACCTCTGGATCCGCATCAAGCTGCTTAATTGCGGCAATAATATCCGCCGGACACTGCACGCCCTGCACATGCGCGTGAACAACCTTGAAGCGCGTAACAGGCCAGCGCAAATTCACGTTCGTAATAACATCGCCCTCCGCGCGAGCTTGAGGCGCACAAACTAGTCCAATGCACTTAGGAAACTCCGGCAGAGGCACCTTATTTTCCGCGTCAAACAAGCCCTCGCCCTTAAGTTTTTTGCGCAACTCGTCAATTTGCGCTTTTAAGTCGCCGGCACCGACGCGACGAATCTCGTCCGCAACGAAGCTCAAGCGCGTGGCTTTTACCCAAATATCCGCCTTGCCGTGAACGACTACGCGGTCGCCTTGGCGAAGATCGCGCGCCTGCTGCACGAAATTACTGAAGCCCATTACGGAAATCGAGACTTCTTCGTTGCTGTCGCGAAGGGTGATGTAGCCGGAAGAGGCGCGGCGCATGTTGATTTCGACGATTTGACCCTCGATCCACGCGGCTGGCCAGCGTTCGACGGCGCTGTGGAACTTTTGGCTTAAGATTGCGACAGGCCACGGGTTTTCGGCAGTCGTGTCGGCAGCTTTTAGAGGAAGCGGGCGCGGATGAGCTAGATTTTGCTGCGGCTGTTGCGGCTGTTGCAGTGGATTTTGCGAAACATCATCCTGAAATAATTGCGGCATCATATTTGACGAGGTCATGTTTCCAGCTTGACTGCAAAGAGGGACAAACGATGGATTCGTTGCGTGCGGTGATTGGATACGAAAAAACCCAAGCGCAAAGCTTGGGTTTTGTTTGTGCCCCCTCAGGGATTCGAACCCTGGACACGCTGATTAAGAGTCAGCTGCTCTAACCAACTGAGCTAAAGGGGCATTGGTTATCTCGGCCCGCTTTGCGAACCGAGTAACTACTATACTCAGAATGAGCTTGCGCGCAAGTGGGCGTGTCGCATTGCTCTTGCTTGAAGCTGCATTGCGCGCTTCAAGCAAGCTCAATGCGGTAGCGACGACTCAATACTGAAAGCACAGTGTGCTTTACGTGCGCGACGACCTGCTTGAGCGCAGCACAGCGCGCGCGAAAGCAATTCGGAGCGGAAACTCGCTTAGGTTGGAAGTCCAGTGGACTTCCAACGCGAGTTTCGTAGCGAGCGCTTATAGCGCGAGCGTTATCTCGCATTTGGAGGGTTACGGAGAGTTAAGCGCTCCAAACACGAGAGAATCATCTCACCTTTGGAGGGTTTGAGGCTGCGTAGCGCTCCAAACGCGGGGAAAGTTTACGGCATTTGTTGTAGGTTTGGCTATTTATGGAAACATTTGCCGTGGATTTTACCTCGCGTTTGTTTCTCTGCGTGAGTAACGATAAACAGCCAACATCCGTTACTAACGCAGATTGGCTACTGCGCGAGTAACACACAGCACACCGCATCACGCACTACCTGCGCCGCAACTTACGCAGCACAGCGCGCGAAACCGCCAGCAAATGCCGTCCGCGCAAACCCATCGCACTGCGCCTCTTGCCCAATGCAATCGCAAGCATCATAAACAGCAGCAGCGCAGACATCACCATCGACACTATAAACAACGTCATCCAAAGCGGCCACTGCAAATGGTCATCAGGCGCTTTCACCGGATCCGGCATCACGCGGTATCCCGTCACCAACAACCTGTGCGTGTTAATTCCGTACGGCGTGCACGTGATTAGCGTCGCCAAGTCGCGCCCCTTCTCGCGCCGCAGCAAACGAATATCGTTCGGCTGCACAACATTTATGCGAAACACTTTGTAGCGAAGAGTTTTGCCTTGCACGTCGAAATAGAAGTAATCGCCTTTTTTAAGCGTGTTTAAGTCGTCGAACATCGTGGCATCCGGCATACCCGTATGCGCCGTCACAACCGTGTGTCTGCTTTTGCCACCCACCGGCAAATCCGTACCGTACAAATGCCCAGCACCCATTGCCAGAATAGTTTGAGTAGTTCCGTGGTAAATAGGCAGTTTCACACCAATCTTCGGAATCTTCACAATACCCATAATTCCCATTGGCTCGCTAAGCATTTTTTCGTACTCTTTATACTCTGGAGTGTCCATGTAGTCGCTACTGCCGTTGTAAGGGTCCGCGCTAATAATTGCTTTGTGACGAGCATTGTATTCACGCGCTTTTCGCAAAATTTGCGCGCGATTTTCTTTAGGCTCATACTTATTTAATTTGTCGTATTCGATTGAGAGTTCCTTGGCAGCGTAATTGTTGACCAAAGTAGAAACCACAGGATAGCTGAAGCACAAAATGCCAATAAGAACAAGCACAACAGGCTCAGCCAGCTTGCGAAGTGTAGACATTGGTTTTGGGGATGATTGCTCTGGCGTCTGAGGCTGCGTGGATTGCTCTTGCGGATTTTGCTGAATTTGCGAAGATTGCGGAGACTGCAAAGATTGCATAGACTGCGAGCTTGCGGAATCTTGCGCACTTTTGGAGGACTTGTTAGCGCGCATACGAGCCAGCCGCTTAAATAGCGCGCGAACAGACTCTGCAAAATCAGCTAGCTTCATAATTCCTCCAATAAATGTTTTTGCAAAATAAACAGGGAGTCGGGAAGCGTTAATTAACGCGCACCCGACTCCCCCATTTTCGTTAATGCTTAAAGAAGCAGGGACTGAACTTAAGCGCGGAGCTTAGCCTGCTCTTCTTCCTTCTTGCGACGGTGAATATACACCACGAAGCCGGCGCCAACGAAGCACACGCCCGCGAGCGCGAAGAGAATCACGCCAGCAGCACCGGTCTTTGGAAGGTTGAACCAGAAACCTTTATCCTTGGTAGGAAGATTCTGGAATGTGTATGTTTTGTTATCATCAGTTACCTTAATTGTAACAACATCAGGATTGCGGATGTATCCGTCTGGCGCAGCAGTTTCTACGATGTAGAAATCTTCATCACGCTTTACAGAATATTCTTCAGTTAAACCAGTATCTTTTGCTGATGTTTTTTCGCCAAAAGCTGAGCGCGGACTATTCGCACCACACTTAGACTCTACATCAGTGTTTGTCTTAACTGCTGTGGCACAAGCTTGTGCATCGGTTGAATTAGCAAATAACACAAACTTTCCACCCTCAAGAGCACTTTGATCTTTAGAAGAAACCTTCTTAATCTTGAACTTCGAGAACTTCACCTCCTTGTACTCTTTACCAGTAACAACGTCTGGAGTACCAGTTTCATGCGAAGGAATTAAGCCGCCCTTGTTAGTAACAGTGCTGTTGCCAAGAGTTTTAGAATCAGCAAGAGTGAACTCTAAAGTAACAAATACCTTTACAACCTTGCCAGCATTGTCGTTTGCAGCTTTAGCAAGTTTCTTCCTACCACCTTCAGTGAAAGTAATAGGAATCTTCTTGCAAGCAACATCGCCAGCTGCAGCAGCTACATCTTCTGCAGTACCAACAGTGTAGTCAGTAGCAGCAAGCACAGTATCGCCATCTGCGGGCTTATCGCCAGTTCCAAGTTGTACCTTTGTAACTACGCTAGAAATGTCAGTAGGATAAGTAAAAGCCTTAGCTGGAGCGAGATCGACTACAGAATAGCCGTTAAAATCAGCGTCAGTAAGATCTGCAGTAGTTTGTCCAGTTTCAGCCTTTTCCTTCATCTTATCAAGCTCAGCGCTAATGGTGTAGGAAATCTTATCGCCAGCGCCAACAGTCTTAGAAGTATCTGCAGTCTTCTTAACGCTCTTGCTCAAATCCTTGTTCTTTGGATCCGCGTATGGAGCATAGTTGTAGACTACTTTGCCATCAGCATCCTTTTCAATCCTTGGGATTGTCATATAGAATGGCTTAGATTCGGCAGCAGAGAAGCCCGTTGGAACTGTTGTTTCTTGAACTTGATACAAGCCAATTTTAAGACTATCAAACTTTGCAACACCTTTTTCTTTAGTTTTTACTTTAGTTCCAGCACCAGTTTCAAGAGTTATTCCAGTAGTATTGCCTTTATTAAGATTGTCGATTTTATTCGCGACTTTAACCCAATCTGCGTACTTAGTTAAGTCGATATCCTTACTGTCGATTTGCGTCACCTTTTTTACAGTGAACTCAGCGCCGGCAACAGGAGTTGACTTCTTCTGCTTTTTGGTGGTTGAGTCAACCTCGTCTTGCCACTTGTAAATGGTGAGGGAATAATTAGCAGCCTTGTCGTTGTCACCAAGCTCCCACGGAGCATTCTTGTAAACAGCAGCCTGCGAGTTCTTATCTACACCTGTTATACCAGCAGTCGCAGTATCTTCTTCACCCCACGCAACGCTGGACACTGTCACAGCCCCCGCCGCGCACAGAGTTCCAGCCATTGCTAGCGAAGCAAACGCAGCAACGCATCGTTTTGTGAAATTATTCATTTTTTCTCCTTATTTGTTAGCGCTCTTTCGAGCAGAATTTCGGTACACAAAATTTTTCATAAATGCGCGCCCCCACTTTGTTTGGTCGAGAGCAAACGCAAGAACCATTAAGCACGTTGAAACAGTTGCAAAACCGCAGAGCAGAATATTCCAACCTGCGAATCCTGTTTTTGGAAGTTTAAAAGGCTCAACAATGTGGATTGGGAAGGCGGTTAGCGTGTAATCCTTGCCTTCTGTTAGCTCAGCTTCGTCATCAAGAAGAGTATCGCCGTTTTGCACGGAAGTTTCGTTAGCCACCTTAGTTGTATAAGCAGCAAGCGCATTCGGCTTCAACGCATACACAACGCACTGATAATCGCCCGTTTCTTTAGGCGCGCCTGCAATGATCGAATCCGTGCGCTCGACTGCATCGAACGGATTATCCGTATCCCAACCATCCGCTTTAACATCTCGCCTAAATAGAGTGCGCTTTGCATCGCACGAAGCTGAGTTACGCTCGCAATCTTTAAGCTCAGCAACAGTTTTAATATGATCCCATTTATGAATTTGGCTCTCCGTAGGAGCACTCAAGCCATTAACGCTACTAGACCATTTTGCACCATCATCCACTTCGCCATCTTTATTCAGCTTAGTGCACAAAACTTTTATAGAAATCTTCTTATCAACGTCACGCAATGACCACGCATCAATATACGGATTCAAAAATCGCATTCCGCGCATCATTGTGATTCCCTGATCTGGATCCACATCTCCATAATCGTCACTTTGCAAACCCGATTTGCCTTCAGCTGAAGCTTTTTCAGTTGTAACTCGCAGCTTTAAATCATCATTAGCAATCCATGGAGAATTGTTGACAGAGACTTTCAAATAGATAGGCTTACCTTCGTTACTGGAATCTGAATCAGCAGAAGAAGATCCGTCAGGAAAATGCGCAACAACTGGCACATAGTAGTCACCTGTTTTAATCCAAGTGCTCATTTTTACAGTGATCTTTCCGTATTTTTTGCCAGAGCCTGCAGAAAAATCTCTGCCAGCCTTACTAGCATCATCAGGCTTGTTACTTTGATCGCTGTTATTTTTATGGTCAATAAATGAAGCCCAATCAGGAACTTTGTGATCAGAATCGCCATCATATTGCCTTATTTCAAACCACGTTCCGTCAGGAAGATCATACGTGCGCGCTAGCTTACTATTGCACTTATCCCCTACGCCGCACTTGTTAACAGGCACAATAGAAGTCGAAACTTCACCTGGAAGAGTATTAATGCCGTCACCATAATTAGGCTGATAATAGTAAGACATTTTGCGAACAGTAATGTTCAAAGTCTTAGCTTCCCAAGTAATACCTTTACTGGAATTAAATAAAGCATCTTTACTTAGCTCGGTATCAATATCAGCAATATTGTTAGACTTAGCTGTAGCTATTTGATCAAACTTATTTACTACAGCTTCATCTTGCTGGTCTTGCGAACCGTCATTTTTAACAGAGTTCCTTAAAGCATAAACTTTGCACGCAAAATTACCGGTTTTTTCTACAGTGCCAGTAAGTTTGCCAACTGTACGCTCGTTTACGCTCTTAGGCTTAAAATCCGGATGTGTTGTAACATACTTGTTGTACACGTAATCGTCATAAAGTAAATCTTTTACACTGCAGCCACTGTCAGGATTGTCAAAGCACTTCTTTTGCTGCTCATAACTGGCGTGCTCCCAAACTTTTACGTCTTTTTTATCTAATGTAAGCCCATTAATTTCGCCAAGTTTGTAACTTCCAGCAACAGGCTTGCCATCGGAATCCTTTTCATAGCAAATCATGCGCTGATTAATCTTGCCTATGCCAAGATACGCAGAAGCATCAAAAGTGGTTTTTTCAACCTTTTGACCAAGCATCAAAACCAAATCAGAATCACCAGAATCCGAATACTTAAAATCTTCCGTATCATTGCTACTTATTGAAAGCTTCAAATCGCCAGGTTGTGGATTAAATCGCGTAAAAACTACATTCGCATAAACTGGAGAAGACTTACCATCTTTACTATTTCCAGCATTTGTATCATCGGAAGTAGTGTTATCCGGATAGTGCACAATTACGTGAACTTTGTAATGACCTGCTTTAGTCCACCTATCTGGTCGGAAAGTTATAACACCATATTTTGAAGAATTAGCACTATCAGGAATGGATTTTGTTTTTTTGCATTCGGAAGAATTATCGCACTGTTCGCCTTCAAAATTAGCCCACTTAGAAGCATCTTCTTTATCAGCTGCATCTTGCTTAATTTCAAACCACGTGCCAGCAGGAAGAAGCCCACGCTTAATTTTCTTATTGCCGCGAATCGGCTTACTCTTAGGAGTACCAGAATTCTTACTTCCACTTGTAGAGAGATTTCCAGCAACAATATTCGGAGTACTTTGATACTGAGGATTATAATATTCGGCGCTGTTATTAGTGCCGTCGGGTGCGCTGCGATCTGTGGAGGATCCGCTGTTAGTGTCGGTTGTTTTATTAGCAGCTTTTTTGTTATCGGCTTTATTTACGTTGACATTATTTGCGTTGGCTTTATTCGCGTTTTGACTGTCATTAGCAACCGCTGCAGAAGAAGGTTTAGTAGGCTCAGGTTTAATAGACGCAGTATTAGTATCAGCAGCCTTAAGCTCAGACGCAGGCGCAGGATTTGTTAAAGTATTTGAATTAGACTTTTTGCCGACCTCAGTCTCAGCCTTATTCTCTGTTTTAGTTGAAATTTTATTTGAAATTTCGGAAGATGCGTTCGACGGCGCAATAGGAGCAATCGCGAAGGTTGCAAGAACAGTTGCAGAGGCAACGAAAAACGCAAAAAGAGCACGTCGCGTGCACTTACGAAAATCGCGCTTGCGTTGTTGCATAGACATTCGCAGTATCTCCTTCTAATCTTAATGACTCTTAAAACTCGCACAACAATTTACGCAATAAGTACGGCACAGGCATAAGCTAACTTATATGAAATATTCGCATCAAATTAAGCGCCAGCCATCAAATTCATGCAGTCACTAGGCTGTAACACGAATTGCAATCTGCCGAGTCCCTCTTGTAAATTGCAACAATAGCTTTTGCAACTATACCCCCCCCCCCCTAGGCATTTTGCAACACCCACTTAAAATTTAAAAGATTTTACGGAAAATATCTAAAATTATGTTATTTTAGCCTTAAATTTATGGATTTGTTAGAATATTCGCAATATATTGCATACAACAAAATATGGGTTATTCCCCAAAATATATTACATACAAAAAGAGCACCCCACCTTACTAGAAGATGAAAAGTGCTCTTTTGTTTGTTTATGTTATTTACTTTTGTTTACTTATTTATTTATTTTTGTTTACTTACTTGCGTTTACTTACTTGCTTGCGTGCATATGACGGCTGCGAGTTTTAAACGTTACAACACCACTTGCAAGCAGCACCATAAACGTCACAACCATGCCAATCACACTGCTACCAGTCATCGCCAAATCAGAAGTCATCTTCTTGGCGGCAGCCTTAGCGGCAGACTTCTCCTTTTCAGCAGACTTCTGCTTTTCAGCAGCGTTGCCATTGGCAGCAGCATCGCCGGATGCAGCGGATGCATTTCCGTCTGTACCAACATAAGTAATACCAGTAAACGTACCGAATCCAGAACCGGTACCTAATCCGTTACCGAATCTAGTACCAAGTCCGTTACCAAATCCAGTACCAGAATGAAGCTCTGAATACTTCAGGTTAATCTCTGCAACTGTTTCATCGAACGCTGTAGCATTTTCAGGAATAACCCACACGTTAGCCCAAGCAACCTGCTCGCCCTTATCGTTAAGCAAAACAATCGTATGCTTACCGAAGTAGCCAGCTGGAATCACAATATTAAACTGAGGTTGACCATTCTTATCCAAAGTTACTTTCACATACTTAGATCCATCTTCACCATGCAATAACACAGGCGAAGAATACATGTAAGCATAAGCGTAAGAAACCTTGTTTTCCTGAAGTTCCTTTATGAACTTGCTCGTAGTTGAAGAGACTTTAGTCTTGTGAGACTTAGAGCCAGACTTTGCATCGCCCTTAGCATGATCAATGCCAGAGAAATACAACTTCACAGGATTGCTCTTACCAGCGCGAACAACATCATTCATATGTTCACCAGCAACAAGGATTCCCTTAAGCGACTGATCTAGCTTTGCAGTAGACTCAGGAGACCTAGGGGCTGGAATTGAAGCGGAAGGAGGATTGACAGTTACAGAAGAGGAACCATGATCATTCTCATGACCATCATTTGACTTCTTTTCAACGAAGAATTCTGCGGAAGTATTCTTCGTTGCAACGTTACCAGCATAATCAACAGCTTCAACTTTAATTAAGTGCTTTCCGGCAGAAAGTGAATTGAAATCGACATCTACCTTCAGCTGTTTCTTCAGATCTTTCAGATCGGCAAAAGTAGCATCGTAAGGATTGTTCTTACTCAGCTTAATATCCGTTTCTTTAAGATTATTACTTGCATGATTTACTTCTTTACCATCAATCATCACTTGCAATAACTTCAAATGATCATCTTTAGCTGTTACAGAAATCTTACTATTTGCTTCAACACGATCATTGTCCTTTATTCCAAGTGTCACAGAAGGAGCATTCTTATCAACAACAACAGGAACACGACCATACAGTGCGCTAGACATCTGATCAATGGCTTGAATTAACACAAACTCTCCATTTTTAACTTCAACATCTCTATCGAAGCTCTGAGCATTAGTTTCTTTGCCTTTAGAATCAGTACTGAAGTTGTCTGAAGCAATAAGATTATTAATCTTAAGAGTATAGCCAGCAAAATCATCACTAATAACACCCTTGAATTTCACAGTGTCTTTATTAGTGAATATTCTGTCGCCATACAACTTTGGAGTACTAAACATTACTTCTGGAGCCTGTCTGTCGAAATAGAAAGCAACCGGAGTATCTAATACCACATCATCCGTCTCTTTGACAATCATCCTAAAGTCATTTATTCCAGGATGCATTGGCAGAGTTACCGTGAATGTAGAATCAGCATTTGCATTAGTGGACTTAGTGATTGTTGCAGCTATAGGATCAAAATCCTCATATCCCGAGCCATCATATTTAACTCGATTAGCTTTTGTAAATAGTATTCCTGTAGCTTTGTTACTTACTTTGCCGTTTGCGGTAAATGAATCGAGCGAAGTACCATCAGGAACATTCCAGTTATATGATCCTAAGCTGTTAGCATTACTCAGTGAAATATTATAAAGCTTTTGGCTTTGTCTTTGTGGCATAACGCGATTAGCAAAGCCTACATCCTGAGTAGATGCGTTAACTCCATCACTAGCAACCAAAGTAAGTGAATATGTATTAGCAGATGGAATAACTTTTACCGTAAATGAGCCATCAGGACCAACAGTTACAGGCTCTTCCACTTGTTTAGTCTGAATTTCACCATTAACAACATCATCTTTACTATACTTGACAGTAAGCGTGAGATTCTGCTTTGGAGTAGTATCGTCCTTAACTTCACCTTTAACTTCTACTGCACCAGTTTGGTCAATTGTTACATTCCCATTACTATCTGCATTAGTTAGTTTAATTGTTGGTGCCTTTTCGTCAAAATTAGTTGCAAGAGTTTCAACTACTTCTTTACCATCAGAATCTTTTGCCTTAACTGTTATTTTGTTAGCACCTTGTTTAATAGGAGCAGTAAAGCTAAATTCAGAATTATCTGTCTTAACAGTTAATTCTTTTTCTGCTTCAGTTCCTGATTGAGCATAAGCTTTCACATCCTTGCAGCCATCAGCAACACGTCCAGAGATTTCGATGCTGTATTTATTCACACCGTTATCTTTTTTAGTAGTGACATCCTTAATGCCAATATTATTAAGATTAACCTTATTATTTATGAGAATCTTTTTATTAGCAAATTCCTTAAACACTTTGGATGTATTGGTTTCATTGAAACCGCCATCATGCAAACTGACATTGACGTAATAAGCATTCTTACCTACATTAACTTTGCAAGTGCGAGTATAGCCATTTGCGTCATGAGTTTCACTGCAATCATTCTCATTAACCTTGACATAATCACTGTTACCATTAACTTTTACCCCTGGATCACTCAACGTTTCACTTAACTCATCATGAGCTGTAATGGTGATTGTACCATCGTTGTCAGGTTCGCTAATTGTAACGGTTGGAGCTTTAGTATCAAGGTTAAAATGCATATCAGTCGTCTGGCACATACCCTTAGTCAAGCAAGCTTTTACTCGATAAATATATTTGCCATCAGGAAGTTTCTTATTCCAATGCGCAATATCAGTAGATGTCTTATCATAAATAGTTCCATCAAAAGCAATAGAACTATTTAATGCTCTTGGATCACTTAATAATTCTGAGAAATTAGAACGCGAAACGTCATGTTCCTCTCCTACTTCTGCAACAGTCTTACCAGAATTATCCAAAACAGAATACTGTATTAAACTTGCATTACGGAATAATGCTAATGATGGTCGTATCTTATCGAATAACTCATCACCATTTGGCGAAAATTCTAAATGACCAGGAGCTTCATCATTAACTTGCACATCACCAAAATAACTTTCTGCAATAAGCGAAGTAGTCATATCAATTGTATTGTTAAGATACTCTTCACCAGGCTTTACAAGAATTGGCTCCTTATCCCAATCACCAACAAAACCAAGATATGGAACAGCCAAATTTGGTTCCCCGTCAGTTTTTGAAGCGAAACGCGCCCAACCTTCAACGTAATGATCGCGAGTCACGTCTGGAGTTAATGTAAACTCTACTTCTTTTTCTGACTTAGGATCTACTGTAACTTTATCAGTCGAAGAAGCTAATGTTTCTGAGCTAATAGAAGTAGTAGTTTTTTCACCAGCATTATTAGATTCATTAACAACATTTTGTTTAGGAACTTCATAAGTTACAGCCTTATCTCCATAATTGTGCAATTTAACAGTGAACTTACGATCTCCATTAACCTGACGTAAAGCCACATACGAATTGCCATCAACTGTTGCAATCACGTTAGTAGCAACGGCATTATCGACATGAGCTAAGCCAGCACCGATTTGACGAGGCGCGAATGGCACATTGCTTGAATTATTGAGAATCTCAGCCGTATTCATCAAGGCTTGTTCAACACGAGTAGCACGATCTTTTGGAGAAAGCTTAGGGAAGCGCTTCTTATAGCTTTCCATCACCAAAGCTGAAATACCGGAAACGTTTGGAGCAGCCATAGAAGTACCAGACATATTAGTGTACTTGTTGTTGTTCTGAGTGGACCACACGTTACCGCCGATGCCAGCGATATGAGGCTTAAAATCAAGTTCTGGAGTTGGGCCCCAAGAAGTAAAGCTAGAAGGATGCAACTTATCAGGATTTGGAATGCCCATTGTCTTATCAGAGAAGGAAACCTTAACTGTACCACTTGCATTAGCCTTGAGTGCAGCAACAATCTTCAAAGCATCTTCACGACGAATTGATGCTCCAAAGCATGTGAACTTATCAACTCCAGCCATGCCAAGGAACTGTGCTGAATCACCATCTTTGTTATAAACAATTACACCATCAGCACCCTTATCAATAGCATTCTGGAATTTTTCAGTAAATGCTATTTTGCCACGCTCAACTAAAGCGTACTTTCCGTTAAGATTCAAATTCTCAACGTCACTTTTTTGTCCAAGACCGATGTTCACAATCTCATGTTCTTTACCATCAGCTTTACCTGAGGCTATAGAGTAAGGAATCTCAGTTGCCTTACCAGCTTTATCTTTATATGAACCAGCGGTTTGAATAATATAAGAATTTTCTACAGAAGCAACGCTAAAAGCAGAAGGATAAGAAGATGGCGAACCAAGAGTTGCATCATCCCACTTTCCTAACGCATCATCAGTTCCTCCAGATGTAGAGAAACTCAAACCGGAGTTTCCTGCAGAAACAACTGGAAGCACACCAGCTTCACGAGCCTTCTTTAAAGCGAGAGATGTAGCATTAGAAGTTCCACTGAAACCGTTATCTGAGCCAAGAGACATGTTAATAACGTCTGCACCGAGCTTTACAGAATCCTCGATTGCAGCAACTATATCAGCATCACGAGCTCCGTGTGCTCCTGGCTTATTCGAAAACACTTTCATAGCGAGAAGCTGAGCGTTTGGAGCAATGCCGTTGATATGACCATTTTTATCAGCTGGCTTATTATCATCATCGCCGTTAGCTGCCACAATACCAGCTACGTGCATGCCATGCTGCTCTGCACCACTATCTGTAATAGTGTAGTCTTCATCAGCATAGTTGAAGCCAGCAGGAACTTTATTAGTGAACTTTACACCTCTAGACGGGAATGTCTCCTTAATCTTACGAGCTTTTTCAGCTTTGAAATCAAGTTTCATATCATGGTGACTTGGATCTATGCCCGTATCAATAATAGCCACAAGCATTCCAGTTCCATCAAGTCCACGTTTCTTAAATTCTTCATTCACACCCTGCAAACCGCGAGCATAATTTTCAAGAGGGTAATACAAACGTTCTTGCGCAACAGAAGCTACCTCATGTTCATGACGTAAAGCCGCAACTTTGTTAGCTGGAAGCGTTGCCTCAAAACCATTCATAAGGTAACCAAATTGGCGGCGGACTGTCATGCCATATTTTGAAGACCATTTTACAATAAGACGATTCTGGCCAGCTTTATTACTACTTTCAGATTGTTTCGAAGGAAGTTTTGGCTGTTTCTTCAAAGTAACAATAACAGTTACAGGCTTATTAGAAGAACCAGTCCTATTAAATGGATTATTAACTATTCTGCCAACAATCTTAGGATCAAGATATTTAGTAGTTTTATTCTTCTTATTTTTTTGGTTTACAACTTGCGTGAGATTATTTTTCTCAGCACTATTGTCTTTAACATTTTCCGCATAAGCCGCAGTTGATCCAGCAAGCGGTACCATAAGCGTCACCGCAGCTACGCCTAATGCTGCTAAACGAGTCAGATATGACGTTCGTTTGAACTTCATAAACATACTCTCCTTCAAAATGGTGGTTTTTATACAGGAAAAATTTCGGTTCGAGCTATCACAAACTCATGCCAGCTGCCAAAATCTTTCATACTGGCTGTCAAAATTTTTCATGCGGGTGTAAATATTTTTGTTACGCTGGCTTGAATCATTTCCGCTAAATATCGCACAAGAGGCATACCCCCCCCCTATGCAAACAGCAAGAAATGGCGCATTTTTGCAAGTGCAACAAAATATTTTCCATATACTCTAGCACTTGTTTAAAGAGAAAAAATTTTTTTAACTTGTTAATTTCGCAAATAAAATTTGAAAAATTTATATCTCGGATAGAGAAATGGCTAAATTACGCCATTCTCTCGCAAACACTTTTCCACAAATAACATGCAAAAAAAAATTGTAGTTAACATATAATTTACAAAATTTTTCAAAAACCTTGCATTGTGGCAATATTTTTTAAAAAAATATTGTTGATTTACCAACTAATGTTGGCACACCTCGCAAGTTAAACCGTAAATTTTTCAGCCGCCCGATGAAGACACAAACGACGAAAAAATTTACACCGTGAGAGCGTTACCTAGCATTTGAAGCATAACACCCACAAAAACCCTCCAAACGCGGGAAAATCATCTCACATTTGGAGAGAATCACCCGCGCCGCAACTTACTCAGCACACTGCGCGACACCGCCAGCAAATGCCGTCCGCGCACATAAATCTCATCGCGCTTCTTACGCCACAAAGTCGCAACCATCGTCGCCAACACTGCAAACGTCAGAATCATAGCGAGCACAAACAGCGTCATCCAAAGCGGCCACTGCACACGATCCTCCGGCGCCTTCACCGGATCCGGCAGCACGCGGTATCCAGTCACCAGCAACCTATGCGAGTTAACGCCATACGGGGTACACGTAAGCAGCGTCGCAAGGTCACGCCCCTTCTCACGCTGCAGCAAACTAATATCGTGCGGATCAACCACACTAATACGAAACACCTTGTATCGCAGCGTCTCCCCCTGCACATCAAAGTAAAAATAGTCGCCCTTCTTCAAATTCACCAAATCGTCGAACATCGTGGCATCCGGCAAACCCGTATGCGCCGTCACCACCGCGTGACGATTCTTACCGCCCACCGGCAAATCCGTGCCATACAAGTGGCCCGCACCATGCGCCAAAACCTCCTGCGAACTACCATGGTAAATCGGCAGCTTCACACCAATCTTCGGAATCTTCACAATACCCATAATGCCCATAGGCTCATCAAGCTGCTTCGCATACTCCTTATACTCCGGCTTATTCATGTAATCCGTGGTACCATCGTACGGATCGGAGCTAATAATCGCCTTATGACGCGCATTATAGCGGCGAGCCGCACGCAAATGAGCACGACGCACATCCCCAGCCTGATCGTGATTATACTTATCGTACGCGGAAGAAATTTCCTTAGAAACGCGATTATTCCAAAGCGTAGAACACACCGGATACGCAAAACACAACAATCCCGCAAGCACAAACGCAATAGGCTCAATAATGCGGCGAAGCTTAGATTTTTGCTTAGACTTGTGAGCAGCGTGGGGTTTTGAGGCGGAAGCTTGGGGTGGTTGGGTTGATTCGGGTGCGGGTGGTTGGGTTGCGGGTGATTCGGTTTGGTTAGTTTGGTTAGTTGCGGTCAGTGAAGTTGCGTTAGTTTGGTTAGTTTGATTTTTGAAAAGCTTATTTTGGGAGATTTTGTTGAGGAAAGCATATACTTTTGCAACAGCGCTGTTTAATTTCACGCTTCCTCCGTTTCTAAGTTTATGTACGTAATTTTGTTTGTGTGGCGCGAGTTTTGGGGGATTTCTCTCCTCGCACGTCCCGTCCTTCGGGCGCTCTGGCTGTTAAAGGCGTTTATTGTGTTCGCCTTTCTTTAAAGAATGTAGCTTCTCAGTCCTCTTTTAGTGCTCGTAGAGAAATCCCCCAAACTCTGCGTGCTAACCATTAATAACCTCGTTTTATCGCAGAGATTTTTCGATTTTTCTTCTTCGCTTGGCGAATCAGCAGCCTGCGGATCTGACGTTCGCCGCGCTCAGTGCGAAAAATCTCAAATCTCTACCACACGAATATTTGCTCGACAAGCAATTCCTATCTCCCACCTGCAGAGCATTAATGTTAAAGTTCACTAAGCAACAAGTAATCGCCGTTTGCAGAAGCACAACTGCGAAGCTTCAGGAACATTTGCAGGAGATTCTCTGGCGTTTGTAGCTGGATTGGCTGGTTTGTGGGACATTTGCCGGAGATTTTCTGGCGTTTGTAGTCACATCAGCCAATTTATGGAACATTTGCCGGAAAATCCCCCGTGTTTGTGTACTTAGGCTGGGTGCAAGTCCACAAACACGCGCACCCTTCCCCGCGTTTGTGTACTTAAGCCGTTAGCAAAGCATTACTGCAAAGCTTCAGAAACACCGTTAGCAGAGCACAACTGCAAAGATACAGAAACAAGCGCAGCCGAAATTTACAGCGTTTGCAGCCAAAGCAATGTTTTCAAAAAAGAAAGATAAGACAGCAGACTGCGCTGTGCGAAGAAGAGGGATGCTCGCGCAAAGCGCGAACACAGCGCAGCCTGCTGAGTATTTAATTATAGCCAGGCGATTAAAGTTCCTCCGCGCAACACGCGCAAAAGCCTAAACCCAACCGCCCAGCGGATTGCAATTCCTTAAGAATCGCGCAGAATCAGGCAGCCTGCTGCTCTTCATCCTTCTTGCGGTTACGCATGAACACGAAGATGCCGAAGCACACCAAGCACACGCCAGCCAACGCGAAAATAATCACGCCAGCAGCACCTGTCTTTGGAAGGTTGAACAGCCAGCTCTTGCCGCCTTCAAGACCAGGGCCAGGAATGTTCTCTACGGTGAAAGTATCCGTTGTTTTATCTGCTGCAACTGTCACAGCATGAACATCAGGGTTACGAATGTAACCTTCTGGCGCCTCGGTTTCCACAACGTAGAATGCTGTACCGCGCTTAACGGAGTAGCCTTCGGTTTCACCTTTCTCTATGCCTTTTGTGTTATCTGCAGCAGTAGCAGTAGTTTTCTCACCAAAGCCAGCGGAAGATTTAGTTTCGCAAGCGGCCTTAAGCTCTTCACCTGCCTTGCCTTCCTTAATCGCATTGGTGCAAGCTGTAGCTTCAGTCTGAACCGCAAACAACCTAAACTTTGCGCCACCCAAGGCAGTCTGATCCTTAGACGAAACCTTCTTAATCTTGAACGTAGCAAATTCGGTGCTTGGAGGAGTATCAGCAGGAATCTCTGGAACATTTGTTCCAGGCACGTGGGAAGGAATTACGCTAGCCTTGTTTGTAACCTTGTCAGTCTTAAGTGATGCAGAGTCTTTAAGCGTGAACTTAAAATGAACAGTCACGTACACAGCCTTACCGACGTTGGATGCATCGTTTACTTTTGCAGCAAGCTTTTTGCGGCCAGCAGCAGTGAACTCGATTTTGATCTTAGTGCGAGCAACGTCCTTCTTAACCTCTTCACCGGTAGTAACTGCAGGAATAGTAGTATTGCTATCTACAGTGTAGTCGCCACTAGCAGGGGTAGTCTTATTGTAGGCGAGTTCTGTACCTTCTGTAACTTTACCTTGATTTTCCGTATCTCCAACAGTCATTTTAGTAATTACTGATTGGTCGTACGTAGTAAAGTATTCACTTGGCGCAAGATCAAAGATGGTGTAGCCCTGGAAATCATCTTCCTTAAAATCTGGGGAATTTGTAGCAGCCTTTGACTTATCAAGCTTTGCCTTGATGGTGTACTCAATCGTATCGCCAGCACCAACCGTATGAGTAAGGTTCTGCGTCTTAGTCACACTACCAGACTGGTCAGTGTTCTTAGGGTCAACGAATGGAGCGTAGTTGTACTTGGTTTCGGTCTTGACTGTACCGCCATTGTTAGTTGTCACTTTCTCGATCGCTGGCAAAGTCATGTAGAATGCCTTGCCGCCGTCCGCAGCAGAGTAACCGCTAGGAACAGTGGTTTCCTGAACCTGGTACAAGCCGAGCGGAAGATCCTTGAACTGCACAACACCGTTCTTGTTGGTTTTGCCTTCGCCGAGTGTGAAAGTCCCATCATACGCGACCTTAAGCTTACCAGTTTCATCGGTGGTGCTGATTGCACCTGCGTTGAGCTTCTCAACATTCTTAGTGATTGTTGACCAAGAAGTGTATTCGTTCAATTTAAGCTCAGTACCGCCAATTGACTTAATCTTCTTGAGGGTAAAGCCAGCGCCGGCAACAGGAGTTGCCTTCTTCTGGGCGCCTTGGTTATCGGTTTCATTCTTCCACTTGTAGATGGTGATGGAGCCGAGCTTGGTGGTAGCTTCATCACCAAGATTCCATGGAGCTTTGCCGTAGGAAGCAGTACCGGAATCAACAGCTACGCCAGTTTTACCTTTAGCTAACGTGGTGTCATCACCACCTACAACACTTGGGTTCGCCCAAGCGGAGCTGCCAGCCACCACGGCGCCGGCGACGCACAGCGTGCCAGCCATTGCGAGCGAGGCCACCGCGGCCACGCATTGTTTAGTGAATTTATTCACTTTCTTCTCCTTTGTTTAGTGCCCTTTTGGGCAGGTTTTGAGGAAAATACGATTGTTTTTAATTTTGTGTTGCGCTTAGCAAGCCACGTTTTGTGAAGCCACTTTCGTGAAGCCACGTTTCGCGGGCGCTTTTGGTGCGCAACAAGTTTTAGCGCGAATCGCACTGCAAGCTTGCAAGCCAGTTGCGTATTTGGACCAGCCGGCGCGCAGGTTTGCGTGCAAATTTTTTCATCAGCATCGCCACCTTTCGGTAGACCACCTTCCGACGCGCCTAAATGCGGCGCGCAACCATCCGGTGACTTTGCAGACAAAATCTTTTACAGGCGCGCAATATTCGTCAAATCGCCTAATATTCTTAACTTTTTTGACTAAACCGCGCCAAACTTCGGAAATTTTACTGTTTTGAGTAGTGGATCGCAAGCCGCGCATTATGCCAGCCGCCGCGCCAGCAACTCCAGCAACAACACCAGACGCACTAGCCGCCGCGCCAGCGAGCATCGCATGACCCCACTTCGTCTGATCAACGAAGAACGCGCCGCACATAACGCACATAGCAATCATCGCCACCACCAGCAGCGCCATGCTCATCCCCTCGCCGCCGGTCTTTGGCAGCGCGAATTTGTTAACCACGTTAACTTTGAACGATATGCGATCCCAGTCCTTAGATTTCACTAACGAGCTATCTGTAGCACTAAGATTTACATTCCACATATCAGTTGACGTGTAAGAAGCATTGCCCACAACTTGATTGAAAGCAGTAAGCGCCTTATCTTTCAGCGCAAAAACAGAGCAAGAATACGTTCCAGTCTCTTTTGGATCGCCCTCGATTTCTTCTTCTCTGCGCGCAACAGCACTTTCTACGCTTCCAGCCTGAGCATTATCCGTATTCATCAAGCCGTAAAGCACATGCTCAGCATAGCAGATTCCGTTTTCTCTACAATTTTTCTGCTGCTCTTCGGTAGCAAAATTCCATTCAGGAGTGTTTTCGCCGTAATTATTGCCCAAGTGCATGTTCAGAGTATCTTCAAGCCCGCGGCTCCACTTATCCTCACTATCCTTAGTGCACATCATACGCAGATTAATCTTGCCTTTATCTTTTACACTCCACGCTTGCACAAACGGGTTTTTAAGAAGCCCAATGCCCTTCATAACTGTAAGAGCGCTTCTACTATCTAGCGAACTGTCCGTATCTTTAGATTTAGTTAAAGTCATTCGCAGATCAGTACCCCTATAGCCTAAATCAGTCACCTGCACTTTTGCAAACACCGGATTCATGGTACTGGTTGCACTCGCTGAAGCCTTAAATTGGTTATTTCCAGCATCAGGATCGTCCGAATTTGAACCGTCCGGATAGTGCACAATCACATGCGTTTGGTAGTAGTCTTTAGGCGAAATCGTTACGTCCGGATGGAATGTAACGTTGCCATACTTAGAGCCTGAGCCTAAACTACTATCTTTACCCTTGTGATTGAGTGGATTAGTCTGATCATTAGGCGCATTACTATCGTTCTGACCTTTCAGACCCTTCTTCCAGAATGACCAATCGTATGCGTTATCGTATGTTGCAGGCGATGACGCTTCCTTCTTCAGCTCAAACCAAGTGCCATCTGGGAACGCTTCACCATCAGCAATCGCCTTATACGCAAGCGAGCCCTTATTTACATGATCGCCAGTTGGCTTCTTGTTCTTTGGCAAACCAGACTGCATTTGCTTACCAGCTTGCACAGTCACTTTATCGTACACTGGATTGTAGTTGTGAGCTTGCGTGTGAATTTGGATTGGTATTGGGCGCTTCGCATAGTCAACGCCTTCAACCGCGTCTTTCTTGCCGTTATCACCATCAAGCTTCCACTTGAAGTCTTTCAACGGATCAGTGTTATTCTTACTTGCATCTTTGTTGAGTTTTGCTACAGCTTTATCGAAGCTATTAAGCAAATAGTTATCTTTAGTAAACTGAGTTGCCTTAATTGCATACACTACGCACTCGTAGTCACCAGTCTCATTAGCTGTGCCTTTAATCCATCCACGCGTACGCTCAGTTGTGTCGCGTGAGTCACCATTTGTAATGTAATCATCATACAGCTGCGTATCAGGGTGGCACTTGCTCCTATCCTTCTCGCAAGCTTTCTGAGCTGGTGCATCCTCAGTATGATTCCAAATTTTAGGGTTCTGCATCGTAATGCCAGCAATACCGCCCGACTGGTAGTGAGACTGAGTGCCGTCTGAATTGATCTTATAGCAGATTGTGCGCAAATTGATTTTTCCAGGCTTATACACGGACCAAGAATCAAGCCAACGAGTCGTCTTCGTAGAAGTCTTTAGCTCCTCGCCCTTAGTGAGTCTGATTGTAGTATCAGACCAATCGCCGCTGCCTTCTTTATCACCAACATTCAAGTGCAAATTACCAGGAGTCTCATCATGCGATCGAGTAACATTCACACTCGCATAAATAGGCTTGCCGTTGTTTCCGGAATCTGAATCTGTTGATTTAGAACCGTCCGGATAATGAACTATAACCTGCGTTTTGTCAGGAGCAGCAGGGAACCACCTGTGCGGTCGGAACGTAACCTTGCCAAACTTGCCCGTAGGATTCTTAGCTGAATCACTAGAGTCAGCTTTATTGTCTTGATCATCCTCAAAGAATGCGTAACTTAAAGAACCCTTTAGTTCAAACCAAGTTCCGTCCGGCAGATCACCTTCGCGCACATCGTCTTGCAACTTATCCGCACCATTAGCCGTCTTCTTGCTTTGAGGCAAAGCAGTGTCTTGTTTGGTGCCGGCCTCCATTGTAAGGGTGGTATATTGAGGGTTGTAGTAGTGAGCATCTCTATGCACATGAATTGGGAAGGTTACCGAATCCCAGTCAACGTGCCTTTGAGTGGCATCAATAGGATTGTTTTTACTGCCCTTCTGATCCTTTAAAACTGACTTACTGATAACATCTTCAAACTTTTTGTCACCAGGGTTCTCTACAAACTTCTTTAGCTCTGTATCAAACTTAGTTTGCAAATTACCATGCTTACCATCTTTATTTTCAAGGTCTTTAATAGCGTACACAGTGCACACATAGTCGCCATTATTGTTTACCTTGCCACGCAACCAACCCCAAGTGCGCTCTGTGGTATCATACTCATCACCATATAAGTAAAGGTTATGGTTGCATTTGCTACCATCGGCTTTACACTCATTCCTCTGCTCATTATTAGCTCTCGTCCATTGAGAAGGCTTACTAGTAAACTTACCGTCTAAAGTATTGCCTTCTCGACCAGCAAGTGTTAAACCATTAACACCATCAATCGTGTAATCTGATCGCTTATTATCTGCGCCTAACTTATAGCAAAGCATGCGCTGATAAATTTTTCCTGGCTTAGCACTTGACCACGAATCAAAGAACATTGGCTTAGTGTTGCCATTATCATCGCCTAACACTTCACCTGGGCGGAAACGAATACCAGTTCGATCATTGTCCCCAATTTGTCTTCCGCCATATTGTGAATAAACCCTAAGCTTTAAATCATCGTCTTGAATATCTTGATCGGTCACAGACACAGGTGCATACACAGGCTTGCCAAGGTTACCAGAGTCAGGATCTTCAGAAGTGGAACCATCTGGATAGTGCACAATTACAGGAGTACTATACTCTCCGACCAAGGTACCATTCGGTGGCACAAAAGTAACTTTACCATACTTCTCTTCAGAAGAAGTATCGTCAGGCTCATCCTTACCTGATTTCTTGTTACTTTGCTTACCCTCAAACTTAGACCATGAAAGAACTGTCTTAGAATCTTTATACTTCTTTAACTCAAACCATGTGCCTTTTGGCAACCTTGTACCATTCGGTACAAGATCATTTTGACTCTTATCGTCACCTTTCACGCCATTAGAACCACTCTGGCTTACTGGAGCAGCCGAGGTAACTCCTCCCTTATGACCAACCTTCACATTCACCTTTATGTATTGAGGGTTATATTTGTGAGCCAGTGAATGAACAACAAAGTTTACTGTTTTAGACTGCCAGTCGTATTTTTGGCTATTAGTAGGCAAAGAGACGTTATAGTTTTTTGTTTCTACAGCCTTATCAAAATCAGTTTTTGCCTGGCTTCCATCTCTCAAAGCAAACACGCGGCAAACGTACTTACCGCCCTTCTTAGGCGTGCCAGAAATCTCACCACGCGAACGTTCAATAGTAAAAGCGTCCTTATCAAACAACTTTTTGCCACTGCACGTTCCGTTAGCAAAGCAAGTTTCCTGTTCCTTATCACTAGCGTGAGGCCATTTTTCAGTCTGCTTAAAAGTCAAACCGTTAATAGTATTATCGTTATTCGTTTTAGACAGGTCGCTAAAGGTATAGTTCTCCTTCTTGACACTATTACCTTCCTTTGTTTCCTTCCAACAAAGTGACTTCAACGATATTTGACCAATTTGATACTGAGCCCACGAATCAATCCAAATACTTGGTTTAAGCGGATCGTTAACATCAATAGTTACAGAGCCATTATCTCCTAAATTATTACGGCCGTAACCCTTATGAATATTCAGCTTCAGCTCAGAATCATTAGGATTTGGACGCTTAAGATTAACCGAAGCATACACTACGCTCTTGCTAAAATCTCCTCTTGCGTCAACATTAGCTGCATCGTCATCAGTAGAACTAGAACCATCCGCATAGTGAACTACTACAGGAGTACGGTACTTCCCGACAGGCTCCCTCCATTTGTTTGAATAAAAACGGACTTTTCCATTATTTTTATCTTGATTTTCTATGCGCGACCAATCAAGCAGAGGATCACTCTTTAGAGCGTTCCTACCAGACTGTTTTGTGTACTGCTTCAACTCAAAAGTAGCATCTTTAGGAAGATCACCATCCTGAATACTATCCGCATGCTTCTTGCTTGAATCCTTAACGCTTCGTGGTTTAGCAGTGTAAACAATCGGTATAACATCTCTCTGATTTTCACCAGTTTTTTCTGTCAAATCAACTGGAGTGTAAACAGGGTTGTATATCCACGACTGAGGTATAACCTTAACCTTCATATCGTGAGTGTATTCAAGAGTCTTAGAATTGTTGCAATTGTACAATTCAGGATTAGGATACGTAATCTTTGTACCAAAAGTAAAAGTCTTATATTTATCAGTCTTACGCGGATTATATGTTATGTATCCTGACTTAGGATTAATATAAACAGATCCTTCAGGCATATTGTTAGGAGAATTTACTGTTTGAATACTATTATCAGACTTGCTTACAAGTGAGTATTTTATACCAATATCGTCAGGTAAAGCAGAGGAAGTTCCTCCATCATACACGAATTTACCTTTAGAACTGTCACCCTCCCATTTACCTGTTTTAATAATAGGCTTTACTGTTACTGGACGGCCATAAGTAGTAAGTGGAACGTTATCCTTACCATAATCCTTCAAAATAGAATCCTTATACTGCGGATATTCAATGTCATCCACACCTTTAGGGTTCATGTTATGCAAGTGTTCTACATAATCAGGTATGCCGTCACCATCAGTATCAAATGGACCAAAAACCGCATACTTATTTCTACGCCAGCTACTCCTAAAGCCAGCAGCAACAGGCATCCTGGTATACACATCTTTTTCAGTGTATCCATCTGCTAAGTAGGCACTTACAATCCACGTAAAGCGCTTATCACCAGTATCCCATTCAAGACTTGCAAATAACGTTTCAAAAAGATCTTTATTATTCCACTTATATATTTCGCACATGCCATATTGACAATTTTCAGGACTACCCTCCAATCGAGAGTATTTGTAAGGATTTGGAAGGCCGCCACCAACACCATTGTCTCCACTAGAAGCTCCAAGATTATCATTCCAACTATCGTTGAAACCTTTAAACTGCTTAGAATCACTAGGATCTTTAGTATACGTCCAAGCTGTCCACGACCCGCCAAATTTTTTCAAAGTTCCAATACGCATATCAGTTTGATCTTCGCGAACAAGTTGTGCAGAAGTATCACCTATCTGAATTTTACCGCTTGAACCTTCCCAATAACGTTTTACAAGTATTGTACTTTTATCTAGACCTTTAGGCAAAAACACTGACAAAGTAGGTTTACCAAGATAAGCAGCGCCGTCTTTAGGTTTATTTCCTTTAGGCTGCATCTCACCTGAATCAAGCTGCCTAGCAAACATAGCATTCCTGTTGAAAATTATTTTATAAGTTACTTTCGTTCTTCCATTTTCTTTTTCAACAACAGGATCTTCAATCCTCATATCTCTAAATGCATCAGAAGCATCATAAGTATGCGGTTCATCTTTCCTACCTCTACTATCTTCAGTTGTAGCAGCAATATAACCGTTACCTGCGTAATCCCACCAAACACTTGCCGCATTAGCCTGCTTGACCGGCGGAACTATGAGCATGGTTACTATGGTGGCGGCGGCTACGAGCATTGCGAAAAGCGCGCGGCGAAGAGTGTGGGATGGGCGTGCAGTGCGGGAAGTGCGTGCGCTGACGGAAGTTACTGCGGTGTTGGAAGAAGTAGAGTTAGAAGAAGATTCAGAAGAGTTAGAGTCAGAGTCAGAGTCGGCGAAGTTAAAGACAGAGTTAGAAGCAGAAGAGTTAGAAGCAGCACAGTTAGAGGTTGCGCTAGATACGGTAGCGCTTGAGGTAGCGTTGAGCGCGCCGTCACACTCGCTGATCTTATGCCAAGCAAAAGCGCGAGATGCAAGACGCCCCACGCGTGATGCGAATCCACGGAACTTTGCTGGTAACATTTTCTCGCCTTCCTAATCCTCCACTGCCGCAAAAGCAGCAGCATATCCCAAATTCCAACTCTAATCTTTAAGACTTCACGTACCCAACCTGCATGCAATGCCAATGCTCGGTGCACCAAAACTTGGAGCACACTACTGCAAATGCCATCTAACAGAACCAACCACAGGTAGTTCAGTATAACATACCTGTACGCCCTATATGCAAGTATAGTAGGTGAAATCTTCTAATATTTGTACCCCCCCCCATGAAGAATTTCAAGCAAAATAGGGCATGAATCGTGTGTTTAATCTCACATGCGGAAAAATTCCTGCAATCTACTAATATCGCTAAAAAATCTACTATAAATCGCATTTATAACGAATAATTTTCGGCGCTAAAACGACGAAAGTGCGTGTTCGGCGTGTCTAAAACCGACCACTTCTACGACCCAAGATACTACATGTAGGTATGCTACGCGCGATTTGGCGCTATATACTGTGGTCGCCTGCGCGCGAGGTGCAGGCGCGAAGCGCGGGCGCGAAAATCCGACCAAAACGACTCAGCCGTGAGCAGTTTATGCCGCTTTACCAGCAGATTCCGACCAAAACTACTCAGCCGCGAGTAGTTTATGCCGCCTACGCGCGAAAATCCGACCACAACAGCACGCGCGTGAGTAGTTTATGCCGCTTGAGCAGCGTTCTCCCCACATTTGGAGCGACGCACAATCTCAATTAGCACCAACCTGATTCCCATACTCTCTAACCATCGCACTACGAGTAACAACCCACTGCTTGCCGTACTTTTGAGCATCAACGCCCTTAACAAGCTTCTTATACGACACAGCTTTCCTAAGAGTCGACTCGCTTAAATTCCACAAATCGCTCGCATCTGCAAAAGACATTAAATTGTCAAATGGCGTTTTAATCTGCTCGCCGTTATTCCACAACTCGTCGCACGAAATATCTAAATCATCATTCCAAACAATGCCGTATCCGCCAGTATCTACAACGACTTTATTAAACAACTCTTCGTCTTCCAATGCTTTGAACGCTGGAAACTTGTGCAGCAGATTAAGCACATTGTATTCCTTAAAAGTTCCGTTTACAAAATGCACAAGGAGCCTCATATTTGCACACGCTTTTACATCTTTAATCTTGTGGAAGTTCATAACCTCTCCTTTGTCACTATACTAAACTCACTATTGCTAAACGCTCCGTCTTTGCCGCCATATTAAACGCGCTAATGCACTAATTCTTCTGATCAATCTGCTTAAAACGCTTAAAGAACTTAAAAACTTAAAGCGTACCAGCGTATTAATTCAGCGGTTCTATTTTCTTAAATTCTTGAGTATTCCAAATAGTAATCAATTCATCTTTGTGAACTGCAATCCACTCAATCACCATGCACTCTGCGCGCTTGGGCAAATACCCGTCAATGACTTTACATAACTGAATATCTAGAGCAGCAACATAGTTGCCATATATAGCATGAATATGCGGCGGATTATGCTCTGCACTTGCAAAATACATTCGTATAACAATCCCATAAAACCTTGAAATTACAGGCACATTCACACCTCTTTCTTTTTTCTAAACGTTCAATAATATCAATATATTATATCACGATACAGTGATATTTGATGTATGCTAACCAAGACAGCGAACGCGCGAGCAGTTTATGCCGCTTGCGTGTGAAAATCCGACCAAAAAGGCTCAGCTGTGAGTAGTTTATGTCGCCTACGTGCGAAATATTGAAAGTAGAAGTAAGAGAAATCTGCGAGAATAGAAAATCAAAAGTGGGCTTAATGGGGTTCGAACCCACGACCTTCTGCTCCGGAGGCAGACGCTCTATCCACTGAGCTACAAGCCCGCAACTCGAG
This sequence comes from Gardnerella sp. DNF01141, assembly GCF_049244255.1. Taxonomy (NCBI): domain Bacteria; kingdom Bacillati; phylum Actinomycetota; class Actinomycetes; order Bifidobacteriales; family Bifidobacteriaceae; genus Gardnerella; species Gardnerella sp. DNF01141. The sequence goes on along the minus strand of NZ_CP058391.1, from coordinate 1,376,430 downwards.
AAAGTATACACGCTAGTCGGGATGCGAAGCGGGAAGCGACATAAACTCTACAGCGGTGAGTAGTTTATGCCGCCTACGCGCGCACAAACCGCTAAAACCCCAACTCAGGATTCTTTAACAACTCATCAAACATCGCATGATACAAGCGCAAATTCAAAGACTCTATCCGCGTAATAGTCGAGATTTTGCCGCCAGTATCTTTCGACGAAGCACCACAAACGTAAACAGCCTCATCGCCCATACCATAATCTATAACCACATACCTATCGCGATACTTTCTGCCAGAAGTCTTAAACTTCAAATCAACACTAGGATAATCACTTACAAAATCGCTCAGCATACTTTCCGTAAGCATATCCTTGCTCCTAGCATTATCACTAAAAACCACGATTTCAACCCCTTCCCCAGCAAACCACAAAAGTTCCAACGTTTTAAGAGCAACATAATTATCTACAACATAAATGCTTTTCTTAGCTGACTTATATATTTTGCAATACGCAAGATCCGCTTCTATTTTATTGCCGTCCATAAGAAGAAAATGTTTATACGTATCTGGATTAATAAAATTATCCATTACTTTATTAAAATCTTCCTTCGTTGCCATTTGAGATTTTATTTCCGCTATATCTTTAGTATTCTGGTTTGTTTGAATCGCAAGCTTAGCTAATTCATTCTCGCCAATAAAATCCCTATTTTCAACAATATAATCCTTCATCTGCTTAAAGGTTCTAATAAGCGCTTTCGACTGCATTGTGGCAAGATCACCTCTTAGCACAGTCATGAGCATATAAATACCCTGCTCCGTAAAAGCATAAGGCAGCTTTCTGCGACCACCCCAACTTGATGTAGAATTTTTCGACATCAAGTTTTTGAACTCGTCAGCAGTTAGCTGAAACATAAAGTCGTTATCAAATTTTTCTATGTTATTTTTTACTTGCTGATTGAACGCTCTTGTACTGTATCCATATATATTTCAGCTAAATCCACATCAAGCATGACTTTTTGATTGCGAATGTTATATATCTTTTCTTTTATAGTTTTAGCGTCTATAAGCGCTTTAGCGGACTCGCCTTTAGAATCCGCGATAATTAAATTTTTATTCTGCTCTACCATAAGACTCCTCCAAAAAATGTACGTAAAACCTAGCGCCGCGCAACAAAAGAATCAGCATCACTTCTAGCGCAAGATGACAAAATCACAGAAACAACAAATCACAGAAGCAATCACAGAAGCAACAAATCACGGTAAAAACAAATCACGATTACTAAATCACGATTACTAAATCAAGCAAGTCATATATAAATGCGTCGTCTTAAATGCGCCAGCGCATATGCAACTATTTTACAACACTACAGGAAGAGCAAGGAATAGGCGGGCACGACTAAAATAGCGCAAGGGTGAGTAGTTTATGCCGCTTTACCGGCAGATTCCGACCAAAACGACTCAGCCGCGAGCAGTTTATGTCGCCTTAGAGCCAAAAAGCGACAGAAACTCTACGGAGTCGTAAAGGAAAGGCCGCTACGATACCCCAGCCGGTATCACGCACCGCCAAGGAAGGCGAAAGTACCGAAGTAAAGCGCAGACGCAACCGAAACCAGCGGCACAATCACGCAAACCGCAAAAATCCACCAATCGCGCGCATGCACACTACTCACGCGAGCGTGCGAACGCGCCCCAACTCCCCCAAAACCGCGCGCTTCCATAGCCGTGGCGAGCGTCGTCGAACGTCGAATCGAAAGCACAAGCAGCGCAAACGACTGCGGGAAGAACGCCCTCACGCGATGCTCATCGCCAAGCCCGCGCGAACGCCTCGACGCCGTCAGCGCCGCCCAATCATCCTGCAGCACGCCAAAAAGCCTAATTCCCGCCAAACCGCCGTACACGAATCGGTCCGGCAAATGCAACACCTGGCTAAACGCATCCGCCAAATCGGTTGCGTCCATGCCAATCACCATCACAATCGACGGAATACCAATCGCCAAAATCCTAAGCGAAGTTGCAACGGCCAGCATCGCCGATCGGTCCGTAGCATGCATAAGCCACCACTGGAACCAAGTATTTCCGCCACTTTTGCCGTATAGCAGCACGGTGAGCGCGGAAGTCGGCGCACCCACCCACACAGGCCAGGAAAGGCGAATCACACGCCACGGAGTAAGTTTGATGCATGCGAAAATCGCAAATTCCAGCACCAGCGCCACAGAAGCCGACACGCAATCAAGCGTAAAAATCAGCGGAATCGAAGCCGCGAACGCTCCAAAAATACGAAATACCGGATTCATCGACGCAATAAGCGGCGAACGGCTTGAAAGTTTCGGCTTTTCGCCGCGATTGTTGACGGCACTCACTTTGATTCGCGAAATGTCGGTTGCGCCGGTGGTGGCGGAAAGAGCTTCAGAAGCTTCAGTTTTCGAATCCGGCACAAGCTCCACCAAGCGCGCGCCTAACGCCTCAACCAGCTCACGATCATGCGTCACCACAATAATGCTCACACCCTCGCTACGAAGGCTTGCAATCAGGCGAATAATTTGCAGCCAAGTTTTGCGATCCTGACCAAAAGTAGGCTCGTCCAAAATCAGCACGCGCGGAGCTGCAGCAAGCGACGCAGCAACAGTCAGTCGCCGCTTTTCACCTCCCGAAAGCGTGTACGGATTCGCCTTCGCATAGCGCGCCAAACGGAATCGCTTCAGCAACTCCTGAGCCTTCGCGCGCGCCTCATCCGCCGGCACGCCCGTGCGAAGCGGGCCAAGCATAACCTCGTCCAGCACCGAACCACACGCGAACTGATGCTCCGGATTCTGAAAAACGTACGAAATTCGCTTCGCCAAATCCGGCGACTTCCACTTCATTGGATTCGTGCCGTTCGCGCCTTTCGCAAGAGCCTCGCTCGCCACAACATCGCCACTTACAGCCGGCAAAAGACCCGCCAAAGTTAGCGAAAGCGTTGATTTTCCAGTGCCGTTCGCGCCGACCAAAGCCGTAATCTGACCGGCTCTGAACTCAAGATTTATGTGACGCGCAATCGGCTCGCTGCTATGGCTGATTGCGAGATCCTTCGTAGAAAGTAGAACTTCTCCGTAGCCTTCTGCTGGATTGCAGTTTGAGGAAGATTTACTTACGGAAGATTCATTTGCAGAAGATTTTACGTTTTTCTTGTAACGCTCCGGAAGCCAAATACCCAGATCTTCAAAGTCCAAATCGGTGCGATTAAATACCTCGTCCGGCGTGCCGTCCGCCACAATCACCGTGCGAGATGAAGCCTCGCGCGCAATATCGTCGTCGTGAACGGTTTCGCTGTGAACAGTTTCAGTAGAAGTCTCACGTTGAGCAGTCTCATCGCGAGAAGTTTCATCATTCTCAAGCCCAAGCACAACCACGCGATCAATCATGTCAATCCACGGCTCAGCATGATGCTCAACAAGCACCATCGTGGCATGCGTCGAATCCAAAACCGCGCGCACAGCGCCCACAATCTGCTGCGTTCCGTCCGGATCCAAATTCGCAGTTGGCTCGTCCAAAAGCAGCACGCTCGGCTGCATCGCAAGAGCACCCGCAAGAGCCAAACGCTGCATCTGACCGCCGCTTAGATGCGAAGTTGAACGATGCAACTGCAAGCCATCCAACCCAACTTTTTTAAGACTTTCGCGCACACGATCCCAAATCTCTTCGCGCGGAACGTTCATATTTTCCGGACCGAACGCAACGTTATCTCCCAAACGCTGGAAAATCGCCTGCGCATCCGGATCTTGCAAAACAAGCCCAACCTTGCCTCGCGCGCGGCGAACCGGCACGCCGTCAACCAAAACGCAACCCTCGCTCACACCACCATCGGCATCTTCGACGAGAGTGGTTTGATGGGATTTTGCGGAAGTATCAGAAGTATTTGCGGAAGATTTAGTAGTATTTGAAGAGGATTTAGTAGCGCTATCTTTCGCGCTACTTTTAGCCACAAAATCATTGCCAATAAGACCTGCCGCACCACTTAAAATCGTGGATTTACCAATGCCTGACGCACCCAGCAGCAACACACGCTGACCCGCCTTAATCGTGAGGTCCAACCCGCGCACAGCAAAAGCGCGACGGGAAGCATGACGATAACCCCAATGCTCAAAACGAAGCTCAGCGTTATTAGCTTTGCTAGCGTTATTAGCGCTGCTGTCACTATTGCAATCGCTTGAAGCTGATGGAAGGAAAGTTTCAGATTCTTGCGATTTAACAGCATCAGGCATAGTAAATCCTTTATGGCAATGATAGATTTTTAATTTTTGCGAATACGTTATTCGCTATTTTTCGCGGATTTCGCGACCGGAAGCAAACTGATCCAACGCGCCGGTCTTAGCGATTCCCACATACAAGAACCACATCAAAATGCCTGCAATCACAATGCCGGAAACCACGGTGCTGACGAAGTATGGAAGACCATACTTGCCGAATACGCTAACAGCCTGCAACTTACCGAGGAAGGTGTAACCCCAGCAACCAATGCCAGTCAATGCGCCGGAAAGAATCATTGTGTTCAAATTCCACTTCTTGTAAGCGAAAATAATGAACGCAATTTCAGCAAACAGACCCTGAACCACTGCAATAGCGAAGGTTTCAGCACCACCCCACTGATTGCCCATCAAAGCTTCGAGCACACCAGCTACGACTTCAGCGTAAATAGCAGCACCCGGCTTACGCACGATTACTGCGGCCAAAGGAGCAGCGAAGAGCCAAAGACCGTTAATAAGACCTGCAAAACCTGGAAGAATGCTGTTTAGCGCAGTCCATGGAACCTCACTAAAAATGGCAACAACCCAATAAATAAAAGCAGAAACAACGCCAATTACAGAAGCAACTGCGATGTCTGCAACACGCCACTGCATGTTGACCTGATAATTTTCTTCTGACATAAAATGTGCCTTTCTTATTATGCGTTGCAATGCGTTACATTGTGCGCAATGCAATACCTTGCGTTACAACGAAACCTTGCAACACCTCTCAGGCACGGGAAAAACTGACCTCCGTGCGCCGGCATTAACCGGATTCACGTTCAAGCGGTTTTCTCTCAGCTCTGCTGCGCGCAATAACGCACCAACACAAAGCACCCGTGTCGATTGACGATTGTACGGCAGCGCGTAGACGCACGCCTCCAAGCTTGGTCGCGACGACTGCGCGAGGGGCCGAAGAATGTGGTTGATAGACCATAACGCAGTACATAATCTGCGCCAGTAACGAAAAAACACTGTTATACGTTATTAACGCAATATGCCGACTGCGCCAGTAACGAAAAAACGCAAATATCCGTTACGCATGCAGAAAAACAAACACCGTATAATTTCCCAACGTTTGGAGCAATACGCAACAATAAAAAACGTGCGTAAGCACCTAACAAACAGCACTTACGCACGCTTATCATCCTATATTAAAATTTACTTACCGCGCATTGCACGACGGCTTATGCGCTGCGGACGCGTTGGATCAATACCTTTAGGAATACCGAATCCGCTCTTGCTTTGCAAAGTGCGCAAACGCTCGTTCAAAATCGCCAGCTCCGTTTTGGTAAGGAAGAATCGGCGGTTTGGATGAATCTTATTAAGCAGCGCAAACTTGTGATTCGAAGGCTGCAAAGTCTTGGCGCGCAACACTTTTCCGCGCAATTCCTTAAGCTTCACCTGGTTTTCGCCATTACCAACAGCCATACGGTATACAGGTATATTCGATCCCGCCGTAACGCTTCTAATAGCGTGCTCTTGGCGATCCATCGCGTGCATTAAGCGCTCGTAATTGCCCTCGCCAACAAGGAAGATTCCGTTAAAACCAGTGCCGCGCCAAATCGCGTCCTTTGTACGAGGATCAACCCACACCGGCTGCTGCGGGAAGGTGAATCCGCCCTTGTTAATCGCCGAAACGATGCCAGCCGCTGCCCCTGGGCGACCTTCCAACTTCGCGTAACCAACCTTATCCGCGCGCTTCGTAAGCACAACCGTAAACAGCAGAAAACCAACCATTACCGCTGTAACAATCATCATAACCCACGCAAAAATCGACCAGCGCAGCAACAAACCAAAAACAATAGCCACGACTATTGGCGCTGCAAACGCCACGGACAGCCACAGCGGAAGCTGCTTATCGTCAGGATACGTGTACTTATAAATTCGGATAATCTGCGAAAACATGCCCTGCATGCCCATTTTATTTGCGGACTTATTTGCGGACTTATTTCCCGACTGATTCGTGCTATGCGATTTGTCTTGTGATTTACCTTGTGCCATGCGTTTACCCCATGATATTCGCGTTATTTTGAGTACTCAAAATAATAATAGTAGGTTGTGCAAATATTAATAAGTTTGCGATTACTATATTGCTTAACTTGGCTTAATATTGCTTAATTTCGCTTAACTGCAACTTAATTTCGCTTAACTGCAGCTTACTTCGGCCAATTTCCGCGCTTTGGCGAACTTGGTTTCGGCAAACGCCAGCGACGCATCTGCATCGCACGGCTCCAAGCATACATGCCGGAACGCGACTGCTTCGACACCGCAACATCGCCATAACGACGCACAAGCTCCTTACGCAACTTTCGCCACATAATAAACATGTCGATCACGGAAGCAAAAAGATACGTGTACAGCAGCACAGCGAGCGCAATGTACACAATCACAAACCGCGAAAGCGCAAACAGGCATATCATAATCACAATTGCAAACGGCACGAAAAACTCGCCGATGTTAAAGCGCGCGTCCACGTAATCGCGAATATATACGCGCCACGGAAGCTGCTCAACCTTTGGCATATGCGCTAAATCACCCGTACGCATTGCTTCGTATTGGATATTTTCGCGCTGCCTGATTCTAGCGCGAGCCTGCTTTGCACTGGCCTTGCGATCGGCTGGAACAAGCGGACGAAGATTTTGCGCTTGAGCCGCGTTGCGCTTAGGAGTTGGCGCGTTTTTTTCGCGGGATTTCGCTGCTAATTTTTCGGTTGATTTTTCGTCCGATTTCACAGCTGATTTTTCGTCCGATTTCTGCTGAGCAGACGCACCGACTGTAGCTTCAGCAGCTGTTTTCTTTGCAAATGGATTCCATGTCATGTTTGCAGATTACTCAACAGACTAGACGCATAAGCGCAACGTAGAAACGAGATTACTCAGCCAATCGATCCAAAAGCAGCGCTTCGGTCACAATATTTCCGCGCAATCCAGAAAGAGAAATCGACTCGTTAGGGCTGTGCGCATTAGACTTAGGGTCTTCCGGACCAGTCACAAGCACTTGCGCCTTTGGGAATATGCGCTGAAGCTCTGGAATAAACGGAATCGAGCCGCCCTCGCCCTTATTTACCGGCTCCACGCCAAAAGCGTCGCGCATAGAAGCGAGCGCATCCTTTGTTGCAACAGCATCCGGATCCATTGCCCAACCCATGCCGTTATCAATCGGCTCTACAGTAACTTCCGCACCAAAAGGAGCGTGAGATACCAAGAAGTCACACAACGCTTTTTGCGCTTCTTCTGGACGCTGCGAAGGCGCGGTACGAAGCGAAAGACGCAACTTAGTTTCGTGCGCAATCACATTAAAACTGCCCTCAACCGGATGCGCGTCCATGCCAATTACCGTCAGACTCGGCTTAGTCCACATGCGCGCGGCGAGAGAACCGGTGCCGGCAAGCTTATAAGAATCAACTACGGAAGCGTCGGCACGCACTTGCGACTCGTCTAAATCGCGCTGCAAACCGCCGACTGGCTCCTCTGCTTTAATTCCAGGCACTGCCAAGTCGCCATCCTTGTTATAAAGCGAAGCAATAAGCATGGAAGCGAGAGTGTAAGCGTCCAAAATTGGGCCGCCAAACTGGCCGGAATGCACTTGATGGCCAAGAACTTTAACCTTTACGTCCACGTCGGTATTTCCGCGCAAACTCGTTGTGAGGCTTGGTATTTCGGCGGACCAGTTGCCGGAGTCTGCCACGATGATTACGTCTGATTCGAACTCGGCTTTATGCGACTCTATGAAAGGAATGAAGCTTGGCGAGCCCATTTCTTCTTCGCCTTCGATGAAAACCTTAATATTTACGCGCAAATCGTCGCTTAGCGCGCGCAAAGCTCCGTAGTGAATTGCGATTCCGCCGCCATCGTCGGCAGATCCACGGCCGTAAAGACGACCGTCGCACTCTGTGCCTTCAAATGGGTTTGTGTTCCACTCGGATGGGTCCGGAACAGGCTGCACATCGTGATGCGCGTACAGCAAAACCGTTGGCGCGCTTGGGTTTACGATGCGCGAGCCGACCACTTCAAAAGCCCCCGGAGTGCCGTCCGGATTCGTGGACTGCTCAACGCGCGCGTCAATACCAACCTCACGCAATACCCCAGCCACGTATTGCGCGGACTTTTGCATATGCTCGCCGGCAATACCCTTAGCCGAAACCGCAGCAAGCGAAATCTTCTTATTCAACACGGAAACTACATCATTCCAAGCGTCTTGCACGCGAGCGCGCACGTCTTCAACAGCCAAACCTGCCATAAATCCTCCCAAGTAAAAGTAGCAGAGCAGTAATTTATACTTACAAAACTATATCTAAATTATACCTAAACTATATTCGCAAATCATGCGCTAAGCGCGCGCGATTCTACTTTCAACCCAATCGACTATGTAAGGCGCGCACTGTTCAACCTGATCCATCGCAACCTCAAACTCGTGCGGGCCGCCGTACCACGGATCTGCCAAATCGAGCAGCATCTCGCGACCAGGCTGCGGCTTAGGAAGCTCCGGATCAAACGCGCGATACATGTGCACAAGATAGCGCTTTTGTGCAGGAAGAAGGCGCAAAAGCGAGTGCATGTGCGAAGCCGTCATCGGCAAAAACAGGTTCGTTTCCGCAATCTCATCCGCATCAATTCGATGCGCAAAATGTGACGCAGGAATCCTATACCCGCGTTTCGTAAGCTCACGCTGTGCGCGACGGTCAATCGGATTTCCGTACTCTTCGTCGCTAACTCCGCTGGAACGCACTGCAACAACGTCGCCCAATCCCCTCAACTGGAACTCGTTGCGCAATACGATTTCCGCCATTGGCGAGCGGCAAATATTGCCAGTGCAAACCGTCATAACAGTGTATGGGTGACGCGCGTCGACCTTGATTTTGCTTGATTCTTCAGTCATGCTTCCTCGTTTATTTTGCTGTCTTGTTTATTTTGCTGTCTCGTTTATTTTTGGGTTTTTCGTTTATTTTGCGATTTTTTATTTTGCGATTTCGTTTACTGCAAAGGCTCATATACCATAAACCGGTATTGTGCAGGATTGCTTTCGTCACCAACTTTAAGCGGCGCTTCATGCCACTCACCTTCGCGCGCAACATGCCATTTTCCGGAATCAACAAGTTCTTGGATGTTCGGAGCAAATGTGTCAGCTTCAACTTTCGCGTCGATTTGCGTAACGTAAGCTGCGTTCGCGTGATAATTCGCAAGCATTTCGCGCAAAATCGCAGCACCGCCAATAACCCAAATTGCATGGCCGTCTTGAGGAGAGTCTTGAGATGCGTCTTGAGATGCGCTTTCCTTACTTTCGAGCTTTTCCTTATTTTCCAGCCATTCGCGCGCGTAATCCAATGCCGCATCAATGCTAGTAAAACTACGCGCTCCATCTGCCACAAAATCAGGATTATGCGTAACCACAATATTTTCGCGGCCTGGCAGCGGACGGAATTTCGGCGGCGTTGCATCCCACGTACCGCGGCCCATAATCACAGGGCAGCCGATTGTCATCGCCTTAAAATAGCGCAAATCTGGAGAAAGTCGCCACGGCATTCCGCCGTTCACGCCCATAGCGCCAGGCTTACCGTCCAAACCGAAAGCCTCACCCCAAATAAGTCGCACCGGAAAATTATTCACCGCACTTACGCTACTTTCCATTTTTCGCACCTCACAAGCAAAATCAAGCTCAATCACGCTCAATCAACCAAAATCACGCAAAATATTTCGCAATTATCACACAGCAACCGGCGCTTTAATCGTCGGATGATGCTTGTAATCAACAACCTTAAAATCGCTGTAATCGTAGTCAAAAATCGAATCTGCCTTACGAATTTCAAGTTGCGGATACGGGTATGGCTCGCGCGAAAGCTGCTCAAGCACCTGCTCAACGTGATTGTCGTAAATATGGCAATCGCCGCCCGTCCACACGAACTCACCAGGCTCCAAACCTGCCTGCTGAGCCATCATCATCGTCAAAAGCGAGTAAGACGCAATGTTAAACGGCACGCCGAGGAACATATCGCAAGAGCGCTGGTAAAGCTGACACGAAAGCTTGCCGTCAGCAACGTAGAACTGGAAAAGCGAGTGGCAAGGCGGCAACGCCATATGCTCAACTTCCGCAGGATTCCAAGCGCTAACAATCATGCGGCGAGAATCCGGATGATTTTTCATAAGATCTAGCACGTTCGCGATTTGGTCGATTGTGCGGTTCGGATTTTCCGCCGTAGGCGCCGGCCAACTCCTCCACTGAACGCCATAAACAGGACCCAAATCGCCGTTTTCATCCGCCCACTCGTCCCAAATATGAACGCCATTTTCTTGCAACCAGCGCACGTTACTCGAACCCTTAAGGAACCAAAGTAACTCGTACGCAAGTCCTTTGAAAAACACGGTTTTTGTAGTAATAAGCGGGAAGTATTTACTAATATCAAAGCGGATTTGTTGGCCAAAAAGTGAGATTGTGCCAGTGCCGGTGCGATCTGATTTTAGAGTGCCTTCCGTAAGGATTTTTCGCACTAAATCCTCGTAAGGAGTAGGGATGCTGGAAAGCGGTTTTTGTGGGATGCGCGCGCGAATTGCGGCAAGTTCTTCTTCTGTTAAAGCCATGATTCAATGGTAACAATTCACGGTAACAATTCACGGTAAGAATTGGACTGTCGTGGCGGTAACAATATGACGTAAAATAGTTAGATAATCAGTAGCAAAGGAGCAAAAATGTCTAGAAGATTATGGGTAGAGCGCGCAGAAGACGGCACTTGGGAAGCACACAGCGATGACGGTGCGAGCTTGAAGTTTGGGCACGGCGACGGCATGTTTAATCCAGTTGAGCTGATGCAGATTGCTTTGGCCGGTTGCACCGCTCTTAGTAGCCAGTATGCGGCTGAGCAGGCTGTTGGCGAGTCTGCCGGCGCGCGAGTTGTGGTAAACGGCACGTACGACGCAGAAGAAGGAGCGTACTTGCGTTTTCAAGAAGACGTTACACTTGACGCAACTTCGGCAAAACCTGCATTAAGCCAGGAAGATGCGGCCGCACTTAAAGAGCGCATGGAACGTCATATTTCCAGGGGTTGCACGGTTAAGCATACGCTCGAAAATGAGGCTAAAGTAAGCGTAAATGTTACTGTTCGCCGCTAAGATAAGGCAAAAAATCGCACCAAAATTCACACCAAAAATCGTAGAAAAAATCGTAGCAGAAATCGTAGCAAATTCACCACAAAATCGTAGCAAAAATCACGCAAAATTCACCACTTGTGGCACAATTGAATACACGAACTGAGTACACGAATTTAGTACACAGAATACTTGCGCAATAACGATGCTACGCATGCATGTATGCAACCGGAGGAAACTTTGAAAATCGCTATTTTTACCGAAACGTATCCACCGTACATAAATGGCGTTGCAACACAGTCATACATGCTCAAAAAAATGTATGAAGAGCTTGGTCACGAGGTGCTTGTGGTCACGGTTGGCTCCGAAAAACAGCGCAAAACCAAGCTTGAAGACGGCGTCGTCTATGTGCCTGGAATCTTACTTAAAAAGCTTTACAAATACCGCGTGGCGCTTCCGATTGGCCACATGCGAAAGCAGCTGCCACTTAAATTCAAGCCGGATGTTATTCATATTCAGAACGAATTTGGAATTGGCGAAATAGGCTTGGAAGTTGCGAAAAAAGAGCATATTCCTGTTATTTACACACTTCACACGGAATACGATAAATTCCTGTTTTACATTGGTTTGAAGCATTTTACTGAGTTTTCGCGCAACCTTTCGGCGAAATATTTTATGCGATTTTCGAAAAATGCCACAATTATTACGAGCATGTCTGCTAAAGCGCAGGCTTATATTGACCGTCAGAAGGTAGATAAAAAAGTTGTTGTGCTAAACAATGCCGTTGAATACAAGCAGTTTTTGCCTACTCCAGAGCGTCTTGCCTTCCGTAAAGCTTTCCGCGAAAAATACGGCGTTTCGGACTCGACTAAGCTTTTCGTTTTCGTAGGAAGAATTGGTGCAGAAAAAAATATTGCTGAGCTGATTGACAACTTTATGTATTGCGATTTTCCTCGCGAAAAAGCGCGATTATTTGTGATTGGCGGCGGACCGGATTTGGAAGACTTGCGAAATCGCGTGGCAGACAACGGTTTTGACGATAGGATCTGCCTGCTTGGACCGATTTCACACACGGAAATTCCGAAGTATTTGCACGCGATGGACTACTACACCACCGCCTCACTTTCCGAAATGCACTCGCTTTCTATGCTCGAAGCAATGGCTTCCGGACTGTTTGCGCTTGTGAAGCACGATGCGCCTAACGAAGACCAGATTATTAGCGGTCAAAACGGGTATCAGTGGGATACTCGCGAAGATTTTAAGGCAGTTTTTAGCAAAGTTTTGAATATGAGCGAGGCTGAGCAGGCTCAGCTTAAGGCGAATGTGCTCGAGTATTCGAAGAATAACGATTTTAAGAGCCAAGCGCTTGAGCTGCTCAAAATTTATGAGCGCGCAATTGAGATGAATAAGAAAGATCTCGCCGAAAAGAAAGCTAAGCAAGATGCAAGGCGTGCGCGTTTTATGCTAAAGAAGCACGAAAATACTGAGCAAAATCCGCAAGATTAGACGCTTTAACGCTCCAAACGCGTGAAAAATACCCCACGTTTGGAGCAAAACACAACCCAAAACCCTCCAAACGCGGGAGAAGTTACCCAGGTTTGGAGCATTTACGCACACATTACCCTCCAAACGCGAGACAACTACCCCACGTTTGGAGCAATATAGCACAAACAACGCTCCAAACACGAGCGTTATCTCGCTCGGGTTAAGCGCTAACGCAAAGGATCAATCGTCTGATCAATCTCCTTGGCCGCTTCTGCTCCAGCCTTTGGAACATCAACCTCATGCACGCCAGAAATATCGTCAATAGACGCATTCTCGCTCTGCTTTTGAGCCTCGGCAACCTGAGCCGCGCTAAATTCCACATACTTTCTAGGCACAACGTACACAGGCCTCGAAGAATGCTGCAGCAAGCCCTGGCTAATCGAACCAAGCAAAAGTCCAGTAAAACCGCCGCGTCCGCGCGAACCAACAACCACAAGATCATGATTCAAGCTCGCCTGGGTTAGCGCATCAACAGCGGAACCAGGCACAACAGTGCGGTGAATCTTCAAATCAGGCAAACCTTGCAAAATAGGCTTCACGCGCTCCTCAAGATCTTCCATATAAGATCCCATAACTGCAGTGTCTCCCTCAGCGCCCTGCACGCTTGGAACCGCGGAAATAACATCCAACTCAGCATTCCAGCTATCCGCCAAATTAGCGGCAATTTCCAGCGCTTTAAGACCCCACTTAGATTCGTCCGAACCCACAGCCACGCGCGAAATCGTGTTATTTAAGTGTATTCGCTGACCATCGTCGTCTGTGTAAGGCACAACCACGATCGGGCAATACGCGTACGCCGGCAACGAAGAGCTGGTTGTTCCAAGCAAACGCTCCGCCAAGCCGCCTTTACCACGGTTACCGATCACAATAAGCTGATAATTGCGCGAAAGCTCCACGAAAACCGACGAAGGGTCGCCTGTAACAATCAGAGTAGTTGCGTCAACGCCCTGCTCAAGCGCCACAGCTTTAGCTTTTGAAAGAATTTCTTGCGCATCGTGATGAGCCGCGTTATCGTCACCAATCGCAGTATAAGTAGCATCAAACGAAACCGCCGCATAACTCGGCAAAGAATACGCGCAAACAATTTGCAACTGTAAGCCTGCATGTTTTGCGTAATTTGCAGCCCACCAAACTGCCTTATAACTCGCGTGAGAGCCATCAACTCCAACTAAAACAGCTTTTTCGGGAATCATCGCCAACCTCCTCATACGGGCACTTGCGGCAGCAGCGTCACTCGTGCGCAAACGTATTTACTATTGTAGCGTAATTTTAGATTGATTGCTCGCAAGTTTTGCGATATATAACTACAAGACGCTATATACTCGCAAAACGCAATACAATTACAAGACGAGATATATAACTACAAGACGCGACGAATAGAATATCCACCAGGGAAAACGTAGCGGATTGGATCGTACTTAGTGCCGGCAAGCTGGGAATTAATTACCATACCGTTACCAACATAAATAGAAGCATGCTGACCGTTGGCAATAATATCGCCCGGCTGTGCTTGATCAAGACTTGGGATTGGAGTTCCAACAGTTGCCTGCGCGCCAGAAGTACGAGGCAAAGAAACACCAACAGCCGCAAAAACGTACTGCACGAAGCCGGAGCAATCCCAGCCAGCAGGAGTTGTACCGCCACTGCGATACGGCACCTTACCTAAGAATTGCGTAGCGAAATTAAGCAAAGCCTCAACAGACTTACCGTTTGGCGGCACAATATTAGCCTGCTGAACAGGCTGAACGGAACCACGGTACTCAGAACGGCTTGCTGCAGCTTCATAAGTGTTTCGCGCAGCAGCAGCGGCAAGTTCGCTAGGAGTCTTAGTTTGAGGAACGTTTAAGCTTTCAATTCCACCCCAATTGGAGTTGGAATCTACATCAGTAGAGGTAGATTCAGTCAAAAGATCTCGACGCACACTCGACATCTTTGGGAATGAGCGCGTTGAAGTAACAGCCGCCTGCTCTGACGCATGCGAAGACTCTGCCATGGCAACTGGAGCCATAACAGCAAGCATTGAAGCCGCAGTGACCGCTGATGCAATAACTGAAAAAATCTTACTGTGATTTAACATACTTCTGAAAGTTTAACACTATGCTGCTACATGCTCGTTTGGCGCAGATTGCGTTCTACACCAGTACACATGACTGTTACTTTCTCAGTTCGCTGACTGAATTAGTAACGGTGTTTGGATTGTGACTATGCCACTTAGTAATGCTTTAGTAGTGAATGAATTGATATTGAGAAAGCTGCTTTGCATCAAACTTACGAGAGAATGTTTTTCCGTGCAAAGAAGCGCCAGATTCCGAAGTTTCAATCGAACCGTCTGAATTAATCTTCTCAACAATTGCAACATGTCCGTAGAACGGATCCGAACCAGCCTGACCAGCGCGGAAAACCATAACATCTCCAACGTGGCGAGGTGTGCGATCAACCCAATACCCGAGTCCGCGCGCAGAATCAGCCCACATGTTTCCGTTGCCAAAATGCGAACCAACAGGCAAACCAAGTTGAGATCTACGCACATACACCCACCAAGTGCACTGGCTGAACTCATACGCGTTACCGGTATCCCCAGTTGCATGATTTGGATTAAAGCCCTTTGGCAATACGTCAAAGTCTTTATCCATAAGCAAAGCGACTTTAGGATTATCTGCAGCAGAACGCGACATTTCCGCAATATTAAAACCTGAATCCGCGCCCAGCTTCCAAGAATCCGACTTAGAAGACGTTACAGAAGCGGTTCCAGGATGCGAACTTGCAGCGCTTCTTGCAGTCGAAATACCCAAAAGGCCGGAAATTCCCGAAGAAGCATAAGCGCCGGAATTATTAGTATTTGCATCATAATCAGCGCGTGCAGCGTGTGCAGCATGAGCGGCATGAGCTGCATGTGAAGCATCACCGGAGTCTGAGCCACTAGCGTTTTCAATAGAGTCAACAGCGTTATTGATTGCATCCATAGAATCTGGCGAATCAATCGAAGTTCGCTGACTAGAGCGAGATACGTTCAAAGCCGAAGAATCATCAACGCTAGTTATGCCATGCTCAAGCTCTGATGCGCGAGAATCAAAAGTATTAATTTTTGTAAGCGACATTGTTGCCGCAACAGCGCCAATCATAGCAATCATAGAAGTTGAAACAAGCAGGCGACGACGACGCTCATTAGCAAGCCTAGACAACCTGATTTCGCGACGGCTTTGCGGCATAATCTCTTGCAAACGCTCGGCAACAGCATCCGAAACCTCAACAACAGCACCATTGCTTGCTGAAAGTGCAGCTAAACGCTCACTATTGCGATTAGTTTGGTAAGAACGCGCGCCATGAAGGCCGTGAGCTCCGCGCGAAGTGCGAGAGCTATGCGAAGAAGTACGCTCACTGTGCGAACCGTGCGCACCATGCTCACCATGCTGTGCTACAAAAAGAGAAAGCGGCGAATAACTACGCCCCTTTGCCTTCGGAGCACCATGTGCAGCACGCTTCATACGAATCACTTTCTTACGTAAACTTTGCCTGTAAATGCTGTGAATATTGTGGATTTAGCGACACCCAACGCACGCCTTCCACAGACACATCTATTTAAGATTACAACGTGGCGCGGATGTAGGAAACACTTATTGGAATCGCGCTGCGCAATCCTGTGCGCAATAACATACGAAATCGAGTGCGCAATAACGTGCATAATAACGTGCGCAATAACGTGCATAATCGCCCTGCATAATCTCGTGCGTAATTTTTAGACTCGACTCAGTTGTATGGTTAGAGTATGAAATTAGCACCTATAGTTAATCCAGATGCACGAAAGTCTACACCAAAGCCACTGCGCGTAGATTTGCGTAAGGTTTTTTCGATAGGTACAATAGCTTGGCTTATTGCAACAGTAGTTACGGTTATTATTGCGTTTTTGCATATTACTACTTGGTTTCCCGCGCTAGTTTGCGCAAGCGGCATGATTATTGGCGTTCTGCTTTTAATTTGGGAGCACTTTGACCGCTGGGATTATCGCCGGCTCGGAAAATAACTTATATTCGCGAAACTTAATTATTCGCAATCGGCACAGCAAAACTAACTGTAGTCCCCTGGCCCGGCCTGCTCCACAATGTAATACTTCCGTGATGCGTAAGTGCCACATGCTTAGCAATCGCAAGACCCAAGCCAACACCATCCTGACTTTTATTACTCTGATTGTGCGCACGATAAAAACGCTCAAAAATGCGCGACTGATCTTCTAAATCAATACCAACACCCCTGTCAACCACGCGAATTACAGCGTAACAACCGTCCGAAGAAGACGCGGCAGATATTGAAACGGTAGCGTTTTGAGGCGAATACGTAATCGCGTTTTCAATTAACTTACGAATCGCAGCTTTAATCTGATCGCCGTCACCGCGCACGCGCAAAGAAGAATCAGCTTTTATCTTAAGCAAAACGCCGCAATTTTGAGCAAAAGAGTCAGTCTGATTTTTAACAGACTCAAGCAAATCTGCAACCGACAACAATTTAGACGCATTTACGTCAATAGGATTTTGCGCACGAACAAGCCACAGTAAATCTTCAAGCATATGCTCAAGTTTTGTGGAAGATTTATTTGCGATTTTCGCTATTTCCTTAACTTTTTGCGTAGAAACGTTAGCTTCCTGCAAAACTTTAGTAAGCTGAGTTAAGCTGCGCGTGGAATTTATTAGCTGATCAGAAACGTTTGCAATAAAGTCGTCTCGAGTTTGCGCAAAACGGTGAGCCGCACTCGTGTCCTCAATAATCAACACAACCACACCGCCACCAACGCTACCTGCCGTAATATTCAGCCAATTTGGGCGCGAAATCGTAGTCGATTCTTCGGAATCATCCGCAATTTTATAACGCTCTGGAGTTGAAGTCACCAAAGAAAGACGCTCAAATCCCCCGGAATTGCGAACGGAATTAACAGCTTGAAGCACGCGCGACTGGCAGAGCGAATCGTCAATAACAACGCCCAGCAAATAAGCTTCGGAGCTTGCGCGAATTACGTCATTTTCGGAGTCGATTACAACAGTCGGCATGTCGAGCATTGCCAAAACTTGAGACGCATCCGAACTTAGGTCGTCTAAATCGGAAAGATTTTCGGATTCGCGGCCTGAGTTGAGATCTGAATCGTAAGAATCGTAAGCATGATTAGAAGTTAAGCCGCGTGAAATATTAACTCTTTTAAACGCGCGCAGCAAAAAACGCCACAACGGCGAAAACCAATCCGACGCAAAAACGCATAACGCAAGCACAACGCAAAGCGAGAGCACGCCAAACGCAATAAATACTACGGCTGAAGAATCAGGCATACTATTATAATCTCATATTTTGCGCACTTTGGTAACTCTGCAAATAAAAAGCGGCATAGACTACTCGCAGCTGAGCAGTTTCGGCCGCTTCGTTACTAGCGTCGTCTATAATTAGAAAGGATGCGCACATAAAGCTTATTGCAACAACGAAAGGATGCACCATGCGAGTGATTTTCAACGAAGAAATGAAGGCCGTATCTGCAAACCTCGAACGCATGGCGGAACTTGTGTCGAAAGCTATGAACGACGCGGGAAACGCACTTGTGAACGCGGATTTGGAATCTGCGCAAACCGTTATTGA
Source organism: Gardnerella sp. DNF01141 (assembly GCF_049244255.1). Classification (NCBI taxonomy): domain Bacteria; kingdom Bacillati; phylum Actinomycetota; class Actinomycetes; order Bifidobacteriales; family Bifidobacteriaceae; genus Gardnerella; species Gardnerella sp. DNF01141. The sequence continues at coordinate 1,357,943 of NZ_CP058391.1, read as the reverse complement.
CAAAGACGCGGATTTGGACGCTTTGGAAGCCAGCACTATTGATCAGTGCTTAACTCTTCTCGCGCGCCAAAACCCGGTTGCAACGGACTTGCGCGAAGTTGTTGCCACTATGCGTTTGGCGGCAACTTTCGAGCGCATGGGCGACTTAACTAGTCATATTGCGCAAATCACTAGGCGAACTTGGCCAGAGTCCGCTATTGTGCAAGAAGCGCGCGAAACAATTGTTGCGATGATTGACTTTTTGCACGAGCTTGCAGGGCGATTAACTACCATGGTTGCTAATCGCGACGTAAAAATGGCGGAAACCATTATTGCTGGAGATGACTCGCTAGACAAGCTGCATGAGGAGATTTTTGCGCTTGTTGAAGGTGAAAATTGGCACGGCACGCGCAGGCAGCTGATTGACATTGTGCTGCTGAGCCGCTTTATTGAGCGCATTGGCGACCACAGCGTTGCTGTTGCAAGGCAGATTGTGTTTATTGTTTCGGGATTTGATCCAACAAAGAAGCCTGAGCCAGATAAAGACACTGTGATTGCGTAGCGCTTGTGGTTGCGTAGCGCTGATATTTTAGAGCGTTGAGTGACATATATTAAGCAGCGTATAAGCGGCACATAAACAGTGCATATTTGTTATGCAAGATTAATATTTATACAATGCTATACCACTATATTTAGTAGCGCCCCCAATCCCCCACATCTAAAAACTAAATTATTATTCATTCAATACTTATTAGGGGGGGGGGCGTATAAAAATTCCTAGAATATTGCAGATGCGCTCAATCGTAAATAAAAAAGAAACGGGTGAATTTGCAATACGCAACAAATTCACCCGATAGAGAAATTAGAAAGAAGATATTTATAAGTATACGATGCTAGTTAATATTACGCAAGTACTTTTATAATATTTTCTTAAATTTTCTTTTTAATTTTTCGCTAAGTATTAGCTAAGCCTTAAATAAGTCTTCTTAAGCCTTCTTAAGCCTTCTTAAGCTCGACTTAAGCTCACTTCTGACCCTGAGCTGCAACAGCGGCAGCGCCGGCAGCAGCAGCTTCTGGATCCAAATACTCACCGCGAGGCTTGATTGGCTTGAAGTTCTCATCCAACTCGTAAAGCAGCGGAATAGCGGTAGGAATATTGACCTTAGAAATCTCTTCCTCGCTCAAACCGTCAAGCATCTTCACAATTGCACGCAAGCTGTTGCCATGAGCTGCAATCATCACGGTCTTTCCAGACTTAAGCTCAGGAATAATATCGGACTCCCAGTAAGGCGTTACGCGAGTCACAACATTTGCCAAAGCTTCAGTTTCTGGAACTGGATCGCCTGCGTAACGAGGATCGTTAGTCTGAGAATACTCATCGTTTGGATCAATCTCAGGAGGTGGAGTTGCGTAAGAACGACGCCAAATCATGAACTTCTCATCGCCATATTCCTGACGAATCTCAGACTTGTTCTTACCTTGCAAAGCGCCATAGTGACGCTCGTTCAAACGCCAGCTGCGGCGAACTGGAATCCACAAGCGGTCGGCTGCATCAAGCGCGTAATTCGCGGTGTTGATAGCACGACGAAGCAAAGAAGTGAACACGATGTCTGGAAGAACGTTCTTCTCTTTAAGAAGCTCGCCACCATGCTTAGCTTCCTCAACACCCTGCTCAGTCAGCGGTACATCAACCCAACCAGTGAACTGATTGGTCTTATTCCATGCGCTCTGACCATGTCGGAGCAATACTAATTTATATGTCATAATTACCTAGTCTATTCGTTTCGTACGACTACATGAATTAAATTTTACTTTGCGTCAATTAGCGTCAACTAGCGAAGAGGCTTCACAAGTGGGAACGTAATCGTCTCGCGAATAGTTGCGCCCGTAAGAGCAATCAGCAAGCGATCAATACCCATGCCCATACCGCCGGCAGGAGGCATACCAACGCCGAGAGCCTCAATGAAGTCCTCGTCAATATCCATTGCCTCAACATCGCCAGCCAAAGCATCCTTAGCCTGAGCCACAAAGCGCTCGCGCTGCACAACAGGATCGTTAAGCTCAGAATAGCCGGTTGCAAGCTCAAAGCCGCGCACGTACAAATCCCACTTTTCAACCATTCCAGGCTTCGTGCGGTGACCCTTAACAAGCGGGCTGGTCTCCACTGGGAAGTCGCGCACAAACGTTGGCTCGTAAAGCTTATCCTCGTAGAAGTGCTCCCACAAGTGCTCAACCAACTTGCCGTGATTCTCAACGTCGTCGCGCTCAACGCCAAGCTTGTCTGCAATCGCACCCAAATGCTCAACGGAAGTTTCCGGCGTAATCTCCTCGCCCAAAGCCTCAGAAAGCGAGCCGTACATTGTAATCTGCTTCCATTCGCCACCAAAATCGTACTCTTCGCCGTTAAGCAAAGTCACCTTGGTAGAGCCGAAAGCGTCGATAGCAGCCTTCTGAATCAGCTCCTTAGTAAGAGCGCCAATCGTATCGTAAGTGCCGTAAGCTTGGTAAGCTTCGAGCATTGTAAACTCTGGGGCGTGAGTTGCGTCCACGCCTTCGTTTCTAAAATCGCGGTTGATTTCAAACACGCGGTCAATGCCACCAACCAAGCAGCGCTTCAAGAAAAGCTCTGGAGCGATGCGCAAATAAAGATCAATGTCAAAAGCGTTCATGTGAGTTGTGAACGGACGAGCAGCAGCACCGCCGTGAACAGTTTGCAACATTGGGGTTTCGACTTCCAAGAAGTCGTGACTGTCGAAAGTGCGGCGAAGAGAAGCCACAGCATGCGAACGCCTGCGAACCATATCGCGAATCTTCTCGTCCGCAATCATACCAATATATGGCTTGCGCGTACGAGTATCGTCGCTTAATTCCTTGTGCAAAGCCGGAAGAGGCTGCAAAGCCTTAGCTGCAATCGCCCACTCGGTTGCAAAAACGGAAAGCTCGCCGGTCTTAGACGAAATCACGCGACCGCGAACGTAAAGGTGGTCGCCCAAATCAACCATCTGCTTAAAGCTTTTAATGGACTCCTCACCAATTTCCTTCTTGGAAACCATGGCCTGAATCGTCGTGCCATCACCGGCAGAAAGCTTAACGAAGCACAAGCCGCCAGCGTTACGCAAGAAAAGCACGCGACCTGCAATACCAACCTCGGTATCGGTTTCTTCGCCTGCTTCAAGCTTGCCGTCGAACTGCTTACGAACCTGCTCGATAGTATCCGTAACGTTAAGATGCACAGGGTAAGGCTGCACGCCTTCCTTAAGAAGCATCGCACGCTTAGCAACGCGCATCTGCACCTGCTCTGGGTGCGCAAGAGGGCCAAACTCTTTATTGCTTGGGTCGATTGCTTCGTCCAGAGTTGCGCCTTCGTTTACACGCTTGGCGATTGCCTCGTCTTGAGCGAGTAACATTTCGGCATGTTCAACAGTGTCGATTTCGTTGGCGATATCTGTGGTAGTATCTGTTGCTTCGTTTTCTGCGGCGTTTTGCGCGGCAGACATTGCAGTATTGGTGTCAGTCATAAACGCTAATTGTAGCTACTAGGTAATACAGATAAGAACACAAGCTAAGCAAGCGCAACAAAATATTTGTATGCGCCAGCCTGTAACATTACGGACGTTGTTAGAACTTTGTACGCAAGTACTTTGTGCAAGTATTTTGCGCAAGTCTTTTGCGCAAGTCTAACATCGGGCTGTAGCGCAGTTTGGTAGCGCGCTTCGTTCGGGACGAAGAGGCCGCGGGTTCAAATCCCGCCAGCCCGACTTTTGATTTTTGAAACATCTGCCGGAAATTATCCGGCATTTGTAGTCTTCTCGGCCGTTTTATGAAATATTTGCCGGAAATTCGTTACCAACGCAGCACGCAGGAGCGAGCGCGCGACATAAACTACTCACGCGTGCGCTGTTTTGGTCGGAATCTGGCTGAAAAGCGACATAAACTACTCACAGCTGAGCAGTTTCGGTCGGAATCTTCCGTAAAAACGACATAAACTACTCACAGCTGAGCAGTTTCGGTCGGATTTTCGCACGCAAGCACACTATAAGCACGCTATAAGCACGCTGACAATCTGCTACTCTTCAACAATCTGCTTCTCGTCGCGCTTCTTCCTCATCTTGTATCCCAAGGCAAAGCCGATAATCAGCATAATCAGCCACGACACAATCAATCCAGCAATCAGACCAGCAACCAATCCGCCATTTTCTAACCACGAATACTTATTACCGTTTTGATAAGACGCAGCGTTATTTTCCGACTTTTTTGCCGAGCCGGCGGAATTGCGCGAATTTGCGTCAGATGGCGAAGTTGGGCACACACATTTGCAAGTCCCGTCGTTGCCATTTAACTGCTTTTGCGCGCCGGAATTGGCGTTATTAGTGCGATTAGCGAGATTATTGCGATTACGATTGGCCACCCCACGACGAAGCGCGTTATTTTCTGCATCAGCGTTTTGAATTGATTGAAGCGGATTCTGCGGCGCGTTCTGAGGCACATTATCAGGCTCGTTATCAAGCGGATTAAATGGATTTGAATCCGGGTTCGAATCCGGAGTAAAATCCGGATTAATATTCAAATCTGGATTCGGCGTCGGAGTCGGTGTTGGCGAAGGTTGCGGGCCAGGCTGCGGCTGCGGTTGCGGTTGCGGTTCTGGCTGCGGTGGCGTTGGCGGCGTTGGTGGAACAGGCGGCTTTGGCTTTGGCTTGTGCTTTACATCAGCCGTAAAAGTGATGTCAAAAAGCGAATGTATAACCGCATCTTTAATATCTTTATCTTGGATATATGAAGGATTTTTCTGATTTTTGAGCAAATTACTTGTTGGTACGTTCCCATCTACAGCAGAACCAGTGTTCTTCATAAATATTGGATTTTTATTAATAATTTTATAATCAATATTGGTGAATATTGGATTCAGCAATCTCTGCCACTTAACTGTATCCCCATCAACAATTCCAAGAGACTTTCTAATCTCATCAAAAGTCATGGTTGATTTATAGCGAGAATTATCAGCTTCTTTAAGAAGATTCTCCAACACATCAATCTTACTATTCTTAGATTCGCGAATAAGTTTAGCAGTGTAAGTTAAACCAAGATCTTCCGCCTGCAAGGCTAGTTTTTCTTTATCAGCATCTTTGTTAGCAGGGTTACCGCTTAGTTGAAGATCTTTACTAGGAGTGTATTTATGCGTGCAATTCACAAACTCTGTATTCTTACCTAACGTATTATTCCTACCTAACGTATGATTTTGACCTTGCAATGCGTCAGTAATACAGGTAATTGTGTTATTAGGATTTTCAGCGTTCCCAACTTTGCTGTTAAATGTAACTTTAATATAATCGCGAACCCAACGAATGTAGCCAGTCTTCGACTCATAATCATTAGCTACCAAATCAATATTTTCCCCAGGTTTAACAGCAGATTTACCCTTGGATTTACGCCATATGCCATCAGGAAAAATGGAAGTATTTTTATTATTAGCATCCGTAGGCAACGTAAGATCTCTTAGTCCAGAATTTTTAAACATGTCGGAAGTTGCAGAACAAGGATCTTCCTTTCCATGTTTAACTGACCCTTGTGGGAACTTCCACTTACTTAAATCTAAAGACTTAACTCCGCTTCGCAAAAACATTGCAGACATATCTATAACGCTACTCGTATTCCACTTGTCAATGCCCGCAATAGTTTTCAAACTTTGAGTATTGTAAAACATGCCGTACATAGTCTTAACGCTGCTAGTATTCCATTTTTCAACACCCGCAACAGCTTCCAAACTTTGATTGTTTGCAAACACTAAAGACATATCTCTAACGCTTTTAGTATCCCAGTTATCTAAACCTGTTACACTAGTGAGGTTAATATCGTTTTGGAATAATTGACTGATATCTGCTAAAGTACCAGAATTTGCTTTAAACAACTTGGCACTAGTTAAACTATTGCACTCATAGAACATCGCCCAAGCATTTTTAATCTTAACGTTTTGCCAACCACTTAAATCAATGTTTTTAAGTTTTTTATCATTCGCAAACATAAAACTGGTATTAGTAATGCTGCTCATATCCCAATTCGTAATTCCATCAACAGTTTCAAGGTTTGTGCATTCTGCGAACATTGATTGTAATGAGTTGTCTTTGATATCATCCGCAAATTTTATATGGTCCAAACCAACTACTTTTTGAAGACCAGCGTATCCTTGGAACATACTTTCTGCACCATCTAATGTCATATCTTCATCTATGACAATAGTTTTTATTTGATTCTTAAGAGCATCAAAGCCAGGTCCACTATAATTTCCATCCGAAGTTCCGAAAATACTATCGAACTTACCTGAACCCGTACCATATCCAGTATTCCCACCATAAACAGGCTTCTTTGGATCAATAGGTCTCAGATGTATCGTATCCCACGTACCAGCAATAATAAGCCACTTAAGATTACGACCAGGTAGTTTAATCCATTCTTTGTCATCTGCATCATCAGCAGACCGAGTCGAAGTAGCAGTACTTGAAGCCGAAGCCCTCCCCGAACCCGCACCCGCCGAACGCGCGGCATTTTTTGAGGATTTGGGAGCAGTAGCGCCGGAAATCGCGGAAGAAGTGCGCGATGTGCCAATCATACCGACTGCGCTTGTGATTGTTGGCAACGTCATTGTTACTGACGAAATCACAGACGCGCAGATGGCCACAATTTTATAAATCCCGCTTTTATTCTTCACACTCTTATTGCTCATTTATCTTCCTGTTCAATCAGCAAAATACACACTCTCAATATTTATGCTAGCCAGTAAAAAAAAAAAACGAAAGAGCAGCGCAAAAAATAAGTTAGCGCGCGCAAAGTTTTTGTCGCTTCTCGAGAAGATTACGGCAGTTTCTTTACGTGGCTGTAAAGTTGAAGTCGATTGATTGAAGAGCGCAATAGCAAGGGGGCTTTGATGCAGAACGCTGCGCAATTTTATAGCGAGCTTGACGAAATGTTCGCGAATCACGCGGGCGCGGAAGCAATTGAATCGTACCTTTTGCGAAAACTTGCCGAAACACAGGTGAATTCCGAAGTCGCGGCAGATGCAAAGGCGCAACAAGAAACCGCGGAAAATGCAGCAACCGAAGAAACCGCATCAACCACAAAAACCGCGCAAACCAATTCCCTGCAGCTTTCAATTCTCAACGAAATCATGGGATTTTACCGTTCGCGCGGCGAACACGCAAAAAATCAGTCAATCATAAATCGCGCTCTAAATCTGGCCGATTCCATGCGCATAGCTGGCACCGAAGCCGGCACGACCACGCTAATCAACGCCGCCACAAGCCTTCGCGCGGCTGGCAGCTACGAGCGCGCAGCAGAAATATATTCTCAAGCTATTAAAGAATCATCGAAAACACTAAAACCAAACGATAGAAAACTCGCTGCCCTTCACAACAATCTTTCAATGCTTTATAGCGAAACAGGTAACACGAGTGAAGCAATTGATGAGCTTAATCAGGCGCTTGAGATTTTGCAAAATACGAGCACAGATCCTGATCACGACATCGATATTGCCGCTACGCACACGAATATTGCGCTTGCTATGTTGCAGGAGTGCTCACATCCCAACACCAGCACAAACAGCAAATCCGCAACTCTTGAATCCGCTTTTAATCACGCCTCGACCAGCGTTCGCATGTACGTCGCTGGAAATAACGAAAATCAACCGCACTACGCTTCTGCTTTGGCAGGTTTTGCGCAAGTTCAGTGCGCGCGCGGCGAGTACGCTCAGGCGGCGGAAAGTTACAGTAAAGCGCTTGATTTGATTGCGAAATGTTACGGAAAAGATAGCGAATCTTACGCGATTACAGCGGAAAATTTGCAGCAGACACGCAAGTTAGCAGAAAAAGTTACGGCGAGTGGCGCGGCGAATGTGATTCAATACGATTCGGAAAAGTCGCAAGCAACCGATGAGCAACAGCCAGAGTCAAATAAAACCATAAAATCAATCAAAACTGTAAAAACAGAAAATAATCCAAAAATAACAACCGGCATGCAACTATCGCAATCATACTGGCAAACTTACGGAAAGTCGTTACTCGATCAGCCAAAATTTGCGATGTACAAAAATCGCATAGCTGCAGGATTAGTTGGTCACGGTTCGGAATGTTACGGTTTTGACGACGAGATTTCGCGCGACCACGATTTTGGTCCCGGCTTCTGCTTGTGGCTCACCGACGAAGATTACGCGAAAATCGGCGCGGATTTGCAAAACGCTTACAACGCACTTCCGAAGAAATACGCCGATTTTGAATCTCGCAGCGAAACGCCGCGCGCCAAATCTTGCGAAAGCAGCAAGCGCGTCGGAGTATTTCGCATAAGCGAATTTTTCGAAAATCTAACCGGCTTCCCCACTGCCCCAAGCGAAAACGAGCCGCATTTATGGCTGTCCTTAGATGAGTCAACGCTTGCAGCAGCTACGAACGGAAAAATTTTCGCGGACCCACTTGGAGAGTTCTCAAAAGCTCGGCAAAGCTTCAAACTCATGCCGGACGACGTGCGAATCTCACTAATCTCCAGAAGACTTGGCATGATTTCACAAGCCGGCCAATACAATTTCCAACGCATGATAGCTCGCAAAGATGCATCCGCCGCGTGGCTTTCTATAAACGAATTCGTGCGCGCAACCGCTTCCCTCGTTTTTCTGCTCAACAATCCCGTAACCGCAAGCTACTTGCCTTACTACAAGTGGCAGTTTGAGGCATTGCGAAAGCTAAGCAATCGCATGGCTTCCAGGCTTCCGGAAGTGTGCGGCAAACTTGAGTCAGTAATGCGACTTTCTTCCGCTGCTTGCTTTGGTGGCGACGGCTCCGGCGGCGACGGTTTTGGAGAAGGTGGCAAAGGAGCGGGAATTGCGCAAAAGCAAGTTACGCAAATAATTGACAGTATTTGCGAGGATATTGTGCGCGAGTTGCAATACGAGGGCTTAAGCGATTGCGGCGAAACTTTTTTGGAATGGCAGCGGCCGTATGTTGAAGCGCATATTAATTCGCGCGCTGTGTGCTTAAGGAGCTTATGATGTGTGATTTATTGGCAACGAAAGCGCAAAATCAGAAAGCGCAAAATCCAAGATCAGAAAAGCTTGCGGAAGAAATTACAAAACTCGAGTGGGATCAGTTTCAGCTTACGCAAAACGAAGGCGGACGCGCGAATTGTCAAGGAAACTGGCCGACTTTTCACATTATGCGCGTGAGTCAGTTTTTGGCGTGGCCGCTCAATTTGCAAGAGTCTTATAAGCAGGATCTTGAGCGTGCGAATAGCGGTGGCCGCAATTTGATTACGGAAAAGTATGCGCGAATGATGGAGTCTACTGCGCCGGAAATTTTTGAGCGCACGATTAAGCCTTATATTAAGCCGATTTTAGAGCCTAGAAAAAGTTCGCAGGAGCAGATTATTTTAACGCAAGTTGAGTGGGCTGCGGATTTTCGCGAGCGCTACCCGCATTTAGGTCTTGCGATGCGCGTGCTTAAAACTAGCGAAGATACGGCAGAAAATACGTCTTTTGAAACGTATTTGCGAGGCGAATTAAGCACGTATTCTGACGCAACTTTCGCAAAATACCAGCGTTTTGTGAATAACTTGCGCGCGGAAAATCTAAATCTTACGCAAATGATAATCGCGAATACTGTGCGCATGTATGGCTACGATTCACTCGAAGCGGCTGAGATAGAACAACGACCCGCCTAAGCACATTGCCTGAGCCTAATAATTGCATAACACATTTCAAGCTCCTTCAAAATGCCAGACAGTTACAGCAACACAAACTACAGTATGTTGCTAACGTTATTTTAATTTGATACAATTTTAGGTAGTCCCTCGAATAGTCACCCGCTGGTGTGCGTTTCTTTACATAACGTAATGAATAGAGGGACTATAATTTTTTATCTGTTCTTTTCGAAATCAGTACAGAAGTTATCTGTTATTTGCGGCAAAAAATTTTGCAGATTAGCAAAATTTTATTTGTCATCTGTAAACACCCAATAAGTTCCAAATGGCTTATTAGTCCTATAAGCAAAAGTATTAAAATGCGCTAATGCTTTTTGGTTACCAGTTTCTAATTTTGCGCGAACAGCTCCAGCGGTCATATCCGCCAATTGAATCATTGGATTGGTTTTTGAATCAACAAAATCAACCTTACTTAATGTTCCTGGACATACTTTATTAACTATATTCATTAGATAATCTGCATCAGGAATAGAAAAAGCGCGAGTATCCTGCCCATCAATATACAAAATACATTCCTTGACCGCCCCAAATGTGTGCGTAAAAAGCTGACGTATCATATAACTTTTTAGTAGCCTAGGATTACTTAATAAATTTTTACTACGAATTTTAGTTTTGTCTGCAATAATTACTCGTACGTGATAATTGGCTAATTTCATGCAATCAAAAAACACATCTTTAAGCTTAGGATGCGTTTTATTATATTTAAATTCTCGATCATACTTATGAAAGAATTCACCATTTTGTTCCTCACACCTTGCTGTTTCCATCAACTTCCAAGCATGAGTAATGTCTTCAATAGTATCGAAAATACACGCTGCTATCACGACATATCTCGTCGAACCTCTGTCGTATTTAAACCCAGAGTCACCAGAATCGTCTATATAAGCAAACATAAATTAAACTATACAAAATGTACATGAATTGTAGATTATGAATTTATGAATTTAAAATACCATGCGTAGTTTTGATCGAATTATCGCACACTTTCGTGCTGGTTTTACCCTCACGAACAATGCTTTTGTGTATTACGCAAACGCTGCGTAACACTATCTCTAATTGCAGTACTTTTATTACTACTGTTATTCATCGAGAATCTCCAAAATATCGTCAACTTGCCGAAGAATACCAAATTGTTTGGCATATTCGCGCAATCTATGTACGTTTTTATTAGGATTCCTCACATACGCACGCAAAGCCTTACCAAATATCTCTGAATCCTGACACCTACGATTTCTAACCAAATCGCAGATAGTGCGCTCCATATCACAAGACATCACATAATTACCAATAATTGTGCGCACCCTTGTAACGCCAATTTTATACCATTCTTTCCTAATTTGATGCACTTCAACATCATTTTTTATACGCCATGTGTTATAACCCTGACATACCGTAACTTCGTTTATAAACGGCATGCGATCTGTAAGATTATGCAAATACAAAGCAGTTTGGTAAGAGTATATGCAAGCTTTATTGCGAAGTTGGAAAAAATAAAGTTCATCGTAATTATTTGAATTGCTATCAAAATACACACCGCGCGCAACTCTTTCCAAATCATTATTTTTGACCATGCTAGTTAGATACCAAGAGTCAATTCCTGCGGAAGAAACTTCTTTTGCTGTGATGATACCGTTATTTTTCTTAACAATTTCTTTAATCGCACTAATATTTGTTATCTTTTGATTTGCTGTTACTTTTACCATCACATACCAACCTGCTCGAACCATTTTACGAATAACAAAAGCTTATTAAAAACTTGCTTTTGTGCTTTATTATTATATAAATAACGCACGAATACAAGTAAAAGTTAACTATAGACTCATAGCGATAACTTTGATTCAGCCGAGCGCGCGCAGATTAGAATGCCGATTAAGGATGCTGATTAAGAATAGATCAGCGAGGCTGCAGAAGCGGCGCGAAAGTCGCCTTCGAGAAAAAGCGTGGAGGAAGCGGAAAGACCGGCTTGTTGCAAAAACGCGCGGTAAAGCATTACGTCGGGTTTGCGCAAATGCGATTCGTAAGATGCACAAACGCCGTTAAGCTCGCCAAGTATTGGGCAAGTTTTGCGCGCGCAGCAAAGCCAATCGCAAGAAGCATTACCCAACGCCCACACGCGCACGCCGTTCGCAATCAACTCGCGCGCCACGGCAGAAGCATCCGCGCGCTCGCCTGCAAAACCGCGCTCGAAACGCTCAAAATACAAGCGATACAGCCACGTAACCGCAGGGCCGTGATGCTCATCAAACGAATTCAACGCCTGATCGCAGCTCCACCCAGCCTCGCGCAAAGACTCGTGAAACTCAAATCCCCATTCCGGCTCGAAACTAAAAAGCACTTCCCCAATAAAATCCGGATAATCCGCGGCCAGAGTGCGGCGCGCATCCCAATCCACCAGCATATGCAAGTCAAAAACAACGTCGGAAATTCCGCGCGAAGCATACTTGCGAATACTATTTTCGCGCACATCACTTATTTCGCGCACACTATTTATATCGCGAATATCACAGACTCCGTTTGCACTAACTGCTTTTATTTCAGCGCCCATAATTCCCACTTGTTTAGTACGTTGCTATCAAAACAAAACGGCAAGTTAACCAAATACTCACGCGGTTGGCGGAATACCAGCGCCCCCAACTACCCCAGAACCATACATTCCAGCCGCAAAGTTCGCCTGCAAACTGTTGAGATTGTAGCCAAGCGCCTCAAGCTGCGCGCGACCGTCTTCATTAATGTTTTCAACGCTCCAGCGCGGCTTCCACGTCCAATCAATGCGAAACTCTTCCACCAAACCTGCGAGCGCATTCGCACACTCGTCCTCAATCAAATCAGTAAGCGGGCAAGCCGGAGTTGTAAGCGTCATTGTAAGAATCGCGCGACCCAGCTCGTCAATTTCAATGCCATAAACTAGGCCTAAATCAACAACATCAATGCCCAATTCCGGATCGACAACATCGTGAAGCGCTTCCTTAATATCTTCTTCGGTAACCCTGCCAATATCGTTCGCGCTTAAAGGTGTCGACGCCGCCACCTCAACAGCCGATTTATTTTCTTCCATAATATTCCTTGCTTTGCTTGTACCAAATTTCGATTTTACAAGCTGCCAAGAATTTGCGGATTCAAGTTTTGTGAAGCTTTTGCGATGCTGTCTTTTAAGCCTTCCCACGCCAAAAGCGCGCACTTAATTCGCATTGGGTATCGCGATACACCTTGCAAAACCATTGCGTCTTCCAGCGCATCTTCCTCATCTTCGTTTTTAAGACCTTCGCCGCGAGATTCCATAAGTTTGTGGAAAAGCGCGTCTAATCGCAAGGCTTCGTCAACCGACTTTCCTTCGACCAAATCAACCATCATCGAAAGGCTTGCTTGCGAAATTGAGCAGCCGTGACCATCCCACTTAACGCTTGAAATTACTGGGGTTTCGTTATTATTTGCGATATTTGAAAGCTCCACGCGCATTGTTACTTCGTCGCCGCAAGTTGGGTTGAATTGGTGCGATTGACCTAAAGCTGAGTTTTCTGCAAAGATTGCCACAGCGCAACTTTCGTGCGCATTGTTTAGGGTGATTTCAGCAGATTTTTTATTTTCAGAAGAGTTGGCAGATTCTGTATTTTCGGCAGATTCTTGAGATTCTTGAGTTTCTTGAGATTCTTGAGATTCTTCCTGCAGTTCCGCTTTTGCGAGCGCATCCGTGCTTTCAAAATGAGTTTTGCCATGCGGATTTCGCGCAGCATCCAAAATCACTTCTTGATACATGCTTTCCAAGCCGTCACCAGCCGCATCTGAAAAACCAGCACCTGCACCAAAACCAGCGCCCGCACCAAAACCCATATCAAACATACGCACTCCTTACCTACTTCCTAACTCGCTAACTATCCAACTCGCTCGCTAACAATATTTAATCACTTATTTTTTAATAAACGATTCATCATTAGAAAACTCAACAACTTTTTTCAATAACATATCAACTTCATCAAGTTTATGCTTTATATTTTCAAATTCAATTATTTCAAATATTATTTTTAAACAATCGTAGTAATAGCCGCAAGAAAATAAGTATTTAATAGTGTCGTATATGTGATACAATTATAAGAGGTCTTTTGTAAAGGCTTCCAAGTGCCGGGGACGTTTTCCCCGGCTTTTGTTTTACTTACTTATCAGTGTAGTTGGGTTATAAGTCAAAAAGTTGGGGAAAGCATGAGAGAACTTAGCATATTCATAGACGAATCAGGCAGCGATAATTTATCAGACTATTATTACATACTAACTATCGTACTTCATGACCAATCAAATAATTTAGATTATTCAATAAAACTTTACGAAAACTCACTCGAACAAAGACTACTTCCTAATATACCCTTTCATGCTTCACCTCTTATGAACAAAAAAGATAATTATAAATGTTTAGATATGTCTACAAGAAAAAAATTATTGCAATCATTTAGAATATTCTTCAGGCACGTTGAAATTCATTACCATACTTTTGTATACACAAACAGAAAATACGAATCAACAAGTCAATTGTCTGCAGCAATGCGCAAAGATTTAATTAATTTTTTATTCGACAATATGGAATATATGCAACAATATGAAAAAATAAAAATATACTATGACAATGGTCAGCAATCAATAGTTAATGCAATACACAAAGCAATGGAATATAGTTTGTCAAAAAATGCGACCATATACAGATACGCAAAACAATCACAGTATCGTCTAGCACAAATAGCAGATTACATTTGCATGGTAGAACTTACAAAACTCAAATACGAAAATAAACACATAACAAAGACAGATGAAAAATTTTTTGGTTCGTGGTCTGACTTTAAAAAAGGCATATTAAAAGAAACAAGGCATAAAGCTATTGAATAAAACAATGCATACTGACTCGCCAATTTGCTTGACTAACTCGCTAACTATCCAACTCGCTCACTAATAACATTATGCGCCAAAGTAGGCGCGAACGTGGGAAACGGCTTCAACAAGCGCGCGAGCTTCGTCAATTGTGTTGTAAACGCCAACGGAAGCGCGGTTTGAAGCGTACACGCCAAAATGACGGTGAATCGGCTGAGCGCAATGATGCCCAACACGAATCGCAATACCCTGCGCGTCCAAAAACTGTCCAACATCATGCGGATGCACGCCTTCAACTTCAAAAGCAACTGTGCCAATTCGCTGACTCAAATCAGTCGGCCCCAAAATGCGAACGCCAGGAATCTCACTCAATTTTAGCAATTCTGCAGCAATTTCCTGCTCGTGCTCTGCTACTCGGCTCATGCCAATTTCACGCAACCAATCCGCAGCAACTCCGGCCGCAACCATTTGCGCAACAGGCTGAGTTCCAGCCTCAAAACGGTAAGGCGCATCCATGTATTGCGCAGGCTTGTTAAGCCACGCAAGCTCCACCATTGAGCCGCCGAAATTGGCAGGCGGAAGCGCATCCAAAAGCTCACGGCGACCATACAGGAATCCAACTCCCGTAGGGCCGTACATTTTATGCGCACTAAAGGCTGCAAAATCAACGTTTAACGCGTGGAAATCAACCGGAATATGCGGCACTGACTGGCATGCGTCGAGCACAAAAATCGCGCCGACTTCGTGAGCGCGCTTGCAAATCGACGAAACATCCGTAATAGCACCAGTAACGTTGCTAATATGCGTAACTGCAACGATTTTCGTGCGCTCGTCAATAATCGTGCGCAAATAATCCGCGTCCGTGCGCACGCGGCCGTCTTCTGTTACGTCAATCCAACGAAGCTCCGCGCCTGTGCGAATCGCAAGCTCTTGGAATGGTAACAAAACAGAATGGTGATCCGCGCGAGATACGACTATTACATCACCTTTTTGAAGAGCGAAATTTTTGCGAAAATCACTCTTAGAATCAGCCAGATCACTACTGTCTTTTTTGCAGATTTTTGCCTTAGCACTAGCGTTACCAATAGCAGTTGCGAGAAGATTAAGCGCGCCTGTAGCTCCCGTAGTAACAACAATTTCCTCACGCCCAGCATCAGCACACGCTCCAACAAGACGCGCAACTTTAGCACGCGCTTGTTCAAACGCAACAGTCGAAAGCGCAGCCAACTCGTGCGCCCCCCTGTGAACTCCTGCATTAATTGTTTCGTAAAACTCTTTTTCGGCGTCGATTACAACTTGCGGCTTTTGCGAAGTTGCTGCAGAATCCAAGTAAATCAAGGGTTTTCCGTGCACAGTATCGTAAAGCGAAGCGCCGTGAACTGTGCGACGCAAAATCGGAAATTGTTCGCGCAAATCGCTAAATTCTCGCATAATATTTTCTTCAGTCATATTAAACCGCTATTTTTTACGCTTTTACGTAATTTTTTACGAATACATAAACAGGTTAAGCTATCACCTAAGCTGCGCTTAAGCCAGTGCCGACTCGGTTGCGCCTTCCGGCAAGTACTTGTCGTATCCTTCTTCTTCCAGCTCGTCCGCAAGCTCCGGACCAGCCGTCTTCACAAAGTGACCTTGCGCAAAAACGTGCACAATATCCGGCTTAATATATTTGAGGATTCGCGTGTAATGCGTAACCATCATAATTCCCAAACCGGTGTTTTCTTTAGCACGATTCACGCCTTCCGATACGATTCTAAGCGCGTCAACGTCAAGTCCGGAATCAGTTTCGTCCAAAATCGCAAACTTTGGCTTCAAAAGCTCTAATTGCAAAACTTCCGCACGCTTCTTTTCGCCGCCGGAGAAGCCTTCGTTTACTGAACGCGACGCAAATTTTGGATCCATTCGAAGCTTTTTCATAGCCTCGCTAAGTTCTTTCACCCAGCTTCTTAAAAATGGAGCTTTTCCGTCGACCTCAGTTTTTGCAGTGCGAAGGAAGTTCGTCATAGATACGCCAGGTACCTCTACTGGGTACTGCATTGCGAGGAAAAGTCCGGCTTTTGCACGCTCGTCAGGAGTCATTTTCAAAATATCTTCGCCATCGAGAAGCACCTGACCGGAATCAACTTCATACTTTGGGTGCCCTGCCAAAGTGTAAGCAAGAGTAGACTTTCCAGATCCGTTAGGACCCATAATTGCGTGCGTTTCGCCAGAATTAACTGTAAGATTTACGCCTTTTAAGATTTGCTTGCGTCCTTCTTTTGTTTCTACAGAAGCGTACAAATCTTTAATTTCCA
Organism: Gardnerella sp. DNF01141; assembly: GCF_049244255.1. Classification (NCBI taxonomy): domain Bacteria; kingdom Bacillati; phylum Actinomycetota; class Actinomycetes; order Bifidobacteriales; family Bifidobacteriaceae; genus Gardnerella; species Gardnerella sp. DNF01141. The sequence goes on along the minus strand of NZ_CP058391.1, from coordinate 1,341,084 downwards.
AAGTTGACATGATTTTCTCCTATTCTTCCGTTCTTGCAAGACGGCGCTCAATAGCCTTCATTAAGTGATCAACAATTTCCGGAACGCCAATTTCTTCAATCAGCTCGTTAAAGAATCCGCGCACAACAAGCTTTCTTGCCTCAATCTCACTAATTCCGCGAGACTGCAAGTAGAAAAGCTCTTCGTCGTCAAATCTTCCGACTGAACTTGCGTGACCGGCACCAATAATATTTCCGTTTTCAATTTCCAAATTCGGCTCAGAATCAGCGATTGCGCCAGGAGTGAGCACTAGATTACGGTTCAATTCGTACGAATCCGTGCCAGGAGCTTCCGGCTTAATAAGCGCGTTTCCAACCCAAGTCGAATGCGCGTCCTTTCCTTCCAAAGCGCCCTTGTACACGACTCTGGACTTGCATTCCGGATAATTATGCACAACCATCGTGCGGTGCTCCACGTGCTCGCCTGGATCCACAAAATACATGCCGAGCATGTTCAAATCGCCCTGCTCGCCGCCAAAATCCTGATCCATGCGAATGCGCACAACATCTCCGCCAAGAGTAACCATAGCGTGGCGAAGCGAAGCTCCCTCACCAACGTGAATACGCTGATTTCCAACATGCTTGCTGCCTGAATCCCACTCTTGAATAAAGGTAGTAGAAACGTGCGCATGCTTTCCGAGTATGATTTCCACGCCTTCAGCAAGTTTTGCGCAGCCGGTGTGTTCGATAATAATATCTGCGTTTGTGCGAGAATCTGCTTCGATTACTAAGTGCAGTGCGTCAAGTGATTGCACAGCGTTTTCATTTGCGCTATTCGCGAGATTACCCTGAATTTTTAGCACGATTGGCTTTTTGATTTCGCCAGATACGTGAAGTACGTGCGCTTGCTTCGCCGCGTTCCATGCGACTGCAGCCGCGCGATCAGACGGCTTCATATCGGTGTGAGGCGCATCGTTTTGCGGCTTTACTTGCAAACTTACGGAACCGTCGCTTCCAACGTAAGAATCATCTAAAGCGGCTCCGCCAACGCCTTCAAGCGTTACTTGGATACTATTAGAAGGCTCGAAACGCTCGAAAAATTCGGAAATTCGCTCAACTGGAGTATATCGCCAATCTTCCTGCTTACGCGTTGGAATCGCAAAATCTTCAACGTTAAACGAGCGCACGGATTTGTCTGCGCTAGAAGGCATTGCTGCAGGAACCGCATAAGGATCATTAGGATCTGCTACAGGAATAGTAATTTCTTTTCCCGTCATTTTATTGCCTAAATTCTCTTTTAAATCTTCGCTCATCAGCCTACGGATCCTTCCATTTGCAACTCAACTAAGCGATTAAGCTCAAGCGCGTACTCCATCGGCAGCTCGCGGCTAATCGGCTCCACGAAGCCGCGCACAATCATGCCCATGGCCTCTTTTTCTTCAAGTCCGCGACTCATCAAATAGAAAAGCTGATCTTCAGAAACCTTGGAAACAGTGGCTTCGTGAGCCATTGAAACGTCGTCTTCACGCACATCAACATGCGGATAAGTATCCGACCTCGAAAAATCGTCAACAAGCAAAGCATCGCACACAACCGACGAACTCGAGCCTTTAGCACCTTTAATAATCTTCACAAGACCGCGGTAAGCAGAACGCCCGCCGCCGCGCGAAATAGACTTAGCAACAATCGTAGAACTCGTGTGCGGAGCCAAATGAATCATCTTCGCACCAGTATCCTGATACTGTCCGCGTCCAGCAAAGCTCAAAGACATGGTTTCTGCTTTTGCGTACGGCTCGGCAAGAATACAAGCAGGATACTTCATAGTAGCCTTAGAGCCAATGTTTCCATCAACCCACTCCATTGTGCCACCTTCGCGCACGTAAGCTCGTTGAGTTACCAAGTTGTACACGTTATTTGACCAGTTTTGCACTGTTGTGTAGCGCACGCGCGCATGCTTTTCTACAACAATTTCAACGTTTGCAGCATGAAGCGAATCCGTGGAATAAATCGGAGCTGTGCAACCTTCAACATAATGCACGTACGAGCCTTCGTCTGCAATAATCAACGTGCGCTCAAACTGACCCATGTTCGGCGTATTAATGCGGAAGTAAGCCTGAAGCGGAATATCCACATGCACGCCTTTTGGCACGTACACGAACGAACCGCCGCTCCAAGCCGCAGTGTTAAGAGCCGCAAACTTATTGTCGTCAACCGGAATCACAGTTGCGAAATACTTTTTTACAAGCTCCGGATACTTTTGCACTGCTGTATCTGTATCAACAAAAATCACGCCTTGAGCAGCCAAGTCTTCACGAATCGAATTGTAAATAACTTCCGACTCATACTGTGCTGCAACGCCCGAAACTAAGCGCTTTTTCTCCGCTTCCGGAATGCCGAGTCGATCGTAAGTTTTGCGAATATCTTCCGGCAAATCATCCCAAGTTTTCGCTTGATCGTGAACCGGACGCACATAATACTTAAAATCGTCGGCGTCAAAACCGCTTAAATCAACACCCCAATCCGGCATCGGCTTTTGCAAAAACGCACGGTAGCCTTGCAAACGAAGATTTAGCATCCACTCCGGCTCGTTTTTGTCTGCGGAAATTGCGCGCACAACCGACTCGTCAATACCCTTTTTTGCAGCCTCGCCTGCAGCATCCGAATCGTGCCAGCCGTAATTGTAATCGCCAAATTCAGCAACAATCTGCTCGTCTTGACGTATTTTCTCTTCGTTTACGCGAGCGCGATCTGCCACATACTGGCTCATTTCAACGTCTGCAGCTTTATTTTTTGCTGGATTATTAGCATCATTTGCTGTAACGCTTGTATGACTAATATTGCTAGTATCGCTCATACGCTTATAGCACCTCCATGCATAACGCATTGCTACGCTCTTACCTTAGAGCGCAATCGCAAAAGCTATTCCCCAACGTTACTTTTGCATTCTGTCTAGTCTATTTCTTACCTATTCAAGGTTACCGCGTAATGCGATTTCTTGGTATAGCTGTGTTACGAACAAAACGTAATGTTTGTCACAATCTAATAAAACAAAAAGCGGCAAAACTTAAGAATCCTAAGTTTTACCGCTTGTTTTTACTTGGCTTAATACTACTTATCTGCTTTGCTATTTTGTGCAGACGACTGATGTTCCAGTGCCGCCGCCACTAATCCAGCAAACAGTGGATGAGGCTTAGTTGGGCGAGACTTAAACTCTGGATGAGCCTGAGTTGCCACGTAGAATGGGTGAACTTCCTTTGGAAGCTCCACAAACTCAGTCAAATTACCGTCCGGACTTTGACCGCTAATACGCAAACCAGCTTCACGCAGGCGATCCTTATAAGCCACGTTCACTTCGTAACGGTGACGATGACGCTCGGTAACATGCGTAGTACCGTAAAGCTCGGCAACAATAGAGCCTTCCTCAAGTGTTGCAGGGTAAGAGCCGAGTCTCATTGTGTGACCCATATCTCCCTTACCAGCCACAATATCTTTCTGCTCTTCCATAGTTGCGATTACTGGATCTCCGCAATCCTTTTCGAACTCTGTGGAATTAGCATCCTCAAGACCGAGAACGTGGCGAGCGTACTCAATAACCATAGATTGCAAGCCAAGGCAAAGGCCAAGCGTTGGCAAACCGTGCTCGCGAGCGTAACGGAGCGCGCCAATCTTACCTTCAATACCGCGAATGCCGAAGCCGCCTGGAATTACCATTCCGTCCATTTGGTCAAGAGCCGCAGCAGCACCTTCCTGAGTTTCGCACTTGTCGGCAGCAACCCAGCGCACGTTTACCTTAGCCCAGTTTGCAAAACCGCCAGCCTTAATGGCCTCCGTAACGGAAAGGTACGCGTCTGGCAAATCAATATACTTGCCAACGATTGCAATGTTTAGCTCATGCTTTGGATGATGCACGCGCTCAAGCAAATCTTCCCACTCGTTCCAATCAACATCGTGGAATGGAAGCTCAAGCTCACGAACAACGTAAGCGTCCAAGCCCTCGTTGAACAAAATCTTTGGAACGTCGTAAATGCTTGGAGCATCCACGCAGTTTACAACGCCTTCGGCGTCAACGTCGCACATAAGCGAAATCTTGTCTTTAATAGCCTGATTAAGCGGACGATCCGAACGCAAAACAAGCGCGTCTGGAGAAATACCAAGCTGGCGAAGCATCATTACAGAATGCTGAGTTGGCTTAGTTTTCAACTCGTGCGCGGCTGCAATATAAGGAACCAAAGAAACGTGCACAAACATGCAGTTTTCTGGACCTAAATCGCGGCGAACTTCGCGAGCGGCTTCCAAGAATGGCTGGGATTCAATATCTCCAACTGTGCCGCCGATTTCCGTAATAATAACGTCTACGTCATCGGAAGCCTGCGCGCGCATACGCGACTTAATTTCACCAGTAATATGCGGAATAACCTGCACGCACTGACCCAAATATTCACCAGCGCGCTCCTTACGAAGTACAGACTGATAAATCTGACCCGTAGTAACATTCGCTTTTTGACTTAAGAAAACATCAAGGAATCGCTCGTAATGACCAATATCAAGATCTGTTTCTGCGCCATCTTCCGTAACATAGACTTCACCATGCTGGAATGGGTTCATTGTACCCGGGTCAACATTGATATAAGGATCGAGTTTTTGTTGCAAAACGTGAAGGCCGCGGCTTCGCAAAAGTCGTCCTAAAGACGATGCAGTAAGGCCTTTTCCGAGGGACGAAACAACGCCACCAGTGACAAAAATATGCTTTGTAATATGCTCCTGAGAGTTACCATGTTTTCTTCTAACCATGGAACTCCATAGTATCTTCGAGCCTCGACTCGGGTGTTGTATTAAAAGCGACTTAAAAAGTTATATTAAGTGCGCAACAGCCTCAATCGCAAGCTTGTAACCGTACAATCCCATGCCAGTAATAGTGCCGGTTGCAACAGGACTAATCACGCTTATTTTGCGGAAAGAATCGCGTGCGGAAGGATTAGAAATATGCACTTCCATCAGCGGCACTCCAGCGTCTAAAACCATGTGAGCCGCATCCGCCAGCGCATAACTGTAGTGCGTAAAAGCAGCAGGATTCATAACAACAGGAGTATGCGTGTCGGCAGCTTCGTGCATCCAATGAACCATTTGCGCTTCATCATCACTTTGGCGAACTTCTACTTTTAGTCCAAGCTCCGCTCCCCACTTTTCGCAAAGCGAGCGCAAAGTTTCAAAATCTTGACTGCCATAAACGTCTGGCTGACGCACACCAAGACGGCCTAAGTTCGGACCGTTTACAACAAGAACTTTTTTCGGTTGCTGATTTTCCATTATTGCCTCGCAAAGTTAATTATTTTTTATACACGCGCTTAAAAGCTTCTTTAACTGCTTCAATAGGCGGATTGTCTAAATGAATAGGATTAGAAATACCATCCAAAATTACGAAACGTAGCATGTTGCCGCGCGCTTTTTTGTCACGATGCATAAGATTAAGCACGCGCTCAAACGCAGCGTCAGAATCTTCTCTACTCTGCCACGAAGTTGGTAATCCAAGCGAATCTAAAAGCGAACGATGGTATGAAACGTCTTCAGCATCCAAATATCCTAAAATTTGCGCAAGCTCGGCCGCAAAAACCATGCCAACAGCAACAGCGTTTCCGTGACGCCAACGGAAGTGTTCAATCTGCTCAATCGCATGGCCTAAAGTATGCCCGTAGTTCAAAAACTCGCGCAAACCCTGCTCTTTTAAGTCACTCGAAACGTGATACGCTTTTACTCTAACAGTGCGTTCAATAAGATTCACAATAAGCTCGTGAAGTTCGCTATTATTTTCAATCTGATCCCCATTAAATTCACGCAAAAGCTTAGCATTATTCGAGTCGCTAAGAATCTTCAAAATTTCGCCGTCTAGAATAAAACCAGATTTTGCAACCTCACCCAAGCCTTCAATAAGAATATCGTTTGGCAAAGTTGAAAGCGTAGAAGTATCTGCCAAAACGCCAGCTGGAGTGTAAAAACTTCCAACCAGATTCTTGCCAGCATCCGTATTTATACCAGTTTTTCCGCCTGTTGAAGCGTCAACCATTGCAAGAAGCGAAGTTGGGCAGTTTACGTAACGAATTCCACGCATCCAAGTTGCAGCAACAAAGCCGGCAACATCCGTAGCAGCGCCGCCTCCTAAGCCAACAATCGCGTCGGAACGCGTAAAACCAGCTTCACCCAGTCTAGCCCAAATTCCGCTCGCAACTTGAATAGTTTTTCCAGCTTCAGCATCCGGCACAAGTATGTCTAAAACTTCGTAGCCTGCTTGACGCAAAATTGCGCGAGCTCTGTCACTGTGGCGCTGAACCAGCTGCGTGTGAACTAACGCCACTTTAACCGGCTTAGTTCCAAGCATTTGCGGCAAAAGTTGCATGGCTCCGTCGCCAATTCGCACATCGTACGGCTCAATCGCTTCGCCTGTAACATGCACTATGCGTTGCATAATCATGCTCCTTAACTTTTCTGCAGCCATATACGGATTTGAACCTTTTGTTGGCATGTGAATATTTGATACTGCCCTAAAAATTGGGTCTCGCTGCTCAAATAATTCCATCCAACGCTTTTTAGCGTCTTGGCCGATTAGCATAGGACGATTATTGCTCCAACCTGCGCGCTCAATAGCATCGTCTGCGCTGGTTTGCAAATACACTACGCGACCGCCAAGATTCACGTATTCTTTTAGCACTTCCTGCGTTTCTTTGCGAACAGGAGCGCCGCCGCCAAGAGAAACAATGCCGGAATCAGTCTGATTTTCTAAAATTACGTTTCTAACTATTCTGGCTTCTATATCTCGGAAGGATTCCTGACCAAACTGCTCAAAATATTGAGTAATTGGCATATTAATTTCGCGCTCAATCATGTCGTCTGTATCGCAAAAAGGCAGATTCATAAGATGCGCAACTTCGCGACCAACGCGCGTTTTTCCGGCGGCAGGCATGCCGATAATAACAACTAGCGGAATTTTAGTATTGCTCATTTCATATTCTCCGGCCAGGAAGTTAGGTAAGACTCTACATTCCGGCGCGTTTCTTGCAAAGAATCTCCACCAAACTTTTCCAAAGCATACTTTGCCAAAGTAAGTCTTACCATTGCTTCTGCTACTACGGAAGCCGCTGGAACAGCAGTAAAATCGGAGCGCTGGTTAATAGCTTGAGCCGGCTCTCCAGTTAGCACGTCTACAGTTTGCAAAGCGCGCGGAATAGAAGGAATTGGCTTCATTGCGGCACGCACGCGAATAATTTCGCCGTTTGACATACCGCCTTCAATACCTCCAGCACGATTAGTTAGGCGGGTGATTTTTCCATTTTCGTCTGTTACGATTTCGTCGTGCGCGGCCGAGCCTGGGAGATCTGCTTCTGCAAAACCGTCGCCAATTTCCACGCCTTTAATTGCCTGAATTCCCATAAGCGCAGCCGCTAAAGCAGCATCCAAACGGCGATCCGACTCAACGTATGTTCCAACTCCAGCAGGCATACCGTATGCGAGTACTTCTACTACTCCGCCTAAAGTATCCGCATTCGCTTTTGCTTCGTCAATGCGAGCCATCATGCGAGATTCGGCGTCTTTATCGAGAGTGCGAACTGGAGAAGCGTCCAAAGCCGCAACATCGTCAGGTGTTGGTAATGCTAAACTTTTGTTAGCGTAAACGCCTCCGATTCCAACAACATGCGCAACAGTGCGCACACCCAAAGCCTGCTGTAAAAACGCATCAGCAATAGCGCCCAAAGCAACGCGTGAAGCCGTTTCCCTAGCGCTCGAACGCTCCAAAACTTCGCGAGCATCATTAAAACCATACTTGCGCATGCCAGTTAAATCCGCATGGCCCGGGCGCGGCCTAGAAAGCGGCGCATTTCGGCCAACTTTCTCAATCTCATGATCCAAAGGATCTGCGCTCATTACTTCCGTCCACTTTGGCCACTCTGTATTCGCAATTTCTACAGCAATCGGAGAGCCAAGAGTCACTCCGTGGCGAACGCCGGTTAAAAGACGCACTTTGTCTTGTTCGAACTTCATGCGAGCGCCGCGGCCGTATCCAAGACGACGGCGCGCAAGAGCCGAAACCACATCGCTGCTAGTAATGCGCACGCCCGCAGGCAAACCTTCAATCATGGCAACTAATGCTTCACCATGCGACTCCCCTGCAGTTTGCCATCTAAGCATGCCATTCTCCATTCTCAACTAATTTACGTGTCTAAATACTTACTCTACTAACCACCAAGTATTGAGTGGGTTGTTATTGACAGCAATGCTGCGATTATGGCTGATATTGCTTCTACTGGCACGAATGGTATTGATGCGTTGGTTGGCATGCGGATTTTGCAGTAAATTTTCCATGCTAAAAGACAAAGTAGGCCAACTACTCCAACTAAAGCAAACCAGTAAATTAAGCAGTCAAAACCGAATAATACCAATGCTTGTGCGATCATTGACGCACTAGTAACATCTCCGAAGCCAACGGAATTTGTTGGAGCGAGTTTTCGCATAATCCAATAAATTACAAAAACAAATACGCAAGAAATACAGCCGAAAATAAGCACGCTAATATTTCTAAACAAAATAATCGAATATATAAGATTCGCAAAAGATTGAAAAAATCCTGCAATAACAATCCAAAGTCTTGGCACTATGCGACTTTTTATGTCGGTTACGCAAACTGAAATTAAACATGTAAGCGTTGGTAGCGCCGATATTATCGTAATAATTAATTGCCTCATTAAAGCAAATTACGAAAACTTATACAACTTTTGCAACCTAAACGCATCCATGTGGTTAAAAGCTATATTTTTAGTTGCCTTCGGGATTGTTGCGCTTGTACTCGTCGCGGAATTTCAAAAAGTCGTCTTTGTTATCCGCAAACTTCGTCTCACCAGTCTTCAAATTCGTGGTGACGAAGTAAAGCCACGGACCATCTTGAGGCTTAATAGTGGCAATAAGAGCGTTGTCTCCAGCAATACCAATAGGCGTAGGAGTCAAGCCCTTGTGAATGCGAGTATTGTAAGGATTATTTGGATTGTCTAGCATTGATTGCGTAAGCTTTATAGGCTTTACTCCCGCTCCGTAACCAATTGTAGAGTCCATTCCAAGAGGCATATCTTTTGCCAAACGGTTTAGTATTACGCGCACAACTTTGCCGTAATATTCGCGATTATTCACTTCAGCTTCGGCAATTGAGGCCATAATTAAAGCTTTTTCGCGATCTTCGCCTTTAGGAATACCGAGAGAGTCGAGCTTAGCAATACGCTTTTTTACCATTGCGGAAAGAATATCTTCCGCGCTTTTCATAGATTTTACGTTATAAACTCCAGGCTCTAGCCAGCCTTCGATGCTTCCTTTAGCTTCTGGAGGCAAAATTCCAGCTCCCCCATCTGCTAAAGCTGCTTTAAACTTATCCATGCTTATTCCAGATAAGCTTGAAGCGCGCTGCAAAACTTCAGTAGCGTGGTCTCCTGCACGAACGTCAAGGAATCCGCCGGCTTTTGTTTGATCGGAAAGAATATTAACCACGTCAATAGCAGCCATATGCTTTTTAAGCGAGTAAACTCCCGGGTACAAGATTTTATTATTTGCAGCAACTGCGGAAGTAAAAGCTGATTGAGATTTAACAACATTTGCTTTAACTAATTTGTTGGCAACGCTAATAGCACCCTCGCCGGTGTCAATAGTAAACTCAACCGTTCCAAAGCCTGGGCCTGGCCAGTCTGCAACCGACTCGCTATTTTGAGATAATTTCCACGCGCGAACCGCGCTGTATCCAAAATATCCAACAACAGCTAATACGAATACGAGCAGAATAGCTAAAACTACTTTTGCTCTACGCCTGCGTTTTTTTGCTTCAAGACGAGCTTTAGCGCGTTTTCTGGAGCTAACAGTCGAAGATTCGTCTTTAGAATTAGATGATTTTGACGACGGCTCGCCATCATGCTCAGTCCACTTTGCATGTTTGTCAAAAAATTCGTCAAAATTGTCAGACACGCTATGCTCCTCTTCGCTATTTCTACTTTTTACACGATTTTCAAAACTACTCTGCATTATTTGCGTCAAGCGCAGACTGCAAAATCAATACTGCCGACTGCTGATCTACCATAGGGCGATGCTTGCGAGTAGAAAAATCAGCTTGTAGCAACTGCCGGTGAGCACTAACTGTTGTTAAACGCTCATCCTTCCAAACAATATCAGGTATGTAAGAAAGCGTCCAATCTCCAACATTTTTCGCTAATTCAATGCGTTTAGCTAAATTTTTGCCCCACCGACGCGCTTTTTTCGCAGATTTTCCTTCAGAACCGTCTAATTGAAGAGGCAAGCCAATTACAACACGTTTAACTTGATTTTCTTCTATTAGATTCATGACTTCGTCAATAGCTCTAAAAGAATCTCCAAAAACTTGCACGTTTCCGATTGGATGCGCAAAAGTGAGCTCAGGGTCGGAAAGCGCAAGCCCGACCCTGGCATCACCTAAATCAATACCTAACCACACCATGATTCGTGTTGCTTTCGGTAAAGATTTTAAATTTTAAGCAGGAAGCTACGAGACTCAGGCGAGCTCAGCCACTTGCGCTTTTACAGCTTCCAACGCTTCGTCGATCTTAGAAGCGTCTGTGCCGCCGCCTTGAGCGAAGTCTGGCTTGCCGCCGCCACCGCCGCCAAGAACCTTGGAAGCAGTTCGAACCAAGTCACCAGCCTTAGCACCAAGGCCACGAGCAGCCTCGTTAGTTGCAACTGCAACCATTGGCTTGTCGTCCTCGTTTACGCCGCTCAAAACTACTACTGCAGGAAGGTCCTCACCTAGGCGAGAGCGCACGTCAAGAACCGTCTTACGAAGAGTTTCAAACGATCCGAAGTTTCCAACGTTCTTAACAGCCAACTTAACGCTTCCGGCGCTAGCTTTAGCGGACTCAATCAAAGCTGGAACAGAATCTGCAAGCTGAGACTCGTAAACGGCTACGAGCTTACGATCAGAATCCTTCATCTTGTTAAGCAAGGATTCCAAACGTTCAGCCAACTCATCTGGGCGAGCGTTAACCATGTCTGCAAGTTGAGCCACCAAAGTGTGCTCGCGAGCGCCATACTCGTATGCTGCCTCGCCGCAAAGAGCGTCAATACGGCGAACGCCAGAGCCAATAGAAGACTCGGAAAGAATAGTTACCATACCAATCTTTCCGGTGCTCTTAGCGTGAGTACCGCCGCAAAGCTCGCGGCTCCAACCGTCGCCGATTTCAACCACTCGCACAACGTCACCATACTTTTCGCCGAACAAGTGCATTGCTCCAAGCTTAAAAGCGTCGTCGATTGGCATTTCCTTAGGAACAACCTGCAAATCGTCGCGAATACGCTCGTTTACGCGAGCTTCCACGCGTGAAAGCGCATCCTTTTCAACAGCCTTTGGCCACTGGAAGTCGAAGCGCAAACGATCTGGATCAACCACAGAACCGCGCTGAGTTGCCTGCGGACCAAGCTCTTCACGCAAAGCCTTGTGAAGAGTGTGGGTAGCAGTGTGAGAACGTGCCAAAGCAGCCCTGCGAACCTGGTCAATATTGGTGTTTACAGGAGCGCCAACGCTAAGCGTTCCTTCAGTCAAACGGCAGCTGTGAACAATCAAATCCTTGATTGGACGCTGAACGTCGTCAACTTCCAAAATTGCGCCGTCGTCGGAAATAATCTCGCCCTGATCAGCAATCTGGCCGCCTCGCTCAGCATAGAATGGCGTGCGGTCGAGAATAATCTCAACGTTTGCAGGAGCAGTAACGCTTTTAACAGAGCCCTTGCCTGCTTCAACAATTGCCAAAACGTTAGAGCGGCTTGAGAAGTCTGTGTAACCGAGGAAGTCGATTGGCTTTTCAAGAGCCTTCTTAATATCGTCGTAAACGCTAACGTCCACATTGTGACGCTTCTTCAAAGCGTCAGCGCGAGCGCGACCTTTCTGCTCGCTCATAAGCTCGCGGAACTTAGCCTCGTCAACCTTAACACCCTGCTCGGCTGCCATCTCAAGAGTAAGCTCAATTGGGAAGCCGTAAGTATCGTGCAAAGTAAACGCGTCTGAGCCGCCAACCATAGGGTCGTCCTTTTTCTCTTTTTTAGCTTTTTCAACAGCCAAGTCGAGAATAGTTGTGCCCTTTTCAAGAGTGCGACGGAAAGCATCTTCCTCACCGTAGGCAGCTTCGCTAACCTCGTGGAAAGTATCGTTAAGCTCCGGATAGCTTGGTTCCATTGCAGACTTAGAAACTGGGAAAAGCGTTGGAAGAACTGGGTCTTGAACGCCAAGCATACGCATTGCGCGAACAGTTCTACGAAGAAGACGACGAAGCACGTAGCCGCGGCCAACGTTACTTGGACGCACGCCGTCGCTCATAATCATCAAAGCGGAACGCACGTGATCTGCTACAACGCGGAAACGCACGTCAGCATCATTATTATCGCCGTACTTTACGCCACTAAGCTTTTCTGCAGCTTCAATAACTGGGTAAACTTCGTCAGTTTCGTAAATATTTTCCTTACCTTGCATAAGGTAAGCCAAGCGCTCCAAACCAGCGCCGGTATCAATATTCTTCTGATCAAGCTCGCCAGCAATATGCAAATCAGTCTTAGACTTGACGTTATCAACCTGGTAGTTTTCAAAAACCAAATCCCAAATCTCAATAAAACGAGATTCGTCGGCAGCAGGACCGCCGTCACGACCATATTCAGGGCCACGATCAACGTAAATTTCGGAGCATGGGCCGCCAGGACCAGGGCCGCCGGTAGTCCAGAAGTTATCTTCCATGCCGAAAACTTGCATGTGTTCTGGATCAAAGCCCTCGTTCTTCCAAATTGCGCGAGCCTCGTCGTCATCAGTGTAAGTAGTAACCCAAAGCTTTTCAGGATCGAAACCGTAGCCGCCCTTATCTTGCGGACTAGTTAAAAGCTCCCAAGCGTAGTGGATTGCTTCTTCCTTAAAATAATCACCGAAGGAGAAGTTACCAACCATTTGGAAGAAGGTTCCGTGACGAGTAGTCTTACCAACTTCGTCAATATCAAGAGTGCGCACGCACTTTTGGTTCGAAGCCATACGTCGAGAAGGAGGCGTCTGCTCACCAAGCAAATAAGGAATAAACGGCACCATGCCGGCAATAGTAAAAAGCGTCGTTGGGTTCGGCGAAATTAGGGATGCCGAAGGAACGACCATATGACCATTTTTAGCAAAATAGTCAAGATAACGCTTTGCAATTTCTGCTGTGCGCATACGTACGAACTCCTTGTGTAATTTTTAGCAAGATCTTGTCATGCAAACATTCAATATAGTACTTCAACACTTAACTTAAACAAACTTTTTCGACTAGCATTTTAGTAAAAACGCAAGTCTAAGCAGCAAAAGATTAGTTAAAAATCCTCATGACGACTGTGAGCATAACGAGAATTAAGCTCATCCTCATGCTTTTTACGACTTTCATTAAAATCTTTAAACAATCCCAATATTGTGCTTAAAGTAATATTTTCCGGCTCTTTACTAAACACAAATTTGCGAGCAGAATCAGGCATTTTGGCTTTTAAGTAGGCACGCGCTTTTGTTACAGCAAGCACACCAATTACAATGCCAACACACATCCAAAATAGGCGCTTGAACATTACTCCCCCTTGCTTGCAGAGCTATTGCTTGCAGAGCTGTTAGAAGATTCTTTTGCAGCGTGACGGCCAGTAGAATGAGAATCGGTCGGAACAGTAGGCTTATTAAAGAAAGAAGCAACCGTGTCTTTTAGCGCGTAGCCGGCAGCCGCAACCTTAACAATAGGTTTTCCAAGGAAAGCACCATACAAATCAGTAAGAGCACCAATATTTGTAACAGTTGTGCGCGTAGCACCTGAAACAGCGTTCACATCGTCAAGAGTCTTATTAACTTGCTTAATCGTCGTAACAGACTCATCAATTGCAGGCATCGCATGCTCACCCGACTCTTTGACAGTTTTCGCAATCTGATCGAACAGCTTGCCCAATCTAATTAGCGGATAAATCAAAAAACCCGAAAGCACAGTAAACGCAATCGCGGCAATAAGAGCAGCTATGTCTCCAACGCTCATCGTAACCTCTTTCTGTACCATTTTTGCTTAAGACTTCACCGCGCTGAAAGCTAATACAACAGCAAATCAGACTACAGTTAAAACCATTCGCAATGACTTAAGACTAACGAACGGTAACGACGCATACGTTAAGAAAGCTGCAGCAAAAATCTACTCGTTGTAGCCTCGAATAGTAATAGCGTTATCAATAGGTTTAGTAGTGTCAAAATCTAGCCTAGTTACGCTTCCATTTTCCGGACGCTCGCTTAAATCGTAACCAGCAGGTGCAAAACGGTGCATAAGACTTAAAAGCGTATTTCCGTGCGAAATCTGCAACACGTTATCGCCATCTTTAAGCGAAGAATTTGAGGCGATAAGCTTAAAACCGTCTTCTACGCGAGTCCAATACTCAATATCCGACTCGGCATCGTGGAAAGGATCAGCCTCTTTAAGCATGTCGCGCGTGGCTGCGAGCCCAAACTTTTCAACGATTTCGTTGTAGGTGTGCGCTCCGTTCGGCGCTCCCGCAGCCCACCAAGCCATTTGCATATCTTGTCCTTCAAAATAGCCGTAGCATTGCTCGCGAAAATGCATATCGCTTACAAGCTTTGGACGCGCGTTACCAGCGGCTTCGTTTGCGTCGAGAATACGTTGAGCCGTGATTTGCGCACGCGTAGTATCCGAACAGTAAGCTGCAGCAAAAGTAATATTTTCTAGCTTTTTTGCAGCCTTGTCCGCATCCTTCAAACCTTTTTCGGTAAGCGGAGAATTTGACCAGCCTTGCAGACGATTGTAACGATTAAATAGCGTCTGACCGTGACGCACTAAATAAAGATGCAGCAACATAGCTCCATTATTGCACTACGCGATACATAATTGTCGAAAACATCAACAACACCAACAAAAACACCAAAAACACCAAAAACGCATTGACCCCTGCCACGCGAATGCGCAACAGGGGTCAAGCGGTATGTCCTTAAGAATTAAATCGGCGAATTAACGAGCGTAGTATTCGACGACGTACTGAATGTTGACTTCAACTGGAATCTGATCGACTTCCGGCTTACGAGTCAAAGTAGCCTTCAAAGAGGCAAGATTCACATCGAGATAACCAGGAACTGCTGGCAAAACGTCGCGATGAACGCCTTCTGCAGCCATCTGGAATGGAACCATGGTCTGGCTCTTGGCACGAACCTGAATGGTCTGGCCTGGCTTGACACGGTAAGATGGGCGATCAACAAGATTGCCATCAACCAAAATATGACGATGTACAACAAACTGACGAGCCTGGGCAGTGGTGCGAGCAAAGCCTGCGCGCAAAACCAAAGCATCAAGACGAGTTTCCAAATCGGTGAGCATTGCGTCACCGGTCTGGCCTGCAGTGTGCGTACCCTTCTCGTAAGCAGCGCGAAGCTGCTTTTCGGAGATGCCGTACTGAGCGCGAAGACGCTGCTTCTCGCGAAGACGTACTGCGTAATCGGACTCGGTGCGACGACGAGTGCGGCCGTGCTCACCTGGAGCATATGGGCGCTTCTCGAAGATACGCTGAGCCTTTGGGGTCAAAGCGATGCCGAGGGCGCGGGAAAGACGCACCTGACGGCGAGAACGCTGAATATTAGTCATAACTAATCCTTTAATTCTGTCGTTATCTGAACGGAACGCGAGCCAAACTTTTAGTCAATCGTAAAATCTCCTAAAAATTACTCACGCTGAGCCGGCCTCTCCAGTGCTTCTTCGTGCTAACACACGAACGCGTAAGTATTAAAACGTTGAAATAACGCCATAACTACCGCGCGCCGACCCACTGATGGGCTAAGGCTCCAGATGATGCTTACACAAAATAGGCATCGTTTCTAATTCTACACACCAGTAAGAATAAATTAGTGAAGGGAGCCAGCATCCATTGTGTAGGTGCAATCCGCGCTTCGAGCAGCTTCAGAATCGTGCGTTACCATAAGAACCGCCGCACCAAGATTTGCAGCCTCGCGCAACATTTCCACCACTATTAGAGTGTGCTCTGGATCTAAATCTCCAGTAGGCTCGTCCAAAAGCAGAAGCTTTGGATTGTTTATTAGCGCGCGCACAATCATTACGCGACGCATCTCTCCGCCGGAAAGCTCCTTTGGATAGCACCACAGCAAATCTTCAATATGCAAGCGTTTGCAAAAATCAAGAGCGCGATTTGAGTAGTAATCTTCAACGTCTGTACTTTTGCTTTTTTGATCACTACTTTTTTGATCACTACTTTTTTGATCACTACTTTTTTGATCACTACTTTTTTGACCGCCGCTTTTAGCAATCTGCACGGGCAAAAGAATATTGTCATACACAGTAAGATTCGGCAAAAGCGTTTGCGATTGCGTAACAAAACCTATATTTTGCGCGCGCAATCTAGATACTTCCCCATCGCTAAATTCAGGCGCGGAAATCTCCTTGCCTAAAACAGTTACACTTCCATAAGTTGGCTTAAGTAATCCAGCAATCAAATTTAATAAAGTAGATTTTCCATTGCCAGATTTTCCAACAACTGCAACAAAATCGCCACTATTTATCGAAAAACTTACGTTATTTACCGCAGAGAATCTGTGCTTTCGTCGCATAAACTCTCTAGTTACGCGAGTAAGATTCAGCACTGAAACAGGCGATTTTTCGCTATTTAATACCGTTTTTTCGCACATCTAATCACTCCCCTGCTCGAAGAGTCAAATACGTTTCACGCATTGCAATACGCCATGTTGTAAGCGCCGAAGCCGCAACAACCGAAAGCAGTGAAAGAACTATACTAACAGCCATCAAAGCTATTACAGGAAGTGCCGTAACTTCCAAATACGGAAGCTGCAATTGGGAGGAAATAAGCGAACTATAAGGGAAAATTATAAGACTTGCAGACGCAACTCCAATAACTCCCCCCACAAAACCAAGTATTGCAGATTCGCGCGTAGCCACGCCCAAAAGCATTTTTCGCGTAAACCCAAGTATGCGAAGAGAAGCAAACTCTTTTTTGCGCTCATTTAGCGAAGTTGCAAAAACAACAATCAGCACAAGCAATCCAACAATCCAACATGCGGCAATTATAAAAGTAAGCGAGCGCGTAAAAACACCAAGATTAGCCTGAGTTGTTGCGGTAATTCCTCCTGGGAAAACTATGCCAATGCTAGAAAGCCCAGTTGTTTTTTTAATATTTTGCGCAACTTGTTTAGCACTATAACCTTTTCGCACCTTCACTAAAACTGCAGAAATTGCTTTTTCTGCATACTCTTTTGGAATGGCTGTGTGATGCACTTTTGTAGAATACTCAACTACTTGCGGCACGCTTTCTCGTCGAACAAACACAGAATTATCAATGCTTGTGCCAGTTTTTGCGAGCTGAGCTACAACCGGCCATTGGTGACCAAAAAGCCGAACCGTATTCTTGTAGGAAACTAGTACGTTTGCTCCAGCAATCATTTCACCTTTGTGCAAAGTCTTTTTATGCTGCGAATAAATCCAAGGGCCTATAACAAAATCAGAGTCCGGATCAAAACCGATAATCTGCAGCTTTTCCGCGCAGCATCCTGCAGAAAGTGAGGAAATGTACGTTTGAGCGCTCGCCTTTTGAACGCCAGGCGAACGTCTAACTAAATCCTCAATATTATTGGTGAAGTAAAAAGTACTTGATCCGCCGTTAGTAAGTAGCGCTTCAGCTTTAGTATGCGTGCCGTTTGGAATAACCATAATATCGGCTCCCATGCGGGCGCGCATACTGTTCAAGCCTTGCGCAAGATTCATAGAAATAAGCGAGCCGCCGAAAAATATGGCAGATAAGCACGCTGCAGCTACCAGCAATGCGGCAGTTCTAAGCGGCTTTCGTTTAAGATTTTCCAGCGGCAAACGCTTTAGCGTAATAGTGCGCATAATTTTTGCTTTATTAAGCTGTTTTACAAGCTATGCTATTAGCTATTAGTCTTCTTTGCTATCCAAATACACGGAAATAGCTGCGAACACCAATGAGAGCACAGAAAGAACAATCAGCGTTGGGCGCGTAACCGATGCGCAATGCATCATTGGGCTCTTGCAAACGCCAATAAGGAATGTTGGAACAGCAATCATAAGCAAAGAATTCACGATTACAGCAATGCTCAAACCGATGCGAACATTTTCTTTAACAAAAAGCGCAACAATTCCAAGAACTGCAATAACTAAGCCAATTCCAAGGGCAGCGCGACCAGTGTAGTAGCATGCCATATGCATTCCGCCTTCACTTTGGCAAACTTTTGCGAAAGTTAGCGGAGCAATAGCAATCAATATGCCCAAAATAATAGATGGAATTGATGCGAATAATTTGTTTTTCATAATTGATACCTCATTAAATGTATATTATTTATCTTTTAGTGCTGCATTTTCCTTAATGCAACACGCTTCTCGGCGCCCACACCTTCAAGCGCCACGTCCCTGCTAAAAAATATCTTACCTTGAACCGCATAAAACGAAATTTTACAATTTTTCTATTGGTGCAACTCGAAGCATTAAGCGCTTTACGCCGTCAGAACCAAAATCGACTGTAATGATTGAGTTTCTGCCCTTATCTTGAGTTGCAAGAACAGTTCCTAAACCGTAAGTGTCGTGCGTAATTTTGTCTCCAACTTGGAAATCTTGAATATTGAGATTGTTGTCTTTGTCTACAACTGAGGAAGATGAGCCAAGTTTTGTTGAGCTTGTTGACGACGCGGATTTTGCTGTGATTTTGCGCGTTTTTACGGAGCTTGACTTAGACCAATTCGATTTAGAATAAGACGAGCTGGATCCGTAAGAAGATCCGTAAGAAGATCCGTAAGATTTGCCGGAGCCGTAAGATTTAGATCCGTACGACCTAGATCCGTACGACCTAGATCCATAAGATTTAGATCCATAAGATTTAGATCCGTAAGCGCTTCCGCCGTAAGTTGTTTTTTCGCCAAAAGCATCGCTGTAATCGTCATCCCAGCCACCGAAATCACTGTCGAAATCACTATTGAAATCGCCACCAAAATCGCCGCCGAAATTGCCTCTGCGCTCACGCGATGCACCCCAACGATTAACATCAGCCTCTTTGCGCTTCCAATCAATTAAATCATCTGGAATCTCATCCAAAAACTGGCTTGGAAGCATATCTTGAGCCTGACCCCACTGCGCGCGAACAGCAGCGCGCGTAACATACAAACGCTGCTTAGCACGCGTAATTCCAACGTAAGCAAGACGGCGCTCCTCGCAAAGCTCGCCATCGTCTTCCAAAGCGCGCGCATGCGGAAAAGTACCCTGCTCCATGCCAGTTAAGAACACAACCGGATACTCCAAGCCCTTAGCCGTGTGAAGCGTCATCAACGTAACTTTGCCAGTGTCTTCGTTTTCATCCGGCAACTGATCCGAATCTGCCACAAGAGCCGTCGTCTCAAGGAAACCAGCCACGCTAGCATCCGGCGTATTCTGCTCATACTCGGCCGCAACCGACTGCAATTGCGACAAATTATCCACGCGCGAAGCATCCTGCGGATCTTCCGAACGCTGCAAATCTTCCAGCAAACCGCTGTCTTTCAAAATGCTGTCAATAACTTTTGAAGGCTTCGAATCGTTATCTTGCATGCACGTCATCAAATTGTGCATAAGATCTCGAAACTCTTTAAGCTTCGCTGCAGTGCGAGTTGGCATGCCTTCGATTGATTCCAAATGTTCCAAAGCTTGCCAGAAGCTAACGCCCTGAGTTTGCGCATACAAGGTAAGTAAAGATTCTGCGCGCGCACCAAGTCCGCGCTTTGGAACGTTCAAAATTCGACGCATATTCACGTCATCGTCCGGATTTGCCATGGACTGCAAGTACGCAAGAGCATCCTTTACTTCGCGACGCTCATAAAACTTCGTTCCGCCAACCAGCTGATACGGCAAACCCGCCTTAACAAGCGCATCTTCCAGCGAACGTGACTGCGCATTAGCACGGTACATAATTGCCATATCCGAATAAGCAACGCCCTCTTCACCAGCTAATCGCGCTATTTCCCCAGCAATCCAAGCCGCTTCCTGCTGAGCGTTGTCTGCAGCGTAACCGCAAATTGGAGCGCCCTTGCCTAAAGCAGTCCACAATTTTTTAGGCTTTCGACCTTGATTATGGGAAATAACAGCGTTTGCAGCGTCCAAAATAGTTTGCGTAGAGCGATAGTTTTGCTCCAACATAATAGTAGTTGCGTTCGGGAAATCTTTTTCAAAGTCTTGAATATTGCGAATATCTGCGCCGCGGAAAGCGTAAATTGACTGGTCGGAGTCGCCGACGACGGTGATTGATGCAGGAGGATCAACGGATTGTGATTGCTGCTGCTGTACCGCATTTGCGTTAGATTGTGTTGCGTTTGCGCGAGATTGCTTTACATCCACTCCCGCAAGCTCTCGAACAAGCTCATACTGCGCGTGATTAGTGTCCTGATACTCGTCAACCAAAATATAGCGGAACTTGTGACGGTAGTATTTAGCAACCTCCGGAGCTTCTCGCATAAGTTGCACAGTTCGCATAATCAAATCGTCAAAATCAACAGCATTAGCCTGAGCCAAGCGATGCTGATATTCCGCATAAATCGAAGCATACACGGCTTCAGCATTTCCAGCGTGCGCAATCTGCTGACCCAAAATGCCCGGCTTGTAATCGTTGGCATACATGTCTAGCTGTTCTCGCCAACCAATCAAACTATTCTTACAATCCGAAATCTTCGCCAAAATATTTCGCGGAGTAAAACGCTTAATGTCAACATTAAGCTCGGTTGCAATAATTTTTACTAAACGCTCGCAATCGGCAGTATCGTAAATAGAAAAGCCTGGTTTTAAGCCAATACTTTGACCCGATTTGCGAAGTATTTTCACACATGCGGAGTGGAAAGTCGAAACCCACATAGTATTTGCTTCGCTGCCAATAAGACTGCTCAAACGTTCACGCATTTCAGCAGCGGCTTTGTTGGTAAAAGTGATGGCAAGAATTTGGCTAGGCCACGCACCTTTTTGGCTTAAAATCCAAGCGATTCTGCGCGTAAGAACTCGCGTTTTACCGCTGCCTGCGCCTGCTCCAATAAGAAGAGCCGGACCGTCGTATTGCACGGCTTTAGATTGCTGCGGATTTAATCCGTCGAGTAAAGATTTTTTAATTACGCACATATTTAATCAGGTTTACCACACACTGCAGTCGTTTTTGCGTGATTTGTGTCACACGTTTGGGTATGCTTGAGCGTACTGCAATTTAATAAGCAAATGCAATCTGCAATGCAATTGCAATGTAAGTTACGCAAGAAGGGGCTCATCGTGCAAGAACTGGAAGAACGCATCCTAAAAGATGGTATTGTAAAACCTGGAAACGTTTTGAAAGTAGACGCTTTTTTGAACCATCAGTGCGATGTTGAGCTGTTTGACCACATGGGAGCCGCTTGGGCTGAACATTTCCGCAACGCTGGCATCAATAAGATTCTTACGATTGAAGCTTCCGGAATTGGAATCGCTTGCATTGCTGCGCGTCATTTTGGCAATATTCCTGTGGTTTTTGCGAAAAAAGCGCAGTCAATTAATCTTGATGGCGACCAATACGTATCCACCGTATTCTCTTTTACAAAGCAGCGCGAGTTTCCGGTAATTGTGTCGCGTAAATACTTGAGTGCGGAAGATCGCGTGCTTATTTTGGATGATTTTTTGGCTAACGGCAAAGCTTTGCAAGGTTTGATTGATATTTGCGATCACGCTGGAGCTACAGTTGCAGGAATTGGTATTGCGATTGAAAAAGGATTCCAAGGCGGTGGCGACTCGCTTCGTGAAGCCGGATACGACTTGGATTCGCTGGCGATTGTGGATGCAATGGATCCTGTTGACTGCTCAATTTCGTTCCGTAAGTAGCGAGTGTGCTAGCTTATTTGCAATATTCTTGGCTTTCGTCTATGAGTTTTGACTGGCGTTTGGCTGGTGGGTCTCTGAAGTGGCTGTGTGAGATAGGAATTACTTGTCTCGCAGCGCTACGCTCCTATACCTTATTCGGACTTAGCGGTTGCGTAGTTGAGTTTATTTTTTACTTACTTTTTCTGCGAAGATAGTATTCATCAACAAGATTATTACTATCGCTCCGCTTTTATATTGCTCGACAAGCAATTCCTATCTCGCACTAGTAAATTCACCCACCGTTATTTTTTTGTGTGGTAGGAGTGCCTGGTGGGGCTTGTGCAGCAGCACGAATGCTAGCGTTCTCTAGGCAGTAAATACTCAACGTCAGCAGAGCATTAATGTTAAAGTTCTCTAATCAACAAATACTCACCGTTAGCAAAGCATTACTGCAAAGCTACAGGAACAACATTCGCAGAAGCATTACTGCAAAGCTTCAGAAACATTTGCCGGAGATTGTTCCGACATTTCCTTTACAAGCCTGTAAAGTTTTGTCGCTACGAAGCCGGCGCAAACTCACCGAATCAAGATTAATTGTGAAAAAACCGAGAAGAATTTTTTGAGACTCTCGATTTTGCTCAGGAATACGATAAAGTAGTCCGGTTGGTATGTTGCAATTCAAATGCAACAAACAATTGATTAGGTGGCTAAACATATGACTGAAGTGGTGATTGCGAGCGCTGTACGCACGCCCATTGGCAAATTCGGCGGCAGCTTATCTTCGCTTTCCTCAGTTGATTTAGGAACGATTGCCGCAAAAGCCGCAATCGAACGCGCAGGTCTTAATGCTCACGACGTAGATCAGGCCATTTTTGGCAACGTTTTGCAAGCAGGCAGCGGTCAGAACGTAGCTCGCCAAATCGCATTGCGCGCAGGACTCGACACTTCCAGCTGCGCAATGACTATTAACGAAGTGTGCGGATCCGGCTTAAAAGCAGTGCGACTAGCACAATCTGCAATCGCAATGGGAGACGCGCAAGTCGTTGTTGCAGGCGGCACCGAAAGTATGAGCAACGTGCCATTTTATGCAACTAACTCGCGATTTAGCGGTCATCGCTATGGAAACTTTTCGCTTATTGACGGCCTGCAGCGCGACGGCTTAAACGACGCTTTTACAGGCGACGCAATGGGCGTTACTGCGGAAAACGTGGCCGCAAAATTTGGTATTACTCGCGAAGCACAAGATATTTTTGCGCTTAAATCTCACCAAAAAGCTGTTGCCGCTATTAAACGAGGCGATTTTGACTCTGAGATTGTGCCAGTAACTCTTGCAGACGGAACTGTTGTAACACGCGACGAACATCCTCGCGAAGATACGTCTTTAGAGCAGTTGTCGAAATTGCGCACGCTGTTTAAGGCGTCGGACGAAAATTCAGGCGCGGAGCGCGAAGTTAGCGAGCGCGAATCTACCGTAACTGCCGGAAACGCAAGCGGAATCAACGACGGAGCCGCAGCCCTCGTACTTATGAGCAAAGATTACGCGCAAGCGCACGGAATTGAATATCTTGCGCAAATTGTGGGATTTGCAGAAGGCGGAATCGACCCAGATTTAATGGGATACGCTCCAAAACACGTGATGGAACGCATGCTACGCGCAACCGGAAGCAGCGTTGAAAGCATTGATTTGTTTGAGATTAATGAGGCTTTTGCTGCTCAGAGCATTGCAGTTTCGGAGCAACTTCATATTGACGAGTCGAAGCTAAATGTGAGGGGCGGCGCGATTGCGCTCGGTCATCCGCTGGGTGCTAGCGGAGCGAGAATTTTGACGACGCTTATGTACGCTTTGCGAGACAGCAATAAGAAAAACGGAGTGGCTGCACTGTGCGTTGGCGGCGGAATTGGCGTTGCGATGCAGATTAGAATGCGAAGCAATTAAGTTAGAATGCGAAACAATCAAGCTAGAATGCGAAGCAATCAGTAGCATTCGTAGTCGGTAAAATCATGAGGTGATTTCGATGACTGCTTTTCGTGAATTAAGCGTGGAAAATCGCATAAAAACCTTGCAAAATGATGGCGCAATAAACGAGTCTGAAGCAACTTTTTTACTTAAGCAGCTTTCGGAAAGTTCTGATACTACGATTCCCGCGGATGTTGCAAATCATATGATTGAGCATCAGATTGGAAAGTACACGCTGCCGGTTGGCGTTGTTCGCGGGCTTATTGTGAACGGCGAGGCTCGGGACGTACTGGTTGCAACAGAGGAGCCGTCTGTGATTGCGGCCGCGTGCAATGGGGCGAGGATTGCGGCGGAGTCTGGTATCGAAGGATGTATCGTAGCGCAATCGCCACAATACGTGACTACAGCGCAAATAGCTTTTGAAGACGCAGACGGGAGCGTGGCGGCGCGTTTGCGCGAGATTGTTGAGGATTGTGCAAAGGTTGAAGATCTGCTGCGCGTTGCAAACGAGTCACACCCATCAATGAGTAAAAGGGGTGGCGGCGCGCGAAAATGCCGCGTTTCAGCTTTGCACGGCTTCGCAAAGCTCGAGATTGAAGTAGACACATGCGACGCAATGGGCGCAAACACAGTGAACACTATGGGCGAAGCCGTCAAAGCCCAGCTGGAAAGCTGGCTCGGCGTTGAGGCGCTTGTGGCGATTCTTACCAACACAAGCCGCGTTGCCACCACGGCAGAAGTGCGAATACCGGTTGAAGCGCTCGCTTCCAGGCTGCTTGAAGAAGCTAAACGCGAAGATGAAGGAAAGCGCCTCGCACGCCGAATCGCGGCATTAAGCGCGCTAGCCGCCAGCGACCCTGAGCGCGCCGCCACGCACAACAAAGGAATCCTGAACGGCATTGCAGGAGCCGCGCTCGCGTCCGGAAATGATACGCGAGCGCTAGAAGCGGCAACACACGCGTGGGCGGCGCGCTCCGGTCGCTACCTACCACTGTCAACGTGGAACACCGAAAGCTTAAACAAGCAAACCATACTCCATGGCCGTATTGAAATTCCGCTACAAATCGGCATTGTTGGCGGCTCAATCTCATCTCTTCCAATGGCAAAACTCGCGCTTAAAATCGGCAAATACAAAAACGCAAACGACTTTAGAAACACGCTTGCAGCCCTCGGCTTAGTGCAAAATCTTGCGGCACTGCGCGCGTTGGCCGGCCCCGGCATTCAGGCCGGTCACATGGCATTGCAGGCCTCAAATCTTGCAATCGCAGCCGGCGCTAAAGGCGAAGAAATCGAGAAAATCGCAAAAAATCTTCTGCAACTTAATCCTGCAGAAAGAACTACGGAAAAAGTTGCACAATTACTTAAAACATTTCGCAAGTCAAGTAAAAATTGAGGAAAATTTAGGGATTTAGGGAAAATGAACACACGAGATACCAAAACCACAACCAATACCACAACCCCACTTGCTGTCGGCATCGACCGCATCTGCTTCGCCACCCCGCACTACTACTTAAATCTCACAGATCTTGCAAACGCGCGCGGAATCGACCCTAACAAATTCACAATCGGAATCGGCCAAAGCGAGCAATCCGTGCCGCCAAATCACCAAGACATCGTCACTCTAGCCGCCCAAGCCGCTCTACCACTCCTACCCCACATCGATAGCAATCGCCTCAAAATGCTAATCGTCGGCACAGAAAGCGGCGTCGACGCAAGTAAATCAAGCGCACTATACGTTCAAAATCTGCTAAAACTCACTCCGTGGGTACGCTCTATTGAAGTAAAAGAAGCTTGCTACGGCGGCACTGCAGCTTTGATGATGGCATGCGACTACGTGCGCGCGCACGCCGAAAAAGATCCGCAAGTGCTGGTAATTGCGTCCGATATTGCGCGCTACGGTCTTGCTACACCTGGCGAAGTAACGCAAGGTGCTGGTGCTGTGGCAATGCTTGTGAGCGCGAATCCGCACGTGCTTAAAATTAACGACGATAGCGTTGTAAAATCCGCGGATATTCAGGACTTTTGGCGACCAGTTTACCAGGACACTGCGCTTGCTCGCGGCAAGTTTTCAACCGAGCAGTATATAGAATTTTTCTGCGACGTGTGGCAAAAGTATTGTGCGCAAAACTATTGTAATTTCAACGATTTTGCAGGACTTTGCTTCCATTTGCCGTATACGAAAATGGGTTTGAAAGCGCTTAAAGCGGCGATGGATTCTTGCGATAATACCAACTTAAGCGAATCTTCACGAAATCTCCTACTTGCGCGCTACGAAACAAGCACACAATACAGCCGTCGCGTGGGCAATATTTATACAGGATCGCTATATTTGGGATTGTTGTCTTTGCTTGAATTAGACGGATACGCTCACGAAAATAGTGAGTTTCCTACGCTTAAAAGCGGCGATAAAATCGGCTTATTCTCATACGGATCCGGCGCTGTTGGTGAATTTTTCAGCGGCACGATTGCACCAGGATTTAGAGATGCGCTGTTTGCGCGCGAGCATGCGGATACGCTTGACTCACGCGTGCGTTTAAGCGTTGCTGATTACGAGGAGATGTTTGAAAGCGTTGCACCTTACGCTCCGGAAGATTTCGTAAGCGATACGTCTTACCGCGAAGGTGCGCACTTCTTCCTCGACGGCATCACATCGCAAGAGCGCCACTATCGCTCGAACTAAAGCGAAACACTGTATACGCGGCATAAACGACTCAGTCGCGAGTAGTTTATGTCGCTTTTACGGCAGATTCCGACCAAAACTACTCAGTCGTGAGCAGTTTATGCCGCCTACACGCCAAAAACCGACCAAAACTACTCAACCACGCGCAGTTTATGCCGAAATCTCACGCAAAACCGACCAAAACAGCGCACGCGCGAGTAGTTTATGTCGCGCGCAATTCCACTCTCGCAGTTTCAGCCTAACCACCGCCCTACTCGCTATACTCCTTTATCAAATGAATCTCACCCACAGTAGGCTGACGAGCCGGCAATTCCATCCAATTTCCACCGTCGTAACTACCTGGGCGAGCCGCAACCATAATCTTTTTGCCCGCATACTTTTCAACAAACGCAGCCTGATCTTTATCCGAATTATCAAATCGAACAGAAACAAGATCAAATATCATGTGACTTGGCATAAACCCACCATACATTCCAGTGCAAAAACCGTTACCCGAACGCTTCTGATCTAATGCAATAATGTCAAAAGTACCGTTTCCTCCGTTCCCGTAGTTAAGAGATTTCATAACTTCATCCTTAGCATTTGGATCATTTGGAGTAGTGCCAGGATAATCGTACGCTTCTTCAGCGCTCAACCTCTTAACAGTTCCAGAAAAAACTTGATACCCTTTTTCGAGCCACTCATTAATAGTTTTATTCATCTTCTTCTGCTCAGGAGTTAAATTCGGGGTATCAATCAGATTGTTTATATCAGTTAAGTCGTTAACGGACACAAATTTTGGATACACAAAATTTTGCAAACCAGCCAACGAGCCTGTAGTAAATTTGGTCTTAAATTCTATAGGCTTAGCAACGTCAACCGTAGATTTATCAAAACTCTTACCATTAATTTTGTACGTATACACATGCCAAGGAAGGCCATCAACACCATCATTTTCAGGAGTTTGATACGATCTTGCAACAACAATACCGTCATGATTACCGCTGAAGAACATAGTGCCACGCTCTTCATAAATATCATGCTTATCTATAATGTCCGGATACGAAACAATCTTCCCATTTTTGTACGAGAATACGTGAATATATTGATCTTTACCAATATTGTATTCTTCAGACGCAGTAACAACCATTTCCGGAATATTGTCGCCATCAATATCCCACAATGCGTAGTAATAGCTGTAATGCTGAGGGAAATTAGTAGAAGTATAAGATCCGCTATCAATCACATTTTTGTATGCTTTACCAGCATTTGAGATAATATCATCTTGAGTTAAAGCTTTAGGTGCGCTTGCGTTATTAAAAGTGTTGCCTGCAGCATTCAGATTAGAATTTGCGCTGCGAGTTGATGAAGAATTATTATTTGAGCGGAAATACCATACGCAAGTGCATACAACTAGCACAATTACAACAACAGAGGAAATTATGGTAATAATAAGATTCTTAGGTTGACTTAGTGCTGTAAAGAACTTGGAAAACTTCGGTTTGACTGGATTAAGCTGCTGTGTATAAGCCGACGGTTGCGATTGCTGGTATTGATTAGACGGCTGATATTGATGAGTCTGCTGGTATTGCTGAGACGGCTGATATTGCTGGTATTGCTGATATTGCTGGTATTGCTGAGTCTGCTGAGGCGCGTAAGTCTGTTGCGGCTGCTGCAATTGTTGCGATTGCTGCGATTGCTGATCCTGCGGCTGCTGATTCTGCAGCCGCTGAGAAGCTGCATCTTCTACTCTTGCACCGCATTTTGTGCAAAACTTGACTGTACCATTGATAGGATTACCACAATTAATGCAAAACATACGAAACCTTCTATCATGCAGCAAATCATAAGCTAAATCGCATAACCTGCATCAATTCTAATAGATAAACGATAAAACAAATAATAAAAAGCTCTGCGCCGGTGTTACGTGAGTCTTAAAACCCAAGTAACACAGCGCAGAGCCAATGCTTAAGTTCAATCAACGCAAGTAAACAAGCAAACAGCTAAACAACAATCTGCCTGCCACACGCGTTTCGTAAAATCTCGTAAAATCTCGTAAAATTTCACAATCTAGCAATTTCGCAAAATTTACAAAACTGCTACCGAGAGCTATCTACTACTCAGCCACAACCTTCACGGTGAAGGAAGCGGTGATTTCTGGATGCAACGCTACGGTTGCTGGGAACTCACCAGTGGTCTTAATAGCAGCAACCTTGATTGCGCGAGCTTCCACAGCGGCCTTTGGAGCCAAAGCAGCAGCAATCTTCTCGGCAGAAATGCCACCGAAGAGCTTGCCGGACTCGGAAACCTTAGCAGCGAGCTCCACAACAGTGCCTTCAATCTGAGCCTTAGCTGCAACAGCCTCTTCGCGAGTAGCAACAGCCTTAGCCAAACGAGCGCGACGCATTGCCTCAATCTGGGAAGCAGCACCCTTATTCCAAGCAAAAGCTAAACCTTGTGGAATAAGGTAGTTACGAGCATAGCCAGCCTTAACTTCAACAACGTCACCAGAGTGACCGAGGTTGGCAACAGTCTTGGTAAGAATAACCTTAGTTTCAGCCATTGTTACAACCTCTCAATCAGCGACCGGTAGTGGCGTATGGGAGCAAAGCCATTTCGCGAGCGTTCTTCACGGCCTTCGCGATCTTGCGCTGTTCCTGCACGGTTACGCCGGTAATACGACGGGAACGAATCTTGCCGCGGTCAGAAACGAACTTGCGCAGCAAAGCAACGTCTTTATAATCAATTTCAGTAATTTTGGCAGCCTTCAGAGGATTTGGCTTCTTCTTGAAAGGCTTGACCGGTGGTTGCGGCCTCTTGCGTGACATAAGATGTCCTCTCTCAAATCCGTTATGCTATTTATTCGCATAACATTTAACTGATGATGAAATTATTAGTATTAAGCAAATAATATTAAGCAATATTAAGTAAACAGCCTAAAATTCCGGCTCTTGCTCGTCGCCGCCGAAATCAGCGCCGGCACCGAAAGTAGTAAATCCGTCGTTCGTTGGTGCAGAACTCCACGGATCTGCTCCAGCATTCGCATTGGAAGCAGCTTGACTTGCAGCGTAATTCGCGCCGCCAGCATAACCGCCCTGAGCGAAGTTAGGATTACTTGCACCGTTCGCACCGTTACCAGCTCCAGCTGCACGAGATCCGCCAGCAAAACCAGCTGCGGAAGTCTGTCGATTAACCTGAGCAGTTGCGTAACGCAAAGACGGACCAATCTCATCGATAGTAAGCTCTACTACCGTGCGATTTGAACCATCTTGCGCCTGATACGAGCGCTGCGACAATCGGCCCTGCGCAATAACGCGCATACCTTTAGAAAGACTATTAGCGCAATGCTCTGCCAGATCTCGCCAAGCTGAGCAGCGCATAAACAATGCAGGACCATCCTCGAACTGATTCGTATTACGATTGAACGTACGAGGCGTAGACGCAATGGTAAAGCTTGCAACAGAAGCACCATTAGAAAGCGACCTTAATTCAGGATCTGCCGTGAGATTTCCCACAACAGTGATAATTGTTTCGCCTGCCATAGTTTGCCTTTTCTTTCTCGCTTTTGCTTGATTTTGAGATCTAACTAAATTCTTGCTAAATCTTACTAAATCTTGCAATTATTTACTTTATTACCTTATTTACTTAGCGTCCTTGCGAAGAATCTTCGTGCGGATTACAGACTCGTTAAGGTTCAAAACACGGTCAAGTTCGTCGCTTACGGCTGGCTCAGCAGTGTAGTTAACCACAACGTAGTTACCTTCGGTCTTGCCTTCAATTTCGTAAGCGAACTTGCGACGACCCCAGTAATCGGTACCGTCAACAGAACCGCCCTCGTTGGTGACGAGCTCAAGATACTGCTCGGTCAACTTCTTAAGACCGTGCTCATCCAGCTCAGGATTTGCAATGAACATCAGTTCATACTTATGTGCAGACATCACCCACCTCCTTCGGACTATCGGCTATGGACTTTCCACAGCAGGAGTGTGTTTGCAAATATGCGCGGCATTTTGCTGATTTCGCTAGTCTTTAACTGAGAAGTCGCTAATTAGGCAGCTTGCAGCGTTAAAACCGCACATAACTTAGCTATTCTACCCCGCGCTCGCGACGACATATTTAAGAGATAAAAGTGAAAGACAGAAGCGGAAAATCCGGCCAAAACGACTCAAACGTGAGAAGTTTATGTCGTCGCGCTACGCGCGCTCGTGAATATCAACCATGCGATTAGCAATCAGCTCCGGATTGAGCGACTCGTGCACAGGCTGCATCGACTCAGTATTAAGAGCCGCCGCAGCAACCGCAAAACGACCAGTCTTAGCTGAATCAAACTCGTTATATCGCGCATAAATCAACGCCGCCGTCGCAGCATCGCTCGAACCGTTATCGTTTCCAACAGCTTCAACGCCAACGTTCCCATTACCGTGCGCAAGCATCATTCGCTGCACACGCTTTACAGGCACAGGGTAAAACGCCACGCCCTCATCTGCCACACCATAAGCCACGCCCGCGCGACCAGCATTCACAAACACATTCTTCACGCCGCGCTTAAGCAACGCACCCGCGCAACGCGTCGCGGAACGCTCGTCAATCGCATTAATGCCAGTAAGCGCCTGTGACTCGGCAGTATCCAGCACAAGAGTATCAATTCTAGACAATCTAGACAGCACGCGCGGAGCCTTCGCATCCGTAATTGCGCGCACAATAAT
This sequence comes from Gardnerella sp. DNF01141, assembly GCF_049244255.1. Taxonomy (NCBI): domain Bacteria; kingdom Bacillati; phylum Actinomycetota; class Actinomycetes; order Bifidobacteriales; family Bifidobacteriaceae; genus Gardnerella; species Gardnerella sp. DNF01141. The sequence continues at coordinate 1,309,885 of NZ_CP058391.1, read as the reverse complement.
TGGACGACGATACCTATCACACAACCACTCAAACGACTTCTGTGGAATATTAGTATCAAGCACCAAAATATCTGCGTTTTCAATAATCGACATTCGTTCGCGCAGAAAATCAGGAGTCATGTGGTCGTAAATACTCATGTCATCCAAAGCGAGCAAACGCTGGCCGGAAGCGTCGCCAACATACATGTAGGAAGCGGTCATAGAATCCGGAAGCTGCTTTGCATAACCAATATCTAATCCGTTTGCAGCAGCATCAATGCGGAACAATTCGCCATTGTGGTCGCCGCCATACACAGAAACCATGCTTGTGCGCACATTAAGTCGCTCCAAAGCAACTGCAATATTTCGCCCAACTCCACCGAGCATGTAACGAACGCGCGAAGCGTTAGACGTGTAATCCATCAAATCGCCACAAGCAATTCCCAGCACGTCCATGCTAATGCCGCCAACAACGGTTACGTAGCTTGGAGGCGTAACAATATAGCCCTTGCCGCGCAAGTAGCCTTTGCGAATGAGATTAGATATGTGAGCCGCAATACCAGAACGAGTAATGCCTGCAAGATTTGCAAGTTCCTGTTGACTAATCATTGGATTTTGTTGAATCCAAGCCAAGATTTGCTGTTCACGTTCTGTCATTGTAGGCCTCATCTCTATTGCTATTACAAATGATCCTTACCTTTGCTTACTTTCTAGGATATTCACAAATCTCATAATATGCACGTAAATTTATAAAATTTTATATATTTTTGTTTATTTTTGTGATAGGAACTACCGTTTTAGGAGTTTTATTTATTAAATTTGATTAGATTTGATTAGATTTTATTAGACTTGTCTAGACTTGACTAGATTTGATTAGACTTGACAGACTTGACTACGCAAGTTTAGTTGCTTACGATTTGCGCGCGTCCACCTCTAGTAAAGTCTAAAACAGCGCCAGCAAGATTCGTAAAAGTCGTAAGATGCACGTCGTCGCGCAAAATTTCAGCAGCGTCATCTCGCGCCTGCGCAATAATCTTCGCATCTTGAACAACGCGCAAAAGCTTCAAACTCGAGCTTCCACCAGACTGCGAATCGCCCAAAACGTCGCCAACATTGCGCAATTCCAAATCTTTTTGCGCAATAACCGCTCCATCAAGGGAATTTTCAACAACCTGCAAACGCTCCTGAGCAACCGTGTCACCATCAGTTTGCGCAACCAAAAACGCCCAAGAATTTGTGCCACCGCGCCCAACTCGGCCACGCAACTGGTGCAATTGCGCAAGACCAAATCGATCCGCATCAAAAATCACAATGCAGCTTGCCTGAGTCACGTCAACGCCCACCTCAATCACAGTAGTTGCAACCAAAACCTGCACGTCTCCGCGCGCAAAACGCTCCATAGTTTCGCGCTTTGTTGCGTCATCGTCGCGGCCGGTAAGCTGAGCAAACTTAATACCTTTGAACTGCGGAAGTGCGGAAAGTCGCCTTAGAATGCCGGTAACCGTGTGCAATTTACGGGCAGGAGTTAAGTTTGCTGAATCGTCGGAAGCGGCGCGAGATAAGTCGGAATCGCTACGCGATAAATCGTAATTGCCGCGCGCTAAATCATCGTCGCTTTCTAAATCATCGTCCTCAATATGCGCGCAAACCACGTAAGCACGCTCCCCCGCGTCAATTCGCGAGCGAATATGGGCAAACATGCGCGCCATAGTAGCAGCATCTGCTTCCTGCACAACAAAAGTGCGAATCGGCTTTCTGCCGCCCGGAAGTTCCGTCAAATACGAAGCATCCAAATCGCCAAACCAGGTCATTGCGGCAGAGCGCGGAATAGGAGTTGCTGTCATTACCAAAAGATGCGGGGTGATTGAAGAACCTTCAGCACGCGAAACTTCAGAATGTGAATCTTCAGCACGCGAAACTTCGCTCATTTTGCGCATTAGCACATCTCGCTGCGCAACCCCAAAACGATGCTGCTCGTCAATTATAACCAGCGCCAAATTAGTCGGCTTAAAAGTCGCAGAAAAAGCTGCGTGCGTGGCCACAATCAGCGCCGGCTCACCACTTGCAACATTCGCGAGCGCACGGCGACGCTCGGCAAGCTTCATGCCGCCAGTAACCAAAATAACAGGAACATTTAGGTTCGCCCGCTTAATCATCTGCCGCAAATTTTCGGCGTGTTGCGACGCCAGAACCTGAGTTGGAGCAACCAAAACCGCCTGATACCCAGATCCGACCGCTTCCAACATTGCGCTCACAGCCACAACCGTTTTTCCGGAACCAACCTCGCCTTGCAAAAGTCGACGCATTGGGCGGCGCTCATGCATATCGCCAATAATTTCGTCAATAACCTCTTGCTGGCCGCTCGTAAGCGAAAACGGTAAACTTTCCGTAAATTTGCAGCGAAGACGAGAATTATTACAGGATTTTGCCTGATTATTTTTAGAATTTTCGCGAGATTGCAGCACAGCCACTTGCGAAACAAAAGCCTCTTCGTAACGCAACGTGGCAAGAGCTTTGTAAAATTCGTCGGTTGATTGAGGATTGTGAATAGCGCAAATTGCTTCCGCGCGAGGCAAAAGATTGCGCTTTTTTAGCACGGATTCCGGAAGAATATTGGGGATTTGGGCGGAAAGTGTGGACTGAGCCGGTTGCGCGGATGAAGAAAGCTCGGATTGCGCGGATGAGGATTGCGCGGATTGCGCGGATTGCGCAAGTGCAGGTTGATTAGATGCAGAAAGCGCAGAAATCACAGAAAGCACAGTTTCGTGAATATGCTCGCTGGAAATCCTAGAATTTGCGTGATAAACCGGCTGCGGGGCGCAAAGTCTAGCCAAACCTTCCTCAACACTTCCAACAGTATCGGCAGACTTATTAAAACTATCGTGATTTTGTGAATCTACTATTAAAATCTGCGGATGCGCAAACTGAAGTCGACCATTAAAAGCGCTCGACACGCCGCCAATCACAACGTTTTCACCCACACGAAACTTAGCCGAAAGCCAATTAGCGTAAGCGCGATTTTTAGAAAAATAAATAAGTTGCGCAGCTGATTGCTGATCTTGCAAAACGTTGACTTCAAGCCTAAACCCACGGCGCGCGTTCATTGGCACAAGGTTAATCGACTGAATCTGCGCATAAAACGCAATCTCTTCGCCAATTTGAACATCACGCAAACGCGCAATTTTTAGCGGATTTGTAACCCTGAACGGGTAGTAAGTTAGAGCGTCTTCGATTGTGATGATGCCAAGTGACTTCAGAGCAGAAACGCGGCGCTTGTTACTGATTATTGAGGAAAGTGCAGCGTGCGTTTTGGCTGAGTTCGTGGGCATATTTAGCATATTTCGATTATAAATCATCCGCAAAGCATTTAGTTGGCGCGCTCCAAACGCGAGGAAAATCGCAAATACAAAAAAGCCCCGAGCACTGCTCAGGGCCTTACAATTTAAACGCAATCAATACGCGATTCACGCCTCAACGCGCTGAACCTTGCCAGCCTTAATGCATTTCACGCACACGCGAAGACGAACATTTTCGCCATCAATAGTGGTGCGAACCGGCTGAAGATTCGGGCGGAAGGTGCGCTTATTGCGGATATGCGAATGTGAAACACTGAAACCGGTCTGCGGTCCCTTGCCACATAATGCGCAACGAGCTGCCATAATGGACTCCCTATTTTCTTTGACTTGCAAGTCTTGCGTCATTCAATCATGCCACTTACCGCGCAAATTACGTATTCAAATAGACTACGCAAATAGCACAAACAAATAAGCACGCTGAACGCACAACTACACAAGTATATCACTTACCAAGACAATCCGAATGCACAAACTCCGTCTTATCTCGCAAGTCCGCAACAGTCCTGCACCCAAGAAGAGCCATAATAACGCGAATCTGCTCCTGCCAATCTGAAATTTGTTGCGTAAGTGCGTCCTCGCCCTCGTGCATAAGCGTGTGCAAAAACTCGCCGGCAACTCCAACAGCAGAAGCCCCTAACGCAAGCGCGCGCACAACATCAAGCGGTGTTCTAACTCCGCCGCTAGCAAAAATTTCCACAGGATTAGCTTTAAGCGCCTCGCACTTTCGAATATCAATCAGCGACTCAACGGTTGTAAGCCCCCAATCCGCCAAATAATCGTATCCGCCGTGCGAGCGACGAGCGTTTTCAATCGTCACAAAATTCGTGCCGCCGCGCCCAGAAACATCAACCGCGCGCACGCCAACATCGCGCAGACGCAAAACATCTCGAGCCGTCATACCGCAGCCAGTTTCCTTCACAACAACCGGCACGCGCACCCTTTCACACGAGCGCACAATCTGCCCAATATTTTTAAGCCAATTTCGAAAATCGCGGTCGCCTTCCGGCATCACAAGCTCCTGAGCCGCGTTCAAATGCACCTGCAGCGCGTTTGCCTGCAGCATATCAACGGCGCGCATAGCATCGTTTGCACTCGTGCCAGCACTTACGTTCGCCATTACAAAACCGCGTGGATTTTCGCTTCGAATCACACTAAAAGTGCCGGCTAGAGCGTCGTTTTGAAGTGCGGCGCTTAGCGATCCACTTGCGATTGCCACGCCGGTTTTTGCAGCAACTCGCGCGAGTTGTGCGTTTATTTTTTGCGCGTTGGCGCTTCCGCCGGTCATTGCGTTAATATACAGCGGCGAGCGCCAAAGGAAGGCCGCGCTGATGGAGGTACTGCAGTCGCTGGCAGAGGTACTGCAGGCACTGGCGGAGGTACTGCAGGCGCAACTTGCATCTTCCGCAAAAACGCGCACGCTAGAGTCAACTTCGTCCAACGCCACCTGCGGCAAAGCATTCGGCATAAATCGCACGGAGTCAAAACCGGAATTTGCGCGAGGATCATACTGAGCATCCGCAAGGGCAAGATGTGCGTCTTTGCGATTCTGAATTGATTTAGAAGGCTGATTTTCGGTCACTTTAGCGACGCAAGCTTCCGAATTTTCGCCGTCATCAATAATTTGCGCAACTTCAATATTTAAAGGCATAATTCCGTGATTTTCCCAAGCTGACTTCATACTTTCAATCCGATTCTTTTCGTAAATTGTTGTAAGCGCAATTGCGCAATCTCCCCCACCAGCGCCGCTAGTTTTCGCTGGAATTCCAGCCAAAATGGCGTCTTCAATAAGTTGCGTAAGTTTTGGCGTTTCGATTAGTGTTCCGGTAAGTACGCTTAATTTTTGTAATAATTCGCGATTTTGTGCAAAACAAGCGGAAATATTATTTAATTCTGATTCTTCTAGAGAAGATTCTTCTAGCGATTTCGCCAATTTCTGCACGCAAACTTCGCTTTGATTGCAAAAATCTTGGTAGGTAAATGAGTGCGCAATTTCGGAAGAAACGCTACTTTCTACGCTACTTACTACGCTACTTTCTACACTACTTACTAACTGCTCGCTAGAAGCTGGCGAACCGGTCCAGCCTACCAAAAGTTTTAGCGTTTCTGGCACATTTATTCGTTTAAATTCCAGTCGCGGCCACTTTTTACGCAATAATTTATTAAAATCAGATTCGCCGGATTTTATCAAGCCAAGCTCCAACTCAAGCCACTCTCGATCGTACGCGCGGTACAAAATCCAGCCGCAGCATGAGCTCGCGGCCACATCGCCGCCGCTGCCGGACCTCTTTACCATCGAAGACGCAATCAACGAAAGTTTGCAAATCGTTGCCACATCAGGCTTCAATCCATACCATTTGCACAGCGCGCGCACGGTTGCAACAGTTATTGCAGCAGACGATCCAAGACCGTATTTTCGCCCTGATTCTGCGTCGTCAAGTTCGCTGGAAATGTGCAAATTGTAGCTTTTTCGGTCCATATTTGGCGCGAAGCACTCGCCGGCATAAGAGTCAATTACACGCATGGCGGCTAACACATACGCGTATTTTTCGTCGCCTAGCATTTCGATACTTCCGTCAGAGGCGCGCGTCCAAAAAGTCGGCTTATAATTTTCTTTTTCAGATACGATTACGCCGTAATATTTTCGACTTTCCGACGATAATGTAGGCAAATTTTCATCATCAACCGTAACGGTTACATAACGATTCACAGCAGCAACAATCGCCGCCGAACCATCAACAACCGCATACTCTCCCGCAATATAAAGCTTTCCTGGAGCACTCGCCCGCACCTTAGTCATAATTCCACCGCCTGTTTCAAACTCGCACTTACACTTACGCTTACGCCGTCTCCTGGTAAAGCAATCGTAAATTTTGCAGATTCCGCCACTCGCCCGCGCAACTCCTCAGCCGCACGCGCCGCACAACCTGCATCAGTCAGCACCTTCACATTCGGCCCCGCATCCATCGTGGCCCAAACTGGCCATCCGCACTCGCGCATAGAGCGCACAGCATTTAACACAGCGTAAGTTTTATCTGTCAAATAATTTACAGGCGGATTGGCTTTACGCATAGTTTCGTGCATTCCCAACGAATTTTGCTCCATAACCTCGCCCAGCTGCTCAATACTACCAACGCGAATCGCATCAAGAGCGAGCGCAAGATCCTTCTTCGACTGCTCAACCCAAGGAATGTACGCGGGCGAAGTTTCAACAGTTCGACGCATGGCAGTTCGGCTCGAAATAGGCTTTTTACTGCGGTCTAGCGTGACAACAATCATTGCGGGATTCAAATTTTTTGGGGCGGAAAGAGAAGCGGAAATAGAATCGGAAAGCGGCTTATCAGCAGTCTCAGCAAGCAAATCCGCAATCGGCTCCGCATAAGACGTTTCGTCATCCTCGCCCTTATTCCAAAGCACGAATCCGCCAAAAATCGAGCGACACGCCGAACCAGAACCTCGGCGAGCAAGTCTAGAAAGTTCGCGCGGAGTCAAATTCAATCCGGCGGCATAAGATGCGGCAGCTGCAAGAGCAGCAGATCCGGACGCGCTAGAAGCAAGACCTGCCGCAATTGGCACGTGATTATGCGAAACAACTTTCGCTTTCGTTGAAATTCCGGCCTTTTCGCGCACCAAATTGAGCATAGCAACTACGCGAAGACGCGTGGAATCATCCGTCGGCAGCTCAACTTCGTCCAAAGTGACGCAATCAGAAGTAAGACTTTCGTCAAAATGCACACTAGTAGTTGCGTACAAATCCGAAAGAGTGAGCGAAAGCGAGGAAGTATAAGGCAAAATCAGCCGTTCATCACGCTTGCCCCAGTACTTAATCAGCGCAATATTCACATTCGCTTTGGCTACAGCAAAGTTAGGAGCAAGACTTGAGTCAAACGTTACTTTTGGCTGAATTTCAACGTTTTGCATGCGATTCCTTTGCTGCGAATTGATTGGCGCTGCCGACAAGACTGGTAAGCGGCACAACTAAGTATCTATTTTAGCAATTGCCGGCGCAAAAGCTCACACGCGCGCAAACAAACACGCAAACGAACACGCAAAAACGCGCACAAAATCTGAAAATCTTCCGAAAAATCTGAAAATCTGCCGCAAAATGTGAATGTGTTGTAAGCGTAAGGCGCGTACCGTAGTTTTTTGACTTCAACGCGACTAAATTAGAACAATTGTTAAATCGTAAAAATTACAAATTAAATTGTAAAAATTACAAATTAAATCGCAAGAATACAAAGGAGACTTAAAACCGTGCAGCAAACGCAACGCGAACCGTCAAAAGCGCTTAATATCAACGCTAAGACGACGTCAAGTTATGCTGACGCGTCGGGAAATTGTGCGCGCGCGGGTTACGGCGAAACTTGCGCAAAGGTGATTCTTTTCGGCGAGCATTCTGTGGTTTATGGGTATTCTGCGATTGCTCTGCCGCTTAAAAACTTGCGCATGCGAGCTACGGTGACTGGCTGCGATCTATCGGGTGACGAAACTTTCATCCCTCTAAATTCCGATTCGCGCATCACGCTTTCCTGCCTCGACTTTAACGGCAAACTTTCAAAAGTTCCTCCTCGTTTTAGCAGCGTTCGCACCGCAATTCACGCGGCACTCGAGTTTGCGGGGCACGTCGGCGATTCACTGCATGTTGCAACAGAGTCTAATTTTCCGCCTGAGCGCGGTCTCGGCTCGTCTGCCGCTTCGGCTGGAGCTGTAATCCGCGCAATTCTTGACTACTATAAAATTAGTGCAAGTGAAAATGAGATTTTTGAGCTGACGCAATCTGCTGAGCGCGTGGCTCACGGACGCCCGTCGGGTCTGGACGCAACTGCAACTTCGGCTTCGTGGCCTGTGCGTTTTAGCAGCGGTGAGTTTTCGCGCATGGAAATCAACATGCGAGCATGGCTTATTTTGGCAGATTCTGGGTACAAAGGTATGACGCGTGTAACGGTTGATGCGTTGCGTTCGCGAATGGATGCGCAGCCGGATGCGGTAAAAAATCAGCTGGATGAGTTGGGGGCAATTGCGAATCAGGCGGCGGAAGATTTGGCGTTGGGGCGCGCTGCAGATATGGGTGCAAGGATGACGCGAGCGCACCGGATTTTAGCGGATTTGGGCATAAGTACGCCTCAGCTTGATGAGTTGGTGCGAACTGCGCGCGACCACTGTGCGTTGGGCGCTAAGCTAACTGGCGGCGGTGGCGGCGGATGCGTGATTGCGTTGGCGGATACCGAGGATGCAGCCGAGCAAGTAAGCACGGCTTTGCGTGCGGCCGGCGCGCGCGGCACGTGGATTGTGGACTTGAGTGCGCAGGCATAAACCGACCAAAACAGCGCGTGCGCGAGTAGTTTAGGTCGCTTTTACTGCAGATTCCGACCAAAACGACTCATCCGCGAGTAGTTTATGTCATTCTTAGTCAATCCCAACACTGTCAGTAGTATCTTATTGCTACAAAACATCTTTTATTTAGTGATTTTTCTAGAAAAACTTTTGATTTGCAAAGAATTGGTGTAGGCTAATTTTGTGGCCTGAAACAGGTTTACTTCGGTTAAATTTTTGACCGTCCTATTCCAGTTTTGGGTTCTAATTATTGGTATCTGACTTCTACGCGTTAGCCCTAACTTTTGCGCAGGTATCAGATAAAAGAGATTGAAGGTCTACAAATGTTGACTAAAAAGACCATTGCCGCATTCGCTGCTGGCGTCACTTTAATTTCTGGTTTTGCTTTTGCAACCCCAGCAATGGCTGATGCTACTTCACCATTGAATACTTCTGATCCAGTGAGCTACGATTCTGCTACAAGTTCCGAAGCTTTTGCAGCTCCAGCTCCAGCTCCAGCTCCAGCTCCAGCTCAGCTTCCTGATGCTCCAGATGCTTTGGTTGCAAGTCCAAAGACTCGCACATACACGAATTCTTTGGGCACTGTAGTTTACGAGCCAGGAACTACCCCACTTTACGATGAAGCTTTGTCTGGTAAGTTCGACACTCCAGCCAAGCCAGCTCCTAAGTGCACTAATAATTGTGGTACTAAAACCAAGAAGCTTCCTAAGACTGGTGCTGCTGTAGCTTTGCTTGCTGTTGCAGCTTCTGCTATTGCAGGCTTGGGTGTTGCGATCCGCAAGTTCCGCCATTAATACATGACTGATGAATAATTAAAAAAGTTAAACGGTGTAAGTTATTTTAATTTGCACCGTTTAATTATGCTTTGACGTGTGGTGTGAAATCGTTGGTTTTGCACCACACGTCTTTGTTTTGGATTAGAACTCATAAATTGGGAATACATACAATAATTGTTATACAAAGAATGACGAGAGTACTTATACCAGCATTCTTTATTAACGCAAAATGATTTTCTTATATCTTAATATATCCACAGCGCGGGCGTGAGTAGTTTATGTCGCTTTTACAGCAGATTCCAACCAAAACAGCACGGGCGTGAGTAGTTTATGCCGCCTACGCAAGAAAATCCGACCAAAACAGCGCGGGCGCGAGTAGTTTATGTCGCTTACGCGCGCACAGGATTATGGCTGTGTTAAGTAGGTTTGACAATAAAAAATGGGGACTGACGAATCAGTCCCCGAAAGCTTAGCATACTTGCCGAAGGAAGTTATCCTCCGACAAGTTTACTTAAGTTAGTTCAACGCCGAATCAACTAATTCAGTGCTGAACCAGACTCTAGCTTAGTGGCGGATCTTGCGAAGAGCAGCACCCATGCCAGCAAGCACGGAAGCAGCAACAGCAGCCAAAGCTACAGCAGCACCGGTCTTAGCCAATGGAGCAGCAGACTTCTTAGCATCAGCCTTCTTAGCATCGTTCTTCTTGGCAGAAGTTTCCTCAAGAACCTTCTTAACTTCCTGGCCGAACTTGCCGCTCAAAGCAGCGTCGTAGAGAGCCTTAGCGCCTGGAACCTGTGGGAAGTCCTTGGACAATGGGTCAGAAGTTACAACTGGTGGAAGCAAAGCTGGGTTTACACCATTAGCAATAGCCTTGTTGTAAACAGCCTTGTACTCAGCCAAAGCCTTGTTGTAAGCGTCAACTGCAGCAAAAGCCTTGGTCAAAGCATCTTCATACTCAGCCTTAGCCTTAGCAAAAGCAGCGGTTGCACGAGCTACGTGAGCTTCTGCGCGAGCCACAGCGTCACGCAAACGAGTCTCGGTAGCAGAATCGTTTACACCAGAAGCCAAGAATGCGTTAAGACGCAAATTAGCGTTTTCAAGATCGTTGACACGAGCCTTAAGTTCTGCAGTAGCAGCAGAATAAGCAGCGGTCTTATCCTTAAGAGTTGCCTTTGCGTGAGCCAAAGCGTCATCAGCATCGTCAAGCATCATCTTAGCGAAACGAACCTGGTCGATGAGAGTGTGCTGAACATCCTTGCCACCCTGTGGATCCTTTGGATCTTTTGGATCCTTTGGATCCTTAGGATCCTTAGGGGTTTCAGCCTTGCAACCAAGATTCTTAAAATGAATCTCAGCAAGATCAAGCTTATCCTGGGCTACAGATACTGCATCCTCAGCCTTCTGAGCAGCAGTATCAGCATCCTTGGTATCTAAAGCAGTAAGCTTATCCTTGTAATCATCAGCAGTTGCAGCAGTAACTTCCTTAGCAGCACCAAGCTTCAAATCATCATTAGCTTCTGCATCCTTAGCAGCCTTATCGAAATCAACCTTTGCATGTGCCGTCTTGGCCTGAGCATCAGCTAATTCTGCATCAGCCTTACCATTTTCAGCGGCTTTAGCATCTTTGTAAGCCTGAAGAGCAGTCTTATAAGCATTTACAAGACCTGTAGCTTTGTCAAGCTTAGCATGAGCACGACGCTTAGCAGCATTAGCAGTAACAAGATCATCCTTTGCATCCTGCAAATTAGCCTTAGCTTCATCAATCTTGCCTTGAGCAGCCTTGCATTCTTCAGCAGTTGGCTTCTTAGAATCCTCAGCAGCGAAAGCTGGGGCGGCGAATGCCATACCGGAAACGAGGGTGGCGCCAGCAGCGAGTGCGGCGATAGCCTTCTTGTTCAACATAATATTTTCCTTTCTTCTTCTCCTTCGTGCTAGGAACACGAAGAAAAATTTGCCATTTGCGGTTTCCCGCTAGCACCGGTGGAACTAGGGATTTCACCGGTAGCTGAGTTATAACTTACAGCATACTCTCAGAAAACTCAACACCTGTGTTCAATTTTTATACCCCCAAATGCAGAGAATTTTTGATAAATTTTCTGTTTTTCTGTTAAAAAGGCGAAATATTTACGGTTTTAATATTGATTTTGTGTAAAAGTTACAAGACACGCCGCAACCAGAACTTTTTAATACTTTTCTCAGGTTTCTTTAAGGTTTGCATTATTGCGAAAGAATCGCGCGCTTTTACAGGCACAGCCCGCATTCACACAGACTCACGCAGTTTGCATTCGCAGCTTGCTGCATTCACACAGTTTGCTTCAAGATTCGCACGGAGTGGTTCACAGGCCCGTGGCCGCACCCATGCCCACGCACACCCCCGCGCTCGTCGCCGCCCTCACTTCCGCGACCAACATGCAACACACTTCCAGCCGCAATCGCCTCTCGAAGCCACGCCGTTGACCATTTAAGAGCGCGCATCACAGTATCGTGATCGCTCAAATTCTTTCCCTCGCGCAAAGCAAGCCCAATTTTCGTAGCAAGTGCGGAAGAAAGCGAGCAGCCAGTTCCGTGAGTTGTGCTTGTTTCAACACGCTCGCTTGTTACGTGTTGCGCGTATCCATCCGGAAAAACCGCAGTATTTCCAACGTCTTCGCCGGTTAAGTGCCCACCTTTTACAATCACAACAACGCTATTTTTTGCAGCCAACTTACGCGCCTGATCGCAAGCTTCCTCAAAGTTTTCCGCAACTGGCAACTTACACAAAGCCGCCAATTCCGGCACGTTTGGCGTTACAACATCAACGCAGCTTATAAACTTGCGCATCACTTTTTCGGCACTCTCCTCAAGCAAACGCTTACCGGAAGTCGATATCATCACAGGATCTAGCACGCTTACAGGAACCGGATTATCACGCATCCAATCGCGCATAGACTCAATATATTCAGCGCAGCCAAGCATACCTATTTTTAGCGCATCAACCGTAACATCGTCGTACACGCACGAAAGTTGAGTGCGGAAAAAGCTGACCGGCGGCGTAAACACTTCGCGCACTTCGCACGTGTTTTGCGCAACCAGATTAGTTGGTATACACATGCCGTAGCCGCCTGCAGCCATGATTGATTTGAGATCCGCTTGTATTCCGGCTCCGCCTGTTGGGTCTGTGCCGGCCACGCTTAAAACGCGCGGGATGATTGGATTTGATTGCTGCGTATGCGATTGCGGAAGCGATTGCGTATATTGCGAGTCGTGTTGTTTACCTGATACTTGCGTCATACTTTTATTATATGCGCGCATTGACTTGCCGGAGCGCTTAAAGCGTAGCGCGCGTATGCACTTCAATGCGGAAACTCGCTTAAGTTGGAAGTCCAGTGGACTTCCAACGCGAGTTTCGCAAGCGAGCGTAATAAAACGCGAGCGTATCGTTAACAACGCTTAAGAATAAAGCGACGAAGGAACGCTCGCGCGGGTAACGCGCTCGCTACTGAGCTTGCGTTGAAAGCACCCCGTGCTTTCAACCTTGAGCAAGCTCGGCGCTCCGAATTGCCTTCGCGCGCTAAATCGCAGCGCTCAGGCAAATCGTCGCGCATCACAGCCTAGGCCACTTGAACTTTGACTTGAGTTTGAAGAACAGCTTTCCGCTTCGAAGTGCCTCAGCCGAAGCATCGCAGTGCTTGCTGTCGGTAAGAGCACCGAATCCGTTGCCACTAAGCACTGAGCTGAGCCATCCGCGTCTTCCGAACGCGCCGGATGCCAAGAACAGCGCCAACAGCACTCCGAACATGAAGCTGAACCATATTGCAGCCTGACCGCCGCTGTAAGGCAGAGCAACCGGACGCACCAAGTATCCGAAGCTAAAGTATCCAACTAAGTGACCTACGTTATTGTTGTCACCAAAGCCTTCACTCTCATTACTGGACTTATCTTTTGCACGTCCGTACAAAGCGTACTCAACTCCACCACCGTCAGTTTTTAGCTTCTTGAACGCCGTAGTATCCACGGAGCCATCTTTGCCCATTATTGACGTGCAAGTGCCAAAATCAGTTGCGCCGCCAGCCTTCTTGACTTTGCATGCAACCAGGCTAAGGTTGCTGAGATCACCGAAACTATCGTAATCGTCGTGAACATCCGCAAACAGAGTCTTTCCACTCTCCTTGCTTTGAGACTTCGAAACTTTTCCGTCCGTGTATTCCACAGGATCACCCTTAACAGTGAGCTTAGAGTAGTCCTTTTCTTCCATTGTTACAACGTAAGGATTATTAGCATTCGTGTGCCCACTTAGAAGCGATCCTCCAGTTGCTGCAACGGTCGGCTTCTCATTATCTACAGGAATCAGATACACAGGCATTACGAATTCGTAATTGGCATCATTATTCCAGCCGCCTTCTTTACCTCGCGTTGTATGAGTATTACCAACCCAGCTATCGCCATATGTCATAATAACCGACAAACGATTATCTGGATTTTCGAAAATCTTATGACTAATTAAGTTAGATCCAATACTGCCAGACCTACCCCATGCGCCAACACCAGCAAAGTCGGTAAGCGAAAGACCAGTATTACTACTCTCAGACGTTACGCCAGAGCTATTAGGAATAGAATATCCACCGCCGGTACCGCCTTTTGAAATCATATCTATGACGTTTACATACCAAGTTTCTTTAGCAGCACCACCATTGTCGTTATCAGCACCGTTAGCAGAAACGTTAGCAGCTCCATTAACACCAGACCTATGGTCTTCAGACGGATTATACGTATAGAAGTGTGTACTCCCATCAAAACTGAAGCCGTTTCGACCGTGCTCGCCATCAACCTTATCGCTACCTCTTACTTCTGGCAGCAAGGATGGCTGGCAATCATCAAACGCCCATTGACTTCCATCAACATACGTTCCACACTCTTTTTCTGGATGCAAACTACTGTTACGCTTAAGTTTCAACGCAGATTGCAAATCATTAAGCGTAAAGTTGTGCTTAGTTGAAGCATTATACAGATACAGAAGAGACTTCTTATCTTTCGAAAGAACAAATCCTGGATCATACGGACGCCCAGCTACGCGCAGAGCCTTATCACCCTTAGTTTCTTCGAAGCTAGTAGGCGCATCAGCTAAGTAGTCTGCAGCACCCTTACTATCGCCACCATGTTCACTATCTACGTTTTCAGGTGCGCGCAATCGCACAAATCGCGTAATCTTATTTTCTCGCGGATTTGGCACAAGCACGCGGCTTCTCCAGCCTCTAGTCATAACAGCCACGTCTTGTATATTTCCTACTTTGCGGCTACCATAATCAGGCAGATTCAAAGGCTTATGGTCACCGTCCATAGCATTGTAGTCATACTTCCTAAAAGTCACCATCGTTTTACCAGGCTCAAGCCTTGGATCCTCATCCGTAACGATTTCACTATCGTTTTGAAGCCAAATTCCCTTCTTTGGTTCGCCTGCAAAGTTGTTTTCGCTGCGCAAATCCATTCGTATTGCGCGCTCCTCGCGACCACTTAGAAGCATTGGGTGTATTTGCACTATTTGACGCTTCATAGTAACACCGAAGTACACGCAGTCGGACGGCTTCTTCAAACCAGACCAGTTGTCTGCGCTCAAGTAATCCGGACGGCATACTTCGCTAGGCTTTTCTTTTGCGTAAGCCATTGGCAGCACGTCAAGAGTATCTTCTGAACTAGCGTCGTCTTTGTCAGCGTTTCTACCTTTTGCAGCACGCGCATTTCCAGCACTTCTGCTACTACCAGCGCTTCTTGCAGTCTTATTTCTGTCTCTATTACGCGAGTCATCGGAAAGATCTTCAGGGCTTCTAACACCAGGCATATACGTCCATGGGCCAACTTCAAGACGGCTGCGTGCTCGAACCACGCTTCCTGGAGCTAAGAAACCGCTAGGGAATGTTATAACAGCATTACCATCTTTATCTTGCTCAAATTTTACTTCATTCGGCTTGGAAGTGCCAGCACATACTTCCCACTTACCACGTCTTAGCACTCCACGTTCTACCCAGCACACGGAAATTGTTTGACCAATGCTGGTTTCCAAGTTAGTCTCATTTGAGTTTGCAGCAGAGCCAAAAAGACCATTAATAGCAACAGGTTTCTCAAGCTCTGAAGCAGGATGATAGTAAACTACCATTCTTTTAGCTCCATAGCCTGATTTAACTACAACTTTATAATCGCGGTTTTGTGAAGAACCATCTTTGCTAAGCCAGCTATCGTACTTTGCAAATTCATCGCTTTTACCATCGTACGCAACAACAGATGGTTTCACCATGTCTGTCCACATCGCCTTAAAGCATCCAACAACAGTTCTAGCACTTTGCTTTCCGGCACTATCCGTAGTTTCAGCATACATTGTAAATACAGTTTGCTTATTAACACTTGGATTTTCCAAATCCGTGCTTCTGTATTTTTCAATAAACCTTCTAATCAAATGTTTATTTGTAACGCCGTTACTAACAAACTTCACCATCGGACTAGAAGTTTTACCACTAGAATCCTGAATATTATTCGCTTGAATATACACATTCAGATTATTAAGCAGCACTTTACTGTTTATACTATTCGGATACAAAGTAACACGTAGTCCACCTTCATTATGCTGTTCACCTTTACCAGGTTCATACGCATTGAAATCATCATCCAACTTTAATGCTGAAGGCAAATTCATTGTGCCATTATCAGCTTCATACCAAGCTTTAGTGCCACGTACATAAGCTTTCTTATCCAAGATAACAAGATTATCTTTATTCACATCGCAGTGATTCACATCACCATTAACCATGCATTTTCCGTGAATATCCCATGGATTGCCATTACTATCAATACTCTTCGCACTAATAGTCGGCTTCTCATTATCAACCGGCATAAACCACACGTTTATTACGTTCGTTGTGTTATCTGGCGTCTTACCAGGCTCACGAAGCAGAAGGTCGTTCGTAACATTACCATTATTCACATAAAGTTGCGCATGCGTGAACGGCCTGTTATTTGCGTATCCCACAGGCTTTGAAGTACCTTCACCGTACGCGTCGTAGTCGTTAATAGTGTCGACATCAATATTCTTAGTTATAATGTCGCCAATATTTTCACCGTCTGCTTGACCGTTCAGATCTTCACCACCAGGCATAAGGAAGTCCTTGTGAATAGCATATTCACTAACATACTCATCTTCACCAGCATGTTGACTACTCTTATTTTTAATAAGCTTACCTGTAATATGTACTTCACTTCCGTCCTTCATATTTACAGAAGCGTCGTAAGAGAATGAAGAACGATCCATAATAAATTCATTAGGCGTGTACTTAACTAAATTAAGCTTATTTCGCCACTGGCACTTACCTTTTTGCGCAACACCATTATTAGCATTAATAGACGCAGCGCATGTACTGTCGTGCACAGCGTAACTTAAGCCACCTTTGACAACCATAGGGTATTCGCCATTCCATGCGTCAAATTGCTTATTATCCGCCGCACTCATAGGAGTTAGCGAAGGCTGCGGATTATTTTCATCTTTCGTATTGATACTAGGCGTACCTTTTACAAGCTTTAGCACATCCTGAAGGTTTAACGCCTTACCATTACCGCCCTTGCGGTATGAGTTTATGTTCCACTTGTACACAAAGTATTGCGTGCCAAACTTTTGATTTCCATGCAAGCCGTTTTGCGGTCCGTCAAATCCAGGGTCATCTCGCCCGTCAACACTTTTCTTGTTGTTATTGACTAATCCCCACGTATAGTCCTTGCGCATATCAACGAAGCGCGTCACCTTATGCTCAATCGGGTTAAGCGTAGTCTCGTCATCAGCTTCCAACTTTTTGAAAGAAAGCTTCTTTATAGCGTGCTGCATTTCTCTAAGATTCTCGCCTAGCTTGCCAATACCAGTAACGCCATCTAAGCACAGCTTCCACTGCTGATCCTTCTCAGTAGCGCATGAGTATTGATGCTTATCTTCACCATAAGCATACTTTGCTTGAGTAGTTTTTGCAGGATTAAAACCATTATCGTACTGGTCATAAGTATCGTACTTATCTTCACCTTTAACGCCAATTTCTTCCTTGCGGTAGCCAAAGATTCGCTCGTTTCGCTTATCGTGCCTCATCCAAGAAAGCATTGCAACAATTTCGTTATTATTAAGCTCAAACGGGTTCACTTGCACTAAGCCGTTTGGCCACGCGATATCGAGTGGAAGCGGGTCTGACTCTTCGCGATCCTGGAAATTGCTTGGATCCATAAGCTTCCAAAGTTTATCCTGACGCCAATCTGGATTATTTTCCGGCACAGAGTAAGCGTCTACGTAAATTCTTGAACCAATTTCCGCAAAGTATTCCGGAATCGTAATATTTCCAGTTACAGGATCAAAAGTTATTTCGCAACTATCATCGCCGTTAGCAGTGCAGCCCTTGATATGGTCTCCAAGATTTGCTGTAATAATACGCTTACTAAATTCTTCACGCCATTGATCGTTAGATTTTGTAGTAGAACGATCTTCGTCTTCAGACTCTCGATCCTGACCCTTAGAATCTTTCGACTCAGCGTCTTTAGCGTCTTTGGAGCCTTTATTATCTTTGCTATCCTTACTTGCACTACCATTTTCTTCGGTATTAGTAGCATCACTCTGCCTACCGTTACTTACTTCATTCTTATTTACTTCAGATTTTTGCGGAGTTTCTTTATTAGAAGAATCACCTTCGTTTAGCACTGCAAGCTTTACGCTTCCGCGCTTTCCAGGAACATTGCGCTTCTTAGCATTCTTCTTAGTCACTTTTGAAATCTTCAAAGAAGCAGGCTTGTTGCTAGTTTGAGGCTTATTAGTCTGCTGCTCCTGCTGCTTATTTTCTGACTTCTGCTGATTTTGCGGCTTTTGCTGATTTTGGGTAGAGTTCTCCCCAGGTTCGGCATTATCAGTTTTTTCATTATCAGCTTTAGTCTTGTTGTCAGCATTCTTGCTTTCAGATTTAGCTTTGTCACCAGCCGCCTTATCGTCAGCTTTAGCTTTGTCGTCAGCTTTATTCTTATCGTTAGCTTTAGCCTTTTCGTCAGCCGTATCTCTGTCTTCTGAAGCAAACCTATCTTCAGCAGACCTATACCCATTCGGGCTTGCAGCATCATTATTGTGGTTATACGTATTAACCTGATGCCAAAGATCAGTCTTCCTATTACCATCTCGCTGAATAACAATGCCGTAGCAACTGCCATCTTTTGGACACATACTAGAGTAATTATGATCCTTCTTAGGAGCTTCCTTACCGCGCGCCCAAATGCGTACCATAATTGAACGCACGCGCTTATCTTCATCCCAAGGATTCACTCGCCCAACATAATGTCCATTCGGCTTCTTATCCCACCAAACGTTTGGCAAACCATAACCAGGAGATACAATAATCAGCTTAATTTTCTTTATTACGGAATTACCTGCAGCATCCCAACCATGGAATATCAAATCATGCACACCGTGATTTCTATTCTGATCGCCCACTAATACTGTAGGAGAACCATCATCTTTAGAATTTTTGCTGTTAGTAACCCAGCCAACTTGATCCGTCTTACTATCAAATTCACCATTTTTATGAATGAATTGATCGTAGCTTATAGTAGTAAAAT
The DNA here is from genome assembly GCF_049244255.1 of Gardnerella sp. DNF01141. NCBI lineage: Bacteria > Bacillati > Actinomycetota > Actinomycetes > Bifidobacteriales > Bifidobacteriaceae > Gardnerella > Gardnerella sp. DNF01141. Next base: position 1,290,846 of record NZ_CP058391.1, on the reverse strand, counting down.
CGCCGCAACCGCGATTATTGCAATCATTCTTCCTGTCACGCGCAGTAGTAATCATATCGAAATCATTGCGCACAACGACTTTTTTACTATCAAAGAATCTCTTATTTTTATCGTTAGTAAAGTAGTCTGTAGCTTCCTTCGGCTTTACGCCAAGCAAAATCCTCTTATCGTCATGACCTTTAACCCAGAACTTAATTTTGCTATTGACAGGAATCTTCAAACCATCAGCTGGAACATCAACAGGAGTTGCGTTATTCACACTCACTTTTACATCCAACGTTGGCTTCTCGTAATCAACATACGGGAATACAACCGGTATAACAGTAGTCGAATTATCCCAGAACGTAATCTTTACGTACTTTACAAACACATAATTTGGCAAAACTTTAGGGTTCTTGCCATCCTGCAGCTGAGCACTATACTTGTTGCGCATCCAAGTTCTGTAAAGACGGTTTATTTTAGCCAAGACTTTGTCCTGCAAGTCTTGCTTTACAGGATCGCCAGGCTTCAACGCCTTACCATCATCACCCGCCTTAGGAGCGTTACTTACAAACCAAACATTACGCTTAGTAGCATTTTGCGCTTTAGGCCAGCATTCAGGCATGCTGTCTTCACGATCCTCACCAAGAGCTGCACGGTCGTTGTTTACAGCAGAAGCATCGTCACTATCTACGGATCTAAACGAAACAGAAGACCTAGACTTACCGTTAATTTTATCCTTGTATTCGTCAAGAATCTTAGAATGGCCGCAAGGATTTACAACGCTGACAATAGGCACTTTAGCAGCAACGCTTAAATCAGCATCCTGAAGAGTATTCGAGCGAGGCTCATCACCCCACTTATCCGTCCACTCAGCTTTATAAACAGCAAGATTCTTAAGCGGAGTATTAGAATCTCCATCCGGATCAGTATTCAAATAGCCAGCATCAAACGGGTAAGGGTTTGTCTTGGAACCCTTCTTCTGTTTTATGGAACCATACCTATTCCTTGAACCATACTCATCCTGATTAACAGGTGGGAACAAGTTAGGGTCGAAAGCCATTACCTGCTTATACAAGTCAGAACGTTTGCCAACAAAATTCACAAACCCAGCATTATTATCACGATCATCAATAATAAGAGGATTAGGAAGCGGCTGATCGTAAGAATAATACTTAGGAGTCTTGTTATTTTCGTCATATTCCTCAGTTTGCAAAGGCTTAAACACGTCTGCTTGCGTAATAACCCTATACCACAAATCCTGAGTTTCGCTCATGTGATACGTTCTATCGTTATATCTAAGCTCAAGCTTATGTCTACCAGGCTCTGAATCCTTCGTATTATGGTCGTTTACACCAGGATTACGGAACCACTGATTACCTCGAGCATAGCCGTTATTAGGAGAATAATAATCAGGCAATAAGCGTATATCCTGATTCTCATTCATAAGAGTTGAAGATCCCAAAGGCTTATTTACTATTCCAAGCAACACACTAGAGAATGAAATATGCCTGTGTTCAAGATAATTACCGATGTCACTGTTGTACGGTCCTAAACCAGTACCCTTAAGGAAGTGGTATCTAGGAGCCTGAATATCTATGATTCGCGGCGCACCATACCACTGCTGATGCATTACAGTGTACATGTAGTAGTTAGCGTCACGACCAAAATTAGTCATGGAATATTTACTTGCTTTAGTAACACCAAACGGGTCAGTAGCACCATAAAAACCTCTGCTTTTTCTCTTACCGTAGTAAGATCCTGCAGCGTAGAAGAATGAAAAGTTTTCGCAACCCGTGCCATCACCCACGTTATTACGAGAGCAATATGAGTCGTTTTTATTCGTAGAAGTTGTAGTAGTGAAGTGAATCTTATACGTATAAGCAATCTCGCCGGACTTAATATTGTTCACAAAACTAAATACGCGTTGTGTGTCATCTTTTATAGATCTATAAAGATTTTGCACGAGAGCAATATAAGCAGGACTATATCCTCCGCTATAGCTTCCTTCAACTTTAGGAACAACTTTAAGATCGCCTTCATCCAAAGCACCATAGCTACTGGAATTAATGCAGTCCAAACCTGTGCCATCATGGCACCAACCAATAGCGTCAGTACTACTCAAATCATCAGTTGTTATAGCATCCGGAAGAATCCTAGAATAATTGCCATTCTTACCGTCGTCAGTGCCGCGCATCTTATTCCAAGCTGCAACTAAGTCGTCTCCAGAATCAAAATCGTTACCATCGGTTTTAATGCTGCATAAACCGTTAGGATTATCCCACGAGAATGAGCAGGTTTCGCGAGGAGGATTATTGTTGCCTTGCTTCTTCTTATACAAAGCAGTAGCTTCCCTGCCGCTGTAAAGAACACGCTGAATATACTGCCTTCCGCCTTCGCTACCCTTGTCCAGAATCTGACCTTTTGGAATCGTAAAGTAATCAAGAGCAGCACCAGCGCCTTGAGTACGACCGCCAGCGTTAAAAATAACATCCCACACGAAGCCGCCGCCGGAAAGCTTAGGAGTACGCTTTACAAACACGAAATCTGCAGTGTCGTCTATAGGCAAGTTCATTCTGTCAACGCCGGAACCCTTATGGTTAAAAGCCATGTTGCGTAAACGGCCCATAATAAAAGTGCCCTTAGGGTATGGAGTGAAGTAAGTTGCGCCGTAATGATCCGTGTTGGAAGGATCTTCAGGCACAGGACCGTTCTCGTAGTGGCCGCGAGGCCTCGTTGCTGCACCATCAAACTGGTCGCCAGATTCCATGTTGTAGCCAAGACTATTAACATCCAAATCGTGGCCGTTCGTAGCGCGCAAACCAGCTCCGTCGCCGTCAGTAGTAATGCATGCGCCGCGAGCATAATCCTTGTTGCACCCAGGGCGATACACTTCGTAAGAATCACGGTCATTTGCGTCGCGGTTTTGCGCTTTGGCTTGAGCTTCTTTGACTGCGCGCTCAAAAATCGACGATCTTGATTTGGAGCCGAACGGCGAAGCAGACGGCATACTTGTGCCAGAGCCTGAGTAAGAGTCAAAAGATCGAGAGAATGGATTTCTTGGATCCATAAATCCTTGTGAATTGCCAAAACTCTGTAATGCAGAAGACTGAGAGGAAGAAGAATCTTGGTAGGAAGATAAGTCTGTGCCTGTGGATTCAGATGAGTCTGGATTAGAACCTGGATTGCTGAAATCAAACTTTTGATCAGTTTTAGAATCAGACTTTGCGGAATTACTTGCGGAATTATTAGTACTATCCAAAGCAACTGCTGTTTCAGCACTCAAGCAAACAGGCAGCAACATTGCTACCGAAAGAAAACAAACAAGAACAGTTTTAAGAGCACTGGCAAAAGAACTGCTGAACGCACGATATGCAGAAACAGACTCGCGTTTAGATGAACGTTTACTTGAAAGTTCAAGCACACAATTAGCTATACGATTAGCCAAACGCTTAGTCACACTTTTAGCCACACGGCACATATGCTGAGTCGCACGTTTAGCCGCACGAGTTGCGCACTGGGTCAATTGACCTATGCGAACAAGAACGTTTAGCATAATCGTCCAAATACTCTTCATTGTTTTCACCTGTTTTGCATTGTTTTACACTGCTTTGCGTCGCCAACACGGCACCGCAAGTTTTGTTATTAAGTTTTGTTATTAAGTTTTTGTTGCCATACGCAATCGCTCATAAACCAAGAATGTCTATAAGCCAATCGGAAGTCTTTTCGCTGTTACCACTCCGCTTGCGTTTTTTGCGCGAACTAGACTTTTTGACCTTCGGTCGTTTTTTCAGGCGATTTTCAATCGCCTTAGCTTCCTCGCGCTCAAGATCTTCTCTTCGTGCAGAGCCAGTTACTGCACTATTCTCTTCCCTATCTTCCTCGCTATCTTCTTCCCTATCTTTCGCGCTATCTTTCGTGCTATCTTCTTTACTTTCCTCGCTACCTTCCTTATCTTCCTTCTTTTTCTTCTTAACAGGCAAACCAGCCCACCAAATGTAGCCACCAACAATACACAGGCTTCCAAAGCACGCAACAATCCACCACGGAAATCGCGGAACATCAGGCTTTTTACCACGAAGCGCTTTATCTGCCGCAGGCGTTGGCACCACGCGTTCGCCAGTAACCAAAATGCGCTGCGTGTTGATACCAAGCGGCGTACAAGTAATCAGCGTCACCAAATCTTTACCAGGAACGGCTGCAATCTTCTTCGTCTCATCAGGGTTTACAACGATCTTGTCAACAACCTTGTAAGTGAGAATCTCGTCGAAAACCTCAATGGTAAAAGTGTCACCTTTTCCAACTTCGTCCAGCCTGGTGAACATTTCCGCACTTGCCAAACCGCGATGTCCTGTAATCACAGATCGCGTTCCCTTACCGCCAACCGGAAGCGAAGTTCCACGCAAATGACCAAGACCTTTCAGAAGAGTGGCATCTTCTGTGCCGTGATACACAGGCAAATCAAGATCAATTTTTTTAATGCGCAAACGAGCCATCAGCCCGTCATCGTTTACTTTCAATTGATCCCAGTAATCCTGGCTCGCATCGGAAGTAGCTCCGTGAGAAGTTGGTATGTTCGTATTTGCCTCGTAAATAGCACCCGACGAAAGCTTACTGTTATACTCACGAGCGCGACGGAGCTGCTCGTGCGGAGCAGGAACCGCGTGTGTAATAAGCTTTGCATACTCGGCCGCCACTTCCGACATGTGATACTGGCTTAGCCACATGGCGGCATGCGGGTAAATAAGAGACGCAAACGACGCAAGCAACAGCAAAGCCGGAACTATGCACGATTTAGAGAATCGCCAGTTTTTTGCGTTGTTGCGCGAGTTTGAGTGGTTTTTTTGGTTATGATTTTGTTTGCGATATTCTTTTCGATATTCTTTAGTATCGTCTATGAGTTTTGTAACTGATTTAGTTTTTTGGTTTGGACGAGGCTGGAAAATTTGTGTTTGCGCAAGCTCCCGTCCTTCGTTGCTTTGGCTGTTAAAGGCTTCACTGTCTGCTTTGTTCTTAAAAGAACGTAGCTTACTCAGTCCTCTTTTATTGCTGAACACAATTTTTCCAGCCTCTCAACATACTAAACAACAACACAAAACTCATAGACTCGTGCAAAAGTTACGCAACTGCGTGGTTTACTAAGTGCAACTAGAGTCGCGAAACTAAGCTGCGGGTGGGTGCGTGGTTTGCGTGCTTGGTGTGGCGTGCGCAGCAGCACTAATGTTAGCGGTCACTAAGCAACAAATAGTCGCCGTTTGCAAAGCAATGGTGCAAAGCTTCTGGAACTTTGACGGAGAATGTCCGGCAATTGTTGTCGTTTTTGCTACTTTTGACCACAAACGCCGTGTAATTTCCCGGCAAATGTTGTCGTTTTTGCGTTGTTCGGAAACATTTGACGTAGATTTCCTGCGCTTGCGCTACACCTGACCGCGCAACTAATCTGCTCAAACCGGTTGCACAGCTTGTTTCGAAATCAAACTGTGCAACCGGCAAAGCAAATCAGCTGAACAATCATCAAAGCAACTAACCAGCCGATTGAGTTTTACTACTGCTCTTGCTCCTTGCGACGCTTCATTACAATGTAGAAGAACGTGCCGCCCAAACCAAGAACACCGCAAAGCGTCAAAATCACCAAGCCGCGAGCACCAGTCATAGGCAGCGCTTTAAGGATCTTTTCGAGAGAAGTAGACTTCTTGTTGTTGATCTTCAAAGTGTTAGCTTTATCTTCTGCACCAGCAGTAAGATTCACACAATGAAGTTTGTTATCAAGTTCAAATCCATCTGGAGCAGTAGTTTCAACTGCGCAATAAACGTGTGAAACTTTATCAGCATTACCCACGAAGAATGAATCAGAAGCATTACCTTTATCGTCAGTTGCAGCCATCGTGCGAACTTTGTCAGTAGTCGTTATTAAATCAGTACCAGCAGCTTCAACTGTCTTACCATTAAGATTGTCTACAGTCTTACCTGCAGCAGCTTCATACACATTGAAGATTGCACCCTTCAAAGGATTACCATTCTTATTAGTAATGTCATCACTCAATCCAACCTTATCAATGGTGAGCTTAGCAAAATTAGTGGTATCTCCACCTTCGTGAGGATGATCTGGGTCTTCCTTACATGGCTTATCTTTAGTTGGAACGCAGCTTGGAGTTTTATCTCCATCGCCGGTTGCTACACCATCTACATCAGTGTTTATATTGTTCTTAATATTTCCAGGAGCAATAACTGTTGTTACAACTGTTGCTGTAAGTTTGCCACCAACTTTTGCAGAAGCCTTAGCCAAACCAGTTTTAGTGAGCTTAACGCGAATCCACTTGACAGTCTTGAGTTTTTCAGCACTGGATAAATCAGTAACCTCAGTTGGATTATCACCAATTGAAGAATATGCTTTAACTTCGTAATCTGTTGCAGTTAGCGTATCAGCATTATTACCATCTTTATCAGTAACCTTCACATCTTTAACACTGTTATAGTTCAAGAAGTCTGTGTTAATCGGGTCAGTGAATGAAACATTGGTATATGTGCTGCCACCATCTTTGATAGCAGTAAGTGGAATGGAAATATCCCAGCCCATCGTTGTATTAGTTCCATCAATGAATGGCTTGTTTGGATCAGCCTGAGCTTTCTTCTCTACCTTGCTGGAGCTAACGTCGTTCTTTGGATAAATCTTTAAGTTGTAAAGCCAACTATGAGTCTGCGTATCAGGAAGAGGAACCGTTACAAGGAATGGATTAACTTGCTTAGTAACCTTAATAGGCTTTCCATCTTTCTTAGGCGCACTATTAGCCAAGTCTTCTTCTACCAGGTACAAGCCGTACGTAGTACCAAGATTGAATGTTGTAGAGCCATCTGCAGCAGTTTCTTGTTCTTTAATGTCTGCATCAGTCGTAGAAACCTTCAAACCAGCATCAGTCAAAGCCTGACTAGCAGTTTTATTTTCAGTCGTTAAATTCTTGATGGCTTCCCAACCAGATGTATTAGACAAATCAATCTTGTTGCTTTTAGAATCAAGAATTGGAGTAAGCTTGAACTTCACTCCTGAAATTGGTTTTTGTGTGGCTGGAATATTCTTATACGCTTTACCATTATTCCTATCCTTGGTCTCAGGACCTTCATATTTATAAATAGTGATAGAAGTTTTCTGCCCAGTTTTAATATTCGCGGTGTTTTCACCTTGAGCAGGAGTAGTAGTCGGCGTATTTTCAGCCCAGGCGACTGAGCCGGCGACGCAGCAGGTGCAGAGTGTGCAGGTTGCGGCAAGCATTGCCACAGCCTGTTTTAATGAAATTTTGTTTAGACGCATATTCCCTCTCTTCTTGTAGGAACGTCTTGTTTTGGTTTACATTTTGTTTTCGGCTTGCAAAAAGCTAATTATAACAATGTTATGATGTAATAACAAATTTTAAGAAAGTTACTGCAAAAACCTTGTTGTTTTTAGCAATTTGTAGCAAGTTGGACGCGAGCGCTCAACTATGAGTAAATACAAGTTTAATCGTAAACAAGACACAAAAATAGGCATATTGCGCATATAAACAAATGTTTATACTTTTAAGCACCCCCCCCCGCGACGAACAGAATCCCTGTATATCAATGCTTTTGATGGTGTCATCATGCAAGACGCTGCTTATTTATTTGCATTTTTTCTTTTCAAAATTTTCACAAACTTTCACAAATCAAAATTCGGCGTGTCGCATTAGTGTATCGAGAAGCAACACAGCGCGCTTCTCGATACACTAATGCGGCAGCGCTTGCTCAGCGTGGAAAGCCCAGTGGGCTTTCCACGCAAGCGCGCACACGATTACGCTTTCTTTATACTCTTAAGAAAGCGTAATCCGACGAGCAATAATCCAATAAAACACCAATATAATTGATTCGCTTTTCGCTTAAGCGTGGCGCGAAAAGCGACCCAATGCGGTAGCGACGACTCAATGCAGCGCTCAGGCAGGTCGTATGTTAATAAGGTGTGATTAATTGCGCATTATGATATAAAATTTCATATAAGACAACAGTTAACAAAACTTACGCAATATACTGCGCGCATAAGCAATACGAGGAGGAAGCAGAATGACAAATAATATTGCATCTTCTCATTCGCTTGCCACTGACACGTCCGAACTAACGCCAATTGTAGTTAAATCTGTGCGAAAAAATAGCGCGCAAATTAGGCATAGACGAGCTGTACCTTTTTGGCTCGGTCGCGCGAAACGCATCAAACCGCTATTCGGACGTTGACTTCATTTACCAAATTCACAACGATCCAAACCTGCCGTCGCCGCAATCGACTATCGAAGAAGCGAGAAAAAAGCAAGAATTGCGCTTAGCTCTGTCCGAATGTTTAGGAAGAAAAGTGGATCTTGTAAACAAAGATTACGTAACAAAACCACTTTGCAATGGCGGAGATGCAGAATTGCAAAGAAAAGCGTTCGTTACAGCAATCAACAAACAGCCAATCTACAAAATAATTTAACGAGAGAGCTAACGCAGGATTTGACGCATAAGAATAAGGTAAAAAATGAGACCCTAACGCAGCGCGCCAACTGCGCCAGTAACAAAAAAGCGACATTATCCGTTACTAACGCAGCGCGCGAAAACAGCTCTATAATTTGCTGCAATTAAAAAAAGACGATAGATTTTTACTTCTACCGCCTTGCTTGGAATCCATACAACTTTCTAGCCCATTCCCGTATATCAAATTTTCAAATTCTTATTGTTTAACATTCCCCCAAACATTGCATGATACATATCCTTCGATGATTCTTCTATCTTGGTAATACTCGATATTTTATTTCCAGCATCCTTTGATGATGCTCCACAAAGATAAAAGGCTTCATTTTCTGCCCCAAAGTCTATTGCAATATATCTATCGTGGTATTTTTTATCAGCTACCTTCAGATTCAAATCTACATTAGGATAATCTTTTCTAAAATCATCTAAAATATTTTTCGTAAGCATATCTTTATTTCTTACATTATCGCTAAAAACTATGATTCGCGTGTTATCTCTTGCAGCCCTTAAAAGTTCCAACGTTTTAAGCCCTATATAGTTATCTATAACATAAATGCTTTTCTTTGCTGACTTATATATTTTTGTGTAGGCAACGTCCGCTTCTATCTTATCCCCATTCAGCAAAAGAAAATGCTTGTAAGTGCTACTATCTATAAAATTATCCATCACTTTTTTCAAATCTTCTTTTGTTGCTAGGGTGATAATTTTATTATTCATATTTGCTATTTCTTTTGAATGCTGCATTATGTTATTTGTATTTTGATTTGTTTGCAATAACAGTTGCGACATTTCTTTTGAGCTAAGAAAGTCTCTATTCTCAATAATGAAGTCTTTCATCTGCTTAAACATTCGTATTAAAGCTCGACTTTGCCTAATCGCAAGTTCTCCCCTTAATACAGTCATAAGCATATAGATGCCCTGTTCCGTAAAAGCGTAGGGATTGTATTTAATGTTACTGCCTCTGCCTTGCACTTTGTTAAAGGTCGCAAAATGCGACCTTGAAAGTTCATATACTTGCCCATTGTTCAAGGTGCCAAAATGGCACCTTGAAAGTTCATATACTTCCTCATCGGTTAGCCGGAACATAAAATCATCCCCTTCAAATTTTTCAATATTCCTTTTAACCTGTTCGTTAAATCTTTTTGTAGAATATCCATAAATTTCAGCAAGTTCAAAATCAAGCATAACTTTTTGATTTCTTATATGGTAAATCTTACTTTTAAGCGTAGTTTCATCTATTATCGCAATCTCTTTATTCTCTTCTGCCATGGTGCCCTCCAAAATTATCTAAATCTCTTGCCAAAACAACCAACCAGCAACACTCACACAGAACGCCAACTGCACCAGTAACGAAAAAACGCATCTATCCGTTACGCACGCAGTACGCCGACTGCGTCAGTAACAAAAAAAAAACGGTAAAGCGTGCGCATTCTAAGCGCCCGCTCTCATCCAACGCGCATAATCCGCGGCACACCAGCCTCAACAAGCTTCCGCTCAAGATTCTTAACGCCAACAACATCCGCAAAATTAAAACGCACAATCTTACTCACGCCGCACTCCCTAAAAAGCACCGACTCACGCTCAGCCTGCCTATCAATATTGCGATTAATAGCGGCCTGATTGTAGGAATTACGCAACATTTGAGTATCAGCCGAAGAATTAAAGTTGATATTCGCATGCGTCGAATTAGTCGAATCAACAAAATACTTGTCATACCCATCAAGCTCGCCAACAATCAGGCCACCGCCTGAAACCCGCCACAAAAAATCACACCTATACTTAACCCTGGAATTAGACGCAACAAACTCATGCTGTAACGCAGGCACCATAAACCCAAGATCAATCATCGTGCCGCGCGCGAAAGACTCGCCACCATTCTCGCTTAAACCATTCTGAAAAAAGCAAAGGCGACGCAACCTAAAAATAGGATCCGCATTACTGCCGAAACCAGCTACACAGCTATACACAAAACCGTTGCCAACTACACCACTACCGCCAACACCAACAGCACCATCTCTTCCACCGTCTCTTCCGCCATCTCTTCTTTCGCAAATCTCAAGAACCTTGTTAAAGTTCACGTTATCGCGCGCAGCAGAATCAAAAATCGGCAAAGCAGCCCTAAAACTCAAACTGTTAGCAGCATCAAAAAGCAGAGTACTTTTGTCAACAACATGACTTCTAATCTCATAACTTACCCTGTCACTTGAATGCGGAAGCGTAATAAGCTGACCATCATATTTGCGACTCGGCTGCACAATACGCACGTCGTCGCTAGTAGCCATCCTGCTCCTTTCCAGTTGCGCCAATACGATGCAATTGCGGATTATCGTGCGTAGATTTGTTAGTTTTTGAGCGAATATAAATCTGCGTCGGAAGCGTTTGTAAATTCGTTTTCTGTAAATCATGTTTACTGCCAACAAGCAGCGTGTCATAATCTTCAACAACATCATAACCTAATAAAGCTGCCCCACTCGTAACAGTAAACTTCCAATCCGGATAAAGATCCATCAATGAAAGCGCTACGTGACGTATGCGTTCTGACGTATATAGCTTCTGCCAGTACTCAGTTCGCGCGTAAAGATTACGAAAAGTGCGCACAAAAGTGCCGCTTTTCACGCATCTATACGCATACTGTTTTTGAGCTGCGTTAATAGGTAGGATGCATCGATGCTCTATTTCGGCATCTCTTATCATGCGTATCGTTTCGTTGTTAGTTTTAGGCATACTACTGAGATTATTCGATAATACGATGAATAAACAATAAATTTACAGCATTGTGGTTAAAAGGTATTTAAGGACGATTCATGTGTTACTTGCGCAGAACGTCAACTGCACCAGTAACGAAAAAGCGACATTATACGTTACTAACGCAGAACACCAACTGCGTGAGTAACAAAAAAGCAACATTATACGTTACTAACGCAGAACACCAACTGCGCCAGTAACAAAAAAGGAGCTTCAAGCCAGAAAGCTTGAAGCCCCATTTATATCAGATTAGCGAAATCACTCAGCTTCGTCGCCGTAATCACCCTGACCACCCTGATCATCAAGGAAGTCATCTGGATTAAAGTCATCGCCGAGCTTCATATCGCCGAAATCAATGTTGGAGAAGTCAACATCCGCCATATCGCTTTCACCGAAGTTCGATGGCGTACCGTCAGCACCACCCAAACCGAAGTTAGGGTAAATGGAGTCACGCACCTGAGGATCCGGCTCCACGTTAGCGTTGCGATAACGCGCCAAACCGGTGCCAGCTGGGATGAGCTTACCGATAATAACGTTCTCCTTCAAGCCCTTAAGATCATCTTCCTTCTGGCTCAAGGCGGCCTCAGTAAGCACGCGCGTAGTCTCCTGGAAGGATGCTGCAGAAAGCCAAGAATCCGTAGCCAACGAAGCCTTGGTAATACCCATAAGCTCTGGTCGACCAGCAGCAGGCTTGCCACCGTTCTTAACAGCAGCCAAGTTTGCCTCGCGGAACTTCGCCTGATCAACAAGCTCACCAGGAAGAAGCTCAGTGTCACCAGAATCAATCACCGTAATACGGCGAAGCATCTGGTGCACAATAACCTCAATGTGCTTGTCGTGAATATCAACGCCCTGAGAACGGTAAACGTTGTGAACTTCTTCCACAATGTTCACCTGAGCCGCACGCGGACCAAGGATTCGAAGAATCTTCTTAGGATCCACAGAACCTTCAATCAGCTGCGTACCAACGTCAACATGCTCGCCATCCTTTACAAGCATTGGCGCACGACGCGTCACAGGGTAAACGATTGGGTCAACAGTTGTGTCGTCTGGAGTCAAAGTCACCTGACGGCCGTGGTCGGTATCCTCAACCTTCACAACGCCTGGGAACTCAGCGATTGGAGCCTCGCCCTTAGGAGTACGAGCCTCGAAAAGCTCCGTAACACGAGGAAGACCCTGCGTAATATCGGAAGCCGAAGCAACACCACCAGAGTGGAAGGAACGAAGCGTAAGCTGCGTACCAGGCTCACCAATGGACTGTGCTGCCACAATACCAACAGCCTCGCCAACATCCACGAGTCGGCTCGTAGCCAAGGACCAGCCGTAGCACTTTGCGCAAACGCCGCGCTTAGATTCGCAAGTAAGCACAGAACGCGCCTTAACTTCCTCAACGCCATGCGCAACCAAATCACGCAAAACGTCCATAGAAAGCGCATCTCCACACTTTGCCAAAACTGTTGTGCCGTCGGCAGGATCGAGAACATCTGCAGCAAGCAAGCGCGAGTATGGACCACCGTCAGCAGCCTTAACAAGCGTCAAATTGCCGTTTTCGTCGCGATCAGCAATTTTCATCATAAGACCGCGCTTAGTGCCGCAATCTTCTTCACGCACGATTACTTCCTGCGAAACGTCCACAAGACGACGAGTCAAGTAGCCAGATTCTGCCGTACGAAGTGCAGTATCTGCCAGACCCTTACGAGCGCCGTGCTGGGAGATGAAGTACTCCAACACGGACAGACCATCGCGGTAGTTTGACTTAACAGGTCGAGGAATAATCTCACCCTTAGGGTTTGCCACGAGGCCTCGCATACCAGCAATCTGGCGAATCTGCATCCAGTTACCACGTGCGCCTGACTGAACCATGATGTTCACGTTGTTGTCGTCGTGGAAGTTTTCGCGCATTGCGTCTGCAACCTTGTCGGTGCATTCAGTCCACAAGTTGATCAACTCTTGACGACGCTCTTCGTCAGTAAGAAGACCCATATCGTACTGGGAGTTGATTTTTGCAGCCTGATCCTCGTAATCTTGCGCAATTTGCTCGCGATTTGGAGGAAGCACAATGTCGGAGAATGCCATTGTTACGCCAGACCAAGGAGCACGAGTAAAGCCGAGATCCTTCAAAGCGTCGAGTGTTGCAGCAACTTGAGCTGTAGAATAGCGGGTTGCGATTTCGTCGACGATCTTAGAAAGTACGCCCTTCGGCACCTGCTCGTTTACGAACGGATAGTCGACTGGCAAAGTTCCGTTGAACAAAATGCGTCCGCAAGAAGTTGCAAACAGTACAGTTCCGTCCTTAAAACGCTCTTCGCGCACAACGTCTGGGCTGCCTGGCTCAGGATCAACAACCTTAAGCTCGGAAGGCTCCCAATTCTTTGGCAATACGAAGTCTGAAGGAACGCGAATCAGCACCTTAGCTTGCATGTCAATCTCATGCTTGTCGAGAGCCATTTCAGCTTCAGCAAGCGAGGAGAAGACTCGACCTTGACCCTTGGCTCCCTCAATTACGGTAGACAAGTAGTAAAGACCCAAAATCATATCCTGAGAAGGCATTGTAACGGTGTGACCGTCTGCTGGCTTCAAGATATTGTCGGAAGCCATCATCAAAGTGCGCGCTTCAGCCTGAGCTTCTGCAGAAAGCGGAAGATGCACTGCCATCTGGTCACCATCGAAGTCTGCGTTGAATGCTGCGCAGGCAAGTGGTGGCAGGTGGATTGCTTTACCTTCAACCAAAATTGGCTCGAATGCTTGAATACCCAAACGGTGAAGTGTAGGTGCGCGGTTAAGAAGCACAGGATGCTCGGAAATAACTTCCTCGAGCACGCCCCAAACTTCGGAGTCGCCGCGGTCAACCAAACGCTTTGCGCTCTTCATATTCTGAGCGAAGCCCTGATCTACCAAACGCTTAATAACGAACGGCTTGAAAAGCTCCAACGCCATTGGCTTCGGCAAACCGCACTGATGCATGCGAAGGCTTGGACCAACGACGATTACGGAACGGCCGGAATAATCAACACGCTTACCGAGCAAGTTCTGGCGGAATCGGCCTTGCTTACCCTTAAGCATGTCTGAAAGCGACTTTAATGGTCGGTTGGATGCGCCGGTTACTGGACGTCCGCGGCGACCATTGTCGAAGAGCGAGTCTACTGCTTCCTGAAGCATGCGCTTTTCGTTATTAAGCATGATTTCAGGCGCGCCAAGCTCAATAAGTCGCTTCAAACGGTTGTTACGGTTGATTACGCGACGGTACAAATCGTTCAAATCGGAAGTTGCGAAACGACCACCATCGAGCTGAACCATTGGTCGCAAATCTGGTGGGATTACTGGAATTACGTCCAAAACCATAGCTTCTGGCTTGTTTCCAGTAGTCAAGAATGCGTTTACAACCTTCAGTCGCTTCAAAGCGCGAGCCTTGCGCTGACCGGTTCCGTTGTCAATTTCTGCGCGAAGCTCTTCTGCGGCAGACTTCAAATCGAAGTCCTGCAAACGCTTCTTAATAGCTTCAGCACCCATGCAGCCTTCGAAGTAGTCGCCGTAGCGATCTTCCATCTCGCGCCACAAGTCAACGTCGCCTTCCATGTCTCCGGCACGCAAGCCCTTGAATCGGTCAAATACTGCGTTCAAACGCTGAATCTGCTCATCATAGCGAGTACGAATAGCAGACATTTCGCGCTCTGCACTGGCGCGCAACTTAGATTTTGCAGCACCCTTACCTTCGCCAGATTCTTCCAGCTCGTGCAAGTCTTCTTCAACTTTCTTAGCGCGCGCTTCGATTTCGTTATCGCGACGCTTGCGAAGATTGCCGATTTCGGTATCGAATTCGTCTTGCAAATCTGGAAGATCTTGGTGACGCTGCTCTTCGTCGACTTTCGTAACCATGTAGGCTGCGAAGTAGATTACTTTTTCAAGATCCTTAGGTGCAATGTCGAGCAAGTAGCCCAAACGGCTTGGCACACCTTTGAAGAACCAAATGTGTGTTACCGGAGCTGCAAGCTCAATATGACCCATGCGTTCGCGGCGAACGCGGCTGCGGGTAACTTCCACGCCGCATCGCTCGCACACGATTCCCTTAAAGCGCACGCGCTTATACTTGCCGCACGCGCACTCCCAGTCGCGAGTTGGACCGAAGATCTGCTCACCGAACAGACCGTCCTTCTCTGGCTTTAGGGTACGGTAATTAATGGTTTCTGGCTTCTTTACTTCGCCGTGGCTCCAGCTACGGATATCTTCGGCGGTGGCCAGTCCAATCCTCAGTTTGTCAAATGCGTTGACGTCCAGCACTCTTATCGTCCTGTCTCATGAAATTGTTTTCTAATGTTTCTTAATTTCTTAAAGTGTGTTCGTTACCGAATCGGTTACCGAATCACTGGTATTCAGGTTCAACAGCAATCTGGTCTTCCTTGGCGGACGAATCTGGTCGAGCGCCAATATTGAAGCCAAGATCGTCGGAAGATGAAACTGGGTCGTCCTCTTCATCCTTCATGTCGATTGCAACGCCTTCAGCGTTCAACACTTCAACATTAAGGGAAAGCGACTGCATTTCCTTAAGCAACACCTTGAAGGATTCAGGAATGCCTGCTGGTGGGAGGTTATCGCCCTTAACAATAGCGCCATACACTCGCACGCGACCGTCGACGTCATCAGACTTCGTGGTCATCATTTCGTGCAATGTGTAAGCAGCACCGTAAGCCTCGAGCGCCCACACTTCCATTTCGCCGAAGCGCTGGCCGCCGAACTGAGCCTTACCACCCAACGGCTGCTGGGTAATCATGGAGTAAGGACCAGTGGAACGAGCGTGAATCTTATCATCAACCAAGTGATGCAGCTTCAAAATGTACATGTAGCCCACAGAAATTGGCTTCGGGAATGGCTCGCCAGTGCGACCGTCGAACAAAGTTGCTTTGCCGTCAGAACCAACAAGCTTTTCACCATCGCGATTTGCGAGCGTTGTAGAAAGCAAGCCCTTCAAAGTTTCTGGGCGAACGCCGTCGAATACTGGGGTTGCAACTGGAGTGCATGGATCGCCATGCTCAGCGCCCTGCGGCACGTACTTCTTCCAAGCAGCCTCAAGATCTGGATCCAAGTTAATATCCCAGCCAGCGTGAGCAATCCAACCCAAGTGAAGCTCGAGCACCTGGCCCAAGTTCATTCGAGAAGGCACGCCCAACGGGTTAAGCATGATGTCAACTGGAGTACCATCAGCCAAGAATGGCATATCTTCTTCTGGCAAAATGCGGGAAATAACACCCTTGTTGCCGTGGCGGCCGGAAAGCTTATCGCCTTGCGTAATCTTACGATGCTGAGCGATGTAGACGCGAATCATTTGGTTCACGCCGTTTGGAAGCTCGTCGCCGTCGTCTTCAGCGTCTTCACGAGTGATTTCCTTAACTGCAATCACAGTACCGGTTTCGCCGTGTGGCACGCGCAAAGAAGTATCGCGCACTTCGCGGCTCTTTTCGCCGAAGATTGCACGAAGCAAACGCTCTTCTGGAGTAAGCTCGGTTTCACCCTTAGGAGTTACCTTACCAACCAAAATGTCGCCGGCTTCAACTTCAGCACCGATGCGAATAATGCCGCGCTCGTCAAGATTTGCAATCGCATCTTCGCCAACGTTTGGAAGATCGCGAGTAATCTCTTCGGAACCAAGCTTGGTTTCGCGAGCATCGATTTCGTATTCTTCAATATGAATAGAAGAAAGCGTATCGTCTTGCACAAGACGCTGGGAAATAATCACAGCATCCTCGTAGTTGTAACCATTCCAAGGCATGAATGCAACGAGCAAATTCTTACCCAATGCAAGTTCACCCTTTTCGGTTGCAGGACCATCTGCCAAAACAGTACCAGCTTCAACACGCTCGCCATCTTTAATAAGTGGCACCTGGTTGTAGCAAGTAGTCTGGTTAGAACGCTGGAACTTAGAAAGCTTGTAGCTGGACTGAGTTCCATCGTCGTTCATAACGCGAATAATATCTGCAGAAACGTAGGTTACAACACCTGGCTTTTCTGCCAAGATTACGTCGCCAGAATCAACTGCTGCACGCCATTCAGAGCCGGTACCAACAAGTGGTCGCTCGGACTTAATAAGCGGCACAGCCTGACGCTGCATGTTCGTACCCATCAAAGCACGGTGGCCTTCGTCGTGCTCCAAGAATGGAATCAAGGAAGCGCCGAGGGAAACCATCTGGCGTGGGGAAACGTCCATGTAGTCTACAGTGCTTACAGGCACATCGACTGCTTCTTCTTCGTCCACGCGGGCAAGTGCCTGAGTGCCAACGAAGTTGCCGTTTTCGTCGAGTTCCTGGTTTGCTTGAGCAATAACGTGCTCAGCTTCACGGTCTGCAGTCATGTATTCGACTTCGTTAGTTACGTGACCATTCACAACCTTGCGGTATGGGGTTTCGATGAAGCCGAATGGGTTGATGCGTCCGAAGGTTGCCAAAGAACCGATAAGACCGATGTTTGGACCTTCTGGGGATTCGATTGGGCACATACGTCCGAAGTGGGATGGGTGCACGTCTCGAACTTCCATGGAAGCGCGATCGCGAGAAAGACCACCAGGGCCGAGTGCGGAAAGACGACGCTTGTTCGTAACGCCTGCCAATGGATTGTTTTGATCCATAAACTGGCTGAGCTGGGAAGTTCCGAAGAATTCCTTAATAGTTGCGTTTACTGGGCGAATGTTAATCAAGGACTGTGGAGTAATTGCTTCCGCATCCTGAGTTGTCATACGTTCGCGCACAACGCGCTCCATGCGGCTTAAGCCGGTACGAAGCTGATTCTGCACAAGCTCGCCAACCTGACGAATACGACGGTTGCCGAAATGATCAATATCGTCAACGTCAACGCGCAACTGCACGTCTTGACCGTCGCGCTTACCTGGGAAGGTTTTTTCGCCTGCGTGTAAGGTTACCAAATACTTGATAGTGGCGATAATATCTTCGCGGTTCAAGCTGCGATCACTGTAGTCTGCTTCGAGACCAAGCTTGCGGTTGATCTTATAGCGACCAACGCGAGCCAAATCGTAACGCTTTGTGTTGAAGTAGAAGGAATCGAGAAGATTGCGGCCAGCTTCTGGAGTTGCAGTGTCAGCCGGGCGAATCTTACGATACAAGTCGGTAAGTGCATCGTCTTGCGTATCGATAGGCTCTTTTGCGAGCGCATCCAAAACAAGAGGATATCCTTGGAAAGCTTCGGCAATTTCGTCTTTCGTCATGCCGATTGCCATAAGGAATACGATTGCGGACTGCTTACGCTTGCGGTCTACGCGAACGCCTAAAACGTCGCGCTTGTCGATCTCAAATTCCAACCATGCGCCTCGGCTTGGAATAATCTTCGCACCGAAAACATCCTTGTCGGAAGTGCGATCTTGCGCACGGTCGAAGTACACGCCTGGGGAGCGCACAAGCTGAGAAACGATTACTCGCTCGGTTCCGCCAATAATGAAGGTGCCGTGAGGAGTTTGAAGTGGGAAATCACCCATGAAAACAGTCTGGCTCTTAATTTCGCCAGTTTCGCCGTTTTCAAACTCAGCGTTCACATAAAGTGGAGCAGAATAGGTGTAATCCTTTTCCTTGCACTCGAGCACAGTGTGGCGTGGCTCTTCAAAGTATGGGTCGGAGAATGTGAGGCTCATTGTCTCAGCAAAGTTCTCGATTGGGGAAATCTCCTGGAAGACTTCGTCAAGACCGGAAACATGAGGCACGGTGTGAGTTCCGTTTGCCTCGTCTTCAGCGACGCGCTTCTTCCAGCGCTCAGAGCCGATCAACCAATCAAAGCTGTCGGTTTGCACGCCGAGGAGGTATGGCACATCAATAGGCTCACAAATGGAGCCAAAATTCACACGATCTGACGCTTTGTGCAGTTTAATATCATGCTCGTCAGCACGTGCGATGACTTTCGTGGTGCTCGTCATAGCTTGTTCAGCAGCCAATGGACGTTCCTTTATCACTCGCTAGTTAATATCAATATTTGAAAACTGAAGAAAATCGCGGCAAATTTGGTGCTTATTTAAGCATATTTTGATTCGCGGGCGCCTTCTTCGGTTCCATGAGCATGCCCGCTATATGACACACCTTACACAGACTGACTATTCTAGCGAAAGCTCCAGACTTTTCGCAGCTATCACCACGCCAATAAAAACCGATAACAAACGCCGGAAAAGTTGCGCGCGTTTGGAGCGATACGCAACCCCAAACCCTCCAAACGCGAGAAAACTACACGGCAAATGTTTCCCAAAACAATAAAACATAATGTGCAAGTTGCGAGTAAACTAAATACGTTACGATTACGAAGTTACGTAAGGAATACTTAAAAGCTAAGGAATAGAATGGATAACAGCGAGAATACGCAAGAAGCAGCGGCAAAAACCGAAGAACAAGCCGCATCGCAAATCGAATCGCACAAAGCCGCCGCAAGTCGCGTAGAGCAAATGTACGAGTACGGCTACCGCAAGTCAAACTACGGTCCGGACGAGCTTGTAACCGACGCTCATGGAAATCCGATTAGCGTTATGGACGCCATGCTCAGCGCAGACGATGCCGCGCGCGCAGAAACGCACACTCCTCATCTTTGCTTCTACTCCCCTCGTATTCCAGGCAATACTGGTTCTGCGATTCGTCTTTGCGCTGTAACTGGCACGATTTTGCACTTGGTTGAGCCGCTTGGTTTTAATTTGCACGATACTAAACTGCGTCGCGCAGGCTTGGATTATCACGATATGGCTCACGTTGTTTTGCATCCTAATTTTGAGAATTTAGTTGAGTCGATGCCTAATTCGCGAATTATTGCTTTTACAGCAAATGCTACGAAACTTTACACTGATATTGAGTACAAGCCGAACGATATTCTGCTTTTTGGACCAGAGCCTGGAGATATTCCGGATCCGATGGATGTTATGGCAGGCCCGCATGTGGCAGAGCAGGTTCGTCTTCCAATGCGACCTTCGCTTCGTAGCTTAAATCTTACGAATTGCGCTTCTATTGCAGTGTATGAAGCGTGGAGGCAGCTCGGTTTCGCCGGCGGCAAGTAAGCACATCAAACTATGCATTACAATGGATAATATGTTCACACCATCCGGAATACAGCGCAAAATAAAGCGACAGGTGCAGCGCAAAGCGAGCGCCATATTTAATCGCAGTAAATTGCGTAAATCCGGCAAAAAAATGAGCACGTCGCAGCAAAAAATGTATTTTCGCAGACGCGTTTTTGTGTGTGTAGTGCTTTTTTTGATTGTGTCGCTGGCAATATTTTGCGTTATTAGCTTAGGTAAGGGACTTGCTGCAGTTGGCGGAGCGATTACAGGGCATGAAGTTGATGTTTCTAGAAAATCCGTGCCTGATCCGCGCCCGGTTGGTCTCACTCCCCGATGCACTGCGCGCGATATTAATATTGAACTTTCTGTGAAATCTCAAAACGTTCCTATGGGCGGAAGCGTTGAGCTTACTGAGCGTTTTGTTTATGAGGGAAATACTTCGTGTCTTATTGATGCTTCCGATATGAATTCTGTGCTGTCTGTAAACAGTAGCGATGCTGTTAGTAAGGCGAATGATGATGCAAAAGATAGTAAAGATGGCAAAGATAACAAAGAAGTAAAAAGCGGCAAAAATACTAAAGATTCAAAAGACGCGAAAGACGCAAATAGCAGCAGCTACTTATCTAACGCAGTGTGGCGTTCAGACACTTGCGATACTGCTTTGAAACCGCTTCTTATGGCTAAGGGCGATCATTTTGAAAAGAAGATTACCTGGAATACCAATACGAATGCAGGAAAAGGCTGCACTGCAGACGAGGATTTGCCGAAGGTGAATCGCGGAACTTATGTTCTTAGAGTTGAGCATAAGCGCGTTGCGGGATTGCATAGCGAGCCGCTTTTTGTAAACGTGCGCTAGGCGTGAGTTAAGCAAAAAACGTATTCCAGCTTCGCGCAAAACTTCGCATCAGTTTTCGTCTGCAGAATTATGTGCTAAATCAAAATCCGCAGCATCTGCAGCAGAATTAAGAATCTCGCGATCGTCACCAACAGGCGCCAAAACCAAATCCTTAACAAGCTCGCGCGTACGAAGCTGCGAATCAGCGTCCAAACCATCGTCGGTAATAACAGTATCAACCTGATCAAAACGCGCAAATAGCGAAAGCGACGTGCAGCTCCACTTAGTGTGATCCGTCAAAATAATAGTGCGGTCAGCAATATCCATTAAAGCCATATCTGTAGCCGCTTCCAAAGAGTTCGGCATAAGGAATCCGCGAGGAAGAGACACCGAGTGCGTGCCAAGAAACACGGTATTCACGCGAAGAGAAGCCACAACTTTGTCTGCAATCGGGCCAACCAGCGAGTTGGAGCGCGTAATCACGCCGCCGGTTACAATAACCTCAACATCCTTGGACTCCAACGCCTGCACAAGCTCGGCAACAGGAATCGAATTAGTCAAAATCGTAATTCCGGAAGCCCTACGCGACTCCAGCAAATGCTGCGCAAACACGTAAGCTGTTGTGCCGCCGCCAATAGCAATAACATCTCCCGGAGAAACGTAGTCCACAGCCAAGCGCGCAATAGCATCCTTCAAACCAATGTCCATTTGCGACTTTACAGAAAACAGTGGCTCGGAAAGCAAAGTGTTGGTTGTTACAGCGCCGCCGTGAACACGCTTTAAAAGACCGCGATCGGAAAGCTCGGCAATATCCCTGCGAACTGTCATTGCAGAAACGTTCAGCTCTTTAGACAGCGCGGTAATGCGAACTGCACCGCGAGTACGAAGACGGCTTAAAATCAAATGTTGACGCTGCGAAGAAATCATACGAACATTATCGCACAAGTATACGCAAAAAACAAACGCGATTGAGCGTTTTGGGGTGTAAAAACGAAAAGAACGCACATTTACCCGCGTACAAATCTTATTTTTGTAATAAATCGCACAAAAACGAACGCGCATTCGGGTGGCAAACGCACAAATAATGCACTAGTATATAGATATGCATTACGTTTCTGAAAATTCATTGCACAATGTCGTCAATAAAGCCACGACTGATCTTTTCACTTTCTCCTACAAGCATGTAATAAAGCCTCATTTTGTGTTCAACATTCCACCTGATGAAGCTCACGAACGCATGATTGACTTCTGCAAATTCAGCGAAAACACGCCGGGACTTATGTGGCTTCTTCGCACAATGCTTAACTACACGGATCCAGTTCTTGAAACTAATGTTATGGGATTAGATTTTGCGAACCCGTTCGGCTTAAGCGCTGGATTAGATAAAAACTGCCAAATGGCAACCGTTCTAGACAATGCCGGCTTTGGTTTTGAAACAGTTGGCTCAACTACAAGCCGCCCTTGCGAAGGAAATCAGAAGCCTTGGTATCATCGTCTTCCGCAATACGACTCTATTTTGGTGCACGCAGGTTTGGCAAACGACGGCAGCGAAGCGGTTGTTGCGCGCGCAGAAAAAGCGTGGACTAAAGCTAAATCAATGAATATGTCTATTTCAATTGCTCGCACAAACGACGATTTAGTTGGCGACTTAAACGAAGGCATTGAAGATTATCACATTTCTATGGAGCGCGCGGCTGGACGCAGCTCGATTATTGAGGTGAATATTTCCTGCCCAAATACTCGCGTAGGTGAACCATTTAGTCAGCCGGAAGCGCTGGATAAGCTTTTTAGCGATCTTGATACTATTAAGCGACCGCAGCCAACTCTTGTTAAGATGCCGCTTAATTTGCCGGGAGGATGGGAGCAGTTTAAGTCACTTCTAGACGTTCTTGCAGAGCATAAGGTTGATGGCGTAAGTATTGCGAACTTGCAGAAGAACCGCTCCGGACTTGACGTTCCAGCAGATTGGCAAGGCGCACTTTCCGGAGGCCCTACCTACAGTGCAAGCAACGAACTTATTAGTCGCACGCGTAAGGCTTTTGGCAATCGTTTTGCTATTGCTGGAATTGGCGGCGTATTTACACCAAAGCAAGCATACGAGAAGATTCGCGCTGGTGCGGATTTGGTTATGTTTATTACGTCGCTTATGTACAGAGGACCGCAGCAGATTACGACGCTAAAGCGCGGACTTGCGGATCTTTTGAAGCGCGACGGATTCGAGCATGTTTCCGACGCTGTTGGAGCAGATTTAGACTAAAAGTGACATAAACTACTCAATCATGAGTAGTTTATGTCGTTTTCTTACGTAATTCCGACCAAAACAACTCAATCATGAGTAGTTTATGTCGTTTTCTTACGTAATTCCGACCAAAACAGAGCAACGTTGAGTAATTTATGCCGCCTACGCTGTTTAATCATCTAAAACTTAATACTCATCTCCTGTGGAAGTGCTGTAGTCATCACGACGAGCAGTTCCATACTGATCCTGTGTCTGCAGCTGCTTATTAGCCTCTTCCTGCTGTTCGTTAGCGGCCTGACGACGAGCGTCTTCATCTCGCTTCTCCTGCTCAGTTTGCGAAGGCTTCGTATAAAGCGAGTCTTGCTTTGAGGAAGCTCCAGCAGTGTACTTTGGATCAGGCTTTCCGTAATCGTTATCAACAGGAATATTAGCAGCCTTCAAATAGTCGTTCATAAACTGCTTCCACGCAGGCGTTGCAATATACATACCATACCAAGCTGCCATCGTGCGGCCGTTAATAGTCATGCCGTTGAAGCTTTTCTGCGATTCAGCATTGCCGACGGCAACAAACGAAGCAACCTGATACGGCACAAATCCTGCTGTTGTCATGTAGTACTGTTCGTTAGTACCAGTTTTTGCGAAGGTTTTACGTCCGCCGTCAAGCTGAGTTGTTGAAGCCTCACCACCAGGCTGAACAACACCCTGATTAAGTGCGTATGCGGCAGTTTGTGCAATACCCTTTGGAATAGCCTGATGGCAATGCGCACTAGGAACTCTTAAACGCTTACCATTCTTATCAATAACTCGCTTAATAGCAATCGGATCGCAAGCAACACCATCTGCACCCAAAGTTGCATACACATTAGCAACAGTCAAAGGCGAAGCCTGCACAGAACCAATGGTCATTGGCGGGTTCAAAGAATTGGCCGAATACACACTTTCCTGACCAAGAGGCGAGTTATGGTATCCAAGAATTTTAGCCGCGTCTGCAATAGAACACAGCTTAATTTGCTGAGCCATAGATGCCTGCGTAGTATTGTGAGAACGAACAAGACCTTGCAAAGGCGTTTCTGGGCTAACAGTGCCACCGCCGGAGTTTTGCACAAACCATGAGCCGAATCCGCGGAACTTATTGCAGTTAAAATCAGAATTATTGTATCGAATAGTCGTGCGAAGAGGCTGGTTGATTGACTTTCCAGCAAGCATCCACGCAACCATATTAATAGGCTTCCAAGTAGAACCAATCTGCCAGCCGAGACCACCGCCATCTCGCTCGTCAACAGCGTAGTTAAGAGCAGTATGAGTTGGATCAGACCTAGCAGCGTCGGACGCGTCATAAATACGATTGCTACCAAAGGCCAAAACTTCACCAGTTCCAGGCTTAATAGCAGCAATCGAAACTTCAAAACCGCTTTTATCGTTTACTGGAATCGTGTCACGAGCAGCTTTCATTGCAGCCTTACTTGCGCGCAAATCCATAGTGGTGTAAATATCGAGACCACCTTCAGTAAGAAGCTTTTCTCGCGCAGCAGCCGTCTTTCCAAATTCGCGAGAATGCAAAATTCGTTTGGTTACGTAATCGCAGAAGAATGCGGCGTCACCTGCAGCCTGGCAACCAATCTTAGACACTTCTCGCTGCACATTAAGAGTATTTTTTAGAGGGATTGCTACGGCAGAATCATGCTCCTTCTTATTTATAAAACCTTGACGAAGCATTAAATCAAGCACAATATTGCGCTGCTTTTGCGCTTCTGGCTGATTTTCTTCAATAGACGGATCGTAATGAGAAGGATTTTTTGTGATTGCGGCAATAGTTGCAGCCTGCACAAGATTAAGCTTTGCTGCGCTCGTATTAAAGTAACGGTGAGCCGCAGTTTCTACACCGTAAATATTATTGCTACCAAATTGCGCAATATTAAGATAGCCTTGCAAAATCTCAAGTTTTGAATACTTTTTTTCCATTTGAATTGCTATGAGCATTTCGCGAAGCTTACGCGCAATCGTACCTTCAGAAGCGTGATATTCCGCCAAAGGATCGTTGTTTTCGCGCGCTTTAATCATAAGCACATTTTTCACATACTGCTGGGTTAAAGAAGAGCCACCTTGCATATCTGACTTTTTAACGAATGTTTTCACAAACGCGCGCATAACGCCTTGAACATCAACGCCAGAATGCTCAAAGAATCGCCTATCTTCACGAGCAACCATTGCCTGCTGCATATATTGCGAAATACGTCTAAGCGGCACAACAGTGCGATTTTGCGCATAAAATGTTGCGATAATTGTTTTGCCATCAGCTGCATAAAGTCGCGATTTTTGTGGCAAAGCAGTTACGTCAAAATCAATGCCATCAACGCGAAGTGAAGGAACAACTGTTTTCACCACGCTATTCACACTCATAACACCAGGAACGAACATAATACTTGCAGCAACACCACCTGCAACACACAAAGTGATGTAGGTAAGAAACAGTGCTAGCACACGACGAGCAGTAAGTGAATTCTTTTTCGGCATGCGTACTATTCTAAAGGTTTGCCTCTACTTGAATAATCAGCGCTCTGCTCTTCGAATTAACATTCCCGGCTTATAAATAATAATCGAACGTCCTTTTCGCATAATCCACCCGCGATTTGCAAAATCCATAAGCGCCTTGTTCACAGTTTCCCTAGAAGAACCAACCAACTGAGCTAATTCCTCCTGAGTTAAATCATGCGGCACAAGTAAACCGTCACTCATTGGCTCACCAAATCTGGATGCCAAATTTAACAGAGTTTTTGCCAAACGAGCTGGAACATCCATAAAAACTAAATCTGAAATTCTCTCATTATTAGCTCTCATTCTCGCAGCCAAAACTTGCAGCATATCTACAGCAACTCGAGGATGATTATTTAGCCAAGCGAATAAAATATCGTTTTCCAGCCACAAAACTTTTGTTTTGCTTGTAATGGTGATTGCTGAAGCGGTACGAGGACCGCCCTTTGGGTCAAAAACAGGAATTTCGCCCAAAATTTCACCAGAAGTATGAATACTAAGCAATTGCACGCGATTATCGTTAGAATGACGCACTAATTTTACGCGACCGCGCTCAAGAAGGTACATTCTGTGATCGGTATCGCCCTCATTAAAAATCGACTCACCTTTGTTAAAAATCGACTCCTGAAGATGCACCAAAAGTTCCTTCATTTGATCCGCAGGAACTTGCTTAAACAATGCAGTATGTTGCAGCGACAATCTATCACTATTTGTAATCACTGCACTAGTTTTGCTTATCACCATTGCTTTACCCTTCTCAAGCAAAGTAGATATATCGCCTTTGAGTTACCTACGTATACAGATGAACGTAAACGTATGCGTGTAAACGAACATCACTTCGAACTATAATATCACGGATGCTGGCACGTAGGCGACATAAACTACTCACAGCTGCGCAGTTTCGGTCGTTTTAGACTATTCGCTTATGCCCATAGCACCAAGACACCAAGTGTTTTCATACGCAAGCTCCTGCCACTGCCTATACCTGCCCGAAGTACCGCCGTGGCCGCCGTCAGTTTCAACACGCGCAATAGCATCCACCCCAGAAGCCTGCAATTTCGCAAGCCATTTCATAGGTTCAGTAACAAGTACGCGAGTATCGTGAATAGACGATGTGATTAAGATTTTCGGGAAATCAGCTAATTTTTTGCGCCCATCTTCACTACCAGCACAAGGCACGTTTTCGTAAGGAGTATACGACTTCATATAAGCGTAATCTTCAGCATTATTAAGCGGATTTCCCCACTCATCCCACTCGGTTACAGTAAGCGGCAAAGAAGAATCAAGCATAGAAGTAAGTGCGTCAACAAACGGCACATCCGCTTCAATTCCCGCATAACATTCCGGAGCCATATTTGCTATAGCACCCATAAGCAAGCCGCCTGCAGAACCGCCATTTGCAACAGTATGGCAAGCAGAAGCAAAACCAGCATTCTGCAATGCGCGCGTTGCATCAACAAAATCTTCAAAAGTGTGCTTTTTATTAACGCGCCTACCCTGCTCATACCACGCGCGACCCATTTCACCGCCGCCGCGCACATGCACTTGAGCATACAGCACTCCGCGATCTAGCAAACTCAAGCGTCCAACAGAAAAACTAGGGTCAGAACTTACTTCGTACGCGCCGTATCCTGTAATAAACATTGATTCGTTTTGCGAAATTTTATCCGGACGCCAAACAATAGACACCGGCACGCGCTCGCCATCTCTAGCAGTAATCCATATGCGCTTTTCGGCGTAATTATGCTCGTCAAACTCGCCAAGAATCTTCCCGCGCTTAAGCAACACGTCTTCGCCGCTAGAAGGATCAAGCTCACGAAGCTGGCCTAAAGTTGCGTAGCTTCCAAAAGCGTAACGCATGCGAGGAGCTTCATAAGAAGGATTTCCAGTCATAGAAATACTAAACAAGCGATTATTTTTGATTTCTTCTTTAGATATTTTGCAAAGACATTCACGAGAAGAAGATTTAGTTTGATTAGTTATACAAAATTCCAGATTATTAACATGCGAAATACTTACGTTTTGAATATTAACGCGAGTAGATTCGTGCTCTAAAACACTTTGAGGCTGAACTTCGTAAAAACGCCACGGCTTGCCGTTTAAAAAGTCTTCTGCAGCGCGCTTTTTGCTAACTACAGCCAGATGCGGCAATCCTTGAGTCCTATACGCCAACGCAACATAATTTTTATACATTGACAATCCGCTTATACTTAAGCCGACTGAGTTTCGCAATATTTCAGGATTTTGTTCGGAATTATACGGCTGACAAATAGGCTTTTTGCTGGCCGAATCTTCCCACAAATCTCCATTTTCACAGCCGTAAGGAGAACCGGAAGCAACGCAAACGCCATCGCCTAGTTTATAAGTCGCAATTTTAGATGATACTGCGCTTGTAGTTGCGCTTGCACCAGCGCTTGTATTTGCGTCCGAATATGCGTCCGTATTTGCGTCCGATTTTGCGTCCGATTTTGCGTCCGGAAGATTTCGCATATCAATAACATCAATCTCAAAATTAGGATTTTTAGCATTGTGGCAAACAATAGCAACCGGAATATCCTCACCATTTTTACCAGCGCCTTCAAAACATGCGAAGGAAATGTCGTATTCAACGCCTTCAGACGGCTCAATCACCATGCGAAAATCACCTTCAGGCGTACTTAGCGGAAGCATAAGCACACGAGAGGTTGTTTTAGAGCTGCTACTAATCATCATGTAGCGTTCGTCAAAGCTTTCGTAAACGTCAACAAAAAAGCGCTCGTCTTTTTCTTCAAACACTTTTACGTCGCTGCTTGTTGGTGTTCCAACGCGGTGCCGCCAAACCTGGTAAGGACGCCATGCGCTGTCTATTTTTACATAAAACACCCATTTTCCATCCGGAGAAAGTGAAGCAGAAGAAAGATTCTCCCAAGACTCTTCCAAAGGCGACCAAGAACATGTGCTGGAAGAAAAATCGCGCATAAAATAGCTAAAACGTTCGTCACCTTGAGTATCAACTCCGTAAAGCATGCGGGAGCCGTCGGAGCTTAAATCCATTCCTCCAAGCCGGAAGAATTTACTTCCAGCAAGCTCTGCTTCTTTGTTTGCATCAAAAAGTATTTCTTCACCTACAGTTACGCCCGCCTCAGCGGACTCATCTATAGTAGGCGGATTCCAATTAGCTTCATCGCTAACTTTCATACGGCATTGAATAGCGTACTGTTTTCCTTCTTGCGTACGAACGTAATACCAGTAATTATTCATTCGCACAGGAACAGACATGTCTGTTTCTTGAACTCTAGAGCGCAATTCATTAAATAAGGTAGAACGCAAGTTTTCTAAATGCTTAACACGCTTAGCAGTGTACGCATTTTGAGAATTTATATATTCAAGAAGCTCGCTGCTGCTACGATTTTTCATCCAAGCGTAGTCGTCAATATAAGTATCGCCATGAAATTCGCGCTTTGAGGGTATTCGCTTAGCTTCTGCAGGTTTTTCAAAGACTGTTTGGGAAGTTGTTTTACAGCTTGTTTCACAAATCTTTTCGCTCATAAATATTTTTTACCTTACTCTGCTTTTAATAGCCTCTTTTATAAACGGAAGCATTACTTTAGACAATCCTTGACCTGTAGGCGCTGCAAAAAATGGCACTCCTTGCAATGTTCCAGCAGCACCTTTTGCTTCTACAACATTTATATTATCGTCAAGTTTTTCAAGTTCCGTTGTAGGAATTTCTGGAATACTTTCATCTGCAAAAATATAAGCGCGACGAGAAGCACTAAGAGCAACCGCAAAGTCGCAAGATAATTTACGTCGAAAATTGTCTACGGTATCTCGCTTATGAAGCTGACGAATACCAACAGCGAGCACTCGGCCAGGATTCTGACGAATAATATTCGCATAAGTGCTTGGATCTTTTTGGCCGTCGTCGCCAATAAGAACAAAACGCATACCTGGAAAATCATCCATAAGCTGGGTGGCAAACTCCAACTTATGCTGCGGACCGTTTGGAATAAAAGTCTTAGGACGCGGATCTAAATCTCGTAGCAAAAGAGGGCCTTCAGGAAACTTTTCGCGCTCAATAAAGTGACGAATTGAAGCCTCAACATTCCAAGGAGAAGTAGAAAGATAGAAAAATGGAATATCGTTACGCAAACTAGACAGCGACTGGAAAAACTCCGACATTCCAGCAACAGGCGAACGATGCGCCGGATTCATAATAAGCAGATTGTACGCGGCACGAATTGGAGAAGGCGCTTGAGTGACCATAATAGTGTCGTCAACGTCGGAAATAATTCCGATTGGCACGTTGTCATCAATAGCAAACAAGCTTGCTTTAACCGGCTCACGATTTTCAAGCGTGTAAGAAACAACATGACGACCCGGCAAAAGCGCGCGTTCTGTGATCAAATCCAAGTAGCCTGCGCGATCAGAAATACAATATTCAGCACTACCGCCACGAGCCTCTTCCGGCTTGTCATAAACTTCAGAATCACCGACTTGCGCGGTTTCTACAGGAATATTGTCTATTGATAGCGCAACACGAACACGGACGGCTGGAATCACAAGCATGGCGTAAATACCGCGCTTTAATACTGAACGGTGTCCGCGCTTTGGAGCATATACTGTGCGGCAAATTAAGCGAGCATAGCGATGTGTTCCATAGCCAATATACGGCTCTACGCTTGGATACCATCCTGACCGGCGAGCAATGCGAGATGCAAATCGCATCCATATTCCAACACAAGACGTAATAACACGTCTTACTACGCGCACAAACCAAGGTTTATTGCTGATTTTTTCGTCTTCAGACGGTGTGTCAAAAAGTGTGGCTGTAACGTGTACAGGAATTGGGGCGCTGCTAATTCGACGAGATGACGAAGGTGCTGCCGGTTTCGATTGCGCTGCCGGTTTCGATTGCGCTGCCGGTTTTTGCACAACAGCAGGCTTTGAGGGCGCTGCAGAAGTAGCTACATTCTCATCGAATGAGACAGTTTCATCCTCAGAACCTTCATCATACATGCTCATACGCTCATTTCTCGCGCACAGGACCATCCGGAGTAGTTCCTACAATCTGAACAATCGTGCCGCGCGGGCAATTCTCATAAATCCAACGCGCATCCTGCTCGTACATGTTGATACATCCGTGAGAACCGTGATTCGCAGCATCGCCAGTAGCAATACCATCATAATTCCAAGAAGCAGTGTGGAATCCTTCTCCAGCGTGATAATAGCTAACCCAGCGCACATTAGGCGAGAAGTAAGAAGAACCATCGCCATTTCGACCGCGCATATCTTGAGAAGCGTAACGCAAGTAGATGAAGAACGTGCCAGGAGTTGAATCATCCGCGCCAGTCCTACCGGTGCAAACAGGGAAAGTCTTCACAAGCTCGTCGTTTCTATAAACAGACGCAGTCTGAGTTGACTTATCAACAACAATGCGCATTTCTACAAGCTTTTTCTCAACCGTAAACTTAGTGATTTTTGCAGGAAGAGTCAGCTTAAAATCATTTCCCTTACGCAAAGCATCGACTGCTTTTTCTGCAGCAGTTTTTGCATAAGTGATTTCAACACCATTAGAACCCTTCATGGTTGTGAAAATAAACTTTCCGTCTTTATTAATTGCGTCTTCCTGATTAACCTTCTGCTGATTAAGCTCTTTAGGAAGTGCCTGAGACAAGAAATCGTCTGCTTTATCTGTATCAATAGTGTAGGAAAGCTTACGACGCGTAGTATCAGCTTTTACAGTAATCCAGGAAGCAAGAACTGTTTTAGGAACAGTAAAATCTTTTCCGTCGCCATTATTAAACGTAATTTTTTTCGACAGCAACTTATTTAATTCGTCAACAAGTTTCTGTGCAGCATCGCGCTTAATAGGAGCTTGAGTTTTGCGAGAAGTAACTGAAACTTTTAAGCTTTTACCAGGATGAGCCAGTATTTTTTTCACCGCTTCGCGCACGGACAAAGTTTCAATAGTGCGGCCAGGAATACCATCTTCTACAACGTAAGACTCGGAATTCTTGTCGAATTTTGCGCTGTAAGGAACGGCACGATCACGCTCGCGAACAAACCTAGTAAGCACATACGAATCCATTGCAGAATGATCAACCTTAGCTTGCAAACTAACAGACTGCTGAATCCAAGGCATAATGCGAGTGAATAAATTATCATGCTTAGCTTGCATAATTGCTCGCACAGTATTTGGCTGATTGATTTTTACACCAAGCTCACCCAAATCCGCAGTAATACTGTTTCCACGGTCGTCCTTAATAACCAAAGAAGAAGCATCCACGGCATCACTTACAACGCGCTTTACGGAATCCTCTTTATAACCCGTAAGATTACGCGCAACAGAAACATCGCCAAAATTAACGCCTGGAGATACGCGATCGTGGAAATACCACTGTAGCGCAAAGAATGCCACAGCTATCAAAATAACAAAAACTAGAAGAGAATAAAGCAATGCGAGCGCAGAACGATTGCCGTGATTGGCTGAGCCTGCCTTCGCTCCGTTAGCGCCACGACCGCCTCGCTTGCCATCTTTACTATTTCTGCTGCCGCCATTTTCGGGCGTAGATTTAGAATCAGGCGTTACAGCCTTAAAAGTGTCTGTTTCTGTAGAATCTGCAGAATTGTTAATAAGTATTTCTTGTACAGAAAGACCGCTGTCGAAAGAATCCTGATCTTCGTATTCGTCTGCAACTTCACCAAGATTTTCGGCAAGAGTTTTTTCATCATTATCGGCAGATTGATTATCTACCTGATTCTGCTCGACTTGCGCAAAAGCAACTGTGTCGTCGCTTGCGTCATCAGGCGTATGACCCGGCATTTGATTGAAGGAATCTTCGCCTTCAGGATTGTGCTGCATATCAGTCATATTAATAACCTCTGCTCAATAATTGTACGCAAAAACACGCTCGTACAGTTTATCACTAGCGACGCACGAAATTACAGATTGCTCTACAAACGCTGCACTGCCGACAATAAAGTCACCAAAGCAGAAGCAACCTCATACGGATGCTCAGTAGCGCTGAAATGTCCACAATCTTCAATAACCGTAAAATCAACATGCTTTGAAGAAGTCATTGCCTCGGCCATTGGTCGCATAATTTCAGGCGCACTAGAAGGATCCAAAGTGCCGCTAATAACCGCAGCCGGAGCTGTAATCAAAGGAAGCTGATCTTCCATATCTGGACGGCAAGCAGCCATGCGCTGACGCCATGCCAAACCTTCAGGCTTCTGGTCATGAATCCAATTTTCAAAAGTATGAATAAACTCAGGCGACTGTTTAACCGTAGAATCTTTTTCGGTTGCGTGAGCAAAATGCATAACAGGCTCAACCGTTTGGTCGCGCTCGCAAACATCTGCAATTTCAAGACGCTTAGCGCGTGCTTGAGGAGCGTCAACGCAGGCTCGAGTATCGCATAAAGCAATGCCGGCAACAGCTTTAGGAAGAAGACGCTGAACATCCAAAGCCACATAGCCGCCCATGGAAAGGCCAACCCACACAGCGCGATTAAAGCCCAAATCGTTAATAAGTTTTACATAAGATGCACTAAGAGCGTCGAGAGCGTGAGCGTAATCAGACTCGTTAAACTCGGAGCTTTCGGCTTTTGGAGTCTCGCTCAAGCCGGCACCAACCATATCCGGAGCAAAAATAGGAACGTCATGCTTTAACAAGCCGGATTCAAGAGCGGCATCAATTTGTGCGTTCAAAGAATCTGCACAAGCATCCCACATGCGGTGATCAACCGGAAAACCGTGGATTAAAACGATTGGAACAATATTGGAATTGTTTGAATCGTCAGAATTTTTTACATCTCTATAAACCGTATTGTGCAACTGAAAAAGTGAGCAATCCTTAAAAGAATCGCACTTATTATTTGCGTTATTAAAAGCTTCACACATAGTGCCTAATAATAGTCTTAGCCAATAACACAAATGTGTAAAAAACGTAAATATTCACAGTATTAAGCAAAATTTATCGTAGCAATAGAAATAATGTGCAAGAATAGAGAGTATGCCAATTATGCCTATTCAAGCAACCATTGCACTTATGGTGATTGTTTTTGCGCTAGTTATTGCGCCATTCGTCATCATGATTGTTACGCGCGCCATGAAACGGCATCATTTAGCGAAAAAACTCGCAAAACGACACGGCGACTCCGTGCATTACGCGTTTATTTTAAATCCTTCAAAGCCGCAGGCAGAATCTTACCGCGAAAGTATTCAAAATTATTGCAACGATCACAAGCTAACTTACGAAATAATCGACACGCAGCTAGATAAAGACGGACGCGAGTGCGCCTTAGAGGCACTTTCCAACGGAGCTAACGTTGTTGTGGCAGTTGGCGGAGACGGCACAGTTAGAACAGTTGCGAGCGCAGTAAGCGGCAAAGGGCATGCGATGGGAATTATTCCTATTGGCACCGGAAATCTTTTTGCAAGAAACATGGGCATACCTGTAAACGATGTGGAAGCTGCGTTGCGCGTGGCTACTTCGCACGGGTCCAGGCAGGTTGATGTTGGGCGAGTAACTATTCTGGACAATCCGAATGAAGACCATGGCCACGCGTTTTTGATTATTGCCGGAATTGGTTTCGATGCGCTTATGATTGACGACACAGACCCGAAGCTAAAGAAAAATATTAGTTGGCTTGCTTATTTTGTGGCCGGAGTTAAACATTTGTTTATACCGAAGTATCGTGCAACCGTTACCTTACAAAGATCAAACGGCGACGAAAGCGTGCTAAAAGGACTCACCTTCCGAACCCTTATGGCAGGAAATTGCGGGCAAATTCCTATGTTCTCGCTAATGCCAGAAGCCGCTTACGACGACGGCGTGCTCGACTTTGAAATTATTGACACTTCAGGCGGATTAATCGGCTGGGCTAATTTATTCCGAGGAGTAGTACACCAAACCGTAACCGGTCACGCCCTGCAGCAGGAGTCGCTATCCGCAGGCTCCAGAATTGACCAAACGCAAGGATTTAGCGCGGAAGTGCAGTTAGAAAAAGCGGCTCCAGTGCAGGTGGACGGCGACATTTTGGGTTACACAAAGCATTTGCGCTTCACTGTTGACAAACAAGCCCTGTGCGTGCGCGTGCCAGCAAGCGTAAAAACTAGCGCTTCTGTGAGTGATAAGTAACTGTGGCGCGAGTTTGGGGGATTTCTCTCCTCGCACGTCCCGTCCTTCGGGCGCTCTGGCTGTTAAAGGCGTTTATTGTGTTCGCCTTTCTTTAAAGAATGTAGCTTCTCAGTCCTCTTTTAGTGCTCGTAAAGAAATCCCCCAAACTCTGCATGCTAATTCGTTAATAACCGTGCTAATCGCAGAGATTTTTCGATTTTTCTTCTTCGCTCGGCGAATCAGCAGCCTTCGGCTCTGACGTTCGCCTCGCTCAGTGCGAAAAATCTCAAATCTCACCACACGAATATCCACACGTATGTGAAACCAAAATGCGTGTGAAAATATAAAATACAAGCGCCGTGGCAAAATAAAAAATTATGGTAGCAAAAAATGCGGGAATGCCCGCCACCCCAGAAGATCTAGTCGACGTCGACGCTTTGGTTGGCGCTTACTATGATGAAGTTCCAAATTCCAACATTCCAGAACAGCGCGTGATTTTCGGCACGTCCGGTCACCGTGGTTCTGCTTTGAAAACTTCGTTTAACGAAGCTCATATTGTGGCTATTACACAAGCTATTGCTGAATATCGCAAGAAAGCTGGCGTAACTGGCCCTCTTTATATTGGTCGCGATACGCACGCTCTTTCTGAGCCTGCTCAAAAAACCGCTATTGAGGTTTTGGTTGCTAACGGCGTTCACGTTCGCGTGGATTCTCGCGGCGACTTCGTGCCAACTCCTGTTGTTTCTCAGGCTATTTTGACTCATAATCGCGCAGCCGACGGCACTCAGCGTTTTAGCGGCGACGGCTTGGCTGACGGCATCGTAGTCACCCCTTCGCACAATCCTCCAACCGACGGTGGTTTTAAGTACGATCCTGTAACCGGCGGCCCTGCACCTGCAGACGTAACTAATGCGATTGCAAACCGCGCAAACGAATTGCTCGACAACTACAAGTCCGTAAAGCGCGTGCCTTTCGAGGAAGCAATCAAGTCTGATTTGGTTGAAGGCTTCGATTACCGCGAACATTACGTAAGCGACTTGGCAAACGTAATCGACTTCGACGTGATTCGTTCCAGCGGCGTGCGTTTGGGAATTGACCCACTCGGCGGCGCAAGCGTAAACTACTGGCCACTTATGAACGAAAAGTACGGCCTGAACATTGGCGTTGTGCGCCCAGAAGTTGATCCAACTTGGCGATTCATGACTATTGACCACGATGGCAAGATTCGTATGGATCCAAGCTCCCCTTACGCAATGAAGGGCTTAGTTGATCAGCTTAACGCTGGCGCTTGGGATAAGTACGATTTGGTTGGCGGCACAGACCCTGATGCCGACCGCCACGGAATTGTGTGCCCTAACTGGGGCGTTATGAACCCGAACCACTACATTGCAGTATGCGTTGAGTACTTGTTCGGAGGCGCTCGCCCAGATTGGCCAAAGAATACTGCAATTGGCAAAACGCTTGTGTCTTCTTCCTTGATTGACCGCGTGGCTGCTTCTATTAACGCAAAGCTTGTGGAAGTACCAGTTGGCTTTAAGTGGTTCGTTGACCCACTCTTTAGCGGCGAAGTTGCTTTCGGCGGCGAAGAAAGCTCCGGCATGAGCTTCTTGCGCAAGGATGGTCGCGTTTGGACCACCGATAAGGATGGTTTGATTCCAGACTTGCTCGCGGCGGAAATCACTGCGAAGACTGGCAAGAACCCAGCTCAGCTTCACCAGGATCAGGTTGCTCGCTTTGGCGAAAGCTGGTATAAGCGCGTTGATACCCCAACCACTCTCGAGCAGAAGCAGAAGTTCGCAGCTTTGAGTGGTGACGATGTTGAAGCGACCAAGCTTGCTGGCGAGGACATTACCGCAAAGCTTACGGAAGCTCCTGGAAACGGTGCAAAGATTGGCGGCTTGAAGGTTACCACCAAGAATAATTGGTTCGCTGCTCGCCCATCTGGTACTGAAAATATTTACAAGGTTTACGCAGAATCCTTCGTTTCTCCAGAAGCACTAGACAAGGTGCTTGAAGAAGCCACTGCTGTAGTCGACAAGGCTTTAGCATAGTCAACAAGACTTTGGCTTAACGTGATAATCTTGCGTAAATAAAAAATACACTAATTGCGCTGGTTGCAATTTGCAGCCGGCGCATTTTTGAAAGGTTTGCCATGATAGTTGTTTCTACAGACGGTTCCGCATTAGGAAACCCAAACGGTTCAATGGGTTGGGCATGGGCAGATCACGGCTTCGAGGCTGGTAGCACTAGCGAGCACCATCACACTGGCAACGCGGACGCTGGAGGCGCAACTAACGGCACGAATCAAATTGGTGAATTATGCGCGGTTTTGGAAGCTTTGCGAGCGCACCCAGGAAGCGAGCCTCTTACAATCGAAACTGATTCACAATACGCAATCAACTGCTCAACTACGTGGATTCACGGCTGGAAAAAGAACGGTTGGAAAAATTCCAAAAACGAGCCTGTAAAAAACGCAGATTTGATTCGCGCTATTGATGCGGAAATTACTAAGCGCGAAGGTGCTGTAAAATTCGTGTGGGTTAAAGGGCACGCTGGAAACGCTGGAAACGAAAAAGTTGATACATTAGCGCGCACATATGCGGAAGATTGCCGAAATGGTTTGAAGGACGGTTACTTGCCTTTAGAAGGCTGGAAGTCGCTACTTTCTTCGCCATACGCAAGCGGAACTGACGTTCCTGAAGACGCAAAAGCGTTAATGGAAAATAAGATTTCTTGCGAAGAATACCATATTGGGCGCGCAGTTGGAGAAGACACAAACCCAGATTTCGTGAAAAATAGCAACACTCAAGACGCGTCTAAAATTGCCGAAAATATGCAAGATTCTACTCAAAAATCAAACGAAGCAGATGAATCAAACGAGGCGCACGAGTCAGAAATAAAGCCCGAAATAAAGCCGCAAATCACGCCCCAGCCAGTACCTGGTTTAAGTGTTTCTGGAGTGCTGCAGTTTACTCCCCCGCCAAACACAAGCCCAACTTTTAACGGCCAGGCGCGTTTTATTTCCGGCACAATTAACGTAAGCGGATACGTCGAACCCGACGGCACTTTGCGCTTATCTCCAACCGACTTCTACCTAAATCAAGCAAACAAATAAACCATAAAAATCTGCACACAGACTAATATGGAAATGTACGAAAATGAGGCACGCATAAAAGCGCAACAGCATAAAGCGTAAAAGCCTCTCCCGCAAATGCGATGGAAGTTCATCGACGAACTCGGGAATAACAAAAAACAAGAAAGCAGGAATAATGGATAAAGCACAACAAGACGCGCTTAAAAAGGCAGCAGGCATTGAGGCCGCAAAGATTGTAAAAAATGGGATGATGGTTGGCCTCGGCACCGGCTCTACAGTGCGATTCTTGGTTGACGAGCTTGGCCGCAGAGTTAAGGAAGAAGGCTTAAGCTTCACAGGAGTCACCACTTCTCGCCGCACGCAGGAGCAGGCAGAAGGCTACGGAATTAAGATTCTCGACATTAATGAAGTAGACCATATTGATGTTACGATTGATGGTTCTGACGAAGTTGATAAGAACTTCAACGGCATTAAAGGCGGCGGCGCGGCTCTGCTTTGGGAAAAGATTGTGGCCATTAACTCAGACCGCATTGTGTGGATTGTGGACGCAAGCAAGGTAGTTGACACAATTGGCAAATTCCCACTTCCAGTTGAGGTGATTCCGTTTGGCTCCGCACAGGTGATTCGTAAGTTCGAAAAGCGCGGATATAAACCAGTTTTGCGTCTTGACGCTAACGGCAAGGAAGTGCGCACCGACGAGAACAACTTCGTGGTTGATTTGCACATGGAGCGCATTGAGCATCCACAGGAGTTGGCTAAAGATTTGATTGAAACCGTCGGAGTCGTAGAACACGGCTTGTTCTTGAACATGGTTGACACAGTGATTGTTGGCGACCCAAACGGTCCTCGCACACTTACAAACCCAAATAAGTAGCCGCGAATAAATAGCGCAACTAAGCAATCGCAAATAGAGTCAGCATTTTACTGGCTCTATTTTTTATTGCAACGAGTTTTTATTTGCGATATTCTTGCGTTTCGTCTATGAGTTTTGTGACTGATTTAGTTTTTTGTTTTTGACGAGGCTAGAAAATTTGTGTTTGCGCAAGCCCCGTCCTTCGTCGCTTTAACTGTTAAAGTATTTTGCCGTGTTCGCCTATCTTTTAACAATGTCGCTTCCTCAGTCCTCTTTTATTGCTGAACACAATTTTTCCAGCCTCTCAACACACTAAACGACAACACAAAACTCATAGACTCGTGCAAAAAGTTACGCAAAGTGCGTGGTTTACTAAGTGCAACTAAAGTCGCGCAATTAAGCTGCGGGTGAGTGCAACTACCTACTTCATTGTTTTCTCAGTGCGAAAAATCTCAAATCTCACCACACGAATATTTGCAAGACAATCCGCGAAATATATAAATAAATAAAAAAGCGCCGGGAAAAACCGACGCTTTATAAAAAGTATTTACGTGCCTAAACGTTCAGACACGCATCAACGCATAAGCATAATTACTTGCGCTGGTGACGAGTCTTACGCAGCAGTTTGCGGTGCTTCTTCTTGCTCATCCGCTTGCGGCGCTTCTTGATGACAGAACCCATCTGAAGCCTCCATTCCTATGTAAAGTGTGCAACTTGCCTAATGTTACACCGTTTTGACGACTTTGGACAGTCCCGTCACAAAGAACAGTGCTTTTTGAAGAAATTTACATTGGGAAGCTGTGGTAAAAACGCTCTACAGACTGCTTCGAACCAGTTACTTCAAAAACAGCAGTGTCGTTTTGCCATAATGCGCTCGCCTGAGTTTTATCATTCTCATCAACGCGAAGCACGTAGCTGCCAACCGTTTTACCAGCAACTTGAATCTTACCGCTTGCAACGTCTGAACCCTTAAGACCGTCGAGCAATGCTTCGTATTGCTTATTTGCAGAATCACGATTCGACCATTGCGCAACAGTCAGCGAAACCTCACCATCGCTCTGACCTGTTGAATACTTTACGCTATATTCTTCCAAAGGCGACGATTCAGTCCAAGTTGCGCTAGGAATTGCGTCAACTCGCGCAAAATCAAGAACACTATCCGGCATAGACTTCAACAAAGCTGTTGAAGAAACCGGCAAAGTTTTAGCCGGTATAGATGGTGTTTTTTGCACAGCAACATGATTTTTATTTGCAGAATTATCGTGATTAAGCGCCCAACCTGGCCACACGAAAGCTGAAAGAAACGCTAAAATAACCACTACTGCTGCAGACGTAACTACAACTAATAATTTGCGATGTGTTGATCCATTAGCATTTGAAACATTCATATCCGACATACTTGCATTATCTCACAGCATGATGACGCGTAAGTCTGCAACACTGCTTTTTTGGGGCTTCATAAAGCACAGCGCGTCATTGTCTCTAAAGACATATAGCGTCTAAATATGGCTAGTAAATCTCCCCTGCACTATTTATGCTCCGAATGCGGCTGGAGCGGGTCAAAATGGTATGGACGCTGCCCAGAATGCGGAGAATGGGGCACAGTAAACGAGTTTAAAGAAGCGCGCGTTAGCGGACTTTCAAAAACTACTCGCACCTCTAGGATGACGCGCTCTGGAAATGCTAGAAATACGGCAGCAAACGCAGGATACCTGTCAGCGAACTCAGCAAAAACAGCAAACTTTGCAAACGCAACAAACGCATCAATATCAGCTCAACCTATGAGCGAAATTGAAGCCGACGATGCACTTCGTATTCACACAGGCTTTGGCGAATTTGATCGCGTTTTAGGCGGCGGTCTTGTGCCTGGTTCAGTAACTCTTATTGCAGGTGAGCCTGGAATCGGAAAATCAACTCTTCTTTTAGAAGCTGCGTCAAATATTGCAAAACAGGCGAAATTAAATGGAAATCCTCCTGTTTTATACATTTCCGGCGAAGAATCAGCCGCCCAAGTAAAGTTGCGCGCATCTAGAATTAACGCTGTAAACGACTACTTGCTTCTTGCAACAACCGGAGACTTAGACACTGTTCTTGATCTTATTGAAGCACACAGGCCAACGCTTGCTATTGTTGATTCTGCTCAAACAATTGTTGCCCGAGACGTTGAAGGCATTACCGGCGGCTCCACTCAGGTGCGCGAAGTTGCGAGCGCTCTTATTGACGTTGCTAAAACGAATAATATTCCAGTTATGCTGGTTGGTCATGTTACTAAAGACGGCTCTATTGCAGGCCCTCGCACTCTTGAGCATTTAGTTGATACAGTTTGCCAGTTTGAGGGAGATTCGCAGACGGCTTTGCGC
Organism: Gardnerella sp. DNF01141; assembly: GCF_049244255.1. Taxonomy (NCBI): domain Bacteria; kingdom Bacillati; phylum Actinomycetota; class Actinomycetes; order Bifidobacteriales; family Bifidobacteriaceae; genus Gardnerella; species Gardnerella sp. DNF01141. Next base: position 1,249,570 of record NZ_CP058391.1, on the reverse strand, counting down.
ATGCTTAGGGCTGTTAAGAATCGTTTTGGACCAACTGACGAAGTTGGCTGCTTCGATATGAGCGGCGAAGGAATTGAGGAAGTGCCAGATCCTTCCGGACTGTTTTTGTCTTCTACAGAAAACGATAATCAAGGTAAAAATTCGCAAGATGGCGCAAACGACGGCACTTGCGTTACTTTTACGCTAGAAGGACACCGAAGCTTACCGATTGAAATACAGGCGCTTGTAACGCAATCTGCACTACCAACACCTCGTCGCGCAGTTTCTGGGGTTGACGCAAACCGTATTGCAATGCTTACGGCTGTTTTGTATCGTCATGGAAGAGTTAATTTACTAGCAAAAGACCTGTATGTTTCTACGATTGCCGGCGCGCTTGCAAAAGAGCCTTCGTGCGATGTTGCAATTGTTGCTGCTTTGGCAAGCGCTGCCAGCGGAAAAGCCGTAGCTAAAAAAACGTGCGCAATTGGCGAAATAAGCTTAACTGGTCAAGTGCGTCCTGTTCCTAGAATGGAGCCACGCTTGCGCGAGGCGGCCAGAATAGGATACAAGCGCGTTGTTGTGTGCCCGCTTCGAAAGAAAATTAATATTCCAGGATTGCAGATTGTTGAAGTGCGCAACGTTCGAGATGCGTTGCAAGCGCTTGGGTTGTAAGACAGTAAGTAAATTTAGTCTTCAGCCTCAGCGTCAGTAATTGCACGCACCTCTTCAACATTGGCTTTAAGCATATTTTTTAGCTCATCAACAGAATCGAAAGCCTGCTGTGGGCGCAAGAAACTAGCAAACTCAATGCAAACGCGATGTCCGTACAAATCCTTCCAATCGTCGAACAATCCGTAAGCTTCAACTGTGCGCTCAGCTTCGTCCTCACCATCTTTATTAAACGTTGGCTTTGTGCCGATTGAAATCGCAGCTGGCCAACGCCATGGAGAATGTACGCCTAAATGAAGCTCATCTCGGCGCAAAACGCTAACATCCGGCACAGTGCTCTTTGTTGGGCGCATTTCATTCTTATTATCTGAATCTAAATCAACAACCCAACCAGCGTATACGCCGTCAACTGGAATATATCCTTCAATTTTTTCGCCAAGATTCACTGTTGGGAAACCAATCTCACGACCGCGCTCATCTCCATGAACCACTGTTCCTTCAACGCGATGCGGTTGATCCAAAATTTCGCGAGCCGCCTTAACGCGCCCAGTTGCAAGCATCCAACGAACATTCGTAGAGCTCCAAGCACGCACCTTCTTATTCGGCATACTCTTACTCCAAGCGCGATATTCCGCCTTATTCATGCCTTCAGCAGGATCTTCCGGCTCTCCAGAACCCTTAGGAACTTCGCGCACAATAGGATCCGGCACGCGAACATCCTCCGGACCTAAATCTTCTACCTCAATAAGCTCAAAAACACCCGTTGCTTTAGATAATTCGCGAATCGCTTGAATATTTCCAGCCCTACGAGCACCAAGAGCAGCGTCAGAACCAAGAACCAAAGCTCTCATACCAAGCTTTCCTACGAGCTGACCTAAGAAGAAACGGTACGATTTTGCAGCAAAAGCAAGGCTGTAACGCACAATAACAACGTGATCAACATCTAGCTCAGAAAGCACGCGCAAGCGTTGACGAACGCTGGTAAGCGCATCCGAATCTTCTGGAAGATCCGTGTTGCAATCGCCAAAATCGTCGTATAAATCAGGGTTTGCATGCACTACACTTGGGCGCGGATCGAACATAATAACAACAGAAAACGCGCCGTGACGGTGCGCAAGTTCCACAGTGCGGCGAACAACCTCACGATGCCCCTTGTGCATACCGTCGAACACACCAATTGTAACAACTGCTTTACGCTCTGCACTTAGCGTTGGCCAATTAATCATGCCGTTGGCATCTGGTCGAATGTCGATGACCTTCATGATATCCTTACTATCCGCGTTGAAGCTTTACGTACGCAATACGTCTTGCGTAATTCCTTATTTTCAATCCTTAATACAGTTTACCAGTCTTCTGGCTTGCCGGAAATACCACAATTGGTTTGATTTGATTAGTTTTGCTATTTTTTGCTTGCTCAACTACAGCAACAACGTCATTTTGCGCATTGTTTGAGGATTTAACGTAGGCTATTGCAGGATATTGTTGAGAATTTTCTTCTGATTCAAAACTAAGCCAGCGCCCAAAACGCAAGTCTCGAGCTTGAGTTTCGTCAATTTGTAGCATTGGTAAAGTATGCTCGGCTGCTTCAAACATGTTTAAGCAGGTTTTAGAAAGACAAATATCGGCGTCAAAATCTTTTTCCAGCACAGCTTTTGAACGTTTTTGTAAAACACCTTCCCTATCGGTAAATTCGCGAGTTTCCGTGCGAAGTTTAAGAACGCGAGGATCTGTTACTGAAAAATCGCCGATGCTTGTGCGTCGAAGCGAAATAAGATGCCCACCAACTCCAAGAATACGGCCTAAATCGCGCGCTAAAGCACGAATATATGTGCCACTACTGCAAGAAACAGTTGCAGTAATATCGCATACTTTTCTTCCGCTTTTGCCGCGCAAAATACAAGGATTAGCAACATAAAAATCGCTAATAGTTACTTCGCGAGACGGAATTTCTACAGTTTTTCCTTCGCGAGCTAAATCGTATGCTCGCTGACCGTTAATTTTAATTGCAGAAAAAGCGGTTGGAGCTTGCATAATTTTGCCAGTTAAGTTTTCTTTAATAACTTGCTTAATGCGCTCAAAAGCTTGGTTTATGAGCTCACTATTACAAGAATCGCTTTCAAGAAGAAGCTTCAAAAGCAAATCGTCTGCAGCTTTAGTAACAACTCCCGGACCTAATTGCAGATTGTTTTGTTGCAAAATCTCACCGTCTGCATCATCTGTAGTCGTAGACTCACCCAAGCGAATTACCGCCTCATAGGTTTTGTTGTGACCTAGCATGTAGTTAAGCAAGCGCGTTGCGTTACCAAAACCTACGATTAGCAAACCTGTTGCCATAGGATCTAGCGTTCCTGCGTGACCTACACGTTTTGTGTGCAAAAGGTGACGAGCGCAGGCTACAACGTCGTGACTTGTAACTCCCTGCGGCTTGTCTACAAGTAAAATGCCGGAAGATGGTGTGAATTGCGTCATATGCAAATTAAGATTTTTTCGCGCTATTCTGCAGATTCATAAGGTTCTGAAGATTCTGCAGGTTCGTCATCTTCAAAGTCGTCATCTTCAAAATCGTCGTCAGACTCATCATCTTCATGCGGTTTCTTATACGGATCAGATTCGCCAGCATACTTAGCGTTTTCGCGCATTTTAGCTAACTCTTCGTCACGATGACGAGCAGCAACCAAAATATCCTCAATTTCGTGCGCTTCCGTAGGCACTTCGTCGTAAACGAATTGCAATTGCGGAGTTAAACGCAAGCCAGCTTTTGCACCAACCAAGGATCGCAAACGTCCGTGAGCCTGCTGTAAAGCCTGGGCTGCACGTTGACGCTCACCCTGCTCTTTTCCAGCATGACCAAGCTGAGTCCAATAAACTTTTGCAATTTGCAAATCGTTAGTAACTCGAACTTCCGTAATAGTTACACTAGCAAGACGCTTATCGTGCAACTGCGACTCCATATTAGAGGCGATTACGCGCTGAATTAACGCTGCAATACGAGCAGCTCTAGGATTTGTTCCTGCCATATTACTTGCGCTCAATCTGCTTCATTTCAAAGGTTTCGATTACGTCGCCAAGCTCAATGTCGTTGAAGCTTCCAAGGTTAATACCTGCTTCATAACCTTCGCTAACGGACTGCACGTCATCCTTAAACCTACGCAAGCTGGAGATTTCCAGGTCGTTGACTGTAGCAACGCCGTCGCGCAAAATACGGCACTTCGTACCGCGCTTGACTTCGCCGTCTTGAACCATAACACCAGCAATATTGCCGAACTTGGAAGAACGGAAGATTTCGCGAATTTCGGAATGCGAAGTAACAACTTCTTCAAACTCCGGCTTAAGCATACCCTTCAAAGCAGCTTCAATATCTTCAATTGCCTTGTAAATAACAGAGTAGTACTTAACTTCCACGCCCTCGCGATCTGCCAAATCTGCAACCTGGCGGTTTGGACGCACGTTGAAGCCAATAATCACAGCCTTGTCAACAGTTGCCAAGTTCACATCGTTCTGAGTAATTGCACCAACACCGCGGTGAATAACCTGGATTCCAACTTCTTCAGAAACCTCAATCTTCATCAAGGAATCTTCCAAAGCCTCAACAGAACCGGAAGAATCACCCTTAATAACAATGTTCAGCATGTCAACTTCAGACTTAGCGAACTGTTCCTTAAGGCTTTCAAGAGACACAACCTTGCGGCGCTTAGCAAGCTGAGCTGCACGCTCTGTAGCTGCACGCTTCTCCGCAATCTGACGAGCAGAACGGTCGTCCGAAGTAACCAAGAACAGATCGCCTGCGGTTGGAACAGAAGTTAAACCAAGCACCTGAACAGGAGTGGAAGGAGCCGCGTCCTGCAAGTGGTTTCCGTTTTCGTCGAGCATAGCGCGAACACGGCCGTAAGAAGTGCCTGCAACAATAGAATCACCAACATGAAGAGTACCCTGCTGCACCAAAACAGTTGCAACAGCACCGCGACCTTTGTCGAGTCGAGCTTCAATAGTTGCGCCGCGAGCGTCCATATTTGGATTTGCTTTAGGATCAAGCTCTGCGTCTGCAGTAAGAAGCACAGCTTCAAGAAGCTTATTAACGTTCGTACCCTGCTTTGCGGAAATATCCACAAACATGGTGTCGCCGCCGTACTCTTCAGCAACCAAACCGTATTCTGTAAGCTGACCACGAACCTTGTCTGGGTTAGCGCCTTCAACATCAATCTTGTTCACAGCCACAACAATTGGCACGTGAGCCGCTTGAGCGTGGTTAATTGCTTCAACAGTCTGAGGCATCACGCCGTCGTCTGCTGCAACAACAAGAATAGCAACGTCTGTAAGCTCAGCACCGCGAGCACGCATAGCAGTAAACGCTTCGTGACCTGGGGTATCGAGGAATGTAATCTTGCGAGGCTTACCCTCAAGATTTACAGTTACCTGATAAGCGCCAATTCGCTGCGTAATACCGCCAGCTTCGCGATCAATAACATTCGACTTGCGTATGGTGTCGAGCAAGCGAGTTTTACCGTGATCAACGTGACCCATAACGGTAACAACAGGTGGACGAGATTGCAAATCGTCATCTTCCTGCAACTCTTCTTCATCTAAATCAATATCGAATTGCTGCAAAAGCTCTTTATCTTCTTCTTCAGCAGAAACAATATTGATATTCCAGCCGATTTCTTCACCCAAAATCTGGAATGTCGACTCATCCAAAGACTGCGTAGCAGTTGCCATTTCTCCCAAGTGGAAGAGCACAGTTACCAAAGCTGCTGGATTGACATCAATTTTTTCTGCCAAGTCAGAAAGAGTTGCACCCTGACGCAAACGAATAGTAGCGCCATTACCAGAAGGAATGCGCACGCCGCCAATAACTGGTGCTTTAAGCTCTTCGTATTCACGACGCTTCGCTAAACGGTTCTTACGAGCCTTAGAAGACTTACCTCCCTGACGGCCGAATGCGCCTGCAGCACCAGCCCTACCGCGACCGCCGCCGCGAGATGGACCACCATTAGGAGCACCAGCAGCCGCAGCCTGGAAAGTTGCAGCTTGATTAGCATTAAAACGCGATTCTGCAGAAGGCCTGCTATTTGAAGAGCCAGAACCATTACCTGCGCCACCGCGACGCTGGCCTGACCACTGAGAACGCCCAGCTCCTTGGTTAGAGCGACCGCCGCGAGAACGATTCCCGCCACGTTCACCGCGAGCACCATTTGCATTACCTGCTCCACCCTGGCCTGGACGACCACCGCGGCCATCTTGAGCGCCTGGACGAGACATTGGGTGAGGACGAGGAATATCTCCAGGGGTAGGAGAACGCATGCCCTGCTTACGGCTAAACGGATTATTCCCAGGACGAGGTGTTGCATTACCTGCTCCCTGAGCACCCTGATGCGGGCGCGGACGAGGAGGCATTTGCGCACGATTTTCGTGATTTTCTCGATTTTCACCACGACGCTCTGCATGCTTTGATTCGCCAGAAGAAGATGGACGAGGATTATGATTCGTGCGAGAGTGATTTGCTTCAGACTTTGGTGATGGCTTAGAAGCTGCAGAACGTTCGGATTGCTCCGAATTTTGATTGCCTGCAGAGTGCTTCTGAGATTCAGCCTGAGACTTAGCTTTTGGTGCAGAAGGTTTTGCAGACTGATTTACAGACTGATTTGCAGCTTGCTTTGAAGCTATAGTTGAAGCTGTAGTTGAAGCAGGATTTGCCGCAGCCTTAGCAGGCTTGCTACCTGACTTACTGCCTGCTTGATTTCCTTCAGCTGCCAGCGCCGCCTGCAAACGACGCACTACTGGAGCCTCAACTGTTGAAGAAGCGGACTTAACAAATTCGCCCATGCCTTTCAAACGCTCCAACACGGTTTTACTGTCTACACCAAATTCTTTGGCCAGTTCATACACGCGCTTTTTAACCACTCAGTGTTCTCCTCTGTCTGTGGCAGCGCTAGCGCGCGCGGCCACTTTACATTATTGCGAGCTTATTATTTATTATCGTGCGATATATCATCGTGCGACCATGATCTTGTACCTCGTCTTGTGCAGGACGATGCTACTGCCTTTTCGCCCAGATTCCAGCTTTCAGCATACTCGAAACGTTGGATTGGTGCGAGTGTCGCCACTACTAAAGATTATGCGTTTTGAGCTTGAGCTGCAGCAACTTTCTTATCATGCTCTTCTTGCGACTCAATGCCAATCTTCCAACCAGTCAGCTTTGCAGCCAAACGAGCATTCTGACCTTCCTTGCCAATAGCAAGTGAAAGCTGAGCATCATGAATAAACGCAACTGCAGTCTGACTTTTTTCGCTAACTACCTGCACCTGTGTAGCAGTTGCTGGAGAAAGCGCTGCGGCAACAAACTTTGCTGGGTCATCCGACCAATCGACAATATCAATCTTTTCTTGACCCAAGTTTTCCATTACAGCACGAACCCTAGAACCGCCAGGACCGATCAAAGCGCCCTTTGGATTAACGCCCTCAGAGTTAGCACGTACAGCAATCTTTGTGCGAGCTCCAGCCTCTCGAGCAATCGCCATAATCGAAACAGCACCAGAAACAAGTTCTGGAACCTCACGCTCAAAAAGACGACGAACAAGCTCAGGATGCGACCTAGAAACCACAATTTCTGGTCCGCGAAGACCACGCGCAACATTAACAACATACACGCGAATACGCTCGCCATGACGGTAACGTTCACCTGGAACCTGCTCGCGGCGAGGCAAAATCGCTTCAACATCCCCAACAGCAACATGAATATTAGTAGTATCTTTGGCGTCCTGCTGAATAATTCCATTAATCAGCTTGCCTTTTTGACCAGAAAAAGCACCAAATACGCGATCATCTTCAGCCTTACGGAAGATTTGGCTAATAACTTGACGGGCTGTTGCCGCAGCAAGACGGCCAAAATCGCGAGGAGTATCATCATACTCTTCACCCAGCGTTGGAGCCGGATACGGGTTATCTTCAGTAGGCTTACCAGGAATTTCATCCCTAGCCCACACAGTGAACGAACCTGCACGTTCGTCCAATTCAACTCGCACATGCTTTGCAGGATGAGCGGTTTTCATATACGCAAGACGCAAGGCCTCGGCGAGCGCCTCGTCCAGCTCCTCGGCATTAATCCCCTGCTGTGCCGCAAGCTGATGCATTCCCGCCAAATCCAATTCCATCGCGCACGTCCTCTCGTTATAACGCATTCATTTATGATTATTATTTTTTGCAACTGTTCTGCCTTCTGATATAGCTTTTATAATCAGATTTGCTTTAAGTTGCAGACAAGCCAATATCTTACTGAATTAACACAGTCGATATTGGTCACAGTCAGTGGCTATTTTAGTAGATTATGCAGACACTTTATGTTTTGTTAAAAGCCGTACGCACTAACGCAATGCGCAGCATAAAAATTGCGCTTAAGATTTTCGTTTGTGCTTTATTGACACCTACGCTAGTTTTTACTCTAGCATCTTGCGGCACATTGCAAAACATTCACGTAGATCATACTGTAAAATCTACTTCTGGCGAAAATATTTGCGCAAAAGCCTACCGTTTAGCGCAAAAAAATCAACAATTTATTGAAAACAACGCAAATAATATATCTGCTTCAGACTTGGAATCTTCTGCAAAAGAATGGGAAACTGTAGCACAGCAATGTCCAGGAAGATTAAGCGAAAGTATTGTTTATAGCGCGCAAGCAAAATGGGAAATATTATCTAAAGAATCTGAAAATAATAAGTCAAAAATTGCTGAAGAAATTGCTGAAGAAATTTCTGGCACAAGCGATGAAGAAAATACTTACAAAAGCACAGAAAACACAGCTACACCAGAAAACGCAGAATCTTCAATAACTCATCAACTAGAGCGTAACGCTTATATACAATTTACAAAAACAGTAAAGCATTACAACAATTTTCAATGGACACATCACCCTTTGGCCAGCGCAGCAGCTGCAGAAGACCAGCTAGCGTTTATACTACAAACTTTAGCCGCAAAAAAAGTTCCAGGACTGCCTTTGGAATATAGCGATATGGCATCAACAAATGCTCAAACTTTTATGAACGCATCCGGAAAAGGCGATGATTTGCGCAAAAAAATATATGAGATTCCATCCGACGCTCTTGAAAGTGGAAAAGCGCAAGATAATGCAAGTGGAAAAGATTTGCCGATTGCAGCCATAGCTTATATGGATTGCGCACGAACTGAACTTACTGCTTTTAATCAAATAATAGTTATTGAAGAAAATAAAACTAAAAGCGCGTCAAAAAACAATCGCGACGAAACAAGCTACGAATACTCTGCTGTTCAAGCGCATAAGGATTTTAAAGATGCTGTAATAAAGCTGATTACTTCCAGATTATTGCGCGCCTACGCGCTCGGCTACCCTGCAGAGACAAATTTGGTTTTGAAATAGAATAATTGGGTTATAGGCCAAAAAGCCTAAAGCAATTTACATGCTTTAGGCTTGGTTAATTCGCGGATGAAGCGAGATTCGAACTCGCGGAGGATTTTACCCTCACACGCTTTCGAGGCGTGCTCCTTAGACCGCTCGGACATTCATCCACTTGCAATTTGGCGCAACAAAAGCGCGCACAAACGCAACTTTTCAATTGTAAACCATGGCGCGAATATAAAATTCTGGCGAGTTGAAACGCTATAACTCAGCGGAATCACGGCGAGCACGAATCTGCTCCGCACGAGAAGCAAGCTCATCATCCGGCGGATAAGCTACATATTCCAAAGTCAACCCTTGCGGCGCAATCGGCCCAGTAGAACCTTCTCGAAGCGGCGTATTAATCTTCTCAGCAAACCAATCAAGAGAACGTTTTCCACGCCCAATCTGCACGCAAGCCTGCACAAGCGAGCGCACCATATTGTGAGCGAAAGCGTCAGCAACAATAGTAAACTCAAGCAAACCCTGCTCAACAGGCGGCACGCATCCAGTTTTAAGCTTAACGCGCACGTCATTAGCGCGCTCCCCAACACGTTCCCAACAAGCACTCTTTACATCGCGAATAGTGGTGCCGCCAGGATTAGGACGCGCAAAAGATCCAAAATCGTGAAGGCCAATCATAAGCCCAGCAGCCTGATTCATTGCATCAACATCCAAAACATCGTCAAGCTTCAAAACAAAACCACGCATACGAGGATCGTAATCACAATAATCAGAAGCGTCGCAAATACGATACACATACGTGCGCTCCAACGCAGAAAAGCGTGCATCAAAACCAAGTGGAGCAACACTTACCTTATTCAACGAAATATCTTGCGGCAAAACATGCTTAAGCCGGTACTCGAGCGCGCAAACACCGTTCAATCCGGTATGCCCTACGCATCGCAGCAAAGTTTCTTCACAAACATCAAGATGACAAACCTGATGCGACGCATGCACGCCCGTATCCGTACGACCAGCCACAGTAAGGCGCAGCGGCTCAGCAGCATCCCCTTCTGGCACACGCAATACTGTGTGCAAAGCCCCCTCAATTTCACCCTGCACAGTTCGCAAAGTAGGCTGCTTAGCCCAACCGTAAAATCCGCCACCATCGTAAGCTAAATCTAAGCGAAGTCGCATTCAAAACCTTTCCAAACAGACTTTCCACTAGCTTTTCTTATCCGAAGAGCTGCCGCCCGCAAGCGCAAAAGCACTCATAACACTACGAATAAGCTCATAAGTTTTTGAATCCATATGCATTGCAATCTTCAATAATTTAGGAACAACCTCCGACCAATGAGAAGACATTTCATCAAAAGTTGGGTAACCCAAACTGCTAAAAATGCTGTAAACGCTGTCAATTCTGCGCTTTCGCTCCTCGAATGGCAGATTCATCATCCACTCGTTTGCAGCCTTAGAAACGGCCAGAGCGCGCGGAGTTACGCAATCACAGTAGTCAAAATCACCATTTTTAATCTGCCAATACATGCCAAAATGTTGCATTAATCCAATCGAATCGGCAAATGTAACCTTATACGGCACTCCCGTATCCATAATCAATCCAATAAAGGCAGACTGCGGAACTACTTTTTCAATACGACTTGAAACATTCGCAAAAACGCTTGTATCCACTACATCAGACGCAAAACCAGGTCCGTCCATAGAATAAATTTTTGATACAAGATCACCTAGTTTTTGACTTGTAGCATCTAAGCGCATAGCCGCATAAGCAGCCATGTTCCCACCTTTTGAATGACCGACAACAATAATATTTGGATTATTATTTTGCAAGTCTACGGAAGATTTTGAAAAGCGGGCAAAAATTTTGTTCGCACAAAGTTTATTAAAGAAGTTTTTATTAAAGAAGTTTTTATTAGAATAACGCTTGCTATATCTTTGCGCTACAGAAGTCAAATATTCAGCAGCAGATTCTTGCGCTGGCACTGGGCAGCGGAAAGCCATGTTGAAATCTTCTTTCCACCCAACAAGCGTACTGTCAGTGCCGCGATACGCAACAACAAGAGTATGAGGATTATCAATCCCCTCGCAATTGCTAAGATCAAAAGTAACTCCAGCAAACTGCTGCTCTAATGATTCGTCAATATTTGATTCATCAAACCTCTCAAGATACTCCCCTACGCGAATTCCCCTATACCTAGGGCTGGAAGCGACAGCAAGAAGCAGCTTCCTGCGGAATTTATCTACTTTGGGAGATCCAGAAGAAAACATTGACGAATATTCTTCTATTCTAAGCAATTCGTTAATAGATACAGTAGAAATATTCTTTGGATTATCGCAATATTTTGGCACGTACGTTGGCATATTTATATAAGATAGCTCGCACAAAATCAGCGCATCTACGGCATTAAACTTGCGCTGAGCGAAGGTAGAGAAATCGTTGCGCAACAAATCAATAACATTCGACATAATTCAATAATAATACAAATAAAAAACGAGCCGAGGAAATCCTCGACTCGTTTTAGCAATTCTTCAAGAAGCGATTTTACGCTTAACTTTAAGATTTACTTTACCGATGCGTAAAGCTGAAATGCTGACTACTCGGCAGCTTCTTCTTTAGCTGCTACCTTAGTAGCTGCTTCAGCTTCCTTCACAACAGCCTTCTTTGGGCTTACTGGCTCAGTTACAAGCTCAATAATTGCCTGAGGAGCGGTATCGCCACGACGTGGAGCAATCTTCACGATGCGGGTGTAGCCGCCTTCACGCTGCTTCATCTGCTCAGCAATCTGAGTGAAAAGAACGTGAACCACGGACTTGTTGCGAATCACGCGCAACACGCGACGACGCGAATGCAAATCGCCACGCTTAGCGAATGAAATCAAACGCTCAGCAAGCGGACGAAGACGCTTTGCCTTTGGCAACGTCGTCACAATACGACCGTGCTGGAAGAGGCTGGTCGCCATGTTGGCCAGCATCAGGCGCTCATGAGCCGGGCTAGAAGCCAGACGAGGGCCTTGTTTCGGTGTAGGCATTATTACTCCTTATTGTCGCAATTGCCGAAAACTCAGGTGGGCATCAACCCGAACATCCGAATTTACGACGATTGCAGGTGAATTCTACTCGTCTTCAGGCGAGAAGAAAGTGCCACCTTCGAGATTATTGGCGTCGAAGCCAATCGGCGAAGCCTTCAAAGACAGACCCATGGTCTGCAACTTCTCTTTGACCTCATCGATGGATTTCATGCCGAAATTACGAATATCGAGCAAATCCTGCTCAGTGTGAACTACCAATTCGCCGACTGTATGAATACCCTCGCGCTTCAAGCAGTTGTAGCTGCGCTGGGTAAGATTCATTTCTTCAATCGGTGTAGCCAGCTGGGAATCAGATTCCTCACGCATTGGCGCTGGACCAACTTCAACACCTTCGGCTTCAAGATTAAGCTCACGGCAAAGGCCGAAAAGCTCAACCAAGGTTGAACCTGCGGACGCAACAGCATCGCGCGGTGTAATAGCTGGCTTGGTTTCCACATCCAGGATGAGCTTATCGAAGTCCGTGCGCTGTTCCACGCGGGTAGCTTCGACCTTATAGCTCACCTTCAAAACTGGCGAGTAGATCGAATCCACAGGAATGCGGCCGATTTCGCTGTTCTCCTGCTTGTTCATCTGAGCTGGTACGTAGCCGCGACCGCGTTCAACAGTAAACTCAATCTCAAGTTCACCATCTTCAGCAAGTGTAGCAATATGCAATTCAGGGTTGGCAATAGTAACGCCAGCCGGAGGAGTAATGTCTCCAGCGGTTGCTTCACCTTTACCATTCTTGCGCAGATACATCACTACAGGCTCGTCGTACTCACTAGTGAGCACGATGCCCTTGATGTTCAGCAGAATTTCAGTGACATCTTCTTCAACACCTGGCAGAGTCGTAAACTCATGCAAAGCTCCGGAAATGCGTACCGAAGTAACGGCAGCACCTGGAATGGAGCTCAACAAGGTACGACGCAGCGAATTGCCGAGAGTGTAGCCAAAACCTGGTTCCAACGGCTCAATAGTAAAGCGAGAACGCTGGGGATTCAGTGATTCCTCGGTAAGTGTCGGACGCTGTGCGATAAGCACTTTGGTATCCTTTCAGCTTCTGGTCGGTGGTGCACTCGCCGCCCATAAGCGGGTTGGATGGATGGATTCGTAAGAGTGCTCAGACGCGGCGACGCTTTGGTGGGCGTACGCCGTTATGCGCTTGCGGGGTAACGTCGGTAATAGAACCAACTTCGAGACCCGCGGACTGGAGGGAACGGATAGCGGTTTCACGACCGGAACCTGGACCCTTAACAAACACGTCGACCTTCTTAAGGCCATGCTCCATTGCCTTACGAGCGGCAGACTCAGCAGCCATACCTGCAGCGTAAGGAGTCGACTTACGGGAACCCTTAAAGCCGACGTCACCACCGGAAGCCCAGGAAAGGACTGCACCGGATGGATCGGTGATGGAGATAATCGTGTTATTGAATGTTGATTTAATATGCGCCTGCCCAACCGGCACCGACTTGCGGTCCCGGCGACGCGGCTTGCGCGAGGCTTGCTTTGCAGCTGCCATTGACCCTCGTTTCCTAATGACGAATGAGTTGGTATGTCTAGACGATGGAAATGTATCCGTGGCCTAGAGCCGACCACCGACTACTATCGGGTGGCCTTCTTCTTCCCGGCGACAGTACGCTTCGGGCCCTTACGGGTACGAGCATTAGTCTTGGTACGCTGACCACGCACAGGAAGACCCTTGCGATGACGCTGGCCTTGATAGCAGTTGATCTGAATCTTACGACGGATGTCTGCGTCAATTTCACGACGCAAATCGCCCTCGATCTTGTAATTAGCCTCGAGATAATCACGCAAGGTGATCAGCTGTTCATCCGTAAGATCCTTGACGCGAGTGTCCGGATTCACACCGGTCGCGGCAAGCGTTTCCTTAGCGCGAGTGCGGCCAACACCAAAAATGTAGGTGAGGGCAATCTCAATGCGCTTCTCATTGGGAATATCTACTCCGGCAAGACGTGCCATTGTAATTCCTTTACTGTTACGCAGGTCGTGCACCAAGTCTTCCGCATTATTAGATGCGGCCTGGGCCTGCGCACCCAGGGTTCAGCTTCTGCTGTGACTTAGCGCCTTATTCTTTGTATTCCGCGATGGAAATCTGCTCAGCCCTGACGCTGCTTATGACGTGGGTTAATGCAGATCACCATGACGCGGCCGTGACGGCGGATCACGCGGCAGTTTTCGCAGATCCTCTTCACGCTAGGGCTGACCTTCATGGTTTTCCTTTGCTTGTACCTTTACTTATAACGGTACGTAATACGTCCACGGTTCAGATCGTATGGACTCATCTCCAGCACTACACGATCCTGCGGAAGAATGCGGATATAATTCTTGCGCATTTTTCCGGAAATCGTAGCTAGAACGATGTGCTCATTCTCGAGCTGAACGCGAAACATCGCGTTCGGCAGTGCTTCGACTACCTTGCCTTCGACTTCAATCACACCGTCTTTTGCCATGAGCCTCGTTCCGATCCTTGGGCATACTACTTCGCGCATCCGAAGACACGCCAATCTTCTATATTACAGTAAATGCGCCCTATACAACACTCGGCGTGTCGCATGGGGCGCATTTCTCACACAAACCTGACTGTAATAAATCAGTCTAGTATTATTGTTCTACTGCTATTAGTTTAGCGATTCAATGATGCGATTATTAATTTCTTTAATATCGCCAACACCATCAACTTCAACTAACTGACCGCGGCTATCGTAAATATCAAGAAGCGGAGCAGTTTCTTTTTCGTATGTTTCCAAACGCTTAGCAATAACTTCTGGAGTATCGTCAGAACGACCCTGCTCTACTGCGCGCTTCTGCATGCGCTCGAGCAAAACCTCACGCTCAGCCTCTAAAGCCACGACGTGGTCGAGAGGAGTTGAAAGTTCTTCCAACATTAAATCCAAAGCCTGAACCTGGGAAGCGTTGCGAGGATAACCGTCGAGAATCCAGCCATTCTTAGCATCATCTTGTGCAAGACGATCCTTAACAATGCTGTTTGTTAGCTCATCTGGAACCAACTCGCCCTTGTCAAGATAAACCTGCACTTGCTTGCCAAGCTCAGTCTGATTTTTTAAGTTATAGCGGAAAATATCACCAGTAGAAATTGCTGGAATATTGTAATGCTCGCTTAACAAAGCAGCCTGAGTGCCCTTGCCAACGCCCTGAGGACCCATAATCAGCAATCGCATATTCATCTCCTTGATTCTTCACAAATTATTTTATTTACTTAGATACTTGCTTTTGATTTTCGTGATTGAACAAGAAACCAGCATACTGGAACTGTTCAGTCTGAGCCTTTGCCTGACGCAAAGTATCCAAACCTACGCCAGCAATAATCAGAATCGTTGTACCGCCGAATGGCAACTTTGTATTCAAGTGCAAAGCCATAATCAAAACGGTAGGAATCAAAGCAACGAAAAGCAAATAAATAGCGCCGACAGTGTTAAGCCTGTTCATAACATAGCTCAAGTAGTTGCTAGTTGCGCTACCGGCGCGGATTCCAGGAATAAATCCGCCATACTCTTTCATGTTATCTGCAGTTTCATCCGTATTAAAAGTAATCTCGGTGTAGAAGAAGCAGAAGAACACAATCATCACAGTGTATAGGGCAATATACCAAGCAGACGTGGAATTTGCCAAATTGTTCTCAATCCACTGTACCCAAGGCTTGCTCTTATCTCCGAACTGAGCAATAAGAGTAGGAACAGCAAGAATAGAAGAAGCAAAGATTGGTGGAATAACACCGCTCATATTAATCTTCAACGGCAAATAAGTGGAAGATCCGCCGTACATCTTTCGACCAATCATGCGACGAGTGTACTGCACAGGAATACGACGCTGTGCAAGTTCCACAAAGTCAACGAAAACAAGAATTACAAGAAGCACACCACCAACGATGGAGAACTTAGTCCAATCACCATCAGAACCGTTGGTGCCCCAACCAATATCCCAAAGCTTTGGCAAGAAGCCGGAGCAAATAGACATAAAGATTAAGACGGACATACCTTGGCCGATGCCCTTATCTGTAATAAGCTCTGCCATCCACATAATTAAACCAGTGCCGCCGGTCATAATCAAAACCATTACAACCAAGCTCCAGAAGCCACCATCTGGAATAACCTGACCGCACTGATAATTAAACAAAGCGCCTGAACGAGCAGTTACCAAAATTGTTGTTGACTGCAAAACAGCCAAACCAATAGTTAAGTAACGAGTGTACTGCGTAAGCTTTGTCTCGCCAGACTGACCTTCCTTATGCAACGCTTCGAAGCGAGGAATAACAACGCGAAGAAGCTGAATCACAATGGAAGCTGTAATGTAAGGCATTACACCCAAAGCAAAGATGGAAAGCTGCAGCAGCGAGCCGCCGGAGAACAAGTTGACCAACCCAATAAAGTTCTCTTTTGACGAAGCCAGCTTAGTTGTGCAATCACTAATTACTTTATAGTCAACACCTGGAATCGGAATAAACGAACCGATACGGTAGATGATAATCATAGCGAAGACGAAGAGGATCTTATTCCTCAACTCCTTCGTCCTGAAGGCCTGGATTAACGTTTTCACCTGGGTCTTCCTCCCTTTTTTCGCGCACTCCTAGGCGCAACAGTGCAAAAAACAAACTCTGAGGCAATAGTTTAACTCACGGTGCATACTGAAACAGCTTATTGGTGAGTTTTGTCGATAAAAATAGTCCCCCTAGACAACGCTAGAGGGACTATCTACAGCTTTATAACTGCATCAAGCTTAAAGTAGTTCTACCTACTCTTCGCTGATGGAGCCGCCTTGAGCTTCAACCTTTGCCTTAGCAGAAGCAGAAGCCTTCATACCCTTCAAGTTCAAAGCAACAGTCAATTCACCATCGCCCAAAACCTTAACTGGGTAACCATCGCGCACGGCGCCCTTTGCAATAAGGTCAGCTACAGTAACTTCGCCACCCTTTGGGAAGAGTTCAGCGAGAGCTGCAACGTTAACGACCTGGAACTCCTTCTTGAAAGGACTCTTGAATCCACGCAACTTAGGCAAGCGCATGTAAAGTGGAAGCTGGCCACCTTCGAAGCCAGGACGAACCTGATAACGCTTCTTTGTGCCCTTGTCACCACGACCCGAGGTCTTACCCTTGGAGCCTTCACCACGGCCTACGCGGATACGATCCTTCTTAGCTCCTGGAGCTGGACGCAATGTGTGCATATGCAGCATTGGTTCTTCGTTAGCCATAATCAGTCGACCTCCTCGACGCTCACCAGGTGGCGCACGGCCATGACCAAGCCACGATTGACGGGGGTGTCTTCACGAACTACGCTATGACCAATCTTATGAAGGCCGAGCGTATGAACATTCGCGCGCTGGCGCTCAGTGGTATGAACCAAACCGTGCACCAGAGTGATCTTCAAATTAGACATCACTCACCATCCTTTGCTTCAGCTGCCTTGGCGGCCTGAGCTTCTTCGCGAGCCTTGCGAGCTTCGGCAATGCCGGCAGCGCGCTCACGGAGCAAAGCATCAGGAGCAACTTCCTCAAGAGAAAGACCACGACGAGCAGAAATCTCTTCTGGCTCTTCGAGCTTCTTCAAAGCGTCCACAGTAGCGCGCACCACGTTTACAGCGGTCGCAGAACCCATGGACTTGGTGAGGATATCTGTAATGCCAGCGCACTCCATAACAGCACGCACAGCACCACCAGCGATTACACCAGTACCTGGAGCAGCTGGACGAAGCAACACGGTACCAGCAGCATCGTGACCGAGCACTGGATGAGTGACGGTACCACGAATACGTGGAACAGTGAACATATGCTTCTTAGCGTCAAGCTGACCCTTAGCGATAGCTGCTGGAACTTCACGAGACTTGCCGTAACCAACACCAACAGTGCCCTTACCGTCGCCCACAACAACAAGTGCTGCAAAGCTGAAGGTACGACCACCCTTGTGGGTCTTGGAAACACGGTTAATAGTAACTACGCGATCCAGAAGCTCTTCGCCGCGGTTTTCTTCACGACGATTACGACGCTCGCCGCGCTTACCCTCGCCCTTATTGCGGCGAGAACGACGATCATCGTTGCGTTGCTCAGCGGATGCCTGAGTGTTCTGAGTTTCTTCAGCCACTTGGGTTTCCTTTTCGTTGTCGCTCACAGTGCTAGACCTCCCTGACGGGCGCCTTCAGCTACTGCTGCGACGCGACCATGATATTTGTTACCGCCACGGTCGAAGACTACAGCGGTGATGCCCGCTTCCTTCGCCTTAGCCGCTACTAATTCGCCAACCTTGGTTGCAGCTTCAGTCTTCGTACCGGTGAAACCAGCGAAGTCAGCTGTCAAAGTGGAAGCACTTACCAAAGTAATGCCCTTGGTATCGTCCACAATCTGAGCAACCATGTGGCGGTTAGAACGAGAAACAACTAAACGAGGACGTTCAGATGTGCCAGCAATATGCTTACGAAGACGGGCGTGACGACGCAAACGTGCGACTTTGGTACCCTTACCGAAAATCTTAACGCTCATATCACTTACCAGCCTTTCCAGCCTTGCGCAGGATACGTTCATCGGTGTACTTAATACCCTTACCCTTGTAAGGTTCTGGAGCACGAAGCTTGCGGATGTTAGCAGCAACCTGGCCAACAGTCTGCTTATCAGTGCCCTTAACGATTACCTGGTTAGGATTTGGCAACTCGAACTCAATACCTGCAGGTGGTTGAACGGTAATAGTGTGAGAATAACCGAGCGAGAACTCAATGCCCTTGCCCTTCATTACTGCACGATAACCGGTACCAACAATATCCAAAGTCTTGGTGTAGCCTTCATGCACACCCTTAACCATGGAAGCAACAATTGCACGAGCCAAGCCGTGCTTTGCACGAGTTGGACGCAAATCGTCAACTGGAGTCAAAACAATCTGATTCTCAGCAACTTCCGCGGTAATGCCCTCTGGAATTACATAGGAGTCAGAACCCTTAGCGCCCTTGACGCTGAAGGACTGACCTTCAATCTTTACTTCCACGCCTTGAGGAATGTCGACGGGGAGCTTACCAATATGCGATGCCATCTTCAGCTCTCCTTTCTCACCATACGTAGGCGACAATTTCGCCGCCAATGCCTCGGTCGAGGCATTCCTTCTGAGTCAACAATCCCGAGCTGGTCGAGATAATAGCGATACCGAGACCACCAAGAGGCATTGGCAAAGCATCAGACTTAGCGTAACGACGCAAGCCTGGCTTAGAAATGCGCTTGATGCCCTGGATAGAACGCTGGCCATTGGAGCCATACTTCAACGTAATTTCCAACGTCTGTCCAACCTTAGCTTCCTTAGCAGCGAAGTCCTTAATGTAGCCTTCGTGCTTAAGGATCTCGGCGATATTCGCCTTGAACTTGGAGTACGGCATTTCCACGGTATCGTGCTTTGCCGCGCTCGCGTTACGCAGACGTGTCAACATGTCTGCGATTGGATCTGTCATTGTCATGTGGGCTAACGCCCTTTCTCGCCGTGGTTTCCACCGCCTCTATATAAGACCTTTGTCTTTAGGCAGTGGACCTTCAGCGTCGATATTTACCAACTGGACTTCGTAACACCCGGCAACTCACCGCGATGAGCCTTCTCACGAAGGCAGATGCGGCACAGACCGAACTTGCGATACACGGAGTGAGGACGACCACAAACCTGGCAACGCGTATAAGCGCGTACCTTGAACTTCGGCTTAGCGGCCGCCTTGTTTTTCAGAGCGGTTTTTGCCATTTCAGTTCTCCTTGAATGGGAAACCGAGGTGCTTAAGCAAAGACTTGGCCTCCACATCGTCCTTGGTGGTAGTCACCACGGTGATGTCCATACCACGCTGATGATCAATCGAGTCAGGATCAATCTCATGGAACATAGACTGTTCCGTAAGACCGAAGTTGTAATTACCCTGACCGTCAAACTGGTTGCCGTTAATACCACGGAAATCGCGGATACGAGGCAAAGCCAGAGTAAGCAAACGATCCAAGAATTCCCACATACGATCGCCACGAAGGGTTACGTAAGCACCGATAGCCTGGCCTTCGCGCAGATGGAACTGTGCGACAGACTTCTTTGCCTTAGTGACCTTTGGCTTCTGGCCGGTGATCAAAGTGAGATCCTTAATCGCACCTTCGATGAGCTTGGAATCACGTGCTGCAGCGCCGACGCCCATAGAGACGACAACCTTCTGTACACGAGCCACCTGCATAGGATTGGTGTGGCCAAATTCCTTCTCCAAGGCTGGAACGATTTCATCCTTGTATTGTTGCTTTAAGCGCGGAGTTGCCGGCAACTCAACTGTAGTATCGGTCATGCCAGCTCCTTTCCGGACTTCTTGGCGACACGCACGCGCACGGTCTTAACCTTGCCGTCACGAGCCTCTTGCTTAACAATCACGCCGACGCGAGTAGGCTGCTTGGTTTCTGGATCAATAACCATCACGTTAGAGCGATGGATTGGAGCCTCAACCGAAACAATGCCCGACTGCTGACCCTGCTGGGTGGCGCGAACGTGCTTCTTAACGACCTGAACGCCTTCTACGACTAAACGGTCGTCGGCAAGTACGCGAAGTACTTTGCCTTCCTTACCGCGATCCTTACCGCGGATAACCTTCACCTGGTCGCCGGACTTAATCTTGGCTACCATATCAGATCACCTCCGGGGCAAGGGACACAATCTTCATGAAGTGCTGATCACGCAATTCACGACCGACTGGTCCGAAGATACGAGTGCCTTTTGGTTCACGGCCAGAGCCGAGAATGACGGCGGCGTTCTCATCGAACTTAATATAGGAACCATCGACACGGCGATGTTCCTTGACAGTACGGACGACGACAGCCTTAACTACGTCGCCTTTCTTGACCGACCCGCCAGGGATCGCGTCCTTGACGGAGGCGACGATGATGTCGCCGATGCCGGCATAGCGTCGCTTCGATCCACCGAGCACGCGGATGGCAAGTAATTCCTTAGCACCCGTGTTGTCGGCGACATGAAGCCGCGTTTCCTGCTGAATCATTGATTCTCCTTAGCCGAGCTGGTTCTCCCCACTCACCTGTGCCTGCCCAAAGAACAGACACAGGTGAAGCGCGGAGCCTTGCCGAACTTGTTTACTTGGCGCGCTCGATAATCGAGTCGAGACGCCAACGCTTGGTCTTGCTCAGGGGCCGAGTTTCCATAATACTCACGAGGTCGCCAATATGTGCCTCGTTGTGTTCATCATGGGCTTTGACCTTGCGGGTGGAGCGAACGACTTTACCGTAAAGCGGGTGTGTCGAACGCTGCTCCAGCTCAACGGCAATCGTCTTGTCCATGGCCTCGGACACGACGTAGCCGCGACGAACCTTGCGGAAGTTGCGCTCTTGGTTCTCAGCCATGCTTACTTCTCCTTGACCTCAGTGGCGCCAGGCTCTTGGCTGATGCCGAGTTCACGCTCACGCAGGACAGTATACATCCTGGCTATGTCGTGCTTGACCGCCTTGAGGCGAGCGCTGTTTTCAAGTTGACCAGTTGCTGCCTGGAAGCGCAAGTTAAAAAGCTCTTCCTTGGACTTCTTCAAGAAGCCTTCAATTTCAGCATTGGTCTTCTCGTTCAAATTCTTGATGGTGTAGTCTGCAGTTCCGACTGGCATCAGATGTCACCGCCTTCACGCGCAATAACGCGGCATTTCATTGGGAGCTTATCGATAGCGCGGCGCAAAGCCTCGCGAGCGATGTCCTCAGAAACACCACCGATCTCGAACATTACGCGTCCTGGGTGGATGTTGGCAATCCAGAATTCTGGAGCACCCTTACCGGAACCCATTCGCGCACCAAGCGGGTGCTTGGTTAATGGACGATCTGGGAAGATCGTAATCCACACACGACCGCCACGCTTAATGTAGCGGGTCATTGCGATACGAGCTGCCTCGATCTGTCGGTTAGTGATGTAGGCCGGAGCCAGCGCCTGAATACCGAAATCGCCGAAAGCAATCTCGGTGCCACCCTTAGACATGCCGCTACGGGTAGGACGGTGCTGCTTACGATATTTAGTCCTCTTTGGGATAAGCATCTGCTCACTCCTTCGTTTCCGTTGCGGCAGGAGCTTCAGCAGCTGCAGCTTCAGCTGGCTTTTCAGCCTGTGCTTCAGCAGCCTTCTGCTGGTTAGCAGGACGTGCGCCACGACGTGGACGACGATCGCCACGACGACCTTCACGCTTACCCTGCTGAGCCTGCTGCTCTTCAAACTCACGCTCGGTCATATCACCCTTGTAAATCCAGACCTTAACGCCAATACGGCCGTAAGTGGTCTTGGCTTCAAAGAAGCCGTAATCAATAAGGGCACGAAGGGTCTGCAGTGGAACGCGACCCTCACGATAGAACTCAGAACGGCTCATTTCGGCGCCACCAAGACGACCGGAGAGCTTAATACGAATACCCTTGGCACCAGCGCGCATGGCATCCTGCTGTGCTTTACGCATAGCACGACGGAATGTAACGCGGTTTGTCAACTGTTCCGCAATTCCCTGAGCAACCAACTGAGCGTCAAGTGCAGCATTCTTCACCTCAAAGATGTTGAGCTGTACTTGCTTGCCTGTGAGCTTCTCCAGCTTTGCACGAACGCGCTCAGCTTCAGCACCACGACGGCCGATAATAATACCTGGACGAGCGGTGTGAATATCAACACGAACGCGATCACGAGTGCGCTCGATGACGATACGAGATACGCCAGCACGCTCGAGGTCATGGCTCATTTCCTTGCGAATCTTGTCATCCTCAAGGACGAAGTCACGATAACGCTCGCCAGCCTTGTTGGAGTCGGAGAACCACTTAGAACGATGATTCTCGGTGATGCCCAGGCGATAGCCGAAAGGATTTATCTTCTGACCCATCTTTAGCGGGCTCCTTCCTTAAGCGAGACGATAACGGTGATATGGCTTGTGCGCTTGTTAATGCGCGCAGCGCGACCCTGTGCACGAGCGCGGAAACGCTTAAGCGTTACACCCTCATCCACGTAGGTTTCCTTGATGACCAAGTCCTGCTCACGGAATGGTTCACCGGCTTTTTCAGCCTTCACGCGAGCGTTAGCGATCGCGCTTTCAAGAACCTTGCGCACCGGCAAAGATGCGTCCTGAGGAGCAAACTTCAAAATGGTAATAGCTTCGCTTGCACGCTTGCCTCGGATGAGGTCGACCATGCGGCGAGCCTTGCGCGGCGTCACGCGGACGTGACGAGCGATTGCTTTAGCTTCCATGTGTCCTAACTCTCCTTTAGCGGCGTGCCTTTTTGTCGTCCTTCACATGACCCTTGAAGGTCTTGGTTGGGGCGAACTCACCGAGCTTATGACCAACCATGGCTTCGGTAACGAATACCGGCACATGCTTGCGGCCATCGTGTACGGCAAAGGTGTGTCCAATGAAATCAGGAGTGATCATCGAACGACGCGACCACGTCTTAATGACGTTATGCGTGCCCTTGTCGTTTTGCTCGTCGACTTTCTTCTGCAAGTGGGCGTCGACGAAAGGGCCCTTCTTGATGCTACGAGTCATCTATTCGACACTCCCTTACTTGCGGTTCTTACCATTCGGGCGACGACGAACAATCATCTTGTTCGAAGCCTTCTTTGGACGACGTGTACGAACCTCGCCCTTGCCCCATGGAGAAACTGGCGGCTTGCCACCACGGGTACGACCACCATGTGGGTGGTCCACAGGGTTCATGGATTCGCCTCGAGTTATTGGCCTACGACCAAGCCAACGAGCGCGACCAGCCTTACCAAGTTCAATGTTGGCGTGATCAGAATTACCAACTTCGCCAATCGTAGCGCGGCAACGAGCGTCAACGTTACGAATTTCGCCAGATGGCATACGCAACTGAGCGTAAGCGCCATCCTTAGCGACGAGCTGAACAGCAGCACCAGCGGAGCGAGCAATCTTTGCGCCACCAAGTGGACGAAGCTCGATTGCGTGAACCACAGTACCGGTTGGAATATTCTTCAGAGGCAGGTTGTTGCCTGGCTTAATATCAGCCTGAGCACCAGTCTCAATAACGTCACCCTGGGCAATACCTTCAGGAGCGATAATGTAGCGCTTCTCACCATCTGCGTAGTGCAGCAATGCGATGCGAGCGGAACGGTTAGGGTCATACTCAATATGAGCGACCTTTGCTGGCACGCCATCCTTGTCCCAACGCTTGAAGTCGATGAGACGATACTGACGCTTGTGACCGCCGCCGCGATGGCGAGAAGTCATGCGGCCGTAAGAGTTACGACCACCAGTCTTGCTGAGTTTGCGTACCAACGATTTTTCAGGCGTAGAACGCGTGATCTCGGCAAAATCCGAAACCGAAGCGTTACGACGGCCTGCAGTCGTCGGCTTATAAACGCGGATAGCCATAATATAGTATTCCTTTACTTTTCTCGGCTAGCCTTCAGTTACCAAAGATGTCAATCGTTTGACCTTCAGCCACGGTGACAATAGCGCGCTTCTGGTTCACACGACGGCCGAAACCGGTGCGAGAGCGCTTCAACTTGCCAGCGCGGTTCAAAGTGTTAACGTTTGTCACCTTGACCTTGAAGATTTCTTCGATAGCCTGCTTAATCTGAACCTTGTTAGCATCTGGAGCCACTACGAAAGTGTACTGACCACGATCAGAAGCTGCATAACTTTTTTCAGAAACAACTGGCTTAAGAATTACGTCATGTGCTGGGTTATGGACTGCGACCATTTAAATCAGGCCTCCTTAACGACAGGCTCGGTCTTAGCAGCAACGAAGGCTTCGAAGCCTTCCTTGGAGAAGACGACGTACTGAGCTGTAACAACATCGTAAGTGTTGAGCTGATCAGCGAAGATCACGTGAACAGTTGGAATGTTGCGTACAGACATCCACTCATTGATGTTCTCACGAGAAAGAACAACAGTAGTGAACTGGTTATTGGTCACAGGGGTAAGTGCTGCAACAGCTGCCTTGGTGGATGGAACATCCTTAATACCAAAGTCAACTACAGCAATACGTCCAGCATTTGCACGATCCGAAAGAACGTAACGAAGAGCAGCTGCCTTCATCTTCTTCGGGGTGCGCTGATCGTACTTACGAGGAACTGGACCGTGAACAACGCCACCATGTACCCACTGTGGAGCACGAATGGAACCCTGGCGAGCACGACCGGTGCCCTTCTGCTTCCATGGCTTCTTACCGCCGCCGGAAACATTAGCACGATTCTTCACAGCATGGGTGCCCTGACGAGCAGCAGCAAGCTGAGCGATTACGACCTGATGAACCAGTGGACCGTGAGCCAAAACGTCTTCGTTGGAGATGCCGAAAATTTCAGCAGGAGCTTCAACGGTTCCGCTTGCCTTGCCCTTAGTATCAGTGACGTTCAGAGTTACGTTTGCCATAATTATCAGGCTCCCTTCACTGCCGAACGGACGAGAACGATTGCGCCCTTAGGACCTGGAATAGCGCCCTTAATAGCGAGAATGCCGTTCTCGACATCCGAAGAAACGATGGTGAGGTTAAGCGCGGTGGAAGTCACATGACCCATGCGACCAGCCATACGCTTGCCCTTCAAAATGCGGCTTGGAGTTGCGCAAGCGCCCACAGAACCTGGGCGACGTTCGTTCTTGTGCGAGCCGTGAGTACGACGATAGGACTTGAAGCCCCAACGCTTAATAGTGCCAGCAAAGCCCTTACCCTTGGTAGTGCCAGTGACATCTACTTCAGAACCCTCAGCGAACAATTCAGCAGTCAATTCCTGACCTGGCTGATAATCTGCTGCGTTCTCCGTGCGCACCTCAGCGAGGTGACGACGAGGAGTTACACCAGCCTTTGCAAAATGACCGGCCAATGGCTTGGTCACCTTGGTAGGATCAATCTGGCCATAACCGAGCTGTACTGCGCAATAACCGTCAGACTCTACAGTCTTTACAGCGGTAACTACGTTAGTAGCAACTTCAACCAGAGTTACGGGGACGAAGAAGCCGTTCTCATCCCAAACCTGCGACATACCCAGCTTGCGGCCGAGCAATGCAGTGCGATTCTTATTCTGCGACATTTTCTCCCCCTTCCTACAGCTTGATCTCGATGTTTACATCCGCAGGCAGGTCAATGTGCATCAAAGAATCCACAGCCTTTGGCGTTGGATCTACGATGTCAATGAGGCGCTTATGAGTGCGCATCTCGAAATGCTCGCGAGAATCCTTGTATTTATGAGGAGAACGGATAACAACAAACACGTTCTTCTCGGTCGGCAGAGGAACCGGACCCACCACTGTGGCGCCCGCGTTCGTCACCGTCTCGACGATTTTCTTCGCCGATTGGTCGATGACCTCATGGTCATAGGACTTAAGCCTGATGCGGATTTTCTGTCCCGCCATTGCCGTCCGCCCTTTCTAGCGATTCGTTTACTGTTTACCAACCTGAATTCAAGGGCACCGGCGAGAATAAACCCCTAGGGCAATTCCACATCAGTGCGCGGCATCAAAAACCTATTCATACAAAAAAATTCGATTCAAAGTTTTTGCTTCCGCGCTCGCTTTTTTTAATTACAATATGCGAGCCTTAAAACAGGCAACTAAGTAATTAAACCATCAACCTTCGATTATTAAAAACAGGGCGTGTCGGCTATTTTCCAACAAAAAATGGCAGAAACTACAATTAGTTTAGCTTCTGCCATTATTAACTAAATACGCAAAAATTATGCGGCTTCACGCTCCAAGCGTATACGATGGCCTTCTTCTTGAGAAACGCCATAATACGCAGCAATCGCAATATCCTTCATATCCTCAATTTGTGGAATACGAGGATTTGCAGGAGCGCACTGATCTTCGTAAGCGCGCATGCCAATATTGTCAAGTATCGACCAGTAGTACTCTTCATCTACGCCACAAGCCTTAAACGAGGCGTCCATTCCAAGCTTTTCATTTCGATACTCTTCAACAGCGCGAGCAAGATTTTCCACGCCTTCTTCAGGGGTTTTACCAGGATCTACACCAAGATTCTTAGCAATCTCCTGATACCTTTCAAGCGCAATATAATGATTGTACTTTGGCCAGCTAGTTGGCTCTTGCGGAATCTGACCGTTGTAGCGAATAACATAAGGCAGCAAAATTGCGTTCGTATGTCCGTGTACAACATGGCACAAAGCACCAATAGTATGAGCCATAGCGTGGCACATACCTAGGAATGCGGAACCAAATGCCATTCCAGCCATAGTAGCGGCATTGTGCATTTTTTCTTGCGCCTCAACCTTGCGCTGAGAATCTTCACAATTCACAGAATCGTTGAGATTTTCCCAAATAAGCTTCGAAGCGTGCAACGCCATAGCGTCCGTAAAATCATTTGCGTAAACAGAAACATAAGCTTCCATAGCGTGAGTTAAGGCATCAAAACCAGAATCGCACGCCAAACGACGCGGCTGAGTACGAGCTAACACAGGGTCTACGATTGCAACCGTTGGAGTCAAAGCGTAATCCGTAATAGGATACTTGTATCCAGTCTTGTGATCTGTAATAACAGCGTAAGGCGTAACTTCAGATCCAGTTCCGGAAGAAGTTGGTATGCAAACAAGCTTAGCTTTGCCACCAAGAGGCGGAATCTTAAATGCGCGCTTACGAATATCGAAGAACTTTTCACGCAAATCAGCGAAAGAAATCTCCGGATGCTCATACATAAGCCACATAATCTTAGAAGCATCCATTGGAGAACCGCCACCAACAGCAATAATTGTGTCTGGCTGGAATTCGTCACGCATCATTGCTGCGCCACGCTCAACCGTTTCAACGCTTGGCTCAGGCTCAACGTAATCAATAATGCGGAAAGTAACGCGATTATCCCGAGCACGAAGCTGGTCAATAATCTTATCTACTACGCCAAGCTGCTCCATAACTTTATCGCACACAATAACTGCGCGCTCAACGCCGTACATATCCCTCAAATAACGAATAGCATTCGGCTCAAAATAAGTTTTAGCCGGAATCTTGAACCATTGCATATTATTATTCCTTCGTGCAATACGCTTAATATTAAGAAGATTTATAGCCTGTACGTTGCCAGAAACGGAATTTCCACCGTAAGATCCGCATCCAAGAGTAAGCGAAGGAGCAATAGCATTATAAATATCTCCAACGCCACCAAGAGATCCAGGAGAATTCCAAACAATTCTGCAAGCATGCATACGAACGCCATATTCGCGCACAAGATCTTGATTATTTGTGTGAATTACAGCAGTGTGACCAGCTCCATGCACAAGCATCTGTTCACACATCTTAAAACCTTGTTCTTTATTTTCAGCGCGAAGCATTGCGTGAACAGGAGCAAGCTTTTCCATAGTAAGCGGCTCCATCTCACCAACTTCTTTGCACTCAGCAACCAAAATCACAGCATCTTCCGGAATTTCAAATCCAGCTTCGTGAGCAATATATTGAGGAGATTTTCCTGGAACAGTGGAGTTAAGTTTTGGAGTATTTCCAGAATATGCAGTGCAGCCAAACATATATTGCTCAAGCTTAGCTTTTTCATCAGCATTAACAAAATATGCTTTCCTGCGCTTCAATTCGCGAAGTAATGGCTCATATACGTCCTTATTCGCAATAATTGCCTGCTCGGTTGCGCAAATCATTCCGTAATCAAAATGCTTTGAAAGAATTAAATCGTTTGCAGCACGCGAAATATCAACATCGCTGTCAACATATGCAGGAGCATTTCCAGCTCCAACACCAAGAGCTGGCTTTCCAGAAGAATACGCAGCCTTTACCATTCCAGGACCGCCTGTTGCAAGAATTGTTGCAATCTTCGGATGTTTCATTAAAGCGCCAGTTGCAGCAATAGAAGGATGCTCAATCCACTGAATGCAATCTTTTGGAGCTCCAGCCGCAACCGCTGCATCACGAACAATTCGAGCTGCTTCAGAAGAGCACTTTTGCGCGAAAGGATGGAATCCAAAAATAATTGGGC
Source organism: Gardnerella sp. DNF01141 (assembly GCF_049244255.1). Taxonomy (NCBI): domain Bacteria; kingdom Bacillati; phylum Actinomycetota; class Actinomycetes; order Bifidobacteriales; family Bifidobacteriaceae; genus Gardnerella; species Gardnerella sp. DNF01141. Next base: position 1,220,566 of record NZ_CP058391.1, on the reverse strand, counting down.
AGCGAGTTTTTAGTGCAATAAGCGACTTAAAAATTGCTGTTGAAGTTGGGTTTGTAACTGGAGTTACGCCTGCAACAATACCAACTGGCTCAGCGATTTCGTCAATTCCAAGAACATCGTCTTCGCGAATAATTCCAACTGTTTTCTGCCCTGCCAAGTAATGCGTAATATGTTCGCATGCAAAAATGTTTTTTGTTGCTTTATCTTCAACAAGACCGCGCCCAGTTTCGTCAACAGCCATTTTTGCAAGAACCAAATGCTTATTTAGCGCTGCAACAGATGCTTTAGCTACAATATGATCAATTTGTTGCTGATTAAGCTTTTCAAATTCATCTAAAGCATGTGATGCTTTTTCAACAAGTTGATCAACCTCTTGCTGTGCTGCTAATTCAACATCATCGACGGTTTTAGACTCTGTTTCGGCCTTATTCTGTGCCTCAACCATGAGTAGTCCTCCTTGATCTTTACCAACGGCATTAATAACGACGTTAATAACGACGTTAATAGCAAATTTTTTTGCCTGTTGTTACTCACAGTAAGTAAATATGTGATACAAGTCACAATTTAGCCGTTTTACTGTACTTTTGCATCTTTGCAGCGAGTTGCGCTATTTATGATTGAGCACGGTAGAGTTATGTTCGTTTTTTGAGTACTTTTGCTTACTTTTACGTTCGTTTTATTTTTTTATATAGATTTTGATATTTAGATTTTGATATACAAAAATGGCCCCAAGCAAAAGCCTGAAGCCATTTTGTAAAATATATATTCTGCGAAACTTAACGCTTCGAGAACTGAGGTGCACGACGTGCCTTGTGCAAACCAGCCTTCTTGCGTTCCACAACACGAGCGTCGCGAGTCAAGAAGCCAGCCTTCTTCAAAGCAATACGGTTTGCATCGCGATCGATGGAATTCAATGCACGAGCAACACCCAAGCGAATAGCACCAGCCTGGCCGGTAGTGCCGCCGCCGTCAACGAGGACTACGACGTCGAACTTGCCTTCAAGCTTGAGCAACACGATTGGTGAATTCACTTCGCGCTGCAATAAGCGAGATGGGAAGTACTCTTCCAAAGTGCGACCATTGATGGTCCACTTACCAGAGCCTGGAACCAAACGTACACGAGCAACAGCTTCCTTACGACGACCAGTGCCGTAGCCTGGCTCGATTGCGGAAGTGCCGGTGCCTGCACCAGCGTTAGTTTCAGTAGTGTAGCTAGTCAGTTCTTCTTCGTTTTCAAGAACCGCGGAGTTGTTATTTTCTGCCATATCTATTCTCCTTGATCTCACTTAGCCTGCTGAGAGACCTGAGCGATCTCGAAGACCTGTGGCTTCTGCGAAGTGTGCGGATGCTCAGCGCCAGTGAACACACGAAGGCGGTCAAGCTGCACCTTAGCAAGACGATTCTTTGGAAGCATGCCCTTGACAGCAGCCATGATAATACGCTTTGGATTCTTCTCCAAAAGCTCTTCATAGCTATCACGACGAAGGCCGCCTGGACGACCAGAGTGGGAATACAGTTCCTTGCTCAACTTATTGCCAGTCAAAGCAATCTTTTCAGCGTTAATAATAATAACGTGATTGCCAGAATCAGCATGAGGAGCAAACGTTGGCTTATTCTTACCACGCAGCAAGATTGCTACCTGAGAGGCCAAACGACCAAGTACCACGTCAGTGGCATCGATGATGTACCAGTCATGAGTCAAATCTGCTGGTTTCGGTGTGAAAGTCTTCACAATCGTACCTTTTCTCTATTGTGTTTCGAGCGTTGTATTTTCTTGGTTTATAGAAAATACGTTACTCATAATCCGTGGGCTCCCTGAAAGTCCTCGATGGCGAGTGGGAAAAGCGCTTTGAAGGACCCCTTAGGGAAACACAACAATCTGCAAGTATATCGCCAAGTGGCGACTACTTGCAAGTGTCTATTTTATATAAGGCTGAGACGAATACAAAACAAATTGCTCAACAAATTGCTAAACAAAATAAATCACAAGATGTTATGCATTCATAATCGCAGCAAGCGAGCGCACACGAGGCAAATCAAACATAGTATCCAAAGACACCGGATTGCCGTCACCATCAGCTAACGGAATACGCCAATTCGGGTACTCATTATTAGTTCCAGGCTGATTCTGCGTACGATACTCACCAACTGCATCAACCAAAGAAGCAGCAAGCAAACGTGAAGGAGCATCCTTCAAAGCGCGGTACAATGCCTCAATAATCTCCTGAGTATGAGCATCCTCATCCTCAAGCAACTGAGCATCCAAATAACCGTCCTTCACCAACATTCGCATCATGGCACGATGCTCTGCTTCAGCTCCAGCGCGGAATTCTTCAACAGAACCCGTAAGCAAGTGCAAACGCTCACGAATATTAACCTGCTCATAGCGCAAATAACCAGCAGCAGGAGGCATATCGTGGGTATTTACAGAAGCAAGTGTCATCTCGCGCCACTTATCTGGAGAACGGAATTCGCCATCTTGCACCTCGAACCATTCAACCGTGCAACCAAGCACAGCCTTCTTGCGCAGTACATCCAAAGCATTTGCAGGCAAAACACCCAAATCTTCACCAACAACTACACCGTGAGCGCGAGCGGCTTCGATTGCCAAAATGCCAAGCATAATATCAGAATCGTAGTAAACGTAAGCACCACCACTTGGAGCTGAACCTTCTGGAATCCACCATAAGCGGAAAAGTCCAAGAATGTGATCAATTCGCACAGCACCAGCAGAAGCAAACATTCCATGAACCATGTCTCGGTATGTTTTAAAACCGGTACGCTCAAGCTCAAACGGATGCAGTGGAGGCTGCGACCAATCCTGACCCTGCTGATTGAAGTAATCAGGCGGAGCGCCAACTGTAGCACCGTTAGCAAATCTCTCTGGATTCCACCAAACTTCAGATCCTGCAGGATGCACACCAACAGCCATATCTGACATAATGCCGATTTTCATTCCAGCTTCGCGTGCAGCAACTTGAGCATCATGCAATTGAGTAAAAGCAACCCATTCAAGCCAACGATAAAACTCAAGAGTATCTGGGAAGCGCTTAGCTAATTCGCGCACTTGGTCAGAATCCTTAGTAAGAGTCTTCTCCCAGCAATCGTCACCCTTTGGAGCACCCCACTTGTCGTAGCACAAGCACCATGTTGCGTAGGATTCAAGACGCTCGCCCATTTCCTGCTTAAACTCATCAAAAACACGAGTGCGATTTTCTGGCATTCCAGCCTTGAAAATCAGCCACAGTGCGCGCATTTTTACGCGCCACATAGAATCTCTATCAATGATTTGAGCATCGTTATTAAGAGGCTCCACCTGGGAATGTAATTTTTCGACTTCTTTTCGAGTTTTATCGTTTAACGTTTCGTACTCAGGAATACTTTCTGGACGAATATACGTTACGTTTACCATTCCCCTAGCAACTGGCAGGTACGGAGATGGTGTAAGTGGAGTCACAGGCTCACCTGCATGCATTGGGTTAATTAATACAAAGTCAGCGCCAGTTTTTTTCTTAGCTTCAGCAAGAAGAGTTGCTAAATCTGCAAAATCGCCAACACCCCAAGACTTTGAAGAACGAATTGAATAAAGCTGAGCCATCCATCCCCAAAGCTGCTCACCGTTTGCTTCAAGAGAATCAAGTGTAGTTATGCTTTCTGGAGCACTAATAAGTGTTGCTTCTTCTTGACGCTCTCCAACAGTTACTCGCAAAGTGTGGTAGCCCATTGGCAAATCTTCAGGAATTTTAATTAAAGACGTAGCTACAAACTTGCCATTTACTGGGTATGCAGTGGTGTTATCGTTAGGTACGATTTCTAGTTCACCCTCATACTGTTCGCCGTTTTCCAACGTGATAGTTGCCGCTGGATACTCAAGAATTCCAGTATTCACAGTTACTTCATCGCACTTGCCAACAGTATGCAAAACCGTTGGAGCAACAATACGGCCGTGACGGTAAGTCAAAGCATCTTGCATAGATTTTTCTATTGCAGCATCGCTAGAAGCATCTACGCCTAATGCGGCTAAAACAGACACCAATACATTATCTTGAATTTCATATTCTTTATTGTCGGAACCAACGTAACGCACACCTACGCCCATTAATTCTGCTAGGCGATGCAGTGGCGACGCTTCTGTCACTTCTTCTGTTGTATTATTCATGTTTCCCATTATTCGCGAAAGCAACGACCGCGCGCCGCCAAAGCCACGTCTTCCGACTTGTCGTCACACAAAGTTTGCAAAACATTTTGCGGAACTCCAGGATTTAGCGCAACTGCTCTACGCACCATAGTTGCCAATACGCTTGGAGCGTTTTCTTCTATACTTATTCCAAGAGATGCAAGATATTGCAAGGTTTTCGCACTTACGCCATCTACTTGCGCACCTTCTAAACGCATTTTCCAAGATGCTTTTGGATTGCACAATGCAGCATCGCGAACCTTAGGGCAAGAATCTTTTGTGAGTCTTCCAACTAACCAATTTTTAGCATCGTGATTTTCAGCAACAGCAAGACGAACATCATCTGCGCAATCTTCTGAAAGTTTCACTAATATATTTGGAAAAGGCATTGAAGTAGCTAAGTAGATTCTGTCTTCTTCTGGAGTATTTGCGTTCCCAGCAACAGCTTCTAGTAAAGAAGTGGCCCTAGAAAACGCGGCTTGATCAGACCTATCTGGCAACTTACGTCTAGCAAATTCGTGAAGTTCTGCAGAATCTTCACTATGGCGCAAATGCTCATATACTGCGGTTAAAGGCTCATATTCTGCATCATTATTTGACTGCTCTTGATTATTCGTACTCATAAAATCACCTTTAACGCTTTATGTCGATTAGCTTATTACTTAGAGTACCATCTGCTTTCGGCACAACACTTCAGGAACAACACTCCCAGAAAAAGCATTTCGAACTAGCAAAAGAAATTCTTCCGATTTATAAGTTGGTACGGAAATATTTAGAGTAATATCAGCCCCATAATTTTCGCTGTCAATCGCGCCTTCTACTTGATTGACTATATGCTGCAACATGCGCAATTGCTGATATTTAAGATTACAAGCAAAGCTAATGCAAGAAACAATATCTACGATTTTTGCTGCTGCGACTGCCATACTTGCAGACCTAGCATAAGCGCGTGTTAATCCGCCCGAGCCAAGTAAAATACCGCCAAAGTAGCGCGTTACTGTTATTACGCAATCGGTTAAATTCGCTGAGCGTAAAACATCAAGTATTGGTTTTCCCGCTGTTGAAGCAGGCTCGCCGTCATCGCTCATTCGTTCGCATAATTGCGCTCCACGCATTCCGCAGATAGCAGCATACGCAACGTGACGCGCTTTAGGATTCGCAACTTTAACCGACTGCACAAAATCAAGAGCTTCATCAAGAGTTGTTATATGACAAATATTGCCAATAAATTCTGATTTTTTCTCAACAAACGCATCATGTGCAGGATTAGAAGAATCTTCTTTCACTGTGCGCAAAACAGTACGCGAAACAGTATGCGAATCTGGCACTATATATTACGCCTTTTCGTAGCGAAGCAAACGATCAATAATCTCAGTAACATCTTCCATTGCTTGCTTTGCGCTTTCAACCGTACCTGTTTCAACAGCATGATGTATATCACTATTGACATGCTCACGAGCAGTCAGCACAGCTAAAGAATGCAATGCAGCTGTTGCAGCAGAAAGTTGCATAAGAACATCTTTGCATTCAGCATCTTTCTCAATCATAGTATTGATAGCATTAAGCTGCCCTTGCACTCTATGCAAGCGTACTAACAGTTTATTTTTATCAATATCATAATCTTTCATTGCTGCTCCCTCTTCTATAAAAACACACTAACCTACATGTTATAACGTCATATTCAACATAGTACAAGTTGACATACTAATCATATTATGCGCAAATTGTAAAGTAATTACAACAAAAATTTGACGCGCTAATCATATTTTTTGAAAATATGCATAAGATTAACGCGCCAAATTCCGAATATTCCTATAAATAAGTACTATACCAATCTACGTTTCAATTGGCGAGCACCACCGTGACGCGCATTGTCGAATTTGCGTCCGTGTCTAGGAATTACAGCAACAAATCTCCCTAGGAACATTCCACTAGCGAATGTTAGCGTTGTTAGTGAAAGAAGCATTACAGTCGCACCAGAAACGCCAGTAACAGCCAGTGAAGATGGGTTCGTATTTGTTATTTCATCACTACCATCTTTATCTAATCTGTTATCCGACAATTCATCCAAATTGTTCGGAGTAGACTGTGTATTACCTTTTCCACTCTTATCGTTATTCCCATTATTGCCATCCGCAAAACCAAAATTCTTTAGATCAATTGGATAATTTGAATTTGCATCAGACTTACCGCCTGCACCGCCTTTACCACTTTTGTCGTTTTCACCATTGCCACCTTGATTATCAAAATCAGCTTGATCATTCTGATTCTGGTCTCCATAAGAACGCGCAGAATTATCCATTACCTGCACAGTTTCACCCTCTACACCCAAAACATGAGTAGCTAAAGGATGACCTTGAGCATCGAAAACTTCCGCTTTCCAATAAACAATTCCGTCGTGGTTCAAAGTAATATCCGCAGATTTAACGGTAATCGGAGATTTCTTGCTATCTTCAGATTGCTTATCCGTAATATTTACGCGCGATTCAGGCATAATCTCATCGCTTTGTGCAGATGTTACAGAGTTAGCAGCCGGTGAAGCATGAGGCGCATCAGTTGCTTTTACCTTTGCCTTTTCTTTTGCTTTTTCTTTTGCCTTTCCTTTTTCTTCTGCATTAGACTTTAGCGAAGAAGACCTGGATTTATCGTCAGCATTATCATCACCGTACGCATATGCGCTAAATACTACGTAACTTCCCTTTGGAACATCACCGGTAATACGAGCATTGTCATGGAACTTTTCTCCAACCTGCACTTTATCGTCACTAACTCTAGTTGTCACAGATACAGGATGAACCAAAGCAGTTGGTTCCACATACGTGCGGCTCCACAAATTGTCGTACGCCGATTTATAAGCTACAGCGCGCGAAGATCCAGGAAAATCGTACACAAACACATACCATCCTGAAGCACTATTCTTATCGGCACGAATATGCACATTATTTTCCAAAACTTTCGGCTCAGTAGTAGACCTATCAGTTCCAGCAATAGGCCTAAGCGTAATATTTCCGTTGCCAATCTTGTACACGCCATTAACTGCAGGAACATCCCACTTAGCAATCAAACGATGATGACTATCTTCTTTTGGCTCTTGATAAGACGGCTCGCCTTTAGATCCAGGCATATAATTTTCGTTATCTTTTTTAGTAGGATTTTCACTACCTGCACCAGCCCACCAAACGCGAATATGCGCTTTTTTATCTTCATTAAAGCCGTAACTGTTATTCCCCTTAAAAGATCCGTAAGTTTCAGGAAGACCTCTTACAGTAATCTCATTAACAATTTCCGTATTAAGCCCAACAGTTTGCTGCTTAGCAACAATATCTGAACTTACAGTTGCTTGATGAACAGCCGTAGTGTCGGTAGAACCAAACAGCTGCACAACATCATCTTTCAAAAACTCTCGGTCAGATTTATTCTGAGAATCGCGAGAAATAATCCAAACCCATGTGCCAAACAAACCTGCTTCTAAATCATTTACTTTATAAGCTTCTGCTTTATCAAGATCAGATGCTGTAATATCTCCATTAGCACGTTTTGCTAGTGCAGTTATAGTTTCTCCAGAATTAGAGAAATTAGCTTTAGCCGCAGCAACTTGACGTAAATTAGGCATAGAGCGCATGCGATTCAAGTACTCTTTAGCAGATTCACCACTATTTCGCTGTTGAATATGCAAAATATCTTCAGCAGAACCTACAAAATAGTAGCCTTGCGCGCGAAGATGAACATTTTCTGGCCAGGAATCATTTCCCGCAACACCGCTAGTTACAGTACTATCTACCTGCTCTCCTGCACGCAGCTCATGCTTTGATATTTTCGACTTAAGCAACGGCTGGAAAGTTTTTTCTACACCAAAAGAAAAATCTTGCGGATACCACGTATTCTCAAAAGCTTTCATCACATCTTGACCATCTGGAGAGAATAAACGTTCAGCTTTTGGCGCATTAAAAGAAACTTCAATTCGAGCGTTTCCAGCATCAAGTGCGTTCCAAGTAATATCTAAACCTTCTTTTTTAGATTTTCCTTCAAAAGACTCAGATCCGTTAGCAAATTTAATAAGATTATTTGAGGATTTTACTTTAATAGGTACTCCGCCTAAAGAATCTCCATTGGAATTTTGCAGACTAATATGCATTACACCAACGCGCTTGCCCTTAGTGTAATCATTTTTTAGCACAGCCTTAACCGGAGTTTCTTTAACACCCTGTTGCCACAACTCATCTGCCTTATTCCTTAAAGTTTCTGTTTCAACGCCTATAAATCCGTTTTCAACAGCCTCCTTCCATCTGTTCTGATTAATATCAAAATGATTATGCACCATAAACGCCAAAGCAGCCTGAGTTAAATCATCGTCATTATTGTTGTGTGTTTTAATAATATTTGCAGCAATACGATAATCTTCACCATTCATCTGCTTAAATTCGCCTTTGTAATCTACAAACACGGAAGATTCCATGCAATAAAAAGCATTCTTTCGGCCTTCCCAATTATCCCTAACAGGACCAAGTCTTAGCCTTCCAATCTTTTCACTTAACCATTCAACAGTATTCGACTTTTTGTAATAATAACCCGTTAAATTATTGACAGATCCCATAGCAATTTGCGAACAAAGTACCGAAGGAACTAGTACCGCGGAAGTAAACAATGCCAACATTTTGCGAATATTTTTTTGTTTCATGAGGTTTCGCAATTTATTCGCACAACTAAAACTAGTATGCTTCCCCAAATATGTTTCCATAAAAATCTCCTTTAACCCAACCCTTAATGCAATAGCGAATTATGAGCATAATTTTCTATTTGCATTGAGCACTAAAGTAAGCGCTCATGACATCAACTATGACTTTAGAAAAGATTTGCGTAAATATTTTTTTAGTATTGTGGTTAAAAGGTAGGATTTGGATAAAAGTTATGCACAAATACACAATTTGGGAAATAACCTGAAATCTTCCGCAAAAGCGACTCAAACTACTCACCCTTGCGCAGTTTTGGTCGGAATCTGGCTAAAAAACGACATAAACTACTCACGAATGAGTCGTTTTGGTCGAAATTGCGCACGTAGGCGGCATAAACTACTCACCGCCGAGCAGTTTTGGTCGCTTACACTAAAAAAGAATCTACATACGAAGAAAGGCTTGGAGATAGCACCCCTACAGTGCCAAACCCAAGCCCTTTAACAAAACCGGATCGTTTTCCCTAATAAACAAAACCGGCCTACACTCAACAGTTACACTAACAAACCGCACATAATCACACTGTAAAGAAAGAGATTTGGCAAAACAGTAGAATCATGCAAAAGCCCGAAAGCAAACCCGCCGCAAAAACATAAAGCCCTTGCAGCACGTTGAGTGAAAGATTTAACAAGTGAGCGCACCATACTCACATACAGTGCGCTCACAAACAAACCATTAAACAATCAACACGAATTAACGTGTTAAAAGCTTAGTGACGGATCTTGCGAAGAGCAGCACCCATGCCAGCAAGCACGGAAGCAGCAACAGCAGCCAAAGCTACAGCAGCACCGGTCTTAGCCAATGGAGCAGCCTTCTTATCAGCCTTCTTATCAGCCTTCTTGTCATCAACCTTCTGACCATGACGCTTGAGATAGTCAGCCACAGCTTTGCAAGCGATATCATCTTCACCGTAAAGCTTCACGCACTTCTTGTAATCCATGTCCTTGTTGCCATAAGGAGAATGCTCATACTTATCATTCTCGTCAGCCTTAGCCTTATCTGCCTTCTCCTTATTCAAACGCTCAGCAAGAGCTTCAGCAGTTTCAGGAACATATAAGGTATTATCATCAGCAGCAGCAGCGGCATGACCCTGATCGCCAGCAGCAGGAGCGGCATGACCCTGATCACCAGCAGCAGGAGCAGCATGACCCTGATCACCAGCAGCAGGAGCAGCATGACCCTGATCACCAGCAGCAGGAGCAGCATGACCCTGATCACCAGCAGCAGGAGCATTTTCAGCGAAAGCTGGGGCAGCGAAAGCCAAACCGGAAACGAGGGTGGCGCCAGCAGCAAGTGCGGCGATAGCCTTCTTATTCAACATAATATTTTCCTTTCTTCTTCTCCTTCGTGCTAGGTACACGAAGAAAAATTTGCTATGCAGCTCCAAGCGGAGCTACACACGCCTGTCAAACTAGGACCGACCGGCGCTTGCTATTTAAGATACCCCCCCCCCGTTCGAAAAAGTCAAGAGCAGGCACGCAGCCCATTAACAGAAAACATTTATATTTTTACGAAAATATTTCAGTCAAACTATTTTTAACAGTAAAAAATACAGTATTACGTATTACTTTTCGTAAAAATGTCAATTTCACGATTTTCAAAGATTTTTCCCAGAAAACTCTCAGGAAACTCGCGTCCGCCGCCCAACACCGCCCGCAAACCCTTGAAAAACCGCCATTCTTGCGCGACACGCCGTGCGCCCCCACGCACGCGCAAACTCCCTCGTCACCTATTCGTTACCAGCGCAGAGTGATTACTGCACCAGTAACACTAAACACCATTTATTCGTTACTAACGCAGATTGCCCACTGCACTAACAACGCAAAACCCCATTTATTCGTTATCAGCGCAGAAACGCAGTTACATAAGTAACAAACAAAAAAACAAAAACTCCGGACTGCAAAAAGCAATCCGGAGTAATCCGCGGAGTCAGAGAGATTCGAACTCTCGAGCCGCTTACGCGACTAACACCTTAGCAGGGTGCCCCTATCGGCCACTCAGGCATGACTCCAATTATTTGTTGCGTACAATTAGCAACAGATTGACACTATAGCACCTCTTACGGACTGTAAACAAGCCCGACGCGACACACTTAAAATCAATCAAAACACTAAACAGGATTATGGTCGCCAGAGAACGTAACCACCACAGCACACATAACCAAAGCTATACCAGCAACATCTGTTAGAGTTGGAATCTCACCAAATCCCATTCCAATAACCACAGCAATTGCAGGATACAGTGCTTGCATAACAGAATATTTTGCGGAGCTAACGCGCTTAAGTAAAACCTGGTCCAGCAAAGCCGGAAAGAATGAGGCACATATTGCAATCACAAGCATCAATGCAAGCAAAGCAAAGGATCCCCCAAGGCGAGCAGCCCACGTAGCTTCTGCTTTAGGCCAAATAACATTCTTAACTGCAGGAACAGCAAGAAATGTAGATTGCAAAAGCCAACCAATAAGAGCCGCAACACTTACACGATCAATAGCATGCGAAGCTTTTGCAATTTTTCGTCCGGAAACAATATACACGCCCCACATTAAGCCGCCAACAATAATAGCGCATAAACCTATTAGAAAATGCGGACTTACTGCACTATGCATGGAAGCGCTTGCGAGTAAAGCAATTCCACAAACAGCAATTACCATACCAGCTCTTTCACGCCATTCATGACCTGTAATAACAGCCACAAGCAGCGGACCAATAAATTCTATAGTTACAGCCACACCTACAGGCATGCAGCTGATTGCCACATAAAACATGGTATTCATAGCAACTAGAGAAATTCCGACCGCAACAACAATAGCCCATTCACGCAAAGTTTTTGGCAACAAGCTACGTTTTGCGCGCGAAAATGGTCTTCTCCAAGCCAGTAACATCAAAGTCATAAAACCAACGCGATACCACACAGCATAAAGCGGGTCCAGCTGACTAAACGCAACTTTTGCAACAGACGTAGCCGTATACACCATTGCAGCTTCAATAACTATGATTAGCAGTACTGGCATGCGGTGTAATACATTTACGACAAATTGCTTCATAGCAACAACCCTACATTAATATATCGGCGACATTCGCTTTTTTGCAAAAAACATTACTTTTTTCTATAAAATCGAACGTTTGTTCTATTATAAATTTATGAGTACAGCACCGAGAGTACAGGCAGCAAAACGAGATTGGGGGCACGATACCTCCGGCTGTAACATACTTCATGTTGATATGGATGCGTTTTATGCTTCTTTAGAAGTTGCAAGACATCCGGAGCTTAAAGGAAAGCCGCTTATTATTGGCACAGGAAATCGTGCTGTAGTTTCTGCAGCAAGCTACGAAGCTCGCGCTTATGGTGTTAATTCCGCAATTCCTGTTGTTAAGGCTAGAAGTCTTTGCCCGCAGGGAGTTTTCCTGCCAGTTGACATATCCTACTATTCAAGCGTTTCTAAAAGTATTTTTGAAGAAATTTTTTTGCATGTTACTAATCAAGTCGAAAAAGTTTCTGTTGACGAATGCTACATGAACGTTAAATCGGCTTTATTACAGTGGAAGTCGCCTGTAAATATTGGGGCTTGGATACGAAAAGAAGTATTTGAAAAATATCATATTACATGCTCTGTTGGCATTGCCAGCAATAAACTTATTGCAAAAATGGCTTCAACTAACGCAAAACCTAATGGCATGCTTCTTATTCCGCAAAAATGTAATGAAGATTTTGTGTCAATAATGCCTTTGCGCGCAATACCAGGAATCGGCCCTTCTTTAATACATAAGCTTGAAGACTGGGGATTATCTACTGTTGCATCACTTAAAAATGTTGATAAAAAAACGCTTTCTCGCATAACAGGCTCGCAAAGCATGGCAAGAATGATATATCAGTCCGTTAGGGGCATAGACGAGCGCACTGTAATACCGCGAGCGCCTGAAAAATCTATTGGCACCGAACGAACTTTAGATTCAGATACAACTAGCGAGCAAACTGTTCAACAATTACTGCAACAATGCTGCAGCGAAGTAACTCAGCATTTGCGAAATCGTAAGCTTATGGCGCGAACTATAACGCTAAAACTGCGATTTAGCGACTTGCATTATGTTACTAGATCTTCTACTTTGCAAAATGCCACTGATTCAACGCACGAGTTTTACAAGCACGCCATTGACTTGCTTTCTAAAGCTAATCCAACTGTTCATAATTACATTCTTGGAGGAAACAACACAAAGCTTTTAAGTCCGGTTCGCTTAGCTGGTATTACAGCGAATAATCTTGTGCCAGCAAATAAAGTTTCGCTGCAGCCTTCATTAAACGATATTCTGGAAGAAAATACGCGCGAATCTAAAAACCCTGCACAAAACAGCATATCTGCAATGAATAAAAATACTAGATTACGTCATGCGGAGCACGCTTTAGATGCCGTTCGCAAAAAATACGGCGACGATGCAGCACATATTGGATTGTAAACTCGCACAACAAATAAACTCGCGCAACAAAAATATTAATTAAACATACTTTGCAAATAATCAATTACTTGCTTTATTCGCGCGCGAAGGCAAGGCTGCAACATGCTCTTCGTCCCATCCTGAAGCTCCAGCATCTTGAGCTCCGCCTAAATCTCCAAGCTTGTCGAAATAATCAACTGCAGCATCGCGATACCATTCCCAGCCTTCTGGCAAATCATCCTCGTAAAAAATAGCCTCTACCGGACAAGCTGGCTCACAAGCTCCGCAATCAACACACTCGTTCGGGTTAATATAAAGCGTGCGATCTCCCTCATAAATACAGTCCACAGGGCATTCGTCTACGCATGCTTTATCTTTTACATCTACGCAAGGTTCTGCAATTACATATGGCATAATGCCCTCCTTTCTGTTTTTATGCAACTTTTCTATTATAGAACATTTTTGAAAAGTCTATAACACAAAAAGTCGGCATGCGAATCTAACCGTATGCCGACTTCTTGCTACTTAAATAATCTATTAATTTTGATTATTTTACTAAGATGCAAACTGTTAAGTTGCAAACTACTCAGATGCACACTGAGGTGCAGCAGCTACCTCAGCTTCAGCCTCTGCGCGAGCTTGCTCTTCAGTTTCTCCTGCAGCTACCTTTTCTGCAGCTGCAGCATCTTGAGCAAACAAGGTTTCAACCGGTACACCGAGCTTCTTGGCTTTACGCAACTGCCTTCCAAGTAGAGAGTTGCGGTAAGAGTAGCCGAAGTACACAGCAAAACCGATTGCCAGCCACACAGCAAAACGAATCCAAGTCAATACAGACAAGTTGAGCATGAGCCAGAATGTGGAAAGAGCTGCGAACATTGGAAGCCACGGATTGCCAGGAACGCTGAACGAACGGTGCAAATCTGGCCTGCGCATACGCATAATCGGAACGCCTGCAGAAACAAGCAGGAATGCAGAAAGCGTACCAATATTAACCATGTCGGAAAGAATACCAATATCGAGAGTGGAAGCAACGACTGCCACAACAACACCGGAAACAATCTGAAGCCTTGCAGGAATGCCACGCTTACTTACCTTAGAGAAGCTACGTGGAAGCAGGCCATCGCGGCTAACAGCGAAGATAATTCGCGTAAGACCGAGCAAAAGAACCATCACAACGGTTGTTAAGCCAATAACAATACCGAGGGAAATAATCTTTGCAGCCCAAGTAGCTCCCACGAGTTCGAAGCTTGTAGAAAGCGAAGGAGCGGATTGCTTTGCCAAATCCTTGTAGGAAACCATACCGGTTGTTACAACTGCAACGAGGATGTAAAGAGTAGTAACAATGAGCAAACCAAGACCAATGCCTCGAGGAATGTTCTTATGAGGATCCTTAGTTTCTTCTGCCGTGGTTGCAACAACGTCAAAACCGATAAATGCGAAGAACACGAGAGCAGCGCCGGAAAGAATGCCAGTAACGCCATAAACGGCTGGCTGCATACCGGTTACCCACTGCCACAAAGGCTGGCTCATAACACCAGAAACTTCCAATCCCTTTACGTTTGCAGCGTTAGTTGCTGGTGGAACAAATGGCGTAAAGTTAGAAGACTTAATGTAGAAGAAGCCAACAACTACCACGAACAGAACAATACCAATCTTCAAGATTGTTAAAGCGCCGTCAAAGCGTGCAGAAAGCTTAGTTCCAAGAACAAGCATAGTTGTAAAGAATGCAACGATTATGATTGGAGCTACATCAATAGTAAAACCGCCTATATTAAAGTTGGTGGTCATATTCAAGCCGAAAAGCTTCATTAAATCGTTAAGATACACACCCCAATACTTTGAGATTACCGAGCCGGCCATCAGCATTTCCAGGATCATATCCCAGCCAATAATCCAAGCAACAAGTTCGCCTACTGTAGTGTATGTGAATGTATAAGCAGATCCAGCAACAGGAATCATAGAAGCAAATTCTGCGTAGCACATTGCAGCAGAACCGCACACAACGCCTGCAATAATAAAGCTAATAATTACAGCAGGGCCAGCGTGAAATGCTGCAGCCTGAGCTCCAACAGAGAAAATACCGGCGCCAACGGCAACGGCAACACCCATAACTGCCAGATCCCACGCATTTAACGTACGTTTAAGATGGCGATCACCATCCATTGTCTCTGCGATAGTCTGTTCAACAGACTTTTTTCTCCATATTTGCATAATAAACGCACTTTCGTTGATGTATAGGTATAAAGGTATTAGACGCAATTAGCAACGCACCAACGAATTGCGCGAAACCGTTGCGACTTAATCTATATAAAATTCTGCCAAATCACAATAAATGGGATTAAACAAAAACTTTATATAGATAATGTAGGTAAATATTACACAAAACATTGCTTATACGGTAGTTTTACAGTGTGTTTCTTTATTATTTACGAAATTTTACGAAATAGCTTTATATATTTCTGTATAAACAGATGTACAAGCGTAAAATTTTTAGTTTACAGAAAGACCTATAAGCACAGGTTCCGGTATAAGCGTCACACCAAACTTATTACGCACACCATCAATAACAGTTTTAGCTAAAGAAAGCACGTCGTTAGAAGAAGCATTATTGCGATTAGTCAACGCTAAAGCATGCAAGGAAGAAAGCCCTGCGGCAGAAACTTCACCATTCTCACTAAGCCTAAATCCTTTATGGAAACCAGCATGGTCAATAAGCCAAGCCGCAGAAGTTTTTACACCTTTAGAACCGTCCGGAAGAAGCGCTTCAAAACGAGGAGCATCCTCCGGCAATAAATCAGCCTCAGCTTTTGTCATTACTGGATTCATAAAGAAACTTCCACAACTATGACGATCACTGTAAAGATTATCTCCCTGCAAAAATTCGCCGGTAATATAATCTTCACTTTGTAATTTCAAAGCAATATCGACGCCTTGAGCGCTTTTTGTGCCACACATCCACTGATTTTTGTATCTCAAAGCATCTTCGAGCATGCCTTTAGAAGCTCTAACACGCAAAACTTCGCGACGAATTGCCGAAGTTTTCATACGCTCGCCTACTTCAACTTTCAAAGCACGAGCCAACTGCGAATGAGCAACAACGCCCGTATCACTATGCTTCAAACAAAAAGTAACAGAAAGAACAACGTAACGAGGAGTAGGAAAATACGAATCGCCTGGAACACCTGCAGAAGCGTACATACTTTGTTTAAGAGCAGAAGTACGATACCCAAAATGCAACTGATCTTTTGACAATTCAAGCGTTACTTTATTTTTGCGATCCCAAACTTCTACAGAAGTAACGCTTTGAGAAACTTCCTGACCATACGCACCAATATTTTGTACAACAGAAGCCCCAACAGTGCCAGGTATTCCAGAAAGGCCTTCTACACCCTCTAAACCAAGATTAATAGCGTAATTTACAAAATCATCCCAATTGCAGCCAGCCTCTGCATTCACATGTACAATATTTGCCCCAGTTTTGGCGTCAACGCCATCTTCTGCTGGAGCTGCTTCATCGAGAACGTTAATAGCGCGACGAGCATCGCGCACAACTACACCATTAAAGTCAAGATCTGAAACCAGCATATTAGATCCGCCGCCGATTACACATAGCGGAAGATTAGCCTCATCTGCATCTTCAACGGCTTCAATAACAGCAACGCGCGTTTTTGGCTCTACGAAGCGAGTAATTTTGCCGCCAACACCAATTGTTGTAATATCTGCGAAAGTTGGATTTGCGGTAGACGTAGTAGATGATGCTTGCATAGTCATAGTTTTAATCTTAACAACACTAAATAACAAAAACCCCGCAAAAAGCGGGGTAATAAGTATAAAATCTGCGCAATCTAAATAGGTCTAAAAAGACGCTATATTAACGCAGCAAGCTGAATATTTTCAGCGAGTCTCGCGATGAAGCGTGTGCTTGCCGCAGCGTGGGCAGAACTTGTTCAACTCAAGACGATCAGGCGTGTTACGACGATTCTTCGTCGTGATGTAGTTACGCTCCTTGCACTCCGTGCATGCCATTGTGATGCCCGGACGGATGTCGGCGCTCTTGCTTGCCATTTCGTTCACCTCTACAATTCATTGTTGGCCAGCCAGTCTCCTACTGGCCGTTGTAGCGAGGAAGAGACTCGAACTCTTGACCTTACGATTATGAGTCGTACGCTCTAGCCAGCTGAGCTACCCCGCCAGAGAGCCTCGAGTGAGAATCGGACTCACGACCTCTTCCTTACCAAGGAAGTGCTCTACCACTGAGCTATCGAGGCGTGGCGGGTAGTGGATTCGAACCACTGAAGCACGAAGCGGCTGATTTACAGTCAGCTCCCTTTGACCACTTGGGAAACCCGCCAGCAGTCTGTCGTAAGAAGTGAACTTCAAACGGCAACTTTGCTATTTTGCCACGAGTGCAAGACGAATGCAAGTCTAAGACACGCCGAAAACAAAATTTTATGCAAAAAAGCTAGTTATTTAGCGAAAAACCATCTTTTTTTAAATCTTCGCAAACTGTTAAAACGCGATCATTCGCCTCGCGCTCACCAATGCTAATACGAATACCTTCGCCAGCAAAAGCACGAACCGATAACCCGACTGCCACGAAGCGCTCAGTTACACGCTCAGTATCTGCACCAAACGGCATCCAGAAGAAGTTTGCATACGCATCCTCAATATTCCAGCCTTGATTGCGCAAAGCCAAAATAATGTGCTCGCGCTCAGAAACAAGAGCTGCAACGCGCTCATTCATCTCCTTAACTGCTAAATCTTCCAAAGATGCCAAAGCTGCAACCTGTGCTATTTGAGAAACTCCAAACGGAACAGCAACCTTTCGCATGCCCTCTACAACCTCTGCAGGAGCAATACCGTAGCCAATACGCAAACCAGCTAAGCCATACGCTTTCGAGAAGGTTTGTGCCACAACCACATTTGGATACTCACGATACAACTTCATGCCATCTGCCGTGCCTTTTGCGGTATTGAACTGCACATAAGCTTCGTCAATAAGCACAAGTACATCGCTTGGAACAGCGTCCAAAACTCTGCGCGCGTCAGTTTCGCTAAGAGACGCAGAAGTTGGGTTATTAGGATTGTTCAAAATAACTAAGCGAGTACGCTCATTAATTGCGTTAATAATTCCATCTACGTCGTGAGAACCATCGGCACGATTAGGAACTTGCACGCTTTTAGCTCCAGCGCCAGTGACAATAATCGGATACGCTTCAAAGCTTCGCCAAGGGTACACAACTTCATCACCAGGTCCTGCAACAAAGTCAACAAGCTGCGTAATAACTTCCGTCGAACCGCAGCCAAGCACCACTTCGTCTGGCGTAACGCCAAAACGCTTAGCGAGCTCTTCAACAACTTGCGTACCGCGCATATTTGGGTAACGGTTGATTACATTAAGCGCGCGAGTTGAAATAGCTTCTTTTACACTTTCTAAAGGCTCATAAGGGTTCTCATTGCTGGAAATCTTATACGCGCGAATGCCATCCAATTTAGGAGCTGGTTTTCCCTGTTTGTAGCTAGGAATCGTATCTACAATGTTACGGTGTTTGTATGTCATACTTCTCCATAATACTCCACGCACGACTTAACTGTGCAATAGCGCATCACATCTTATGCGCAGCAATAAAAAACGCTGGGAATGACATTTGCATCATTTCCAGCGTAGGTTTTATTGTTTCAACCGGCTAAAGACTAGCCAAGAATAGCAAGCACGTCGCGAGAAGACACGATTAAGTAATCCTCGCCATCGTAATGCACTTCAGTGCCACCGTACTTGGAGTACAAAACCTTGTCTCCAACCTTAACGTCCATAGGAATACGCTCGCCCTTGTCATCACGACGACCAGGACCAACCGCAAGAACTTCGCCCTGCTGTGGCTTTTCCTTGGCATTATCTGGAATATACAAGCCAGAAGCAGTCTGAGTTTCTGCCTGAGCCTGCTTTACAATAATCTTATCTTCCAACGGTGTGAGCTTAATCGACACTGTCGCCACCTCTTTCTTAAGAGAGATACTAACTTTGTACGCAAGCGTTTTACATACGAGGCTGACGATCACGTTTGCAATCGCACTTACGTTCTGTGTTTCATAGTAGCGCGAAATTAGCACTCTAACAACTCGAGTGCTAATCTTTTAAGAAAATTTTTAGAAAATTCTTAAATTAGGCATTGCGACGAGCTAAAACTTCGCGCAAATTTGCAACTCCGAGTGAGTCTGCGGAACTTGCCGGAGCTTCTACTTGACTTTTCTGCTCTTCTGCATGGAATTGCAAAGAAGTTGACTTTTGCAAATTTTTAGCATACTTAGATTCAGAAGTCTTCGCACTTTTAGCAGCTTTAGATTTAGTAGCTTTAGATTTAGCAGGCTTAACCACAGGTATTGCTTTAGCAACCTGCTTAGTTGACTTGATTTCCAAACTTTCTGGAGCTTTTGCTGCAGCAACAGAATTACCCAAATCATACTTGACGTCGCTTCCAAGAGAGAATGAAATCAAATCTTGATTATTTTTGACAGCAGCGGAATCTTTAGAATCTTCTTTAACAGCTAAATTAGCTTCTTTAAAGTCTTCTTCGTACTCTTTTTCATCAATATCTTCAGCAACGTTTTCAGCATTTTCAGTTGCTTCACTTCTTGCAAGAAGAGCCGCATTACACTCCTCTTGAGCACGCATTAACGCGACTTTAATTTCGCCCTTTTCCATAACAGAAGTTGCGGTATCGTCGCGAGAAGAATGTTGCTCAACTGATTCTGAAGGTTCACTCTTCAAAGATTGTTCCTTTGAAGATTCAAGTTTCAAAGATTCGCCATTCAAAGACTTGTTGCGCAAAGAATCATTCGCCAAATCTACAGATTCCAAAGATCCAGCACGCATCTTAGCTACGCGAGCTTCCCATTCGCGAGCATGCTTAGCGGCACGAGAACCGAAATAAAGAACTGCAGTCAGCATAGCTCCTGGAATAAGCACGAAAGCTGGCGAAAACGCTCCAGAGCACCCAACTATAAACACAAGAACTGTTAAAACAGCAAGAGCGCCAACCAATACGCAACGGCGACGAATAGCGGCTCGTCTTGCAGCACGAATACGCGCAATACGTTCAGGAGTTAATGTTCGTTTTCGTTGAGTCGGTTGCATACAAGCCCCTTTTGCCAACATACCTGTGCCGTCACAAATGCGTGCAGCACTCCACTCACCTACAAGATGTAGTGTTGGTGAAAACCTATCCTCGCGATGCTCAAGCATGGTCTTCATGCCATTAACCGTGCGTTTAGGCAACCACCCGAACCATAAGGCTACGAGGATGATTAACACAATTAGTGCGCTAACCGATTCATAACCCATATCTATTAATATAAAGACGTCTAAGGATGTGTAGCAATATAAACGCGTCGGCGTGTCGCCAAAATGTGGGAATATGCCATCTTTCTTCACACAATATGCTGTGTTAGCACTAACGGTTATTAACGTGCTTCATAGCAACAATCGCAAGTGAAGGATTCACAGACTGAGCTTGCAACAAACGTAAAGCGTCTGCAGCAGGCATGGCAAGAGTCGTAGTATTCTGCTGATCTTGAGAAGATTGTTGACTTTTAGCTATTCGCATTACAATAACGTGATTAACAACATCTACATACCTTCTATCAATCTGCGTAATATCAGTTTCTTCAGATTCTTCAGATTCTTCGTCGCTACTTTCGCTATTTTTACTATTTTCGACATTCTCGCTATTTCTACTACTTTTACTACTTTTACTTGCAGAGCCGCCGGCTTCCTGCGTATTTTCATCATTTTTTGTAGAATCATCCGACTTTTCGCCCTCGTCTTGCAACGGCTTACTAAAAGCAAGATCTACCTCTTCTCCAGGTATTATCGTGTGATCTGCGCTAGATAAATGCACTGAAATCGAAGTAAAGCCTTCAGGAATATTCGGCAAATGACTTACAGCATTTTGCAAAATCGGCATACCAATTTTGATTTCACAAGTTGCAATAAGCGGATTTCGCAAGTTTACACGCCCAGCAAGCGCATAGCGAAACACAGAATGTTGCGGAACTCGAATGTAATTAACATCCGTTTCGCTAATCTTATCTCCTTGATGAATATTATGAGCAGCAACTGGTATTAATTGCGTAGCTTGAGAATCAATAATTGTAGATACAACCAGCAAAGATACAATTGCCGCGCATAAAATAACAATAATTTTCCGCACAAAATCGTGTTGGCGCCTCTTAACCAATGCGCTAGAGCTGTCGGAGCGTTGAAACCCCGAGAATAAAGAAAAATTTGTACTCATAACATGCATTTTTACGTAAGCAAAATAGTCACGCAATAAAAATTGCGCGTTGTGGATAAAACCTATCAACGCGCAACTAAAGTGCAAGTAAAACGCAAATAAAGCGCTTTTATTTACTTATCAGTTCTGTAAAAGCCTTTGCCTTTAAAATTGATTGGAGGAGCAGAATACACTTTGCGCACAGCGTTTTTGCCGCACTGAGGGCAAATGGTAATAGGTTCATCCGAAAATGATTGATGTTCAGAAAAATCGTATCCGCATTCTTTACAACGGTAATGATAAGTAGGCAAAAGTTCCTCCGAAGTTTCACAAATATAAGACAAAAAACTTACTGTTCCTTCAAATATCCTATTATACGCCGTGACAGCCGAGGCAAACTAATAAGTTTATTGGCCAGCCAGCGAACGACTAGTTTCGCCCTCGCTCAGAAAACACAGCCCAATGCGGAGGAAGCTCGCTTAAAATGCGATTATCGTCGTCCAAAGCACGCTGCTCTTTCGTAAGTTCATCAGAAGGCTCTAGTTTTACGCCATCGGCATCAAAAAGCTCAGAGCCTTCACGCACTACTCTTACAGATTTGCGCGGAGAGCGTCGATTAGGATCATAATCGCTCATTCGTTGTCACCATACAATTCGCCGAGCCTTGAAACAACGCGGTCAACTTCTTTTTCTGGATTAACGAATGCACCAACGCTCCAAACAGTCATAACAGACCATCCAAGAGCTTCCAAATCTTGAATCATCATACGATGACGTTCACGAGTGGACTGAATACTCATAAATTGAGCATCGTCAGTAAGCACAGCCAAAGCAAATGGCTTATCTGCAAGACCGACAACAAGCGGAATACGAACGCCGTTATCGAAACCATAATTAACCGCTACATTTAATCCGCGCGAACGAATACGCTCAGCTAAATCAGTAAATAGCACATTATTTTGAGCAGATTCAGCAGCAACTTGCGCTTCAACATCATGAGCATCTTCCGGACGCAAAGGCTTATCGCTTAACTGCTCAGCCCATTGCAACAAAGTCTTAAGCAACTTTGGGCCATCCTGATGCAAACGCTCATCATCCATATCTTTGGAAGTAAATGCGCTAACAATATCAAGATGCCTACGAGCCAAAGCAAGCGCATCCAAAAGCATACCCTTGCCGCCTTCTTCTTCCAGCAAACCAAATTGCTGAAGCAAACGTCCGTGAGAAGTTTTTGCGTAGCACAGAGACAGAATAACATCCGTAGCAATAGCTCCGGAAGCTTCGTGAACACTCATTAAACGCACATGACGCAAGAATCGAGCCATATTTTCGTCTTTAATAGACAAAGACTTCAATTCTGCACCCAAACGACTGCGGAATACGTTTGTTAAAGTCACAACCACAAGCATGTAGCTTGAAGGAACAACAGTGAAAGTCTTCGCGCGCTGACGAATAAGCTCAACTACTTCGTCAATTTCGCGCTGACTGCTTTCAATCAGTCCGGAAGACAGCACTGGAACTCCAGTAGCATCAACTTGATGCAAACGCACCTTGCCTTGCAAGCGTTCAATAGGAACATCGTGACGCAACTTTCCGTAACCGTGTTCTTCCAAGAATCGAGCCAAGCGCAAGGAACGCCTTGTAGCGCGAGAAACAACTGTAACAGACGGCAGAATAGAAATAAGCTTACGCAAACTTTCAGAGCTTACAGTCTGCTTATGCGCAAGAACAACTACTTGCGAAGCGCGAGCCAAAATAGAGAATAATTCAATATTTGATATATGCTCTGCAGAATCAATAATCACAGTGTCTGCAATAGGACCAAGCGGAGTCATCATAGTAAGCGTTGATGGCATAGCCACTAAGATTGGCTTTGCAGCAAGCAAAATCTCAGAATAATTGCGCAAAAGCTTATTAAATGTTATTCCGGAACGGTTGCTTGCAAGCATAGTGTGCAGTTGATTTGCTTCCTGAGTATGCGAGAACAGCAATTCGCACAAATGCCTCATAGCTTCTTGCTGAACCATCGGTCCAATAGAACGCACATGCTCAGTATCTACTTGTACAAAACGATCAGAAGCATCCTGCATAGCAGAACCATCTTGATTCGAAATAATCGCAGAAGAATTAACAATATCTTCAAAAACTGTAGTCCACCAAGCAAGCTGTAACTCGCCATCAAGAGCATCTCCTGTAACATGACGATGACGCAAATCGCTTACTAAATCAAGCAAACCAGCCTTGCTAAATTCACTTTCCAACTTGCAGCGACCTGGAAGAGTATCGAGAGATGCGCGATCGTCATGCAAATCCTGCAAACGTGCCTCAAGCTGCGCAAACTCAATATTTTCAAGATCTGCACCTTGACGAGTTGTAGATAATACTGCATCAAGAGCCACCAAATTCCTAGATAATACTTCTTGAGTATTTACCAATTCGTCTAATTTTGGCGGCAAAACAGGCCATCCACCGTGAGGCACAAAAGTACGCCACTGAGCAGCCTGCTGAGAAACAATCTTCAAAGCTTCATGCAAGTCGTCAACCTTAGCTCCAACTCTAAGCAAACTACGCGCTTCACGCACGTGACGGCGACGTTCCCAGAAGCCCATAATCGTGCCTTCAGCTTTTCTAACAGCTTTCGGCTTACTAGCTTCAATCATTGCGTCCAAATCGCGCTCAAAAATTTCAGGTTGGAACACATCGAGTACGCGTCGCAAATTCTTCAAAACCGTAACTTGTCTGCTCCATTCGCGAGCAGTTGTTGGAACAGGGAAACCGCAGCTTTGAACAGTGCTTTTAACTTGCTCGCGAGTAGCAGGAAGTAGCTTAAGAAGCACGTCTACTATTCGCTGATACACCGATACGGCTTCGTTTTCGTCGTAAATAGAAGCGCCAAACCAAGGAGTATCTTCAGGATTAATATTAAATTCACCAAGCTCGTCCGCTTGATGGAATTTTTGCAACCACGTATCGATTTGACCAGTAATTGCATGAGCTGCAGCAACGTCTAAACGCACGTGCGTAGAAGGATGCGTTGGCAGCATAGCAATTGCAGCAAGATTTTGTATTGTTTGATACGCCGATACTCCCCAAGTTTCATTAACTCCGTGAAGGTCACCTAAATAGCGAGTAAGACGCGAGCGCACACCAACTAATTCGTCGGCAACCTGCTCAAAACGCGATGTTGCAACGCTTTGACGCGCTCCAACTGCAGAAATAAGCTGCGAATCAACATGCTTAGCAATATGCCCATCTGCAACGTCTAATGCTAGTGAAGAAATTTCATGCGTATTAAGCGTATAACGGAATCTACGCTGTTGTTCAATCACATTTGGCACATACAAAACTGAGCGCCCTGCAAGAACCGAGCGCGAAGCGATTGCTGCAGCAATAGAGGCAGAATCCGAGCCGGAGTCAATATTAACGAATAACGAGTTTCCGGAAGAAACAAGATCTGCAGCGTAGCGAACGGTGTTGTCAACATCTCCAACTTCGCACTCACCATGTGGATCTGCATCAAAAGGACTATATTCCGGCTTATTATCAGCACTAATCGCTTGTATTGAACGCTCATCTCCTGCCATAGCGTCAATAAGCGTATTGCCAACATTGCCGGACTGTAAAGCGTTAAGAATTTGCTCACTTTCAGCCACAAAACGAGATCCTGCATCTGTAAAGCATCCAAGTACAATATCTCGCTCAATGTCGAAATCTGGGAAAGAAGTGCGTGCTTTTTTACAAATGGCATCAAAAACAACAGAAGTTTCTGGAGTACCGCTTTCGTATTGAGAACCGTCAAAGAGCACATCCTCGCGAAGCTCAACTCCGCGAGCACTCAAACGCTGAACAAGAGCATGGTTTAGCCCAACACTACCGGAGAAGTAAATAGTTGCTGCAGTTTCGTCTTGATTAGTATCACGAACTACATGCACCGGATATGTGAGAACTGGAACATGATTACCATTCCACGATGCAACTCCAACAACCAAAGAAAGCTCAGATACGCCGCTTTCATGCGCTTTTGCGTCGCGATCCTCAAAAACGCGATCCAATCTACGCCCAGCAGCACGCAACATCCCAGCATCGCGGAATAAAGCTTTTAACGTTACTTTTCCACTTGCAAAAAGTTGCGCTATTCCAGAAGGATGCGCGTGAGTAAGCTCTAATTGCGCTGCAAGTTGCGTAATATCTTCTAGCGGAGAAGGAGATAGCTGAGACTGATACTGCTGCTTCCAAGAAATAATATTTTTGATTGCGCTGCTTCGAGCACTTACTTGTGAATTGTTTTGATCAACGCTGTTCTCAACATTTTGATCAACGTTCAGCTCACTTCTTTGCTCAACGTTTTGCTCGCCATTCTGCTCGCTGTTTGCCTCACTCATTTTCCCACCTACTCACTTACTGTTCAATAGCTTTACGGTATGCACTATAACCGCTGTTACGCGCAAGTGCTGCATCTACATCCGCATTGCCTTGTGCTGCAAGCCAAGCGTATAAGTCGTCGTACAATCCAGGATTTGACGCTAAGTATGGCAGCAATTCGGAATGTTGAGCCATCTCAAATTGCTTTGAAAAATCTGTACTTTCTTCTGCTTCTTTAGAAGTGAATCCGCCAGCTTCTACAATATTTTGCTGAGCATCAAATTCACCTTTTGATACTTTCTCAAATACGGATCCAGGTTCAAAAGCAGGAGTATAAGATGCGTCGGAATCAATACTACTAATATCGCTAATATCAATACTTGTTGCTGTAAAGCGCGAATCAAGAGGACCTATATTTGTGTAATTTTCGTACGCTTTATTAGAGTCTTCGTGAGTTAAGTAATATCGATTACCTTCTAATGGATTTGACGCAGTTTTGGAAGGCTCGACTTCAGCTGGTTCTGTTTCAGAAGCGTCGATTTCAGCTGATTCAACTTTATCTGATTCGACTTCATAGGACTCAGCTTGAGCGGATTCTGCTTGAGATTGCTCTGCCTGAAGAGGCTCTACATTAAGCGGTTCTGCATTAAGCGGTTCTGCTTGAGATTGCGCAACTTGAGCATTTTCGCTCTCTGCTTGAGCATTTTCACTTTCCGCTCGAGCATCCGCAAACAAATTACGCGGCTCAACAGGCGCTTCCTGCTGCTCCAAAACAACAGGAACTGTTACATCGTGATTAATTGGCGCAGCATTGATAGGATCTGAATCAACCGACGCAGAATCAATCTGTTCAGAATCAACCGACGCATCATCAACCGACGCACTACCCTCAAGCGCATCCTTAATAGATTTGCCTTTTTGCCAAGACAATCCAGGTTCCGACACTGACTGTGCGTGGAAAATTCCAGTCGGCTCGCCCGCGCGCAAATCAAGAATCTGATCTACCGACAAACCAGACGCGGCAGGCTCCTCATGCTTTTCATCATCAGTGGCATAAGAGAACAAGTCACGCACATTACTAGTCTCTTCTTCCTGAACTTCATCTTCTACTCGCACAAAATCAACAGGAACATCACCAAACTGCATTCGCATTAAACTGTCTGGAAGCTGGAAATCAACATCTGGGTCGAGTCGCAACAAATCACCATTTGAGCCAACTAAGTAAGTTCCGTTTGTTGAATGTAAATCGCGTATTGTTGCCACGCCTTTAGGATCAACAATGAGTAGCGCGTGGCGCTTAGACATAGAACGCTTATTATCTACTATGTCAATGCGCTTAAATCCATCTTCACGCAATGGGCGTATAGGCTTTCGACCAATCTCAACCGACTGACCTGCTCCAACGCGCGCCTGCTCAACACCACCTACTGTAATCATCCAGCGCTGCACGACTTGTCGCTCACTCACGTGATCTGCTCCCTTCAGAAAACACACACTACCTTCTATTGTGTCATGCTTTGTGTATATTGCGCTAGTTTTTATTGATTTTTCGCATAAAAATATTACATATTTACGTAGGCGACATAAACTACTCACAGCTAAGCAGTTTATGCCACATCGAACCAGCAACATCACGCCACTCGTTTCGGCGTAGCATGTTTACACGCTTTAACGCCGAGCAAAATCAATTTCGCTAAACTAAGCAAACTCCACTTCGCAAATTTGAAAATTTTTTAATTTTGCGAAGTGAGGCGATATTCACACGAGCCTCAAAACGCAATAAACAGAACGTGTTACAACCCAAAAAGCTTCAACAGAGCGCGTAACGTATCTTGACCGTCATAGCAAGTTTCAACTAGGAATCCGCGCTCATTGCTGTATTCTTTAAGACCGCGATAATAGTAGTATTTCTTTCGATCCTCAATAATAAACGGCACAATATTATGCTTTAAGCATTCCTTAAAAGCAATCAAACGCCCAACTCTACCATTGCCATCCTGAAATGGGTGTATTCGCTCAAACCTGTAATGAAAATCAACTATATCTTCTAGCTGCAAATCAGTTTTAGCAAGGTATTCTGCCAACAACCTGCTAATCTCATCATGCACTTTTTTCGGATCGCAAGTTTGCACACCGCCTACAACATTCGCACGCAACTTGTAGTCACCAACACTAAACCAAGGCAGAAGCTCGTCGCTTGTTCCGCGTTTAAGCAACAAATGTAAATGCTTAATCATGTCTTCACTAAGAGGCTCTTCAGCAACATCAATGCAGTAATCAATCGCACGAAAATGATTTACTGTTTCAACAATGTCATCAACCCTAATACCTGTACTAGCATTTGCACCAACAACTGTACCTTCGTTTTCGCTTGCGCCGCCGCCGTCCACATTTTCTTCGGAATCAATAGTATTAGTTTCAAAAATTCGCCTAGTTTGATCTTCGCTTAGCTGACTTCCTTCAATATGATTCGAGTTGTAAGTCATACGAATTTGAAGCTCGTGATAAATTCCACCCGGTATACGATGCTCCTTCTCTTCCCTAAGCCTTTGCAAAATAGGATTACCTGAAATTACGCGATACAATTCACTCGGCTTACATTGTAAATAGTCGCTGATTTTCGCGATTACTGAATTTGATAATTTTTCACCTTTTGAGATTTTCGCAATCGTACGAGAAGAAATATGCAACTCGGCCACTAACTGCGATTTTTTAATACCTTTTTCTTGTAGCCTTTTGTTCAATCCCGAGTAGTCATACATTTTTAACGCTTCTCTTTCTTCCGCTTGCATAGTTTTAATTGAGATAAATTATGACGAATCTAAATACTCACGCACTAAAATCTTTACTTATTTTCCCATAATCAACATCAAAAGTAAAGATAATTGCTATTCTGCATACTTAAAAGTAAAGATTCGCGATTTGACGAATCTAGCATCAGCAACATCACGCCACTCGTTTCTGCGTAGACAACACATCAGTGATATGCACGCAAAAGAAAAGATCTGTGATTTTAAGCAAACATACGCGCCTACTTTCAAAACTTAAAAAATATTACAGTTTTGAAAGTGAAAATACGTATCTACTTTCAAAAGTGAAAAATACTACTATTCCGAAAATAATATTAGCGATGATTCCACATTGGAGCACGAACTTTCGCCACTAAAAGCAATAAAAGACTCTTACCCTAAAATCCTGCTTGCAAATACGCGTCATGATTCTTACGACATTGAAGGAATCCGCGTAATAGACATAGCGCAATGGCTACTCGAAACAAATTGAGCCAAACAGTGGAACGCATACGAAGAAAGGGCTTGGAGTCTGATGCCCCTAGTAGCACCAAACCCAAGCCCTTTAACAAAACCGACTCGTTTCCCTAACAAACAAGCCAGCCAAACACTCAACAGTCACGCCCCCGAAAACCAGCGCACAACACTACCGTGAAGAAAGAGATTTGGCAAAACAGTAGAATCATGCAAAAGCCCGAAAGCAAACCCGCCGCAAAAACATAAAGCCCTTGCAGCACGTTGAGTGAAAGATTTAACAAGTGAGCGCACCATACTCACATACAGTGCGCTCACAAACAAATCATTAAACAATCAACACACTTAATGTGCTAACAGCTTAGTGACGGATCTTGCGAAGAGCAGCACCCATGCCAGCAAGCACGGAAGCAGCAACAGCAGCCAAAGCTACAGCAGCACCGGTCTTAGCCAATGGAGCAGCAGCCTTCTTACCAGCAGCCTTAGCTGGAGCAACCTTCTTATCTTCAGCCTTCTTAGCTTCTGGCTTATCTCCATCGATTGGACGATGAGACTTCATTACGGTGCGGTTCTTGGAATCGCGTGGGCCGTAAACATCCTCAGTAGAAAGGCTTGGGAGACGGTTGTTAACGAAGTTCTCCTTCTCCTTCTCCATCTCAGCAACGCACTTAACCTTATCTGCAATAAGCGCATCTGCAGTGCCGCATGCGTAAATCTTTTCAATCTTCTTGTTGTACAAGCGAACAAGCTCATTGTTCTTAGCTTCTACAGCACCAGCATGCTTGGAATACTCAGGATTGTAACCCTCGTTGTAAACTGGGTTCTCATATGCTGGATAATCTGTAGCCTTAATGCCCTTTTCATCGAACTTGGAAGCTTCACCAAAACGCATGTCGCTAGCCTTCTTAGGAACGGCTGGGGAATCAGTCTGAGTAGTATCACCGAGCTGTTCAGTAGTGCCGTGCTTAGTAACGTCACCATTAGTGCCGGAACCATAGCCAGAAAAACCTGCAGCGAAAGCTGGGGCGGCGAAAGCCAAGCCAGAAACGAGGGTGGCGCCAGCAGCAAGTGCAGCGATAGCCTTCTTGTTAAACATAATATTTTCCTTTCTTCTTCTCCACCACGCTTAAAACGCAGTGAAAAACATAAACCCACAAAATCAATCTCTTGTGGATAACTTTCAGATAGAGTATCTAGCTGAAAGCTGTTATTAACATACCCCCCCCCCGTTCGAAAAAGTCAAGAGCAAAAACAAGCATTCAACACAGAAAATATCATCAAAATTACAAAAATATTCCAGTAAAAGCTCGTAAAACCATAAAAAATACAACAAACTACACTGTTTAATCGTAAAAAATACTATTTCAAGATTTTCAAAGATTTTTCTCAGAAAACTCTCAGGAAACTCGCGGCAACTCCCCCGCACCGCCCGCAAAGCCTTGAAAAACCGCCACTCACAGCGCGACACGCGCGGAGACCCGCCTTCACTCACGACCTAAACTACTCGCGCGCGTGCTGTTTTGCTCGTATTTTCTTGCGTAGGCGACATAAACTACTCAACGCTGAGTCGTTTTGGCCGGAATCTTCCGCAAAAGCGACCTAAACTACTCACCGCTGAGCAGTTTAGGTCACATCGAACCAGCAACAACTAGCACCGGTTCAGGCGGCAATAAGACGCACAAAAGAAGAGTTATGAGGTAAAAAAGATGGTTATAGTGAAAAAAGAAAAGAGCCTTCGCGCGCGAACGAAAGAGAGAAAACAAACAAGCGAACGCGAGCGAAAGCCCTTAAAACCACGAAATCTTAAACACTACCTTCTACTTAAGCAACCAATCAACAATGTTTTCAACGCGAATGCCGTCGTAATCATCGTCCAAAGCCTTGCTCAAAGTAATAACCAGCTTCTCGTAATTATTCTGAATCTTACGAAGAGGCTTTAACTCCCGCTCGCGCACAGACTCGTCCATCATGCTTTCAGTTACTTGAATATAAAGCTTTTCGGAAGCAGAAGTCGCAACAAAATCCACCTCCAAATTATCTATTTTGCCAACAGCAACATCATAGCCGCGCCTTAAAAGCTCAAAGAACACAACGTTCTCTAGCGCATGCCCTCTATCTCTGTCCCTAAAACCAAGTAAATAATTTCGCAACCCAATGTCAACAATGTAATATTTGCCAAGAGTGCGCAAATAATCCTTACCTTTAATATCAAAGCGCTTAACGTCATAAAACATATAAGATTCTTTTAACGCACTAACATAAGCGGACACAGTTTGAGTTGCAGGCTTAGCGCCACGCGCGCGTGATTCGTAAGAATTGCTATCCGAAGAATCAAGCAACTTTTCCGAAGAAAGCGTATTGCACATAGAATTTAAAGACGTATTGTTTCCAATATTATCCGCCAAAAACATAATTATTTTTCTAAGAAGGTCGGCGTCTGTAATCTGCCTTTGCCCGCGGCGCTTCTCGCGCTCGAGTATATCTCGAACTACTACAGTTGAATAAATTCCGTCCAGCAAAGTCATTGCGCTACTCTGATTAAAGCCTGATTCTAAAGCAATATCACAGATTGCAGGCATACCGCCATAACGCATATAAGCTGCAAACAAATCACCCAGCTCTACACTACCGCCATTCGCGCTCACCGCTCTTTTTTTCAAATCGCCGAGCGGAGACTTATATTCTTCAATGGAATAATCCTGAAAATCAACAAACTCTTTGAACGAAAGCGGGTACATTTTCACTTCCACATACCGCCCAGACAAGTAAGTTGAGTACTCCGAAGAAAGCAGGTATGCGTTAGAGCCAGTTATGTAAATATCGCAATCAAAATCTACGCGAAACGAGTTAATTGCATCTTCCCAACGATCTATACGCTGCAGTTCGTCAAAGAAAAGATACGTTTTTTTAGTAGACTTAATACCAGAAGACTCAATCTTGGTAGACTCAATCTTTGTAGGCTCAATCTTGCTTTTAACGTAATTGTATAAGTCTTTGTAACTCATATCTTGAAACTCAAGCGACTCAAAGTTTATAGATATAATTTGATTTTGCTCAACCCCAGAGTTAAGAAGGTATGCTTGCATAAGTTTAAGCAGAGTTGACTTGCCACAGCGGCGAATACCTGTCACAACTTTTACAGGCTCTGTATCTTTAAAAGCTATAAGCTGATTAAGATAAATATCGCGATTTTTAATATTTTTGCCGACTATTGAAGTGCGATTACTGCGCATTGGCATATTTGCGCTTTCAAGTAACGGATTTTGCGAATTTACCATAATAACCCTCGACTCCGCTTTAGAAAATTTAGCAATTCCTAAAATGCTCACATTGATTGCACTGTTATAAACATACGAATCTTACGAATCTTATAAATATTATTACCTAAACTTTGATTTTTTACAAGTTTAGGTTATTCGTGACCTAAACTTTTATTTTTCGTAAGTTTAGGTTATTGATTACCTAAACTTTTGATTTTTGCAAGTTTAAGTTGTTCGCTATAACATACAGCCGCTCGTTTCGGCGTAGCATGATTTACAAGCTTTAATGCCGAACAAATCTCACTTCTCAAAACTAGCCAAATCCCACTTCGCAAATTTGAAAATTTTTTAATTTTGCGAAGTGAGGTGATATTTGCACAAGCTGCAAAACATAAAAAACAGAACGCAATCGGAAAGTGCATAAAGAAAAGAGCCTTCGCGCGCGAACGCAAACAAGCGAACGCGAGCGAAAGCCCTTAAATACTTTCTGCTAGAACATAGCAACACTATTAGTTAGTGCATCAAACAGCCAGTTACAATCAAGCAGCCAGCAGTAAATCATTATCTAGCTAGTCTGTTAGCTAACCTCTTACTAGCGGCGCACTTTGCGCAAAGCAACACCAACACCAGCAAGCACAGCCACAGAAATCGAAGCCAAAGCTACACCAACACCAGTTGGAGGCAAAGCGTGATCGTGCTTTTTGTTCAACTGAGGCTTAGCCTGAGTCTCAGTATCTGCACTTTGCTTTGAATCAGACTTTTCGTCAGCTTTGGAATTGTTTTCCTGGCTTTGATTAGTTTGAGACTGCTTAGCGCTCTCCGACTCAGAACTATTCGCCTGAGTTTGTGGCGTTTGTACCTCAACTGGATTAGTTGTAATTGTGCTTGGAACTGTAAAGTTTGGAGTATCAGTTCCCTGTGCAGGCTTACCCTTCACGAAAATTACGCCATAATCGCCACCAAGCCAGTAAACATTGTAGCCGCTTAAAGCATCCTTGCCGTCTTTGCCGTCTGCTCCATTGATGCCGTCTTTACCATCTTTACCAGGAGCGCCAGGGTCGCCTTTGTCGCCCTTAGGACCTTGAGGGCCTTGATCACCCTTATCGCCCTTATCGCCCTTGTCACCCTTTTCACCCTTCAAATCGCCTAAATCGATATCTTTGGTAGTATCATCCGCAAAAGTAATATGCAGCTGCTTCTTACCATCTGTACTTGTTGTAAGCTCTACGTTTACAACAGGATTGACATGCTTGACCTTAAACTTAATTGCGAATAATTTACCCTTACTTGTCTCACGACCATCCATTGCATAAAATACATAATCTCCATCTTTCATGCCTCTAACATCAATAGAAACAAAATTAGCAGCCGTTGATTGTGTTGTATGACCACTAGGGTTAACGTTAGCGGGTAAAGACAAATATTGTATAGACGTTATAGTCCATGAGCTATTACCATTATCAAGCTTATATTGGTAAGGATTGTAACAAACATTATCTTTAACCTTTTCACAAGAAAGGAATCCAACACCCTTTTTGCCTATTCCATCAATCTTCTCAAGGCTCAACGCTGACGCTGAAGCCGCACCAATACCAAAAGAAACCAACAATGCGACTGCAGATAAAATCGATGAAATTACACTAATTCGTTTACGCATATTTTTACCCTTTCTCTATGAATATTTATGCAAACACGCAAGGGCAGGATAAAAAAAAATAAAAATCAGCAAAAAATAAACAATGTTTACAATTTATTCACAATTGTATGCACAATGCATTCTATTCAACGCGCATTCGCTATTCACTAATCCAGCAACACACATAAACAACATCAAGCCACTTGTTTCGTCGTAGACAAATCAGTGGCGACATAAACTACTCACGCGCGTGCCGTTTTGGTCGCATCGCACCAACAAGCAGCACTCACACCACGCAAACAGACGCATAAAAAGAAAGGGCCTGGAGTCTGATGCCCCTAGTAGCACCAAACCCAAGCCCTTTAACAAAACCGACTCGTTTCCCTAACAAACAAGCCAGCCAAACACTCAACAGTCACGCCCCCGAAAACCAGCGCACAACACTACCGTGAAGAAAGAGATTTGGCAAAACAGTAGAATCATGCAAAAGCCCGAAAGCAAACCCGCTGCAAGAACATAAAGCCCTTGCAGCACGTTGAGTGAAAGATTTAACAAGTGAGCGCACCATACTCACATACAGCACGCTCACAAACAAACCATTAAACAATCAACACGATTAACGTGTTAAAAGCTTAGTGACGGATCTTGCGAAGAGCAGCACCCATGCCAGCAAGCACGGAAGCAGCAACAGCAGCCAAAGCTACAGCAGCACCGGTCTTAGCCAATGGAGCAGCCTTCTTGTCAGCCTTCTTGTCAGACTTCTTATCAGACTTCTTAACATCGGCCTTCTTGCCACCAAGATTGTTCAAGAACTTAGCAAAGCGTTCCTTACTTTCCTTGTAAGCCTTCTCAGCTTTAGCAAGCTCATCCTTGGCTTCCTTCTCAGTCTTAGTAGCAGCAGAAATACTATCTAAGAATGGAACATTAGTGTAGTAAGACTTACGCAAAGCAGCAGCAGCTTCATGTTCACCTTCAGCGTCAAGATAATCAGCCTGAGCCAATATATCAGCCCACTTAGCCTTCAAAGCATTCAAAGCAGCAGTAGCTTCATTAGCCTTGGACCTAGCCGCTGAAACCTCTGCAGCACCACGACCATTCAAGGTGCTCAAAGCACCATTTACAATGTCTCCCTTTTCGGAACCGTTAAGGAAGTTGTCAAAAGCCTTGGACTTATCGAGATTATCTAAAACTGCCTTATTTTCCTTAGCTTTGTTCTCTTCAACCTTTTTAGCCAACTCATCTTTATCAGCCTGTTCCTGCTTCTTAGCATTTTCAATAGCATCCGCAGGTAACTTAGCCTCAGCCATTGCTGGAGCAGCAAAAGCCAAGCCAGAAACGAGGGTGGCGCCAGCAGCGAGTGCGGCGATAGCCTTCTTGTTAAACATAATATTTTCCTTTCTTCTTCTCCACCACGTTTAAAACACATGGTGAAAAACATAAACCCACAAAATCAATCTCTTGTGGATAACTTTCAGATAGAGCATCTAGCTGAAAGCTGTTATTAACATACCCCCCCCCCGTTCGAAAAAGTCAAGAGCAAAAACAAGCATTCAACAAAGAAAATATCATCAAAATTACAAAAATATTCCAGTAAAAGCTCGTAAAACCATAAAAAATACAACAAACTACACTGTTTAATCGTAAAAAATACTATTTCAAGATTTTCAAAGATTTTTCTCAGAAAACTCTCAGGAAACTCGCGGCAACTCCCCCGCACCGCCCGCAAAGCCTTGAAAAACCGCCACTCACAGCGCGACACGCGCGGAGACCACACGCGCCGCAAGCTCTCTCATCACCTATTCGTTACTAACGCAGATTACGTACTGCGCGAGTAACGATAA
Source organism: Gardnerella sp. DNF01141 (assembly GCF_049244255.1). Taxonomy (NCBI): domain Bacteria; kingdom Bacillati; phylum Actinomycetota; class Actinomycetes; order Bifidobacteriales; family Bifidobacteriaceae; genus Gardnerella; species Gardnerella sp. DNF01141. Next base: position 1,184,594 of record NZ_CP058391.1, on the reverse strand, counting down.
ATCACACTTTTTCGTTACTAACGCAGTCTACATACTGCACCAGTAACACATAACCGTTGTTTTCTCAGTTTGTTAGCTGAGTTAGTAACGGTATTTGGGCTATCAGTGTTAATTTCTCAGTTTGTTGACTGAGTTTTTAACAGTGTTGAGACTTGTGGCTTATTCCACAGAATATTCATCAGACTAGCTTTACACACTTTTTGGCCTATAACCCATTTTCTCTGCCAACAAACGCGCAATAAAAAAGGCGGCAGGAATAAATCCTACCGCCTTATTCACTATGCGCACACGCATAAAACTGCCGCTACACGCAAAGTAATAAAAAGCTAGAACTACTTAAGTTCCACGGAAGCGCCGGCCTCTTCGAGGGCAGCCTTAGCCTTCTCGGCATCTTCCTTCTTAGCCTTCTCGAGAACTGGCTTTGGAGCGCCGTCAACGAGAGCCTTAGCTTCAGCCAAGCCGAGGTTGGTCAAAGCGCGAACAGCCTTAATGACTGCAATCTTCTTGTCGCCAGCAGCGGTGAGAACGACGTCGAACTCGTCCTTCTCTTCCTCAGCAGCGCCAGCAGCAGCTGGAGCAGCGGCAACAGCGGCGACAGGGGCAGCAGCCTCGACGTCGAACTTCTCTTCAAAGGCCTTGACGAACTCAGAGAGCTCAACGAGGGTCATTTCACCAAAAGCTTCAAGAAGCTCTTCACTAGTGAGCTTAGCCATAATTGGCTTCCTTTCTTACTTGGCCAGGCACACGGTGTGCCTTACGACCATAACATTTTTATTATTGGTTGGTCTCATGCAGCAAGCTGCAAGGGAATCAAGCGGCCTTTTCCTGCTTCTCGCGCAAAGCGTCGATAGTACGCACCGTCTTGGTTGGCAATGCGTTGAACAGGTAGGCGGCCTTAGACATGGTGCCCTTGAGCGCGCCGGCCATTTCGGAAAGCAACTGTGGGCGAGACTTCAAGTCTGCAAGCTGCTTTGCACCTTCGGCATCGTAAACAGTTCCATCTGCGAAACCGCCCTTGATGACGAGAGTCTTATTCTCTTTGGCAAAATCACGCAAGGTCTTAGCAGCCTCAATGAAATCACCCTTAACAAAGGTGATTGCAGTTGGGCCGGCGAGAAGCTCGTCAAGACCTTCAATGCCCGCTTCCTTAGCAGCAATACGAGCAAGCGTGTTCTTCGCCACAGAGTAGGAAGTATCGCGGCCTAGCTTTTCACGCAGAGAAGAAATCTGCGGAACGGTAAGCCCGCGGTACTCGGTAAGGTAGACAGCGTCTGCATTACGGAAAAGTTCCGTAAGATCGGCAACTACCGCTTCCTTTTCGGGCCTCTTCATGGCGTTCCTTCCTAAATCGGCCGTCAGTTCGAAAGAAACACATCAAGCTTAATTAAACAGGGCAATAAAAAAGCCCTGCGCACTGGCAGAGCAACATACGAAGCACACTAAGTGCTAAATAAAACTTACAACATACTCGCTGTAAATCTTGCTCAACCTGTGCTGGCCTGACGCATCAATTTCAGGAATCTTGCGATTCCACCAACGGTCTGTGGTTTACGTTGGGCAAGTTTAATACAAAATCAAGACAATGTCAACAAAAATTTATGTGGAAACTAGAAATAAAAAGAGGGTGCGCAATTGCACACCCTCAAATACATTATTTCACTGCTCTGTAAGTTTCTACTACGTAAGTTTATTTACAGTACCAACAACTTTTACAGCACAGCATTAGCAACGAAATCAAGCAAGAACAGCAAGGAAACAATCCAAAGCATTGGATGAACTTCCTTAGCACGCTTCTTGCAAGTCATAACCAAGCAGTACATGATGAAGCCTGCAGCGATGCCGTAAGAAATGGAGTAAGAGAACGCCATAAACACAGCAGCAAAGAATGCAGGAATTGCTTCGGAAATATCATCCCAAGCAATTTCCTTCAAAGAGCTTGCCATCATGCAACCAACAACCACAAGCACGCCAGCAGTTGCAGCAGCAGGAACAGCGGAAACGACTGGAGCAAGCACTATAGAAAGCGCGAAACAGATTGATACAACTACTGAAGTCAAACCGGTACGGCCGCCAGCACCAATACCTGCAGCAGACTCTACGTAAGTAGTGGTGTTAGAAGTACCAAAGATTGCACCAACAGAAGTTGCAATAGAATCAGCAAACAAAGCACGATCCATCTTGGAGCTAAAGCCAGAGCCGTTTTCCAGAGCCTTTTCGTCAGCCTCAGAGAAAATACCCGTACGACGACCGGTACCAATAAAGGTACCCAAAGTGTCGAAAGTATCAGACATTGAGAAAGCAAAGATTGTTATTAAAACAAGCGGAATGAGCGAAGGTTTTGCAAACAGCGTTGGGAAGCCTTCGTGGCTAAATATTGCGCAGAAAGTAGTTGGCAAATCATGGAAAGCACCCATGATTGACACAGAGTTGCTCATAGTCGTCAAACCCATTGGAATACCAATGATAGTGGTAACAACAATTGAAATAAGCAAAGATCCACGAACATTCAAAACAGTAAGAACAATTGCCAAAATCAAGCCAATAAGAAACAGCCATAGAACTGGATTCTTCAAAACAGCAAGACCTGGAATTGCAGGAATTGCACCAACTTTTGCAGCTTTATCATCCTTTGGAGTGAACTTAATCAAGTCAACGTTCACCATGCCAACATAAGCCACAAATAAACCAATGCCACCGCCGATTGCGTGTTGTAACGAAGTCGGGATGGCACGAATAATCATTTTACGAATTTTAGTAACGGTAATAAGAATGTTAATTAAACCGCATAAGAACACCATGCACATAGCATGTTGCCATGTAAAACCCAATCCGAAGCAAACTGTGAACGTAAAGAATGCATTTAAGCCCATACCAGCAGCCTGAGCATAAGGCACGTTAGCAAATAAGCCCATAACAAGCGTGCCAATAATAGCGGCAATAATTGTTGCTAAGAACACACCACCCCATGGCATACCAGTTTTGCTTAAAATCATTGGATTTACGACGATAATATATGACATTGCGAAGAATGTAGTGAGACCTGCAGTGATCTCCGTTGATACATTCGTGCCGTTTTCTTTGAGATGGAAGAACTTTTCCATAAACTCTCTGTTCCTTGGTTTACAAGCGCAAAAGACCATAAAAAGCGTGGCGATAGCACTTGAGCAATCGCGGACGCAATTACATTTGGGCATTCACGCAGAGGTTACTGCGACTCGTCGGAAGAACGAAGGCACCACAAAATCTCACACAAAATTATGAAAATTGCGAAACCTTTGAACAACCGAACAGCTCCGACCTTACGCGCACGTGCTGACCAAGGAAATACATTGAAATCAAAAAAGTATATAACAAATCAGCCAAAACGACCGGAAATATAACGCTCAGCTTCAGCATTGCGAGGATTGTTGAACATAGTAGTCGTATCTGCAAAGTATTCCAAATGCCCCGGCTGCCCTACAGCCTTCAAATTAAAGAATGCCGTGTAATCTGCAACACGCGCAGCCTGCTGCATATTATGCGTCACAATCACAATCGTGTAATCGTTTTTAAGCTCGTTAATCAAATCTTCTACAGCCAACGTAGAAATAGGATCAAGTGCCGAACAAGGCTCATCCATAAGTAAAACTTGCGGATGCACAGCCACAGCCCTAGCAATACAAAGTCGCTGCTGCTGACCGCCCGAAAGACCAATTCCAGGCTTATCTAAGCGGTCCTTAACTTCATTCCACAAGTTTGCACCTCGCAATGCCCACTCGACTAAATCGTCAGCATCCTGCTTAGCAATTTTTCGATTATTTAGGCGAACTCCAGCAAGCACGTTTTCTCGAATAGACATTGTTGGGAAAGGATTTGGGCGCTGAAAAACCATGCCAACATCTCGGCGAACTGCCACAGGGTCAACGTCTTTTCCGTATAAATCGCGGCCTTCAAGAAGCACATGGCCTTCTACGCGCGCTCCCGGCGTAATCTCGTGCATGCGGTCTAAAGTGCGCAAAACTGTTGACTTTCCGCAGCCAGAAGGTCCAATAAAAGCCGTCACTTTATTTGGCTCAATATTAATATTTACGTCTTCTACGGCAAGAAAATCACCATAGTAAATATTTAAGTTCTTAACATCAATTCGTTGACCCATTTTATGCTCGCTTTCTAATTCGCCTTATTTCGCCTTACTTCGCTTTTACAGAAAACACTCGAGCTACAACTCGCCCCAAAATATTTAGCAACAACACCAACACAATAAGCGTTAAAGCCGCAGCCCAAGCGCGCTCCATTGGAATTGTTGTAACGCAAGAAGCCGGAGCATCAGCTGGGCAATTTGCAGAAAGTTTGGAATATTCCTGGTAAACGTACACAGGCAAAGTAGTCATTTGCCCATCGAATAAGTTGAAATTCGTGGAAGCAATAAAGCCTGAAGCCATAAGAAGTGGCGCAGTTTCACCAATAACGCGCGCAACCGCAAGAATACAGCCAGACACAATTCCCGGAAGAGCAGTGCGCAAAACAATTTTCGTAATTGTGCGCTGCTTGGTTACACCCAAAGCTAAAGCAGCCTCGCGCAAATCGTTCGGCACAATTTTTAGCATTTCTTGAGAAGATTTAACAACCGTTGGAATCATAAGAAGAGAAAGAGCTACAGACCCTTCAAAACCATTTATTGTGCCAGGACCTGCAAGAAGAGCAAACATAGAAAAAGCAAACAGACCGGCGACAATAGACGGAATACCACTCATAACATCAACAAGTAGATTAATTATGCGCGAAATTTTATTTCCGCTAGCATACTCAACCAAATAAACAGCACACATTAGGCCAATTGGAATCGAAATAACCATAGCTCCTAAAGTTATTTCAAGCGTTCCAATAATTGCGTGCAAAATACCACCGTAACCGCCAGTTCCAGTAGCATTTCCGCCCACAACGTAAGTCATGTTATGCGTTAAAAAGTCAAGATTTAAGCGCTCAATACCGTTAATAATTGTTGTTAAAAGCAAAGAAACAAGCGGAATAAGCGCCACAACAAAAGACAAGAAAATCAGCACACGCATAAGCATATCTTTGCGTTTACGCGCGGCTATAGAAGATCTAGTTGGACGGAATTTGTTGAAGTCAATAACCGGAGCTGCGGAATTTTCAGCGGACTTTTCGGCGCTATTTTCAGCAAAATCTACAGCACTTGCGGCAGATTTATTAATTTGATTCTCCATTTATGCGCCCGCCTTTCCGGTAATTTTGCGAGCAATAAAGTTGACTGCAAAAGAAATAACAAACAAAACTAAGCCGGTTGCAATAAGCGCACTTACTCCAAGACCGTTCGCTTCCGGATACTGCGCTGCAATATTTGCGGCAATAGTTTGATTTTGAGAAGCTTTGAAAATATTGATTCCAAAAGTAAATCCAGGAGACAAAATCATCAAAACTGCCATTGTTTCACCAAGAGCGCGACCAAGTCCAAGCATAGAAGCAGATACAATACCAGACTTTGCAAACGGCAAAACAGCTAACTTAATCATCTCCCACTTTGTAGCACCAAGCGCCAGCGCACCTTCCTGCTGCAAGCGAGGAGCCTGCTGAAAAATGTCACGAGCCATCGAAGTAATAATCGGCAAAATCATAACAGCTAAAACTAAGCTAACTGTTGCAGAACTTCTGGAAGGATTCGCCGCAGGACCAGAAAATAGCGGAATCCAGCCAAAAAGTTTAGAAACCCAATCCCAGAACGGATACATAGCTGGAACCAAAACTAATCCGCCCCACAAACCATAAATTACGGACGGAATTGCAGCAAGCAAATCAACAACTCCGCTTAAAAGCGGAACAATCTTTTTAGGAGCATAATACGAAATAAACAGAGCAATGCCGAGTGCCACAAAAAATGCGAACAGCAGCGCGAGCGCAGACATAAGCACCGTACCAAAAATAAGCGGAGCTACGTAGCTTATAAAATCGTGCGCTTTACCGCCAGTAAAGTCGGAAAATACGCGACTTACCTGCGCATGATTCCCGCTTATTAGCGGCCACGCGCGAAACAGCAGGAATACTGCAACTGCAGTCAGCACAAGCAAAATCAGCATGCCACAGCTTGCAGCCACGCCTTTAAAAAGACGGTCTGCAAAATGAGTGCCTGCATAATTTTTGCTATTGCTCTCAGAAACTTGAGTAGCTTCGTTTGCAGTATACGCAACTGCTGCTGCATTTTTCGTAGAACTCAATCATTCTCCTTTTTAACTGATATTTTTCATAATATCAGTTACGAAAAGTTTTTACTTTTAAGTTTTACTTTCCGATTTTTATTTTTTACTTTCCAGTTTTACTTTCCGGTTTTAATCGCTTGAATTGACTTGTTGATTTTGCCAACCAAATTTTGCGGAAGTGGAGCCGTTCCAGCAGCAGAAGAAGCAGCATTCTGACCTTCCGCGCTAGTTACGTAGCTAAGCCAAGACTTCACAAACTGTGCAGTTGAAGAATCCTTATAAACCGGGCAAGAAATATCGTAAGAAACCAACACAATCGGGTACGCACCCTTAGTTTGCGTATTATGATTAATTTTCATAACAACGCGGTTAGGATATTTTGCCGAAGCATCAGAATCAATCTCGGAATCAGCTAAAGTTTTCGACGCTGCATCCGGAGAAATCTCATTATAAGTATCTCCCACCTTCACAGCAACTGTGCCAAGCTTACCAACTTGCGAAAAATCAGCGTAGCCAATAGCACCGTCAGCCATACGAATTGTTGACACAACACCGGAAGTGCCTTTCGCGCCTTGACCGACGCTATTTGGCCAGTTTTCGCTAAGATCATGCGACCAATCGTCCGGAGCTGCATCCTTCACATAGCTTAAGAAATTCTGCGTTGTGCCAGACTTATCGGAGCGGTGAACAACCGTAATTGGAGTGCTAGGAAGTTTTAGCTTAGGATTTTGCGATTTAATTGCGTCGTCATCCCAGCGCGTGATTTTGCCGTCGAAAATTTTAGCAATCGTCGAAGCGTCCAAATTAATATGCTTGCCGGCATCCGAAACGCCTTTTAGATTAAAGATTACAGCGATTGGAGATACATATACTGGAACGTCGAAAGCTGTAGTACCATTTGCGCAAACCGACTTTGACTTTTCTACCTCGTCGTCGCTTAGCGGCTTGTCTGAACCAGCCCAAGCTGTGGCACCGGTCATAAATGTTGTAACTCCTGCGCCAGAGCCTGTTGGATTATAAGCGATTTTTACACCGTTGTTTTTTGATTGGAATCCTGCAATCCACGCTTCTACTGCAACCTGCTGTGAAGAAGCGCCAGAGCCTTGGAAATTGCCGGAAATTTTTGCATTTTGCGCGCCGGTTGCGTTGTTGTTGTCTGCTGGACTATTGTCGCCGCAAGCAGCGCAAGTTGCGCACAAGCCGAAAGTGAGCGCCGCAGCAGCAATACTACGGAACTTAAGTGCGCTTTTATTCATATTCAATTTGTTCATATTTGACTTATTCATATCGTTACGCATATTCTTCTTTCCTTTCGCGAAGAATTGCCTTGCGCCCCACCACATTTTCGCGTTCCTATAGCCGTATTTGCGAATTGGGCACATTTTCTTAACTTAATCCCTATCTTTTTTTTATTAACGCAACCATCATAAATAGGTGGGTTAAACCGCACCGGCAAAAATAAAGTGAGTACCAAAAATGGCGGTATTTGGCGCTAGATTTAACGCGACTTAAGCAAAATGAAGGTCGGCGACCGCATCAGCGTGTCGAAATGCTACAAATTGCGAAGAATATTTACTGTAATTTTTGCAGCAGTGTCCGCATATTCGGAAATATCAAAAGTGTGAAAATCCTCGTATTTTGTATCCGCATTATCGCTCATTGCGCGCACAACAAGTGCAGGAACGTCGTTACGAGCAGCCACATGCAAGACTGCTGCGCCTTCCATTTCCACAGCATCCGCTTGAGTAGATGCAATTACTTCCGCTACTTTTTCTGGCGAATCAACAAAATATCCGCCAGAAGCAATAGTGCCAGCAATATGCGTGATTTTCATATCGGTAAGCACTTTAGTAGCTACTATAAGAAGATAATCATCCGAATGAAATTCGCTTGCAAACGGCTTCCATTGACCGATTAAGCGCATATCGGTATCGAGATATTTTACAGTTTTTCCAAGAACAACATCGTTTGTATGCAAATTTTTATTAAGATTTCCTGCAATACCAGAAAAAATTACGGCTTGAGGATTGTATGCGTCAATAAGATATTGCACAGTTGCAGCAGCATTTACTAAGCCCATTCCGCCAACAGTAGCCGCGACTTCGATTTTGCTACCATCTGCAGAATTGAGAGTGCCGCAAGATACGTTAAGACTTGCAGACTGATTGTGGCTCACGTTTTCGAGCGCACTAGCAATATGAGCAACTTCCTCATCTAAAGCGCCAACAACAGCAACTTTAGTAATTTTCTCAGTATTAGACATTAAGAATCATCCTTTTTTTACTTCGCTACTTACGCATTTATCGTTATTCTTAACCAAAAACACGCATACTAAAGTCATAATAACAAAAGTTAAAGTAGCAATCTTCAGCAATGCGTCACACGTAAAATCAAACCACGGATTCGTAATAGGAACATTGAAAAACGCAATAATTTGATTCTGCAGAGCAAGAAAAGCGACAAATCCAGCTATAAGAAGCACACAAACTAAAGTGCCAACAATGCGACGCCATCCGCGAGTAAAAATAAGCAAAACAATTCCAGTTACAAACGGCATAAAAACGCTAAACCACAATGCAGAATCAGTAACAAGCGTGTACCCTGCGCTATGAGTGCCACGATACCACGCAAAAGCAAGTAAAATAACGCCAGTGGCAATCAAAGCAAACAGCACATATTTCACAATCGGAAACGCTTTACACGCAAAACCTTTATTCGCTTTATTCAAGTCTTTGTTATACATTTCAACACACTCCTTTGTACGCAAAATATAGTTCAAAACTTAACTGGCAAATACAGTAAAAAATAAGCCAAGTAGAAGTAAATTGAGATTATCTTACTATAATTTCTAATCTCTACGGCGTGTTGCAACGGACTTCGCTAAAGTTCTTAACAAATCGGCAGTATCTTCCCAAGAAATACAACGATCCGTAATAGACTTGCCGTATTCAAGCTCACTAAGAGGAGCAGGATCCTGATTGCCACCTTGCAAGAAGCTCTCCATCATAACGCCCTTAATGCCCTGCTCGCCAGCAGCCAAACGATCTGCAATCTCGCGCACAACTTCAATCTGGCGACGCTCATCCTTGCCAGAATTACCATGCGAGCAATCCACAACCACGCCGTTAGAAGCCACGCAACCAGTGCCCAAACGCAAACGAATTGAAGCCACAGCAGAAGCAACCGACGCAGCATCATAATTCGGACCCTTACTAGATCCGCGCAAAACCACGTGGCAATCCGGGTTACCAAGAGTCTGCACAGCACAAGCGCGACCAAGATGATCAATACCAAAGAACGTATGATGCTGGCTCGCAGCCAAGCAACCATTCACAGCCGCAGAAACAGAACCATCCGTAGCATTCTTAAAACCAACCGGCATAGAAAGACCACTAGCAAGCTGACGGTGAATCTGAGACTCCGTATTACGCGCACCAATCGCACCCCAGCTCACAGCATCCGCAATAAACTGAGGGCTAGTCGGCTCCAAAAACTCAGTAGCAGCAGCCAAACCAGCATCCAACACGCCGAGCAAAGTCTTACGCGCAAGAAGCAAACCCTTATGAATATCATGCGTTCCATCAATATCCGGGTCGTTAATCAAACCCTTCCAGCCAAGAGCCGTACGCGGTTTTTCAAAATACACGCGCATGACAATAAGAAGCTCACCCTCAAGCTCCGAACGCAACTTAGCTAAACGACTCGCGTAATCAAGAGCAGCCTTAGGATCATGCACAGAACACGGGCCAACAATAACCAACAAGCGATCATCGTCGCCATTCAAACAGCCACGAATCTCATCGCGCGACTGCGCAACAATATCCTGCGCATACGGCGACAACGGCAACTCGCCAAGCACCTGAGCAGGAGTCGGCAGAGGCTCAAGCTCTAACACGCGGCGGTTAATAATGCGATCCACACCAACCTGGTCTTCCCAGCGCTGGAACTTCGCGGAGTTAAGAGGGTTGCGCCCCTCCTCAACTTCCTTCTTTACCGCGCGAGAAGTACGCTGCTCAGCTGTAGAAGACATTTGTTCACCATCCTATAAAAACGATGCTTGGTGTAATCGGTGGTTGCGAGGAGAGAATCAACCTAACTTGGTGGGGTCGGTGTTCGCATCTTGAAATAAAGATGCAAACACCGCCGAACCCGCGCAGAGAATCTAACCTAACTTGATGTGGTCGGCTTGTGCCGTTTGCCGGCACAAGCCGCCGCGCTTGCGTTGGAAGTCCACTGGACTTCCAACTTTAAGCAAGCGCGGCGCTTTGGAGTAGCTTAAGCGCCCAATGCGCTTAAGCTAGGCCAAAGCGCCCATTGGATCCCATGCCGGCAAAACGATTGCTGGTTCTTCCAGGGCTTTGCGATATTCCGCCGGAAGCAGATTCTTCGGCACTGCAACTTCATACACGTACTCAGTGAACCAATCGTCACTCATCGTAAAGTAACCCTTATCCGCAATGTCAGTGCCCCAAGAGTTCTCCACGCGCCAACGGCGAGTAGTCGTGCCATCGTCAGCAACATCCACGCCAGCAAAAGCCATAGCGTGATTCATTGCAGAATCAGCAAAGCGCACGCGCTCTTCCTTATCCAAATCAAAATCAACGCCATAAACGCGGCCATACTCGAACAAATCAGTAGCCCAAGCGCCATTTTCACGATCCATCATAGGATGGCAATCAGCACCGAACCAAACTGGAATGCCCTTCTCAACCAAAATCTTACGCACGCAATCCTTCATAAACTGGTTTGGTACGTTCAAATACTCGGTTGCGTCTCCGCCAGCAACATTACCCAAATGCTCAATAGCAATCTTCTTGCCCTTAGGATGCTCAGCTCGAGGATCGTCAACCAAGCACACATAATCCTCAAGACCAGCATTCACGTACTTCTTCCAGAACTCAACTGGTGTAATCTCACCATCGCGATGGAACTTGCCGTCGCTATCAGTCCACTCCCAATCGAAGCTCTTAGGTGGCTCACCCAAGTGAATTGTCAAAATCCTGTGGCCTGCAGCAGTAGCGTCCGCAATAATCTCATCAATTTCAGTAGCATTAGCATACATATGAGCCACAGCAGTGTGCAAAAGCGCACGCAACTGCGTATTCATAGCGCCAGTATTCTTAGAAGAAGCGGTTTCTGGGAACAAATCTTTAGGAACAGCACCATACTTCTTGTAAACGTTCATAGCCATGGTCCACTGGCCGCCATCGCCCATAACATCATGCAACAAATGCTGAATCAAGCGAGAATCTGAAGGCTCGCCCGCGCGAACCAAAGCCGCAACATCCTTCAAGAAGTAGTTAATTCGCTCAAGCTTGTCGTAGTACATTGCGTAGTTCTGAGAAAACTCAAATTCCTTCAAACCAAGCGACTTTTTAGCAATAAAACGAGCCACGTTCAACGAGCTAAACAGCCAGCAGCGTCCAGAATGATCCTGATGCGTAGCATCACCGTTGTCAACAATCGTGGAAAAACGACGCTGCAACAAGCGAGCGCGGTCATAATTACGCGCAACCTTATCAATACCAGCAGCAGTTACACCATTCATAGCCAAACGGTTCAATGGGTTTGCATCAAAATCCTCACACAAACCTTGCAATGCTTCATCAGTTAAAGCGGTGATCTCAGTCACTATTCTTACCTTTCCTGTTAATTATTTAGTTAAATTTGTTTAGAAAATTTGTTTAGAAAACTTATTTTACTAATTTTCTTGAGATTCGTCAGATTCGTTAGCTTCTTCAGATTCAGCCAACGCAGCTTGAACATCTCGCTGAGCCTGCTTCGCATCTGCAGAAGATTTCGCATCCGAAGAATTGTCAACATCGTCAGAAGCCTGCTGAACAGGCTGATCCGGCTGAGCATCTCCAAAATCAAAACCAGAGAACGCGTTTGCAAACAGCGAGCGCAATTCCGTAACTCGCTGCGTAATAGTTGCCTCGCGATGCTGCAATTGGCTCAAGCGCGCAGTCATACCATCTAATTCCTGCTGAGCTGCAGCCCTACGCTCTTCAACCTGAGCAGTCGCTTCCTGCATAGCTTTGCGCACAATATCAGCAGCCTGATTATCCGCAGCCTGATGCGTTTGTGCCGCATATTCGTCAGCTTCCTGATGCACGGTTTTCGCACGAGCCACCAAAGCATCAGCTTCTTCTTGAGCTGCACTCTCCTTTTCCTTCAAACCGGAAAGCAAAGCGTCAACCTTCTTCGTAGCTTCTTCCTGCTGGGAGGCAATATCTGCACGAATCTGCTCAACTTCTGCACTAACTTGGCTTAACGTACGCGTGCGCTCAACTTGAGCATCATCCGCAATTTCCTGAGCTTTTGCGCTAGCTGCATCCGTAATTTCGCCGGCCTTACGCTGAGCATCCGCCATCATCTTAGAAGCATGCTCGCGCATATCTGCCAACTTTTTATTCGCTTCTGCCAATGCAGATTCGATTTGATCGTTAGTTTCAGCCTTTGCGCGTGCAATTTCTTCGTTTGCTGCCGCGCGCTGTTCTGCAATTTTTTGAGCAGCTTCCGACTTAAGTTGCGAAATACTGCTTTCTTGCTGAGCGCGCTCAGAAGCCATGCGCTTAGTGTGCTCCTCTTGAGCGTTTTGTAAAGCTAATTCTGCAGCATCTTTTTGCGCTTGAACGTCTTTTGCCGTAGTGTCGCGCAAACGTGCAGAATCTTCTTGAGCGGCTTGCATCATTTGAGTCGACTTTTGAGTAGCGTTTGAAAGCATTGTGTCGGCTTTAGTTTGTGCTTCCTGCATTAAGTGAGCTGCATCTAATTTAGCGTTATTAAGTAATGTTCCAGCCTGAGCTTGTGCATTCTTTTTGATTGACGCAGCATCCTGCTTTGCGCGCTCAAGTAATTGCGCACTGGTTTGTTCTGCAGAAGCCAGTAATTGTTGCGCATTTGCACCCAAAGATGCGAAAGTATTTCCGCTTTTTGCGCGTTTTACATTATTTTTTTCTTCTTGCAATTGAGCTTGCAATTGCAAAATTGATTCGTCACTGGAACGCACTTGTTCACGCAAACGCGAAATTGTACGCTCATAGTTAGCAAAGGCCTCATTTACCTTGTCTTTATCGTAACCACGCAACGCGGTTGGGAATAAATCCGTTGCCATAATATTCCTTTCACAAGCCCCCAGTAAGCTGCACCGACTGTGTGCCTACGCCATCAGCATCAACGCTATCACTTAAGAGCGCAAAATACTCGTGTGTTGCGCACGTTTTTGCTAAGCTCACACAACTAATTTATCATCACCTAATTTAGTAACAAATAATTTAGTAATAACTACTTTAGTAACATTCCTTCTGCAGAAGGTTGCATATAATATCTGACTGCTTCATGCACAATATCTTGCCCTGCTTCAATCTGCTGTTTTAATGGCAAACCGTTTCTAGCATCGTGCGAACTTACTACCGGAGGGAAACTCACAAAACCTGCAAGAACATGCTTATTATCTTTAGCTGCCCAGTGCAAAAGCTGATAAAACAAAGAATTGCACACGTACGTTCCTGCGTCGGAGCTTAAATTAGACGCAATTGAGTCGTGAGCAAAACGCTGCAAAATCATTCGCAAAGGCAGCCTCGTCCAGTAAGCTGCAGGACCATCTTTAACAATCGGCATTTTTTGCGGGCGACTATTATCTACATCCGGCTTTTTAGTATCAATAACGTTAGTTGCGCATCTTTCAAGTTGCACGCCTCGCGCAGTGTGCTTTGTGCCGGTGGCGATTACAATATTTGCCTGCTCACGCTCAATTGTTTCTAATAATTTAGGCCAAGCATTCGCAAAACTAATCGGAAGCATAACAGACGTTACTTTTACGCAAATATCTTCAGAAGGCTGCATTTTAGCAAGATTTTCCGCAGATTCTAGTGCAGATGGCACTTCGTAAGAAGGGTTGACTTCTAAATCTGCGTATGGACCAAATCCTGAAATTACAACGTTAATTTGATTCATAATATTAGCCTACTTTCTGAAGATTTTAGCTACTTGTCTAGTATTACAAGCGCAAGAAGTCTGCCTTCATGCGATTTTCCAGCAAGTTGCGCGCGCCTGTGAGAATACCACAGAGGATTTTCCAAAGTGCACATTGGGTTTTGCAGATTTTGCAAACGTTCCGGCAAAGATTCTCCTTCACCGTCTACTTCGCAAATTGTGCGCAATTCCTCATCTTCCTGCAAATATTGCGTTGCTGCATAAACTCGAGGCAAAGCGTCAACAATATTTGCAACTCCTGCGAGAGCTAAATCAATTCGAGCAGCCTCAGCAATATCAATACCTAAGCCGCCGAAACGAGTTTTTGTTACGGTTTGTGGGTAGCGTTTTTCAAAATCGAGCGCAATACTTTCGCCGACTTCGTAGCAGTTGCCGCAAATGCATGGTCCTAAAACCGCATTTATTCGCGAGCGTTCAGCACCTTTTTCGCACATTGCTTCAATAGCAGAATCAAGAACTCCAGCCATTAATCCTTTTCTTCCGCAATGCGCTGCAGCGATTACTCCAGCTTCGTCGTCCGCAAGTAAAACAGGTAAGCAGTCGGCTGCAAACATTCCCAAAGCAAGCGAGTGTGCTGTAGAAACTTGCGCATCTGATTCAATGTGCAATTTGGAATCCGCAAAACCAGTTGCGTCGAATCCGTAAGGCGTATTCCATGAATCAACTACAGTATCCGCGTCAAAAACTTCATTTCCGTGCACTTGAGCAACCAGAGATAAGTCCGCTTGTAACGCACGCTGTAACGCTGCGCGATTGCTTGCAACAGCTTCCTCACTATCTCCTGCACGTCCGCCTAAATTAAGCGAAGCAAATGAACCTTCAGAAATACCGCCCAATCTAGTAGTAAAAACTGCGTGAGTACGAGCTCCTAATGCAACTGGAATAGTTACAGGAATTGGCTTGCCTTCGTTATCTTCATGCGGCAAGGGCATGCCAGTTACGCTTGTTTGTTGCATATGTTACTTTCTTTCACCCTAAATAAGCCAATTCTTCATTGCTTAACTTCAAATCTGAAGCTTTTAAGCTGTCGAGAATAGTTGCAGGCCTGTGCGCTCCTGGAATCACAAATACGTGCTCACCTTTTGCAAGCTCCCAAGCCAAAACTACCTGCTGATAGCTTACGCCATGATTCTCGGCAACTTTGCGGAATGGGTCAAAAAGATGGTCGTCATACGGATGGCGGAATCCACCTAATGGGCTCCAGCAAACGAAAGCAATTCCAAGCTTTTCGCAATATTGCAAAGTATCTTCGTTTTCTAAATGAACCGGCGAATACTGGTTTTGTACAGCAACCAACTTATTTCCTAAAATATTGCGCGCAATATCAATTTGTTCCACGGAAGCGTTAGAAATTCCGATTTCTCGAGCAACTCCTTCGTCAAGCAGCTGCTGCATTGCTTCAATGGATTCATTGTATGGAACTTCTGGATCCGGCCTATGGAAGTAAAGCAAGTCAATAGTGTCAACTCCTAAAGCCATAGCTGACTCTTTTGCGTGACGGATTAAATGCTCCGGCTTGCCATCCTTGCCCCACGTTGGGCGACCATCCGTAAAGTTACGGAAATGACCAACTTTTGTTGCAACTAAAATAGAAGATTTATTGCCCTTCCAGCTTTCTAAAGCCTCGCGAACAAGCTTTTCTCCAGTTTGCTCCTCACCGCCAGAGCAGTAATACGCCCATGCGGTATCAATATGCGTGCAGCCAGCATCAAGAGCTGCATGAATGGTTTCAATGCCCATACTGTGTCCAAGATTGTTTTCGATTGTAAGCGGCATTTCACCAAAGCCAATGGCTGTTGTGTCAAACGACCCCAGTGCACGATGCATAACCATATTTACCTCTTATCTAAACAGTTTTAAAATGCCTCCAAATGCAAACGCAATTTGAAGGCATTTCGTAAGTTATTAATTTATTTATTATCGATTAGCATTTACTTTTCGATAATTCTATGCGATTAATCTTCCTCAAATGGGTCAAAATCGCGGCGCACGCGGCGACGAGGACGCTCGGCACGCTCTTCGCGAGCAGAACGATACTCATCATAGTGATCGTCATCTGCAGCGTAGCGAAGATTGCGATCGGAGCCACGGCGAGCTTCCGAATTGCGTCGGCTATTGCGTTCGTCGCGATCTGCACGGTCGTCACGATCTGCGCGATTATCGCGATTGTCGCGATTGTCGCGCTCGTCAC
Source organism: Gardnerella sp. DNF01141 (assembly GCF_049244255.1). Taxonomy (NCBI): domain Bacteria; kingdom Bacillati; phylum Actinomycetota; class Actinomycetes; order Bifidobacteriales; family Bifidobacteriaceae; genus Gardnerella; species Gardnerella sp. DNF01141. The sequence continues at coordinate 1,168,211 of NZ_CP058391.1, read as the reverse complement.
GCTCCTCATAGCGGTCATCGCGATGAGAAGACCTGCGAGGACGGTCATCAAAATCGCCGTCAGCGTAACGGTCGTCGCGTTCCGAACGATCTGCACGATCCGAACGACGATCATCTCGACGAGAATTGCGATCTTCGTAACGATTGTCACGATCGGAATAGCGGCTGTCACGGCTGTCGCGATCGTCACGATCATCTCGATCATCACGCATGCGACGACGTGGACGATCATCTCTATCCGAACGATCACGGCTGTCGCGATCATCTCGACGGCCACGTCCACCGCGGTAATCATTACGAGAATCGCGATCGTCACGCGAACCGCGGCCACGATTTTCGCGAGGAGACGGAGCAGAAGATTCCTGATCTTCAAAACCTGGAATTGCTAAGGAAATCTTGCCGCGCTCATCTACGCTTTGAACGATAACCTCAACATTATCGCCTTCCTTAAGCACATCTTCCACAGTGTCAATTCGCTCACCATTAGCCAAGTTACGAATTTGCGAAATATGAAGCAAACCGTCAGTTCCAGGAGTCAAATTAACGAAAGCACCAAAGCTCGTAGTCTTCACAACCTTACCTGTGAAAGTTTCACCGGCCTTTGGAACGCGAGGATTTGCAATAGAATCAATGATTTCCTTTGCTTTCTGAGCAGCTTCGCCACCTTCGGAAGCAATATAAACAGTACCATCATCCTCAATAGCAATCTCAGCACCAGTTTCTTCCTGAATTTGGTTAATCATCTTGCCCTTAGGGCCAATGACTTCGCCAATCTTATCAACAGGAATTGTGGTTGTAATAATGCGTGGAGCGAATGGGCTCATTTCTGCTGGGCAATCGATGCACTCGTTAATAACCTCAAGAATAGTTGCACGAGCCTCGTGAGCCTGCTGCAAAGCGGCAGCCAAAATGTCTGCAGGAATACCATCGAGCTTAGTGTCGAGCTGCAAAGCAGTAATGAACTCGGAAGTACCAGCAACCTTAAAGTCCATGTCTCCAAATGCATCTTCAGCACCGAGAATATCAGTCAAAGTCTTGAAGATGTGCTTTCCATCAACATCTCCAGAAACCAATCCCATAGCAATGCCAGCAACTGGAGCCTTCAAAGGAACGCCAGCAGCAAGCAGGGAAAGCGTAGAAGCGCACACGGAACCCATAGAAGTGGAACCGTTAGAACCAATAGCCTCAGAAACCTGACGAATAGCATATGGGAACTCTTCGCGACCTGGCAAAACTGGAACCAAAGCCTTCTCTGCCAAAGCACCGTGACCAATTTCGCGACGCTTTGGAGATCCAACGCGGCCCGTTTCACCAGTGGAGTATGGAGGCATTTCGTAGTTGTGCATGTAGCGCTTAGTCTGTGGGCCAGAAAGCGCATCCACCTGCTGTTCCATCTTAAGCATGTTCAAAGTTGTTACACCCAAAATCTGGGTTTCACCACGCTGGAAGAGTGCAGAACCATGAACGCGTGGAACAACGTCAACTTCTGCAGAAAGTGTACGAATATCGCGCAAACCACGGCCGTCAATTCGGTAATCTTCCGTCAAAATGCGGCGACGAACAATCTGACGCTGCAATTCCTTAAACGCGTTGACGAGTTCCTTTTCTTTCTCAGCTTCGTCCATATCGGTGAACTCTTCTGCGATTGCAGCACGCACGCCTTCCTTAATTTCCGCAATGCGGTCTTGACGAGGAAGTTTTTCTGCAATAGAAAGAGCCTCATCCAAATCTTTGTGTGCGATTTCGTCAATACGTGCGTAAAGTTCGTCCGTATATTCTGGGAAGAGCTGGAATTCCTTGGTTTCCTTAGCAGCAATGCGCTTCAACTCATTCTGAGCGTCGCAAATAACCTTAATAAATGGTTTAGCAGCTTCCAAACCACCGGCTACAACTTCCTCATCCGGCTTAGTTTGACCTTCATTATAAATCAAGTTCCAAGCGTTCTTGCCGGCGCCAGCCTCAATCATTGCAATAGCAACATCGCCGTTTTCAATCACTCGGCCAGCCACAACAATTTCAAATACTGCACGCTCACGTTCGCTCCAACGTGGGAAAGCAACCCACTGGCCGTCAATCAAAGCCAAACGAACACCAGAAACTGGGCCTTCAAATGGCAAACCAGAAATCATGGTAGATGCAGAAGCCGCGTTCAAAGCGATTACATCATAAGCATCGTCAGGATTAATAGACAAAATAGTTTCCACAACCTGCACTTCGTTACGAAGAGTGTGTGGGAACAGTGGGCGCAATGGGCGGTCGATAATTCGGCATGCCAATGTTGCTTCGTTAGAAGGACGTCCTTCACGGCGGAAGAACGAACCTGGAATCTTTCCAGCGGCATACATCTTCTCTTCCACATCAACAGTAAGTGGGAAGAAATCGTAATTTTCCTTCGGACTAGATCCTGCAGTCGTCGTCGACAAAATCATGGAATCGTCATCCAAGTAGGCAGCAACAGCACCGTCTGCCTGTTGTGCGAGTCGACCAGTTTCAAAGCGCAGCGTGCGCTTACCAAATGAACCATTATCAATAACGGCTTCTACAGCCTTAATTTCGGGACCCTCCACGGGTTCCTCCTTTTCTTAACTTACCTAATCAACCAACATGCGTAATAACATTGGCGACTTCGCGTTGTTATTATCCCTAACGATTTTTCGCAATCCTTCACGCCAATATTTCGTAGTGTTTTTTGTTTCGGTTACTTCAATCATCCGTATTTAGTTATGCTTCAATCTTAAATTATTTTAATATTAAATTATTCTTCAATCTTTAGTTATGATTCAATTTTAAATTATGCTTTCAATTATGTATATATAAATATATACAAAAGCCCGAGCTAAGCCCGGGCTAAAAGACTATCGGCGCAAGCCGAGTCGATCAATCAAAGAACGATAGCGATTGATGTCAACTCGCTTCAAGTAATCAAGAAGACGGCGACGGTCACCAACCATGAGCAACAAGCCGCGACGAGAATGATGATCGTGCTTGTGCTCCTTCAAGTGCTCAGTAAGGTCAGCAATGCGCTTGCTAAGCAAAGCGACCTGCACTTCTGGGGAACCCGTGTCACCCTCGTGCGTCGCGTATTCGTTGATAATGTTCTTCTTATCTTCAGCCGTTAATGCCACGGCGTCCTCCTTAATATCACTGCGCGGTGCCACAACCTTCTGTTGTAGCGCTCTCAATCCGCGGGCGTTACACGCCGAATCTCTATTATACAACCACTCGTCAACAAGTTGAAATACGCATATGACATCTTTTAATCATATTCATAATTATGCGTCACATACGTATCAGATATAGACAGTGAGTGATCAAACAATTCATATTTTGCTTTTGTAATGTTGCTCGTCGCGTTCTTAAATTTGAAATAATCAAAAAGCATTGTGGTTATCAGTGGTACACCTTCGTCCGACAGCTTATCTTGACAATCATTACATGAAAGTGGAGCAGATTCTTGTATATTAGGTTCATGGCCAGGAGATTTTTTATGAGCAATTTCCAACGATTCTGTAATTGACCCATCAATATCAAGAGCATAATCCAAATCGTAATATTGTTGATAGTACGATTCTTTTGCGCCATTTAACATATTAAAAACGCATAGCCATACAATGATGTACACTGCCACGCATCGCAATGCAATATACCAGCGCTTATTGTCTCGATTACTGTGAAATAAACCAATATGTAATTTCATATACACCTATATCTAAAAATCTTTTAGTAAAGACTCTGCAAACCAACCCAACGAGTCTTCCCACCGTAATGTTCATTAGACCTTAAATAAAAACAATGATAAACAAAGAGAAACTAAAGCCGTAAAAATGCTTTTGCTATATCGTTTCATAATAAAGCCACTTTCTTTTAAAGAAGAGCATATACATCACTCGGTATAGCACTAGATACAATTATCGTCAACAAGTTGTTATTGTTAATCAAAATTTGCCGTACAAAATATTACATTGCGGTCATAAAGCCACCAAATAGCACAACTAGAATTGCCAAAACTTCAACAGCGTAAAACATAATAAAAGATGCCCAGCTGCGAGTTAGTACATTTAAACGCGATTTTTTAGGAATAATAACAAGCAAGCCAACGAACAATACGGCAAAAACAGCCACAGCAAATCCTGCAGAAATAATGCCAAGATTAGCTGCGTTAGCAAGCCCGGAAGCATGACCATAAACTACGTAAGTTGAATACCAAAAACTCATACTTAACATACACAATCCCGCAATAAGCTGTTCAAAAGCTAGGAACACCACAAAAATAAATCTCCAAACCCAGCTACTTGATTCAATTAAAGCCATTGCAAGACTTGTAAAAGCAGCAACTGTAATAACCCAGGAAATAAAAACTACTCCTTGAGCAGACAGTCCTGCACAATGCGAAACAACCCACGACGTATATTGAACAGCAAGAGTGCGTCCAACCCAATACGGTAGAACAATTGCGAGCAATAATATTCCTAAATATATCCACCAACGCTTAGGATTCGCATGTTTACGCGAAAAATCGGCAATTGATAATTCTGTTTCAGGCAAATCTGAGCTTAAATACTCATCTGATATTTCTTTTACTGGCGCAGCACTTTTTACGGGCGCAGCACTTTTTACAGTTACAGCACTTTTAGAAGATGTTGGACGTCGTCTTACTTTTATTGGCGTAAAACTTTTAGGACTCTCACTATGTTCATCGTTCAATGTCATAAGATAATTCTCCTGCAAATCTTTAGCATTCGCCCAATCCTTCGCAAGTTTAAGCACACCTGCATAACAGTAATAATATTTTATCAATACTTTATTATTGTATTCAATAACTCGCGCAATAAGTAGTGCACTTAACATGTTTGCCGTTTATGCCGACTGCTAGTCTCATTGTAAAGGCATGTTTTGCATGCGTTTTGCTTAAAAAGCGGCGTTTAGTCGCAAAAAATACGACAGGATATCATGGGATTTATTCATTTTATTGTCAACTTACTTAAGGATCCACGCTCCGCTATTGCAAGTTGGATTGCGATGGGTACAGCTCCAGCATTAGGTCTTATTTTTCTAATTATTTTTATTGAAACAGGCGTAGTATTCTTCCCATTTTTGCCGGGAGATTCCTTGCTTTTTGCGGCTGGTTTCTTTGCAGCTCCCGATGCTCAAACTGGTCACAGCGCACTGCCTCTTCCACTGTTGCTTGCGGTTGTTTGGCTAGCGCCTATTATTGGCGATCAGTGCAACTACTTTATTGGCCATTTCTTCGGACGCAAGATTGTAGAATCTGGTAAAGTTAAGGCTCTTACTCCAGAGCGCGTTGCTAAAACCGAAGCAATGATTGAAAAATGGGGTCCTTTAGCTGTATTTTTGGGCAGATTCTTCCCATTTATTCGCACGTTCATGCCGTTTATTTCCGGCGTATCCGGAATGCGCTGGGTTCGTTTTACACCATTTTCTATTCTTGGCGGAATTATATGGTCCTCACTTTTCACGCTTCTTGGATACTTCTTTGGAAAGATTGATTTCGTACAGAAGAATTTTGAATTAGTGATTGTTGCCATTTTACTTATTTCACTTGTTCCAACTTTTATTGGCTTATACAAGGCACACAAAGCAAAAAAGGCATCTAAATAGACTGCGCTTACGACACTCATGCACACTGCACTATAAGAAATATTGTTTTTATACAAGATTTGTAGTACAGTGTGCAGAGTCGTAAGACAATATATTTTTTAATTTTGGGGCTATAGCTCAGTTGGTAGAGCGCTTCGTTCGCATCGAAGAGGTCGTGGTTTCGATTACCATTAGCTCCACGAAGCCCACTGCATTCATTCCACCGCAGTGGGCTTTTTTATTCGCTTAGCCCTATTGCGCACTTAATCATCTTCCTTACTACTTTTATGCTTTTTGTAGATTATTCCAGCTCCAAGAGCCACGCATAACAATGCCACAACGATTATTCCAACATATGCAAGCACTACTAGCAGATTTGACGAGCTTCTTCCACTTGTGTTTTTATCATTCAAATCGCTGCTCAAATCATCATTAGATACTACATTAGAATCCGCTTTATTTGCATTATTTGTATTATTCGAATCTTGCACTTGAGAGCTTGCTACATCATCATTTTTATCGTCTTTTTTACCACCATTTTTCTTCTTTTCTAATGCAGAAATCTTTTTTAGACTGTGCGAAATCTGCACAACTTTCACATTGTTGTATCTTAACTCTGTTATATTTCCTGCATAATCCACAGCTTTTACAAGAACATCGTGGGCCACACCATCAGGCTTCATTTTCAAAGACAGCACTGGCTTATTCGCCGACTTTCCTCGCCAAATATGCTTAGCTTTGCCGTCAACATTAAATGACACTAATTTCAAAGCCATATTATCTTTTGCACTAATTCTCACTAATTTTCCATCTTTTTCAGTTTTGTAAACTGAATTTTTACGAATATCAAATGCTGTTGCAAGAGGAGCAATATGATCTACAGTAAATCGCAAAGACGCAGAAGACGCACGTAGCACTCCGTTAGATTCACCTACTACTCGCTCGTTAGAGGAATGATTACCTGCTTTATCTACAGAATTAATTAACACTCTGTAATTCGCATTATCCGCAAAATTACGTTGGAAAATAGTGTATGTTAAACGAGGCCAACCGCGATCTGTACTTACGGCTACAGAAAAATCGTTTTTACTTAGGTTTCTTTCAACACCGTCTTGCACAACGCTGACTTTTGCAGGATGCGCCAAAGCACTGGCATTAACTTCTTCAATACGAACATCTTTCGCATGTTGCAACTGTTTGTTGTTCATTGCAGCAGTTGAACTATCTAAGCTAAACGTTGACCCGGAGCTGTTAATAGAAAATTGCATACTTCCGTGAATCTCATGATTTACCACATCTTTTGCGCTCCACTGCAACTGATAAATATCGTCATCGTTTGGACCACTATAAAAAGCTTCGTACTGGACTTTTGCACTGTTATTACTAAATTTTGCAGAAGCCGGATTTACGTTCTGACCACCACGAATGCGACGCAGCCAGCACTTTACACTTTTTGGATTCAAATAATTATCACTAATAACAACCGTTGGTTTTACTTCATGAGAATAAGCTCCACCATTACTAACACCGTTAATCGAAACAGTTGGAATGTGAGTATCAATAACAAAATTGTCACTACGCGAAGAACTGAAATTGCCAGACAAATCTTGAGCAGCATATTTAGCTTCCCAAGAAGCATCTTTATTAAACGAAATATCTGCATACCAAATGTTTGGGTGCAAACTGTCGTTTTTAAACTGTTGAGCAGTTAGATTAATAACTTGTTTTCCGTTTGCTTTAACAGTTGCTATTGGCGAAGAGTCTCTAAGAAGATAAGAAAAAGCAAAAGACTCATCGTCTACTATTACCCTAGCTGAACGATTCGCCTTAAAATATTTACCTCCGTAAACGGTATTGTTGTCGTAAATAACCTTTAACCGCGGCTCAGTATAATCAATAACCACAAAACGTACAGAATCTAGCATATTGCTACTTTGCGTTGAATCCGAAATATTTACAGCTAAAGCAGGAATATTTAGTATTGGCTCTTGAAAATTCATTTTACTTGTAGAAGATTTTGCTACACGAGTAATACTAGATGCCTTATTTTCGTTCTTTTTATTTGCATTACTACCACCCCATATGCGATGCGGCGCAATTGCCACGGACGCAATTCGCACTGAAACGTCGCGCAAATCGTAAATTCCGCGACTTTTCAACTCAACTTTTACTACTCCTACCGGGATAGGGCGTAGTTGGTAGCGGAAATTAACTAAAGACGACAACACTTCTGTTTTAGCCAACTCAGCTTTAGAATTAGCAACTTTGTACCGTCCAATATTTACATAAACTTTGTGAATACGCTTTATTGTTGACGCATCCATTCCGTCAACCGTAACAACTAGCAAAACTGGACGCTTAGTAAACATGTACTTAGCTTTAGAGCGAACTGTTCGCTGGTTTGGCATAACAGAAATATGTCGTATGTGCAAATTGCGATCAGTGTTGACATTCTGCGTTTTTACATGGTTTTCTGTTGTTACACTAATATTCTTTGTTTGAGCGTAGGAAGCATTAATCGGCAGCAATACTGCAACAATGCTCATAAAGAAAAATGCAGAGATGCAAACACCTGCAATAAATCTTGCTAAAGATCTTTTAATAAGTTTATTAAAAGACATCTCTGCCTTCCCCCACAAAGAATGTTTCACCTTAGCAAACCCTTCTCGATTTTGCTGTTTCATATATTCCCCCTTTTGTTAATCCCTTATTTGTTTTATTTTGTTATTACTTTGCTGTTACTTTGTTCTACTTTTATTAACTTTTATTACCTTTTATTGCTTAAATTATTTTTCTGAAAAAATTGAGTTTATTTCATCTTGAATTTTAAGCACGCTATCAAGCGCAGCTTTTTGCCTTTTTACAACATCATCATTCGAAGCATGTGACTGATTAAGAAGATTTTTCGCATCATCACATAACTGTTGAACTTCTTGCTTACTAAAACCGCTTACACGCAACATCCGCATCCAAGAGTGTAAGGATTGCAGCACCAATTCACCAGTGTCAATGCGAAGTATGTTCACATTATTCTGCTTCGATATTTTTATAAGATTCTGCAAATAGTTCACATACTGTTTATACGTTTCTTCATTGGGAGAATCTGTACTAACATCAACAAGACGAGCGTAGCAATCAGAAATAGAAACATAAGCCTTAAATATGCTTGCTTTATTGCTTAATTTGTGCACTTGATTTTTTACTAAAGATGATTTGAAAGTTGCCAATGCGTCAACAAACCAAGCCCTCGCCACTCGCATGCGCGAAAGCCTTTCCGCATTCACAACTTTTCCAGAAAATCCTGCAAAATAGTACCAATACGCTTTACCAATATCGCCAGAAATACTTGCCCAATCGTTGATATTTGAACGCAGCTGATAATCATACTTGCTTATTAAGCTCATAAAATCGCGCTCCTCCCCAACACTCCACTGCTGATCCGCAAGTTGCGAGCGTAGCAAAACGCGCAAAGGCCTAAAAGACATTTGCCGAACGTAATGCTTTTGCAACATGCTATTTTGTATTTGCATAGCGCGCGAAATATAGCGTTTAGCAAAACCGGAGCTGCTTTCACGTTCTGCCATGCGTATAAGAGAATCGTAATCTGCTTTATTTTTCTTTATTAATTTCAGGCGACTTATTTTCGCTTCTGCGCTTAAAGTTTTGTTCGTAGGCTTAACCGCTGCATTGCTGCTGAAAATAGGCAGGCAGTTGAATAATACAACCACAAAAAATAGCAGCAATGCAGATAAGCCTGCAGTTTTTACAGGAGAGCTAATATGCACGCTACGTTCGCGTCTCTTTATAGAAGATGCTCGACTTTTGCGCCTGCTAATAACAGAATTTTTATTATTTAATGAACTTCGACTGCTGCTTGATCCGCATGACTCTAGCGCAGAAAGCATCTCTTCGCAATCTTTATACCTGTTGGAAGGGTTAGAAGTAGTTGCCAGTGCAATAACAGATACTAGATTCTCAAACAATTCGCGATTTTCGTTACTTACAGCTACAGCTTGCAGACCTGCTTTAGAAGCATCGCTAGGAAATAACGCGTATCTCAATGTCATTCCAAGAGCATAAACGTCACTAGCAGGAGTTATTTCCTCACTACCATCTAAAACTTCAGGCGCTGAAAAACGTGGAGTTGCAAAACGCAAATCTGATTTCTCAAAACCTCTCATACTAGCAGATTGAAAATCAACAGATCCTTCGCGAGTATACAATTTGCTTGCGGCACCAAAGTCAATTAGACGAACTGTTCCGTCTTGCGAAATAATAACGTTTGAAGGTTTAAGATCACCATAAATAATTGGAGGATAATGCGAGTGCAAGTAAGCTAAAACCGAGCATAATTGCACTCCCCAGTTTTTAACCGTTGCAGGGTTTTGTAAACCTTCTTCGTCAACAATTGATTTAAGAGAACGTCCTTTTACATAATCTCGTACGGCATAAGCTCGACCATTTTCTTCAAAAAAATCGACGATTCTAGGTATTGCAGGGTGATCGCACTCTTTTAATACATCAACTTCAGCACGTAAAGATTGGACTATATTTTTGCGATACGATTCGTCACCTTGAAGCAAGGTTTCTTTTACAGCCCACTGTTTGTGCAGCACGGTATCAACCGCAAGAAATACGGTTGAAGTACCACCGCAACCCAGCTCTCCTAGTAACTGGTATCGCCCTCCTACACAAACCATCGTCAATCCTCGCAATCTAAATAATGTAAATTGCTCGGCAAAATTTGGTTAATTTACTGAGCAATTAAATTACAATTGCGACTACTGTATCGATAATTTCGTGCATAAAAAAGCTTTTTTACCTATTGTGGTTAAAAGCTTAGAATCCTACAAAATACTTGGATTAATTAGTCAATATCCGCGCCAAGTGCAAGAAGTTTTCCGCGAAAATCAGCGTAACCGCGATCAATTAGCGAAATACCGCGAACATTAGATGGACCTTTAGCAGTAAGAGCTGCAATCAAGTGACTAAAACCGCCTCGCAAATCCGGAACATCAATATCTTGACCGGTTAAAGGAGTAGGTCCAAAAATCACGGCAGAATGCTTGTAATTACGCTGCTGGAAGCGGCAAGGAAGAGAACCCAAGCACTCACGATACAGCTGAACCATAGCACCCATTTGGACAAGAGGCTTAGTGAAACCAAAACGATTCTCGTAAACCGTTTCATGCACAATACTCAAGCCCTTCGCCTGAGTAAGCGCAACAACAAGCGGCTGCTGCCAATCAGTCATAAAACCAGGATGCACGTCGGTTTCAATAGCAACAGGATGCAAATCTCCACCCGGATGCCAGAATCTAATACCTTTATCCGTAACGTCGAATTGTCCGCCAACTTTGCGGAACACGTTTAAGAAAGTCATCATTTCCGGCTGAGTTGCGCCCTTAATAAACACGTCTCCGTGAGTAGCAAGAGCCGCCGAAGCCCAAGAAGCAGCTTCAATTCGATCGGTTAGTGAAGTATGCGTATAGCCTTGTAATTCTTTTACGCCTTCAATTCGGAAAGTACGGTCAACGTCTACAGAAATAATCGCACCCATTTTTTGCAAAACAGCTACCAAATCCATAATTTCAGGCTCAATTGCAGCACCCGAAAGCTCAGTTCGACCTTCTGCAAGAACTGCTGCAAGTAAAGTCTGCTCCGTTGCTCCAACAGAAGGATACGGCAGATGAATTTTAGTACCGTGCAAACCGTTAGGTGCAGTAATATGAATGCCATCCTCGTGATCTTTATCTACATTTGCACCAAGCTTTCGCAAGGTTTCAAGATGGAAATCAATTGGGCGACCGCCAATATTACAGCCTCCAAGCGCTGGAATAAACGCTTCTCCAAGACGATGAAGAAGAGGGCCAGAGAAAAGAATAGGAATACGCGAAGAGCCGGAAAGAGTATCGACGTCTGCAACATCTGCGAGCTGCACTTTTGTTGCGTCGATTGTAACGATTCCTTCCGGACCATTTACGTCTACAGAAACACCATGCAAACGCAATAAATCTGAAACAACATGCACGTCACGAATTTCTGGAACATTTTTAAGCACAGACTTTCCAGGTGCTAAAAGAGCAGCAACCATTGCCTTGCTTACAAAATTCTTCGCACCACGCACTTTAATAGTGCCATTAAGCGGCTTACCACCTTCTACATGCAACACGTCTGCAGCATCAATGCCACTATTGTTGTTCTGTTCAGCCGTATTATGTGCGGACACGTTTACCTCTTTCGTTCGCGCTAAAAAACTATTAACTATCATACCGGCATACTTGCCAACGCGCTCAGATATATTGCTTAATAAAATACTAACTCCACTAAACTCGCATTTTAATGGGTTTGATGCTGACGCCATCTGCGAATTAACTTAGTTAACAATGATGGTTTTCGCAATAAATCAACCTCAGGTAAATCATGCTCAGATTCTGCGGTAAGACCATACGTATAAGCCTTTTTAGTTGATGGTTTGCCAACAAGATTGCCAAATTCCAGCATTTGCGTGCGCGGTTCAAATGGGTGACGAATATCAAATTCAAGCAAACGTACACCACGCTTTGCAGGCTCCGGGCCGTATGAACTAAATCCACAAGTAGGAGTTGCAATAAGAAGCATATTCTTTTCAGGCTCTTTACCAGCAAAAGCATTTAGATGATCGTGACCAGCAACAACAGCAAACGCGCCAACTTTAGCTAAAAGCGCAAACTCGCCGCTGTCAACATCTGGGCAACTAATGCCCTCGCCCAAATAGCCGTCCGGAAGAACACGATTCTCGTCAAGAGCGTAGTAACGTCCAGAAAAAGTACGATACCCTTCAATTGCGCTTTCTTGTGCAGCAGAATCTTTAGAAACCTCACGAAGAACACGATAATACTGTTGCAACGGAAAATGCTGAAACACGCAGAAACGAGGCGGCAAAGAATCCGGAAGCTTCTCTACAAAATTAAGAGCCTTTTTAGAAGGCTGGCCATAGCCGCCCGATTGAGAATAATCTCCTGAATCTATTAAAACAATTGAAAAAACAACGTTCTCTTGGCTTTCGTCCATAACAGGAAGAGCGAAAGTGCCTGGCTCACAAGGCAATATAATCTGCTTGTGTAAAATACAATTCGTTGACTGCATTGCGCTTGATGAAGACGTATAGTTAGAAACACGATTCATGCAGCAAGAAAATTCACGATACAGTGAGTCAAGCTCCTCGTTACTTAATCCACACTGAAAATCATGATTACCATATGTTACAACCCATGGAATTTTGCGCTTTTCTAATGGTTCAACTAAGCGAGATATTCCGTTTTTAACCTGCTGAAGTAGCTGTTTCCTATCACAGTCAGGCATATTTTCAGACTTCTGCCAACGTCTGCGCGTAAAAGTGCTTGAAAAAACTTTTTCGTAGCCAGCAATCTGATTACCTGTAAACACAACCAAATCAGGACGCACGGCGCTGCAAGCAGATTCAATTAGTCGAATAGTATCCGACGACACTTTAGGAACATCTTGAACATCTGCACATTGAAGTACGCGAAACTTACCAGAAAGATGGAACTGTAAGCGTCCCAATCGCGCTGAAATTGATAAAGGAAGCTCTGCGTTTGCAGTAACTTCAGATTGTGCAGAATCACTCATACTTTAAGCATACGGCAGATACGAAACGACTCACTAAATTTTTTGCAGCGTTTTCAAAAATTCGCTAATTCTTGTAAAAATCGGTTTGCTTGCAAAATGATTGAGATTCGCAAAACTCGTTGATCCAACGAAAAAACAGGTGCAAACTTGTGAAGAATGGGTGGAAATCAGCAAAAATCAGCAAAATAGTTACAAATTCACAGGAAACTTACAGGCAATCGCATTATTGCACTCAGCATAATGTGTTTATTATAGATACATCAAAAGGAAAACGAACTACAAACAAGTAGTTACGAAACCTTAAAGAACTTAACCTCTCTTCTTCTCTTTTCTCTAACCCCGGTCACGCGCCGGGGTTTTTGATTTTTAAACGTATGATTCTCAGAAATTTATATAGATAACAAAAAAGCCCTCGTTCTACGAGAGCTATTCGCTGGGGTACCTGGACTCGAACCAAGAATGGATGAACCAGAATCACCTGTGTTGCCAATTACACCATACCCCAATTGGCAGGCTTCGCGGCTCTTGGAACCGTTCCGTCTTCGTACCCCCGACCGGATTTGAACCGGTGTTGGCGCCGTGAGAGGGCGTAGTCCTAGGCCGCTAGACGACGGGGGCTTTCATTTATCGCTACGCCTCTTGACGCAACAAATAGCGACTTTACAACATAAAGCAAATACATGCAACCGCGGCGTGTCGAAAATATATTAAAACATAAAACAAATAATAAGGCGGGAATGCAGCAATAGTGCCACACTCCCGCCTTATTAAAATTTTATTTGCGATTATAAATTATTTGTGATTTACAAATGCTCACACAATCCAGCCAAACGCGCCAGAGTCACGTCCTTGCCCACAATTTCCATGGACTCAAACAGTGGAGGCGAAACGCGACGGCCAGAAAGAGCAACTCGCACAGGGCCAAACGCCAAGCGCGGCTTGTAACCAGCTTCCTCAACAAGCTTCTTGTTCAAAAGCTCATGCAAGGAATCAGTATGCCAATCAGAAGTATCAACGTCCTTCAAGGCAGCGAGCGCAGCGTCAAGAACCTCGCCTGCAGATTCCTTCAACTGCTTACGAGCGTCGTCATCTGGAGCAATGTAGCCATCTTCACTAAGAAGGCTTCCAACCATTCCAGCAACCTCACCAAGCAAACGCACGCGAGGCTGCACGAGTGGAGCTGCAGCAGTTAGCACTTCACGTTCGCGGTCAGTTAAGGCATCCCAATTATCCGCGCTAACTACGCCATCCTTATGCAAGTATGGCACGGAACGGTTCAAGAAATCTTGCGGATCGAGCATACGAATATGCTCAGCGTTAATCGAAATTGCTTTATCCAAGTCAAAGTGTGCAGGATTTGCTTTAACGTCTCGCACATCAAACTTTTCAATCATTTCGTCCATAGTGAACACGTCACGATCAGGCGCAATCGACCAGCCAAGCAAAGCCAAGTAGTTCAGCAAGCCTTCTGGAATAAAGCCGTTATCTCTATGCAAGAACAAGTTGGACTCTGGATCTCGCTTAGAAAGCTTCTTCTTACCTTCGCCCATAACGTAAGGCATATGGCCGTAAAGTGGAGTTTCCTTAGCAATGCCCATTTCCATAAGGTAACGGTAAAGCACAATCTGGCGAGGCGTTGAGCTAAGAATATCTTCACCGCGCAAAACCACGTTCACGTCCATTAACGCGTCGTCAACAGGGTTCGTAAGCGTGTAAAGCGGATCACCATTCGGGCGAACAATCACATAATCTGGAACAGATCCAGCTTTAAAGGTGATTTCGCCGCGAATCAAATCGTTAAAAGTAATGTCTTCATTTGGCATCTTCAAGCGAAGCGCAGGCTTGCGGCCTTCCGCACGGAAAGCTTGCTTCTGCTCTTCTGTAAGATTGCGATCGTAGCCATCGTAGCCAAACTCAGCTGGACGACCAGCAGCAATATTACGCTCCTTAATTTCTTCAGGAGTAGAGAAGGATTCGTAAGCGTATCCTGCTTCAAAAAGCTTTTGTGCTACGTCTTTATAAATTTCCATGCGCTGGGACTGGCGGTATGGACCATTATCTCCACCAACATCAATACCCTCGTCCCAATCAATATTTAGCCAACGAAGAGCCTCAATAATCTGCTGGTAGCTTTCCTCACTATCGCGCTCATTATCTGTATCTTCAATGCGGAACAGCAACTTGCCGTGAGTATGGCGAGCCTCTGCCCAATTAAACAGCGCGGTACGAACCATACCAACGTGAGGTGTGCCGGTTGGCGAAGGGCAAAAACGCACACGAACATTCTTTGGAAGTTCAGGCTTTTCGGATTTTGCTGCAACTTGCGCAGCGTTTTGAGTTTCCTCTGTATCAGTCATAAGTTCCATTGTGCCGCGCGTTACGGACGGATTACATCAGTCCAAAGCTTGCGTAGATTCCTTATTTCCTTCTACATGCGCAAATTTTGCTGCTAACGCTTCGCGAGACTTTCTATCATCCTCTTCTTTTGCGAGCTTCTTTGCAACTTCAGGATCCCACAACACATCTTCACGATGCTTTTGCCATTCCGCAGCTAACAAAGGCGACGCAAAATTAATTAAAGCGCTAATACTATTTTCGTTACTTTCGTTACTTTCGTTACTTTCGTTACTTTCGTTACTTTCGTTGCAGTCTACTTGCGAATTGCGCACGTAATCAACAAGCTCGCACCACTGAGTATCTTTAAACATCATGCGAGGCACTCCAGCACACTCGCATACTTCGTTAATATAAAGGAAAACCGGTAAAGTTTCTTTAATATCGCTAGTTTTTGCAACTAGCTTGATAAGAATACACAAAACCAGAATAATTTTTTGCGACTCTACAGATTCCCTATATTCAAAAGATTGCTTTTTTGCGTATCCGATAGCGTTTTGCAAATCTTCAGCAACCCAATTTCCTTGCACTCCCAGCGTATCTGCAGCGCTATTAATTGCATCAGCATCCGCAGAAGAGTGATAGGCAAGTTTATTAAAAATAGTTTCTATATTATTGATGTCATTATTTGCGTCATTATTGACGTCGTTTTCTAAAATTTCCGCTTCCGCTTC
Source organism: Gardnerella sp. DNF01141 (assembly GCF_049244255.1). Lineage (NCBI taxonomy): Bacteria > Bacillati > Actinomycetota > Actinomycetes > Bifidobacteriales > Bifidobacteriaceae > Gardnerella > Gardnerella sp. DNF01141. The sequence continues at coordinate 1,151,914 of NZ_CP058391.1, read as the reverse complement.
ATCGTAATTAGGCTCATAGCACGAATCCATTGCGTCGTATGCGTCTGCAGCCGCGAGCAAAGCATCGACTATTTCTTGCGGACGTCCAGGAATTTCATCCGCACCTTCGTACACAAATTCAGCATCCGGCACAGTAACGTCAAGATTCGTAAGTATTCGCGCTATTGCTCGCATTGAGCGCACTTCCAGATTTTCAGCATATTTTGCGTCATTATCAAGGTGACGCGCTTCTGTTAATGGCCACAGCGCGGTCAAATTTGCAGCAGATTGCGATGCATTCTTTAGATTTTCCGCGCTTTCATTTTTGCGCTTTCAACTTCCGCGCTTTCAAAAGAAGCTACCATCGAACGTCCCTTTACCTTAATCGCTTACTTACAATTCCTTTATACTACTTAACGTTTGCTGCAGGATCTACATACGTAATAGAAAGTACGCGCAAAGTTTTGCAATCGTAAGTAATAGAAGTAATTGACGCCAATGCTGTGTGGCGAAGAAGCATATTGTGCTCAGCATGGCCAGTTTCCAGCAGATGGCGGTAAGACCAAATTGGCGACTCATGCGTTACAGCCACAATTTGCTCACCAGGATGTTTACGAACCTGCTCGCGCGCAAAATCACCAACGCGAGTAGCAATGCTGCGGTAGCTTTCTCCCCAACTTGGCTTCCACAAATTGACCACAAGCTTCCAATTATTGTTTTTCCACAACGCACCTTCACCATAGCAGATGCGTTTTCCGCGGAAATTATTTCCAGCTTCAATCAAGCGCTTATCTAAAATAATGTCGCTTTCATGAGATTGAACCGGAAATTGCGCAGAAGATTGCGCAGAAGATTGCGCAGAATCCTCATCGCAGTGCGCTTTTACATAGCAAGAATCAGGAACACCACGCAAAGCATCCTCGATTTCGCGCGCTGTTTCGCGAGTGCGATCAAGCGGAGACGAGTAGATTGCAGTAATTCCGCGCATTTGCGGCACTGTTGCAATATATTGCGCAGTAGCTCTTGCCATTCGCACACCTCGCGAAGAAAGATGAAATCCTGGCAATCTCTCGTACAGCACATGATTTGGATTATCAACTTCTCCGTGACGCACAAAATGAATTGTTGTAGCCGGCATTACTAACTCCTACTTTTACTTCCAACCTTTTGGCGTATGATTCAGCGACCACTCACCCAATTTGTGAGCAAAAGTATTGTCTTTAGCGGCATCATAATCAGGTTTTTGTGATTTTGTGTCGTCTAAAAGCCACTTTCTAATAACAAAATTCCATATAGCCACAACAACTGTTGCAATAAGCTTGCCAATGTTTGTGCGAAGCATGTAAATTGCAGTACCGCGCAAAGTTTGTGCCATTCCAAGCGTGCTAAGCCAAATAATCGCATCGTTAATAAGCAAACCAATAACAGCAGAAATAACGAAAATCAGCAATTCCATCCAACGGGCCATGTCTTCGCGGTGCTTAAACACGTACTTCATGCTGGCAATATAGTTAAAAATAAGCGAAATAATAAACGAAATAGTGCCTGCAACAACGTTATTTAAGTGCACAAGCAGCAACAAATTCAGAAGCGCAACATCAATAATAAGCGCAATAATTCCTACAATTCCGAATTTAACAACCTGTTCAATAAGCTTTTTCATACATTCCATTAAACACGCGACGGCTAACAATTAACATATAACCGTGAAGTAATATTGTGAAGTAATATTGTGTAGTAATAAAACTTACTAAATTTGGCAAAGGAGCGATTATGCCAGTTATTCACACTCATGTTTCTGTAAGCACAACACCTGCCCAGCGCGACGCATTAAAAGCTGCTTACGGCAAGGCGATTAACGCAGTTCCAGGCAAAAGTGAGCATTGGCTTATGTGCCCATTCGAGGATAATATGCCGATTTATTTTGCAGGAGACGATTCCAAGCCTGCAGCTTACGTTGAGGTGAATGTGTTTGGTTCCAGCGTGCCTGGGTCTGCTTGGGAAAAGTTGACTGAGCAGATTATGGCAGCTTTGGAGCGCGAGCTTGGAGTTCCACAGGACCGCACTTACATTCGTTACACTGCAACCACTGACTGGGGTTGGAACGGCGGCAACTTCTAATCACAAGTAGCAAGTCGCACGTAGCAAGCCGCAAATAATCACATCAAGAACCTAAACAAAAAGCCTACCGCAAACAAGCGCGGTAGGCTTTTTTATACCCAATAGATGTTAGTGTAATCGGCAAAAATTACTTGATGTTTTCTTCCATCATTTTCTTCTTACGAAAAATTGCAAGTCCCGCAATCGAGAAGCCAAGCACTGCAATCAAGCCTGCATACAATGCGATCAACCCTGCAAACGATGCTGATTTGTCTGTCTTAGGAATCATACCAATACGCTTTTCAGACTGCGGCTTAGGAGCTGGTTTCTCAGACTGCGACTTAGGAGCCGGTGTCACAGTCTGCAACTTAGGAGCCGGTGCCTCAGACTGCGACTTACGAGCATCTGCAAGCTTGCGTGCAGCAGCATCCACCTGAGCCTGCGCCAAAGCTAACGTATCCGCCGACTGCTTAACGTCCGCATCTGGCTGCTTAACTTCTGGAGCTGAGCCGGCGTTTGCGTTACCAGCGTTACCAGCGTTTGCGTTACTAAATCCATCTCCAGCATAGCCAGGCTTATAATCACTTTCAGCACCATCAATCTGAATATTCAACTCGCCATTATCCAAAGTAGCAGGCGCATCATCATTCACACCAGCACTAGAACCATGACCAGTACTAGAACCTGCGCCTACGCCAGCACCACCAGCAGAACCAGAACCAGAACTTTGCTGCTTCACCTGTAATGCACCTGTTTCTGCAGTCAAGTTTCCTCTCGTTAACTTAACAGGCTTTCCACCATCAGTTAACTCTAGTTTCTTACCATTCTCAGGAGTTGCCATGATGTTATTAGCCGTAAAGTCTGCAGAAGTCACGACTTTTTTCACATGATTATTATCCTCTAACGTGACTTCAAGCCCAGTTAAATCTAGGTTTTCACCCTCCGTATAACTCAACTTATTAGGCTGGCTCGTCACACTCATAGACGTTGGATGCAACTCCTCTACCGTCAGCTTTCCAGTCTCAACAGATGGCACACCATCTTTAGTTAATTTAACCTTTGCCTCATTGTCTGTTAATGCTAGTTTCTTACCATTCTCAGGAGTTGCCTTGATCCCATTCGCTTCAAAGTCTTTAGGCTCCACGGTCTTCGTCACGCCCTTATCATCCCTTAACGTTACAACAAGACCATCTAAAGCCAAGTTTTCACCCTCAGTGTAACTCAACTTATTAGGCTGGCTCGTCACACTCATAGACGTTGGGTTAATCTTATTCACCGTTAGCTTTTCAGTCTCAACAGCTTGCAAATCATCTTTAGTTAATTTAACCTTTGCCTCATTGTCTGTTAACGCTAGTTTCTTACCATTCTTAGGAGTTGCCTTGATGCCATTCGCTTCAAATTCTGCAGGAGTCACGACTTTTTTCACATGATTAGCATCCTCTAACGTGACTTCAAGCCCAGTTAAATCTAGGTTCTCTCCCTCCGTGTAAGTCAATCTTGTAGGCTGGTGTGTTACACTCATAGACTTTACATTAGTCGGGTCAAACTTCTTTACCGTTAATATGCCTGTTTGTCCTAAATAGAATTTCATTGGCACTCCAGGAATAGAAAATGTTAATTTAACAGGCTTACAATTGTGGTCTACTACTGTTAAAAATGTTCCATTTTCAGGAGTTGCCGTGATGTTATATCTTCCAAGCTCTGCAAATGGTACATTTTTTTTCAAGCCTTGATCATCTGCGAGCGTTACTTCAAGCCCCGTTAAATCTAGACGGTCTCCCTCCGCGTAGCTTAATGTAGGCTGTGTTATTACTTTCGCACTTGCTATACGTTCTGGATCAAATTCAATATAGCCAACAGTTAATTTGACATTCATCTCTACACTGTTGCTAAATTTATATTTGTAAGTTACTTCACGTGGATTATCATCATTAACTATAAGAGCATCATCGCCAAGACTTGCTCCAACTAGTGATTTAACTTTTTCTTTGTCAAATTTTCCTGGGAAGTTACTATATTTAAATTCTTTTGTGCCCTTAAGTACTATATTGTATTGTTGATTACCACAATTCAAGTTAGAAAGTTTTGTGTTGTTACTTAAATCTAAACTTGGTAGATCGTTGTTAGAGCAATTCAAGGAAGTAAGATTTTTGTTGTTACTTAAATTTAAACTCCTTAGCCAGTTATTATTACAATCCAATTCAGTAAGCTCTATGTTGTTTCTTAAATCCAAACTCGATAGATAGTTTTTATGACAATCCAATTTAGTAAGCTTTGGGTTGTTACTTAAATCTAAACTCGATAGATAGTTATTATTACACTTCAATTCAGTAAGCTTTGGGTTGTTACTTAAATTCAACTCTGTTAGATGGTTTCCAGAACAATCCAATTCAGTAAGCTTTGGGTTGTTACTTAAATCCAAACTCCTTAGCTTGTTATTAGAACAATCCAATACCTCAAGCTTTGGGTTGTTACTTAAATCCAAACTCCTTAGCTTGTTATTATAACAATACAATTCCTTAAGATTTTTAAAATATTCAATTCCTTTTAAATTAGAAAGTTCTATGCTGCCTACATCAATAGATTCAATTTTTTCTATATCTTGCGGACTTAACTCTTGATCACCATCTAAATCAAAATTGTTATGTACATAAAATCTAAAATCACGATCCGGAAAGTGTTCACGATCTATCGGTACACCGCCACTTACATTGTCATCTGCATAGCTAGCTATTGGATTTAAAGACAGACAACCCATGGTCATAAATAGGGCAAGAAGTAGGCCCGTTATCCTTTTCATTTTCATTTTCATTTTCATCTCATCTCTATTTTTTATTTTTATATCTTCCATATATTCAAATGATTTATATTACTGCTTTGAAAAATTGCATAAAAATAGGCAGAAACATATACCTATCCATCAGGTATATGTTTCTGCCTATTAAAAAATTCTACGGAAAAAGAGACAGAGCTATGCTGCCTGCCTGCCTGCCTGCCTGCCTGCCTGCCTGCCTGCCTGCCTGCCTGCCTGCCTGCCTGCCTGCCTGCCTGCCTGCGAGGATTTTGTCAGTATTTCCATGGCTTGTCAACCTTTATGCATAACTTTTTAACGCACTGATTATACAAGATAAATTCCATATTGACTAGCCTTTATTTATTCTATATTCGTTGTTTACCCGTCTATTTAAATCACATCAATCTTTTCTGCATGCATTTTCTCAAGCAACTTCAAACTATGTAGGCTATCACCAATCTATCATGTGACAATTTGCCCCCGCTAGGCAGCTAACTTCTAATCGCAAAGCCGCAAGTCGCAAGCAGAAAGTCGCAAGTCGCACGCAGCAACTCGTAAGTCGCAAATAATCACATCAAAAACCTAAACAAAAGCCTACCGCAAACAAGCGCGGTAGGCTTTGTCACTCCCAATAGATGTTAGTGTGATCGACAAAAATTACTTGATGTTTCCTTCCAATTTTTTAATGCCACTATCACTAAGTTTTTCAAGTGACATTAATTGTGTTCTGGCAAGCTTTCTAAGTTCAATCATTCTTTCTTTTTGGTCCGCACCTTTACCAATAAGAACTGCATTATAGCTTTCCATATTTGCAAGCACCAACAACTCATTCAGACTTGCATAGTCTCTCATATTACCGTTCAAATCTGGATTTTCTTCACGCCACTGTTTAGCTCTCTTGTTAAACAAGGCTACATTGAGCATATCTGCTTCACTTGCATACTTGTAAGACAACTGTTCGTTGGTAAGATCTTTTAAGAGATATTCTTTAATTGCGTCCGTATGAATTTTGTAGTTAATCTTTGAAATTTCTCGATTAAGATTCCAACCTAATGATAGCTTAGAGTTTTCATCTGACTTAAGTCTTTTGTAATCTTGGATTACATACATCTTAAATTCAGCAGAAATCCATGAAGCAAATTCAAAGGCAATATCTGTATGTGCAAATGCACCACCGTATCTTCCGCCTTTTGAGATAATTCCGATTGCGTCTGTTTTTTCTACCCATTTCTTAGGGGACAGTGTAAAGGAATTATATCCAGCTTCCGATTTAATTCGGTCGAATTCGACCGAATTAAAATTCGTGTTGTTTAAGTTTTCCCATAAACCAAGAAATTCAATTGTATCTTTTCTTCTCATCCAATTTTTAATTACATCACTTGGTTCATCACTTTTATACTTAGCGATATCCGTAAGACTTATATAGTCATTTTTAAAGTCTTCAGTATAAATCTGAATAGCAAATCCCTTTGCTTCAATTATCTCTTTTTTTACTTTGGACATATGAGTTCCTCCTTTATTGATGTACGGTTTATAACATTTATTTTCGTAGTAAATGCTCTAAACAGCACACCAACTATTCGTTTTTTGATTTTAAACTTTGGTAGAAGCTCTAAAATCTTTGCTTCCCGCGTTATAAGGTGGATCTATTTAAATCACATCAATCTTTCCTGCATGCGTTTTCTCAAGCAACTTCAAACTATGCAGGCTATCACCAATCTATCATGGGACAATTTGACACCACTAGGCAGCTAACTGCTCGTCGCGTTTGCACATCTTCTTTAGATAGTCTCTTGGATTCTTACTATCCGTCAAAATGGCAACTACATCCACTACCGAAAAATACCATTCTTCTTTTTCGTTATCCCAAGTGGAACGCACTTGCTTGCCTTCAAATAATTTAATTTCATTACCCATGTTGATCCCCTTCAACTACAGTTATCCCCTCTTTAAATATCAATTTTATAATATTGCTTGATCGCTAGCAATATGAATTAACAATCGGCAACGGCGGCAACTTCTATGTAAAACTGCAAAATATATTAAAGCCAATTACTTCTTAAGAGGAGCTGCCCCAACCGATTCACGCACGATGAGGGCAGTTCCTAGTTTTTTATGCGAAACAGGCAAAGCTTCTTCATCAAAGCGTATTTGATCAATCAAACTTTCTGCAGCCAAACGTCCTTTTGAAGTAATTGGCTGATGAACCGTAGTTAATCGTGGCGTACAAATTGTAGACAAAGGCAAATCGTCATAACCAGTAATGGAAAGGTCCTCAGGCACTCGCAACCCTTGTTGTTGAGCTGCTCCAAGCACACCTAGCGCAATAATGTCACTAAACGACACAATCGCAGTAGGTCTGCATTCGAGATTAGTATCATTCCACATTTTATTAAAAACATCAGCGCCACCCTGATACGTGCAAGGCGTTTCTATAACGGTAATCTCTTTATCTTCCGGCGATAAGTTATGCTTTTTAAGCGCACGCACAACACTTGCCATGCGCCTACCAACTATTCCTTGCCATCCAGGATAATCAGTATGCGATTTCGTTTCAATTGCCGCAATACCAATGTTCCTATGACCTAAATCAATAAGTCGATCTACTAAATCTTCAAAATCATGCTCATCGTCAACTTCTACAGTTGGGACGTTAATAGGTTGAGCAGGATCCACAATCACTACAGGAACATGCTTATTCAAGATTTCAACAACTTCTGCACGTTCAGCTTCCAGGCCGCAAATTATAAAACCGCTTACTGCAGCCGTAGGAATAGCTTTTAACATTGAACCTCTTAATGGAGGAACAAGCATCAAAGTGTAGCCTTCCGACTGGCAAACCTGCCCAATTCCTTGAATCAAAAGTGAATAATAAGGATTTTGCAAAATCGTATCAATACCTTGCGGAAGCAACAATCCCAAAGCGTTCGAAGAATTTGTACGCAATGCTCTAGCTGTTGCACTTCGCACATATCCCATTTCTTCAGCAGTTTGCATAATATGTTCAACCGTCGCCTCAGATAGTTTTGACGGATCATTATATGCAAAAGATACTGCAGACTTGGAAACATTAGCTTTTTCTGCAACATCCTTAATAGTCACTCTACGAACATTCATAGTTTCCCCGCGGCTTCACCCTCATACATTATAATGGATTTTTCTCCCATACGATACTGGTTACCTATTATACTTGGCACACCAAATAGCGAACGATCCATACGCACTGGCAAATCATCACAATTAATGTAAGCTCCAGATCCGCGATGCACTAAGCATAAGCATGCACGCCCTGAAGGCAAAGTACGAGTAATACACACAGTATGTTTACCTAAAGCAGCTACATGCTGCCTGCCATATTGGAGAGCAGCATTTTCTCTACGCAGACGCATTAATTTGCAAACTGTTTTACGAACAGATAAATTCCAAGCATTCTCATTCCAAATCATAGGAGCGCGGCAACCTGGATCATTTTCTCCCTCCATGCCATTTTCATCGCCGTAATACACCATAGGAGCACCATCAGCAGCGAATAACAACGCATAAGCTAAATTCTCAGCGTCTTCAGCAGGCGTATCCCAAGCATATTCATGAGCTTTTGTGCGCGTAAGCAATCGCTCAGTATCGTGACTCCCAAGCAAATTCAACATACAAGATCGGTGTTCTTCTGGAATATCGTTATACAAAGCATTCATGCCATCTGCAAAATCATAAGCATCCAATGTTTCATCAGCGCAAAAACCTAGGACTAAATCACGAACAGTATAATTCATGGTTCCATCCATAAGTTCCGGCGTAAGCCATTGAGAAGGATTACGCCATTCTTCAGCCACTAAGTATTTATCGTCACCAAAAGATTTCACTACTTTATGGAAACCTTTCCAAAATGTTTTATTGACGAAATATGGAACATCTAAACGCCAACCATCAATACCACGATTTAACCAATATTTAGCAACGTTATAGTGGTGTCTACGCACTTCTGGATTATATACATTCCATTTTGGCAAATAGTAGCATCCGGAACATGTTTTATAATTTGGTTCCGGATGAGGCACTACAGGAAAACCCTCTACTGAAAACCAATTAACATATTGCGATTGTTCGCCATTACGCACAACATCTTGAAATGCCCAGTGGCCTATTCCACAATGATTGAATACACCATCTAAAACTACACGAATCTGCAATTCATGAGCGCGCTTAATAAATTCATCAAAATCTGCGTCATTCCCAAGTCGAGAATCAATTTTGAAATAATCAGTAGCGTCATAGCGATGATTCGTATCTGCTTGGAAAATTGGAGTGAGGTATAAAGAATTGACACCCATATCCGCAAGATATGGCAGATGCTCCCTAATCCCTTTCAAATCACCACCGAAAAAATTATCCCTAGTTGGAGATTTATCCCATGATTCTACAGGATTAGGGTTAATAGAAGCATTTGCATTTGCGAATCGCTCCGGAAAAATCTGATAGAATACGCTTGATTTTACCCATTCAGGTTGCATGACTTGTTCCTAACAAATAGTAAATTTTACAAATTACGAAAGTTTTATCACTTCTTCAATCTTTAAGACCAGTAGAAGCGATTCCTCGTTCAAGAGCTTTTTGGAAGAAGAAGAAAATAATGATTGATGGCAAAGTTGACGTCAAAGTTCCAGCCATTAAATAATTCCATGAAGTACCATAACGTCCAACAAAACCGCTTAATCCGATTTGAATAGTACGCATTTCTTCTGCATTTGTAACCAACAGAGGCCACAGGAAATCATTCCATGCAAATAGGAATGAGAATACACCAAGAGTTGCAAGAGCAGGCTTAGAAAGTGGCAGAATAACTTTAATAAAAATACCAAGGCTTGAACATCCGTCAATTCTTGCAGCTTCATCTAGTTCGCGCGGGATAGTACTAAAATGCTGGCGCAGCAAAATAATGCCGAACACATCAGCTAAACGCGGAACTGTTAAAGCTGCCATAGTATCAATCCAACGCAACTGAGCGATAATACCGTACATTGGTATAACTGTTACGAAGGCTGGAACCATGAAAGCAGAAAGCAGCAACACGAATAATATTTTCTTCCCAGGAAACTCTAATCGAGCAAAAGCAAAAGCTGCCATAGCATCAAACGCAAGATGACCAACTACAATAATTGCCGACATAATCAAGCTATTAATATAATAGTTTGCGAACGGAGCGCTTTGCCAAGCGTGCAGATAATTTTCCCAATGCCATGATGTTGGAATTACTGATTGAACAGCATACGTTTCGGCTTTTGTTTGCAACTACGTTGTAAACATCCACATAAATGGAATAAGTACCGAAGCTGCACCAATAATGAGCACAATATGTCGAGCAAGATGCAACGAACGCAATCTCGTAAAGACTTTACTTATTTTCTGCATTGCTTACCTTCCATTGCACAAGAGTTACGATAAGTACCAATACCAGCGACGCTATTGCGATTGCTGTGCCATAACCAAAATTGCCTAACCTAAATGCTTGACGATACATAAACATTCCTAGTACGTCAGTGCCCCCTCGAGGACCACCTTCAGTAAACACGTAAATTAAATCAAATGATTGGAAACTACTAATCAGCGCTTGCACAACCACGAAGAATGTCATTGGTCTTAACAGAGGAACTGTAATATAACGCAGCTGTTGCCAGCTCGTAGCACCATCAAGACTTGCTGCTTCATAAGTTGACTTAGAAAGAGATTGCAAAGCAGTCAAATATAGAATGATATTAAAACCGAGGTTCTTCCAAACCTTAAGAAATATAGTAGCAAATAATGCTAGCCACTTATCGTGGAGCCAGTCGGGTCCTGCAATACCTAGGGATGAGAGTACAGAATTTACAAGACCCGATGGATCCAACATATATTTCCATACAATTGCTACAGCCACCGAGGAGGTAACGACAGGAAGGAAATATATGGTGCGATACAATCCGCGAGCGCGAATTGGCGCATCTAGTAATACCGCAAAAATCAAGCCGGAAATAACCGATAGCACAGCTACGCCAAACGCATATATAACAGTCACGGTTAAACTATTCCAAAATTCTGGATCTTTAGATAGTTTTACATAATTCTTCAATCCAATAAAATCTGGATTTGCAGAAAAACCGTTCCAATTCGTTAAGCTCGTGTAGGCTGCAGAAATAATTGGATAAAAAGTGAAGATGACGAGAATCACTAATCCAGGAAGCAATAATCCCCACGCTGTGAGAATTTGCTCCCATTTTCCTACAGTTTTATGACCATTTTGCATCAGCTTACTACTGCCAACTTTTACGTTGTCAATAGCAGCTGTCTGCTTATTTTTTAGCTGTGCTATCGGGTTACGCATGATTACTTACCTTGCGCTATTACGTCGTTGACTGCTTTTTCTGCATTCTTTAATGCAGTATCAACATTTACTTCGCCAGAAAATGCTTTTTCCATTTCCTTTGCGAATGCCAACGAAATCTGTGGATATAGTTTGGTGTTTGGACGAGTATGAGCAGTTGCCATTTGTTCAATGTATGGCATCAAGCGAGGCTCTTTCTTCTCAACCCAAGAACGATACTCTGCGTTGCTAGCAGCACTCTTTGTTGCAGGCAGGAAGCCAGTAGACTCGCACCAATCAAGAACTTGCTTATCTTGCAAGAACCAAGTCACAAATTCAGCAGCGGCTTTTACTTTTGCATCATCATTATTAAACAGCATTGCCTGTTCTCCGCCAAGGTTGGTAGATGGCTTACCACCTTCAGGGGTTGGCAATGGCGCTGCAGCAAACTCAAATGGAGGATCAGCAGCCCAAATACCTACCATCCATGAGCCTTCCTGAGCAGAACCACCTTGACCTTTTTCGAACTTACCCCATCCTGCGTATGGGCTCACTCCGCTTTTAATAAGATCCATCCAGAAGTTTGCAGCTTTCTTACCTGCAGGAGTGTTAAATGCTGCAGCAGAGTTATCTTTCTTTAAGAATTCGCCACCAGCTTGCCAAAGATTGACTTGGAAGTTCCAGGTAAGAGCCTCACCACTGTCTCCTGCTTCAGTTGGCAAATCGTAACCTGGAAGACCAGTCTTATCCTTAATCTGCTTGGCCATTTGCTTTAATTCATCCCAAGTTTTTGGCGGCTTATCTGGATCTAAACCAGCCTTCTTAAATACTGTGCGATTATACATATACGCAAGATTATTGGCTGACATTGGAACTGATACTAAATGACCGTCAATTGAACCGAAATTCTTTAATGCTGGGTTAATATTATCAATTACTTCAGGCTTGAGAAGCTTTTTTAAGTCTGCAGATTTGCCAATTTGCGCCATTTGAGGCATCCAAATCAAATCACCTATGGCCATATCAGGCAAAGTATTTGACGTAGCAGATGCACGTAATTTTGTTAAGAAATCAGCATTAGGAACATTTGTAGTTTTAATCTCAATGTTCTTGTGCGAAGCATTAAATGCTTTTACTTTTTTATCGAAAGCATCTGCATTAGCACCATCCCAGTAGTGCCAAACAGAAACGGTCGTTTTACCTTGAGTATTACTTGTAGAGCTTGTGCCGCCACCGCATGCAGTAAGAGACAGCGCAGCAGCGAGCATCATAGAGATTGCTCCAAACTTTTTTAGTTTCAACATCGTTGTTCTTCCTTAGAAATATTTAGAGAAACTTAAAGGTTCTTGGACATACCGCCCAATGAATCATTTGATATATAGCAACGCCAGACTTATGCTGCAAACAGCGTCGTTTACTCCTTTCACTCATGAACAACCACTTTTGTCAATGCCTCAACATCGAGCATTAGACGCGTGCCTTTTGTATCTTGCTTTACTGGCTAAGCGAGAATTACTTTAGATTGCACATTATTTTGTTCGTTATTGAAATATACTAAATCGTTCCAATAAATAAGTCAAGTACGCGTTTTAACAAAAATCGCCATATCCTGTTACGTAAAATACGCATCAAAATATGGCGATTATTATGACGTCTACGCGACGCTACAAAACTTTAGGATTGCTCACTAAAATTAGGTTCATCAACGTTCGACTTAGCGAAGTCAGCAGGCTCGTTAAACTCAGCATTGCTTGAAGAATAATCATCGTCGCTAGCAACGCTACCTTCAAGATCTGGGCCAGAAGCTGCACGAGCCACTTCTTCCATGCCTTTGTTGTCACATAAAACCATGCGCACATAGCCAACAACAAATCCAACAACAGCTGGGCAAACCCAAGCCATGCCAAATTCCGAGAACGGCAACCAGTTTTGAGCAACAATCAACATATCGTTCATATGCAATGCGTTGCGCAAAGCTGTTGGCGAACTATTCAAAAAGTCAAATACAGCTGCAACGCCAGTAAAACCAAGTGTCCAAGCGTACACGACTTTGGAATTTCCAAAAAGTCGACCGCACAAAGCCAAAAGAATAAGCACGATTGACAGTGGATACAAGAACATCAATACTGGAACAGCGTATTCGATGATTGCGCTCAAACCAAAGTTTGCAAGACCAAACGAAACAAGCGTAATCAATACAGCCCAAACACGGTAGCTAGGCCCCTTAGGGAATAACTTAGAGAAAGTTTCCGAGCAGCTTACAATTAAGCCAACCGCAGTCTTTAAGCATGCAAGAGTTACAGTTGCAGCAAGCACGAATAAGCCAACGTTACCAAGATGGTAGCGTGCAACTTGCGCCAAAGTTACGCCACCGTTTTCCGCAGGTGGGAACAGAGCGCGGCTACGCACGCCAACAACAACAATCGCAACATAAATCACTGCCATAAGCAAGCAGCTAAAGAATCCAGAGCGAGCAGTATTCACTGCCACATCTTTAGGATCCTTTACACCGAACTGACGAATGGTGCTAACAACCACAATTCCAAATGCCAAGCTAGCTAAAGCATCCATTGTGTTGTAACCATCTAAGAATCCTGTAAAGAATGACTTATTAACGTAATTTCCCATAGGAGCAGCATCCGCAGAAGCGCCGCTTACAGGAGAAAATAGTGCTGTAAATACCAAAATCGCTAGGAACACAAGGAAGATTGGCGTAAGAACTTTACCAACCCACGTAAGTATTCCGCTCGGCTTCATAGCAAAGAAGAACGCAAGCGCAAAGAACACTACTGAGAACAAGAATAAGTAAAGCTGACCGTTTCCATCTTGCGGAACAACGCGCTCTAAGCCAACAGTGTACGAAGTTGTTGCGCAGCGTGGGATTGCAAAGAACGGGCCGATTGTTAAATACAGCACACAAGTGAAGAACATGCCGTACTTTTTGCTAGCTTTGCTTGAAAGCTCAAAAAGGCCGTTTGCGCGGCTCATTGCAAGAGCCGTAACACCAAGTAATGGCAAACCAACGCCAGTAACAATAAAGCCGATTGTTGCAGGAGCAGAATTGTTTCCTGCGTTAGCACCAAGAAATACTGGGAAAATAAGGTTTCCAGCGCCAAAGAACATGCCAAACAACATGACCGCCACGTATGCGGATTCAATAATTGTCAAGTTCCTTTTTTTCGGGGCACTGTCTGTGCTGACACTTTGTGTTGTGACGCTCATGCTACACCTCCTATATGGTGAAAAATTGTTTAAGCATATTATTTAACGCATTTAATAACAAAACTGAAACCGAAAAATAATATTAGGGGGTATATTAATAAATCGCATGTACTTAATCGGAAAAAGTTATAATCCGCGCGTGTCTCCTAATTAAAAATAAAAGGACGCTAGCATAAAAACTAACGTCCTAAATAAAAAGCAAATGCGCAATAATAGCAAATGCGCTAAATCACATCTTTTCTGGAGCAGAAACACCAAGCAAATCAAGGCCTTCTGCAATTACTGTGCGCACAGCCTCGTTAAGCTTAAGCCTGGCTGCAGCGCGTGCTGGCTCTGGGCACTTTGCAATGCGAGCCGCCTCACGCTCTTCTTCTGGCAAGCGATTTTCTGGGTCGCTTAACTCCATTGGCACTACGCGCTCAAGGTTGTACCACTTGTGGTAGCTTGCGGCCAAATCCTCAAGATAATGCGCAACGCGGTGAGGAGCGCGCAAATCGCCAGCTTGTGCCAAAGCAGCAGGCCATTGCGCCAAAGCAGCCAGCACTTCGCCATCTGCCTCGGTGTTAAGCAAGCTTAAATCAGCGCCATCTTGCGTAATTCCAGCATCCGCAGCGTTACGAGCCACATTGCAGCTTCGCGCGTGAGCGTATTGCACATAATACACAGGATTATCGTTGCTGTGAGAAGCGAGCAAATCCAAATCAATATCAACGCTTGTGTTGTAGTCAGTGCGAGCAAGCGAGTAGCGCGAAGCATCAACGCCAATTGCATCAACTAAATCGTCAATAGTAATAACGTTTCCAGCACGCTTACTCATGCGCACAGGCTTACCATCTTTCATAACGTTCACAAGCTGGCCAATAAGAATCTGCATATTTTCGCCAGGATTATCTCCAAAAGCAGCGCACATTGCCATCATTCGACCGATATATCCGTGATGATCCGCGCCGAGCATGTAGATTGCTACGTCTGCAGGATTCTGTTCGCGGTGGCGCTTGTTGCGATAGTATGCAATATCTGCAGCAAAGTAAGCGTAGTTTCCGTCGGACTTAATAATTACGCGATCTTTATCGTCGCCATGCTTAGTGGATTCAAACCAAGTTGCTCCGTCTTTTTCAAAAATGTCTCCACGCTCACGCAAGTCTGCAATAGCGCGTTCGACTTCGCCATCCTCGTACAGGCTGTTTTCGTGGAACCACACGTCGAAACCAACGCGAAAATCGCGCATGGACTTGCGAATTTCGGCAAACATCATTGGCACTGCGCGCTTGCGGAACTCTTCGCGCTGCTCGGAATCTCCTTCGCCAAGCGGCAAACCTTCCTCGTCTTTTCCAAGATCGACTCTAGGCAAAGAAAGAATATCAACGCCATCCGCATTCGCTTCTTTTATAACAGCGTCCGCGATTTCGTTAATATACGCGCCTTTGTAGCCGTCTGCAGGCGTTTCTTCGCCGTGAGCTGCCGCAACTAAAGACTTTGCAAAACGGTTAATTTGCTCGCCGTGATCGTTGAAGTAGTATTCGCGCACAACTTTTGCGCCGTTTGCTTCCAAAACTCGAGCCATTGAATCACCAACTGCAGCCCAGCGAGTTCCACCAATATGAATTGGACCAGTTGGGTTTGCTGAAACAAACTCAAGATTTAAGGTTTTGCCGCCCAAGTGAGCATTCTTACCAAAATCCGCACCCTGCTTTAAGACTTCGTCTACGACTGCCGCCGCAGAAGCAGAATCAAGCGTTATGTTAATAAAGCCAGGACCTGCCACTTCTACAGATGCAATACCTTCCGCTTCTTGCAAGCGCTCTGCAAAAAGTTCAGCTAAATCGTGAGGCTTCATACCAGCTTTTTTAGCAAGCTGCATAGCAACGTTCGTAGCCCAATCGCCGTGTGCGCGATCTTTTGGCCTCATAACTGCAAGTTTTTCGGCAGCAGGAATCAAATCTTCTGTTAGACTGCCAGCTTTACCGTTTGCTACTAAATCTTTAGCAATTTTTTCAATTAATTCACTTAAGCTTTCTGGATTCATGGTTTACAGTCTAGCGTTACCGCGCGATGCTTAGCGATTAAATACACAAAAAGCGCTGGAGTCGAAGATTGACTTCCAGCGCTTTTGTTTTGCAATTAATTATTTTCGATTACTTGCAATTACTGGCAATTACTTCTTTTTTGCAGGAGCTTCGCCAAGTTCGCTTTGAGCAACAGAAACGTTTACGTTAGCTGCATCAGATTCCGCAGATTCAGATTCAGAAGAATCTCCAGTATCTGCAGCCTTAACAGCGTTAAGCTTTACTTCTCCAGTAACGCGACCCGCTTCAGCAACGTCATCCAAAGTAGCTTCAACAGCCTTATAAGCGTTTTCTGCTACGTTCAAAGTCACTTGCAAAATAGGAGTCTTCACAGAAACTTTTGCTTCGGACTTAATCTTGCGCAAAGTAGCCAAAGCCTCACCTGCATAAGCCAAAGTGTCTGCAGAAACACCGTTTGCAGCAGCCTCGTAAGCCTTAGCGCATGGCCAGCTTGCACGATGCACAGAACCTTCGCCGTCATGCATCCAGCTCCACACTTCTTCCGTAGCGTAAGGCAAGTAAGGAGCAAGCAGGCGAGCCAAAGCATCGAGCGCAAGACCAAGAGTTGTGCGAGCAGACTTTACAGCAGCTTCGCTTGGAGTACGTCCAGTGGATTCTGCAGTACCGTAAGCACGATTCTTTGCAAGCTCAATGTAATCGTCACAGAACTCCCAGAAGAAGGTTTCGATTGCTTCCAAAGCCTTAGAATGCTCGTAAGATTCAAGCGCATCAGTTGCAGTACGAATAACGGATGCAAGCTTTGCCATAACAGAGCGATCCAAAACTTCCGTAACGTCTGCAAAATTCCAGTCCGCTGTAGCAGACTCAAGAACCTGATGCTCCTCATCTTCGCGGCCAATTGCGAGCGCAAACTTCGTAGCGTTCAAAAGCTTAATCGCAAGACGGCGACCAATCTTCATTTGACCTTCGTCGTAAGTTGCATCCAAGCCGAGTTTTGCAGAAGTTGCCCAGTAGCGTACAGCATCCGCACCAAACTCTTCAATTGGCTTATTTGGCACAACCACGTTGCCCTTAGATTTAGACATCTTCTTGTGGTCTGGGTCAAGAATCCAGCCAGAAAGCGCAGCATGCTTCCAAGGCAAGCAGCCGTTTTCAAGATGCGCGCGGTCAACCGTGCTAAATAGCCAAGTACGAATAATATCCTGGCCTTGTGGGCGCAAATCCATTGGGAAAGTAGCCTTAAACAAAGCTTGATTTTCCTCACCTGGCTCTTCCCAACGAGTCACAATTTGTGGAGTTAAGGAAGATGTTGCCCAAGTGTCCATAATGTCTTGCTCAGCAGTAAAGCCGTTTGGCTGATCTCGCTGAGATTCGTCGAATCCTTCTGGAACGTCAATAGTTGGGTCGATTGGCAAACGATCTTCGCTAGGCGTCAAAGGATGCTCGTAATCCACTTCCCCATTTTCGTTTACCGGATACCAAAGTGGGAATGGTACGCCGAAGAAGCGCTGGCGAGAAATAAGCCAGTCACCGTTCAAACCGTGAACCCAATTCTCGTAGCGCACGCGCATAAAGTCTGGGTGGAAGTTAAGTTCCTTGCCGCGCTCAATAAGCTCAGCGTTCAGCTTTTCGTCCGTGCCGCCGTTCTTTAAATACCACTGGCGAGAAGTGACGATTTCCAAAGGCTTATCGCCCTTTTCGTAGAAGTTCGTCATACGCTTTGTTGGCTTTGGATCGCCTTCCATATCTCCAGCAGCTTGCAAAGCTTCAACAACTTCCTTGCGAGCAGAGAACGTGGTTTTACCAGCAATTTTCTCAAACATTTCACGGCCAGACTCATCCGTAATCCAATCAGGAGTGGTCATCACAATGCGGCCGTTACGCTGAATAATTGGTCGAGTTGGCAAACTCAAGTCGCGCCACCACTCAACGTCTGTTACGTCACCGAAAGTGCAGCACATTGCAATGCCGGCACCCTTGTCCATTTGAGCAGCAGAATGAGCCAAAATCGGAACCTTCACCTTAAACAGTGGCGAATAAACTTCCTGACCAAAGTACTTCTTGTAACGCTCATCTTCTGGATTTGCAATCAAAGATGTGCAAGCAGCAAGTAATTCTGGGCGCGTGGTTTCAATATAAATTGGCGTACCATCTTCGAAACGGAACGCAATCTTATGGTAGAAACCAGGATATTCGCGCGATTCAAGCTCTGCCTGAGCAACAGCAGTCTGGAATGTAACATCCCACAAGCCTGGAGCATCTTTTTGATAAGCTTCTCCGCGCGAAAGATTGCGCAAGAATGCTTTTTGTGCAACTCGGCGAGGCTGCTCGCCAATAGTGTGGTAAGTTTGCGACCAGTCTACAGAAAGACCAAGCCTGCGCCACAAAGCTTCAAACAGCTTCTCATCTTGAGAAGTTAAGCGTTCGCAAAGCTCAATAAAGTTCTGTCGGCTTACAGGAACCTGATCTTTTGCCTCAATCTTCTTACCTTCAGTGCCTTCAAAAGGCGGCTTAAAATCAGGATCATATTTAAGAGAAGTGTCTACGCGCACGCCGTAATAGTTTTGAACGCGGCGCTCTGTTGGCAAGCCGTTATCATCCCAACCCATTGGGTAGAACACGTCAAAGCCTTGCATTCTCTTATAACGCGCAATCACATCCGTATGCGTGTAAGAAAATACGTGACCTACGTGCAAGTGGCCACTAACGGTTGGAGGTGGAGTATCAATAGAATATACGGCCTTGCGGTCGCGGGAATTGTGGAAAGCGTAAGTCTTGGCTTCTTCCCAATTATTACGCCACTTGTCTTCAAGACCATCAACACCAACCTTGTTAGGCAATGGTGTTAAATGTGCGTGTTTTACTGCGTTATTATCCTGTTCACTCATGAACTGAATATTAGAAACTCAGTTCGACAACGCAAATCTTACTCTTTCTACTTCACGCTTACATCGTACAATGGAAGCAGCTGATCAGTCATATTCTTTGTGTAACCGCTTATATTAGATTTCACAGCCATTATGCTTTTACGAGCATAAAGCCAGTGTGCTGCAGCATTATTGCTTACTTCGCGCGCATAAGCACGAACGTTTGCTTCATATTCGGAAGCATTTCTTGAGTGGACTGCATTCGCCCAAGCCTGCTGAGCTCGAGAATCCTGCAAAACAAACGGAGATCCGCTTTCTGCAAAAGCACCTTCATCTAAAGTATTACTCAAAGTTGTAAGAGCAATATCATATTTGCCTTCGCTTATACGCTGTTGCAAAGTTTTTTGATCAACCTCTTCAAGATTGACCTTAAAACCGCTTACAGAGCTAATTTGCTTAGACAGTTCGCGGCCAACATCGCCTTCGCCCTGCGGAACAAGGAAGCTAATAGTTCCTAAATAACTTGAGCTGAAGTAATGGAAAAGTGGGCCAGCTTTTGCAGGATTATAAGGATACAATCCAGTTAAATCTTCATATCCTGTTGAAAGAGGGTCAATAGGTCCGCCTACAGGAACACCACCATTACCATCAGCAGCCATCACTGTTTGCACATTCATAGCGTATCTAGCAGCTTTACGCGCTTGCTCATCACAGAAAATAGATGCAACAGTCGAGTTAAATGCAAGGAATCGAACGCGAGTGCTTTGGCCTTCAACCATTTTTGTATCCGCAATAGCAGCAAGACGCTTGTTTTCATTGCCTTCAAGCGGAACAGCCATCTGAATATTGCCTTTTTCCATAGCATCTGCCAAAGCGGTATCACTATCAAAATATTGCAAAGTAATACTTGCGCAAGATGCAGGCGTACCCCAATATCTATTATTGCGCACAAGCACCAAAGAATGTCCTTTATTGTAACTGCTAACAGTAAAAGGACCAGTTCCTAAAGCACCATTCGCATAATCAATAGCAACAGCTTTAGTGTCATACACTATTCCAGCTCTACCCGAAAGTCGACGTAAAAGTAAAGCGTTAGGCTTTGTGAGCGTAAAAACTACAGTATGATTATCTGGGTTAGCAACTGTTTTAATAGTGTTTAAAGCTTCATAACCTGGATAATTATTAGTAATTCCTTGCTGCAATGATTGCAACACAGAATCAGAATTCATAACGTCACCGTTGGAAAATCGCACACCTTGGCGCAAATTAAAACGATACGTTAATCCATCTTGAGAAACATCCCAAGATTGTGCCAAGCCAGGCTGCAAACTGTTATCGTCACCACGTTTTACGAGAGTTTCATACACGTTGCCAATTAACGCCTGCTGCAAAGAATCGCTGCTATCTTTACGAATATCAAGAGAATCCGGAGCCGTTCTTAAACCGACTTTTAACACCGAATTACCAGCAGGATGCGTAAAAGAATCAATAGGCGAACGCCCTTGGTATATCTGCCATCCAAGCCACAAAACACCAATCATTACTACAGAAACAACCATGAATACAACCCATGGAACCCAACCTGCACTAGAACGACCATGAGATGATCTGTAAGTACGATATGCGTATTTGCCTGTTCTTGACATAGTTCATAGTTTATATCAACAACTGAATGTAGAACAACACACAATTGCATTAAACGAATATATTAGACGAAGGACATGTTGTTTTTAGAGGGCATGAAGCGCATCTGGGATTGCGAGCAGTGCATATTTTTCTGCCGTGCAAAATAAGACGGTGAGAAAGATTAGTCCAATCTGCAGGGTCAAAATAAGATGTTATTTCCTTCTCAATAGATTCTGGATTTGCATACTTTTTAGGCTTATTGCAATCTCTACGCCAACCTAAACGGCCTGTGACGCGTATTACGTGAGTATCTACAGGAAAACCAGGCAATCCAAAAGCATTCCCTCTAACAACATTAGCCGTTTTACGACCAACTCCAGGCAAAGATGTTAAATCTTCCATTCTTGAGGGGACTACGCCATGAAAATCGCTTTCCAAACGCACAGACAGCGCAATAATATGCTGAGCTTTTACTCGATAAAATCCAAGAGGTTTAATAATAGATTCGACTTGCTTAACTGAAGCCGCAGAAAGCGAACGTGAATCTGGAAAAGTATCAAAAAGTTCCGGAGTTACAGAGTTAACTCGCTTATCGGTTGTTTGAGCGCTTAAAACAGTAGCAATAAGCAGCTCAAAAGGATTAGAAAAATTAAGCGCACATTTAGGATCAGGTATTTCCTTGCAAAGAAGCGCATACTCTTCGTGCATACGCGCAAGTTTTTCCTGTTTTGATTCTTTCATACTACAACTTTATAAGTTCGTTGAAGAAACATCTGCATTAGATACAGTATCTTGTAAATTTTTAGAAACACTGTCCGAAGCACTGGAATCAGAAGTTAATTCACCATTTGAATCGTTGGGAGCATCTTCATTCACATCGCTATTTTCTTCCGCCTCAGACGGATCAAAACGATACCCAACATTTCTTACCGTACCAATTAAATGCTCGTACTCAACACCAAGCTTAGCGCGAAGACGTCGAATATGAACGTCAACTGTTCGAGTGCCACCGTAGTAGTCGTATCCCCAAACTTCCTGAAGCAAATGTGCTCTAGTAAACACTCTCCTAGGATTCTGCACAAAATACTTTAGCAATTCAAATTCTTTATAAGCTAAATCAACAGGACGGCCATGCAAACTCACTGTATAACTGCGCATATCAACAACAAGATCACCTGAGCGCATTGTTCCATCATCAACAGCAGAATCATTAATTTTAGAATCTTGAGATTGCACGAACGGCCCATTACTTGCAATACGCTGAGAAGCTAAGCGCAATCTTCCTTCTACTTCTGCAGGTGAAGCGCTTGTAAGAACAACGTCATTAATATTCCATGAGGAATTTACTACAGTAAATCCACCTTCTGTAAGAACTAATACGACTGGAACTGTAATATTTTCAGCGCGCAAAAGAGCGCATAAAGATTTAACCAAAGCCAAATCTTCACGAGCATCAATTAGAAGAACTGTTTGCGCAGGAAGTTTAGATAAACTCGCAGAATCTAATGAAAGGACGCGCACTCTATGAGAAAGCAGCGCTAGCGAAGGCAAAACAGTTGCCGGAGAAGCGCACGAAGTCATCAACGTAATATCGGTCATGTGATGCCTCCAGCCAACAAATAATGCAATGCCAAATACAAGCCTTTACAGGAATTGTAAACCATGCTACGAAAAATATCGACTTAACTTTAATTTATTTCGCATAAAGTTGCGCCAACAATACAGCAATCCAAAAGTTCTATGTAATCAACAATCGCAAAAAATAAGTGCAGGTTGTAAGCTACATTAGTAATAAGAAATAAGTAATATGCAGCAAGTTTATACACATATTACTATTCATAAGAGCGAATATTTACCGTACTGGGAGTGCTATGAGCGACGAAACACATATCTGCAACAAACAAGTGCAGAACGATGCTAATTCTTGTACTAGCACTCAAAAACAAGCACATATTCCTCACACTAATTTTCTAACAATGATTGCAAGCCAGATTTTTGTTGTGATGCTAATTGCAGGAGCATCTGCACTACCAATAGCAACAGCAAAAATAACTCTTGTTATTTGTGCGCTTATACTTTTAACTTTCCTTACTTTTTGGCCGCTGCACGGAAATGTTATTGATCGAGCTATTGCTTTATTATCCTGCATAGCTTCAGCATGGTGCGCAACTCTTGCACTAAAAGGCTGGCTTCCACAAAGCGTTATTATTGACAATGAAACTGTTTCAATGAGTAAATTCATTGCAGCAATACGACCTTATGAACGCTGGTCTGTGTCATTTGCGCTAATTCTTGTAGCAGCAACATTCATAACTTTCTTAAGACAAATGTTACGCGAAAACCGCACAAATTTAGTTAGAAACCTTTCTCACACTCTAACAGCAAGTATTGCTTGTGCAGCTCTTCCCGGCTGGATGTTTTTGCCTTCTATTATTAGATTTATGCCATCTTTGCGCAACACAGAAGGCGGAATATTTGTTGCTGCACTATGCATATTGATGGTAATTTTGCTTTCCGGACTATCGTATTTGTGGGTTAGAAATAATTGCAAAAACTACTACGAAAATAACGTGACTAACAACATTGCTATTTCGTTACTTCCGATAATGTTTTCAGGAATGTTGATTTATATTGCAGGACTTGGTATGCTAGTGGTTGCATGAAAATGCATTATAGGTTTCCCTTGTGAGTTTATTTTTTTAACTATTTTTTCCATGAACTCACAGGGGAATTTTTTATTCAAAAAGCGAAACTTATTTTTCGCTTTCTTCCAGACGCTTGCGAGCCGCGACGATTTCCTTCTCAGCTTGATCTACACCAGCCCAGAAGTCACCAGGAAGAACTTCCTTACCTGGTTCCAAAGCCTTGTACTGCTCGAAGAAGTGCTTAATTTCTGCCTTGTGATACTCGTTCACATCATCAACATCCTTAATGTCGTCGAAACGAACGTCTGCTGGAACGCACAAAACCTTATCGTCTCCGCCAGCTTCATCAACCATGTGATACAAGCCAACAGCGCGGCACTCAACAACGCATCCTGGGAATACGGAGTTTGGAATCATAACAAGAGCATCAAGCGGATCGCCATCTTCGCCCAAAGTTCCTTCGATGTATCCGTAATCATCTGGGTAACCCATTGCTGTGAAAAGGGTACGATCCAAGAAAACACGACCGGTTTCGTGATCCACTTCATACTTGTTCTTAGAACCACGTGGGATTTCTACCACAACGTTAAAAGTTTCTGCCATTTTGGCTCCTTTATTATCTTTAATAACAATTGACACAACTGTTATATTTCACTTTAGCGCGCACTAAAGAAAGCATTATTTCAAAACACGCTTTGAGGTTCAAAAGTGTCGAAAGACACAGTTATTATGGCTCTGTTTTACACATAATATGTGCACATACAAAAGCATGGTTGACGAAGCGCAGGCAAGATGACAAAAAAGAAACGCGTGAATACTCCCACTGTTTCACTGGCCAATAAAAACTTCCGCCAAAAGGAAGCTGAGGCAGCAAATAATGCTAGTAAAACACTCGTAAATAAAAAGCTTGCAAATGAAAGCGCTAAATCAACTAATACTGTTAGTGAAGTAAAAAATCAGGTTGAATCTAAAAGAAATCCTGCAATAGATGGATTGCGCGCTTTAGCAATTATTGGAATTGTTTGCTTCCATATGCGTCCAATCGTACTTTCTGGAGGATTTTTAGGAGTAACGCTATTTTTAGTTTTAGCTGGATACTTTTGTACACATTCCATACTTCGCTATTTAGACTCTCAAAAAAGTGCCGAAACTAGCAGCAGTACAAGAGCCAAAACAAACGGAAATACAAGTAGCAATGCAAACAGCATTGAGAAAAGTAAAACAAAAACTGGCGAATTTAAAAGATTAATCACTTGCTACTTTAATTATATTTGGCATCGCTTAAAGCGAATTTGGCCTCCAACACTTGGAATTATTGGAGTTAGCGCACCAATAATGTGGATTTTTTCGCCAAGTCTACTTCCAAAATTACAAGCGGATGCTTTTTCTGGAGCCGGCTTCTTTAGCAACATAATGTACGTTGCGCGCAAACTATCGTACTTTGAGCAAACAGGATTGCCTTCCCCAATTAAACACTTATGGTATCTTGGCTTAATCATGCAAGCATTCGTTGTGTGGCCACTTATTCTTACAGCCCTCGTAAAGCTTGTTAAACGCGCAATTACTCGCATGTATATTACTGCAGGATTGGCAATACTTTCTACAATACTTACATTTACTTTTGCCTACATGTTTGGCAATTACACTACTCCAGCTCGCGTCTATTATTCTCTTGACACAAGAGCATCGGAATTCCTGCTAGGCGCAATGCTAGCAATGTATGGGGCTTGGTTTACCAAACATTCATTACATGCTTGGATTATTCGCGCATTTTATTGGATTCGTGGCAATAAGCATGCAATAGTTAAGATTTCCACAAAATTGCCGAAATCTTTTATTACTAGCTCTTCTTCAAACAAGACTTATGCTGAAGAGAATGCTGCAAAATCTCCTGCTGAAAATAGTATTCCAGAAGATTTGCGAGCTGGATTACAAATTGATTTATCTGATAATGCTGAATTATTGCAAGATAACTACAAGAATACAGATTTAGAAGATTCTTCTAAATCTGAAATACGCGAACTTCCAGATAACGTATTTACCGCCCCAAAAACAGTGTTTTGCAAACCTTTGCACGCGTGGCAAAGATCCTTAATAGGTATTGTTACAACAATAGTTCTGATTTTGTGCTTTGTTTATGCAGACGGCACATCCTCAGCATTTACTTTTGGCGGATACACTTTAACAGCAGCAATCTGTGCGCTAATACTGTGGTCTTGCACTCAAACTGATAATATTTGCTCAAAAATTTTCGCATTTGCGCCGTTGTCTTATCTTGGAAAGCGCGCATTTGCTATTTATTTAGTACACTTCCCAATTTTGGAATTGTGCAATCCTGCCACAAGAACAACAACTGTTTCTTGGGAAGAGCTGATTTTGCAAGCTGTAGTAATTGTTGCAGTAGCAGAATGTTTCTATCAACTATTTGAAAAACAAACAGAAAAACATCTGCAAAAATTGGCACATTTCGTAGCATTAGCAATAGTTTGCGTAATAACTATTTTCTTAATTGCTTTGCCGTTGAATTGGAATAGCATTGCACAGCAACGCGCAATACAAATTCGACCAGAACTAACTGTAAATGCTTCTAAAAATGTTGAAGCAGAAAAAACAAAAACTAATAAGAAGGCAAACGCATCCGCTTCAAATAAGAAAACAAAAGGATTGCACAAGACCGTAGCAAAACAAGCGCTTCCGCCAAAACCATCAAAATATCCTGTGCTTTTCCCAATTGCAGAAAAAGTTCCGAAAAATCTTTCCGCATCACACACTCGTATTGATAAAAAGCACAACACTTGCTCAGTAAACTTAACTATGGTAGGCGACTCTATTACCGAAGGCGCAAAACCATACTTGCTACAAGTAATGCCTAATGCTTATATTGACGGAAAAGTAAGCAGGCAGATTTTCCACGGAGCTGACGAATACGCTCAAGATATTTCGAAC
This sequence comes from Gardnerella sp. DNF01141, assembly GCF_049244255.1. Lineage (NCBI taxonomy): Bacteria > Bacillati > Actinomycetota > Actinomycetes > Bifidobacteriales > Bifidobacteriaceae > Gardnerella > Gardnerella sp. DNF01141. The sequence goes on along the minus strand of NZ_CP058391.1, from coordinate 1,125,374 downwards.
AAACATGCTGGGGATGTTGTTATTTACGCGCTAGGAACAAACGGCCCGCCTCACGACGACAGCGTTCTGCAGCACATGGTAGATGTTGCTAAGGGTAAGCCTGTTTATTTCGTTACAACTAGAGTTCCACAGCCATGGCAAGACGTTACCAACGACCGCCTGCGTAAGTTTGCTCAAACTCATCCTAATGTTGGCATTATTGACTGGTATGGTTTGAGTAATGGTCACTCGGAATATTTGACTGACGATGGCGTGCATTTAACCCCAGTTGGCGGTCCGCAATACGCGAAGATGATTCGACTCGCACTATGCGGAGCCTGATTTATTAATCACGTAAGTTTTGGCATAACTGCAGGTATTTTGCGCATGCTAAAAGCAAATCTTATAACGAATCGCAATGAAAATAACGACTCGTGTAGGAAAAATAGCATCGAAATATTACGATAGTGTGTATGACTGAGTTGAGGATTCCTTTTAACACGCAACACGCTGCTGATGACGCGTCTGCGTGGACGAACCCATTACGAGATCCTAGAGATTTACGTTTGGCTCGCATTGCCGGCCCGTGCAGTTTAGTAATTTTTGGTATTACTGGCGATTTAGCACGCAAAAAACTTATGCCAGCCGTATACGACTTGGCTAATCGAGGGCTTTTACCACCAGGATTTGGTTTAACTGGTTTTGCGAGAAGAGACTGGACGGACGAGCATTTCGTAAACTTTGTGCGCGAAAATATTGAGCAACACTGCCGCACACCATTTCGTGAGTCAACTTGGATTAATCTTGCAAAAGGAATACGCTTTGTGCGCGGCACTTTTGACGACGCGTCTGCGTTTGAACGTTTAAGCAAAACAGTAAACGAATTAGATAGAGATCGCGGCACGCGCGGAAACCACGCATTTTACATGTCTATTCCTCCTTCAAGCTTCCCTATTGTTGCTCAACAGTTGGCAGCGTCTGGACTTTCTCACTCTTCCGAGCACGCGTGGCGTCGCGTAATTATTGAAAAGCCTTTCGGGCATGATTTAGCGAGCGCTCGCGAATTAGACCGCGTCGTTTCAGAAGTTTTTGATCCTAATTCCGTATTTAGAATCGACCATTACTTAGGTAAGGAAACCGTGCAAAATTTGCTGGCTTTCCGTTTTGCTAACGCAATGTACGAGCCGATTTGGAACGCAAATTATGTTGATCACGTGCAAATTACGATGGCTGAAGACATTGGTATTGGCGGACGTGCCGGCTACTACGACGGAATTGGTGCTGCGCGCGATGTGATTCAAAACCACTTGCTTCAACTTATGGCACTGACTGCTATGGAAGAACCTGTAAGTTTCCGCGCTAGCGATTTGACTGCAGAAAAAACGAAGGTTTTATCTGCAGTTCGTTTGCCTCACGATTTGGCCGCAAATACTGCTCGAGGACAGTACGCAGCAGGCTGGCAAGGATCTTACAAAGCAGTTGGTTACTTGGAAGAACAAGGAATCGACCCTAAAAGCACTACTGAAACGTATGCTGCTGTGCGACTAGACGTTGACACTCGCCGCTGGGCTGGAGTCCCATTCTATTTGCGCACTGGAAAACGTTTAGGCAAGCGCGTTACGGAAATTGCTGTGATTTTTAAGCGCGCTCCGCACTTGCCGTTTGAATCAACTGCTGTTCGAGAGCTTGGTAGCAATGCTATTGTTATTCGCGTGCAGCCGGATGAGGGCGTTACTATGCGTTTTGGAGCGAAAGTTCCTGGCGGAACTGCTATGGAAGTCCGCGACGTTTCTATGGACTTTAGTTACGGACGTTCGTTTACTGAAAGTTCGCCTGAAGCTTATGAACGTCTGATTCTTGACGTTCTTCTTGGCGAGCCTCCACTGTTCCCAACTACTGAAGAAGTAGATTTGAGCTGGAAGATTCTCGACCCTATTGAGGAATTCTGGAGTTCACTTGGCACACAGCCACAGCCGTATCGCGCTGGAACTTGGGGACCTAAGGAAGCAGACTACATGCTTGCTCGTAATAATCGCCATTGGAGGCTGCCATGATTATCAACCTTCCTGATACTAATACCAGTAAAATTTCGCAAAAAATCGACGAATTGCACGAAGAGCGTGGAGAATCCGCAACTGGGCGCGTGCTTACTCTTTTAATCGACACAGATCTTCAAGAATTAGAACATGCTCTTGAAGCTGCTAATGCTGCGAGCCGCGAGCATCCTTGCCGCGTTATTGCTATGGTTCGCGACTGGTCTAGCGAGCATGCTGCTGAGCGCGGAGAAATTGTGCCAAATCTTGACGCTCAAGTGCGTTTTGGTGCTGATGCTGGAGCTGGCGAGATTATTATTTTGTATCCGCATAACGGTTTGGTTCGTCATCCGGATACGCTTGTTATTCCACTACTTGTGCCAGATGCGCCGATTGTAGCCTGGTGGCCAACGAACGCTCCGGAAGACCCTGCTCACGATTTGCTTGGAGCTATGGCTAGTAGCAGAATTACTGATGCTCAGCGCGCAGACGACACTCTTAAAACTGTTCAAAACTTGCGCAAAAACTGGTCTCCGCAAGATGCAGACTTATCTTGGACGCGTCTTACTCCATGGCGTGCACTTTTGGCTTCTATGCTCGATCAACCTCCGCATTTGCCAATTACTAGCGCAAAAGTTACTGGCCCTACTCACTACGTTTCTCTGCATTTACTTGCATCTTGGCTTAAGAGTAGCTTGCGCGTGCCTGTAGAAATAGTTGAGAATCCTGATGCTAAAGCTATTACTTCCGTAACTTTAGAGCGTGAGGATGGCACTTTGTCTCTTACTCGCCCTGCTGGAGGAGATCAGGCTTTAATTAGCCTTCCCTATCAGACCGCTCAACCTATTGCGCTTCCTATTCGCACTTTGGATGATTGCTTAAGTGAGGAATTGCGACGAATTGATCCGGACGAAATTTACGCACAGCTGGTGCGAGATAATCCTGAAGAAAACAATTAAGTCTATAAAAATACACAACGCGTGAAACAACTTGTGAAACAGCGTGTGAAACATTTTTAATTGCATAAAAGGAATGACATGACAGATAATGAAGTTACTTTTGCACACAACGCAAACATCTACGTCTACAATAATCCCGATGTACTCTCAGCCGTCGCAGCTCAACGCTTAGTAACGTTTATTATGGAGTCACAAAATAATGTGCAAAATCTAAACAAACCATTCCATTTACTTCTTACTGGCGGCACGGATTCAATACGCATGTTCCAAATGCTTGCTAGCAACCCACTTTTGCCAGCGATTAATTGGAATTTAGTGCATATTTGGTGGGCAGATGAGCGTTTCGTAGCTTACGATAGCGAGGATCGCAACGCACGTAAAACTCGCGAAGCTTTGCTTAACTTACTTACTTCTAACAAAGCTTTGGCAGAATCTCATATTCACGAGATGCCTGCAGATGAGCGCAACGCAGAGGAAATTGCAAAAGCCAGCGACGCTGAAAATGACGCTATTTTAGATGCGGCAGCACACGACTATGAGGAAGAAATTATAGGATTACTTGGACCAGAACCGGTGTTTGATTTAGCAATTCTTGGCATGGGCCCGGACGCACATATGGCTTCGCTTTTCCCAGGATTGCCACAAGTTAATAATCGCGAGCGCATTGTTGTTGGAGTAAATCACTCCCCTAAACTTCCGCCAATGCGATTGTCGCTTACAGTTCCCGTGCTGGCTCACAGTCGTCGCACTTGGTTCTTGACTGCCGGAGCAGAAAAGGGAGCTGCTTTAATGAATACACTTTCGGGAGCTAATAATCCTGAATATCCTGCGTCTTTTGCAAACGGCACCGACGAAATCGCTTGGATGACAACAGCGGAAACACTGCAAGCTGCAATTCAATAATCTGCATAATATTCAGCCAACTAAAAGTTGAATAAACATAGCAGAGCGGCGCATTTGGGAAAATCAACTCCTAAAAACATGGCGCATTTGCGAAAACGAATGCAAAATCGTTGAAATTCCAAGGGAAACAACCGATTTAGAAAAATTAATAAAATTCGGCAATAAAATATATTACAAAGAGCAGAATAACATACAGGCCTTTGCATTGTTATGCAGAGGCCTGTTAGTTATAAATATTATTTGATTTAATCTTGCTTTACTTCCGGACGATTAGGATCCGCCCACAAAGTGTGGAATACGCCAGACTCATCGATGCGACCGTAAGTGTGCGCGCCGAAGAAATCGCGCTGAGCCTGAATAAGCGAAGCTGGCAAACGCTTGGAACGCAATCCATCGTAGTACGCAAGCAAGCTAGAGAATGCTGGAACAGGCACTCCATGCTCAACTGCACGCGCAATAACACGACGCCAAGCAGCTTGAGACTTTTCAATAGCATCCTTAAAGTACGGTGCAAAAAGCAAAGAAACGCTTGCTTCACCAGACTCAAAAGCCTCGGAAACGCGGTTCAAGAACTGAGCGCGAATAATGCATCCGCCTCGCCAAATGCGAGCAACAGCAGCCTGGTTAATCTTCCAATCATGCTCAATTGCAGCAGCCGCAATCTCATCGAAGCCCTGAGCGTAAGAAACAATCTTAGAAGCGTATAAAGCTTGGCGAATATCCTCAATAAACGCCTTACGCTCAGCATCATTCAAATCAAAATGCATATCTGGCCCAGTCAAACCCTGGCTTTCGGCAGCTTCACGCAAAGCAACTTGGCTTGAAAGTCCGCGAGCAAACACAGCTTCGGCAATACCCGTAACTGGTATTCCTAGAGAAAGCGCAGACTGTACAGTCCAAGTACCAGTGCCCTTCATGCCAGCATGGTCCACCATCATCTCAACCAAAGGCTTACCAGTCTTAGCATCCTTTTGGCGAAGCACATCAGCCGTAATCTCAATCAAATAAGAATCAAGCTCGCCCTTATTCCACTCGCTAAATACGTCCGCAATTTCATCAGACTTCATACCCAAGCCGCGAAGCATTAAATCGTAGCTTTCGGCAATAAGCTGCATATCTGAGTACTCAATACCGTTGTGAACCATCTTCACAAAATGACCAGCACCGTCGGTGCCAATATGCGTTACGCAAGGCTCACCTTCTGCAACAGCCGCAATAGACTTCAAAATAGGCCCAAGAGTCTCCCAAGATTCCTCAGTGCCACCAGGCATCATTGAAGGGCCGCGCAAAGCACCTTCTTCGCCACCGGAAACACCGCAACCAACGTAATGAAGACCACGCGCACGAATGCTGCGCTCTCTGCGAATCGTGTCTTCAAAATAAGAGTTTCCGCCATCGACGATAATATCTCCAGGCTCCATAGCATTTGCAAGCTCTTCAATAACAGCATCCGTAGGAGCACCAGCTTTTACCATAATAATCGCCGTGCGCGGACGCTTTAGAGAAGCCACAAATTCTTCAACAGTTTTAGCTGGAACGAAAGCACCCTCAGTGCCGTGCTCATTCATTAACGTTTCAGTTCGCGAATAATGACGATTATAAACTGCCACAGTATTTCCGTGATGCGCAAGATTTCGCGCTAAATTAGATCCCATTGCAGCCAAGCCAACAACGCCAATATTTGCCTGAGCTTGAGTCATTACGACACCTCTTATCTTGTTGTTATATTTTCGTTTCTGCGCTACTCCCCTTCAGGAAACACACTTTTTAATTTTATCGGCCTATATGCACAAGATTTTCGATGCAAAAAATGCAAGTTACACTAAGTAAATTTTGTGATATAAATTACATTTTTAATACAAACAAATCGTTCTCAAAATCTCCAAAAAAGTACGACACGCTTACAAACACGCGGATTTTGTAAATATAAACAATAACTATATGTAGTGTTTGAATAATCGACACACCACTACAAATAGTAATTATGAGTAGTATGCTGACTTTTGGCTTTTGTGCTAACACCGCGGAATCTAACGATTCCCCATCACCAGAGGAGATTGAAATGACAATTACAGTGTTTACAAAACCTCATTGCCCACAGTGTGATGCCACTAAACGACAGTTCACAAAACTTGGCGTGAACTTCGAAACTGTAGACTTATCAAAAAGCCCTGAAGCACTGGATCAATTGCGCAACGCTGGATACCGTCAAGCACCTGTAGTTATTGCGCCAGACACATCATGGAGCGGTTACCGCCCAGATTTAATCGCGCAAATTGCGGATAAACTCGGAACTTCCTCAGAAACAGCAAAAGAAGCATGATAAATGTGTGAACAAGAAAGAATCCAACAGCCAAGCGAGCCAGAATCTCGCGCACAAGGCGAATCAATCGGAGCTGTAGTCTACTTTTCATCAGTTTCCGAAAACACATTACGCTTCGTGCAAAATTGCGATTTTCCTAGCAACAATGTAAACGTGTATCGCATACCGCTTCGACCAAAAGACCCGGAATTAAATGTGCGCGAACCGTACGTGCTAATCGTACCAACTTACGGCGGCGGAAATATTGCAAAAGCAATACCAATGCAAGTACGCAAATTCCTAAACAATCGCGAAAATCGTTCGTTTATTCGCGGAGTAATTTCTTCCGGAAACACGAATTTTGGAGACGCTTATTGCGCTGCAGGCGGTCAGATTGCAGGAAAGTGCGCAATCCCAAATATGTATTCGTTTGAGTTGACAGGAACTCAAGAAGATATTGAAAAAGTAGCGCAGGGAATACCTAGATTTTTAAGGCAATTAAAAGAAGCAGAAGAAACTAAATAATCAAAATAAGTAAAAGAATCAAAAAACAATCAGCGTTTGAAAAGCAAAAATAACGCATGAAGAAAGGAATCAATCAAATGAATAGCACGGATCCGATGAGCGAATCTACTTCGCTTAATCTTGATCACACTGACTCCAGCGAAACTGCAAACGCAGCTGCTAGCAGCACAGCAGAACGCATTCGCAACAGCCGCGATTACCACGTTCTTAACGCTATGCTCGGTCTTTTTGATCCAGAAAAAGGCATTCAGTTCGACAAGGACCAGGAAGCAGAAAAGATTTACGTTTCGGGTTACGTGCAAGAACACAGCATGAAGTTTGCTTCAACTCGCGAGCGCTTGAACTATTTGATTGACAACTACTACTACAACGGCAATGTGTTCGGAAAGTACAGCGACGAGTTTCTAGATAAGTTCTACGAGCACGCAGAATCCGCTCACCACACTTTTGGCACTTTCTTGGGCGCTTTTAAGTTCTACACTTCTTACGCTTTAAAGACTTTTGACGGCAAGCAGTATTTGGAAAACTTCGCTCAGCGTGCAGCTGCAGTCGCTTTGGAACTTGCAGATGGTGATGAAAAGGCTGCACTCAACTATTTGGACGAGATGCTTGCAGGACGCTTCCAGCCAGCCACTCCAACGTTCTTGAATCTTGGTAAAGCCCAGCGAGGCGAGGCTGTGAGCTGCTTCCTCGTGCGTTTGGAAGATAACATGGAGTCTATTGCGCGCGGAATTAATTCTGCTTTGCAGCTTTCTAAGCGCGGCGGCGGCGTAGCTCTGCTTCTTACTAATTTGCGCGAGCTTGGCGCTCCTATTAAGCGCATTGAGAATCAGTCGAGTGGCGTTGTGCCTGTTATGAAGCTTTTGGAAGATTCGTTCTCTTACGCTAATCAGCTTGGCGCTCGTCAGGGCGCTGGCGCTGTGTATATTAGCGCACATCACCCAGATATTATGCGTTTCCTCGACACTAAGCGCGAGAACGCGGACGAAAAGATTCGCATTAAGTCGCTTTCTTTGGGCGTTGTGATTCCAGATATTACTTTCGAACTTGCTAAGCGTAAGGAAAAGATGGCTTTGTTTAGCCCTTACGACGTTGAGCGCGAATACGGAAAGCCTTTTGCAGACATTTCTGTTACAGAACATTACGATGAGATGGTTGCAAATCCTCGCATTCACAAGAAGTACATTGATGCTCGCGAATTCTTTATGACGATTGCGGAAATCCAGTTTGAATCTGGCTACCCTTACATTTTGTTTGAGGATACTGTGAATCGCACGAATCCTATTGAGGGCCGCATTACTATGAGTAACTTGTGCTCCGAGATTTTGCAAACTCAGGAAGCAAGTACTTACAATGCAGACTTGTCTTATAGCCACGTTGGCCGCGATATTTCTTGCAACCTTGGCTCTCTTAATATTGCTAAGGCAATGGATGGAAACTTGGGCGCAAGCGTTGAGCTTGCTGTGCGCGCGCTCACTTCTGTTTCGGAGCACACTTCAATTGATTCTGTGCCTTCGATTCGTCGCGGAAACGCGGAAGGCCACGCTATTGGCTTGGGTCAAATGAATTTGCACGGTTTCCTTGCTCGCGAGCACATGCAGTACGGAAGCGAGGAAGCTCTTGACTTTACAGACATGTACTTTATGACGGTTGCTTACCACGCTTATAAAGCTTCTCACGCTTTGGCTGTGGAGCGTGGCCGCGCTTTTGCAAGCTTTAAGACGAGCGCCTACGCTAAGCCTGCAGGCAAAGGCAACTACTTCGATAAGTACACTGACGGCAGCCGCTCGCTTGAGCCTAAAACTCAAGCGGTTCGCGATTTGTTTGCTCGTTTTAACGTTGCGATTCCAACCGTTTCGGACTGGGAGCAGTTGCGTGACGATATTTTGCGCGACGGCATTTACAACGAGTATTTGCAAGCTGTCCCTCCAACTGGTTCCATCTCGTATATCAACCATTCCACGAGTTCGATCCACCCGATTGCTTCTCGCATTGAGATTCGCAAAGAGGGCAAAGTTGGACGCGTCTACTACCCTGCCGCTTATATGACGAACGACAATATGCAGTACTTTAAGGATGCTTACGAAGTTGGTTGGAAGGCGATTATTGACACTTACGCTGAAGCGACTCAGCATGTGGATCAGGGATTGTCTCTTACTTTGTTCTTCCCAGACACTACGACTACTCGCGATTTGAACAAGGCTCAGATTTACGCGTGGCGTAAGGGAATTAAGACTCTTTACTACATTCGTATTCGCCAAAAAGCTTTGGAAGGTACGGAAATCGAGGGTTGCGTAAGCTGCACGCTGTAAATCGTAGCGCTAAAAATCACATCGCTAAAAATCACAGCGACGTAAATCTATCAGCGTAAATCTTTTGCAAATTAAATCAAAAACTTAAAAATTTTATAAACGTAAACACAAGATCAGGAGTAATTATGACAGAACTCGATCCAACAGCACTACGCAGTAGTCTCGATAAGCCTTTCGGCACGAACCGCGTAATCGCAGATGACTCTATGATGGCAGCTTCCATCACACCAGCTCAATACCGCTACCATCACGGCTCACGCGTGCGCCCAGTTAATTGGAATAATATTGTTGACGACAAGGATTTGGACGTTTGGAATCGTCTTATCGCTAACTTCTGGCTTCCAGAAAAAGTGCCACTGAGCAACGATATTCCTTCTTGGCGTTCCCTCACCGACCTTGAGCGCAAGACAACTACTCGCGTTTTTACAGGTTTGACTTTGCTTGATACCAGCCAGGCAACTATTGGTGAGCTTTGCCAGATTGAGCACGCTCGCACAGAGCACGAGCAGGCTATTTACACGAATATTGCTTTCATGCAGTCGATTCACGCTCGCTCCTACTCCTCTATTTTCTCCACTCTTTGCTCTAGCGAGGAGATTGACGAAGCTTACCGTTGGGCTGTTGGAAACGACGTTTTGCAGCAGCGCGTTACCACCGTGCTTTGCGAGTATGAGAGCGAAGACCCGCTTAAGCGCAAGATTGCAGCAACCATGCTTTCTTCATTGCTTCTTTACGCAGGCTTCTACCTTCCGCTTTACTTTGCTTCTCGCGGAAAGATGATGAACACTGCCGACATGATTCGTTTGATTTTGCGCGATAAGGCAATTCACGGCTATTATTCCGGCTACAAGTTCCAGCGCGGTTTGGAGCTTAGAAGCGAAAACGATAAGAAGAATCTTGAAAAGTTCACTATGAACTTGCTTGACACTTTGTACGATTTGGAAGTTGAGTATTCTGGTCAGATTTATGAAGGATTTGACTTCCACGATGACGTTTTTGACTTCGTTCGTTACAACGCTAACAAGGCTTTGATGAACCTTGGCTACCCTGCTAAGTACAGCGAAGAAGAGACTCACGTAAGCCCTGAGATTCTCGCAGCTCTTTCTCCTGCAGCCGACGAAAATCACGACTTCTTCTCCGGCTCTGGTTCCAGCTACATTATGGGCAAGTCGGTTGAAACTGACGACGATGATTGGGACTTCTAATCTCACAGTTTGCTAACTGACTGATTTACTAAATAACTGAATAACTAACTGATTGGTTAACTAATTAATTTAATTAGTTAACCAATTTTAATTTAGTTAGGTTAATTATTGCAGCTAAATAGAGTCTATATAAAAAGATAAAAGTCAGAAAGCAACACAGGTCACTCATGCTTTATGGTACACTATGTGAAAAGGAACTGGTCTTGTTGATTCGTTTATGCGAAAATCGGCAGTGATTATCACTTCCTACTCACGTCCAAACCAAGATTTTTGAACTGAACTGAGCAGGCACTAAAGTTGGAGTTCAAGTTTATAAAGATGACTAACATCCGTTAGACGCATCTACAAGAAGAAAGAAGTCCATTTATGGGGAAAATGACTTATAAAAAATTACTTTGTGTTGTAGTGCTCTTCAGCTCGCTGGTTGGGCTAGCAGCCTGCGGTAACTCCAAAGCAAACAAACCAGTGCCAACAAAAATAAGCCGTCATTCTACTAAAAAACATTCAAAACCAGTCAAAAAAGCCTCAAAAAAGAAAATCGCCGAAGCTTTTGTAAAGGGACAAGAAGGTACTTTGGAAGCCCTAGGTGAAACTAAACGCGTTATTTGGGACGCTTATCCTGATCAGTTGGCTTACGTTAAAGATGCTTTCTATCACTGGACTCTTCAAGACGACTGGTTCCAGGTTAATACTGGCCATTATATGGTCGTTGACCGTTTGAACAGTTCAGGCATCTTATTAAAGAAACTCCAAAAAGGCATGCCAGTTAAATTAAACGGCAAAGATTACAAAGTGGCGGATTATAAAGACTTTGAGGGTGGCGGAAGCTCGGATAAGTTGCTAAAAGTATTCAAAGAGTACGTTGACCAATTCCCTAAGTCTGCTTACTTTATTCAAACTTGTCTCGATGCCAGAACTTATGGCGGACAACGTCTAGTAGTTCTTGACGTAGCAAAATAGTAAATGATTTAGCCGCAAAATTTAGATTATTCACCAAATTTTGTTGTCTTAAAAAATATTGTTTGTGCATCGACGAGGTTGATGAACAGGCAATGTTTTTTAACTGATTACGAGACAATAGTTACGACCATATCGCGCGGCCGAAATCACGCGTTATCGTGGCAGTTTTTGCTAATTTTGCAATTTTTGCCACGATAACTCGTATAACATAGCAACGAAACAGCATTCTGCATCACAGATTAACTTCTTATTTGCGTTTGCTGCACAAAGCTTCGTCCAAATACTCGATTGAAGCGCAAGGAAGCACAATAAGCATCTTGCGCAATGGCTATTTCTCTGCATGAAGCGGAACATGTACATTAATAATCCACGAATCGCCATCTTCAATAACTTTAAAAGTTCCACCAACGCGTTCCGCAAGCATCTTATGAAAACGCAGTCCATATCCTAATTGCAAGTTAGCAAGGATACCTCGTTGCGCACTATTTATACACGTAATATGACATTCATGGTCATTAAGCATTACATTCATGGCGTATTCTTTAGGCTTTGCAGCATGCTTTTTTACGTTCGCAAGCAGTTCTCGGCAAATATACTCAATCTGAGCACATTCTTCAAAAGGCAAATGGATTGATCGAGAATTTTCAGCAGCTAAATCACTATTCAAGTCAATGGAACCAATATAGCCAAGCTTTTCAAACGACTTTTGCTCACAGTCAAATAAAACACGTAAGCCTGTGCAAAAATCTTTATAACATGTAGTCGATTGCATAACATCGCCAGTGCTTGCAGTTGTAGCATTGTCAAGAAGAGAAATAATATTACGTGCTCTATGAACAGTTGTAGTAGCACGTTGAAGAATCTCTCGCGAATTTTCATGCTCTTGCTCATGAGTTGTTTGAGGTTCAATAGATTGTTGAGCCATCATCATAATGCTGGAAAGCTCATTAGTTACTTCATCGTGCATGCGAATTGCTGCAATAGTGGCATATTTTTGAAAAACGTTGTAACGCTGTGCAAATAACTGTTCCTGTTGTTGGTGAATAGTAGAAATATAGTATTTTACGATTGCGCTAGAAATAAGAGTGATAAGAAGCCACCATGCTAACACATAGGCGTTTTGAAAATCGCATATAATAAAAAACCATGAAGATACCCCGCAAGAAGAAAGCACAGTGTACCAAGGTTGAGTAATTACAGCAATTGCCAAACAAATCAATATGGTAAGCATCATAGATGAGTAGTTGATATTTGGCGCAATAATTACCAACGGCATCCAAATAAGCACAATAAAAGATGCTTTACGAGGCCAGATTGCAATACATAAGCAGATTACAATCCATACTATTTCAACCGTAATTGCATGCCAATTAGAGTAGTAATGAAGATTATTATAGGAACAAATTTCAAGAATCAAAGTACAACTTATGATTGCACCAATTCCAATTTTCTGCCAAGCATCATGCGGCAAAAAATTGATCATACGTGTTAATAATTTCATAACTACCTACTTTTACACGTTAATTTCTTACACGTTATATATCATGCGAATATTTTGCGAGCGCAGCAAGCGCCTGCATTCGGCTTCGGACTTGAAGTTTTCCATAAATACGCCGTAAATGCGTGTTGACTGTTGAAACTTTCACATTAAGCTGATCTGCAATCTCTTTCGTAGAATACCCCTGTTTGCACAAGCGCATAATTTCCGATTCTTGAGGAGACAAAACTGAAGTCTTCGGAAGTTGAGAAATCATATTAAATGATTCTTGCGGAGTGTGAAAATAGTCAATATATTGTGGCAATTCTGGGCAACCGTAGCTTGTTGCGCGCGATTGGATGGCTGCAACTACGTCTGCTAAATTGTCTTTATGCACTAACGCTTGACCACCCGACTTAGCAACTTGCAATACGTATTCATCCAGCATGTAGGAAGTAATGCCAATTAAAACAATATTGCTATTGCGCTCGCGAATTGCTTTAATTACATCAACACCACTCATTTCTCTCATTGACATATCTACTAAAAGTACGTCAGGAGTATTTTCTGTAACGCAACGATGAATAGCTTGTTTTGCAGAAGAACACATCCATGCACAAACAAAGTTTTCAGGCAAACGACTTTTTAGAAGAAGTTGCATGTACCGCAATACAAGCGTGTCATTATCAACAATTGCGTAAGTAGTGTTCATACAATATATGGTATCTTGTTTTGGAATTTGCTTATCAAGAGATGTGCGATTGTATTGTTTTTCTCAAATTATCAAGATTGTACACATTAAAGTGCCATACGCTAGCACTTTCCGTTGGCACACTCCATTCTTCGGTTTTGCCATTCGCAGTAAAACGAATTATTTGAGTTGTTGGCTTATTTATAACTTCAAAATTAGTGAGTTGATTCCACGGAATACGACGAAGATACTTATCGTCTAATTTAGCTAGATTACCCGAGCCTAAAATGACATTCGGATTAACAATAATAAACTCATTATTAGTGGCAGCAATAATACGCGCAACAACGCTTTGCGCTACATAGAATAATTTAGGTAACAAAAATAGTTTGATTAAATCTTTCCACCAAGGGTCGTACTTCATAGTAAGCACATACGTTTTGCCCACTGAAAGATTATGCGCTTTAAAGTACTTAACAATATCCTCTTCTCGTATACCGCGCAAAGGATTAGTCATAATAAGCACCTCCTCGTGATTCTTGTTTTGTAAATTATCAACATACTAACGTGCAGATTTTATCTACACAAATAGGCGTACCTATTTTTAACGATAGTGCTTTTAGAAAAACTTTTAAAAAACTTTTACTATTGGCAGTTTGCATGTTCTAAACAATCAACATTTAAGAATATTTCCGTTTTGGAACTATTTTTAAATAGAGGCTTACTTATGGAGTTATCGTGGCAGTTTTTGCTAAATTTGCAATTTTTGCCACGATAACTCGTATAACATAGCAACGAAACACCATTCTGCATCGCAGATTAACTTCTTATTTGCGTTTGCTACGCAAAGGTTCGTCTAAATACTCGGTCGGAATAAGTCGTTAGCATTTCTTGTTGACGCAACAAATAAGTGAATCTATCATGTTAGTGGGAGGCACATTGCCCCCCCCCCCCAGCAAATAAGTTGGAGGTTTACGATGAAGAAAATTTCACGTATTGCATCGACAGTAGTGTTAGCAATTTCCATGGCATTGGCTCCATGCGCTACTGCATATTGGGATTGCAAATAATCTGTATGTATGAATAACTTATCATAGGGGATGCGATGTCTCGATTGTTGCGTTCATTGTCATGCGCACTTGTTCTTCTGCTTGCATTATTTGCATCGCTGTTAGGTTTGACAAAAATGAACGACTCCTTGGGTGATTGTATTGCTATATATCCACAAACGAGTCGCCTTTTTTCATTACGCGGTGTGACAGAAGACAAAGCTGATCAAATTTATGCATTACTCAAGAAGACTGTTGCTCAGCATAATGCTTTTGTGGTTCGTAATGATATGCGCTTGGCAGCGAGTGACGCCGGTGTAGATGGTTTTGAGCTTGGCATATTTGGCAATCCGCGGGGTAAAGATGATTTGCTTACTTTGTCATATCTCGGAACGCCGATTCTGACATCGCATGCCTTTACGCAATTATTGCACAGCGAAAGTAACAAAACGCTTGGACTTGATATGGCAAAAGCAGATATGCTTGCTGATCTGCCCACTATTTCCATTGAGGGTTCGCGTTTAGTTGTTCGTCAATTAGATGCCCTCGTCGACAATAGTAAAACAAAGCTTGGTGATTACAGGATTGTGGGACTTTCCAATCGAGACTACCATGCATTAGTTACTCAAGCTGCTCGCATCGCTGGTACAACCTACCAAGATTTTCAACGTGGAAAATCTGGAATAGCACGATCCAATAGTTTTAATCAACTTACTTTTATTATTGTCTGCATTGTAACAGTGTTGCTTCTTGGCATTACGATAATCGCTGATGGGTATCTTTCGTATAGAACATTGGGAAGCTACTTGTTGCTGGGTTGGTCGCGTTCATCGTTTGCTTTGCGTCATCTTATGCCGATACTTGTTTCAGAGCTCGCCGTATATCCTCTTGTTTGTATCGTGATGAGTTTATTTACTCACGGATTTATATGGAATATTCGATTGTTAATGCAGGCGCTGATTATAGCGTTGCCAGTTATTGCAGTTGTGTTGCTCCTCAGTGCATTAGTCATTTTGATGATTATTTCTGTAAAACCAGTAGATGCAATTAGTAATCGTATTACCAAACGTGGTATGCTTATTGCTCTTGCACTCGTTTATGCTATTGCATCAACATGTGTATTAGAAGGTGTGCATAGCATAGATGGGCCAATAGGTGAGTTGACGAAAAGTGTGGAAGTTGCTCGTTTGTGGCATCCTGTATTAAAGCAGAGAATTATGTATCACCACCTCGTAGGGCAAGATGGTGCTTCGGTATCTGGTCAATCGACGCAGTATGCCAAAGATGCTTTTGCATGGTATCGTTCTATTGAGGATAAGCCAGGAGTAAGGCTTATTTACACAAGTTTCTTTGATGTGGATATACTACAAGATTGGCGCAATGGTAGCGTATATAAGCATGTGCCTTCTAAGCCATTCTGGTCGTTTGTGGCATCTCCTAAGTACTTGCAAGATCAAGGGTTTACTGTAGATAGCGATGTCAAAAACCTTGCTCGTCAGGGTGTGCGCATCTACTTCATTCCCGACACGTATAATCCTCAAGAGCAGACTTCGATGAGGCAGTGGCTTCAAGAGTCAGACAACCTAACGTCTACTGATGTTTCGACCAAGTTTACTGCGCATCCACAATTCGCATTCCGCACGTATCATCCTTCTCGCGAGTGGTTTAACTGGTCTACGGATATTCATCATAAGGTTATGGTAAAAGATCCTATTATTTTTTATGCGACGAGCGATAATTTGAATGCGTCTGAAAGTGAATCATTACTTGCTGGCGGCCTTGACAATAGCTACATTAAATTGAATGATCAAGCAGCAGCTCGATATCTGAGCGACGCTTATACTGCACGGTATCATCTTGATGATAATCATCTTCAATTCTTACAAGTAGGAGAATGCATTGCAGGCTACCAAAAGACGATTATGCAGACGTTGCAATTGTTTGGTAGCGTAATTCTGCTTATTACCCTGCTTATGTTGATATTACTTATAGCGATTATTGCTATGTTTGCAGCATGCTATCAAGAAAGTATTGCGGTGAAACGATTGCTTGGTTTTTCGCTATTACGCATATTCTCTATGCCATTCTTGCTTGTGGGACTCGTTCAAGGAGTACTTTTTGTTATTGCTTCGATTGAACGGACTCGTTCTGGCATGATATATGTGCTGATTTCGGCAATTATTGAACTCATATTATTAACGATACAAACATATTATTTGAGTAATAAACACATTACTTCTATGGTAAAGGAGTAGTTGATAATGCAAAACAATGGTATTGAACCTTTAATAAGTGTACGCAATCTTTATAAATCATATGGGAATCGACCGGTTTTACATAATCTTAGTTTTAGTGTGCAACAAGGAGAATCGTTAGCAATCATGGGGGCTTCCGGCTCTGGAAAATCCACTATTCTAAACATTCTCGGCATGCTTGAAACCTATGATAAAGGTGAAATAAAGATTGCTGGCAAAAAACTTCCAGCTATTAATTCTGTTGCTGCTACTAAGTTACGTCGTTATCATATTAGCTATTTATTTCAATCGTTTGCATTGCTCAATAATCGAACTGTATTTGATAATTTGTGGATTGCGATGGCATATAATAAAGAGTCAAAGTCTGTTAAACACCAAATGATTGATGCAGTTCTTGCTGAACTCAATATTGAGTATGCTAAAAATGACCGTATTGCTGTGCTTTCTGGCGGTGAACAGCAGCGAGTTGCGATTGCTCGTGCAATGCTGAAACCTGGCTCGTTGATTTTGGCAGATGAGCCGACGGGTTCACTTGATAGAGATCTTGCTGATAAAGTGTTTGCGCAATTGCAATCGATGAATAAAGAATATAACAAGACATTGCTTGTAGTGACACATGATCCTTTGATTGCTCAGCGATGTGATCGTGTGTTGCATATTGAGGCGTTAGCTCGGTAGTTGCATTGCTTCTCTTCTCTTCGTTAAATTTCGAGTTATCGTTGCAAAAATTGCAAAATTAACAAAATCTGCCACGATAACTCGGTTTTTGTGTTTTATAAGTCCTGTAACGCTATTCTTTTATCTTCTGCAGATTGCTTAGATGACTTATCGTCCTTCTTAAGAGAATGCGCATAGCGAATAAGACTTCTTGCAATAAAGAACACTAAAGCGCATATAACAAGCACGCTAAGAATGTAAATTATCGGACCAAATAACGCATAGCTCATGATTCATCCTTTCTTTTTCTATATTCGTTTATGAGTGTTCGAGCTGTGTCAACATCGTATTTATCGTCAATAGCAAGACTCTTTACTAAAAGAACAAACGGGTCTTCTGGTTCATTGTCGCTTATTCGAATTTTTTCAATGAGCCTGTTAAGCCTGATTCTCATTGTTGGGTAAGAGACTTGATACATTTGCGACATTTCTTTTAACGATCCAGACGATAATACAAAGTTCTTTATAAACGACATGTCTTCGTCTGTGAGATTAGCCATCCATTTTGGAATATGATCCATATCACCCCTTTCTTCAGCCTATAAACTTTAATTAAATTAAACTTTTATTAAAAATATTAAAGTCGCTGTATGAGTTTGTCAAGCATGAGCATGAGAGATATGACGCAAAGAGACATTTTTATGTCGCCAAAATTGTCGCTTTGTCGCCAATGGATACAAAATTTAGTCATTTTGCTTAGCGTTAAGAACGTTCAATAAGTTTATAATTTCATCAAGTACGCTTGAAAATGTGATTTCTTTTGTATAACTATATTTTTTCGAATAATTTTGCCACTGTTGATTTTGCGTATAATCAGTTTTAAAAGATTCTAGAAGATTAATTATCTTATTAAAATCTAATTCTGTTTCACGATATAAGAAAGTTCTTTGGCAAGCTATCACTAATTGCGAAAAATCAATATCATTCTTTTTTAATTTTAAAAGAATAAAAATATCATAAAAATCTTTACTGCGACTATTTAAAAAATTGCGTGAATAAATAGTCTGAAGCTTTTCCGCTAATATACTTTCAACGTTATAAGCAATAATTGGGAATGTTTCATCGGTAAAAATAGCTTTATAGTAGTAATTTATTGGCTGTGGCGTAACAACATCACCAGTAGCAATATCCAAATGAACAATTTGTTTAATATTTTCCAGCTCACACAAAATTGTTGCGCGATATCCTCCATAATCATCGCTTTCTTTAATAGCCGCAATAGACTGAATAGAAAAACTTATATCATCTTTTGAATTTGCAAAAACTTCTGTTAGTTGTTTTTTAACTTTTTCTTCTGAAAGCTCCATTTTATGAAACTGAAAGTCAATATCTACCGTACTGCGTGATTTGATACCTATTATGTTTGACAGAAGGAATCCACCTTTGAAAACATAGTGATCTGAATAATTACTTTGACTTAATTTTTTCAAAATAACTTCAAGGAAATAATAAATCATAACAGAATTAAATGTTAAACCAGTCTTTGCGGACATTTTATGGCACAATGCTGTTAATTTTGCTTTATTCACAGTAGCACTTCCAGTGTTTGCTTAACTTTATTGGATATATTCATTTTTGTTGCATACTCATGAAGCTTTATAAGATCTTTCCCGTTATACCTACTGTAAGCTTGAAGAGTTTTAACAAAGAGTTCAGAATCAATACTGTTTCTGTTTATTATAGAATCACAAATAATGCGTTCAAAATCATAAACACATACTTTATTCCCCATTGGGGTAATCGTTGTAGTAACGCCTAACTTGCTATACAATTTTGAGACCCAATGAATAGTTAAATTTGATGGTGGATTATTAAAACGATATCCTCTAGGAACACTTACTTCAAAATGTTGTGGAATTTCATCTGTAAAACCTTGAAGATAAAGAGCTGAAACATAAGAGAATACAGCTTGCGGATAACGATATTGAAAGAAGTAATATTCGTCATAATCACCATTGGAAGAGAGAAAAATTCCTCTTTCAATTCGATTAAGAACACCTTCGTTTTTCAAACGAGTTAAATATATAGTTGGAATATTTAATGTTTTACAATCTTTGTATGTAATTATTCCATGATGGTTATCTAAATAGTCAAGGAGCATCTCTTTGTTTGACATAATAACCTCACTTCTGTTGCTTTCATACTAATATTTTATCTTTTTTGTAGTGTGAAAGCAACAAGAATTGCAGACGTCATATTCTTTAAACAAGTTATCGTTGCAAAAACTGCCACGATAACGTGCGATTTGAGTGATGTTAGTTTAACGGAATAACAACATTGACCAGCCAAGTGTCATCATCTTTTTGCGCCTTTAAAGATCCACCTAAACGTTCCACAGATTTTTTGTGGAACAGTAGTCCTTTGCCAAAAACAAGCTTTTCGCCAAACTTATTCAACGTCGAAATCGAATTCATGCACATTATTTTGCATTCACGCTCATCAACCGTAACATTCATAGAAAAATCAACGCTAGTACTGCAATGCTTACGAATATTAGTAAGCAGCTCGCTGCACATGCGGATAGCACATTGAGCTTTTTCGCCATTAACGATTGCAGATACAGCAAAATCGTTACTCCCCGAACTTTCATCATTTACTGTTATAGAGCCATAATACCCAAGCTGCTCGCAAATTTTACGCTCAGATTGCAATCGTGCGCGAATATTGCATAGAAAATCAGCCAAATTCATGCGATCATTGCTATTAGAACCATAAACGAACTGCGTGCTGGCAATACTAGCAATATTTGAATCTAAAGAATCATCATACTTTTGTTCAGCTTGCTCAAGCAGGCTGATAACAAGTCTCGCTTTGGAAAGTGCATTACGCGAATGTTCAATAATCTGCTCTAACGATTCTTTTGTATGATCACTTTTCTCGGCATATAAAGCATCCGTTGCAAGCAACGTAATATCAGTAATCTCATTGTTCACATCGTCGTGCAATTGCAATGCAACCGACGCAATATAAGACTGGAACTTGCTTCGTACAATATCCATTTTTGCACGATTATTTTCTTCCAACATGTTCAAATACTTGCGCAAAGCGTAACCGCAAATCATGGAAATAAGAATAAAACAAGGAAAAGTAAACGGAATGTACGCCATTTTTGCAAAGTACATAATATTCAACGAAACTATGTATGCACAAAGCAAATACTTCCACGAATCGTAAAAGCCTGCAACAAACATGCTAGCAATCAATGAAAAAAGAAAGCAAGTTGCATTTACACCTGGCATTGCTAGCGTTAAACAATACAAAATCGGAGTTACGAGTGATATTTGACGCGGAAAAGCAATCATAAGAAAAGTTGCAAACATCCAAACGTATTGGCACACAGATTGCTGCGGGTTATGCCATAAACCAGCTGTATTGCAAGATTGCACGTCCATTGATACTACAAGAATCGCCAATATTATGAATAAAGTTCGCTGAATTTTCCAGCTTTTAACCAACTCAATAACGCGCGAAAATGTGTTCATTAACATGCGCTATCCGTTTCTTGCAAAAGATTTGGATGATTCTGCGGCGAATCATTAAAATATTGCATATTGCTATCTTGCTCACGATTTTGCATCGCAGCAAACGCGGATATTGCTTGCACTCGGTTAGAAACATGCAATTTTTTGTAAATTCTATGAATATGCGTGTTAATAGTGTTTGGCATAAGTCCAAGTTGAGCCGCAATCTGATTCGTTGTGTAACCTTTAGCAAGCAGATCCATGATTTTCAGTTCTTGAGGCGGCAAAACGCTGCGCGACCTTGATTTAGAAAGCCTAATAAAAGATTCTTGCGGTGTAGCAAAATCGTAAGCAACGCCTTTAACGCAACGGCAGCCATACACATTCTGCTTATCGCAATATTGCAAAGCTTCTGCTAGCCCTTTGAAATTGTCTTTAGCAACCATCGCTTGCCCGCCAACTTGCGAAACCATCGAAGCATAGGATCTGCAGTCATACGAAGTCATACCAATTAAAATGATACTGTTGTTTTGCTCACGAATTGCGCGTATTACTTCCACTCCAGACATGTCTTTCATTGACATATCTATCAAAATATAATCCGGAGTTGTTTTTGTTACGAGGCAATATTTCAAAGCTTGAACGCCTGATTTTACGCACCATTTGCACACGTACTCACTCGGCAAAAGCTTGCTGAGCACGTTTCGCATAACCGCTAAAACTAGCGGGTCGTTATCTACTATTGCATACGTTTTTGGCATAATGGCTTTCTTGCAATCACACGCTACTTTTCTTATATTCTACTTTATAAACGCGCGCAAAGTAGGGCAAATTGTGTAGTAAAAAATGATTACAAGTACTGCATGTAAATCAAATGTGATTATAATAAGTAACAATATGTGACTTTTGGTTGCGTTGAAAATTCATTTTCAATAATGATTGCAGCAGGATTATATGACAAAACGACTAGTAGTATTGCACTCCGCAGAAGTAGCTGCGATGGCGTTTGCCTCAGCAGCTGCTTTTATGCGTAGCTTTGACCTTTTCGCTTTGTGGCTTGTTCTAGGACTTCTTTCTGTTGCAATGTATTCTTGTGCATATTTTTTCTTGCTCAAAAGCGTTATTAAAGAAAAAAATGCGTATATAGAAAATAATATATCTAAGATTAGCGGCGCGGGTGCTAACAGCATAAGTAGTGACGTTGAGAACACAGAGAACAACAAAGATTACATAATTACTCTTGAGCGAGAGCGCAAAAAAGTCGAATCACAAAATAAGCAAATACTCAACAATTACTCAAATAATTTAATAAATATTATTTCATGCTTTATTTGTGGGCTTATTCACGTTCCTTGGATTTATTACTACGGAATTGCAAATGGCGTTTTAACATTGGTGATTTTGTGGCGAGTAATAAAGCGCCCACAAGGTCACCCTATTGATGAAAGCGATTTTTAAGTAATTAATGCTTATGTTGCTTTTCTATTACAACGTTAAATCCTTTTGCAGCTTTGTGAAAATCTTCTATGCGATCTTCATAACCGTCTGCAATAATAGCATCCTCTTTTACAACAAAAGAGCCATTTTCTAGCACAATATATTTTGTAAAGAATTCTTCTAATTGCTTAGCTAATTCATCAATTTCATCTTGTGAAAGCTCTTCGCTACTATTTTCCGCAAGTTTATCTTCCTGCTCTTTAGTTTGATTGACAGTATTTTCACTATACATATTTGCGCTACTCATGTTTGCATCTCCTTATATTTGTAATATATTCGCAACTTATATTTGCAACATATATTTGCAACATATTTGTGCGTTGATTTAAGTGTAATTACAAACATTTTCCGCGCAATCTTGAGTACTGAGTTTTGAGTACATCATATTGCTGCAAAAAATTGCAATATTTATACTAGAAATACAAAATACGTATGAACGAGAAGCAATGTACGCGAATTAGCTACAATGCTCACAAACAAAACAGCAAATTGGAAGGGAAACAACTCATGAGCAAGTACTATATAAAACTTATTAAAGAAACGCTTATTTGGATTCTTAAGTGGGCATTATTTACAGCATTCGAATTCTTTATTTTGTACGTTGCGATTATTTCTTGGAATCATGATTTTGTACAGTTCATGCACGAATACAGTAATGCTATTATTCCATTTATAGCAACTACCGGAGCAAGCACAGCAACGATGACTCGAAACGAAGGCACTATTTTTGAAGTCAAAGATTAAGGTGGTTCAAGATTATTGCGCGGATTGAATTGAAGCCTCTTGGCGAGCAACGTCAAGTGCTTTATTAAATGCGTCGCTAGTCCAACTTGCTCCAGCAACAACCGAAATATGCAAATCTTTCAACGGTTTTCCAACGATTTTTCCTGGAATAGCCTTTGAGAATGCATCCATATGGCCTCTTGAAATCGGCGTAAACGGATGAGGCGTTATTTGCACATCGCTAACATTTCCATTTGCAACGCTTAAATTTACTTCAATACTATCTTCTGCAACAGGGCCATACGTAGCTTTGATTTTATAATCGCCATCTTTATAATTGCCGGTGTCTGTTTTAGGATGATTCTGCTGGTTTTTAGAATCTTGCAAATCTCCAGAATCCTCAATTTGCGCAGAAGATTTAGATTGCTGAGCGCCAGCATCGTACTTTCCAGAAGGATTACCGCCATCATCAGCGCTCTGACCGGAATTACCAGCGAACTCATCGTTCATCGGCACAGCGCTTGGCTCACCACAAGCAGAAAACATAGCGGACGACGCGGCTACAATCGCAAGTGTAGCAACGGTTTTTGCAACTTTTTTGGATTTCAAATCATCGCGTGAAACATCGTGAAACATATTATCTGAAACCATAAAATCATCGCCTTCAAATCTTATATATTTTAAAACCTTGCGCAACTAATCATCTAAATTCGCCAACTTAGGCGACTTAGTAGGCTCATGGTCTTGCAAAGCTTCCGCAACGCTTTCATCAATATGCGCATTAGTAAACGCAGGCTTTCCACCAATAGCCTCGTACTCTTTGCGCGCATCCTCATTATTCCAGCGCTCACCAACAAGCACACCGTGATTAAGCATAATTTCACGATCCGCGCATTGCGCAACCAGAGAATCGTGAGTTACAACAATAATCGTCGTTCCTTGATTGTGTAGCTGCTTAAACAAGTCGAGCACAATCTGCTCATTCTTTTCGTCCAAATTACCAGTCGGCTCATCCGCAAGAAGCAATTTAGGGCAGTTTATAAGCGCACGCGCAACACAAACACGCTGCTGCTCGCCACCAGAAAGCTGGCTTGGCAGATGGTGAGCGCGGTCCTTCAATCCAACTCGATCCAAAGCATCCATTGCCTGAGCTTCGTCAACAACAGAATGATAGTATTGCGCAACCATCACGTTTTCAACTGCCGTTAAATGCGGCACAAGATAAAACTTTTGAAAAACTAAACCAATTACGTTTTTACGAACGTCTGCAAGCTGACCTGCATTCAAATCCTCAAGTTTGCGACCTTGCAAAGACACGGAACCCTTTGACGGCGAATCCATGCAGCCAATAATGTTCATAAGTGTGGTTTTACCAGAACCACTCGAGCCAACGATTGAAAGCCACTCACCTTCTGGCACAGTAAGCGACAAATCGTCAACCGCGCGAAGAGATCCATAAATCTTGGAAATATGGTCCAAAGTCAAAAGCATTTTTGGCATAGCTTTTGTGTTCTCCGGCTTAGTTTCTTTATTCTCTGTCATATTAAATCCTTAACTCAAATCCTTAGCTAATCACTCTAAAATCACTCTAAAAGCTATTCTTCTCGAAGCACAATCGCAGGGTCAATTTTTGAAGCGCGCAAAACAGGCGGCAACGCAGCAACGCAAGCAGCAATCAGGCTAAATGCAACAGAAAACGCAACAAGCCACCAATTCACGCCCAAATCTCTAGCAAACACCATTGCTGCAAGCAAACGAGCAAACACATACCCTATTGCAGTACCAGCAATGCCACCAATCAAGCCGTATAATCCAGCTTCGGCAGTAAACTCCACGCCAATACTCCGGGCACTCGCACCCAAAGCCTTGCGCAAACCAATTTCATTTCGACGCTGCTGCACAATCGAAGAAATAGTGGTACTCACACCAACCATCATCAGCACTAAAACAACAAGCGACACAATGCAGAACAGGCTGCGAAGCATTGTAATAATACCAGTGTCAGCAGCAGTAACTTTAGTAACTTGCTGAGCGCGCACACGCATAGAAGTCATGTCGTTAATGCTTCTCACAACAGCATCGACGCTAGGCGCAGAAGACGAGTAAGCAATCACGTCTGCTCCGCGCTTAACGCCAGTAAGAGTATTCACATCCGCATTAAGAGCATAAAGCATGGAATCTTCCGCACCACCAGTGTCCAAAATGCCACAAACGCGGAAAGTTGTGCCGTGAGTATCCATAATATCCGTTGAAACACGGCCTTCAACAAGCTTTTGTTGAGATGAATTTTGCGCAGACTGATTTGCAGACTTACTTGCGGACTTACTTGCAGACTTTTCTGCCGGCTTATGCGAGCCGTCAGTATTATCCGAAGATCTATACGCAATTGCAATGCGAGAGCCTATTTTTAAGCCCATTGCGGAAGCAACATCTCGCCCAACCATCACATTTCCGCTGCTCGGCCAAGAGCCATCCACATTCCAATGCTTGTTAAGAGACTTTACTGAACGAACATCTATTCCTGCTAAAACATACGGAGCTGCGTTAATACGCACATTTTCGTAACGATATGTAGCAGAACGCATAGCACCTTTTGCAAGAACCATATCGTTTGTGTGCAAAACCATTGCACGATCAATACCGTTTTTCCACTCGCCCTCTAAAGGAGTTACGATAATATTCGCTCCATACGCACGCATTTCGTCGCTCATCTGCTGAGGTACAACCAAGCAGATTGCAGCCAAACAAAACAGCGTAGCAGCACCAACAAGAGTTGCAATAACAGCCATTAAAGCACGCGATTTTCGGCGAAATACCGCGCTAAATAGCATAGTTATAAACATTGCATTGTTGGAAGTCATATAAGATTTACCTGCCATGAAGCACCTCCGCAGGACGCACACTCAGAATCGAACGAATCGACGAGCCTGCAGCCGCAAGCACAGTCAACGCAAGCAGCACAAACACCAGAACAAATACCATTGGTCGGAACAAAATCGCAGAGCCAAACACTGTAAAACCAATAATCTGCGCAACCGCAAATCCCAAAGCCATGCCGAGTAACGCTCCACCAAACGCAATAACCGCGGTTTCCATAAGCATTAACCGCGCAACAGCACCATCTCGCGCACCTAACGCCTTAAGCAATGCAAGCTCGCCCGAACGCTCAGAAATCGAAGCAGCCATAAGATTCGCCACAGCAACAGCCGCAGCAATCAAGCTCAACGCAGTCATCAAAACCATAACAGCGCGCGTCTTATTTAACACGTTACCCTGAAGAGCTGCAACTTGACGAACCTGCTTTGCAACAGCTCCAGGAATTACCTCCTCAATTTGGTAAGTAATCGAACTCGGGTAAGCAGTGCAATACCAAGTTTCCCACTCTTCCTGGCTGAGCGCTGCCGGATTTTTAGCCGCCTTACGCGCTAAATCATTTTCAGGAGTAGTAAGCGCTTTTACCTCAATCAAATCAGCCATATTCGGCTTATTTGCAAGGCTTTGAGCATTACTAGAATCTGCGTAAATTGCGTTATTGTCGTCGTCGCCAGAATCGTATACGCCAACCAAGCGCAACGAAACCTCGCGCCCGTCACGAAGCAAACGCAAACGCTGACCAATTTTTAAGTGCAAGCGCTCAGCTAATTGAACGCCTACCATTGCTTCTGATTGATTATCTTTTGCCCAACGGCCTGCATTAATTTTCCACCAAGAGCGCAAGCCTCGAACACCAACAACAGTTGTTTCCCCTGAAGCGAGCGCAAGCTTGCGATTAAACCAAGTTCCAACAATAGGCACAACAGTTTTAGTAGAAGACTTCGATTCAAGATTTGCGTGAACTTTTATTTTCGGCGCAAAATTCGTAATATTGAACGCCCAAAAAATCATTTTAATTTTTGCAGCATCCGATTCCTTCAAAAAAGCAGTAGACTCTTGGCTTTCAGCAGCTGCTAGATTATGCAAAGAAGCAGCGTCTTCCTGCTCGCGAGACGCATACAAATCATTTACAACAGCGCTAGATTTTGGCTGAACAACAATATTCGAACCATACGAGCTAAGCTCGGCGTTAATCTTGTCTCCAACGTCGTACACAACGCTAAGCATTGACACGCTAACGCACGCACTTAAGCACACTACAAGCGCAATCAGCACACGCTTTTTTATTTGCCGCACAAGAGATCGAGCAACCATGCGTATCATAAACATTAGTTGCTCCTTACTTAAAGTGCGAACTAAGCACGTCTAAATCAGCAGTATGAATTGTGATTTTGCCATGCCCAGCCTTGTACGGGAACGGAATCGGATTGCAACCACCCTTAAAACCAATAGTTGCTAAGTTAATTGCTACGTCGCATTTTCTACAAATAATCTTACCGTCTTTTTCGTAGTAGCCTGCGTCTCCACAGTTTTCACACGCGTCCAAGCCAACACCATACGCTCCACCATTCTTTTTAATGATTATAAAGCGCATAACAGTGCCATCTTTTGCTTTGTATTGGAAACGATGAAGGTGGCCGTCTGAAATTTGCACAAAGTTGATAGTTGCCACACCATCGTGCAATTCGTACGGTTCAGGAGGCGTAAGAGTTGGCTTAATATTCATAATAGATACGCCTACAGTAAGCGTAAGTGTTACTGTAACAGCAGCCAAAAGTGCTGCGAGCGCAGACTTGCGAGATTTGCGCTTAAATGCACGCTTTGTGCGAATTTCTGCAGCATTTTCTCCAACTACTGCCGTCTTAAAACCGATTATGAGAGAAGCAACTGCAGGAATCAAAAATACGCTAATTTGCGCCATAATCATAAGCGGATTATTGTTAATCAGCCAAACAAGCACGCTGAAAGAAAAGTCGTCAATATAAAGCAGAATACTTCCTTGCATAATCTGCAAAAGTGAAGTTACGTGCTGCACAAGCAGAATAATCATGCTGAGCACAATTGCAATTTTGAAGGAAATTGCGTTAGATGTGGCTCGCAAAGAGCGCACCATAAGACTTATGCAAATCGCGGCAGCTGCACCAAGCACGAATCCGAGCGCGCGAAGAAGCATGTCGGATGTAAAAGGCGGCGTACTTGAATCTACAAAAATAGTAAGCTGTAAAATAACATCCGGAAGCGCATAAAATACTGTAAATGCTAGTGCGCACGCGCCAATTGCGTTGCTTATGTGCATTGCAAGTGGATGCTCACGCCAGTTTTCAACAGTTTTGCGAGAGCGAATTACAACAGCAATCGCTGCAATATCGAAAGGAACTGCAACGCAAAGCGCCGGCATGTTCACAAAGTTACGCTGATTAATTACTACGCTTGCGCGAAGAATTGCAAAAATAAGTGCAGCAACTGTGCCAAACGACAATCCGTACAGTCTCCAGCGCGCACTCAGCGGCTTATCTCGCCCCTCACCAACCGTAAGCGAGGCACTTAAGCCCATTGTAAGTAGCATAAGAGGGAGCAGCCCAGGAAGCACTGTTACGAACAGTCTGAGCATAACTCCCTCCTTTGCTATTAGTTACAATCTATTATTCAATAGTTTCTAATATTTACTAACAATCACTAATTGTTATTACTAACTATTACTAACTATTACTACCACTGACGAGGAGTGTACTTCCAATCGTCGAATGTGGCCTTGATTGGCTCAGTCCAGAAGCGGCCGGTTACGCCGGTAGCAGGATCAACGTGAAGCATCCAACCCTTCTTTTCTGGGGATTCAATCGAAAGTACGAGCTTGTAGTTTCCAGCCTTGTCGAGCTTAACGTTTGCACCATAGTGAGGACCGTCGGAAGCATTCATCTGCATGAAAGTGCCCTTGCCAACGGATTCGCCGCTTGCCTTGTCAACAATCTCATAGTTCACAGTCAAATCTGGAATGAACTCGCCCTTACCGTAGCCGAGCTTAGTGCCTTTTTGGTTAGCATGAATATCTGCCTCAAGGTGGAAGCTAGCCTCTGAAGCCTTCAAACCCATGCCAGCTGGAACCATGTCCACTGGCTGGAAGTACACAGCGCCAATAGTAAGAGGTCCAATGTTTTGATCCTGGTGAGGGCCAACTGGAACCTCTTCAAAGCCCTTATCGCCGCCTTTGTCATCAGCCTTGTCGTCAGCCTTCTGCTCGGTTGCCTGTGACTTAGAAGCAGACTTTGCGGAATTTCCGTTAGAACCGCAGCCGGCAAGCGCAAGCACACCTGCGAGAGCCAAAGCTGCAATTGCCATCATTTTTTTATTCTTCATATCTAACCTTTTCTTTTGATTGATTAGTTATTTTTATTATTTATTGTTTAGTTGTTATTTAGTTATTTATTTGTTATTTATTTAATTTTGCCTATTTACCTTCTATCGCGCGCTTTCCACGACTCCGCGCAATAGACACGCAAAGTAGCGAAATTACCACGATTGCAGCAACAATCTGAGCCGTAATCGTTTCCACATACGGATAGAACCCAAGCCAATCGTTAGTTGGCAAGCCTTGAATATACATACCTGCGAGCGCATCACCCTCAATAAGAGCATGCACGCCGCCGCCGGCAAAAATCACCACAAGCACAGACATAAGAGCACTTGTGCCGGTAAAGAATGGGCGAATTGGTATGCGAACGGAAGCAAAACGAATAAGCAAGAATATAACTACCAGAACTGCAGCCGCGGCAGCAAAACCGCCCCAAATCAGGGAGTCAGCCCCGCTTGAAACAGCAAAAATAGCCTGATAGAAGATTACGGTTTCTGCGCCTTCTCTAAACACCGCAAGGAAGCTAAGCAGAGCGAGTGAAATCAGACTGCCTTTAGACACTGCAGCCGTAGTCTGATCACTAATATACTTATTCCACGCTTGTACGGAAGAACGCGAAATCATCCAGTTGCTTGTGTAAAGAAGCATAAGCATTGCAAACAGTGCAACCACGCCTTCTGTAATCTCTTGCTGAGGTCCAGAACCGTTGAAAAGTAAGCCAAACAGTGCGGCAACAACCAGCGAAGCTACAATACCGGCAGCAAGTCCTAAGTAAATGTACTTAACCATGTTTTTGTGGCCGGATTTAATCAGGTACGCAATAATTGCGGCAACAACCAGCAGCGCTTCCAAGCCTTCGCGAAGCAAAATCACAAAAGCTTGGCCGAAAGAACTGGTTATAAACTGCATAAATGGATTAGCGTTTGAAGATGCGCCTTTATCTAATTTCGCCGAGTCTTCAATAAGCATTGCTTTAAGATCCGTTACGAACTTTTTAGCTTGCTCAACAGTTTTTCCGTTGTTCATTGCTTGGCGGCACTCTTTGAACTGATATTCGACAGTTGAAACGCGACTACCGCTTATTGCGTTCATTACATTCTTTTCAAAACCTAGCTTTTCGTAATACTGATAGTAGGCTTCGTTGATTAAATCAACTGCTGTTGCAACTTGAGACTTGTTTCCTTTTGCAGATTTGTAGGTTGCAACAGATTTGTCTAGAATAACGTTCATTTCTCGAGCAACTTGACTCCATGTGCGACCATTGCGCCCAAGATTTTTCTTTTTTGCAGCATCGAGCTTTTTGCGTTCTGCTTTGATTTGTGCACGAAGTTTTTGCGAGTAAACATTTGGCTTATCTATTTTTGAGTTTGAGTCAAGCTGAGCTGCAGTTTGCGCAACATCTTCCGAAAGAGCTTTTGATACAGCGGCTATTTGATCTCCCTGATTTTGCTGGTACACAAGCGTTTGTAGCTGCTGAAATTGATCGCTTTGCGATTGAACTTTGTTTTGGCCAAAAGTATCTCGCACAACAGTAATCATATTCGAAGCAACATAAACGGAATTGTAAGCTGCTTGGAATCGTGTGGCAGCTCCCGAATTATTGCCGCTTTTATATTCACTTTGGCCCTGATTCAATTGGCTATCAATCGCCTTAGAAACATCCGACCAACTGGCGTACGAACGATCTGCGTCTGTTGCAAAAGCTGGCGTAGTTACAGCAAACGAGCTTATAACAAAACTCGCAAACGTACACATAGACATGCACACAGCCATGCACACAGCCAGCATGAGCGCGGTAGCGCCGGAAACAACTCGGCGCACACTTTTACACGCGCGCATAACATCTCCTCGTGTCTTCTTACACTTCCTGCTTCTCAACGCGCTCTACCCCGATTGAGCGCACCCAACTAAAACTTGCCATCAAAGGCCCCACAGGTACATAATATCGACATATCAAGTAGATTGATATAGTTCGGAGCAAAAAACACGCAAATATTACAAAAATGATATTGATAACGAGAATTATCAATATCATTTTTCGTGATTAGTCAGCAAAAAAGTGCGCGGGAAATGCGCGCGTTTTGCGTATAGCTAAAACCTTATATGAGATTTTGCAAGTCGCATCTGCATTTGTTATTTCGCAGCATTGTTATTTAGTATCCCTTGTTATCTCATTTCTTTTTTGCCAAATTGTGTTATTGCTATCAAAAATACGAACAAAGATATTGCAATTGCGCATGGCAAAAATGGTATAAGATTAAATCCGTTTCCTAATCCTGTTGATGTAACTGCATGTAGAGAGCGGGAGACCATATATCCGCTGTAGCAATAAGGATAAACTATCCAAAGTGGAGTATTTGCTATTAATACGCCAGGAATTACAAGAAGTATATTTAATCCAACGGATAACATTGACTTTTCAAAAAGCACAGTAATCGCCCACATGACTATTACGCTTGGAATCATAGTCAAAAACAGATCTAAACACCATTTTAGTAGATACATAATTGGTAGCGTTTCTGTAACTCCTGTGCTACTGGTTGCAAACAATCCTGCTATAACGAATACAGCAAAAAATACGACCATTTCCATAAGCAAATAAAATAACAGTACGCAAAATTTTGCAGCAGAAATCGCGTATCGGCTAACAGGAAGTGCCAGCATTTTTAGTATTCCGTTATTGCTTGTTTCTCGTCCTGCAATCATAACGCAAATAACAATCATACTAAGAGGAAGCAAATAGTATGAATAGACTAATGCGCTTTGAATAAACATAGCAGCCCATGCGTGTGTATATTCTGGGGTGAAGTAGCTATGAAGGCTTGCTACACCAGATCCAACCACAATTAGTGGTGCAATAAAAATTAAAGGAATAATTTTACTACGCTTTACTTTCTTAAATTCGATTCTAAGAAGTTCAAAAAATCTCATTTTCATAATCTCCTTATTCGTAGTGCAGGTTCTTAGCTGCCCACAATCCAGAACATAAAAACAGAAGTGTTTCAACTATGGATACGATTACGACCGTAATATTAGGCTGCGCGCTCATGGCAACTGCTGGTTTTAACATAACGATAAAAGGTGATGCCATAAAAAGTACTATGTCTGACGAAGCCAATGCCATGCCGCTTAAAAATCCTGCTACACCAATTCCAAGCGTTACCCACATGTTTTCAAATCGTGATGATACAAAAATCATAAAGGACAATACAGGCATTGACGTAATAAATGAATATGCAGCAAAAGATATAAGAGTACTTACATTAAACGTGCCTTGTGGCAAATCTGTTACACCGATTTTTGCAAGTGCTAAATTTTGTATGCAAATAGCGATTAGTAATAGAACAGTCAGCAGCATAAATTTGCATAGGTACATAGCAGGAACGCTCATAGGCAGCATATGCATCTTTTTTACTGCATTTCCCTTAAATTCCATGTTGTAGATAATGCATGCTGCGACTATTATGCCGAACATGTTTAACACCATAATCATGCCGTAAAGCTGTGTGAGAAGAATATCCATAGGAGCTAAAGGCAGGTTTAATAATGTATTTTTTCGTACAATGAAATTCGCAAAAGCGTACGCTGCTCCCATAACGCCAATAGCAATCATAAGAGCTATAAAGCCAGTTCTCTTGCATTTTTTTAGTTCGATTACAAGCGTTTTCATAGTCTTGCACTCTGTTTCCTGATCTTATTGTCTTCATCAATCATGGATAGGAACATATCTTCCAAATTGTCGGAAGCAAAACCAGATTGTAATGCATGCTGTCGTAGTTCATCTAAACTACCTTCAAATAACAAGTGTCCGTGATTAAGTATTCCAATATCATCTGCAATAAGCTCAATTTCGGATAGCATATGAGAAGAAATAAGAATCGTGCAATCGTAAAGATCTGGCAGCGACTTAATCAGGTTTCGGATTTCGTGTATGCCAGATGGATCGAGTCCATTTGTTGGCTCATCTAAAATCAAAATAGGTGGTCTACCAAGCAATGCTCCAGCAAGACCAAGCCTTTGCTTCATGCCAAGCGAATATTTTTTTGCAAGACGGTCTGCAAACTCAGAAAGACCTACTAATTCTAATGCGTCATCAACTGCACTCTTAGGTAGTTCTAAAATGCGACGTATAATGTCAAGATTTTCTCTACCTGTTAGATTTGCATAGAAAGATGGTGATTCAATAAACGAGCCTATTTCTTTCAAAATAGGTATGCGGTCGGCAGGAAACTGCTTTCCGTCGATTGTAAATACACCTTTTGTTGGAGCCGTAAGCCCTAGGAGCATTTTCATTGTTGTAGATTTTCCAGCTCCATTTGGCCCAAGAAAGCCGTAAATGCTACCTTTGCGAATATGAAGTGAAACATCATTAACAGCAATAAATGACTTATATTTTTTTGTTAAATGTTCTGTTGTAACAATATTGTTCATGGCAATATCTCCTTTCGGGATTTATGATATTGCGTCAACCTTTCTACAACATTCTCTTCACCTTACATCTACCTTACATTTTTATGCGAGGTCAAAAAATGAATATTCACATGGCATAATAATGTTAGGGGGTTCTCCATGAATCGGAATGATTATTTATTGAACAAGCATCTGCTACTTGTTGATGATGAGCAGGAACTTCTAGATATGGTTGTATCCATATTAAACGAATACGGTTTTTATAATATAACGACTGCAAAAAGTATAAAAGATGCAGTAGAGGCAACACAAAAATTACGTCCAGAATTAGCAATACTTGATGTTATGCTCCCAGACGGTAATGGATTTGAGTTAATGAAGCAGATAAAACAATATAGCGATTGTCCTATTTTATTCCTTACGGCTTGCGGTGAAGATGAAGATAAGTTTAAGGGATTTGACTTAGGCGCAGACGATTATATTGTAAAGCCGTTTCTTCCAAAAGAGCTAACGTTTCGCATTATGGCAATTTTAAGACGAAGCTACAAGAGCGAAAATCCCATTGTTAAACTGAAAAATAGTCAGATTGATTTTTCTTCTGCCCAAGTAATAAAAAATAACGAACATATTCCACTCACGGCCAAAGAACACGATTTGCTTTCTGCTTTATATAGAAATGCTGGATGCATTGTAACAATTGACGCGTTATGTGAAGCTGCATGGGGAGCTAATCCTTTTGGATATGAAAATTCTTTAATGGCACATATACGTCGTATCAGAGAAAAAATAGAACTCAATCCATCGCAGCCTGTTTCTTTAATAACAGTTAAAGGCTTAGGATATAAGCTTATTGTGGAGTAAAGCAGAATGAAAAGCATACCAAAACTAATACAACGCTTTATAAGTATTTTTCTACTAAGCTCTGTGCTTGTAGTATTAATGAATATTATTGCGTTTGCTGTACTTATAGGAAATTACGCTCCCGATAAAGAGATGTCTCCTTATAGCATAGCAAAAGAGACGGGAGAAGCATTACATTTATCACCAAGTGGGGATTATGCATTATCAAAAAATATGTCTTCCAAATTGACAAATTCTGGCGCATGGGCAATTTTGATTGATAATAATACGTTGAAAGTCGTATGGAAAACAGAAAATGTCCCTGCAGGTATCCCAAACAACTATACTTTGTCTGATATAGCTAATTTGAGCGTTGGATACATTGATGATTATCCAACTTACACTGGCAAAAATAAGGATGGAGTTGTTGTAGTCGGATTTCCGCACAACAGCTTTTGGAAACATACTCAACCAAGTTGGAACTACAGTTTAATCTCAAATTTTCCGCAGATTGTTTTAAGCGTATTATTTATCAACATTTTGCTGATTCTTGGAATTTATTTAATAGCTAATATAAAACTACTAAAATCAATTAATCCGATTACGAAAGGGATACAACGTTTATCTAGTGGAGAAAGCGTGCATATTCCAGAAATAGGAGCGCTTTCAGAAATTTCATCTAACATAAATTCTGCTTCCGATATTTTGCAAATACAAAAAGAACAATTGAGGAAAAGGGAGACTGCGAGAGCGAATTGGATAGCTGGGGTTTCGCATGATATTCGTACGCCGTTATCTATGGTTATGGGATATGCGGGACAGTTAGAAAATTCTCTCCATATTTCGCAAGAAGATCGTAAAAAAGCGACGATGATTATTAAGCAAAGTGCCAGAATGAAGAATTTGATTAATGACCTTAATCTGGCTTCAAAACTTGAATACAATATGCAACCAATTATGAAAAAAGAGGAAAATGTTGTTGCTGTTGTTAGGCAAGTTGTTGTGGATTTTATGAATATGGGTATGCAAGATGAGTTTTCGATTAAATGGGAAACAGACGCAGAATTGACTGTTTGCAATATTAATGTAGACAAAGATTTATTAAAACGAGCAATATCTAATCTTATTCAGAACAGCATATCTCATAATGAAAATGGGTGCACGATTTATGTATCCGTTGCTGCAAATAATAATAATTGTATTATTTGTGTTGAAGATAACGGTATAGGTGTTTCAGATGAAAAAATCGAAAAGCTTAACCATGCACCGCACTATATGATTTGCGATACAAGTACTGCAGAGCAACGGCATGGTTTGGGTTTGCTGATTGTTCAGCAGATTATTGGCGCTCATAATGGAACAGTTGATATAAGTAGAAGCAAATACGGTGGGTTTAAGGTTGAGTTAACAGTGCCGAGTAAAAAATTTGGGTTATAGACCTTTTGGCCTATAACCCAAATATCCAGTATTTATTAGTTGTCTTTTTTGTGCACTACCAGAAATCATTACGCCACTATCTCTAAGATGTCGCATTAAAGAATCAACTGTTTTATAAGACATTACACATAATCTCTTCTCTGCAATTTTTTACTTTACAGTAAAATTCATTTTACAATTTTACTATTCACATTTGAAAGTGTAAGTTGATTGCGATAATACTCGTATTGCTTGCATAGAACTTCAATTCTGCAGGCAAGCTAACTCGCATCGTCATTATTGGGCATTAGTTTGCATTAGTTGAAATCAAGCGGAATCAGGCTGCAAAAAAGTGCGCGGGAAATGCGCGCGTTTTGCGAAGCGTTTTATTAGGCAGAATTACAGCAAACTCAGCGCTGGTAGTTTGCACGATTTTTTGCAAATCGCTTTCTTGCGATACAAACAACGCTGTTGCGAGCGCATCAGCATAAGCCGTTGGAAAAGCGCAAGTTTTGGCAGGAATGTACGCCCAGCTTGCAGAAAGTTTTTGCGCAGGAGTTCCATCTAAAGCGTTGATTAAGTGAGTCGCAATTAAATTAGACTCAAATACACTTGCATCTTTGCCTAAATAACTTGCGTCTTTTACTTTCCATCGCCTTCTTGAAGTAGACGATGCACACAACGCTCCACTTGCGATTGATGCCACTGCAACTGCTTGAGTTGTGTCAAAAGGATTTTCCAGAGCCACTTTTATTTGACTATTCTCTTCGCTAA
This sequence comes from Gardnerella sp. DNF01141, assembly GCF_049244255.1. Lineage (NCBI taxonomy): Bacteria > Bacillati > Actinomycetota > Actinomycetes > Bifidobacteriales > Bifidobacteriaceae > Gardnerella > Gardnerella sp. DNF01141. Next base: position 1,088,664 of record NZ_CP058391.1, on the reverse strand, counting down.
AACAAGCGCGCATATCTCCGCCAGCGTTTACCAAAAAATCAAAATCCGCGAGTGAATCACAATTCGAAGGAATATCGCCACTGAGCTCCTCTTTAATAATCTGTGTTACAAGATCTACAAAATAACCTTTACCAGCTGCACCAAAATCAAGATGCACTGGCTTATTTGTGCGAAGCGTTGCACTGCCGTCATTTCGCGAAATATCTGCCCACGTAACTGGCAGAGCGCGGCGATAATTAGCCCAACTGTGACTGCTGCTATTCTCGTTCTCACTCGCGTTAGTAGTAGACTCTGGAACGAATTGCACAGAATTATCGTATCCAAGCGCAAGCAGATCCGCGCCAACGCAAGCATCAAAAGCTCCGTGCGTTACAGCGTAAAACTCGTCGTAAATCTCAAAAATCGGCTGCACCCACGACGGAAACTCAAAATCGCCGCCAGCAGCCGCACAGGCCATGCGTGAAACTAGCGAATCTGCGCGAAAGCGCGAAAGCACCGATTCATACTCGTCAATAAAAGCGCGAATCCGCTTTTCAACGCGCTGCGGAATCGGCTTGCTGCTGGAGATAATAATCCCCATGCCAAGCGCGCGCTCAAACGCAGTAACATTCCTAAACATCGCTTGCTTCACCCACTTAAGTCAAAACTCTCTGTTACTCGTCAAAATCCGCAACAAAACAACGAAAACAGCAAAATGTCAACATAGTTTACAGAAAGTCGCGTGTTATACAGCCATTTTTAAAAAATAGCAGCATAGTACGCAAAATATATTCGCCTATACCTACATTTTTGCAAAACAGCACTATAGAAGCACAATAAACAGAACGTGTTACAACCCAAAAAGCTTCAACAGAGCGCGTAACGTATCTTGACCGTCATAGCAAGTTTCAACTAGGAATCCTCGCTCATTGCTGTATTCTTTAAGACCGCGATAATAGTAGTATTTCTTTCGATCCTCAATAATAAACGGCACAATATTATGCTTTAAGCATTCCTTAAAAGCAATCAAACGCCCAACTCTACCATTGCCATCCTGAAATGGGTGTATTCGCTCAAACCTGTAATGAAAATCAACTATATCTTCTAGCTGCAAATCAGTTTTAGCAAGGTATTCTGCCAACAACCTGCTAATCTCCTCATGCACTTTTTTCGGATCGCAAGTTTGCACACCGCCTACAACATTCGCACGCAACTTGTAGTCACCAACACTAAACCAAGGCAGAAGCTCGTCGCTTGTTCCGCGTTTAAGCAACAAATGTAAATGCTTAATCATGTCTTCACTAAGAGGCTCTTCAGCAACATCAATGCAGTAATCAATCGCACGAAAATGATTTACTGTTTCAACAATGTCATCAACCCTAATACCTGTACTAGCATTTGCACCAACAACTGTACCTTTGTTTTCGCTTGCGCCGCCGCCGTCCACATTTTCTTCGGAATCAATAGTATTAGTTTCAAAAATTCGCCTAGTTTGATCTTCGCTTAGCTGACTGCCTTCAATATGATTCGAGTTGTAAGTCATACGAATTTGAAGCTCGTGATAAATTCCACCCGGTATACGATGCTCCTTCTCTTCCCTAAGCCTTTGCAAAATAGGATTACCTGAAATTACGCGATACAATTCACTCGGCTTACATTGTAAATAGTCGCTGATTTTCGCGATTACTGAATTTGATAATTTTTCACCTTTTGAGATTTTCGCAATCGTACGAGAAGAAATATGCAACTCGGCCACTAACTGCGATTTTTTAATACCTTTTTCTTGTAGCCTTTTGTTCAATCCCGAGTAGTCATACATTTTTAACGCTTCTCTTTCTTCCGCTTGCATAGTTTTAATTGAGATAAATTATGACGAATCTAAATACTCACGCACTAAAATCTTTACTTATTTTCCCATAATCAACATCAAAAGTAAAGATAATTGCTATTCTGCATACTTAAAAGTAAAGATTCGCGATTTGACGAATCTAGCATCAGCAACATCACGCCACTCGTTTCTGCGTAGACAACACATCAGTGATATGCACGCAAAAGAAAAGATCTGTGATTTTAAGCAAACATACGCGCCTACTTTCAAAACTTAAAAAATATTACAGTTTTGAAAGTGAAAATACGTATCTACTTTCAAAAGTGAAAAATACTACTATTCCGAAAATAATATTAGCGACGATGCAACGTTGGAGCACGAACTTTCGCCACTAAAAGCAATAAAAGACTCTTACCCTAAAATCCTGCTTGCAAATACGCGTCATGATTCTTACGACATTGAAGGAATCCGCGTAATAGACATAGCGCAATGGCTACTCGAAACAAATTGAGCCAAACAGTGGAACGCATACGAAGAAAGGGCTTGGAGTCTGATGCCCCTAGTAGCACCAAACCCAAGCCCTTTAACAAAACCGACTCGTTTCCCTAACAAACAAGCCAGCCAAACACTCAACAGTCACGCCCCCGAAAACCAGCGCACAACACTACCGTGAAGAAAGAGATTTGGCAAAACAGTAGAATCATGCAAAAGCCCGAAAGCAAACCCGCCACAAACACTAAACAGCATTCGCAGCACGTTGAGTGAAAGATTTAACAAGTGAGCGCACCATACTCACATACAGTGCGCTCACAAACAAACCATTAAACAATCAACACGATTAACGTGTTAAAAGCTTAGTGACGGATCTTGCGAAGAGCAGCACCCATGCCAGCAAGCACGGAAGCAGCAACAGCAGCCAAAGCTACAGCAGCACCGGTCTTAGCCAATGGAGCAGCAGCCTTCTTACCAGCAGCCTTCTTATCAGCCTTCTTATCAGCCTTAGAATCCTTAGTACCGCTCAACTTGTTAATGCCGTCATGAACGCCACCAATGAACTTGTCAACAGAAGCCTTGCAGTCAGCAAGCTTGCCTTCAACTTCCTTAACATCAGCAGTGGCCTTATCAATAAGAACCTGAGTCTTATCCTGCTTAGCTTCGACTTCAGCCTTAGAGATATCAGAAGCAGCATGCATATCAACAGTTACATTCTGTTCATCCTGAGGGCGAGACTGATCTACGTAACGATTTGCTTCACGAGCATCGTAGTATGCAGTCCAAGCAGTCTGCAAAGCCTTGTAATGAGCTTCCAACTCAGTCAACCAAGCCTTCAACTGTGGAAGGGTGTGACGAAGATAATTGCAGTCACCCAACTTATCACGCAAACCAAGAATCATATTCTGAATCTTGTTATAGTAATATTCAACAATGTTAAGCTCTCTAACAACATCCTTACCCTTAGGAGTCTTGTTAAGCTTCTTGGCAAGATCTGTTGAGGCATTAACTACAGTTTCAGCCGCAGTAATGTTAGTATTTACATCGTCACCAAGCTTCTTAGCTGTGATGTCGCCGGTGTTATCCTTCTTCAACTTCTCGTTAAGCTTGTCCATAGTAGCTTTGAGCTCTGGGTCTGCATTAACAGTAGCTGTAAGCTGCTTGCTGAGATCATCAACTTTATCAGCCATTGCTGGGGCGGCGAAAGCCAAGCCGGAAACGAGGGTGGCGCCAGCAGCGAGTGCGGCGATAGCCTTCTTGTTAAACATAATATTTTCCTTTCTTCTTCTCCACCACGCTCAAAACACATGGTGAAAAACATAAACCCACAAAATCAATCTCTTGTGGATAACTTTCAGATAGAGCATCTAGCTGAAAGCTGTTATTAACATACCCCCCCCCCGTTCGAAAAAGTCAAGAGCAAAAATATGCATCCAACACAGAAAACATCAACAAAATTACAAAAATATTCAAGTAAAATCGCATAAAACCATAAAAAATACGCCAAACGACACTGTTTAATCGCAAAAAATACTATTTCACGATTTTCAAAGATTTTTCTCAGAAAACTCTCAGAAAACTCGCGGCAGCTCCCCCACGCCGCCCGCAAACCCCTGAAAAACCGCCACTTTCCACGCGACACGCGCGAAAAACCACCTTAATGCGCGAAGCCCCACCTTCACGCACGACCAAAACTACTCACCCTTGCGCTGTTTTGGTCGAAATCTAGCTAAAAAACGACCTAAACTACTCACCCTGAGCAGTTTATGTCGAAATTAGTCAAAAGTCAGACATAATTACAAAAGGCAGGAGCTTGAGAATACCCAAACTCCCGCCTTAGAAGATTACCTTACTTACGTAAGTTTATAAACTTACAAAAGCAACAAAACTTACATAAGCAACAAAAGCAACCTAAATCACCTTAGCGTTAGGCAGCACGTTGCCGTCTTTATCAACGTTACAACTGTGCTCAACAGCAATCGTAATGTGATCAGAATCAACAGAGAAGAAGCCATCCGTCACCTTAAACACGTGACGCACACCTTGCAAATCGTCAACCTTCACAAAACCGTGATCAATCAACGCAAGCACAGCCTCATGCCCAGGAAGCACACCCATTGCGCCATTCACAGAAGGAATGACCACAAACTTAGCATCACCTTCCCAAACAGGATGCCTGGCTGCCACAACACTAACGTGCAGCGATTTTACTTGCTTTTCTGCCATAATCACGCACCAAACTCTTGCTGCATGTCGTGCCAACGACGCTCAAGATCATCAATGCCACCGATACCGGAGAACGCCTGCTCAGGAATTTCATCGTAAGTACCGTTGCAAATGCGAGTAAACGCCTCAATGGTTTCGTCTGCTGGCACATAAGAACCTGGACGACCTGTGAACTTTTCAGCCACGTAGAAGTTCTGACCAAGGAACTGCTCAATCTTACGAGCGCGGCTCACAGTGGTCTTATCTTCCTCACCAAGCTCATCAATACCAATCAAAGCGATGATGTCCTGAAGTTCCTTGTTGCGCTGCAAAATAGCCTTAACGCGGTTTGCGCAATCGTAGTGAGCCTGACCAACGTAACGCGGATCCAAAATTCTAGAAGTAGAAGTCAAAGGATCCACAGCTGGGTAAATACCCTTAGCTGCAATATCACGTGAAAGCTCAGTAGTTGCATCCAAGTGCGTAAAGGTTGTTGCAGGTGCAGGGTCGGTGTAATCATCTGCAGGTACGTAAATAGCCTGAAGCGACGTAATGGAATGGCCGCGCGTAGAAGTAATACGCTCCTGCAACGCACCCATTTCATCAGCCAAGTTCGGCTGATAACCCACTGCAGAAGGCATTCGACCCAGCAAAGTGGACACCTCAGAACCAGCCTGAGTAAAGCGGAATATATTGTCAATAAACAGCAACACATCCTGATTCTGCACATCGCGGAAGTACTCAGCCATGGTCAAAGCGGTAAGAGGCACGCGAAGACGAGTCCCAGGAGGCTCATCCATCTGACCGAAGACAAGTGCCGTTTTCTCCAAAACGCCAGCCTCAGCCATTTCGCCAATCAAATCGTTACCTTCACGAGTACGTTCGCCAACGCCGGCAAACACAGACACGCCACCGTGGTTCTGCGCAACGCGCTGAATCATTTCCTGAATCAACACTGTTTTACCAACGCCTGCACCACCGAACAGACCAATTTTACCGCCCTGAACGTAAGGGGTAAGCAAATCGATAACCTTAATGCCGGTTTCGAACATCTGAGTCTTAGACTCAAGCTGATCGAAAGCAGGTGGGTTACGATGAATTGGCCAGCGCTCAGTTACTTCAATATTTTCACCAGGCTTAGCATTCAAAATGTTGCCAGTAACGTCGAAAACATGACCCTTAGTAACATCGCCAACAGGTACAGAAATTGGACCGCCGGTATCTCGCACTAAAGCACCACGAACCAAGCCGTCAGTAGGCTTTAAAGCAACTGCACGCACGGTTGAATCACCAAGGTGCTGCTCAACTTCCAGCGTAATCTCGTGAACGGTATCACCTTCCGTGTTTCCAACGGTGTTGATATCGACCTTGAGAGCATTGTAAATATCCGGCAGATAGCCGACTGGGAATTCAACGTCAATCACGGAACCCTGAACGCGGGTTACGCGACCAGCTGTTGGATCGACCTCCTGCTCAGCTTCTGGAGGCGCTGTGGTCTGATTTTCAGCCATATGCTCCTAATCCTCCTCATTATTCAGCGCATCAGCGCTGCCGATAATCTCGGTAAGTTCTTGAGTAATGGATGCCTGACGAGAAGCATTAAGCTTCCTTGTCAAATCATCCACCAAATTGCGGGCGTTATCTGTAGCCGTATGCATAGCGTTCTGCCTACTTGCTGTTTCAGAAGCAGCAGAAGTAAGTAAGCACTCGTGAATACGAGACTGAATATACTTCGGCAAAACAGAATCCAGCACTTCATCCGGACTTGGCTCGAAGCAATACTCAACAGCCTCTGGATTGCTGCGACTGACTGCTTCTTCGCGAGCTGAAACTGCACTAGTAGACGACAACGATGCTGAAGGTCCAGAAGCTGCTTCGTAATCAGGACGGTGCATAGCAAACTCCTCACCATCCTTCAAAGGAACCAGCTCAACTGGCAGCATACGCAACGTACGAACTTTTTGCCTCACCATATTAATAAATTCGGTGAAAACAATATACAGTTCCGAAACTCCGCCTTCTGCTTCCGGCGTCATATAAGCGTCCATTAAAGTATCGGAAATCTTTTCTGCAATAGTAACGTCAGGATGGTCAGTAGAACCTTCCCACGTACCTGCCACATCGCGATTGCGATACTTGTAGTAAGTTGCACCGCGTCGACCGTACACGTACAGTTCCGCGTGCTTACCTTCCGCATCGAGTTTTGCAAGAAGCGCTTCAGTCTCACGAATAATCGAAGACGTAAACGCACCAGCCATTCCACGATCAGAAGTAAGGGCTAGAACTGCTACGCGATTGCCAGCATGCTCTTTACCGAAAATAGGATGCTTAATATTTGCTTCGTGATGAGCTACCAACGCCTGCACGGCATCGAAAATTGCGTCACTATAAGGCTTAGCATTAAGCGCAATATCTCGCGCTTTTGCAATATGCGAAGACGCAATCATTTCCTGAGCCTTAAAGATTTTACCCAAAGACTGTGTGGAAATAATTCTCGATTTCAATGCAAGTTGGGAGGACATACGCTACTTCCCCTCAGGCTCGCGACTATCTGCTTTTGGCTTAGCTACAAGCTGTTCCTTTTCAACAGGAGCAGGATTTTCAGCCGGCGGCAACGAATCCTTTACAATCAAAGGCTTGCCAACAGAAGTCTTAAACGTCCTACGGAAATCTTCAATGGCCGCATCAAGCTTAGCTTCAGTTTCCTTAGTGAAATCTTCAGTATCGCGAATCACTTGCAAAATGTCAGTTCCCTTATCGAGGTAATCCAACAATTCGTCTTCAAAACGCAAAACATCCTTCACAGGAATATCGTCAAGCTTGCCGTGCGTACCTGCCCACACAGAAACAACTTCTTGCTCCATTGCACGAGGAGAGAACTGCTTCTGCTTAAGCAGCTCCGTCAAACGCGCACCGCGAGTAAGCTGAGCCTTAGAAGCTGCATCCAAATCGGAAGCAAACATTGCGAAGGATTCCAAAGACTTGTAACGAGCCAAAGAAATCTTCAACATGCCTGAAACTTTCTTCAAAGCCTTAGCCTGTGCCGCACCACCAACACGAGAAACAGAAATACCGACGTCAACTGCTGGACGCTGACCTGCGTTGAACAAATCAGACTGCAAGAAGATCTGACCGTCGGTGATGGAAATCACGTTGGTTGGAATGTATGCAGAAACGTCGTTTGCCTTGGTTTCGATAATTGGAAGGCCGGTCATAGAACCGCCACCCAAATCGTCGGAAAGCTTAGCGCAACGTTCGAGCAGACGAGAGTGCAAATAGAACACGTCGCCTGGGTATGCTTCACGCCCAGGCGGACGACGCAAAAGCAAGGAAATTGAACGATATGCTTCTGCCTGCTTAGACAAATCGTCAAAAACAATCAAAACATGCTTGCCGTTGTACATCCAGTGTTGGCCGATTGCAGAACCGGTGTAAGGTGCAATGTACTTAAAACCTGCAGAATCAGAAGCTGGGCTTGCCACGATTGTGGTGTACTTCATAGCGCCAGCTTCTTCGAGGCTTTGACGCACGGAAGCAATTGTTGAACCCTTTTGACCGATTGCTACATAAATGCAGCGAACCTGCTTCTTTGGATCTCCAGTTTCCCAGTTAGCACGCTGGTTAATAATCGTATCGATTGCAATTGCCGTCTTACCAGTTTGACGGTCACCAATAATCAACTGACGCTGACCGCGACCGATTGGCGTCATTGCGTCAATAGCCTTCAAACCAGTAGACAAAGGTTCGTCAACTGGATGACGGTGAATAACGTCTGGAGCCTGGGCTTCAAGAATACGACGCTCACTGCACTCAATCGCACCCAAACCATCGATTGGATTACCCAACGGGTCCACAGTACGACCAAGATAAGCGTCACCAACCGGCACAGACAAAACTTCGCCTGTGCGGTATACTTCCTGCCCTTCCTCAATGCCTGTGAAATCGCCAAGAATAACAACGCCGATTTCATGCGCATCAAGGTTAAACGCAAGACCCAAGGTATCGTTCTCGAAAGTTAGAAGCTCGTTTGCCATACAGCCGGACAATCCAGCTACGTGCGCAATGCCGTCACCAGCCGTAACAACATAGCCAACTTCTTGCGTCGGCATGTCGGTAGGCTTGTACGAGTCAACGAACCCGTCGAGCGCCTTGCGTATCAGGGCGGGATCAATAGATAGTTCCGCCATAATTCTCCTTAATTTACTACTTCACTGCCTGTGTCCAAGCGCCATTTCGCGCAGAACGCTGCAACTGCTTAAGCTGCATCAACATGGTGCGATCGGTTATTTCATCACCGATTCGTATACGCATGCCACCAAGCACGTTTGGATCCACAATTGGGTTAATGTATGCACGATGACCCAACTTATTGCTGTAGATTTCAATCAAACGCTTAATTTGCTTATCTGTAAGAGGCTGAGCAGTGGTGACTGTAACCAAAGTTTCTCCAGCTTCACGCTCAAATCCTGACCAAGCACCACCAAAGCTGCCAGTTTTACCACTTTCAGCTCCACCGTGCCAGGTTCCTACGAGATAATGCATAATGCGCAATACAACAGGGTGCGCTTTACCTCCAATAAGCTCGTCAATTAAACGAGACTTATCTTCCGAAGATCTATTCGGATCGGTAATCGCATCAGAAAGCTCAGGATACTGATCAATCATGCCCATCATTGACGAAAGCTCGTCAGCAATGCGCTGCGCTTCATCGTGCGCATCTGAAATGGCCTGCGCAAGAGAAGAGCGCGACAAACTGTCGTTTGCACGCGATGCCTTTTCTGGCATTCTTACCTCCTCGTTTCTGTAATAATGAAGTAATGCAACGAATGCATCAAACTCAATAACTTACTATTGAGATTAATGCATCAAGCTTTACTTGCTTTGATCCGAATTTTTAGTTTCTCCAACTTCATCAATCACATGATCAATAATTTTGGAGCTTACAGTATCGTCATCCAGCTTGGATGCAAGAATCTTGCCAGCCAACGCTGCTGCAAGAACCGATACCTCTCCTTGGAGGCTGGACATGGCATGCTGATGCTGAGCTTCAATAGAATGCTGTGCCTCACTAATGATTTTGGCAGCATCCTTTTCAGCGCGTTGTCTAGCTTCACCAATGATTTTTGAAGCTTCCGTACGAGCCTCTTCGCGAGTTTTTGCAGCATCAGCTTGAGCTTGAGCAAGCTCTTCTTCCATCTGACTTTTTAATTCGTCAGCTTCATGCTGCACGTTTGCTGCTTTAGCTATTCCGCCTTCGATTTTTTCTGCGCGCTCGTCGAGAATTGCCTGGAATTTAGGCATAACGAACTTGTAGAAAAACGCTGCAAGAACTACCAAAACAACTAACGACCACACTAAGTCATAAGGCTCAGGCAAGAACAACGCCAAACCATTACTCTCAGTTGCATGTGACATGGCTTGTCCTTTCTATTCCTTCAACACTTTTATATTTGTGCTGGAACGAGTTGTTTCGTTCGGTTCACTTTCCCATAATGTAGGCAACGAATCCGAGCAAGCCCAGAACCTCAATAAATGCCAAACCGACGAACATGAACAACTGAATACGGTTGCCAACTTCTGGCTGACGTGCAGTAGATTCCATAGCTTTAGCAACGACTATTGCCATACCAAGTGCAGGAGAAATTGTTGCGACAGCAAAGCCAAGAATGCTGAGGTTGCCGACCAAACCTGCGAGAGCGATGATATTATTCATTGGTTTCCTTTCTGTTAAAACAGTAACCAGTATAAACCCGTAAGATGGGTAAAATCTGAAGATTTAAGCTATGCTATCAGGCAACAGCAACAGCAGACTTTTCTTCTTCCTCCGGGTAACTTTCCGAAATGTAGACAGAAGCAAGCACAGTGAAAATAAACGCCTGCAAACCGGCTACCATAATTTCGAATAGGGTAAACAGAATGCCACCAAGCAGCCACAAAGCACCGCCGAAGGCAAGGAGTTTATTGCTGGAATCCACCACAAAGAAATTGGTGAATACTAAGCAAGTGGCCACCAGCAAATGGCCAGCAATCATATTCGCAAACAAACGGATTGTAAGCGAAAGTGGTCGCACAATTATTAATTCTATGAGCTGCAATGGCGAAAGAATGAAGTAAATCGGCCATGGCACGCCCGCTGGGAACAACGCTTCACGGAAGAATCGCAAAAAACCTTTTTCACGAATGCCAGCAAGAAGATATTGACACACAACCCATAAAGCAAATACCAACGGACCAGTAATGGTTGCGGTTGCAGCCATATTTAATCCTGGAATCACAGAACAAAGATTAAAGAAGAAAATCGTGATGAAAAGTGTAGACATCATTGGCACGTAACGCTTGCCGCGCTCCTCGCCAATCATTTCGTAAACGATGTTGTAGCGCACAAAGTCCATTAAGATTTCCAGCACACTTTGGAATCTTCCTGGAACTAACTTTGCGCGAGCGGCACCAATGCCGAAAATAATCATAACGACTACAGCCATAAGAACACGCACCAAAATAATGCGATTCATGGCAAACGGTGTGCCCTGGAACAAAATCTCTGGAGGCAAAAACTCGCCAATATTAGGCAATTCTGGTCCAGACGAAGCCACTGCTGAAGCTACATTGGTAGTCCTCAGTAAAAAGTCAACCATTCCATCCATAAGTGCCTCCTTAAGCAATTCGTTCACACGCCTTCACAACTACGCCACTCACTCACATTATTAAATTCAATCATCTTGCGGCGTTATATATTATCTAAATCATCTATTTCGTATCTCGTAAGGCGCGGGGCACGAAACGAAAAATACATCTAACTGCTGATTGTACTCTTCGCTTGTACATAATTACGCAACTTCAAAATTTATTTGCTCATACCGTACTTAATACCGTCAAATGGACAAAAGTTATCAGAACGTGGAGAAGCCGGCTCATGCCTTATAGAACGTTCAGTTCCAAGCCTTCCAGCAGTTCTTAAATGGGGAATATCAGAAAGATTGTAAGGCGTAGTTTCGTACACCCAATTAAGCCAGTTGCGCCAAAGCAAATTCGCGTGTGCACGCCAAGAAAATAATGGCTCTAATTTTGGATCGTCATGAGGGAAATAGTTGTAAGGGAATGGCACGTTGCTCAAACCTTTTAACATGTCACGCTCATATTCTTGTGCAAGAGTCATTTTGCTGTATTCCCAGTGTCCAAGCGCAAAAACTTCAGAAAAATCACGCGTAGCAACTAAGCCTGGGCCAGATTCGGAACCATACGTAAGAATTTGCAAACGCTGATCTGAAGAAATGCTGTCAATATCAACGCTCGCTATCCTAGAATGCGGTTGTAAAGCGATTTCATCAAAACCATTTGTAAGAAAACAGTACTCATCCTGCAAATATTGTGGGAACACGCCAAAAATTTTTTCGCTGAGAACATGCTTTTTTATGCCATATCGATAGTAAAGCGCACCCATTGCACCCCAGCACAAATACATTGTTGAGAAAACGTGTGTTGCTGCCCAGTCAAGAATTTGCGTAAATTCGTGCCAGTAGTCGACATCCTCAAATTCCATGTGCTCAACAGGAGCTCCCGTTACAACAAATCCGTCGTAATAGTTGTTACGAAGTGCGTCAAGATTTTCATAGAATTTTACTAAATGATCAGCACTAACGTGCGTAGCTACATGCGTAGAAGTTTTCATAAAATCGACATCGACTTGCAAAGGAGACTTAGAGATGAGTCTCAAAAGCTGAGTTTCTGTCTCAATTTTTTTGGGCATAAGATTCAAAATCAACAAACGAAGCGGCCGAACATCCTGCTGTTCTGCTTCTGGGCGTTCCAATGCAAAAATTCGCTCAGCATCTAATATGCTTCGCGCTGGCAATCCTTCAGGAATCTTAATAGGCATGTGTTTATTATACTCCACACTTGTTTATGTTTATTGTGTCTATGTCACTCATGTGCACGAATCGTAAAATTTTAACCAGATACAGAGAGACACGCCCGAATTTGACAAATTTAAATTTGCACCTATCGTAGATAGAGCTGCTAAAAGTAGCCGACGCGGGGTGGAGCAGCTCGGTAGCTCGCTGGGCTCATAACCCAGAGGTCCATGGTTCAAATCCATGCCCCGCTACTAAAGCCAAGAATCACACGAATTTCTCACGATTGTTGTGGTTCTTGGCTTTTTTGTTTAATAACGCATAAAAGTTCAATCGGGCTAATCTCCAAAAGACACGCCACCTGCACAACAATCAATAAAGAAGTATTGCAAGGCGACGGCGAGCGCGCGCTAATCGAGCATCATCTGCAGGAAGCATAGCAAAATACTCAAGCATACGGGAACGAATAGCTTCAGAATCTAAACGATGCCCTGCAGCCAAAAAATCAAGCAAACGGCCAAAAGCGTCATCAATATGACCATCAATCATATCGACATCTGCCACAGCAAGCTGAGCGTCTACGTCATTAGGATTATCGCCAGCATTTTTGCGCACTAAAGCAACATCTGTATTAGTATTTCGCGCCAGCAGCAAAGCTTTGGCATGTTCACGCGCAGCAATAGAATCGTGCGGATCTGCATCCATAAGCTTTGCATATTCTAAAGCAGCGCCCTTATAATCACCTTTCATAGCAAGTTCATGCGCTTTTTCATGAGCTGCAGGAACTTGATTTTCACAATTAGAATTATTATCCGAAGATTTTTCCGAATCATCCTTAGAGTCTTCAGGCGACTGTACAAAAGGAGCTGTTCCAGCAACCCCCGAACGCTCGGCAACCTGCACTAATTGAGGTAAAATTGCGCTACAAATCTGTTGCAACTCATCATCGCTAGGTAATCCTTGCGAAATTGGCATAGGTCGCCCGCCAATCAAACCATAAATTGCAGGAAGTTGCTCAGCTCGTAAAGCCTGAGCAATACTTGGGCTTTCGTCTGCATCAATACGCGCCAACTGCATACGGCCGTCAAGTGAATTTACTGCATCCGCTAATTTTTGCGCAACATCGTAATAAGCAGTATCTCCAGGCTGCCAAAGCAACAAAATAATAGGAAAACTTACAGAAGTTTGAACCATTGCCTGGAAAGACTTATCATTAACGTCAATAACGTATCCGCCTGCTTTTGGTGCCGAATTATTAGCAGAAGAACCAGCACTCGAACCAGCTCCAGCTTTTGCAGCCTGCTTAGCTTGCGCCTCTACGCGACGCTTCACACCTTCTAAATCTACAGCTCCAGCAAGCGAAAATCCTCCTGGATTCATTCCTTGCGACTGACCGTTTACCATTATTGCCTCTTTTGCTAATTGCAATATTGTTGATTCTTATATTTACAACGCTTCTACTTTAATAGGCTGTCGTTCAGCACCAACCGGCGTAATTTTCATATGAGATCCAGCAGGTGGCACAACAAGCGCAATAACGTTTACATAAGTTACGCGCATAGTGCTTTTTGCTCTTCCATCTCCAAATAGTGCTTTTTCTTCGTCAGAGGCCGGCCTAGACTCACGTCCTTCTCCTGCAATACGCGTCCAAACAGAATCAATTCTTGCAACGACTAAATCACTTCCATCACTCGAACGCATAACGCTTATTTGCTTTAATTGTGGAGTAAAAACTTGTTCCTGCGAACCTTTGTTGCGCTCCATGCCAGCTTGTACAGCTTTAGAAAGTTCTGCAAGTTTTTGACGAAGATAATCTTCCTCAAAATATTTTGCATACTTGCTTTCACCGCCATGCTGAAGAACATCAGCATAAGCTTTTACTGATTCTTCTGGAGTCATAATTAAGCCAGTGTCATTTGATTTTCCCATTGAAGCACCAATACTTGGAACAGCAAATTTAGGAAGATGCACACCAGGGAAAAGTCGAGCAACAGCCCACAACTTATAATTCGACCTAGCTCGCTGCTGACGCAAAACAAGCAAACGCTTTGATTGCTGATCCTTAGTGGTGGTTGTAATTGTCATTAAGTCCCTAGGCCACCCAGCGTTTGTTGGCACAATCGTCTGAGCCGAAGCGCGCGGAATAATAGTCTTAGGATCTAATTTACCGGTTTTACTGGCAATAACAAGCTCACTTGTGCGAACATCAAGAGCAGGCCCAGAAACAGCTTTAGACAAGGCGTTAACGTCTTTTTCATCATTTGCCTGTTCCAGTGTTCGAAGCAAACCAAGACGAATATCCTTTTCTTGAATCATAGTTACATTAGGAAGCTCTTGACCGCTGCGAACTTCCACAGGCTTAGGCACTTGACCATCACAAGCAGATACCCCCGCAACAAGAGCAACAGATGCAGCACTTGCAACACACAGAGAAGCTGCGCGCAACGTTTTTCGCATAATTCCGCCATTATTAAACTCGCGAATATACTTATTAAGATTACGCATTTTAAGATTACGCATTATTGCTTGTTACCTCGCTCACTCGAGAAATTGCCCCGATAACCCTTATTATTCTTGCGATATCGCGAATTATTGCTATTTGCGTTGTGCCCACGACGATTGCCGCGAGTTTTCTTAGAATTATCTGTCTGCTTTGTTGACTTAGATTGCTTATTTTGATTTTCCTGCTTACCTAGACCGCCCTGACTGTCTTGCTTATCTCGCCTATCTTGCTTTTCCTGCCTATTTTTATAGTTCTTTTTATTCTGCTGATTTCGCCTAGTTTGAGAATTCTTACGATTCTTATCTACGCGAGCGGACTGAAAATCCTGATTATTTTTAGCATCGTCTTTAGATTCAGAATAAGAGTTCTTTAGATTTTCGTCGTTCAAATCCGAAGATTCATCAACAACACTTTCGCGATTTTCCTCTTCCCTCGGCAATTCATACGCAAATTCACCACCATCATGTTGTTGAATAAAACGAGTAGCGAATGCAAGCATATCGTCCTTAGAAATAACTGTGGTCTGCTCTATTGAATCTTCAGAAGATACCTGTAATGATGGAGACTCCTGGTTAAGTTGCTTAGAATCAGAATTATTTGCAATATTCTGATTCTCTACAGGATTTTTACCACGACGAGCGTGGCATCCATGGCGCGCATGCGACCCTGAAGCTTTTTTGTGCTTCCTATGAGCAAGCATTCCATGCACTGTTCCAGAAAATGCTTCAGAAAATGTGACTTCCTCATCTTTAGATTGTTTAGATAGCAAAGCGGAAGAATTTGCCGCAAGCTGCTTATTCCTGCGACGATGCGGAGCCATAGCAAAAATAGTTGCTGCCAGCAAAGCCAGCACGGCAAAAAGAGCACCAACAAAGTATAAAGGTGTTGCGAAATCTGGAACTTGATGCCTGCGCCAACGCAACTCCACAGAAGCAGCAGGAACGTTATCTCCCAAATCAATTAATAGAACACGTCGAGCTGCTTGAGATCTAACCCTCATAGAACGCGAGTAGCGACGATTTGAACTCTTTTTTGAATTCTTCCCAGACTTAAGAACTGCACCAGTTGCAACTGCATGGTCATATGAAGCAGAACCTGCAGTTTGAACATAATCATAAGTATTTATTGAAAGCTTTGCTAAACCAAGTTGGCACGTAACAGAAGGCCATAAGTTAGATTGTTGGAACTTAACGTCAGCATCTTTTATATCTGTACTAAAATCTTGTTGCAAAGTGCTTTTGCCAGACATTTCCGATACAGACAGATTATTCCAATCTTTAAGACCTGTAATGCGCTGAACTGGAGAGCCAGCTACCCAACCACGCACATCTTTTGTTAAACCAACAGCAACACAAATAGGTTTACGCGTGCGCAAAGCTGCAACACTTACGCGAACCTTATTGTCAACCAAATTAAGAACACCTGGATCTGTAACAATATAACGAGTTCCGGTTACTTGCGCATAAGCAATAACCACGTCATTCGGCTTCCAAAATGTTGCGTTAGCAACACCAAGAGCAACACTTAATACTGCAAGCACTACAAAAAATGGCGATACGATACGTCGCATAATTTTAGTGCGCAATGTTACTCGCCTTGCAGACTGTCGCATTGGTTGTCCTTCTTTTTCAGGAGCATTGTTGGTATTAGTCATAACGATACTATTCTACAATCTTTTCATACCAGTTGCAGGTTTTGCTTTAAAATCAATATCAAGCGGTAATGTGAATCTATGCAAAAAACTACAATATCTAAACAAAAATCCTTTATTGCACGCACTTTTGCTGCTATTAGCACAGTAGCATTATGCGTAGGATTAGCTTCTTGCAGCGGCAATTCTGACAATACAAATGGTGCTGCAGATGAAAACGCACAAAAAGCCGGCATGCAGCTTATTGAAGGCATAAGCGCTTCTGGAGAGCTTGGCAAAAAGCCAAAAATTACGCTTAAAACACCTGCAAATATAAAAAGAAATACTTACGCTATCTTACAGCACGGCAACGGTGAGACTATTCAAGAAGGCGATCGCGTCTGCTCACAAGGCATTGTGCTTAATGCTAAAGATGGCAAAGAACTTATGAATACGTGGGATAAGGGTAGAGTTGATTGCTCAATTTCTATTGACAAAAAAGTCACCGCACGACCATACTATGCGCTTATTAAAGGCAAGAAGATTAATACAACTATAGCTTTTGGAGTTTCTGGCGAAAATAAGGGCCCTTCATATGTTATGGTTCTAACGCTTGTGTCTCGCTCAAAAGCATTAAAGCACGCAGAAGGTAAAGCAGTAACAGATATTCCTGCAAATTTGCCAAAAGTAACTCTTGATAAATCTGGAGTCCCATCCTTAGATAAGAACAACTATGTGCCAGATGGAAAGCTTGTTTCTCAGACTTTGATTGAAGGAACCGGCAAAAAGGTAACCGCAAAAAGCACCGTAACTGCTCATTATGCTGGATGGACCACAGATAAAGACGGCAAAATGCATCAGTTTGATTCCTCTTGGCTTCGCTCAATGCCTGCAGACTTCTCTCTCGCAGGAGGCGTAATACCAGGTTGGACTAAAGGTTTGGCTGGAAAGAAAGTTGGATCTCGAGTTCTGCTTGTAATTCCTCCAGAAGATGGCTACGGCAAAGAAGATAAGAAGGATGCAAAGGGAAATGTAACAATCCCTGCAAACTCCACTCTGTACTTCGTTGTGGATATTCTTTACGCTTCGTGAGTTTGTAAATTTTGCAATGCCTAGCAAAAATTTGCAAAATATTTTGCAAAATAATTAGCTAGATAATTTGCGAGATAGTTTACAAAATACGTAAGTGATTACGATTACAAAAACCCCTCATTTTCGAGGGGTTTTTGTGTATGCGTCTAAATCTAAAACAGAAGAAGGTCGTCGGATTCAACACCGCGCATATCGTCATAGTCGAGAATAAGACAAGTAAAACCGCGATCTTCCGCCAAAACTCTAGCCTGTGGACTAATTGTTTGAGCAGCAAAAATGCCGCGAACAGGCTTCAAGAGTGGGTCTCGATTTAATAACTCACAGTATCTAGTAAGCTGCTCAACGCCGTCAATACCGCCGTGACGCTTAATCTCAATCGCAACGTGCACGCCTTCAGCATCCTGAGCCATAATATCAACCGGACCAATAGCTGTAGGATACTCGCGACGAACAAGCTTCGCGCCTTCCCCAATACGATCAATCTGCTCAGCCAAGTATCGCTGCAAATGCTCCTCAACACCATCTTTAATTAATCCAGGATCCTCACCTAAATCATAAGTGCTGTCACTGTATATGTGCTCTAAAGAAATTTTTAGTAAATCATCACCTTTTGACGCAGCAACTCGAAGAATGCAACCATCAAAAAGCTCGTTGGAAGTAGAGTCTTCACCATTTTCTTTCTGAAGTATGCGCATTGTACAAGGCGCAACCATCCAATTAAGTGGCTTATACGCTCCCAGCTCCGAAAAAATAAGCACACTACCATCTGCTTTAATAAGCAGCACACGCTTAGATAGCGGAAGCGTAGCGTTTAATCTACCTGTATATTCAGCACTACAATCTGCAACAATAATTCGCACACAGTAAGCATAACAGAAATTGCGCAGGAAAGAATGTCACTTGCGCAAAGCGGCTGCTAAATCGCGATTCTGCCAATGCTCGTGCAGAGCGCAGTAACCTCCAAATAGCACAAGCCAAACTAAACCGCCAATTGCAGAAACGCGAGTATCTTCACTAATAAACAATGTAATATAAACAAACACGAAGAATGCAATGGTAAGCGAATTAAGAAGCTTATAATGCGGCATTAAGAAACCATCTGCCATAAAATCAGCAGATTTACGATACTTACGGTGCGTAACCATAATCAGAATATAAATCATGATGATTACAGCCGAAGACGCAGAAGCGAATAAAATAAACGCACCATGCACTCCAGGGATCGAATTAACTACTGGAGAAAGAAGAATTAATACAGAAGAAAATATGATTGCACGAGCAGGAACTTTAGTATGCGACACCTTTCGCAACTTACCCAAAATAGGAGAAGGAGATTCAATAGCAATCTGATACATGTGGCGGCCGGCAGAATACAGCAAAGAGTTAAGTGCAGAAGATGCAGCCGTAATAACCACGAAGAATACTAGCGCAGAGGCCCAATGCACGCCAGCATACTGGAACACCATAATGAACGGAGACATAAATGTGCCTTCAGCATTAGTAGCCTTGAAACGCTGCCATGGAACAATAAGCATAATTGCCACAAGCGCGCCAACATAAAAAATCAAAATACGCGTAATTATGCCGTTTATAGCCTTAGGCAAAACTTTGCGAGGATTTTTTGTTTCCGAAACAGTCACACCAACGAACTCAATAAGCTGATACGCATAAAACACCATCTGGAAGCTCATCAAAAATGCAACCCAACCATTTGGCATAAGCGAAAAATTATTGAAAATGTTATTGACACTAGCATGCCCAGCAGGACTAATAACCCCTCCATGAAGTTGAGTTGCTGGGTAATGATACCCAATTACTACCATCACAACAGCAGTAACTATAAGCGCAACAATCAAAGTAATTTTAATCATGGAGAACCAAAACTCAGTTTCTCCAAAAAGCTTTACAGCAACCAGATTTATGCACACTAAAGCCGCTAAAAAGACTACTTCTATAAGCCATTTCCAATGACTCACGTCAATATCGAAAGTTTGGAAAAACGTGACGCAATACGTGCTAACTGCAGTAATCTCGCTCATACCAATAAGCACAAGCACAAACCAATAAGACCACCCAGCAAAATTACCCCAGCCTCTGCCAAGATAACGCGTAATAAAACTAATAAAAGTATGCTGGTTTGGATCTTTGTACATTAGCTCGCCAATGCCGCGCATAAGCAAGAACATAATCAAGCCAACAATAATGTAAACGAATACAATACTTGGGCCTGTTAAGCTAATTGATTTTCCAGATCCAAGGAACAGGCCAGTACCAATTGTGCCGCCGATAGCAATAAATTGCACATGACGCTTAGTAAGACTGCGTTCCATTTGGTTGGAATTGTCATTATTTTCGCTATTTGACGAACTATTCGTAGAACTATTTTTAGAACTATTTGACGATGTGTTAGAAGATTTAATACTAGAAGCGAATTCTCCGGCTGAATCTGCAGATTCAGATTGCTGAGAATCTACATTTATGCCATTATTCGCCGTCATATTCATTGCCAAATCTCCGTTCCTAGTATATACGAACTTTTTATTTTATATGCACCCTTAACTATTGCGCTATTCCACACTTTTTAGAGAGCTAACCGGATCAATACGATCAAGCGCAGGATTAGTTGCCCATTGCACAATCAAAGCGAAAATTAACGTTGCAACGCCTGCAATGAAGTAACTTAACGGAGCTACTTCCACCTCAAAATAAAGCGATGGCATTCTAAGAGCCTTGGTCAGCAAGCCTGAAATCAGCCTTCCCAACGGCAAACCTACCGCAATACCAATTACAGTAAGAGTTAGCATCTCTTTATGCACATAAGAGTGAATTTCTCTTTTATAGAAGCCAAGAACTTTTAGAGTTGCCATTTCGCGCGAACGCTCCGAAATATTCGTACTAGCCAAAGTAAATAGCACTGCTAAAGCCAAACCTGCAGCTAACGTTACAATCAGAGCAACAACAGCATTCATAAGATCAAAACTAAAAGCGTGCTTCATTTTCGTAATATTCATAACCGCAAGAACAGAGTCACGCTCCGAAACATTATTCGCGTACTTGATTTTTTTATCATCGCTGCCACGCAAGCGAAGAATCAGCGCATTATGCTTTAGAGATTTACTATTTTTGTCATTAAACAATCGTTCGTAACATCTAGAAGTCATATACATGTTTGAACCAATTAGATTTCGAACAATAGCATTAACTTTTACTGTTGCGCGCTTAAAACTTGCGTTAGTTACTGTGATTTCATTTCCGCGATTAATATCCAAAGAAGCGGCTGCGCTTTGAGAAAGCAGCGGTCCGTCATCCGTGAGCTTAACAGGCTGCAAATTGTTGTCAATATTTTGCAATCGCACAAGACGAGCTAAAGTATCCGCATCTTTTACAACAATCATTTGCACACTTTCAGAATCTTCCACATTGCTATGCTCAGATTTGTTGTTGCCAGCATTTTGATGCTTAGCGATTTCGCCAGAACTTATGTAAGCAGGAAGCATAGTTTCGATCTTATTATTCGACTTATCTTGTTCCACGCGTTTCTTCATGCTTTGGAAAGAATCTGGAGCAGAAATCGCAATCATATCGTAATTGTAGATTCCCTCATATTGGCGAGTTCCTAAAGTTGCGACGGTATCGTTTAATGCAAGACCGCACACAATAAGTGCAGTACAACCAGCAACACCACCGATTGTCATGCATAATCTGCCTTTAAAGCGCGCTATGTTGCGAATAGTTACTTTATTTAGGAAGCTCATACGCTTCCAAATCCAAGGCAAACGCTCAAGAAGTACGCGAGCGCCAGCTTTTGGAGCTTTTGGACGAAGCAAAGCGGCAGGAACTTGCTTTGTTTCACGCCAACTAACAACTATTGTGCAAACTGCTACAGGAATCACAAAAGCAAGCACACACAGTGAACCGTATAACCAGTCGTAACGCAACCTAACACCTGGAACAGCGTAAAGCCCGCGCAAAATCTTCAAAAGAAGCGAAGGAATTGCAAGGAATCCAACAATATCTCCAATTCCGCCACCAATAAAGCATGCGAAAATAGCGAAGAACGCGTGCCTTGTAACTGCAGCCGAACGCCCATAACCTAGGCTTAGGTACGTTCCAATAAGACCTCGCTCTTCTTCAACCATACGTGCCATAGCTGTTAAGCTCATCATCATGGCAACAACAAGAAATACTGCCGGGAAAGCGTAACCAAGCGACTGAATTGAAGCAACGTCGGAGCGTAAGCTTGCGTAACTATCATTAGCGATTCGAGTAGATATATGCCATTGTGCTTGAGGAACTTTCTTTTGAATTTCTGGCTTAATCTGCTCTAGAATTTTCGCTTTTGCTTGTTCTTTCACAGAATTTGGAGCAAGCTTTAGCCTTGGTTCATTCGCAATAATATTTTCCGCTTCTCTATTCGACCTCTCATCAATAATCTGATTTCGACGAGCTTTTTCGCGCTTAGACTGCACTTTTTCTCGGATTTGCTCAGAAGCGTCGTCAACAATATTGCGATACGATTTAGAAAATGCATTAACATTCTTAGTATCATTCAATCTCACAGATATTGCAGCATATGGCAGGTCAGTCATGTTCTTTGGTGCTGCAGACGTAAAAATTGGGTAGCGAGATGTTACAGAATTACGAAAAGCTTTTGACTGGTAGCCTTCTGGATTGTTTAAATCGTTACTATCTAAGACGCTTCCAGTAATTAGAAGATTATATTTTTCAGATTTTTTATTTGAATTATTTGAAACACTGCTGCCAGACGCGGCTGACTGCTGCAAATTTACAACAACGGTACTGCCAATATTTAAGCCACTATCGTGCAAAAATCGTTGAGTTACAACAGCTTCTCGGCTATTAGTAGGCATATTGCCATGAAGCAGGTGAAGACGATTCATATTTTTTTGCGAATCGTAATGCACAAAATTCATTGCATATGTGGAACTTGCATCGTCATCAGGATGCGCTGTAGCTTTCCAAAAACGTTCGGCTTCAATTTCGCTTATGTTAGATAATTTTTGCAAAGAAGCAACATCATCTTTAGTTAAACCCAAGGTAGATACGATTTGCAAATCGTATGCATGCAACTTTTCGTACATGTCATTCGTACCAAGAAGCATATCGTTGCAGCCCGCGTAAATTCCTGTCATAACAGCAACGCCAAGCATTGCAATAACTGCAAGCACACAGAAACGTCGCCACTGATGAATCCACATTCTAACGGCGCTAATAAATAATGCACTCATTAAAATCACCACTCAATATCGGCAATGGCCATAGGATTCTCTTGTGTAGTCTCGCTTACGACTTTTCCAGAGCGGAAGCGCACAACTTTATGTGCCATAGGCGCAATTGCAGCATTATGGGTAATGATTAAAACTGTCATGCCTTCCGTGCGGCAAATATCTTGCAATAATTGCAACACTGCCTTGCCTGTTTCATAATCCAAAGCTCCAGTAGGCTCGTCGCATAGAAGAAGCTTCGGCTTTTTAGCAAGAGCGCGCGCAATAGATACGCGCTGCTGCTCTCCGCCGGAAAGTTGCGCTGGGAAGTTTTGTAAACGATCTGACAAACCAACATCCCTAAGTGTTTGTTCAGGATCAAAATGATCTGAACAAATCTGCGAAGCCAGCTCAACATTTTCAAGAGCGGTCAAATTTGGAACTAAATTATAGAATTGAAAAACAAAGCCAATATCTTCGCGGCGGTAACGCACTAAACCCTTTCCTTTAAGTTTAGTAACATCGCA
Source organism: Gardnerella sp. DNF01141 (assembly GCF_049244255.1). NCBI lineage: Bacteria > Bacillati > Actinomycetota > Actinomycetes > Bifidobacteriales > Bifidobacteriaceae > Gardnerella > Gardnerella sp. DNF01141. The sequence goes on along the minus strand of NZ_CP058391.1, from coordinate 1,065,333 downwards.
ATCCCCAACAATAACGCGACCGCTAGTAGCCGTATCCATACCGCCTAAAATATTTAAGGCCGTTGTTTTTCCAGCGCCAGATGCGCCCAAAATTACTGTAAGCTCACCACGTTCTGCCGTAAAACTGGCATCGTCTAAAGCCCGCACAGCAGAAGAACCAGACGGATATTCCTTTACCACATGATCAAAAGTTATATATGCCACAATGCGCCTTTCGTAAGTATCATCCCATTGATAGTGGTTTTCAACTTTTGCTATAGATTCTTGTTTTATTGTTATAACTATTTTACGTAATAATCGTGAAGATTTTATGAATTGTACTTAAAGAATCGAGATTCCACGGCGTGCCATGCAATACGCGTTACCAAGCCAAGTATGCCGAGAATTTGGCCAAACTGCACCTAAACGTGGAGCGCCCTGACTCATCCAAATGCTAGGAACTCTTCCATCCGTGCTTTGAGAGCCGAGCAGATTAAACCCATTCTTATTTTCCAGCCAATCCGGATGCTGAGTAACAATCGCAAGCCCTTCTTCCAAAGTAAGAGGTAAGCGTTCGTCGGAATCAATAAGCTTACTAGCAACATCTGGTTCTCTGTTTAAATAAGATCCGCCCGCATGAGGATCAATTGCCAAATAGAACGGACCTTCCGGAGGCTCAAAACCATCTTTTGGCATAAAACTAGCAATATCGCGAGGAGGCATAGTTGTAAAACCAGCCATACGGTCAATACTCGTACGAGAAATCAAAGACTCTGGAGAAACAAGCTCACGCGTAGGAACCAATAAAATATTCGTTCCTAAATCACTATTTTTAAGAGCGCGCAAAAGCGGTCGAGCAAGAGAACGAAAAGCGTCAGCACTCATATCCGCCACATCCGGATACCCGAGTGCTACTATACGATCAAGCTGCTGCTGTATTTCTTCCGATGCTACTGACATACTTACAGTTTACGCAGAGACTTTCACAATTGCGAGCAATTAATTTCGTTATTTAAGCAATATTACGTTTTTTCGCAATAATTTCCGCCAATTGAACAGCATTAAGCGCAGCGCCTTTTCTAAGATTATCGTTAGTAATAAAAAGCGACAGCCCTCGGTTACCGTCTACAGCCTGATCTTGACGAATACGCCCAACATAGCTTGCGGATTTACCTGCAGCAAGCTGAGGAGTAGGAATATCATTCAATTCAACACCAAACGCCTTGCTTAAAACTTCACGAGCCATATCCGGTGTTACGTCATTATCAAACTCAGCATTAACACTCATACCGTGTCCAGTAAAAACGCCCACTCGAACGCAAGTGCACGACGCAGCAAGATTTGGCAGATGTAAAATCTTACGACTTTCATTACGCAACTTTTGCTCTTCGTCAGTTTCTTCAGAGCCATCGTCAACAATTGCACCAATAAAAGGCACTACATTGAAGGCAATTGTGCGAACAACTTTGGTAGGTTCTGGAAAATCTATTGCACTACCATCAAAAACCAATTTATCCGCGCCTTGATTTAGCGCAGCTTGAGCCTCATTCATAAGCTGCAAAGCACCAGCTCTTCCAGCTCCAGAAACAGCCTGGTAGGAAGATACTATTAACCGCTTTAATCCAAAAGAATCTGCAAGTGGCTTCAACACTGGCATGCAAGCCATTGTTGTGCAATTTGGATTTGCTACTATTCCACAAGGGATTGTGTCTAAATCTTCGGGATTTACTTCTGCAACAACCAGCGGTACATCGTCATGCATACGCCATTGAGAAGAATTATCTACTACTATTGCGCCAGCTTCAGCAAATTTTGGAGCCCAGATTTTTGAAGTTCCACCGCCTGCAGAAAAAATAGCTATATCAATTCCGCGCAAATCAGCTTTTTCTACATCTTCTACAACAATATCTTTCCCACGATATTGCAAAACTGTTCCCGCAGAGTGAGCAGAAGCCATAAAACGTAAATCTCGAACGGGAAAATCACGCTCATCAAGCACACGGCGCATTACCATGCCAACTTGGCCAGTAGCGCCTAAAACAGCTACGTTTACGCCTGTTTCATTGATAATCGTCATCTTATTTCTCCCTTAATAATGGTTATGCTAATAATTTCGATTTTTAACGTCCGCTTCCGCCGTAAACAACAGCTTCGATTTGGTTAGCATCCAATCCGTAAGCCGTATGTAAAGCTCGAACAGCTTCATCAAGCTGATTAACAGGAACCAAAGCTGCAATACGAATTTCTGAAGTAGAAATCATAAGGGTATTAATACCGTGATCACTTAATGCAGTAAAGAAAGTAGCCGCTAAACCAGAGTGCGTCTTCATACCAACGCCAACAACAGCAACTTTCCCAACAGTAGGATCAACATCCATAGAAGTGAACTTAAGCTCATCTTTAGCAGCTAAAAGAACACTACGAACCGCTTCCATTGACGAGCTAGGAGCAGTAAGAGAAATATCAGCGGTGCCAGTAGACGCACTTGCCTGAGCAATCATATCAATATTCGCATTAGCTTTTGCAAGAGTAGTAAATACTTTTGCAGCCATTCCAGGAACGTCCGGAATACCGCGAACTGTAATCATAGATTCACTACGATCATGAGCAATACCTGAAATCACAGGTGTTTCCGGTCCTAAATCTGGAAACAAATCACCCATGGTAGAACGAATATCCTGATTTACCATTATTACCGCCCTTAATTTCTATTTGCCTAAATATTATCTATAAAAAATAATTATCTATAAAAATAAACTTGCTTAAATCAACTTAAATTAGGTAAAGTACGTGGATCAACATTTCGCGGCACAATAAGAGTTCCGTTTCTGTGAGAGAAGGAACTCCTAACGTGAAGCGGCATACTAAAACGCTGAGCATACTCAACGCAACGCAACGCGAGCACACGCGAACCACATGAAGACATTTCTAGCATTGAATCATAATCAATAACTGGAATACGTTTAGCTGTTGGAACAATGCGCGGATCAGCTGTAAAAACGCCATCGACATCTGTATAAATTTCACAAATATCAGCACCTAAAGCAACTGCAAGCGCTACAGCAGAAGTATCCGAACCACCCCTACCGAGAGTTGTGTCATCACCAACCTCACTAATTCCTTGGAAGCCTGCAACAATTGCAACACTGCCCTTATTCAGCGCGCGACGAACACGATCCGGCTTAACTGCGCGAATATGCGCTGCACCAAACTGCGCGTCTGTCATAAAACCGGCTTGAGAACCGGTAAAAGAGTATGCGTGAGATCCTTGAGCATGAATAGCCATAGCAAGCAAGCTCATAGAGATGCGCTCGCCTGCAGTCATAAGCATATCCATTTCGCGAGCAGGAGGATGCGCATTAACACTCATTGCCTGATCAATTAAATCGTCAGTAGTGTCTCCCATTGCAGAAACTACAACTGCTACATCATTGCCAGCTGCTTTTGTGGAAAGAATACGATTAGCAACGCGCTGTATGGAATCGGTGTCAGCTACAGACGAGCCGCCGTATTTCTGTACGATAAGCGCCAATTTTTACCCCTTGCTCATGTCTAAAAAGATGAACGAACGGATATTCCAAATATTTGGTCTGGTATCAGAGTATCAACCGCGCCCTATTATTCGCAATTATTGATAATTTGTTCGTTAAATTTTACTCCTACACAGCTTGTCGCCCGCTGAAAGCGCGTCCGAGAGTAATTTCATCCGCATATTCCAAATCGCCGCCAACAGGCAAACCACTTGCCAAACGCGTGATTTTAATACCTAGAGGATCTAACAGGCGAGCCAAATATGTAACTGTTGCTTCGCCTTCAATATTTGGGTCAAGCGCGAGAATAACCTCTTTAATTTGAGGATTTTTAAGACGCTCAAGTAATTGAGTAATTGATAAATCTCCAGGACCAACATTTGCCATTGGGTTTATAGCTCCGCCAAGAACGTGGTAAACGCCATCATATTCATGAGTGCGCTCAATGCTCATAATGTCTTTAGGCTCTTCAACTACGCATATTTTGCTATGGTCTCTGCGAGGATCTGCACAAACCGCACAAGGGCTTTGTTCGCAAACATTTCCGCAAATATCACAAAAGCGCACACTCGACTTCATATCGTTTATGGCATCTATTAAAGATTGCGCTTCTTGTTCAGACGCAGAAAGTATATAAAAAGCAATGCGTTGAGCGCCTTTAGGTCCGATTCCAGGAAGTTTTGAAAACTCGTCAATTAAACGACCAATTGCGCCATCGTACGACGATGCATTATGCACAGTTAACTACTCCTCTTGCTTTTTCTTAACGTTTGCAGAAATATTCTTTGGATTTTTTGGATCGGTTGCAGCAAATTCTTCAACCTTTTTAACCTCAAACATTGCCTTAAGATCATCCACGTCTACTGAAGATGCAGCTTCCAAGGAAATATCATCCATAGAACATTCATCTGCAGACGCTCCACTTGTAGGAACTACAGGCTCTTGCGTAATTTCTTTTGGACCAGCAGAACTTGTACCAGAAGAACTTGGATTAGCAGCACCTGAATCAGAAACACTTGACTTAGAAGCGCCTGAATCGTCTACATTTGAAACATTCGCATTAGTAACGTCAGCATTATACCCGTCAGCATTAGATTGTGCAGACTGCATTTCTGTTTGCGATTTGCCTTGAGTTTTAGTAGATACATCAAGTGCCGAAGTAGAAGCGTTAGGAAGTGTCATAACATCCGCAATAGGCACAGATGACATATCTGCCCAAGCATCATCTTCAACGTCCGTCAAAGAAGCTTCTTGCTTTGCATCTTCCGCAGTATTCTCAAATACTACTGATGCTGCGGAGCCATCAGCGTTTAGAAAATCCGAGGAATCCTTTTCTGTTTTACTTTCAGGGAATCCACCACTGTCAGAAGTTGTTTTACCAATAAATCCTGCAGCCATGCCAGTTTTACGCAATAAAATATCGCGTTTTACTTGAGCAAGACGCTTAGAATCCATTCTTGCAACGGATTCAACCGCTTCTCCGTTAGACGCAACAGGAGCAGGAGCAATCATTACTTGATTACCAAAAACGTCTTTCACTACACTCATTACCACTTTTGGTACTTTTTGACCATCGTAAGGAGATGTAGTGCATACTGCGAGCGCAAAAGCATGCTGACTCATAGGCTCATTAAAGGTGAGCACTAAACGCTGACGCCCAGATTGCTCAGAGTTTAATTGCACTTTAGGAACGTACGTACGCGTCACATATTCGCGCGCATCTTCTGGCAACTTAGAGACTACTTCATCCCACATTTCGTCTGCACTCAGAGAATCATTATTATGCGTTTTTGTAACAGAATTAGAGGATTCTTGCGAAGCTTGCGACGAGGATTCCAAAGAAGCTACCGGCGAAGATTGTGCAGAAGATTGCACAGAAGATTCCAAAAGCTCTTCATGCTTAGTTTCTTTCACAGAAGACTTACCTTGCTGCTTTTGCACAAAAGATTTATTTTGCGAATTTGTTGCACCTATAAAAGATCTACCTTGCACATTTGCAGTAACATTTGCAGTAACATTTGCAGTAATGTCACTATCCGCAAGCAAACGAGCAACAAGAATTTCCAGATTCATTCGAGGAGAAACAGCACCGGCCATTGAACTTAGCGCTTCATTAATAGTTTGAGCCATACGCGCTAAATTAGGTAACGTTATTTGCGAAGATTGACGCTGCAAGGTTTCCAAATCTTCTGGAGCAATATCATTAAGCAGATCGGAAGCAGCTTTAGCACCAGCAGAAACCATAAGAAGCAAATCTCGCACTCTGCCTAACAAATCTTCAACAAATTTCCTAGTATCGTAGCCGCCAACAACAACGCGACGAACAACGTCATATATTGCAGCACCATCATGTTCAATAAGCGCATCAATGGCTTCAGAAATTAACTCACTAGGCGTAAACCCAAGCAAAGCAACTGCAGAATCCAAAGAAATAGCACCATCAACTGCACCGACCATAAGTTGATCAAGCACAGAAAGAGTGTCACGCATTGAACCCGCACCTGCTCTCATAGCAAGACGTAAAACACCAGGAGCAGGGTTAATACTTTCCTTCTTGCATATATCTTCAAGATAAGGGCCCATAACTTCTGGCGGAACTAGGCGGAATGGGTAATGATGAGTGCGAGAACGAATAGTGCCAATTACTTTATCTGGTTCAGTAGTAGCAAAAATGAACATAACGTGCTCAGGAGGCTCTTCTACAATTTTCAACAATGCGTTGAAACCTTGTGGAGTTACCATATGAGCTTCATCGAGAATAAAGATTTTATAGCGGTCTCGAGCTGGAGCAAAACCCGCACGCTCTCGAAGCTCTCGAGCGTCGTCAACACCGTTATGGCTTGCAGCATCTATTTCTACAACATCAATAGACCCAGGGCCACCAGTTGCCAAATCTTTACAGCTCTGGCATTTACCACATGGATGCGAAGTAGGGCCTTTTTCACAATTAATGCAACGTGCCAAAATGCGCGCAGAGCTGGTCTTACCGCATCCGCGAGGGCCAGAGAATAAATAAGCATGAGTAATTTTGCCTTGGTCTAATGCTCTAGACAAAGGTACGGTAACTTGATCCTGCCCAATAACACCATCAAATGTGTCCGGACGATATCTACGATACAGTGCAAGTGCCATGTTTTCTAACCTACCGCGACCTAAATGTTTCCCCGATATATCTTATTTCAGATTAGCAGCAGCCGCCACCCTCTTATAAACAAAAGAATATTAATTACTTTTATTTATCACAATCTTCCAATGCTGCTCGAGCAGACGCCTCTACACTTGGAGCTAAAGGAATATTCAAAGGAACTGTAACGCTTACAGTGACTTCATCTTTAGCTGACTTACAAGATTTCAATATTGCGTGACTTGAAGTAACAGTTCTAGTAGAAAATTCACAAGGATTATTTTCCATGCGCTGTAAAGCGGAAGCACCCGACAACGCAGCCGCAGTAGCAACTGCGTAAGCTTGATGTCTAGCGCTAAGAACATGCCCCAAAATTGCAGCAACAGCGAGCATTGAGCAGACTGCGATTACCAGCATAACGCCTAGCGCTGTGCCAGAACCGCAATCTGCCTTACTGCTCTTCTTACGAGCGAAAGATACTAAACAATTAAAATAACAATGAAAACTCATTCCAAAACCTGACTTACGTGACTTTCCACCAAAGGAGGCAATATGTGAAGCGGATCTGGAATAAGAGGACATTTCACAACAATATTAGCCATATTCCCATTACGATTTATTTGCACAGATGCTCCTGAACCTGCAACTTTCTGCACGATACTTGCAGCAGCTTTATCGTCGTGATGAGTAACTATGTAGTAAGCAACCTGAGAAGCCGCATCATGGCAATTCATATTGCATACTACTGCTCTACCAACTCCAAGAAGTACAACTACAAGCACTATTGCACACGGCAAAACAACTGCAAATTCAGCAGTTACAGCACCAAAATCACGCGTATTAATATTACGCAATAATTTTTTGCATAACACAAAACATTTGCGCAAAATATTCTTCCGCATCATAAGCTCATTTCACTAAACATAGCGCATCAATAGATTAGCCAAAATCAATCAACCAATTTTCAACGCTTTTTTCACTAATTCTGTCAATGTTTTGCGTATTGCATCTGATTTCAAAATGGCAACTAATAATGCAGCAAAACCAGTAGCAGCAATAAGCACTACAGCATACTCGGCGGTTACAGCACCAGAATCTTGCTTTTGAAGATTGTTAATATACTGCTTACCTTTTTGATTAAGGCGCATTTCTACCACTGATAATTGGTCATTTACTTGAAGCATCGATACAGTGTATCTTGCAACAAGCTTTTGAATTATCCCAACCATTATTTGTACCTTTCCCTTCAATTTATCCGAAATTTTCGGATAAAAATATTTTTGCAGGTTGATTTGCGAAGTCCAAGAAAAAATCTTCATTGTGGATAAAAGCTAGAAAGTATTGAAATCTTTTGGAAAATACTTAAGAAAATTCAAAAATAAGATTTTCTTAACAAAATTTAATCTACTATCACATAAGAGAAGCAACCGTAGGAATAATACCAATACATATAAAAGCTGGCAAAAAGCACAATCCAACTGGTAGCAATAATCGCACAGACAGCCTGGAAGTTTCTTGCCTAGCAACATTTTCCATAGTGATTTCGTAATGCTTAGAAAGCGCAAGTAGAACCGGAACAGGCGAAGATCCATTACACCAAGATTCGCGCAAAGAAGTCATTAACCAAGTTGCTAAAACCAACGATGAATCTATTTTTTCAAGTTTTTTGTTGCGGCTTGTGCTTTTTGAGACAGCTTGAATATTTTTACGAACATGCGGCGGAGACCATGCTTCATGCCAGCTATCTCCAGAAATCAACGCTCTGGACACCTCACACATCCACAATCCATGCCCGCCGGGCAAAACAGCACCGACTACATTCAAAGCTCTAGGAATAGCAACGCCACTGCGCAAAGCAACAATAATCATATGCAATCCAAGCAGAGGATCAATATCTTTAGAATAAGCATTACGCCACTCATATTTAGTATCAGAATCGCCAATATTTAATCTTTTATAGCCAAGCAACGTTTTAGAACCAAAAGAAATATTGCAAAATTGCCAAGCCATAATAACGAATACAGGCACAATCAGCAAAAGACGACTGTTATACTCCATTTTTACTTCCTAATAACCGAACTTGCCATAGTATGATTAGATATTCGCAACATTGACTTAACCCATGCCAAGCCAAGGCTGTAAGAAATTGAGCCAACAATCAACAAAACCCACCCATATACGGTAGTTAGCAAAATAAGAATCGGATGTCCGCCAAGCAATTCACCTGCTAATAGAGACAAACAAGGCAATGCGGTGAGTAATTTTATTGTGGCAGTTGGCATTGCAGATACGTCTGCTTGAAGATCTTCCGCTCTACGGCGAGCATGGTACGATGCCGAAGCAGCTTCTACGCAAGTAGCCATTTCACAGCCTAAAGTATTGCTTAATTCATAAGCTGCCATAAGATTTTCGCAAACAGATCGCATATGGTTTTCAATGCGCCTACGCTGAGCCGCAGATAGATTTTGATTTTTAATAGAACATCTATTATTAATCCATCTGTAAATCATTTTTGCACTTACTTCATTAGAACAAATACTATTCTTAAAATCAGCATCATTTTGCAATATCATTTCAAACGTTGAGCCGGATCTCAATGCAGCAATTAAACCTGCAAGAGCTTCTTCAATATCCATATTCCCCCAATCAAAAAATGAAAGTTACGAAGCTATTTGATTAAAATTACGTTGATTAAAATTACGTTGATTAAAACTATTTTTACTAAAATTACTCGCGCAAATATTACTAATATCTTCTGGAAGCCTCCAACACTTAGCAAACTTTTTCCACTCAGGTAAAACAAGCATGCGCATACTACCGTCGCTAAAACATCGTTCTAAACGCAAAACTGCTTTACCTTGTAAAGCCGAAGCGGCAGGCAAATATTGCAGAACGCCAATTTCGCGAACCATGCGTCTGCCATCCGAAGCACGCTCCACATGAATTACCACATCAAAAGCTCCCGCAGCCAAAGCGCATAATGCTGCAGGCTCTAATTTAGCGAGCAAGCCAAGAGCCATAAGTCGAGCAGGAACTTTTTCTACCTCATCCGCATGAATCGTAGTCATGCCGCCTTTATGGCCGGAAGTAAAAACGCGTAGCAAATCAGCAATTTCTTCCCCTCTGCACTCGCCTAAAACAATTCTGTCTGGGCGCATTCTCAAAGTTGCTTTTACTAATTGAGATAATCCAATTTCTCCAACCCCTTCCACATTGGCTTCGCGAACGCTTAGCGAAACATGATTTGCAGTCAGCTCACCTAATTCACGAGTTTCTTCCACGGAAATAATTCGATCATGTGAATCCGCCATTGCAAGAAGAGCTTTCATAAGCGTAGTTTTACCAGAACCAGTGCTGCCGGTAATCAATATGTTTGCCTTTAATTTCACAAGAAATCCAAGAACATACGCAATTTCTTTAGGAAACATTCCTTGACTACTTAACGCTAATAAGTCGTACTTTTTTAAAGTTGGAAATCGCACTGACAAAGCTGCACCTTGCGCTACTACTGGTGCTAAAACTGCGTGAATACGAATACCAGAGTTAGTTGAAGCGTCCGCAATAGGGCAAGCATCATCAAGCCTTTTGCCAAGCTGAGCACACAACCACACTGCATACTCTCTCAATAATTTAGGGCTATGCATTGGCACTCTAGGCTTGCACTCTTTTAAACCCTGCCCACAATCTACCCACACGCGCCCATCTTCGCTCACAACCATATCTGTAACCCGTGAATCATTTGCAAATTCCTGCAAAATTCCAAAATCAATATCGTGAGAATTATTTACGACCATACTTTCCCCTTGAATATGAAAAATGACTAAATTTAGAATGACGATGTTTGTTTGAACTTTCTTTTTTGCTAAAGATTGCCTCTGCTAAAAGCCAGTTTCCTAGTTTTTTCATAGCTGATTTCATACAAGAAGGGACTTCGCGAATACCATAGCCTCCTATAATGTCTGCATGAAGGTTTGAATCATACGGCAAAAATCCTAATATCTGTGTTGAAAGATATTCAGAAGCTTCGTCAACATTTAAAACATATGATTTTTGTTTTAAGCCTCTAGGGCACATCCCTATTGCGGCAAATTCATCGCTACTAATATCAACATTGCAAGTTGACTTAAGCACATGCGAATATGCGCGAAAACGAGCTAAATCGAGAACAGATAATTCAACAGAAGCAAGAGTTGCAGAAGCAGAAAGTTGGGGAATACTTTTGTAAATTTCAACTGAGGATTTTCCTGATCCAATATCTACAATAACCACATCGCAAGCTTCAGCTAAAGCGCGAATTACAGCCTCAACAACCCACGGCTCTGGGCGTTCGCTTCGCCATGGAGAAAATGCTAAAACATCAACATCATCCCAATGAATAAGCTCATTTTTTAGCACATATCCATCACAACGACCAAGAGGTGCTTCTACTTCTTGCAAACGCCTGCCTTCGTCGGATTCTAACCCCAACAAAACATCCAAACCACCATGCGTTAAATCAGCATCTATAATCGCCACACTGTAGCCTTGCTTGCTTATATAACGAGCCAGAATAGACAATAACGTACTCAAACCAATTCCGTCAGTCGCCGCAGTTCCAACCAATATATTCGAAGGTAGCGCCTCAAGAAATTCGCTTTCAAGCGGCGCTTCTTCTGAATATTCGCACAAAGACTGATTTAGATTTTGCAATGAAATATTGCGATTTTTGGGCGCAATAGTAGTTATTACAGTGTGATCGTCTACAAGAGTAGATGAATTAACACAATCACTACGAATTGCGCTTGGATTAGAATAGCTCGACGCTTGAGGTGGGTAAACGTAACGATTAACGTCTTTCGACGCACTAAATCTAGCTAAATTGCTAGTACCACTTGAATCAGTTTGCCTAGCGCTAGCCAACTTGTTATTTAAATCAATATTTGTACTCATGCGCCTATTGAAACGCATACGCAAGTTGGTTTGCAATAAAATTAAACCAATGTGGTTAAAACATTAATCATTCGGCAATTAGTGCATTATTAAGAACAAGATCTCCATGAGATTGCATATACCGTTCAAGAAGTTCGCTATAAACCGGCTTAGTTTTTAGAATATCCGAAACAAGCAACGCAATAAATGCGGAAGCTGCCACTGGAAGTGTATGAATCATAGTTCCAGACATTTCAACTGTTAGCAAAATCGAAGTAAGTGGAGCTTTTACAGAAGCAGAAAGCGTTCCAGCCATCACACAAACCGCAAACACGGATACGAATTTTGCGTCAATACCAAATGCTGAAATGCTAGTAATACTGCGAGCTGCAACTCCGCCTGCGAGCGCACCAACAGCAAGTATTGGCATAAAAATGCCTCCAGGAGCACCGCAACCAAAACTTGTTGAAGTAAAAAGCATTTTTGCAACAAAGAGCAAACAAAGCATTGCAATACTTATTTTTCCATATTCCGAAAGGCGCACTAAGTTAGATCCGCCTCCGAGAACTTCTGGAAGGAATAAACCAACTGGTACTGCAATTAAGCAGGCTATTGCAACCGGCATCCACTTAGGCAAATAGCCATACAATGTTTGCAACCCAAGAAGAGAACGATTCATTAAAGAGCCCACAAATCCGGCAAAAATACCAAGTGGAATAAGCCAAACATGCAATCCCATTGGCAAATCTGGAATTTGACCGAAATCAAGCACTGGGCGCAAACCGAAGCAGGTTTGTGAAACAAAATCAGCAAAAAGAGAAGCGACAGCAGCGCCCATTAAAACTGTAGACGATATTCCATGCTGTACTTCTTCTAAAGCAAACATAACTCCAGAAAGAGGAGCAGAAAATGCTGCAGAAAGACCGGCAGCAGCACCAGCAGTTACAATATAATGCTCCTCAATATCGTCTCTCTTTCCTTTACGGAAGATTCGAGACAACATTTGAGCCCCGCATGCGCCGATTTGAATTGACGGGCCTTCACGCCCAAGCGACAATCCGAATAAAGAACCTAGAAAACCACCAACAAAACGCACCGGCAAAATAGTGTGCCAGCGCATATTTAATCCACGACGGACGTAGCCAACAACTTGTGGAATACCGCTTCCGGAAGCCATGCTTTCCTTAACACTCATCCAACCAATAATCAGGCCTGCAATTATGGCAAAAATTAAGCATGGCACAATCCACCATGCGTTATGCCAAATTTGCAAGTACATCCAACGCGCAAAATCGGTACCATATTCAATGCCAAATCTGTAAAAAGCTACGAGCGAACCAGAAACTACGCCAACTAAAACGCCCGCTAATATTACTTTCCAGCGAAGCTGGCAAAAAGTTTCTAATATTTGCTTTGACTGCTTACTTAAAAAGCTCACTACATTCTTAAAGCTCACTACTGCTCGATTCTGCGCACAAAACTTAACTTTTAAATACTAAAATATTTGAAATAACAAAATTTGCAAAGCAACATAACCCACGGACGCAGACAAAAATGGCGCAATAAGCTCCGCACAAAGTAGAAAAATGCCATCTTTTATGCGCTTTTTTTGAATAAGATCCACACCTTCAAAAATTGCGGTAGAAAACGTGGAAAATCCACCCAAAAATCCCAAAATCATCAAATAAACAAAATTAGCGCCAAAAATTGATACTGCAACCATAAAAACATTAGCAACAACTCCTAAAGTAAACGAAGCTAAACAATTAATAAACAGCGTTGCAACAGGAATTCTACTATTATGGCTTGCAGAAATTTTTTTAGTCATTGCGCATCTTAAAACAGCACCCAAACCGCCAAAGAAGCAAGGCAAAACAAATATAGTAAAAACGTACAATGGATTCATCACTTCACCGCCTTAGTATTATCTTCTTGAACAGTTTGCTCTTGCTTTTTATTAATGCGCTTTGCAATTCCCGTTCCAATCCAACTGCCAACAAACGCCATAAAAACGCCAAATATTAAGGAAAGAATCATACCAAAAATAGCAAAAGTCATGCGCGGAGAAATAAACGACATAGCACCTTCAAATGCGAAAGTAGACATAGTTGACAATCCGCCGCAAAAGCCCGTTCCTAAAGCATATTTGTAAAAAGTTTGCTTTTCTTTAGATAACGCTTTAACAGATATTGCAGTAACAAGAGCGAAAATAAAGCAAGCAATCATATTAGACAAGAAAGTGCCTAAAGTAAGCTGACCAAATATAGAAGATTGTAGATTTACCGGGTAAATTAAAGGCGCGTAAGAAGAAATTACTCCACGTACAAACGCTCCGCACGTGCCACCAATAAAAACTAAAAGATATAAGCGGCGGCTATTTTTACAATTTTTCTCGCTTATTTTACTCATTCTCACTCTTTTACAAAACTATTTGCATAAACCAAAACGACACTCTCAATTGAGAAGTGCCGTTTTGTTAAGTTAATCATCAGCCAATAGACAATTCAGTTAGTCAGAGAGTGAACACTAATAATGTGATCTCGCTGCGGACCAGTGCCAATGGCAGAAATACGGCAATTAGAAAGCTCTTCCAAACGCTTCACGTAATTCTGAGTATTCTGAGGCAAGTCTTCAAACTTGTGAATTTGAGAAATATCCTCACTCCAACCAGAAACCATCTCATAAACTGGCTTTGCACAAGCGAATAGAGACTGGTCCACAGGCATTTCTTCCATGCGCTTGCAAGTTCCATCTGCCAAAGTCACATCGTAAGCTACACAAACTGGAATTTCCTTCAATCCTGTTAAAACATCAAGCTTGGTAAGAACAATATCTGTTAAACCATTTACGCGAGTTGCATAACGGCTTACTACAGAATCAAACCAGCCGCAGCGACGAGGACGGCCTGTTGTAACACCATATTCATGACCTTGCTCACGCAACCAATCGCCCTGCTCATCCAAAAGCTCAGTTGGGAATGGGCCTTCACCAACACGAGTGATATAAGCCTTAGCAACACCAATTACGCGAGTAATACGAGTTGGGCCAACGCCCGTACCTGTGCAAGCGCCGCCAGCAGTAGGATTCGAAGAAGTAACGAATGGGTAGGTGCCGTGGTCAACGTCAAGCATTGTGGCTTGTCCGCCTTCGAACAGAACGGTTTTGCCTTCATCCATTGCCTTATTTAAAACTAGCGAAGTGTCAGCAATATAAGGCTTCAAACGCTTACCGAGTTCAACAAGCTGGGCAGTTACAGCGTCAATATCAATAGGATGCTGATTATAAAGCTTCACAAGCATCTGATTCTTTTGATGCAAGCTCGCCTCAACTTTGTCACGCAAATGCTCAGCATTAAATAAATCATGTACGCGAATTCCTACGCGATTAATTTTATCCGCATAAGTAGGCCCAATACCGCGACCGGTTGTACCAATTTTGTGCTTTCCAAGGAAACGCTCTGTAACCTTATCTATTACACGATGATACGGAGTAATAATATGTGCAGCTTCGCTTACCAGCAAACGCGAGCAATCAACTCCACGAGATTCCAAAGCATCAATCTCTTCAAACAAAACTTCCGGATCAACAACAACGCCGTTGCCAATTACAGGAGTTACATTAGGGCTAATAATGCCACTTGGAAGCAAATGCAGCGCGTAAGACTTATCTCCAACTACAACGGTATGGCCAGCATTGTTGCCACCATTAAAACGTGCGACAATATCAACTTTAGATCCAATTAAATCTGTTGCTTTACCTTTACCTTCGTCACCCCATTGAGCACCAATAAGCACAATACCAGGCATGCCACACCTCCATTTTTTGGGCTAACGTTGCCCAAATTTGCACAATCCTACCTGACAAGGTTATCGCTACGCCCCTACCGATTAATGAGAAGAAAAAATCTTTTAAGTATGAAAGCTAACTATTTCAATGCTTTACCAGCAGAGCCAAGCTGCACACAAGCTTCTACCACGCGTTGAGCCATGGCTTTTTCAGCTTCACGACCCCAAGAACGAGGATCGTAAAGTTTCTTTTCGCCAACTTCACCATCTATTTTAAGAACAGAATCGTAATTGCTAAACATGTGTCCTGCAATAGCGCGAGTAAAAGCATATTGCGTATCCGTATCAATATTCATTTTAACTACGCCGTAACGCACAGCTTCTGCAATTTCTTGAGCAGTAGAGCCAGATCCTCCGTGGAATACCAGCAGGAAAGGCTTTTTAGATGCACCAAATGTACGGGTATCGCAAGTATCTTTATATTCTTCGTATACAGTTTGTTGGATTTCTTGCAACAATTGAGGACGTAACTTTACAACGCCAGGCTTATATGCTCCGTGAACATTGCCAAAAGTAAACGCTGCCATATATCTGCCGCGCTCTCCCAAACCAAGCTTTTTTACAACGCGTAAAGCATCTTCAGGCGTAGAATATAGGCGCTCGTCAATATCGGCACGATGCCCATCTTCTTCTCCACCAACCGCACCAATCTCAATTTCAAGAATTGTACGAGCCTTTTGTGAAGCGTCAAGTAACTCTTCTGCAACATCTAAATTATGTTGCAAATTAACAGTTGAGCCATCCCACATATGCGATTGAAAAAGAGGTTCTGCACCCCTTTTTACTTGCTCTGCTTCTTTAGCTAACAGTGGGCGAATCCAGTCGTCAAGATAAGCTTCCGCACAGTGATCGGTATGAAGAGCAATAGTAATATTTGAGTACTGAGATGCAACTTCATGCGCAAAAGCAGCAAACGCAAGAGAGCCAACAACGCGATTATTTACGCACTGCCCAGAAAAATAAGCCGAACCGCCAACAGAAACCTGAATAATGCCATCAGACTCAGCTTGCGCAAAACCTTGAAGAGCCGCATTAAGCGTTTGAGTACTTGTAACATTAATAGCAGGATACGCGTAGCCACCTCGACTTGCAGCATCAAGCATATGCGCGTAACGTTCAACGGTTGCAATAGTCATACTTGTATTATCCGCCTTTATAATTCACAAAGCTACACAAATACACAAAAGTGTTACAAAAGCTGTTCTAATAACTTACTATCTAAAACGCTTTAAGTTACGACTGCATCTTTTGATGACGCTTTTTAGCCTCTGTAACTACAAATTTGTGATACTGCAATGCGATTGACTCATCTAAACCAGCATCAGCAGAAAGATTTAGCAGACGCTGAACCTGCTCCTGCTCACGTTTAGAATCCAAAGGAGCAAATTTAGCTTTAGCTTTAAGTTCGCCAATGCGATTAGTAGTCTTAAAACGTTCCGCTAGAAGCGCAATAATTGCACCGTCAATATTATCAATCGATTTGCGCAGCGTTAAAATCTTATCCGCAGCATCTTCACAACTTTTATTTAATGAAGTATTGCTCGGATTAATTGTCGTTTCAGAAAAATCACACATAATATGATTTATACAAAACTTTAATCAAAATAAGTCTGCAAAACCATTGTGGTTTCCGTACTTACTGGCACAATGCGATGAATAGTATTGATTAGCTCTTCCAACTTACTTGGCGTTGCAACACGAACTACCAGCATAAAACTTGGGCTTCCTGTGACGGAATAGCACGCTTCAATACCAGGAATATCGCGCAACTTTGTAGGAATTGTTGCTTCCTTACCAAAATCAAGCGGAGTAACTGACACGAATGCACTAACTGGCAAGCCACGACGCTCGTAATCAATAAGCGCACGATAACCAGTAATAACACCCTTGCGCTCAAGCTTTTGAACACGCGACTGCACGGCAGAAACAGATAATCCTGAAGCCTTTGCTAAACGCGTTAACGTGGCACGACCATCATGCTCGAGAATATCTACAATAACTCCATCGGTTGAATCCATTGGCAAAGCGCCTTCAACTTTACGGGAACTTCCTGTCATATTTTCTCCATTCTCTAATCGACGCTGAACGAGAATTATAGTCGGATTTATGCTAGCGCCGGCAGGCAGCAATACCTATGTTACCTTATTTTTTACAGAAAAAGAACAAAATAATATAAAAAATTTTTTTATACCTTGCTTTATTCAGTTTTTTTGTGGAAAAATAATAAAAAATATAAACTAAATAATAATATTTATTGTCGAAAGAGTAGAGGGAGATAATATGGCTGTTGTAGCAGAACACGCAATCTCAATACCTAGATCTGGTATTCGTGACGTATTTGACCGCGTAGAACAAATCCCTGATGCTATTTCGCTCTGCCTAGGAGAGCCTGGCGAAACTGCTTCCAATCATATTGTTAAAGCAGCTTGCGAATCTATTGAAGCCGGAAAAACAAAATATACCGACGTTTTAGGAATTCCAGAATTCCGCAAAGCTGCAGTTGATTACACAAAGAGAGTAAAAGGCTTAGTTTATGACGCCGATACTGAAATTCAAGCAGTTGACGGCGCTACAATTGGTTTATATTTAGCTATTAAAGCAGTAATTGATCCGGGCGACGAAGTAATTATTCCTTCTCCATACTTCACTTCTTATGATGCAGAAGTGTTAATGTGCGACGCAACTCCTGTAACAGTTGCCCTTAAGCCTGAACATGGAATGCATGTTAATGCTGAAGAAATACGCAAAGCAATTACTCCACGAACTAAAGCTATTATTATCAACTCACCTTGCAACCCAACTGGCGCAGTAACTACAGCCGAAGAACTTGCAGAAGTAGCAGAATTATGTAAAGAATTTGATTTGTGGGTAATTTCTGACGAAGTGTATCATCCATTTGTATTCGCAAGTGACCCTGAAACAGAACCTGCAGGAGATGCTGTAGCGCCATCTATTGCAGCAGTTGAAGGAATGAAAGATAGAACCATTATTGTAGAAAGTTTGTCTAAAACTTACGCAATGACCGGCTGGAGAATCGGCTATATTCTTGCACCAGCTAACGTTATTGAGCAAAGCAGTAAAATTGCGGAAATGATACACTCTTCCGTCAATTCGACTGCACAATACGGCGGAGTTGCTGCTCTTACCGGACCTCAAGATCATGTTCGTCAAATGCGCGAAGAATACCGTGAAAAACGAAATCTGGTACTTAACGCATTACAAGATTGCGACGCACTAAAACTTATTGAGCCACAAGGAGCTTTCTACGTTTTCGTCGACGTTCGCCCAACTGGATTAACTTCCAAAGAATTCAGCAGAAGACTTTTGGAAGAAGAAAAAGTTGCTGTTGTTCCGGGAGAAGCTTTCGGAAAAGAAGGAAGCGGATTTGTGCGACTTTCTTACGCTGGAAAATCAGAAGAACTTAAGGAAGCTGTGGCTCGCATGCGAAAGTTTGCGCTTGAGCAGCAGGCTGCTAATAATGCGTAAAAACAATTAAAAGCAACAATTAAAAGCGCACAATCCTAGGATAGATTCTTAAGATTGTGCGCAAAATCATTTATTCTGTTATTTTTCAGCTTACAAACTTAAAAATAACACTCAAATCACTTAAGCAGCAGTTGGCGCAGAAGTATTTGAAGAACCGTTTGCTTGCTGAACAATAGCAGCCAAAAAATCACGGTTTGAAGCAGTCTTCTTTAAGCGAGGAATCAAAGTCTGATACGCTTGCTCAGGCTCAAGACCGCCAAATAGGCGACGCAAACGGTAGATAATAGGAAGTTCGTTAGCCGGAGTAATCAATTCCTCACGACGAGTTCCAGAAGCATTAATATCTACAGCAGGGAACAGACGCTTATCTGCCAAGTCGCGGCTCAAACGCAATTCCATGTTGCCAGTGCCCTTGAACTCTTCGAAAATAACCTCATCCATCTTAGATCCAGTTTCAACCAGAGCGGAAGAAATAATCGTCAAAGAGCCGCCGTCTTCAATATTTCGAGCAGCACCAAAGAACTTCTTTGGTGGATACAACGCCTGAGCATCAACACCACCAGAAAGAATACGTCCAGAAGCAGGAGCAGCGATGTTGTATGCACGAGCCAAACGAGTCATAGAATCAAGCAAAACAACAACATCCTGGCCAAGCTCAACTAAACGCTTAGCGCGCTCAATTGCAAGCTCTGCAACTGTAGTATGGTCGGAAGCAGGACGGTCAAACGTTGAAGAAATCACTTCACCCTGAACCGTACGCTCCATATCCGTAACTTCTTCTGGACGCTCATCTACAAGAACAACCATCAAATGCACTTCAGGATTGTTCGTAGTAATAGCGTTAGCAATATTTTGCAGCGTAATAGTCTTGCCAGCTTTTGGAGGAGACACAATCAAACCGCGCTGACCCTTACCGATTGGCGCAACCAAATCAATAACACGACCAAGCATGCGATTAGCAGTAGTTTCTTGGCGTAAGCGCTCATTAGGGTACAGCGGCGTAAGCTTAGCAAATTGCGGACGATTCTGAGCCTCTTCAACACTCATGCCATTAATGCTATTAACAGTTTGCAACGGAACAAACTTCTGACGCTGATTTCTACGATCGCCCTCGCGAGGTGCACGAATAGAGCCTTGCACAGCATCGCCCTTGCGCAAACCATACTTTTTAATTTGGCTCATTGAAACGTACACGTCATTTGGCCCTGGAAGGTAACCAGAAGTGCGTACAAATGCGTAAGATTCGAGCACATCAACAATACCTGCTACTGGAACAAGATCTTCCTGAGGCTCTTCGCGGCGAGATTCTCGAGAATCGCGCTCTTCGCGGCTCTCACGATTATCACGGTCTAAACGAGAATTGCGCTCAGAGCGATCTTTACGCTCCTGTCGATCTTGACGCTCCTGACGATCTTGACGATCATCATGATCAGAATAATCCTCCCGATCATCCTCATAATCTCTACCGCGACCACGCATGCGACGCTGGAAACGCTCCGACTTATTATCTTGCTCTTCGCGATCAAAATCGCGAGAAGATCCACGCTGTCGACGAGATTCGCCTTCAGAACGAGATTCATCTCCTGGCAAAGTTGCCAAAATCTGATCCAAATCGCGCGAATCTACTCCTTCTGCACGACGATCACGATTGTTATCTCGCTCATCATTTACACGACGACGCTGGAAAGAAGAATTACGATTATTATCTCGTCGATAATTCTTAGATCCAAAATCTTCGTCGCGCCTGCGACGATCATTATTTGCATTTGGCACTAAGTTTTCCAACGCTTCCAAGTCTTTATCGTCATCCAACGAACGAACTTCTTCATTATCTGCACGAGTATCTGCAGACTTACTTGCACTCGTAGAATTGTAAGGCGTGCGAACGCTTACACCAGCAGGCGCTTCTCCCCCATTGCGTGCTGCATTCAATGTAGCTAACAATTCAGGCTTGCGCATGGTCGAAGTGCCGCGCAAACCCATTTGCTTCGCAAGATCTTTCAATTCTGAGAGCTTCATTTTCTCAAGATTTTGGCTTGTTGCCACAATTTTACCTTTCCCTAACTCACACGGAATATACTACCGGCAAGCCTTTGTATGGAAGATTACGGAAAATCCGTCACGAACTCATGATTACTACATAACAATGTACACAACCACGAACATTATGTATGCTACTACAGCTCTACGACGCTGCAAACCGCGACGCGCCAGCAAGTCTAATTATTTTTAAATTATAAACTGAATATTCTAATAAAAAAGCGCCAATAATAATGGACTATGCCACTATTATTGACGCTACTTTTAGCTTAATTTTTACTTAAGTTATTTATAAATACTTACTACTTCTTTTCGTGATAAGACTTTTCAGTATTTACAGACCACACATTTGCTTTAGATTCTGCGCCAGTGTGAATATTTTCTACAGCTTCGATTGCGGTAGCCATGGAATGATCCTGGTTATTATAACGATGCTGTCCGTTTCGACCAACGCAATACAAGTTGCCGAAGCTATCCAAGTACTTAATCAACTCAGGCATTTGTGCATAAGTGTCAAAGTAAGCTGGGTAAGCCTTTGGAACACACTCACGATGGGAATCAAGAACATCTTCTTCGCCATTAATAACCTGCA
Organism: Gardnerella sp. DNF01141; assembly: GCF_049244255.1. Taxonomy (NCBI): domain Bacteria; kingdom Bacillati; phylum Actinomycetota; class Actinomycetes; order Bifidobacteriales; family Bifidobacteriaceae; genus Gardnerella; species Gardnerella sp. DNF01141. Next base: position 1,043,829 of record NZ_CP058391.1, on the reverse strand, counting down.
TGCGAGTTAATTCGTCGATAGCCATCTTACGAGCGTCTTCATCACTCATATTCCAGAAGTCGTCGCCTTCTTCGCAGAAGTACTCAAGACCAATCCAAACAGTGTTGTCAACATCTTTAACAAGATAAGGACTCCAGTTGTTGAAGATTTGCAGACGACCAACCTTGTAACCAGGATCCTGCACATAAATCCAGCAATCAGGAACAATAGGAGGATTACCAAGCGTTGGAATAGTAGTAGTATTACGCAGACGAACACGCTTAACAAGCAAACCTACAGTCACAAAATCGCGATAAGGCAAACCTTTGGCAACACGTTGCATTTCTGCTGGAACTTCAGCTTTTTCGTCACCATTTGTACCTTGCTCAAGAGCTGCAACCAAATCTTTAATAGGCATAGAGGAAACAAACTCGTCAGCATGCAATTCAGAACGTTCACCGTTGGCATCTTCAATAACAACGCTTGAAATCTTGCCATCAGACTGCTTAATAGCAACCACCTTTGCATCTGTGCGCACAGTAGCACCATTTTCACGGCAGCGGCGTTCAACAGTTTCCCACAATTGACCAGGGCCAAGCTTTGGATACCAGAATTCCTCAATTAATGAGGTTTCTACTTCCTTCTTCTTACCATTTTTCTTAGGGAAAAGCTTAGAAAAAGCATTCTTCAAAACTTCAACAATGCTCAAACCCTTAACGCGCTGAGCACCCCAATCTGCAGAAATCTGGCTTGGATGCCTACCCCAAAGCTTCTCGGTATAACCCTCAAAGAACATTGAATAAAGCTTCTTACCAAAGCGATTAATGTAGAAGTTTTCAAGATTAGTTTCTGGTAACTTGTGAACCATAGACCACAAGTAGCTAAAACCAACCTTCATCGTCAAAATAAAGCCCATAGAGCGCAAGGTGGCTGCGGAAAGAGAAATCGGATAATCGAAGAAATGATGATTCCAGAAAATGCGCGAAACGCGATGGCGCTTCAACATAACTTCGTCTTCAACTTCAGGATCAGGTCCACCTGGTTCCAAGTCATGGTGACGACCAAGCTTCTTATCATCGTATGAAGGCGCACCCTGCAACGGCAACATTTCACGCCACCACTGCATAATGCGATCATCCTTCGAGAAGAAACGGTGACCGCCAATATCCATACGATTACCGTTGTACTTTACAGTACGCGAAATACCACCAAATTCACGCGTTGCTTCGAGCAGCGTTACGTCATAGCGACTAGAACCGCCATCTTTAACGAGCTCCCAGGCTGCCGTCAACCCTGCCGGACCGCCGCCAATAATCACAACAGATTTCTTTGGGGATTGTGTATCCGTCACTTGTCCTCCATACCTTAATACATCAATTTTTACAAAAACACATTTTGTGCTAGGTAAAATTTCTATATATCTTTATTGAGCATACGCTTATCACGCGATAGATTCCGGAATATCAATGTCTGTTTTCTGCACTTCTTCAACATTAACATCCTTAAAAGTCACTATTCGCACATTTTTAACAAAACGCGAAGGCCTATAAACATCCCAAACCCACGCATCCGTAAGTTGAACGTCAAAATAAACGTCTTGTCCGGCCGAACGCACGTTGAAATCAACCTTATTCGCCAAGTAGAATCGGCGCTCTGTTTCTACAACGTACGTAAAAAGCTTAATAACATCACGATATTCTTTATACAACGCAAGTTCAGCATCGGTTTCATAATTGTCGAGATCTTCGGCGCTCATTGCTTCCCTTCCGTATTGGTGTTACGTTTACGACCGCGACCTATAATGCGCCACCAAGCTCTTTTTGAAGAACTACCTTCGGTGTTATTTGCATTATAAGGCCATTCTTCATCAAGATTATCACGACGCACCGGTATAGCCACAGAGTGCTCATGTGCGCTCAGTGCTTCAACTACTCCAGGATTTTCCTCTATAACATGCAGACCAAACGCATCAAGAGAACGAATTGCATCGTACTCATCGGAAATCGTATCCATAACAACAAAATCTTGATACTTTTGATTTTGCGCATCCCATAAAGCATCGCGCGCAGTGCCGGTTTGTGCGAAACCAAGAGATTGATATACAGAAAGCGAGCGAGTATTCGTAGCAGGAACACCAACCCAAATGCGGTGCAATCCTAATCCTACTGGCTCTGACGCAAAACCGTAAGTCATCACTCTAGGCATAGCATCACGCGAATAGCCGCGTCCGCGATAATCCTTGCCAAGTACAACTTGAATACGCGCAGAACGAGACCACCCATCTATGTCAATAAGAAAAATCATGCCAATAATCGCGCCAGAAGTATTCTTAACATCATCTAAAACATCTGGCACTATAGCCCAAGCAATTGTAGGACGAGACTGCACATCACCAGCAAAACGACATAATTCAGCAGCTTTTTCAACAGAAAAACCGTCATTAGACCACTGAACAGAACGCTCAACCCACGCATGAACCATAGAACGCTCAGACTGAGAATCTTTTCCGGTAATAACCGAAGCGTTATCATATGCGCAAAGCTCATCCATACGCTGTAAATCATCGCATGTTGCTGGGCGAAGATGCGCCATTTCTCCACGAATTGGAGGGATTACTATAGATTTTGGTAACTCGCGAGAGTTGTTCACACCATCATTGGTTTGTTGCATAGTCACCTACTTGTACTGTGCCTTTGAGTATTAAGCCCTTCGCATAATTCTCACGTCGCATAATATATGATAATCCAGAAGACGAAAAATGCGTCACGATATTGCCAAATAGCAAATTCTGCGCACCTGCCGCATAAAACAAACTTAATCTGATTTAATCTGTTTTAGTATGATTAAATCTTATTAAATTATGCAGCAAGTACGCAGCACTTACTTTTGATATTGATTACGCTTTTGCGTTTATACATTAGCGTTATCAAATATTAAATTTTTCAGATTTTCGGTTTTTCAGCCCTTGATTTTTGCCATCACAATCTTAGTAACAGCTTTAGCATCAGCCTGACCCTTAGTTGCGCGCATAACAGCACCAATAATCGCGCCCATCGGCTTCATATTGCCTGCCTTAAGCTTTTCTGCGACTTCAGGATCGGCTGCAAGAGCAGCGTCAACAGCGGCTTCCAAAGCGCCGTCATCGTTCATAACCTTGAATCCGTGCTTATTAACAACTTCATCAGGCTTGCCCTCACCAGCCAAAACACAAGCAACAGTTTGCTTAGCGAGCTTATCGTTAAGCTTACCGTCTGCAATTAGCTTTTCAACTTCAGCCACATCTTGCGGAGTAATAGGCAATTCTTCCAAAGTCACGCCACGAGTGTTTGCTTCGCGAGCAAGCTCACCAAGCCACCACTTCTTAGCACCTGCTGCAGTTGCACCAGCTTTAACGGTTTCTTCAACCAAATCAAGAGCATCAGCGTTAAGAATATCTCGCATTTCAAGATCGCTAATGCCCCATTCGCTTTGCAAACGGTTACGGCGCTCGCGAGGCATTTCCGGCATCTCGGCCTTCATGCGCTCAATATGCTCTTTAGTGATGTGAAGCATAACCAAATCAGGATCTGGGAAGTAGCGATAATCGTCGGCGTCGGACTTCACACGACCGCCAGCAGTGGTCTGAGTTGCTTCATCCCAGTGACGGGTTTCCTGCAAAATCTCGCCGCCTTCGCTCAAAATAGCAGCCTGACGACGAATCTCATATTGCAGCGTCTTTTCGATTCCGCGGAATGTGTTCACATTCTTAGTTTCGGAACGAGTGCCGAACGGATCGGTCGGATTTTTGCGGAGTGAAACGTTCACGTCAGCGCGCATATTGCCCTGCTCCATGCGAGCGTGGGAAATGTTGAGGGCGCGAACAATATCGCGAATAGCACGCATATAAGCACCAGCAATTTCTGGAGCGCGGCTACCCGCACCTTCGATTGGCTTAGTTACAATCTCGATTAAAGGCACGCCTGCGCGATTGTAATCAACCAAAGAATGATTTGCGCCTTCAATACGGCCGTCAGCACCGCCAACGTGAGTATTCTTACCAGCGTCATCCTCAATATGAGCACGCTCAATCGGCACGCGGAACACCGTGCCATCTTCAAGCTCAACATCCAAGTAACCGTTGCCGTTAGTAGGCTTATCGTACTGGGAAATCTGGTAATCGCGAGGCATATCTGGGTAGAAGTAGTTCTTACGAGCGAACTGGCTCCACTCAGCAATTTCGCAATGCAACGCCAAACCGAGCTTAATCGCGTAATCAACTGCAGTCTTGTTTACGACCGGCAAAGAGCCTGGCAAACCAAGGCTTACAGGAGTTAGCTGAGTATTTGGCTCGCCACCAAAAGATACTTCTGCTGGGCAGAACAGCTTCGTACGAGTGCAAAGCTCAACGTGCGTTTCCAAACCGAATACTGGATCAAACTGCTCAACAGCATCGGCGTATTTCATAAGTTTTTCAGCCATGAGAATCCTTCTTACTTAAGCTTTACTTCACTTTACTTAGCCAATGAATCGAGCCAGCCAGCCTTAAGCGACTTCCAGATTGGACCGCCCCACTGCTCTTCAAGAGCAGCTTCCAACGCTGCTGCAGGCTTGTACATCTTCTCATCATGGCATTGCGGAGCAATAATCTGAATACCAACAGGCAGACCATCGTCGCTTAAGCCAGCTGGAAGGCTCAAAGCTGGAACGCCAGCCATGTTTGCAGGAATCGTAGCAATATCGTTCATGTACATGGAAAGCGGATCGTTCATCTTTTCGCCAAACTTAAATGCCGTTGTAGGGCTTGTTGGAGAAACAAGAACATCTACCTTATTAAACGCTTCTTCAAAATCGCGAATAATAAGGGTGCGAACCTTTTGAGCAGAACCATACCATGCATCGTAATAACCTGCAGAAAGTGCGTAAGTACCGAGAATAATACGGCGCTTTACTTCGTCACCGAAACCAGCTTCACGAGTTGCAGCCATCATATTTGCGGCCGTCTGAGGCTTGTCTGCTGGAGGCATTACACGCAAACCGTAGCGCATGCCGTCGTAGCGAGCCAAGTTGGAGCTAACTTCGGAAGGCATAATAATGTAGTAAGCAGCCAAAGAATAAGGGAAGTGAGGGCAGGAAACTTCCGTAACCTCTGCACCCATAGCCTTAAGCAGCTGCACCGCCTCATTAAAGCGAGCTTCAACGCCTGGCTGGAAGCCATCGCCACTAAGCTCTTTAACAAGGCCAACCTTTACGCCCTTCAAATCTCGGCGAGCGCCCTCGCGTGCAGCCTGAGCCATTGGAGGAACAGGAGCTGGAATCGAAGTGGAATCGCGCCTATCGTTGCCGCCAATAGTCTCCTGCAAAAGCGCAGAGTCAAGAACGGTACGAGAAACAGGACCAATCTGATCCAAGGAACTTGCCATGGCGATTGCACCAAAACGGCTAACACCACCGTAAGTTGGCTTTGCGCCGACTGTACCAGTTAAAGCACCTGGCTGACGAATAGAGCCACCGGTATCTGTACCCAAAGCAATAGGAGCTTCGAATGCAGCAACAGCAGCTGCAGAACCGCCGCCGGAACCGCCAGGAACACGCTCAGTATCCCAAGGGTTGCAAGTGGTTTGGTAAGCAGAATGCTCGGTTGAAGAACCTTGAGCAAACTCATCCAAATTAGTCTTGCCGAGAATTGGCATACCAGCTGCTTTGAGCTTTTCAATAACAGTAGCGTCGTAAGGTGGAACCCAGCCTTCAAGAATCTTGGATGCTGCAGTAGTTGGAATGCCTTTAGTGACAATCATGTCTTTAATTGCAATTGGAACGCCTGCAAGCTCAGGCAAGCCTTCAGTCTCGCCATTAGCGTTCTTTTTATCGAAAGCATCTGCTTGCTCGAGTGCAATATCTGCAGAAACGTGCAAGAATGCCTTGATTTCTGGCTCAGCAGATTCAATCACTGCCAAGTGAGCTTCAACAAGCTCACGGCTAGAAACTTCTTTAGCTTTTACAGCTTCTGCCATTTGAGCAGCAGAAAGCTTTACTAAATCTTGAGTATTCGACATATCACTCCTCCCCTAAAATGCGAGGTGCTACAAACATGCCAGACTCACTCTTAGGCGCACCAGAAAGCGCTTCTTCTTGAGTTAATGGTGTAGCAGGCACATCAGGGCGTAAATAAGCTTCCAGAGGCACTGGATTTGCAGTAGGTGGCACATCTTCGCCAGCAACTTCCTGCACCTTATTAATAGATTCTGCAATGACGTTTAATTCGCCTTGCAAGCGACTAATTTCCTCGTCGCTTAAAGCAATCTGGGAAAGAACACCCAAATGCTCAATTTCTTCTCGTGTGAATGTAGGCATAACCCCAACTATATGTGTGATGCGTGACCTTTCAAAGCTGAAAAAATCTATTATATCCGCATACTGCACATGCGCGTTTTCACAAAATTATTACGCATATAAAATTTCAAAATTTGCAGCAATTGCTATATCAACACGCCGCATAAGCAAAAACGACGTAACCAAAAATTGTTGATATTTCAACGATATTTAAACTCTTGTTTTAAAAATAAAAAAATTTTTTAAGAGATTATCGCATAAATAAAAAGTGTGTAATAATCGTGTTTTGTGAGACGCTAAAAACTAATGCACTGAGGCACGTTATGCATTGAAGCATATGAATTTCAGCATCTCATCGAAATAATCTAATAAAAATAATCTAATAAAAATCGAAGGACACATATGAAGAACTCAAAGTTCTACCGTAATGCAGCAATGTTGTTGCTCGCGGGCGCAACTATTATTCCACAATGCTTAGCAGCACCAGCAATGGCCGCTCCTTCCGCTAAGGATTCTGAACCAGCCACATCTTGCGCAGCCAAGAAGGACTCGTTGAATAATTATTTGTGGGATTTGCAATACGATAAAACAAACATTCTCGCCCGTCATGGCGAAACCATTGACAACAAATTCTCTAGCGATAGCTTCAACAAGGGCGATGAATTCGTTGTTGTTGAGCATCAGAAGAAGAACATCACAAATACAACTTCAAACTTGTCGGTTACTTCCGCCAACGATGATCGCGTATACCCAGGTGCTCTTTTCCGCGCTGATAAGAATTTGATGGACAATATGCCAAGCCTGATTTCCGCAAACCGCGCTCCAATCACGTTGAGCGTTGATTTGCCAGGCTTCCACGGCGGCGAAAGTGCTGTAACTGTTCAGCGCCCAACCAAGAGCTCTGTAACTTCCGCAGTGAATGGCTTAGTTTCCAAGTGGAATGCACAGTACGCTGCAAGCCATCATGTTGCAGCTCGCATGCAGTACGATTCTGCAAGCGCACAAAGCATGAACCAGCTCAAGGCAAAGTTTGGTGCTGATTTCGCCAAGATTGGTGTTCCGCTGAAGATTGATTTCGACGCTGTGCACAAGGGCGAAAAGCAGACTCAAATTGTGAACTTCAAGCAGACCTACTACACCGTAAGCGTTGATGCACCAGACAGCCCAGCTGACTTCTTCGCACCATGCACTACGCCAGAAAGCTTGAAGAGCCGCGGAGTAGACAGCAAGCGTCCGCCAGTATATGTGTCCAATGTAGCTTACGGCCGTTCAATGTACGTAAAGTTCGACACCCGCAGCAAGAGCACCGATTTCCAGGCTGCTGTTGAAGCTGCAATCAAGGGTGTTGAAATCAAGCCAAATACCGAGTTCCACCGCATTTTGCAGAACACTTCTGTAACTGCTGTAATTCTCGGCGGCAGCGCAAACGGTGCAGCTAAGGTTATTACCGGCAACATCGACACGTTGAAGGCTTTGATTCAAGAAGGCGCAAATTTGAGCACCTCCAGCCCAGCAGTTCCAATTGCTTACACCACTTCCTTCGTCAAGGATAACGAAGTAGCAACTTTGCAAACCAATAGCGATTACGTTGAAACCAAGGTTTCTTCCTACCGCGACGGCTACTTGACTTTGGATCACCGTGGAGCTTACGTAGCTCGCTACTACATCTACTGGGATGAGTACGGCACCGAGATTGACGGCACTCCTTACGTGCGTTCTCGCGCTTGGGAAGGCAATGGCAAGTATCGTACAGCTCACTTCAACACAACTATTCAGTTCAAGGGCAATGTGCGCAATCTTCGCATCAAGCTCGTTGAAAAGACCGGCTTGGCTTGGGAACCATGGCGCACAGTGTATGACCGTTCTGATTTGCCACTGGTTCGCCAGCGCACAATCAAGAACTGGGGCACAACCTTGTGGCCACGCGTTGCTGAAACTGTGAAGAACGACTGATATTTCTTATAATTTAATAAGATAATTTAATTTATAATTAAAGATAAATGAATACAACAAAGGGCTTTATCTTGTAGCCAGTTACGAGATAAAGCCCTTATTTTATTTGTATTATTTATTTTATTTGCGAAATATTATTTAGATATTTTAAATATCGCGATGCTTTTCAATTACGTAGCCAATTACGTACATAACTACGCCCCAAGCGAGAACCACTAAACCGGACTGCCACCATGTGAAAACATATGCGTTTGGTGGAAGTTGCAGCCCAGAATTAGCGGAGGCTCCTAAGAATTGGCTTACAGCACTGCCTGGCAAAATCTGAATAAGTATTGAAGTCCACTTCGCAAAATTGCTTGCAAGCATAATAATGCTAACAATGGTCTGCAGAATCACCACGGCTCCAATAACGCACATAATTCCGCCAGCAGTTGACTTGCAAATCATGCCAAAACCGTAGGCCATTGCTGACACAACAACCATAATTGCAGGAGAGCCAAGGAACAGAGTAAGCGGCAATTTCCACACGTTGCTTCCCGATAATCCGGAAATGTTATCTCCCATAAAAGCTAATTCTGCAGCAGCTAGCGAAACTGTCATTGCAATAAGTTGGGCTACAAAAACGTAGATTGCAACCGCAACAAATTTAGCCGTAAAGAACATACCCCTTCGAGGTACAGCAGTAAGAGAAGCCTGAATCGAAGTTGTAGAATGCTCCGCGGTTACAGCAAGCACTGCAAAAATCGCCAAAACAATCAAAGATATAGAAGCAAAGCTAATAACTAAGCGGAAAATGCCTTCTTGAGATGCAATAAGATCACTTTTATCGCTCGGCCCAACGGTAATCGCAGCACTTGATTTGCTACCAGCTGCACCATTGTTATGAACGTCAACTTTAGACATTGCTTTCTGCACAAGCGCGATAATAAAACTAAAAATTACTGGCAAAACAATTGTTAATGCCATGCACCACCACGTAGACGCAAGTCCGCGCAGCTTAACAATTTCAGATTTAAGCGTGTGCATAAATGTAAGGCGTAAGTGCTGAGCGTTCATGCTGCGGCCTGTTTTGTAAGAATTGCTCGCCGGATATTCAACAGCTTGTTCAATTTGCCCACTCATTTTGCGCTCCTTCCATCTACATATTGCGTTCCAGTCGCAGCAGTAGTATTTGGCAATGCTTTTGTTACGTACTGCTCTTGACCGTGCGTAAGAGCCAAATATGCTTCCTCAAGCGAAGCATGCTCTTGATTCAGCTGATATACCAAAATCTGATTATCCGCAATTTCGCGCGCAATCTGGTTGAGCTCGCAACCTGTTATTCTGAGTAGCTCGCCTTCTTGAACGTCTTGAGGCGTGCGATTATCTGGCAAAATCTTGCATTCAGGATGATTCTGAACAAGCACAGACTTTAGCTTTTCACCTTCTGGCGTTACTAAACGTATAGCATGCTGAGAATGTGCGTCAACAAAATCTTGTACTGTTGTGCGCTCCAAAATTTCGCCATGCGCAATAATCACAAGGTTATCTGCAGTAAGCGCAACTTCGCTCATCAAGTGCGAACTAAGCAGAATTGCTCGACCTTGGCTTGCGTAATACTTGCACAATTCGCGAACCCACTTAACGCCTTCTGGATCCAAACCGTTAATTGGCTCGTCCAAAATAAGATTGTGCGGATCTGCTAAAAGTGCCGCCGCAATCGAAAGACGCTGGCTCATGCCGAGTGAGAAGGATCCCGCTTTGCGAGTTTTTACGCTAGTTAAACCAGTAATATCAATCACTTCGTCAACGCGCTTTTTTGATATTCCGTGAGTTAAAGCGAGCGAGTACAAGTGATTATATGCGGAACGACCTCTGTGGGCAGACTTTGCGTCAAGAACTGCGCCAACTTCCGTCATTGGGGATGCGATTTTTGCGTAAGGTTTTCCGTCAATAAGAGAAGTACCGCTATTGGCATGAATAAGATTTAACGCGCAACGCATGGTGGTAGATTTACCAGCGCCATTAGGGCCTAAAAAGCCCGTGACTTTACCGTCTTCAGCGACGAAAGAAACGTCGTTAAGCGCTGTTTTTGCGCCGAAACGCTTTGTAATATGTTGGAATTCTAACATAGCTTAACAGTATCACAAATAAAAAAAAAATACACATTAAATGTAAGCGTTTATGAGTACAGGCTGCTGCGTTTTGTAATGCGATTTTTGTTTTGTATTTGTTTGCGATTGTTTTTTATATTCGCTTGTTTGTAGTTTGTGTCAGCAATTTGGTGCTGCATGTTGCGCAATCCACGCGTGCATGGAAACAGCTGCGGCTGCTCCTGCGTTTAGCGAGCGAACAGAGCCGAATTGCGAAATGTAAACAACGTCATCCGCCATCTCTAGTGCTTTTTTAGAAAGACCTGGACCTTCTGCACCAAAAAGCATAAGGCAACGTTTAGGGAATTTGTAGTTTTCCATAGCAACAGCGCCTGGAATAATATCGAGCGCTATAACGCGAGCGTTTTTAGCGTCTTGTTCCTTAATATTTGCGATTTTTTCGGCTTCTTTATTGCCTTCTGCTTGTGCTTTAAGCAAAAGTTGATGCGCTTCTTCTGCTTCTTTAAGCATATTTTCGCGCCAATTAGTTACTAGAGTTTCAATAGTTGGGCAGCATTCAACGTATTGGTATAGCTCGGTCATTAACGAGCCTTTGCGATTCCATTTATGAGGCCCTACGATATACACTTTTTTCGCTGTAAATGCGTTTGCAGTGCGAACCATAGAGCCTATGTTGAAATCGTGAGTCCAATTTTCTACAGCTACTTCAAACTCATGACGGCCTTTAGAATCGAGATCCGCTTTTATGGCTTCTACTTTCCAGTATCGGTAGCAATCTAGAACGTTACGCTGGTCGCCTTCGTTTAGTAATTCAGTGCTAAACCGCGCATCGTAATTTGGCGATTCTGGATTATCTGGACGAGGCTCACCTGGGTGTTCTTCTTCCCATGGGCCAACTCCTATAGGTCGGAATTCTGGCTCATCGGAAGCTTTTGCAGCCAAAGTAATTGGATTCGGTTCGTGCATGTGTGAGTTTTGCTCCGTTTAATACTTTTGTTTAGTATTGGCAGCTAGTAATTGCAGCTAGTCTTGGCAGCCGTCAGTTGCGCAATCGCCTGTGCAACCTGACTTGCAGTGACCGCCACAGCAGTTGTCTTCACAGCATGGCTCAGTGCAACCATCATGAGCACAATCACCCGTGCACTCTACTTTGCAATGGCCACCGCAGCAATTATCTTCACAGCATGGCTCAGTGCAACCATCATGCTTGCAATCTCCTGTGCATTTAACCTCGCAATGACCGTCACAGCAGTTGTCGTTGCAGCAATCGTCGTGATCTGCATCTGCGCGTAATTCTTCTTCATCGAAAGCTTGAACAAATGCCATTTTAGTACTCTCCTCACTTATTGGATTTACTAATTGAAGATGCCTTGTGCCTTGTTCGTCGGCGTCAACACCACCAATTAATGCAACTATAGCAAGAATTTGCGCGCCTTGCTGATTAACAATGCCAAAATCAAGACTTAATTCATTGCCGTGTCGTAAAGTCACAAGCGAAGAAGTTTGAACATACGATTTTTCAGAAAGCCAAGAGTCAAGTAACAATACTCGCTTGCCTTTAACAGACGGGCCTTTTGTTGCAGGGAAAACAAAATCCATAACGAAGCCGTCGAGTGCAATTCCTCTACGTTCTGCAGCATGAATAAGCGCAAAAACCATCGGCACTGCAGCAGCAGTTAACGCACCAATAGCGTCAACATCGCGTTCTAACGAATACCCAGCTTTCTCAATTGCATCAAAAAGAACATCACCAACCAACTTGGAGCCGCGCTGAGCAAAAGTAACAGAAAACAGTTCGCTAAATGGTTTCGCACTCATATCCGCACAAAGCATGCGCTTAAGTTCCGCGCGTTCCTCTTGTAATTCCGTCATTATTACACTCCTTAGCGTTTAGAGTTGTTCAATTTTTGATGCTTTGATGTTTTTATGCTTAACGATCTTCTACTGATACTTCCGGAGCGCTCAGCTCTTTAACATCAGCTTTATCAGAATCTATAAGATCTATTGAAGCAATAACTTTACTTTGATCTAACTTCTGAAGTTTACGCGCTGTTACCAACACTCGCGACTCAAGCGAGGAAGCAAACTTATTGTAAGCTGCAACCGTTCTTGCCAAAGATACGCCAAGTTTTGAAGCATTTTCTCCAAGAACTGCAAAGCGATCGTACAATTCTCGAGATAAATCGAAAAGTTCTTTTGCATCATCTGTAAGACTTTGCTGCTGCCATGCGTACGCAACAGACTTAAGCACAGCCCACAAAGTAACTGGGGAAGTGAGTGCTACTTTTTGCGCAAAAGCATCATCCATAAGCGTTGGGTCCGCTTCAAGAGCCGCCTGAAGCAACGCTTCGTTTGGAATAAATGCAACTACAAAATCTGGTGCTGTTTCAAAAGCCTGCCAATATGCTTTAGCTCCCAATACTCTAACGTGTTCTCGCAAAGCCTTAGCGTGCGCTTTTAGAAGCTCACTTCTTCTAGCTAATTCTTCGTCACTTGCATTATCTGGTATTTCGCAAGCGCGCTGATAATCCGCATATGGAACTTTTGCATCAACTGGAATTGTTTTGCCTCCTGGCAGATGCACAACCATATCTGGTCTCTGCTGCTCACCATTTACTCCAGTTACAACAACCTGCGTATCAAAATCAACATGTTCAAGCAAGCCTGCGGATTCCACAATATTCTTTAGCTGAGCCTCGCCCCAAGCTCCGCGAACCTTGTTATTTCGCAATGCTGCAGAAAGCGAACTTGTTTCGCGGTCAAGCCTTGTTTGCTGCTCGCTTAAGCCTTTAAGCTGAGTGCTCAGCACACCCATTTCTTGCTTGCGTCCTTCTTCAATCTGCGAAACTTTATTCTTCAGAGCTTCAAGATTGTCTTTTACTGGAGCAAGCGCTTCCAAGACTTTACCTTGCTCTTTCAAAGTCTTCTCACGATTTAATCGTTCGCGTTCTTCTCGCTCTGCACGCAATTGCTCTTCGCGATTCACTCGCAATTGTTCTGCTTGCTGCGCCTTAGCAAGTTCTGCTTCAACAAACTTTAATCGCTCAGCAAGCTGCTCTGCTTGTGTGCGATATCGTATAGCCTGATTGCCATTTTCTTGCGCTTGAGCGCGCGCTTGTTCATACTGCGAGCGCAATTCGTTAAATTCGCGTTGGTTTACGCCATTAGTGCCTTGCGTTCCAGAGTTGTGCTTAACAATAGCCAGCACAATAACAGCGGTTATTGCTACAGCAGCCACCATTAAAACAAGCATCACAATATTATCGAACATACGTTCTATTAAACACTATTGAGTTGACTTTTGAAATATAATTAGACACGTCTTTTAAGCGCGTTCAAAATAAAGCAATCCACGTCCACACGTGCCGCTCCATAGGCAAACTGCAATTATAGTAAGCACAACAATGACGTATAACAATATGGATTGTCCAGGAATTGCAGGCAAAGTTCCAGAAGGATACCATCGCAAAATCAATCCAATTTTACTTTGCAAACCTTGTGTGGCAATGTTCATCACCGCTAAAAAGACACCAAATGCAAGGCCGTAAAACCTTCCAAAACAGGCTAATCCAATCATTATTAGCACAATATCAATCCAAGCATTACCTAAAATCATCTGCAATGTACTCAATAACTGCAAGTCAATTATACGAACAATTAACACTGAAGCGCCGAATGAAACAAACAAACACAATAAAGCAGCACTCAATGCATATATTCGCAGCCTTTTCATCACGAAACGTTCCCACGATACCATAATCGGAGCAAGACAAACGAATGCCGCGGTAATAAACCCAACTACAATAACTTCATACAGAGTAACAACAAAATTAACAGCACTACTACCAGATTGACATTGGAACGTTATACCTTCTACCGCATTATGCACATTAGCAGAATCTGGCAAACAAATATAACCAACATAAACTGGCAACTGCGTTACAAATGATCTGAATATAACAAACATTAAAGAGGGAAGGACTACGGACAATAAAATTGCAACGATTGCAACAATATAATGCCTACCTTCAAGCCAAGCGCGAAAATTATTTTTCATGCTTATCACCAAGTTCCGATAAGACTTGTTGTGGAGTTATGAGGCATTGATTAAGTTCTTTAACATGATTTTTTACAAATTGTTTCAGCTTAGCATCATCAGCATTATTAATACTCATAGCCACTTTATCGTTTGCTTCACCTGGAATAAATCCATATGACCCATACACATCATTACTTATACGAGAAGGAAGCTGAGCAAGCAAAAATGCTGTAACAGAAGCGTTTGAATCAAGATTCTTTTTTACATATACTTCTTTCATAGCACTTGATGCACATTTTGCAGGCACAAATCTTTGTAACACTTCTTGAGCGATACCAGTCATATCACCATATTTCTCAGAACGCCTAACAAATGTATCTGTTTGTTGTTGAATAACAGTAGCTTTAAGATTACGTAACTTTATTAAACCACTATTAGTAAGATTCCAAGATTTTTCAGTATTTGTTGGAGTAAACGCATTCCCCAGTACAAGCACAATTCCTTTGCCTTGCGAATCTCTCTGATTCTTAGGAAACCAAGAAGCAACAGTTTTCAAATGTTTAACAGCACGAAGTTTACGAATATAAGCTTCTTCAGGATGTACACAAACAGAAAAAGCAGTATCTTTAAACGTCGTACACTGAGGCACAAAAGGTCCAGAGCGAATCCAAGGTTTTGGACCCCACATAGCTATACAACAAGCACATACTATTGGCATAATTAAAGAAATACTTATTGCTTTTATACGCCAATAAGATCCCTTTTGCCAAAAATATCTAATATGCGCGCAACAAAGAATACATGAAACGATAACAACACACACAAAGAACGTGCGCAAACCCACCAACCATGGGTTCATTCGCAAACCAGGCTCGGCGCCGATACCAGCGTCCGACACTGGAAGTATTGCGTATAAACTACTACCCCAATATCTAGGAAAAATATCTCCTTGAGGTATGGTGCCATTACGCATTATAATGACGCCATAAATACAGCACCAAATTATTGCAAAAGATAATAAAGCTGAGAATACAATTGCCCAACGATTGCCAATAATTACTCCTAAAGTAAAACCAATTGCAAAAAATGCACTTGGCGTCACGCCTCCACATAATAGTGGAAAATACGGGAAATTTGTAATATTTACATCACTCTGAATTACTGTTGGCAATATACTTACGCAATATAACAAACTGCACAGTATAGCGCCTTTTAGTATAGGAATAGCGTAACGACTGGCTGATTTTCCTGCACACCACGCAGGATTAACCAAACATCTAGGCGAGCAAGCTTTACACGAACACCATGCGCCAAAAATGCAAGCAACAATATCAGACAAACAATGCATCCACGTGACATCAATTCTTAACCAAAGCGCATAATTATTATTATGCGCTAAAAAATTTGCCACACCCAAAAAAACAGGATATGCAATCAAAAATAAGCTAAAAATACAACTGCTTATTAGAGATAATGGGGACATAATATGTGAAACAATTGTGCACTTCTTATGATTTTTCGTAAAAAATCTGAATTCAGTTAAAAAGTTAGAATATTGACGCATATTTAATCACATCCCTACTTGCTACCACATTAACGAAATAAGAAACTATACATATCTAGTTACTGCTACTACTAATTTTTATGAAATTTAGATAGCAAATGCCTATACCCTGATTCCCATGGAGTTACCATAAGATCTTCACGATTAGCATATTGAAGAAGATTATCCATTTTCCCATCAAGCAATATAATTCCTTCATTAAGAACTATAACCCGATCCGCAATTACTGCTAAATCTTCTACTAAATGTGTACTGACAATAACAGTATGCTTTTGCGAATAAGACTTAAGAAAATTACGAATATCAATACGCTGCTCAGGATCTAAACCAACAGTAGGCTCATCAAGTATTAGTACTGCAGGCTGACTAGCAATCACACAAGCAATACCAGCACGCTGACGCTGACCTCCTGATATTTTAGCAACTATGCGATGTGCTTGTTTTTCCAAGCCAACCTGTTTGAGAGCATTCCAAGCAGCTTGATACGCAGCACTCCACGATAAACCTCGCGCCCATGCGGCATATTGAACATTTTTTAACACACTCGATGCATTCATAAGTTCAAATGATTGTGGCAAATAACCAATATTTGACCGAGCTTTAGCCCTTTCCGCACGACAAGTTACGTCAAGGCCATGCACAAAAAGTTTCCCACTAGAGGGAGCATAAATAGTCGCTATAACGTTAAGAAGAGTAGTTTTCCCAGCACCATTTGGCCCCAAAAGACCACATATGCCAAAAGATAAATCTATAGAAAGATTATGCAAAATTTGTTTTTTCCCATACGAAAAATTCACATTAACAAGTTGCACATCTGAGCCCATATATGATTCTTGCATATCTCACCACTTAATAACTAAACTACTTACCTACAACTTCGTATATTTTCTCTGTCTATTCCAACTACAGAACCACTCATCTGAGCATAAGCTGACATTGGCATAGCATAAACAATAGTAGAAAGCGCAACTACTGCAAATCCTTCCTTTGCGAACATATTCGTATCTCCATTTTCAATCTGCTTCATAACGTATTCAGCCTTGAATACATACACGCATTTTATAATAATTCAATATAAAAAAATAGATTTTTACAAAAAGCAATTAAAATTTTAAAAGATACGCATATCCGATAATGCCAATTATCAGCAATAACTAGAAAAATTAAGGGGGAAATCCACCTTTTTATTTCAAGTTCATTCTACAAATATTTTTTATTCAGATACAAAAATAGCGTGCCGTCTACTGGAAAATAATCCAATAAACAGCACGCTTTGTTTTATTTGACTACATTATTTGACTACATTAAATAATGCATAGATTACGCAATCTTGAGAGTTACATGGTCGTCGCTCTCTGCGCAATCCGCAACTACGTGAGCGCCATCATGCACCTTGCCAGAAAGCAGCAATCGCGCAAGCTGATCGCCAATTTCCGTTTGAACCAATCTACGCAACGGACGAGCACCGTAAACTGGATCATAGCCATGCTCCGCAAGCCAAGCGCGAGCAGAATCACTCACATCCAAGCTAATGCGGCGGTCGCTCAAGCGTGCAGCCACTTGACGAACTTGAATATCCACAATTCCGCCAAGCTCTTCGCGGCTCAACGGATGGAACATAACAAGCTCATCCAAACGGTTAATGAACTCTGGCTTAAACTCAGCGTGAACAGCGTTCATAACAGCCTTGCGTTTAGCAGCATCATCCAAGCCCTCTTGCACAAGGAATTGCGAACCCAAGTTTGATGTCATAATCAAAATCGTATTCGTAAAATCAACCGTTCTACCCTGACCGTCAGTCAAACGACCATCATCCAAAACCTGCAACAAAACGTCGAATACTTCTGGATGCGCCTTCTCAACTTCGTCAAAAAGCACTACAGAATACGGACGTCTACGCACAGCTTCAGTAAGCTGGCCGCCTTCCTCGTAGCCAATGTAACCAGGAGCAGCACCGATTAGACGCGAAACGGAAGCCTTTTCCATGTACTCGCTCATATCAATGCGAACCATTGCACGCTCGTCGTCAAACAAAAAGTCGGCAAGAGCCTTAGCAAGCTCCGTCTTACCAACGCCAGTAGGACCCAAGAACAAGAAGGAACCAGTTGGGCGATTAGGGTCTGCAATTCCAGCACGACTTCTGCGCACAGCATCCGCTATAGCCTGGATTGCTTCGCTTTGGCCAACAACGCGCTTAGAAAGCTCTTTTTCCATGTTGAGCAGCTTCTCATTTTCGCCTTGCATCAAGCGACCAACAGGAATGCCCGTCCATTCGCTAACGACTCCAGCAATAGAATCAGCATCAACCTGATCCGGAACCATTGGCTCTTTCGCTTCACTCTTAGCGTTAGAGGCCTCGGACTCCGCTTCTTCCAAAGCTTTTTGAATGCTTGGGATTTCGCCATACAAAATACGGCTTGCTTGTTCCAAGTTGCCTTCGCGCGTGAATTTGTCGGCTTCTACGCGCTTAGCGTCGAGTTGCGCTCGCAAATCACCAACCTTGTTATGGCCAGCCTTTTCCGCATCCCAACGCGCTTTCAATCCAGTAAGCTTTTCGCGCGAGTTTGCTAATTCTTCCTGCAACTTTTCTAAGCGTTCGCGTGCAGCAGCATCTTCCGCCTTCTTTAATTGCATTTCTTCCATTTCAAGACGCGTAACTTTGCGCTGCAATTCGTCGATCTCTTCTGGCTGTGAATCAAGTTCCATACGCAAGTGAGCTGCCGCTTCATCCACCAAATCAATCGCCTTATCTGGAAGCTGTCTGCCAGTAATATAGCGGTTTGAAAGCGTTGCTGCGGCTACGATTGCATCGTCACTAATAGTCACCTTGTGGTGTGCTTCGTAACGTTGCTTAAGTCCGCGCAAAATCGTCACAGTATCTTCAACAGACGGCTCGCCAACAAACACTTGCTGGAATCTGCGTTCAAGCGCAGAATCCTTTTCAATATGCTCACGATACTCGTTAAGCGTAGTTGCGCCAACCAAGCGCAGCTCACCGCGCGCAAGCATTGGCTTAAGCATATTGCCAGCATCCATTGAACCTTCTGCAGATCCTGCTCCAACAACAGTATGAATCTCATCAATAAACGTAATAATTTGACCGTCCGATTGCTGAATTTCCTTCAACACTGCCTTTAAGCGTTCCTCAAACTCGCCGCGATACTTCGAACCTGCAACCATCGAAGCCAAATCGAGACTGATAAGACGCTTGTTTTGCAAAGTCGTAGGCACATCTCCTGCAACGATTCGCTGAGCCAATCCTTCTACAACTGCCGTTTTACCAACGCCCGGCTCTCCAATTAGCACAGGATTGTTCTTCGTGCGGCGAGAAAGAATCTGAATCACGCGGCGAATTTCCTGGTCTCGTCCAATTACTGGGTCGAGCTTTCCTTCGCGAGCGCGCGCAGTCATATCAACAGAATACTTTTCGAGCGCTTTGTAGTTGCCTTCAGCATCCGGACTCGTAACTTTTGCGCCACCGCGCACAGTTGGCACAACCTTACGCAACACGTCTGCGGAAACGTTGTGCTTTTTGAAAATATCCGCAACAGAGTTTGGTTCGCTTGCAACCATGCCGATAAGCATGTGCTCCGTAGAAACGTATTCGTCTCCCATTGCGCGCATTTCTTTTTCTGCCTGGCTTAGCGCAGCCAAAAGCTGACGACTTGCATCTGGCTTAGTTGTAGTTGAACCAGTAGATGAAGGCAATGCCACTAATGCGTTACGAATTTCAGAACCGATTTGTTGCGCGTCCGCCCCCGCCTGAGCAATAAGCGCGCGAACGACGCCCTGCTCTTGGCGAAGTAAGGCATCCGCCAAATGCAAAGTGTCAACTTGCGCATTGCCAGCAGCCGCTGCACTTTGCACAGCATCACTTAATGCGTCTTGCGCTAATGTTGTAAACTTTTGTTCCATATCTACCTCATTTCCACGAAAGCTCTAAAACACACTTCAGTTAAGTCAAATCGCTGCAACTTTTATTGCAACTTTTATTGCAACTCTCGCTGCAATTTCAAGCTTTTTGACGATACTTTCGAGTTCTAACGAGCTTTCACTTTCATGTATCTGATACGTATAACAGATTTTCCTATAACTTTATTCCTAAAACTTGAGTGTACTAGACTCAAGTTTTATTTTCAAGAACTTTCAATCGCAAATAATTTACGCAAATAATTTAATTAAGCAGCAAGCAAAGTTTAGTTAAGTATCAAGCAATGCTTAATTAAGTAGCAAATATGTCGTAATCTTAAAAGCATGAGAATTGCACGTTTTTCGTATAATGAAGTTCCGCAATACGCTTTCGTTCAAAAGACGAAACCGACGGTAAAGATTATTTAGTAGCGCTTGAAGGGCATCCTTTAAGCCCGCAAGGAGTTAAGCCAACTGGTAAACGTTACGCGTTGGATGCGGATGGCGTGCGCTTGCTTGTGCCTGTAATTCCTTCAAAAGTTTACGGATTGGCAAAAAATTACGATACGCGTTCCGATGACGAGCGCGCTACTTCTCCTGCGGCTTCTTCGCATACCGCCGCAGATATGGTTATTTTTACAAAGCCGAGCACTTCTGTAATTGGTCCGGACGATCCGATTGTGATTCCTGCTTACTCAAACGACATGAATTTTGAGCCAGAAGTGGCAGTTGTTATGGGCAAAATCGCCAAAAATGTGACTGCAGCTACCGCAATGAACTACGTTTTTGGCTTTACTTGCGTAAATGACGTAACTTTACGAGATTGCGCAGGAAGCGACCCAATGTGGACGCGCGCAAAAGGTTTCGACACTTCTTGCCCACTTGGACCTTGGATTACAACCGAGCTAAATTGGCGCGATGCACATATTTCATTTACGCTTAATGGTGAAAATGTGCCAGAAGCCGACGGCACTACAGCTCGACTTATTCACAGTATTCCTGAGCAAATTGCTGCAATTTCAAGCTTCTCAACGCTTCTTCCAGGAGATGTGATTTTGACAGGAACTCCATACCCAGCTGGAACTTTACGCGCTGGTGACGAAGCGATTGTGCACGTAGATGGTATTGGCTCGCTGCGCAATGTGATTGTGCATGCGTAACTAAAATCATCAATTTGACTTAAAACTACACAAATGCGCGCGGGCCAAAGATTGCCGAACCGATTCGAACCATAGTAGAGCCTTCGGCAATCGCCCACGCAAAATCGCCGGACATTCCCATCGAAAGCTCTAATTTTTCAGAGTCTTGCGCGAGTTGCCCACCTACACAATCTCTAATTTCTCGCAATGCTGCGAAACCACGTCTTACTATTTTTTCATCATTCACGCGCGCTCCGAGCGTCATAAATCCGCGCAAATTAAGCGACGGCAGACTAGATATAGCGAGCGCTTCGTCAATCGCACGTTCTGGCGCACACCCCGATTTTGTAGCTTCTCCAGAAACGTTCACTTCCAGCATAACGTCTACGCAAAGTCCCAAATTTTGCGCTCGAGCAGATATTTTTTGCGCAAGTTCAATGCCGTCAACCGACTGAATACCATTTGCAAGTGGTAAAACTTTGTTTATTTTATTGCTTTGCAGTTGACCGATTAAGTAGAGCGGAATTTCGCCGTTCACACCAACGCTTAAACCTTCTCTAGCAGCTTGTGCGCGTAAAATCTCGGCTTTTGCAACGATTTCTTGTGGGCGATTTTCCCCAATTACTCGCACTCCTGCTCTGAGCGCTGCCATGATTTCGCCAGCATCTCGCGTTTTAGTTGCGGCAAGCAGTGTAACCGACTCAGCTTTGCGACCATAATGCGATTCGGCTTGAGCAATGGCGTCTTGCACGCTGTGCACGCCGTCGGCAATTTGACGCGCACGAACACAATCGACCTCAGTATTCGCTAAATCTTTTTGCGTCATATATGCCATTTATTGCCCCAATCTAATCTCATAAAAACAGTCACACTAATTGAGGAATTTTATCACTATATTTACGACGTGCAGCTTCTGCGGTAACTCCAAGTGCCCGACCTATTGTATTCCAAGACTGACCATTTTTGCGACTTTTGTACACAGCGTTGTTTATCTCTTTTTCAATTGCGTGACGGCGATAATTCAATCTGCTCAATTCACGAGATGGATCCCAGCGAGAATCCAAAGTTGGATCTCCTAGATCTGGTTCCGATTTTGCTTCCATTTCTTTTGAAATAATCTCGCCATATTCCGCAAGATCTTTTTGCTCTTCTTTACTCAGTTCACTAAATTTCATTTCAACCCTTCCTTTTCCAAATATCCTTTTCTTGCTTTCATCGCGTGAACTATAAGTTCTTGCGGAAATCCACGTCTTCTTGCTGTGCCAATCTCGTACCAAACAGCGCCAGAAACTCCTGGTCCCACATACATTATTGTTGGTGGATTTCTATCATAATTTACATCCACAGGACCTCTTGATTCTCGATACGCATGAAGTATGTCGTTTTCTGAAACCCCATGCTTCAAAGCTGATGGCAAAATAATTGGCTCTTCATATTGATCCATGCACACAACATTACATGCCAATATATGTTGCCGTCAAATATTGGCAAATAATATATGCAATTATATGCAGTGAAATACATTAGTCAAGGAAGGGCACGGATTTGTCGGCTAGGTTTGCGCGAACAGAATCCCACGGCGTTTCGTCGCTTTCAAATAACGCAAGCGCATCGGCAGCACTCATATCTACCGGCTGATTTTGCCCAGGCTTTTTGTATCCCAAAAGATACATGCAGTAGCCAATCATACTCTCAGCGCTCCAGCCAGATTCACGAAGCGCACCGACGTCTAGCGAATGCTTGCTTTTTGCGAGCCGCTCGCCTTGAGCGTTATCAATTAGCGGCAAATGTGCGAATTTTGTCTGCGCATAACGCACGCCGTGAGCCGCAAAAAATCCCGACTTTTCAAGCAACTCGCCAATCCAAATTTGAAGCGCTGCTGAACGAAGCAAATCGCGGCCACGCACAATATCATTTACTCCGCTCAAAACATCGTCAACAACAACCGCAAGCTGGTAAGAGAAAACGCCATCCGCTCGACGAATAACCATGTCACCTAAATCGCGGTCAATGTTAAAAGATTGCGCGCCAAAAATCGCATCTATAAAACTCACATTTGCTTGGCTTAAATCAGCCGGTGGAACAGCAAGCCTTAAGGAATGTTGCTGATTATTTTGCAAACGCTTTTCGATTTGCACCAAACCTTCCGCAGTTTTGCGAAGATTTCTGCACGTACCCGGGTAGCGTATAAAACCATCGCCTTCTTGCGGAGCTGCAATCGCGCGAATATCGGAACGCGAGCAAAAACAAGGGTAAATTAACGAATTTCCGTCGTCGTCTTGCAAAGATTCTAGAGATTCAAGAGCTTCTTGGTAGATTGCGATACGCTCATGCTGATAAGTAGGTTCTCCAACCCAATCAAAACCAGCCCATTTTAGATCTTCAATAATTTGCTCACTCGCGCCTTTCGGCATTCTAGCAATATCGAGATCTTCCAAACGCAAAAGCATTTGACCACCCTGCGATTTCGCAGAAAGCCAAGCGGCCAACATTGCTACCATGTTTCCAATATGCATACGCCCAGAAGGAGTTGGCGCAAAACGACCAATGGCAATAGTTGACTTTGAAAACATTATTTCGTCTTTCTTAATATCTTTATTAATTAATAAGCATAAACTTGCAAAACATAAACTTGCAAAATAAAAAGCGCGTAACGCATTCATACTAGCATTACGCGCTTCTTACAATCGCGATCAACCGCAATCAACCGTAATCAATCACAGTTAAAAGCAAATGTTTTATGCAAATAACGACTTATACATAAGCACACCCAAAATTGCGCCAGCCGTAGGAGCAACAACTGGAATCCACGCTTCACCCCAGCGAGAAGATCCCTTGTGTGGAATTGGCAAAATTGCGTGAAGCAAACGCGGCATAAGATCACGCGCAGGATTCAAAGCAGGACCAGTTGGGCCGCCCATAGAAGTCACCAAACCCCAAACAACGAAGCCGACTACGATTGACGCACCGGCCAAATTCGCCTTACCCCATGGAGATTCAAGGCAGCAAAGAGCTGCCAAAACAAGCACGAGTGTGCCAAAGAACTCATTGAGGAAGTAGTTAAGCTTGTTATTATAGGCATCCGTAGTGCAGAACGTACCAAGAATTGCTTCTGGCTCCTCAGTCTCGTTGTAGTGCGGCAAATACGTTACGTACACAATAAGCTGTCCAACCAACGCACCCAAAAGCTGAGCTACAATATAAGGCGCAACGTTTTGCCACTCAAACATTCCATTTGCAGCTTGCGCAATCGTCATAGCAGGATTGATATGCGCTTCGGAAATTCCTCCGAACATTAGCACTGGGAACATCACGCCAAAACCGTAGCCCATGGCAATATTTAACCAACCAGCATGGTGTCCTTTAGTATTTTTTAATTCAACATTTGCAACAGCACCGTTTCCAAAAATCATAAGAATAGCAGTGCCAATAAATTCTGCAGCCAACTTCGTCATAAACGAATATTGCATGGTCCTTCGATCCTTCTTACCTGTTTCAAACTCCGCACACGTAATCACGCGTATAAATAACGACTCGTCGCTTAACAATCGTCCAACAACTCGCAATTGCGATTAGCATAGCATGGAACACAATATATACTCATTTTCAAAGAAGCTAAGAAAATGAATTCCAACAATTATTCTTTGATAGTTTCCCTTATGCGTGCGACAGTCTGAGTAAGCAGTAAAATCGCCCCCCACATCAAAAGAGGCCCGCCACTTTGGCGAGCCTCTCATTTACAAAAACAATATTTGCGGTTTCATCTTCACAACATCCTCGTTGCAACGGTTAAAGTCTTAAATATCCCGTCCAACGTACACGGATTCTATATCCATACACTTTTGTGGGTTACCGCTATCTCTTTTTTGTTTTTGTAATTATTATTATCATCGTTTTTCACCTAATAGTAAAGCTCAAAATAGCATTTGTTAACATATTGTCAATACTGTTCAATTGCACTGAAAAAATCGTAGCTATTGCACACTTTTGTGAATATGCAAAGGTTATCATGTGCGTTTACGTTCGAATTGAACAAATGCCGGCGTGTCGAATCACTCGACACTCATTCGCGCACTTCCCTTACAGCGCATACAATTACAGAGTATGGTACAGATTTTTGACGCTCCCTCAAAGGCGATACTGCGCGGTCAAATTGCCGAACACATCGCCGAAGATGAAAAAGCAGAAAAGCGTGAAGCTCGTGAGGGCGAGCTACCGTTACCAAAAGATCGTTTCTTTGACCGCGAGTTAAGCTGGTTGAAGTTCAATCGTCGCGTGCTTGAGTTGGCACAAAATACCGATTTGCCGCTACTTGAACGCGCTAATTTTGCTGCTATCTTTGCGTCAAATCTCGACGAATTCTTTATGGTTCGAGTTGCAGGCTTGAAGCGCCGAATCGATTCTGGCATAGCAGTAACTGCAGCATCCGGCTTAAGCCCTCGCCAGCAGTTGCGTGCTATTAGTGAGGTCACTCACCGTCGCCAAGATGAGCACGCTCACTATGTTATTGAGCATATTCTTCCTGAGCTTGCAAAGCAGCGCATTGTTTTGCTCAGCTGGGATAAACTTACAGAATCAGAAAAAGCTCGTTTGTCTGATTACTACAAAAAGCAAGTGTTCCCTGTTCTTACGCCTCTTGCAGTGGATCCTGCTCACCCGTTCCCGTACATTTCCGGCAAGTCTATTAACTTGGCTGTTATCGTCGAAAATCCAAATTCTGGAAAGTCGCATTTTGCGCGCGTAAAAATTCCAGATAATTTGAATCGCCTTGTACCAGTTGACGATTTAACAGACGAAGAAGGTCGCGAAGAGCGTTACGGCTTCATTACTATGGAAAAGCTGATTGCAGCACACTTGGAATCGCTTTTCCCAGGCATGATTATTAAAGAAGCCCGCTCCTTCCGCGTTACGCGTAACGAGGACATTGACGTTGAAGAAGACGACGCAGAAAATCTGCTCAACGCTATGGAGAAGGAACTTCTTCGACGTCGTTTTGGACCGCCAATTCGTTTGGAGATTTCTAACGAAGCCAGCCCATTCCTTTCTCAGTTGCTTGCAAATCAGCTTCGCGTAAGTCCCGAGGAAGTATATCGCTTGCCTTCGCCGCTTGATATGACTGTACTGTTTGAGTTGCAGGCGCTTGATCGCCCTGATTTGAAGTATCGTCCGTTTATTCCTACTACGAACCGTCAGATTGCGGAAGTTGAAACTAGCCACGCGCAAGATATTTTCGCCTCGATTCGCGAGCATGATATTTTGCTTCATCATCCTTACGATTCGTTCTCTACTTCTGTGCAAGCATTCCTCGCGCAGGCTGCTGCAGATCCAAAAGTGCTTGCAATTAAGCAGACTTTGTATCGTACATCTAGCAATTCGCCAATTATTGACGCTCTTGTTGACGCAGCTCATGCTGGAAAGCAGGTGCTTGCTCTTGTTGAGATTAAGGCGCGATTTGACGAGGATGCAAATATTGCTTGGGCACGCAAGCTCGAACGTGCAGGCGTTCACGTTGTGTATGGCATTGTTGGCTTAAAGACTCACTGCAAGCTTTCGCTCGTGGTTCGTCAAGAAGCAGAAGGGTTGCGCAGATACTGCCACGTTGGCACAGGTAATTACAATCCTAAGACTGCTCGCCTTTACACGGATTTGGGATTGCTTACTTGCGATCCTGTAGTTGGTCAGGATTTGACTCGCTTGTTTAATCAGCTTTCTGGTTACGCGCCAAAGTCGAGTTTCCACCGTTTGCTTGTAGCTCCTCGCACAGTTCGCACTGGCATTATTGCTCGCATTCGCCGTGAGGAGGCTGCAGCTCTTGCTGGCAAGGAAGCGTGGATTAAGATTAAGGTCAATTCTGTGGTTGATGAGCAGACTATTGACGCATTGTATCGAGCTTCTCAAGCTGGAGTAAAGATTGATATTGTTGAGCGTGGAATTTGCTCACTGAAGCCTGGCATTGAAGGTTTGAGCGACAATATTCGCGTTCGCTCTATTCTTGGCAGATTCCTTGAGCACAGCCGCATTTACGCTTTTGCTAACTCTTGCGGTCCGCAAATTGGTGACGGCCCTGCAAGCGGCCCAGAAGTGTGGATTGGCTCGGCTGATTTAATGCACCGCAATCTTGACCGCCGCGTTGAAACACTGGTTCGCATAAGTGCACCAGATCAGGTTGAAGCGTTGCTTCAATACATTGATTTGCAGATGGCTGATTCTACTGTTTCGTGGTGGATGGATGGAGACGGCACGTATACCTTGCATTCTCGCGATAAGGAAGGTCGTCCGCTCGTAGACAGCCAGGCTTACTTAATTCACACTCACACGCGCAAGCCTCGCGGTGCGAACTAAGCGCAAGTAACTAATAAACGATAAGCAAGAGCCGGATTCAGTAATATGTTTCTGGCTCTTGTTGTGTTTATTAACCCTTATGATCTGGCTAAATCTCAAGCGTTCCAGCAGCCAAATCTTCTACAATATTATTTGCCAGTTTTGGGAAGTTTTTTACGCTGCAATTTGCCAGTTTTATGATAATTTATGGAGTGGCAAAAAATAACGGCACTTTCGGCACTGTTACGAATGCGTCAAAAGTAAAAGATTACGGCACAACTAAAATTTGCGAAAGAAAACCGCTAAAATAGTGAATATGAGTGCAGTAACGACGCAATATGTTGAAGCAGCTGGCGGAATTATCTACCGCTTGCGCGATAGTACAAACAGTTCAAACGCAGGCGAAGAGGCAAAACTAGGCAGCATTCCAAGAAAGCCACTCAATGCAATAAAGCCTAGCTACGATGATTTTGAGCTTTGCCTTGTTTACCGTCCTAAATATGACGATTGGAGCTGGCCAAAAGGAAAGAATGAGCCGAACGAATCACATCGTCACACAGCCGTGCGCGAAGTTGGAGAAGAAACAGGGTATTCAGTCACACTTGGTCCGCACATTGCCAAAATAGAGTATCCCCTTGAGCGCGAAGGCAAAAAATCTTCCAAGAGCAACACATCAAATAGCAACCGAAGCTGCAATCCCCAGCCAGAAGTAATAAAGCGAATCCACTACTGGATGATGCGATTAATTGACAAGCCGGCTGCAGCAAAGCGTCTTCCTGCTTTCGGACCAATTAAGCCGGCGAAACCCACTGAAATAGGCAATGTTTTATGGCTTACTCCTTCTAAAGCGCGCAAAAAACTTACTCACGATAGCGACCGCGAAGTACTGGACGCTTTCTTAGAAAAGCTCCACGCAATCCAAGGAGAATATAGCACGCTGCTTTTGGTGCGTCACGGGAAAGCTGAGTCTCGAAAAACTTGGCAAGGAAGCGAAGCAACTCGACCAATCACACCTCTGGGCGCTGCCGCTTCATACGCTCTAGGCCGCGAACTTGCATGTTACGCGCCGAATAAAATCATATCGTCACCTTGGAAGCGTTGTTTAGAAACGGTTGCGGCTTTTTCGCGCGATTCTTCACTTCCTATAGAACAGGTTGCGGAACTTACTGAAGATCATCACGAGAAACAGCCAAAATCTACGTTATCTGTGCTTATAAAAGAAATACAAAATCTTGAGAGTAACGCACAAAATACAAGCGCAGCTAGCAACGCAATCGCAGCAAACAACGCAACAGTCATGTGCTTGCACCGCCCAATTATTGGCACTTTCTTCGATTATTTGCGCGAAATAACAAAACCTAGAGCACACAAGCGCATACTCAGCCAAAAATCACCTTACATGCCAACTGGAAGTGCCGTAGTTTTGCACATTATTAACACTCCTAAAGGCGCTCGTATTATTGATATTGAAAAGGTTACTCCAAGTGTCTACTAGTTTAAATTCGCAATCGAGTTCCATTCATTCAAGCAGATCTGCTTTTATGCCAAGCCCCACTGGCTCTGCCCGCCCAAGCCGACCTGCACAAATGGATCCTGCAATGCTCGCGCAGATTGAAGGAGGCACGGATCCGCATGTTGTAAACGAAATTAGCCACACTTCCTCCGCCGTCCTGCTTAACCGCGTTCATAAAACGCAATCGCCGGAAATTGTTGAGCGCGTGCTGAATTTGGTTGAAAATGAAGGCATTGAAGTTATTGCAGATTTGTGGAGTCACGCGGAGGCTGAGTCTCTTCCTGGAATGTTGTGGCGACTGTATTTACTGCGCATGTCTTTACGAAAACAGCGCGAAGCTTACGCTGAGTACTGGAGTCTTGGCGAGCCTGAAACTACAAGTGCATCAGCTATTACAGGAATTGATGAGACTCCTACCGGAGAAGATATTGCGCGACTTGCAGACTCTATTCTTTCCGGCGCTTTTACAGGCGATTTTGCTGTAGCACTTTACCGATCTTCAGCTTTTACTTCGATTATTGCGCGCGGAATGCGAGTTTACGCAAAAAAGTTAGACGAGCAAGCAAATACAATACACACGCAAAAAATTGCAAAGGTTTTGCACATATCCGCAAATATGCACGCGCTTTCACTATCTTTTGCTCATGGAGCAAAATTGTGGCGAGCAGGAAAGTTAGAATAAATTATTTTCGATTAAAATTGTGCGGCGCGTGAAAACAGAAAACAAGGTATACTCAAAATGATGCTGGCTTGTGTTTAAGCCCCGGGCTCCATTTTTTGCCGCTGCGAGCGGCGTTTGCGCCGACAGGCGCTTTCGCAAGTCAGTATCGTTTCTGTTTTGAATTTTAGATTTTAGATTTTGCTAGATAAGTTTAAATAAAATATATTTTTACTAACATTTGTTTATATTTTGCGCAAAAATAACGGCACGCCGCTAGCTTAACGTGCAATGCTTGCACTAATCTAGAAGGTATGGATCTTCATGTTTTACATCATCCGCTGGTGGACCATAAGCTCACCGTTTTGCGAGATAAGAATACACCATCTAATATTTTCCGCGAGTTGGTTTCCGAATTGGTAACCCTCGAAGCTTACGAAGCAACCCGCAATTTGGAAGTTAGCGATCGCGAGATTGAAACTCCTATTTGCAAGATGACTGGCAAGCATTTAAACCGCCCACGTCCAATGGTTGTGCCGGTTTTGCGCGCTGGTCTCGGCATGCTCGACGGCATGACTCGCCTTCTTCCAACTGCTGAGGTTGGATTCCTTGGCATGAAGCGCGACGAGCAGACGCTCGATATTGTCACTTATGCCAACCGTTTGCCAGAAGATTTGACTGGTCGTCAGTGCTTCCTTCTTGACCCAATGCTTGCCACGGGTGGCACTTTAGTTGCTGCTACACATTACTTGGCTGAGCGCGGCGCTAAGGATGTTACTGCTATTAACATTTTGGCGGCCCCAGAGGGCTTGGAACGCCTGGAGAAGGAGATTGATCCTTCTATTGACTTTAAGGTTGTTGTTTGCGCTGTTGACGAGCATTTGAACGACAAAGCTTATATTGTTCCAGGTCTTGGCGACGCTGGCGATCGTTTGTATGGTTTGATTGACTAATAGTTACTAGTAATAGTCACTAACTAAATCAAACAAAAGCTAGAATCTAAAGCTAGAATCTAAAAACTACAAAATAGCCTGCTGATTTGCAACACTTTGCAACTTTCAGCAGGCTTTTGTGTTTGTATTAATTGATTAATGCGATGCTGCATCACAAATCAGATAATATAACTACTAATACAACTAAGCTTTATTCACAGCTCCTTTAGCATATAAAGCTTCTAAAGCATCGCGCAAAGTACCACTGTAGCTGATGCCAGCTTTTTGTGCCCAAGTGTCAAGCCAAGCTGGAACAGTAACATTTTTACGAACTGCATGAGAACCGTATTTTGCAGCATAGGAATCCATATCAAGCGCAACCATAGACAACTTTGAATTAGGATTTTCTATAACAATATCACTAATATCACTAGCTTTTGGCGCAGTCTTACCACTTTCGAGTTCTGTAAGAACCCATCCACTTGCTGCATCTTCTGCCATAATCAAAGCATCCGCAAGGTTACTGCCTCCAGTTACACACCCTGGCAAATCAGGGACTTCTGCAACAAAACCTCCGCTATTATCTTCGTATGGAGTAAGAATAACAGGATACGCTAATTTCATCATTTCACCTTTGTTTCATTAATTCCCGCCTGACGCCAGATTGACTTAACAACTGATGTGTTAATATCACCTGGATGTTTAGGTACTGTGACTTTACCCGTTTTAGTTTTATGCACGAATTGGCAATGACTTCCACGCTGTGCAAAAAGTATCCAGCCGTCCTTCTTAAGACGTTTTTCAATCTCTTTGTATCTCATAAAAAGATTATACACACTATGCGCATAAAATAAAATAATTAATCAAATTTCTACTAAATCACGTATACGCCTATGTGTATTTACCGCGGACGAGTTATGGCCACTTTGCGAGCGCGGTCTGCTAATTCGTCTAGTTTCGCAAGCTCCGCGCGTTGAGAATCAGTCTGCCTTGGAGCAAATTCACCGTAACGATTTTGTACAGCAGTACGAATTAAAAAGTCAGCCAAACGCGGATTTTTTGGCAAAACTGAGCCGTGCATATAAGTGCCGATAACGTTGTATTTTCTAGCGCCTTCCGTGTGGTCTTTGCCATTATTTCCGCAATTTTCACCATCAACAGAGCCAAGCGGCTGCGTACCACTCTCCAAGCTTGTGCGCCCAGAATGGTTCTCGTAGCCCACAATATCGCCAAAATCGGCACTATGCTCTACTAAATTTCCAATCATGCGCACGTCTTGACCAACCGTATGCTCGCCAAGTATTCCAATTCCTTGAAGCTTTTGGCCTTCAACGGTTTCAAAATACTCGCCAAAAAGCTGGTATAGCCCGCAAATCATAAGCATTGGAACGCCAGCTTTTGCAAGCCCTCGAATCGCATCCGCGCGCGCAAATAAATCTTTAGTGACTCTGCTTTGACCATGATCTTGACCACCGCCGCCAAGAATCATATCCACGCGCTCTGGCCATAAATCACCAACATTGTACTCGTGAAGCACGGGCTTGTAACCGTACAATTCCGCTCGGCGCATAATCGTAAGCACATTGCCGTAGTCGCCGTAAATATTCATGTCTTTCGGATACAGCGACACAATATCTAGCTCGCGATTTTCGTTTTCAAAAGTAGCATTTGCTTTACTAATATCACTGGAACCATTCATGACAACTACTTTCCAACTCCAACGTCTTTAACTTCCGCAAGTTGCGCTAAAGCAGCGCGCACGCGAAGCATTGCAGTATACGTGCAGTATATGCGTTTTGCATTTTTCACGTTGCCGCTAAAATCACCGTTCACGAAAGATTTAACGTCTTCTTCCAAATCCGTATTCACATTGCGAGACGAGACCTTATCATATTGCAGACGCAAAGCCATATCCCATGCGCGAGTGCCAGAAACGCACGCAACTCCCGCGCTTCTAAAGCTTGCAAAATCAACGTCCCACAGCCAGCTCATATCTCTACCGTCTGCATATTCGTCGCAAATTGCAATCATTATATCGTGATTTTGCGGATGATCTGAAGCGATTGCAAGCCTAAAACCAATAGGATTCTTCACTAAAACAAGCTCAACAGGAGCGCCATTAACTTCAATTACTTCGCCTCTACCAAAAGCAGGAGTTACGTGCGAAATCGCTTCCATAAGCGCATCGTCATCGAATTTTTGCAGCGCAGAATTCTGTTTTGCAGCGTCCGCTAAGATAGCTCGAACTACTGTTGCTGCAGCGGCAGCGTTGAAAATATTGTAAGCGCCGTCAAGTTTTACAGATGTGGTTTTACGCTTGCCATCAAGTATAAACTCAGCCTCGTGGTCTCCAACTTTTGAAAGCACAACGTCTGCTTTAGGAAGATTGCTATCTTTCCCTACTGCACCGTCTTCGCAATTTTCACTTTTTTCAGTGCTATTGTGCAAATCATCATCAGTTGGGAACATGCTTTTTACAGCATCATCTAAACCAAAATATTGCACGCGAGCTCCGGAAGGAACAAAGCTTGCGAGCGCACGAATACGTGGATCCTCACGGTTTAGCACTACCGTTTCTTCGGTTGCAGCAGCTACGTTGCTTAATAGTTTTGCGGTTGTGTCAATTTCGCCGAATCGGTCGAGCTGATCTCGCATAACGTTTAGCAATAAAGAGTAACGAGGCTTGATTTGATTTACGAAATGCACTGCATACGCTTCGTCAAGCTCTAAAACTGCAATATCTGCGTCAAGCTTTGTGCCAAAAGCCGGCATTGTTTTTGCAAGAGCTGCAACTACTCCTCTAGTAAAGTTTGAACCGGTTGGATTGGTAAATACGTTAAGTCCTGACTCGCGCAGCATAGAAGTTACCATACGCGTTGTGGTAGTCTTGCCATTGGTTCCAGAAACGAGCACTATTCCGTATGGCAATGCGGAAAGAGTACGTGCTAAAAAGCCTGGATCGAGGCTCTCAATGACTTTACCAGGTAATGCGCTTCCACCATGGTGAAGCAGCCTAGAAAGCGCGCAAACAAGTTTCCCAACAGCAGGCATGGCAAAGCTGTACCAATGCTTATGCAAATCTTTGCGAAACTTTTTACGCGATTCATGGTCGCCGCTTGACATACTAAATCACACTCCCGCCTGCTGGTAATCTTGCGGCATATCCATGAACTTGGAAGTTGCACCCAAGAAGGCAAGATTAAACGTATCAGTAGGACCATTACGATGCTTTGCCATAATAATATCAGCTTCGCCTGGGCGATCTTCCTTATTGTAAAAATCAGGTCTATGTACAAGGAACACAACGTCAGCATCCTGCTCAATAGAACCAGATTCGCGCAAATCTGAAAGCTGCGGTTTCTTGTCGTTTCGCATTTCCGGTCCACGATTAAGCTGGCTCAAAGCCACAACTGGCACTTCAAGTTCTTTTGCTAAAAGCTTTAGCGCACGCGAAAATTCCGAAACTTCCTGCTGACGACTTTCTACGCGCTTGCCGGAACTCATAAGCTGAAGGTAATCAATAACTACAAGTTTCAAATCATTCGTCTGCTTGAGCCTGCGACATTTTGCACGAATTTCCATCAGACTCATATTTGGGCTGTCGTCAATAAAAAGCGGAGCATCCTGCATTTTTGTCCAGAAATTATTGAGAGTATTCCAACGATCTGGAGTAATATCTTCTGCTCTTCGCATGGCAGCAAGTGGAATATTAGTTTCTGCAGCAATAATGCGCTGAGCTAATTCTACTTTGCTCATTTCTAGAGAGAACACAATAGATGTCATATTGTGGTGTAGTGCTGCCGAGCGAGCAAAATCAATGCCAAGTGTTGACTTACCCATGGCTGGACGACCTGCAACAACAATCATTTGACCAGGCTGCAAACCCTGCGTAACTTCGTCAATATCTCTAAATCCAGTTGGCACACCCTGCTCAAGTTCGTGATTTTGCATTTTATCGAGCTGATCAAGAGTATTTTGCAAAACTGGACCAATGGCAACATAATCTTGACGCACTTTGCCTGCACTCATCTCATACACTTCTGATTGCGCAAGATTTACAATATCTTCTGCCTGAGCTCCGGATGCAGAATAGCCCATTTGTGCGATTTTTGTTCCAGCAGTAATAACGTTACGAAGAATAGCATTTTGGTGCACAATATCTGCGTAGTACATTGCGTTTGCAGCTGTTGGAACGGAAGCTACTAGGCTATGTAAATAATCAGCTCCGCCAACTTTATCGAGATTTCCATCCTTCATTAATTCATTAGCTATAAGCACAACATCAACAGGCTGAGAGCCTGCAAAAAGCGTAAGAATAGCATCGTAAATAGTTTGATGCTGAGGCTGATAAAAATCTGCTGTTTCTAGCACTTGCGATACTTCACCGATAGCATCTTTGCTCATAAGCATTCCGCCAAGCACTGCCATTTCGGCGTCAACATCGTGCGGAGGAACACGATCAAACAGTGTGGTACCGCTTGTTCTTTCAGCGTTACGAGTAGCTCCAGAACCATATATCGGCGCGCCAGCATTGCCATTAGTGGACTGCCACATATCATTATCTGCCATAAAAACGAGTATAAACGCGCGCACGTATTTAAGAACAAAAACTTCAAAATATTTGCACAAGTAATATTACAAAATATTTATAGTTTTAGTGCAGCATTCATCCACAAATCGTTTCTAATGCGCAAACTATTTCCCAGCGCGCGACCGCCAATATACACTGAATTTAGCACAATCCACAATGTGATTGTTCTTATTACATCGTTCGCGTTAAAAGCAACGTCAAAACAGCTTGTACAAATAAGTACGCCTAAATACACAACTGCCGTAGCTGAGCATGATTTTGCTAAGTAAGAATGATCGCCAGCTCCGATTAATACTCCATCTAGCGCCCACATCCATCCAGCAAGAGGCAAGAACAAGCCAAGAATTGTCATGCCTACAGAAATTAAAAGCTGGATATCTGCGTGCGGACTAAACAGTGGCGAACAGCTCCACCCCACTAAAATCATGAATAAACCGACTCCTAAGCTGCTTACAGCACCAACTTGAGCACAAATGCGTGTAATAATTCCAGCACGTTTACGTAGGCCCGCTCCCAGCACTGAGGCAACAATAGTTTGTGCCGCAATACCAATAGCATCGAGAATATTCATAACAAAATTCCAGCAAGAATTAGCAACTTGATACGCAGCAAGCGTATTTGTACCAAGACGAGTTGCAGCAACAACCGTAGCAACCATGCACACGCGCAATGCAAGTGTTCGCACAAATAGCGGCATGCCAGTTCCTGCAGAATGTAAAATATGTTGAAAATGAGGTTTAAGACGAGCACCACTTTGCATAGCCCAAATAACAGCTGGAATACTGAGCACAAGTCCCATATACCATTGGGCAATCATTGTTGCAATTCCAGAGCCGGCAATTCCCATGTTTAATCCAAAAACTGCAATCACATCGAGAATAGTATTAAGCACAGCGCCACTAGCAGCAGCAAATAAGGTTATACGGACTTTTCTAAGCCCTCGAAATATTCCGTTTGCAGCATACACAAGAAGCATTGCTGGAAGGCCTGGCATAACCATTTGAGTGTACACAATAGCATCCTGCAACGTAGAGCCACGCGCGCCTATTGCGTAACATAGCGGCTCAGCGGCGAAAATAAGCAATGCTGTAAGAATTACACCAAGAAATAATGCAAGCCACAAGCCGTCCATTCCAACGCTAAAACCTTCTCGACGTCTACCCGCACCTAGAAGACGAGCAACTTGAGAAGTTGTGTTGTATGCCAAAAATAAGCAAAGACCTGCAACGGTAAGAAGTACTGTTGAGCCAATAGAAAGTCCAGCCAACGCGTTTTTGCCAATATGACCAATAATAGCAGTGTCAATAAGTACGAACGCAGGTTCAGATATAAGCTGTCCAAAAGTTGGTACAGCAAGTATCCAAATATTGCGAAGTACCTCTTTTTTATTCTGATTATCCAACTCTTGATTCGTCATAATGCTTCATTTCACTGCTATCTAGCAAATCGCAGCAAATGCAATATTGTGCAAATACTACATAAAAATATTCGCGATTGAGCTAACACAAATATGAGTAAAATACAAGTAAAAATATGATTCTGCAAAGTTATTCGCAATATATCCACATTGTTATCCCCAACATGTGGATAATTTTGCAAGATGTCCACTTAGACACGCCTTAAATGTGGATAACTTATCTTTTTATCCACATTTAATAATTCGTGCGTGTCTTACGGAATCTATTTTTCCAGCTTTACTTACCGTTATCTTCGCGAGATTTACTAGATTTTTTATTGTTTTTATTAGATTCTTGCTCTTCTTCTAATGTTTTTTCGTCTAAATTAACTTCAGACTGACTCTTTTCAGATTCGTCATTAGTTTCAGAATCTGATTTCTTACCAGCTTCCAAAACTGTTTGCTTATCTGCACTAGTTGATTCATACTCCATAGAATTGTCATCAACTGCAATATCAACCGAAGTAAGAACAGCCATCTGAGTTTTACTTGACGCATCGTCAGACACTGCAACAACAACACCTTCATGGCTTTGAGCAATGGAAGAGAAATCATAAGCACGTTCGCCTTGATCGGCTAAATCGACGCCCTTACGTTCCTTAGCTTCAGAAATACGCCAGACAAAAAGCTTTTCAAGAGCAAAAGCAACAATAGCTGTTACAGCACCCGAGTAAAGCACTACAATTCCGATTAAACAAAGTTGCGCAACAATCTGATGCCAATCTCCAACAGAAAGCAAACCAGAACCATCTGCAAAAAGTCCAACGGAGATTACACCAATAAGAGCTGCAACACCATTTACACTTACAACATGCAAAGCTCCGTCATAACGTGCGAAAGTGCGAGAATGAGTCACAAGTGAAGTAATAACTCCAGAAAGCACACCCAAAACCAAGGCCCACAGCGGCGCAATAACGTCTGCTGCAGCTGCGCTAGCAGACAAACCTGCCATAACGCCGGACGCAGCACCTAATGCAGAGAAACATCCAGAACGCAAACGTTCGGTCACACCCCAA
This sequence comes from Gardnerella sp. DNF01141, assembly GCF_049244255.1. Taxonomy (NCBI): domain Bacteria; kingdom Bacillati; phylum Actinomycetota; class Actinomycetes; order Bifidobacteriales; family Bifidobacteriaceae; genus Gardnerella; species Gardnerella sp. DNF01141. The sequence continues at coordinate 1,006,357 of NZ_CP058391.1, read as the reverse complement.
GCCAACATTGATGCAGATGCGGTTATTGTGGAACTTACCCAAGCATAACCAGCAACACCTGGAACACCGGCGGAAGAGCCAATCATTAAGCCAAGCCATCCGAACCAAATCAAGAAAATTCCAAGCATAACAAATGGAACATTATGCGGATGACGAACAGAACCATTTTCAACAGATGACTGAGAAGAAGTTTCAGCAACTTCAGCCACAGTAGCTACTGAAGAAACAACAGATTCGGTAGAAGAATTATCCTGAGCCTTTGCAACATCAGCCCACAATGCACGAGATAAACGACTCTTTGCATTACGAGAATTAGTTTTAGCAGATGCCGAGCCAGCTCCTGTTCCAGCATGAGCAACATTTTTAATATGCAACACCAAACGCTTCAATGGGAAATGAGCGTGGCCGCCAATAATCATAACAATTGCAAAAGCTGAAACTGCAGCAGCAATATGTAGTAAAGATCCGCCTGCAAAATCATGCACTTGAATGCCCAAAGCTTGCGAGATAGCTCCATTGGCAGACAGCAATCCGCCGCCACAAACCATATGAGCAAGCGGAGCAAATACTAAAGTAACCCAAACAGCCACAAAAATAAGCCAAATAGCGTAACGCACACGCCCAGCCAATGCTCCTGTAATTAAAGCAACTGCAACAACTGCGCAAGCTAAGCGGAATGCGGCAGGAATGCCTCCAGCTAGTCCGGAATTAGCATCCATAGATGTAAATACACCATGGTCTGCAACCATAGAATCGCGGAATAGTAAACCGCTAAATGGGTCGCCAACAACTCCGCCAGCCATATCTTTACCAGCAAAAGCCAGTGACCATCCCCACAAAGTCCATACAAGCGTTGTAACAGCGATCGCGCCAGCGGATAACATCATCATATTTACCATAGAAGTAGCGCGTTCGCGGCCGCCATAAAATAGGGCAATACCCGGCGTGATAATAAACACCAATGCGCCGGCCAACAACGCCCACTGCGGATCCATTGTGGTCATTTTTCACCTCAATTATTTCAAACAGTGCAAGGAATAACCATTGCAGCTGATACATCACTTTCTACCTATTGTAGTCGGAAATTCAAATATATCTTATGCCAACAAACCTTCAACAAAACTTTGCGGATCAAATTGGACTAAATCATCCGGCCCTTCTCCTAATCCGACAAGTTTTACAGGAACACCAAGTTCTTTTTGAACTGCAACAACAATTCCACCTTTAGCAGAACCATCAAGCTTTGTAAGCACAACTCCAGTAATGCCAATCGCTTCAGCAAATATTTTTGCTTGAGCCATTCCATTTTGCCCAGTAGTAGCATCCAGCACAAGAAGTACTTCATCTACAGGCATAGTTTTTTCTACTACCCTACGAATTTTTCCAAGCTCATCCATTAAATTTGCTTTATTTTGCAAACGTCCAGCAGTATCAATAATAAGAACATCAGTTTTATTTTCTTTAGCTTTTTGTGCGGCTGTAAAAGCTACGGACGCAGGATCAGCACCATCTTTATCTGCGCGAACAACTGGCACATTTACTTCAGATGCCCAGGTTTCAAGCTGATCCGCTGCTGCTGCTCTGAATGTATCTGCAGCAGCCATCATTACAGATTGCTTTTGAGCAACAAATAGTCTTGCTAGCTTGCCTGCAGTTGTTGTTTTTCCAGTTCCGTTTACGCCAACCATCATAATAACGCCTGGATGATGCGCATCAGGCTTATTTTCATTCAAACGACGATCAGTATTTTCACCAACCAGTTCCAAAAGTTTTGCACGCAAAGCAGCACGCACATCTTCTGCACTAGAAGTTCCAGAAATACGAGCATCCTGGCGTAAAGAATCAACTAATTCCTCACTAGCTTTTGCGCCAACATCAGCCATTAATAAAGTATCTTCTACATCTTCCCAGTCTTCCTTAGACAGATGGTCTTTGCTTATGATATTGAAAAGTGTGAGACCGAACGGATTTGCGCTATTAGATAAACGTTTTCGAAGGCGCTGTAAACGAGAAGTTGTTGATTCTGGAATCTTAGATTCGTTCTTGCCTACTTCAACTGAATCATCGACACTTGCTGGAATTTCAGGGCCTCGACTATGGCTGCAAATTCGCAAGATTACTGCAACAGCCACTAGCAACACAGCAATAACTATGGTCGCCGCCACAAACCAAATCACCATATTCATATCTAAAACCATGTTCATGAAATTAAGCCTATGAAAATCAAGGGACACTAGCAATAGATTTCACTATTTTTTCTCATCTTTGTCACACTTTAAAATCTAACTACCGCAACACAATAGATTCCATTACACTGTTAAAATCAATATATTGCGCAAAAATAAGCAATCTAAATGTTCTAATAGTTAATTAGTGCTGATTAGCAATAATTAGTAGTTTTAAGGAGATTTTATGGCAGATAAATCTATAGAAGTATACGGTGCTAATTGGTGCGGCGATTGCATAAGAGCAAAAGCTGCGCTTAACAAGTATGGCGTAGATTTTATTTGGCACGATATAGAAACTGAAGAGGGAGCTGCAGAAAAAGCCGTAGAGATTAGTGGCCAAAAGCATATTCCGGTAGTTACTTTTGCTGACAATACTTTTATGGTTGAACCATCCGCTACACAAATTAAGTCAAAGCTGGAAACATTAGGAATACTGCAATAATTTGTTTATAACACGCACAACAGTATATTGATTTCACTTCGTCTCTTGAATGTAGTATACTTGGCGTTTGTTGCCCCTTTAGCTCAATTGGCAGAGCAGAGTCCTTTTAAGTCTTGGGTTGTGGGTTCGAGTCCCACAGGGGGCACTTTTTTATACCCAAATTTAGACTTATGCTTTAATGCGCTACTCAATAAAACAGTAATTATATTAAAAAATCAACTTGCCCAAACACTTGCGTCTTGATTATATTCGTCAATATCAGCGCCATGATTATTTGACTGCAAGTAAGTAGATTCATCATCTACTACGCCAGAATCAGCATCCGCGTTGATTGCAGCAAGCACACGTTTGTCCATTTTGTACTGAGGAAGCACATTTTTAATATAGCTTGTCACAGCATCTTGCATAGCAACGTCGTGACCAACTTTTTCTGCCATAAACCAACGATGATCCAAAACCTCATGGAAGAACTGCGCTGGTTCAATTTGCGAACGGAACTCAGAAGGAATCATACGAACTGTCGGCTCGAAAATTTCACGCATCCAATCAGTCGCGACGATTTCCAGCTCTTCACCTTGACGCCATGTAGAAGTGCGGTATGCATCCAAATCATTTAACAACCTTCGAGCCTGATTTTCTTGCACGTCCAAGCCTGTCAAACGCAGCAACTTGCGCGAGGCATAACCAGCATCCACAACTCGAGGACGAACAAGCACTCTGCGACCATCCTCGGAAGTTTTCATTTCTAACTCGTCAACGTCAAATCCCAATTCATTAAGACGATTAACGCGGCGCTCAATTCGCCACATTTCATCAGGACTGAACTTATCGACGTCTGTAAGCGTGCTCCAAAGTGAATGATAGCGATCTACTAAACGATTACCTATGCTAATTTCATCTACTTCCGTAGGCAAAAGCTGACCGGAGCTCAAATCCATAAGCTCGCCAATAATATTGGTTCTAGCTAAATCAATATCGTATTCTCTCTGGCCTTCTGTTAAACTTCCGTGCAAATCACCAGTTTCTGCGTCAACCAGGAATGCGGAAAACGCATCAGCATCTCGCAAAAATAGTACGTTAGAAAGTGAAACATCGCCCCAATAGAAGCCAGAAAGATGCAGACGCACCATCAGTACAGCTAAAGCATCAATAAGTCGTTCAGCAGTGTCTGGTCGCAATGTGCGGGCAAATAAAGCACGATACGGCAAAGAGAATTTCAAATGCTTCGTCACAAGTATTGCTTCAAGCTTTTCGCCATTAGCGTCTCTGCGTCCTGCAACAACTGCTATAGGCGTTACAGTTGGCAACTCAAGCTTGCGCAATCTACGCAAAAGTTCGTATTCTCGTTCTGCAACTTGACGAGTGATTTCCTTCATGGCATAAACTTCATCGCCAACATGAACAAAACGCACAATATGTCGAGAAATACCACGAGGAAGGTTTACAAACAAATCAGCCGGCCATTGAGAAAGTGGCAGCTCCCACGGCAACGTAAACATTTTAGGATTTGAACTAGCTGCAGTAATCTTAAGCGCAGTAGGCTCCTGAGACAACGCACTCTCGTCCTGTGCAGATACAGAAGTTGCCTGCACAGCACGCGGGTCCAATTGAGGAGCGTCATTCCATTCCATAGTTTCCATTTACCAATCAAGCTCGTGCCAACAATACAATCTGCAATAAATATTCATCGCAAATCAACCACTGGCTAATTATTGATAACAACTATACATAATAAAGCATGTTTAGTAATGTACAAACTTTCGCTTGTTTTTATTTTATTTTAAATTATATTTTTGCTTTTATTTTTCTGGCAGTTTTACCGATTTTTACCGATTTTGCTGGCAAAAACGGGGTTCGCTTTCATTGCGAACCCCGCCATACCCTTATACCGAAAGTTTGCTCATCTTACTTTTATAAAGCAAACCTACGCTTTTAGTTCAAACGCAACTCAGTAGAAGGTGCAAACAGATGCATCTTAGATGGATCAATCTTAATCTTGACTGTATCACCAATCTTCGGCAAAGCACGTGGATTCACGCGAATAGTCGTAAGCTTGTTCTGATCAGACATCATAGTAGATGCCTCTTCAGGAGAACCATCAGTTATGATATTGCCGTAGATATAGCCATCAGAACCGAGATCTTCTACGTTCATAACCTTCAAGGAGAACGCATTTGGATCATCGAAAGTTGCCAAGCTTGCGTCTTCTGGACGGAAGCCAACAATAATCTGTCCGCAATCTTCTACAGTGAGCTTATCAACAGCTTCGCTTGGAAGAACAATAGAATCCTCACCAATCTGAGCACGTCCATTAACCACTGGATGCTGGTTAATGTTCATAGATGGAGAACCAATGAAGCCTGCAACGAACACATTTGCTGGGCGGTCGTAAAGCTCAGTTGGAGCACCAACCTGCTGCAGAACACCAAGCTTGATAACAGCAATACGATCACCCATTGTCAAAGCCTCAGTCTGATCGTGGGTCACGTACAGAGTAGTAACACCAAGCTGACGCTGCAAAGCAGCAATCTGCGTACGAGTCTGCACGCGGAGCTTAGCATCGAGGTTCGAAAGAGGCTCATCCATAAGGAAGACTTTTGGTTCACGCACAATTGCGCGGCCCATAGCAACGCGCTGACGCTGACCACCAGACAAAGCCTTTGGCTTACGATCCAAATACTCTGTCAAATCCAAAACTTCAGCTGCTTTTTCAACACGCTTGCGGATTTCTTCCTTAGGAACACCAGCAATCTTCAAAGCAAAGCCCATGTTGTCTGCAACTGTCATATGTGGATACAACGCGTAGTTCTGGAAGACCATTGCAATATCGCGATCCTTTGGCTGCATTGTAGTAACATCTTGACCGCCAATGAGGATACGTCCTTTGTTAACCTCTTCAAGGCCTGCCAACATACGCAAAGTAGTAGACTTACCGCAACCAGATGGACCAACCAGTACGAGGAACTCGCCATCTCTAATAGTCATGTTCAAATCGTCAACCGAAGGCTTATCGTTGCCCGGGTAGATACGAGTCACATGATCAAATACAACTTCTGCCATGATATGTCCTTTCATCGGCAGGTACGTGCCGAACGATCCGTAGTGAAGGGTGTGCACTCATGACCCCAATTCCTACATCGGCGGGTATCAATCGTCCACAGTTTACTTACCTGGTCCATTGAAGGTTTCTCTTCGTTGAGCCAAGCCTTAATATACCATGTTTATCTTAGAAAAACAGTAAAAAATCAGTATTTTCCAAAGCTTCGGCGTGTCGACTGCGTAGAAAGTTATTACTAAACATCTAATCAATAGTTAGTTTTCACAATAAAAAATACGAAATTATGTAATCGTTTGTTTATATTAAAAAGAAATGTTAAAAAAGAAAACGGACGTCAAGCATAAGCCTAGCGCCCGTTTTAGTTAAATATTTTATGTAACTACAAGTCAATAGGAGAGTCAGTGCTTGAGACTTTAGGCATCTGACCTGCAACTCCAACTTGCTTCTTATCCAAGCCAATACAATGCAGCAAAGCCTCAAGAGTGTGCATATTCTTGCTACTAGCAGCATTAATATCTAGCAACTTTCCATTGATAGTTACGGTTGGTGTTGTCATCGAACCTTTGTTAGAGCCAGAAACGTTTAACAGCTCCATAAAATCAGGGGTATATTTGTTAATCAAATTCTGCCACTCTAAGTATTGGAGATCAAAAGCCTTACTAGCAACAGAATCATCTACCCCAGCTTTTTTAGCTTGTTCAATCAACTTTTCATTGCTTACAGGCTTATAGTCATCGCCCTCTTCTGGCTGGAAGTCTTTTGCAAAGATGTTATTAATAAATTGCAACAAATGCTCTGGATTGCTGTCATTATTAGCAATGTAGGCAATAGCGCCAGATACACGAGTTGAATATTTATCAGTAGAAATCTTATCCAAGAACGACATTGGGTGTATTTCCAAATTAATTTGGCCTGCACGAACCATTGCAGCCAACACTCTATCTGCTTCGCGATTAAAGTTTCCACATCCAGGGCATAAAGGATCAAAATAAGTTGCAACCGTTGGAGCTTTAGCAACAGGCTTGTTGTAACCAAGCTTGCTTATAAGAATTCCGCCCTTAGAATTGACAACTTCCGGCTTATATTTAGCACCAAGTTTCTTTAGTTGATTTTTAGCTTTATTAGAACGCTCAATTTGCGTTCTTTCAGTATTGGATTGCGGCGACTGGTAAAAAGCTTGGTAAGTTGTAACGCCAACTGCAGCTAGCATAGCCATAACAATCAGCACTACAACAATTCCAATAATTGTTTGCTGACGACGCTCACGAGCTTCACGCAATGCACGCTCACGCTTCTCAATGTTTTTTTCCAGACGAGTAGAAGATGAATTCCCCTGCTGATTGTCCTGTATTTGAATTTTAGGCATTTCTATCCTTCAAACCCTTTATTTTGCAAACTAAGCCTTAGTCCTAGCGCATGTTTGTCAATAAAACAACAACTTCACTATAGTCTAATAGATGCCATCAACGGAAACGTAAAAATGAGCCAAGACCTATGCGAAACATGTCAGTACCCTTAAAAATGGCAAGAATAATCCACGCAATAACGAAACCTGTGGCATATCCGGCAGAAGTATACGAAAGAATAGTTGGCAAATAAGTTGGAAAAATCATACGAATTGAAAAAATATTAAAAGCCATAAATTCTGCAGAGCTGCCAAACAGTAACGGATACACACAAGCCCCAATAACAGCACAAATCAAAATAATCACAATTCTTGGCAATGTATACACAAGCCCACGAATAATATGCCACGGAAGAGCTGCAACTCTCATAAAAGTATCCCCGCGAGGAGAAACGCCATTATTAAGCTCTTTTCTACGCAATCGCGCGGAAATATTGTATCCAGCTGTTGAGCTAGCCCACATAATAAATATATTTAATACAACTGCAGATAAGAAATTCAAACAGCAGATAACGACACAAATAGACACAAATAGCAGTAAAATCCAAGATCCGCGAGTTAAATAATCATACTTGCTGATTTCTAAATCTTCATAAGGCTTATCTGCAGTACAATCAGCTTCTTCCTCAGAAGATTCATCAGACTCCACATAATCCTCTTCGTCACAGTCTTCATAAGTTTTATTATTATTTATTTCGTTAGAAGATTGTTCCATAACTGTAGTCGAGCCACTTTGAATAGTTGACGCAACAGTTTCTTCTTCACCAGCTGTTTCGCTAATTGTTTCGCTAATTGTTTCACAAGTTGTTTCACGCCACATTTCGCGCATAGTTCCGCGTGCAGCGTCTCGATCAAAAGGGTGGTTATCTGGCCACGCTAAAGGATTTATTGAATCTTCACTAATTGCTCGCTCAAGAACAGCAGGGGAGCAGCGTTTTTCGCGATTAGGATCAAGGGCTTTCCTAAAAGCCTCCATAGTTTTTGCAGGAAGACCGCTTAAATCCGCATTGCCAGAAGCTGCACGCTCCAAAACAGCCATCAAAGGCTTTGTGCCAAAAACAGGTTTACCAGTTGCAGCAAATGCCAACACTGCCACAAGCGACCACCAGTCAGTAGACTCATCGGAATCTTTGCCCTCAATAATTTCTGGAGCAATAAATCCCGGAGTTCCCATAACTAACCCAGTACGCGTAACATGACTTTCACCTTCACCCATAGCAATACCAAAATCTACAAGCACAGGTCCATGAGCGGAAATCATAACATTCGTCGGCTTAATATCGCGATGTATAATCCCAGCTTCATGCACCGCTCTAACAGCTTCAATAAGCTTATGCGTTAATCTTTCCAAATCGTCAGCAACATATGGGCCATTTTCTGCAACGTCTTCTCGAAGATTTTTGCCCTCAATCAACTCCGTAACTATAAATGCTACTGAAGCGTCAAGTTCCATATCTACTATTGAACACACTCCAGGATGATGAATCCTCTGCAACGCTAAAGCTTCACGCTTTAAACGTAAACGTTCTCGCTCCTGCTCAGCATATTCTTTTTCGCTTTGATTAGCACTTATGCAAGCTCGCAATATTTTCATTGCATATTGGTTTCCGCCATCGTCTTTAACGCGCCAAACCGAGCCCATTGCGCCGCCACCAAGCCTAGAAATAAGCGTGTATCCGCCTACATTATTCCCTGGTTGCAAATCGAACATGCTCATATCTTCCATACTGCATTATGTTAATGCCTTATATTGCCAAATGCGCAAATATGAACAATAAAAAACACGCCGTTTCTATATTCAACATCGCCGTAATTTTGTAATGACGTGGCATATGGTACACTAATCAATGTTCTGCTTAGCATTGCTTAATAGTTTGCATGGCAAAACATTCGCCTCCTTAGCTCAGATGGCCAGAGCGGCCGCCTTGTAAGCGGCAGGTCGCCGGTTCGATCCCGGCAGGAGGCTCCATTTTTATTCCACTCATTTCGTGAGTATTTGGTATTTTTTATTATCATATTTCAAAACTACAGTTTGTTATCTTCAATATCGCATATAATAACGTGAAATGATTAAAGCAGAGGGGATAGTAACTACTTAACTATTTAGATTAACTATTCAAAATAGAAAAATTTACTTTTCATATAAAGTGCCAAATTATGGCGTATTATGAAAATAGTAAATCTATGTCTTCGCACATAATCATCTGTATAATAAAACTTTTCGCGAGTAAGAACTCGGAAACCTTCCCCCAACTCAGGGTTTCCGGGGTGAGAGTGGAGCGTCCCCCAACCAGCTCCACCTCATAGGGGGCGGGAATATCCCCTTCTCTCCCGCCCCCATTTTATTTGTTATGCATTTTTAAAACCCAATGCAGAATAGAAGGTATAATAAAAATTAGTCTTACAGTGAATGGAGTGATTACATGGCACGTCGATGGACGCCTCGACGCCTGATTATAATGCGGCGCTCTCGTATTATTGCATGCGTCTTGTCTCTATCTATTGCTGCAATAAGCATCTTTGCATTTACATCTCAGAAGGCAGTAGCTTTAGTTGTAAATGGCAAAGCAAACATTGTTAGCACTTATGCCACAACTCCTGCTCGTCTACTACAAGAACAGCATGTGCCTGTAAAAACGCATGATCAGGTTATATCTTCTTCCGGAGATATTCTTTCAAATCACGCTACCGTTACTGTGCGAAGCGCGTATCAGACTTCTATTACTGTAGACGGCGTTACTATACCATTTTGGACAGTTGCAACCAGCGTCGATCAGCTTATTGGATTCTTTAAAGCAAACGCTAAAAACGCTAAACGAATTACCGTAAATTTGCAAAACATTTACGATAAACTCACCTGCGGGTTAGCAATTAATAAAAAAGGCCCAATAACTGTTATTGCAGATGGGAAATCTCGAATTGCTCCGGACGGAAGCTTACCTGCGAGCGCTATTCTTGACGCGCAAGGAATTGTGTTAGGAAAAGAGGATCGAGTTAGCGTTGAAGATGACGAAGGTAATACTGTTTTGCGTATTTCCAGAGTCACGCACGGTAAAGAAACTAGAACAGTTTCATTGCCTTTTGCCACACAAACCGTAATCGACCCTAAGCTTCCAGCAAATTCTCGCGTTGTGCAACAAGCTGGCGTTAATGGCGAGCGAGAAGACGTATATAACGTAACTTATGTTGACGGCAAAGCTGAAAGCTCTACTCTCGTTTCGCAAAATGTATTAAAGCCTGCTATTAATCAGGTTGTTGCTGTTGGAAAAGCAGCTCCAATTCAGCCGAAGCCTGCCAACAAGCCAAAGCCTGCTGCAAAACCTGCGCCAAAGTCAGAGCCAAAGCAGGAACCAAAATCTGAATCTCAAGCATCTAAAACTAAGAATACAAATTCACAAAACCCGCAGCCTTCAAAACAAGGCCAGGAGCAATCACAGGAGAATCAACAAGCTCAATCACAAACGCAACCTGCTGCTCCGGAATCAAATCCTCCCGCTCCTGCTCCTGAGTCAAACCCAAATAGCCTTGTTCACGCTACACCGGAGCAGGCAAAGCTTTTTGCACAAGGAGCTGCTGCACAAATGGGCTGGACTGGAAAACAGTGGGAAGACCTTGTTTGGCTTTGGAATAGGGAATCTGGATGGCGCTGGAATGCAGAAAATCCTAGCTCACACGCTTATGGCATTCCTCAAGCTCTTCCTGCAAATAAAATGAGCAGTGCAGGAGCTAATTGGCATGAAGATGCTGCCGTACAAATCAGTTGGGGAATTAGCTACATAAAGGGAAAATACAAAGATCCTAGTGGTGCTGTAAGGCACTCGCACGAAGTTGGTTGGTATTAAAAACAACGGCGTGTTTTAACACACTTTTTCAACAGATTAATTGTTACGAAATTTGGACGGTAAAAATTTGACAGAAATCAGCATTGAAACTGAAGGCCAGCTTTTAGGGGCAGCAGATATTCGACGTATTGCTGCAGAAGAAGGCATTACTCCTACTAAAAAGTTTGGTCAAAATTTCGTTATTGATCCTGGTACCGTGCGAAAAATAGTAGCGGCAGCTGAAGTTAAATCTGGCGATACCGTTATGGAGGTAGGCCCAGGGCTTGGTTCTCTTACTCTTGCAATACTGCAGACTGGAGCTAATCTTACGGCTGTGGAAATAGACCCACCTCTTGCACGCCGTCTTCCTAACACTGTTGAAGAATTTATGCCAAACGCTTCTAAACGTTTTAATGTTATCTTAAAAGATGCTTTGACCGTAACAGCAGACGACGTTCCGCAACTTTCAAGGGCAAATAAGTTCACACTTGTTGCAAATCTTCCTTATAATGTTGCAACACCAATTGTGCTTACTTTACTTGAAAAATTTAGTAATTTACAACATTTTTTGGTTATGGTTCAAAAAGAAGTAGCAGATCGACTATGCGCTCAACCAGGAAATAAAGTGTATGGAACACCTAGCGTAAAACTTGCTTGGTACGGTCAATCTCAACGCGCAGGGCTTATTGGACGTAACGTTTTTTGGCCAGCACCAAATGTTGATTCTGCACTAGTATCTTTCACTCGCTATTGCAAAACTAAAGGAGATAATAGCGAACGAGAAGGTGTATTTACTTTAATTGATGCAGCTTTTCAGCAAAGACGAAAAACTTTACACGCGGCTCTTAAACATTTAGTTAGTGACGAAGCATACGAAAAAGCTAATATAGATTCTACAAGACGCGGAGAAACGCTTACATGCGACGACTTTATTGCGTTGTATCGCGCTTGTAAAACTTTAGAGTTGCAGCAAAAATAGTTTTTTATTCGAAATTTAAAATAACAATTTCATCAAAGAACAGTTTGCTAACAAACGCTTATACGCGTCAAAATCAGTCATACATAGTCAGTAAAATGCGATTTATATTACGCTTTGCAGATTAATAAAATTGCTGCAAACAAAATAAACTTACAGATCGGAAGTGAACATGACGCAAGAATACGATGAACGTATTGCTCGTAAGGCTTTCATGTATCAAAAGAAGCGATCTGTTATTACTACTGTTAGCATAGCTTTGGCAGTTACGTTTATATTTGCGCTGTTAATACAGTTGCATGTTTTCGGGATTAATTCAATAGTTGCACCAAAAGATAATCCTAATTTCGGCGTAACAGCACCATGCGCAGCTAAAGGCAAAGAAGGTTCTAAATCCCCTTATGTTGATAATCGTGCTGTGTCAATTCGAGTATTAAACGGTACGAAATTCCGCGGATTGGCAAGAGCCGTAGGAGAAGCGTTAAATTCTCGAGGCTTTAATCTTACAGAAGTAAATAATAACAAAACAAGTAATGTTAAAAGAACAACTATTTATTTCGGTAAGAACGCTATTAATGAAGCATACACAGTAAATTCTAATTTTGCTGATGCTGTTATGCGCATGGACGATCGCCAAGATAAGCTCGTAGATATTGTTCTTGGCTCGACTTTTAATAATCTTCGCCCGAAAGTTGATGTTCCAGCTGCAGGAGCCGCAATACAAGAAGTCCCTGGATGTGTTAAAGCAAAAGATATGAAGGAACTTCCTAAAGCAGATTCACACAAAGCTGTGAAATAATCTACTTTTTATACGTTTCTTCGTACCAGCGCTGTAATTCTGCAACAGCTATATCGTGATCTACAGGCCCGTTATCAAGACGGTAATCAAGCATATGTTTATAAGCTTCACCAACGATTGGTCCTGGCTGTAAATCTAGCAGTTTCATGATTTCATTTCCGTCAACATCTGGACGAATAGCATTAAAATCTTCTTGCTTCTTCAATTCACGAACGCGCTGTTCCATCTCGTCCATTGCGTGCTCAAACATCAAAGATTTGCGACGATTCTGCGTAGTTGCATCAGCTCTAGTAAGTCGATTCAAACGCTCATATAAGTGCCCAGAATCCTTAACATAACGTCGTACTGCAGAATCAGTCCAAGGTTCATCAACATAACCGTGAAAACGCAGATGCAGATTTACTAATTCGCTTACATCTTCAATAAGATGATGGTCAAAATGCAATTCTTTCAAACGCTTACGCGTCATTTTTGCCCCAACTACATCATGATGGTGAAAACTAACTTTGCCACCATCTTCAAACTTTCTAGTACGAGGCTTGCCTATATCGTGCAACAAGGCTGCTAATCTCAAAGTTAAATCAGGAGATGGCACAGGACCTTCATCATCAGTTTCTAAGGCTATAGCGCGCTCAAGAACCATCATTGTGTGCTCAAAAACGTCTTTATGACGATGATGCTCATCAATTTCAAGCTGTAAAGCTGGAATTTCTGGCAAGACTCGCTTTGCAATACCAGACTCAACAAGAGCTTCCAAACCTTTACGCGGACGGTCCGAAAGAAGAAGTTTGGTAATTTCGTCACGAATACGCTCAGCTGAAACAATATCAAGGCGATCTACCATATCTACAATTGCTTCAGCAGTATTAGTTTCGATAGTAAACCCAAGTTGCGCAACGAAACGAACTGCTCTCATCATTCGCAAAGGATCATCGTCAAAAGATTGACGAGGATCAACAGGCGTTCTCAACACTCCTTTAGCTAAATCACTAGCCCCACCAAACGGATCTACAAATTCCAAATCTGGAACACGCAAAGCCATTGCATTAACTGTGAAATCTCTCCTAGAAAGATCACCCTCAAGAGTATCCCCATATTGCACTTCGGGTTTACGAGAATCAGGATCGTATGCGTCTGAACGGTATGTAGTAATTTCAACTTTTACTTCCGTTCCATCCGGACGCCGACGAACAGCACCCAAAGTGCCAAATTTACGACCCATATCCCAAAAACCGTCATGCCCCCAACGTCTTAAAATAGGTTCAAATTCTTCTGGACGAGCAGAAGTGCAGAAATCAAGATCATGCGACACGCGATGCAACAACATATCACGCACAGGTCCACCAACTAATGCAAGTTCATAATCGTGTTCAGCGAAAAGTCGCCCCAACTCTATAGCTTCAGGCCAAACTTTGAAGTTCTCAGTCACCCTTACCGACACCCTTTCAGCAAAAATTAATCTATATTCCAGCATACAGTTACCCCAATGCACAGCGGATTGAGTAAGGTGGAGTGTATGGTTACTCCTGCAGATTTACGACGTATGCTCGCCAAGCTTGCGGATAATCATGCCCAAAATCAGTCTGCGCCTCAAATAACGCCTCTTGATTTATCTAAAATTCATAGTAAAAAATCTTTAGAATCAAACGAAGAAAAATCTCAGATTTTCGTTGATATTCCAATCTTTTCAGAGCTTGAGCAAGAGTCTCAAGAAGTGGTTGAAAATGAGGATCTTCTTCAAAAAACTTCAATAATCCCTGGCGCATCTCCGGCTAGTATGCCACAGCGTAGACTAGCAGATACACCTGCTACTTTCGCCTCTTTAGACGCTCAAGATTTGCCAATTATTCGTGAATATTCCGCAGGCGGACTCGTATTCGACGCACTCGGGCGTGTCGCAATTATTGCTCGACATTCCAGAAGCGGACATCTTGAATGGTGTCTACCAAAAGGCCATATTGAGAAGGGTGAAACACCTCAAGAAACTGCTGTTCGTGAAATTCATGAAGAGACTGGAATTATAGGCGAAGTGGTTGATTCAATTGCCACAATAGACTATTGGTTTACAGGAACAACTCATCGAGTTCATAAACTAGTTCATCATTTTGCGTTACGCTACGTAAGCGGCGATCTTTCTGTATTGGGAGATCCAGATCATGAAGCAGAAGATGCAATATGGGTGAACTTCAAAGAGCTGAGTGCGATTTTAAGTTATCCAAATGAGCGTAAAGTTGCATGGCTTTACGCAAAAAAAGCAAACAGGCGGTCTCACAGTGACGAATCTCACGCGTAAGAACCATATAACGCAAGAAGCGCGCAATTCAACATGCCACAAGCCATGTTTTTACATGCGTAATTTATTGCAATCCGCGCGAGCTTTGTGCTTAAAAGTTTTGCATTTTACTATTATTTTGATTACGTCTCTTGCCATTATTCTTGCAATAACTAATATTCAATGCGCAAAATATGTGGGATTGTTACGTACGGCAAACGCTGTTACGTCTAATACGACTTTAGAAGATGAATCCGGTAAAAACACTAAGAAAAAAGAAAACGATTACGAAAATCCTCACACAAAGGGAATTGATCTTAATATTCTTCAATCTACGCCGGTTGTGACGGATAAAAGTGGCTACCATCTTACTGCAATAGTTAAAGCTACAACAGAAGCACTTCCTGAAGGCATTTTGCAACTTTCTATTAATTCCAACTACACTTTTGTTTCACGAACAGATTTGCAAAATTGGGCTCAAGGAGAATCTCTTATACCAACTCCGCAAATACTCGGCTCAATAAAAATTGGCGAAGTTGCAGCAGGAAAAACTTCAACATTCCATTTTGATATACCCTCAGACTCTCAAGAACTTAAATCTATTTGGCATTGGGGTCCAAAACCTCTAAAAATCACGTATTTTTCTAAGGATTCTTCACGATATAAATCTATTCGTTCTTTCTTAACAAGATCGAACGCAGGATTTAATGTGCCTGAATCCCCAGCAATAAAACTTACGGCAGTTATGCCAATTCTTACAAATAAGCAACATGCGTTAAAAGATAATTTCACAAACACAAGCAGTCGAGCTGTAACAAATTTGCAAGCAAATAAGCAGGATACGCACTATGTACTTGAGCAGGCAGATTTAGCTAGCAAGCATAATAAATTACAGACTATTGTCGATATAAATACGCTTCAAGCAGCTCGATTATTATTTGTTCCTAACGCTTTTATGCAAAAATCAGGTTTTGATATTAGCGCTTATGCAGATGATCACAATTCTAAAACGTATCGTTCTGCTGGCATTAATGAAGACACATGGTCTGCTAAAAATTCAAGAATTCCACAAACTTCAAAAATTCCACAATCTTCGCAGATAGCTGAAACTTCTAATTCCTATGCTCATCCTCATGAAGCGAAACAGATTGCGAAGATTGATAACGGATCACAAAACACATACGCTTGGCAGACTCGAGGAAAATGGACACTTTCAGCGCTTGAGCTTGCAAAACGCAACGGTTATAACACTGTTATTTCCACAGATGAATTTGATACTACAGCTTCACAATTCGCTATTAGCAACGGCATATACGATGTTGAAACTCCCGCAGGAAACGTACGCGTATTATCTGCTCAATCTGTGCTAACAATGCTAGCAAACGGCAAAGCAACAAGTTCTACAGCTCTTAGCGAGCACACTCAGGCCGGTAGAATAAACCGTTTAGTTGCACAAAGCGCGTTCTACCAAATGGAACAACCTTACGTAGACCGCAATATTCTTATTACTTTTTCTAACAAAACAGACGTAAAAAATATTGATGGCGTTATGAGTGCATTGGAGCAATCGCCTTGGCTGCAACTAAGCGATTTAAATACAATGGCACAAATTAAACAAGAAAAGCTGCCTTCCTGGAAAAATAATGATCTTATGCACTCAATGCCTCACAGTAGTGCAATTAACGCAGTTTCAGCCAAAGAAAGACGATTAGAATTAAAGAATTTAATTCTTTACAGGCAAAAAGTTTCGCGTTTTGTTAAAAATATTCTTAATTACGAGCAGGATACGAAATTACGCAATACGGAAGGCGACGCTCAAGCTCTAGCTAAACAAGCTGCTAAAGCAAAAAATAGGATTAGCGCTAAAGATTGGGGATTGTATTTATTACGCTTGTACGACGATATTGCGTTGCAAGAATTAACAAATAAAACAAGCAGTCTTCCGACTAAAACAAAAAAATATGCAAATCATAAACAACAACAAACAGCTTATAACGAAAATAGCACAGCGAAATACTTTGTAAATAAGCTACTTTCTGGGATTCGCATAATACCTCCAAAAGATATTACTGCAGTTAGTGAAACGGCAAGTATACCGATTACTATCAGCAATACTTACGCTTATCCAGTAAAAGTGTATTTATCTGCAGATACGCACGTTATGGAAATTGTTACTCGTAGAAAGACTTTAGTAAAAGTTCCAGCAAATAGCGAAGTGCAAGTTACTTTACCTTTGCGAATTACGACTTCTCTTCACACTAAAGCTACTTTCGTTTTGGAAGATAATCAGCATCAAGCATTTTCCGGCGCTCAGCACACGCTTATTACTAGTACTCTGCAAATTAGTGATAAAAGCGGTACGATTATTATAATATTCGCTTTCATGCTTGGTCTTCTTGGACTTTGGAGACAATTTAACCGTAAGAAGGATTCAGACGAATGAGTTCAGTAGGTAGAAATTCCGTTATTATGGCTAGCGGAACAGCCGCATCTAGAATTACAGGGCAAATACGTACTATTCTGCTAGCTGCAGCACTTGGAACCACGGGACTTGCTGCAAACGCGTATCAAGCTGGATCTATGATTCCTCAGCTTATTTACACTCTTGTTTCAGGTGGAATTTTTAACGCTGTGCTTGTTCCGCAAATTGTACGCACGCTGGAAAAGAAGAATGCAGAAGAGCGCTTAAATAAGCTTATTACTTTTGCTATTGGTTTACTTCTTGCAGTTACAATTCTTATGGCTGCAGCAACGCCTGTACTCACAATGCTTTACGCGGGCGGAAGCCAAGAAATGCAAACGCTTACTTGCGCTTTTACGCTATGGTGCATGCCACAAATCTTCTTCTACGGCTTATACACCGTGTTAGGGCAAGTTCTTGCCGCTAAAGGCCGTTTTGCAATGTATGCGTGGAGTTCTGTAGCTGCGAATATTATTAGCTGCTTAGGTTTTGGCGTATTCATTTTTATTTTTGGAAAAGCTAATAGAGAGCCTCTGAGTTTCTGGAACGGAAATACTCTTCTTCTTACGGCAGGTTTTTGGACTCTTGGTGTTGCTGCTCAAGCTTTAGTTCTATTCTGGCCGCTAATGAAAAGCGGAATACACTACCGGCCAAGTTTTGGTATACGAGATATTGGCTTGCGCTCCATGGGCCCTGTTGCAGCGTGGAGCATGGGCATTGTTGTTGTTACGCAAATAGTTGTTATGATTACTACGCATATAACAACAAGCGTCCCATTTGTTGCAGAACAGCGTTTAGGATTAGACCAGTTTGAGGTGGCTGGTAATGCCACATACCAAAATGCTTACACAATGTTTTTGCTTCCTTATTCATTAGTTGCAGTGTCTGTAGCAACAGCTATTTTCCCTAAAATTTCGCTGGCTATTGCAAATCATGATTTAAATGACGCACGCAAAGATTTAAGCGAAGCACTTAGGCACGTAAGTTTAATAATGTGCTTCTTTACGGTTGTTTTTATTGTTATCCCAACTCCTATTTCGTTAGCTTTGATCCCGTCTATAAGTTTGCAAGAGGCTAATCTTATGGCTGCTCCTCTTACAATGCTTGCGTTCGGATTACCACTTACAAGTAGTTATTTGATTATTCAACGCACGTTCTTTGCGTTTGAAGATGGCAAAAGCCCGTTTATTTTTGCTTTTGCTCAGCTTTTTACTGAGATTATTGCGTTTGTATCTTGTGTTAATTTGCTTCCTCCTACATGCTGGGTAACAGCTTTAGGAGCTTGTGTTTCAATAAGTTATTTCCTGACTTTCCCTTCTCTTGTTCACATGTTGCGAAATCGTTTTAACAAGGATTTAGACGAAAAAAGACTTATAACCACGCATGTAAAAATTGTTGTGTCTGCACTAATTTCTGTTTTTATAGGTCTTGTTGTACGAGAACCTCTTTTACAAGTTTTTACTATTAATTCCCCACATTTGCACGGAGTGTTGAGGTGGTTCAACGCTTTACTTGTTTGCGCAATTACAACAATTATTATTGCGATTATTTATCTTGCTGTTCTTCTTCTTTTGAAAACTAGCGAACTTATTGATTTATCTTCACCAATAATTAGCAAACTTTCTAAGAAAATTCCTGCGCTTATTCCTCTTGCAAAAATTTTTGAAGACGCTGCTCGCAAACAATCTGAGCAAAAGCAAGCTAATCGTACTGCACGAGTAGTTCGATCCGGTAAGATGCCAAATAAGTAAACAGACAAGCATAATTTGTAATATTTCTATTTACAATCAGACTTTATTATGTAATTCTGTAGTTGTTTTAGAAATTATTACAATATCAACAAAATTACTGTACATAAGTTGTCATTTCATAAGTACAATTAGATTGTAGTTAAAAAATGTTGTCATTGTTTATTGCGCACGCGTAGGAAGATGAGTAGCAAATGGAACCTCGGCTCGGAGATATTGTACTAAACCGATACGTTTTAGTATCGCTTTTGCGCAATGAGGCTGGACTACAAGTATGGCAGGCGAACGACCGCATACTTACTCAAGATTGCCAACTATTTATTGTGCGCGATTCTCGTTTTTTGCCAGAAGTTAATACGATTGCTTCTACTTTGGCGTTATCTCGCAGCACTAAATTCACTCAGGTTTTGCAGCTTCAACATCATGATTCGATTGCTCTTATTGTTACAGCTCTCGATCGCGGTATTACAGTTAGCGATTATTTAGCTAAAAAAGAAACCCCATTAAGCTACGAAGCTATAAGAACAATTGTTGCCGAAACAGCTCAAGCATTAAGCAAACTTCTTTCAAATAACATAACTCATCACGCTGTTTCAAGCGACACTGTTCGTATTACTCCTAACGGCATTGAACTTGCAGATACTGCTGTAAGCCCACTTTTAGAAGACATAACTAAATCGCAAAATAGCGAAGAAACTACAGCAAGCGAAGGCATAGAGCACGCTGCTACTCGTCAACTTGCTTCTTTACTTTATGCTCTTCTTACTAGAACTTCTTCGCGCATACAAGCGCATTTTGACGCTTCTATGCTTGCCAATGATACTCCTTCAGAATTTAGGATGATTTGCACACGAAGTTTAGACGCTAACGAGAATAATCATATAGTTCCTATGGCTTCTATTGCTGAGTTGATGGCGCTTTTGGGTTCATACACGCCTATTTCTAAGCTTTCTAATAAAGATATTGAGTTTAGTAATAAAACAAGTGCTGCATCTATTAGCAATGCTCGTTTACTTAGCGCAAAAGATGATGTAATTCTTCCTTTGCCAGAAGGTTTAACACAAAGCGAAGAACAGTTTGACGCTCAGTTTATGCAGCAAGCAAATGAGCAAAATGCTAATTCTCTTAATTTGCAAGACTCGTCCAACAATTCTGAATCTGCCGAAAATAGTGGAGCTGCAAAGATTAGTAGCAGTTTTAAGAATGCTGGCAGAACACTTGGCTCACTTCTTAAGCGAAATAATGCTAATTCTTCCAACAAAAAAGTTGATGATGATTTTGACGAAGATACAAACACCAATACTGACATTGACTTTCACGATATTGCAGCTGCAGAAATGGCAAGTATTCTTGCTCCTACGGATTTAGATACTGATGACGCTATTTTCCCAACTTTATCTGCATCATATAAGCATTTTCCTGAATCTGCTACTTCTCGAAATGTTCTTAATCGTGCTAATAATTCTCGCAATCAAAGTCAAAGAGATGATTTAACCGAAACTGGTGTTGCTGCTAGCTTTGATTTTGAACATTTACTTGCAGAGAATGCTCAGCATACAGAGCTTATGTCAAGACCGCAAAGCTTAACTTCAGAAGCTGAATCTACTGGTCGCGTACCAGTAGTCGATACCCGAGGTAGGTTTATTGCTCCTGGCGAAGAATCTGCGCGAGCACTGCAGAATGAAATTAATAATAATCAAGCCGAAGATGCTCTTAAAACAAGCTCCCCTTCATTGCCACCTAGCTTCCAGCCTCGCGAGAAATCTGCTGATTTACACAATAAAAATAAGAATAATCCAAATGGTACAGATGCCATTGCTAATGCAAAAATATGGTTTGGTCTTTCAACAAAAGTTATTGCAATTGGCGCCGTATGCTTGCTTCTTATTATTGGATTAGCTTTAGCAATACATGGTTTATTTGGAACACATGAAAGCCAAGACAGTCTTAGCAATAATGGTTCTTGGGATAGCACAACCGTTGAAAATGTGCCTTTTGGAAGCCAAGGAGTGCTGCCACAAGAAAAGCAGCAGGCAAAGAAGCACATAGGAAGAAAACAGGTAAAGGCTGTTCCAAAACCTAAAATTCCTACGAACACTGTTGCCTATAAGGCAGATCGCTATCAGTTCCTTAGCTTCCCTGCACAACAACCTGGATACGGCTACTACATTCACTTAACAGAGCCTCAAACTGTGTATCGTTTTGTTATTTCAATACGAACCTCAGGCGGACACGCCTTCTTGCTTGCAAATACAAAAGATGATCCTAGAGAAGGCACGCAGCTTGCAGAATTTACTTTTGACGAAAGCGGAACAACTGATGTGAAGCTTAAAAAGATTGTAAAATCGCAAGACTTTATGCTTTGGGTTCCAAAGGATACTATGCCTAAGAACAGTCTTTATATTAATTCTGTAAAGCTTTACTAATTTTGCAATAGTCAAATAAATATAAATAATTAACCAAATAAACCCCTGTGAATAACAAGTAAGGATAAATAACGAATGGAAAATAAAATTCACAAAGTTATTATTATTGGATCCGGACCTGCTGGATATACTGCTGCAATATATTTGGGTCGCGCTGGATACAATCCACTTGTTATAGCTGGAGCCTTAACCCCTGGCGGCCAATTAGTTAATACTACAGAGGTAGAAAATTATCCAGGATTCCCAGAAGGAATTTTGGGACCAGATTTAATGGACGCAATGCAAAAGCAGGCCGAAAAATTTGGTGCTGAAGTTATTTTAAGCGACGTTACTTCTGTAGACTTTAATAGCCCTGTAAAGCGCGTTACAACCGAAGATGGTATAACTTATGAGGCAGAGGCTGTTATTGTTTCTACGGGCTCTACAGTACGCAAATTGGGCGTGCCTGGAGAGCAGGAATACTCTGGGCGAGGAGTTTCATATTGTGCAACCTGCGATGGATTCTTCTTCCGTGGTAAACCAATTACGGTAGTTGGCGGCGGAGATTCAGCCTTCGAAGAAGCACAATTCCTTTCTCGATTTGGATCTTCTGTGACTTTAATTCATAGACGCAACGAGTTTAGAGCTTCTAAAATTATGGTTGATCGCGCAAAAGAGAACGAAAAAATTAGTTTCATACTTAACAGTGTTGTAGAAGAAGTGCACGGCGACAGCAAAGAAGCAACATCTTTAACTATTAGAAATGTTGCTACGGGAGAAACGCAAGAGATTGAGTCTTCAGGATTATTCGTTGCAATAGGGCATACTCCCGCAACAAAGTTCCTTAATGGCGCATTAAGACTAAATGAAGACGGAACCATTGCGGTTGACGGCGCTTCAACTAGAACCTCTGTAGACGGAGTTTTTGCTGCGGGCGATGTTGTAGATAGCGTGTACCGACAGGCTATTTCTGCAGCCGGCATGGGGTGCAGAGCAGCTCTTGACGCGCAGGCGTATCTTAATGAGAAAGAAGATTAATAATACGCTTCATTTCTTCCGGAGATGAGAATACTATTTCAATTCTGCCGTGGTTCTGCGTGCCTTTAATAGCAACTTTCGTAGCAAAACGCTCCTCAAGCTGCTGACGAATAGGCGAAGAAGACCAGTAGTTATTTCTTCTAGCGCGCGTACGAGTCACACCGTTAGCAGGATGCTCTGTTTTTAATGAAACAATTTCCTCAGTACTTCTAACCGACAATCCTTCAGAAATAATACGATTAGCAAGCTCCTCCATATCTTCCGGCTTTTCTAATCCAAGCAATGCGCGAGCATGGCCTGCAGAAAGAACTCCGGAAGCAACATGCTTTTGAACACTAGCAGGCAAATTAAGAAGCCTTAAAGTATTGGCAATTTGCGGACGAGACTTTGAAACAGATTTAGAAAGCTGAATTTGTGTCAATCCAAAATCGTCAATCATTTGAGAATAAGCGGCAGCCTCTTCCAAAGGATTCAAAGCTACGCGGTGAAGATTTTCAAGAAGCGCATCGCGCAACATATTTTCATCAGACGTAGTTCTAACGATTGCTGGCACTGTGTCAAGTTGCGCAATTTGAGAAGCTCTCCAACGACGCTCGCCCATAATAAGTTCGTAATGTGCAATTTCTTTATTATTCTTATCAGCGTCTTTAATTGGTCTAACAACTATAGGTTGAAGCACACCGACTTCTTTAATTGAAGATGCAAGCTCGCGCAATTCATCTTCGTCAAAAATAGTTCTAGGCTGATGCGCATTAGGAACAATATCAAGAGGCTTCAAATAATCTAAATAACCGCCTTTAATTGGCTTTAATTGTTGATTTTCTGCGCCTTTTTCAAGGTTATTAGAC
The DNA here is from genome assembly GCF_049244255.1 of Gardnerella sp. DNF01141. Classification (NCBI taxonomy): domain Bacteria; kingdom Bacillati; phylum Actinomycetota; class Actinomycetes; order Bifidobacteriales; family Bifidobacteriaceae; genus Gardnerella; species Gardnerella sp. DNF01141. The sequence goes on along the minus strand of NZ_CP058391.1, from coordinate 982,856 downwards.
TCAGCATTTTTTTGCTTATCCAGCTTGAAATTAGGTGAAGTTGAGTCAGAAAAGAAGAAGTCAATTGGGCGAGTTACATCTCCAAGAGATGGCATTGCAGAACGTTTATGAGCATGCTTTCCAACATGCTTTTCACCTTGTTCACTACCCTGCAACAACTGCGCAGTTTCACGTGAAACATTCTTTATTTTATTGTTATCTACATTCGCGTGTGGCGAAATAGAATTTCTCATGCTAGGGACTTTTGTTTCATGTGAAACACTTTTTTCGCTATTGCTGTCTTTTTTTACAGTTTCACGTGAAACATGTTCTGTGTTTTTATTTTGCTTTTCTAAAGAATTCTTTTTTGCAAATCATTTTCGGAAGATGTTTCATGTGAAACACTGTCTTGCAGTTTTATAGATGAATCAACAAGAGCATCTTCGCCAGGTAAAGCTGGGAATAATGCACCTAAGCCTTTGCCTAAACGAGACTTACTTACACTCATTATTATCTCCTCTTGTTGTTCTTACTTATTATTATCTTGTTTTTCCGCAATAACAGATAATACAGTCTTGGATCGCTTAGCAATTTCTAATGCTGCTTCACGATACGATATTGCGCCAGCTCCATGAGGATCATAAGTTATTACGCTTTGATTAAAGCTAGGAGCCTCAGGTATTTTTACAGTGCGAGGAATAGTCGTTTCAAGAACAATATTCGGATAATGTTTTTTAACTTCTTGAAAAACTTCACGCCCTAATAATGTGCGCTTATCAAACATTGTTACCAGCATAGTCGAAACAGTTAAAATAGGATTATAATGCTGTTGCACCAATCCAATTGTTCTAATAAGTTGACCTAAACCTTCCAAAGCATAATATTCTGCTTGAATAGGAATAAGCATTTCCTGTGCTGCACACATAGCGTTAATAACCAACAAACCTAGTGAAGGAGGGCAATCGATAAACACATAATCATAAGGCTCTTCACAATTATTAAGATAATCAGAAAGAGCATTCTTCAAAAGATTGTTGCGATTATCCATCTCAGCAAGCTCTAATTCAGCACCGCTTAAATCAATAGATGCTGGAACTACATCAAGACCTTCTACGTCCGGACAAGCTTTTTTTACTTCAGCAATAGTTTTACGACCTTCAATTACATCATAAACTGACAAATCTCCAGAAGAATGTGGAGTATTTAATGCAGTAGACGCATTGCCTTGCGGATCCATATCAATTAGTAACACGCGAGATCCGCCAACTGCCATAGCTGCAGCAAGATTAACAGCTGAACTTGTTTTACCAACACCGCCTTTTTGATTTGCAACTGCAATAAAACGAGTTTTTTCCGGCTTAGGATACTTCACTTTTTCGAGGGCATGAAAGCGCGATGTTAAATTTGCCAATTCAATACCTAAGGAAGATTTTGAATCTCCAAAAATACGTTGAATCGTTTCTTCAGCTGATTCCACGACAATCACCCCCGCATAGTAATGAAAATGCCTAAAAATACGATACGTCTATTAAGTTTCCTTGTTTCTATGGACATAAAAAACTAAAATCACGTAATGTTTCACATGAAACATCAACACCTTATTCCATAACTAACTACACATTTTTCTAATCATAGAACACTAACATCCGTGCTGCTGCACACTCCACACCAAGCACACAAACAACGCACCCACCCGCAGCTTAATTTCGCTACTCTAGTTGCACTTAGTAAACCACGCAGTTGCGTAACAAACTTAGCGAGTCTATGAGTTTTGTGTTGGTGTTTAATGTGTTGAGAGGCTGGAAAAATTGTGTTCAGTGCTAAAAGAGGACTGAGAAGCTACATTCTTTAAATATAGGCGAACACAATAAGCGCTTTTAGCAGCCAGAGCGCCCGAAGGACGGGACGCACGCAAACACAAATTTTCCAGCCTCGTCAAAAACAAAAAACTAAATCAGTTACAAAACTCATAGGCGAAAGCCAAGAACATCGAAAATAAACTCGCGCCACATAAAGCAAGTATTTGCGCAAACACAAATTTAATTAAAAATCAAGCTTTATCAACTACTACGACTGTAGTCGGCTGCAAGCCAGGAGCAACAGGTGCTTCAAGAATGCGAGGATTTGCACCACCAGCTTTGCGAATCATTTTTGCAGCTTTTTCTACTTCTGCTTTAGCAGACTTACCTTTTAAGGCAACTAAACTTCCATGCGCTTTTAATAAAGGAATAGTCCATCCAGCCAATTTTGTCATAGGAGCTACAGCTCTGCACGTTACTACATCAAACGCAGGAATCTCATGTGATTTAATTTTTTCAATAACTTCGTCTGATCTGCCGTGAAATATAGTAACGTTTTTTAACCCCATAAGGGCAATACACTCGCGCAACCAATCCACGCGACGCTCCATTGGTTCAATTAATGTAATGTCATAGTCAGGCAAGCAAGCAGCTAAAACTAAACCAGGAAATCCTCCGCCGCTTCCAACGTCAGCAACTCTTTTTTGCTTACTTTTTTCCGCGACTTTGCGAACAAAAGGCACAACTGCTGCAGAATTTAATATGTGTCGTTCCCATAAAATTCCCATATCTCGGGGACCGACAAGTCCTCGTATCAAACCTTCTTTTTGCAGTTTCACGTGAAACACGGAACATTGAGGGAGTGCACTACCAAGAACATCATTTAGCAATGGAGAATTTTCTAATTCATCAATCACAGGCTGAGTGTTTTCTGCCATCTGAGTAGATTGATTATCGACCATTTTCCCCACACTTATTCGTATCTTGGTATTTTCTAAATATCTAAATCTATTAAAATATAAAGTAACATAATTAAACATTTTTTGTTAAAAAATGTTACTTTACGCTGTATTATAAACACTTTCTTCTAAATGCTTTTCCAAAAATTACATTTAGAAAGCAATAGAATATTTTAAATGAAGCCTTTAAAATTATTCCTCTACATATTCGTCATCAGAAGAAATCGTATCGTTGATTTCATCAACCACATCTTCTTCAGACCTAGCAGGCAAATAAACAGTCACATAACGATGTGGTTCTTCACCGTGCGAACGAGAACGCAAACCCTCATCTCGAACAGTGTCATGAATAACCTTGCGCTCAAAGGAATTCATTGGCTTTAAATCTACGGATTCACCAGTTTCGCGAACTTCATCAACCGCATCCAAAGCAATATCGCGCAAATGTTGGCGCTTACGCTTCAAAAAACCATCAACATCGACAATAAGATGAGAACGATCACCAGTTTTTTGCTGAACCGCAAGCCTGCTTAACTGCTGCAAAGCATCAACAACTTCGCCTTCGCGACCGATTAAATGCTTAATATCAGTGTCATCGTCTGCAACAATCTGAATCATTGGACGATTATTGCGAATGCCCATCTCAATATCGCCTTCATAATCAGCAATATCAAGCAAACCTTCTAAATAATCGGCAGCAATATCAGCTTCTTCGTTGAGCTGGTCAACCGTCTTCTTATCGTCTTGTACCATTACTTACTCCTTATCGTGACTTAAAAATTCACGTTGCAAAATTCTGAAGTCTAGTTTAGCGGATAATAAAGCCAAATAAATAATTTTTAAAGAGTTATTTAATCACCTTTATTAAGCGCTTAACATATTTAATTACTACTTTTTTGATACTTTACGCTTGCGTTGTGGCTGCTTACGCTGGAATCCTTCAGTTTCCCTGCGTTCAGCCTCTTCGCGCGCTTTCTGAAGATTTTCTTCTTCAATAGAAGGTAAACCTTCACGCTTTCTGCGCTCTGTTTCTTTTTTGTAATCTCTCTTCTCTTTCTCTTCAGCTGCAGGAGAGCCAGGAGTTGGGAAAGCATATACCTGCCAAATAGAGCGAAGCATATTCATAATGTTGTTAACCAACCAATAAACAAGCATTGCAAACGGAAGAGCAAATGCGGAGAAAACATAAATCAGCGGGAATCCCCACATCATGAGTTTTTGCATGGTGTATTGACTACCTTGCTTAGACTCTGGAGGAAGATTCTTACGAATATTGTTAAATTGCATGTACCACATTGCTGCACACATAAGTACAACAAATATTACTATTACGATTTTGCCTGTTAGTTGAACAGTCATAAATGTGTCTGCAACGCCTACTCCAAATACGTGAGTTTTTATAAACTGCTGAGCTGTTGCAGCATCAAAAGCGCCAAGAGCGGCATGCTTTCCTCGAGCAATAAAAGGGATAACCGAAAGCGTGTACCAAATGCTCATGAACGCAGGACCTTGAATCATCATAGGCAAGCAGCTTCCTGCAGGATTAGCATTATTATCCTGATACAGCTTCATCATTTCTCGCTGCATTGCTTCCTTGCTTGCAGCATCATTTTTACCCTTATACTTTTGCTGAATTTTCTTCATTTTAGGCGCAATAGCCTGCATGTTACGCATGCCTTTAATGCTTTTTATAAAAGCTGGGAATATGCATGCGTGCACAACAAGCACAAGGAAAACTATTGAGAAGACCCAAGAAAATCCAATTTCGTTCATACCAATAAGAACTAGGAACTTATGGCACAAGGTCATTACCTGAGTCATAAGCCATTCAATTGGAGTAAGAATCTTATAGAACCATCCTAATAATCCATTATCAAGTAAGAAGTGATCCTGATTAAACATTAGTTTTCCTTGTCTTCTTCAGCCAAGGGAGTTAGCCGTGGCTCTTCATGCGCTTTAGACCAAGCGCAACGGTAAAAGATTGAATATTTACGTGGCACATCATCAATACTGCAACTGGTCCATGGTCTGCAGCGAAGTAGCCTTAATACTGCAAGAATACCACCTCTTAATGCACCATAGCGAGAAACAGCTTCTATAGCATATCTAGAACATGTGGGGTAGTATCTGCAGCAAGCTGGTCTATTTGCAGAAATTTTCTTCTGATACCAGCGTATGGCGCGAATTATTCCGCGAGCAATATAGCTTTTCTTGCTACGCATCATAATGGTCACCATGCCTTTATTAAAAATCAGTTATTTCTGTCAGTTATTTTTAACTGCTTCGTGAAGGTCATGCTCATGCACAGTTTTTAATAATTCACTAATTTTAGCAAAAAGTTTTTCTATCTGCCTATGCAACGAATCAAATGATGATTCTGCTGCAGTCGGTTTTGCACGTAACACAACATCACATCCGTAAGGTAGTAATGATTCACAATCTTTAGCAATAACCCTAAGTCTGCGCTTCACTTTATTGCGAATTACAGCTTTACCTACCGATTTAGATACAGCAAGACCTAACCTCTTGGCATCCTCACTATTTTGAGAAGGCGTTAAGGTATCAGAAAATGCCGCGGGAATACTATTTCCAAAACCCGTGGCAATACAATCTAAACTCACACTTCTATCTTCGTTAGGTGTGTTCTTAAGGGACGTATCGTCACGCATCACATAATGCGCGACGATATCTCGCGAACTCACTTTGCGTCGCTTCTTTAGAACCGCAACAAAATCGCGGTGGCTTTTCAGCCTTTCCATGTTTTACGACGCTACCTTAACTCAGGCAGACAGTGTCTTGCGACCCTTGGCACGACGACGATTGATTACGGCGCGGCCAGCACGCGTACGCATACGAACGCGGAAGCCGTGCTTCATGTGACGACGACGGTTATTTGGCTGGAATGTCCTCTTCATAAATATGCTCCTGTATTCAACCATGCAAAAGCATGGCCCCGTATGAGTCAAGCTCTACTAAAATACTCTTACCCCTCACCAATAGTCAAAACTCCATATTTTTTGAGCATTTATTTAACTTGTTTAGATACACTAAAAAACATTTTGTTCACACTTTTATTACATTTTATTATTTATTAAAAACGTTGAAAAATAGCCAAAATCTCAGTACTAACTTATCCACAAATTACACACATGTTATTCACAATTGAGCAATTTCAACACGCTAGACGGTGGATAACTTCGTAGGGTCAGAGTAAACATGATTTACTGACACTTTGAAAACATGTGCGCGCGAATGGCAATTGCTACGCACTAATCACAGGTTGGGGGTGAAATGGCTGATACATTAGGCGAACATAAATCGGAAGCTGAATCAATTTGGTCTAATACGCTTACTGTCTTGCAGCATAATGCCCTTTTAACCGCTAGGGATAAGGGTTGGTTTGAAGGTGTAACACCGGAAGCAATCTTTGGAACGACTATTGTTTTGTGCGTGTCGAATGCGGAAGCACAGCAGGCTTTGCAAAACGAGCTTAATTCTCCACTTTTAACAGCTCTAAAAATTTGTACAGGCAAAGACATGTTTCCTGCTTTTAAAATTGTTCCTAACTCTAATTTTCAGAATAATTCTGTAACAAATGGAGCATCTGAATTATCTCAGCAAAACAATCGTGCAGCTAATTTAAATAATAATATTTCAGCTGCAGCTGTTCCTCCTGTTGTTACTATTCCAAGTCAAGATTCTGAAAATTTATTATCAAGATCTTCTAACCTTGCTTCGTCTGAATTTGTTAGTGAAATGGTTAATAATAAAAAAATTTCATCAAATTCTACTTTGCAACCAGATTTTGATAATGCTACTGGATTATCAACTCTTAAACAAACACAAATCTCTTCATCTTCTGCACAATCTCCACAACAAACTGTTTCTGTGCAGAGAGATGCGATTACGCATTTAAATACTTGCGCAACTTTTGACACATTCGTTCCGGGAGATTCAAATCGTTTTGCTAGAACGGTAGCGCTTGCTGTTGCCGAAGGATCCGGACGAGATTTTAATCCTTTATGTATTTATGGTGGATCCGGTCTTGGTAAAACTCACTTGCTTAATGCAATTGGCAATTATGCTTTAGTAAAAGACACTTCGCTTAAGGTTCGTTACGTTACTAGCGAGGAATTTACTAACGAATTTATTGAAGCTCTTCAAACACCTAATCAAAGTCAAGGTCAAATAGCTGAATTTAATAGGCGTTATCGAGAAGTTGATGTTCTTCTTATTGATGACATCCAATTCTTGGGCGGAAAAGAAGCAACTCTTGAACAATTCTTCCACACTTTTAATTCCTTATACCAGGCAAATAAGCGAATAGTTATTGCTTCAGATGTTGCTCCAAAAAATCTTAAAGGATTTGAAGCTCGTTTAATTTCCAGGTTTGAATCTGGTCTTACCGTAGACATTAAGCCGCCAGACTTGGAAACGCGTATTGCAATTTTAAGAATGATGGCTTCAATGAATCACTGTAATGTTCCAAGTGATGTGCTTGATTTAATTGCAGAAAGATTTACTGAAAATATTCGAGAACTTGAAGGTGCTTTAACTCGCGTTACAGCTGTAGCATCTTTAAGTAATCAGCCTGTAAGTAAAGCTTTAGCAGAACAAGCTTTACAAGACTTTTTTGCTACAGATATTGAAGTTCGTCCAACTGATATTATTAGTCAAGTTGCTCAATACTTCCATATGACATTTGATGAACTTGTTGGTCGTCAGCGTACAAAAAATGTTGCTCTTGCGCGTCAAATTGCTATGTATCTTGCTCGAGAGATGACAAGTATGAGCTTGGTTGATATTGGCGAAGTTTTTGGTGGTAGAGATCATACAACTGTAATGCACGCTTATACTCGTGTAAGTGGAGAGATGCAGGAAAAGCAGGAAATTTACAATTATGTTATGGAATTAACGGTTAGGTTAAAACAAAATCCTGTAGATCATAGGAATTAAAAATAACTTTTCCACTGTTTTATGAAGATTTGTTTATAAATTTTTTTAAAGTTATCCACATACTTAATAACAAATGTGGGTAAAAGCTGAGTATAACTCGTGGAAAACGCCGTTTTTAAATGTTAATAAGTCGTGTATAAGAGCTTTGAAAATGTTAATACATTAAAAAATAGCTTTCACTGTGGATAACTCGACAACTTGTACACATTATTGTTAGACACTTATTAACAGCTTTAAAATGTTAATAACCTATATATTACGCGCCTAAATAAGAGTTTTCCACATATACACAGCTTTTATTATGACTACTACTTTATTTACTTATTTATTAATAAAATTTATAAATCTTTGTGAGCTTATAAATTTTAAAGACTACAGATATGTGCACTAATACTGTAGAATGATTGCAGACTTTAAACGAAAAGAGGAAGCATGAAAGTAGAAGTCAACTCTGCATCATTTGCTGATGCTGTAGCTTGGACTACACGCGTTATAGATTCTAGGCCTGCAAACCCTATTCTTGCAGGTCTAAAAATTGAAGCAACAAATGGAACACTGCAACTTTCTGCCTTCAACTATCAAATTTCTAGCCTAAACCATATTGAAGCTGGCATTGATGAAGAAGGTAGTGTACTTGTACTAGGCAAATTAATGGCCGATATTACAAAGTCCCTTCCTGCAGAAAATACTTATTTAAGTTCAGAAAACAATTTATTAACTATTACTTCTGGAAAATCAACATTTACTCTTCAACTTATGCCTTTAGGAGAATATCCTGATTTACCTGCTCTTCCTAATAAGTTGGGTCAAGTTGATGCCCCAACATTTATTCAAGCAGTTAATCAGGCTTCTGTTTCTATTTCTAGAGAAGAAAATAGACCAGTTTTAACAGGCATTCGAATGCAGTTTGAAGATGACACTGTTACTATGACTTCAACTGATAGATTCCGTTTATCTCGTTCTACTTTTAAGTGGACTCCAAAAAATGAAAATACTAATTCTGTAACTCTTGTTCGTGGTACTTTATTACGAGATATTGCTCGCTCTTTTGATGATCATCAGAACGTTATTATTGATTTTGACGAAAAAGATCCAACATTACTAGGTTTTGAAAATTCTGGTAGAAATAGTACTTCACAACTTATTGATGGCGAATTTCCTTCTGTAGATAGGCTTTTTGTTGATGACTATCCAATTCACGCTGTTATTAATAGACAAGATTTAATTAATTCTATTAAAAGAGTTTCTTTGGTAGCAGAAAAGAATGCTCCTATTAGAATGACTTTTGCAAATCAAGAATTAACTTTAAGTGCTGGTGCTGCTGAAGAATCTCAAGCAAAAGAAGTTCTTGACATTGACATGGATGGTGAAAAAATTACGGTTGCTTTTAATCCTTTATATTTAATTGAAGGTTTAAGTGCAATTACTGAACCATTTGTTCATATGAAAATGGCAACTGCAGTAAAACCTGTTGAATTTAATGGTCAACAAGAATCAGACGGTGAAGAATCTATGAATTACCGTTATTTGCTTGTTCCTATGCGTTTTAATAATTAGTTTTTAATATTAATTGTGATATTACATTTTGTTGCAGCATCTTTTTACTGTAGAATGTAATATCACAATTTTTTATGTTTTATTTTTCAAAGAAAGGGTAATAAAGAAATGTATATTTCGAGAATTGCCCTTGATACTTTTCGTTCTTGGAATCATATAATTTTTGATTGCAAACCAGGAATTAATATTATTTACGGCAACAATGGTCTTGGCAAAACAAATATTGTTGAATCTCTCGAATTTGTTGGTACTGGAATAAGTCATCGTACTTCTTCAACATTGCCTCTTATAAGAAAAGGATATGAAAAATCCACTATAAGACTAAATACGCGTAAAAATGATGAAGAAACAACTTATGAAGTTAATATTTTTTTAAAAGGAACAAATAGGGCTCGTATTAATAACGGAAAATCCCTTTATATGAGAGATATTTTAGGCCATTTACCAGTAGTTTCTTTTACGCCTAGTGATCAATTACTTATTTCTGGAGATCCAACTGTTAGACGTACTTTTATAGATCAAGCAGGATTATTACTATTACCAAACTATTCTCAAATTTTGCAAAATTTTAAGCATATTTCTAAACAGCGTGCTGCATTATTAAAAAGTATTAGAGAATTTTCAAATAATAATCAACCAATTTCATTATCTGGTTTAGAAATTTGGACTGGTAAATTTATTGAATCTGGAATTATTCTTACACAAGCTAGACAAAAAGTAGTAAGAATTCTTGATAAATATTTTAATAAAATTATTAAATATCTTACTAATAGTGAAGAGTATTCTGAACTAAAATATAATCCTTCTTTTCAAGAGGTAATTGAAGAAGAAGCAGAAGAAGAAAATAACGTTTTTAATCTAATAAGTGAACATTTTCAACGTATTTATGATGGTGAACTAGCTAGGGGATGTAATCTTATAGGACCTCATAGAGATGATATTGATTTTATGCTTGATAAAATGTTAGCAAAAGATTTTGCTTCTAATGGAGAATCTTGGACGCTTGCAATAGCTGCAAAAATGGCATTATGCAATGCTTTAGAAGAAAAAAATAATGAAAAACCTATTATTATTTTGGATGATGTTTTTGCTCAACTAGATGAAAATAGGCGTAAACAAATCTTGAATTTTGTAGAAAATCAAAATCAGGTTTTTATTACAACATCTTCTCTTAGTGACATACCAAAAAACAGTATTGTTCAAAAAAATAATTTAATAAATATAGAAGATTTATTAAGTCAACAAAATAGTGCTAATAATACTTATGAAGAACATAACAGTATTTTGAAAAGTATATTAGAACAAAGAACTGCTTAAATTCAGAGGATTATTTTATGATTCCTGTTTATAAAATACTTAAGTTAGACACAAGAAAACTACCTGCTATTATTTTTGAACCAATTAATATAAAAGCTGAAAGAGAAAATAATCGTTCTATAAGAGCAGATAAAGCTTGGGAAAATTTCGGCAAACCAGGTAGAGATCCTAGAGCTTTTTGCGGTATTTTGCAATCTTTTGCGTCTAATAATAATTGGAATAAGCAACTTAATATAGCAAAATTACGCAATTCTTGGAATGAGGTAGTTGGTGAAAATATTGCAAATCATTGTGAAATAAGTCAAGTTATAAATGAAGTGCTTATTATTAGAGCACAATCTGCTGTATGGGCTACTCAACTTTCTTATTTGCTTCCTCAATTAAAAGAAAAAATTAATAATAATCTTTCGGATATTAAAATTAGAGAAATTAAAGTTATAGGTCCTACTACAACCGGATTAGGTTCTTGGAGAAGGTAATTTTTTAACTTATAAATATTATAATTTCAAAAAAATAGTAAAAAGGCCTCTCATTAACGAGAGGCAATATTATATGTATAGAATGTCGTGTAATATAGTTGAAGCGCTAGAATCCCCTTTTATGTGCTTTCTGGCATATGTTGGCTCTGTAAAAGCCTTGTAATATGAGGCAAATTGTGAAGGGACAAAAAGTGACAAACACGGAAGATAATTCGATAGATAATGCTGTCGAAGAGCATAAGCTTGACGATGCTCAACTTGATGATTCACTTGCTCCTGAACATTATGATGCAAGTGATCTTCGAGTTCTTGAAGGATTAGAGGCAGTTAGAATTAGGCCAGGTATGTACATTGGTTCTACTGGACCTCGTGGTTTACATCATCTGGTTTATGAGATTGTTGATAATTCTGTTGATGAGGCGTTGGCAGGTTATGCTTCTCACATTGAAGTGACTATTTTGCCAGATAATGCTATTCGTGTTGTTGATGATGGTCGTGGTATTCCAGTCGATGAAGTACCAGGTGAAGGTGTTTCTGGTGTTGAAACAGTTATGACAAAGCTTCACGCTGGTGGTAAGTTCGGTGGCGGCGGTTACGCTGTTTCTGGTGGTCTTCACGGTGTTGGTATTTCTGTAGTAAATGCTCTTTCTACTCGTGTAGAAATTGAGGTTCGCCGTCAAGGATTCCACTGGACTCAAACTTATGTAGATCAGCATCCTACTGCTCCTTTGGCAAAGGGTAAGCCAATGGAAGATGGCGAATCTACTGGTACTTCTGTAACATTTTGGCCAGATGGAACAATTTTTGAAACCACTACTTATGATTTTGAAACTTTGCGATCTCGATTCCAGCAGATGGCATTTCTTAATAAAGGTTTAAAGATTTCCTTAACTGATTTACGTAAGCCTGATGAGGCAGGTGATGAGGTTGCAGGAGATGGTGAATCTACTGATGAAAATAAGCATCAAAGCGTAAGTTATAAGTATGAACATGGTATTAAGGATTACGTTGATTATTTAGTTAAGTCTCGTAAAGCTGTTCCAGTTGAACCAGATGTTATTGATTTTGAGGCTGAAGATCTTGAAATTGGTATTTCTGCAGAAATTGCTATGCAATGGACTGTTGCTTATTCTGAAGCTGTTCATACTTTTGCAAATACGATTTCCACTACTGAAGGTGGTACTCACGAAGAAGGATTCCGCGCTGCTTTAACGACATTAATTAATCGTTATGCGCGTGAAAAGAATATCTTAAAAGAAAAAGATACTAATCTTTCTGGTGATGACGTTCGAGAAGGTTTAACTGCGGTTGTTTCTGTAAAACTTACAACTCCACAGTTTGAAGGTCAGACTAAAACAAAGCTTGGCAATTCTGAAGCTAAAACTTTTGTGCAGCGAGTTATGACAGAAAAGCTTGGTGACTGGCTTGATGCTCATCCAAGCGAAGCTAAGAATATTATTCAAAAAGCTGTTGAAGCTTCTCGCGCACGTTTGGCTGCTAAAAAAGCTCGTGAAAATACTAGACGTAAATCTATTTTTGAAACAGCTGGTATGCCAGATAAGCTAAAGGATTGCCAATCTAGTAATCCTGAAGAGTGCGAATTATTCATAGTCGAGGGTGATTCTGCAGGTGGCTCAGCAATTCAAGGTAGAGATCCTATTACGCAAGCAATTTTGCCTTTGCGCGGTAAGATTTTGAATACTGAGCGCGCATCAATTGACAGAATGATGAAGTCTGAAACAATTGAATCCTTAATTACTGCTGTTGGCGGTGGATATGGTGAAGACTTCGATTTAAGCAAGGTTCGATATCACAAAGTCATTATTATGGCTGATGCTGATGTCGACGGTGCTCATATTGCAACCTTGAATTTGACTCTATTCTTCCGCTACATGCGTCCTATGATTACAGCAGGATACGTTTATGTTGCTATGCCACCTTTGTACCGATTGAAGTGGAGTAAGGGAGCACATGATTTCGTTTATACGGATGCTGAGCGAGACAGAGTTTTAGCAGAAGGTAAAGCTGCTGGTCGTCAACTTCCTAAAGGTGAAGGCATTCAGCGATACAAGGGCTTGGGTGAGATGAGCTATCAGGAATTGTGGGAAACCACTATGGATCCTGAGCATCGTATTTTGAAACAGATTCATATTGAAGATGCTGCTCGAGCTGATGAAACCTTCTCAATGCTTATGGGTGATGAAGTAGAGCCACGTAGACTCTTCATTCAACGAAATGCTCATGATGCAAGGTTTATTGATGCTTAAAAGTTATTGGTATATCTACAAAGATAGAAAAATAAAAACGTTAGTAACCTATAAGAATACAAAGGAATTGCAGTGGTAGACGAAATAAACGCCGCTAATAATAGCGAAGAGCCAGATCAACTGCCAGATGGTTCAATGGAGCCACAAAGCCCTCAGGAAGCTGATAATACTGATTATGGATTACTGAAGGGTGCACGAGTTAAGCATATGGATTTGCAGCAGGAAATGCGCGAATCATATCTTGCTTATGCATTATCCGTTATTATCGAGCGAGCTTTGCCAGATGTTCGAGATGGCTTAAAGCCTGTTCACCGTCGAGTTATTTATGCAATGTATGACGGTGGATATAGGCCTGATCGCGGATATAACAAGTGCTCTCGTGTTGTTGGCGATGTTATGGGTAAGTATCATCCTCACGGTGATTCTGCTATCTATGACACTTTGGTGCGTATGGCTCAATCTTGGTCAATGCGCTACATGCTTGTTGATGGACAAGGTAACTTTGGTTCTCCGGGTGACGATCCTGCAGCAGCAATGCGTTATACGGAATGCCGTATGGCACCTTTGGCTATGGAAATGGTACGAGATATCGATAAAGATACCGTTGATTTCCTGCCAAATTATGATGGTAAAACTCAAGAGCCTACTGTTTTGCCAGCTCGTTTCCCAAATCTTTTAGTTAATGGTTCTGCTGGTATTGCTGTTGGTATGGCAACCAATATTCCACCTCATAACATGCGTGAAGTGGCTGATGGTGTGCACTGGGCTTTGGATCATCCTGATGCAAGTAAAGAAGAACTTCTTGAAGCTTTAATTCAGCGAATTAAAGGACCTGATTTCCCTACTGGTGCAACCATTTTAGGTCATAAAGGAATTGAGCAAGCGTACCGTACGGGCCGCGGCTTAATCACAATGCGCGCAGTAGTTAATACTGAGGAAATTAAGGGACGTATGTGCTTGGTTGTTACTGAGCTTCCATACCAAGTTAATCCTGATCGCTTAGCTGCTTCAATTAGGGAGGCTGTGCGCGACGGCAAGATTCAAGGCATTGCAGATATGCGCGATGAAACGTCTGGTCGTACAGGTCAGCGTTTGGTTCTTGTTCTTAAGCGTGACGCTGTTCCAAAAGTTGTTCTTAACAATCTTTATAAGCATTCACAATTGCAGCAGACTTTCGGCGCAAACATGCTTGCTCTGGTTGATGGTGTTCCTCGCACTTTGAGTTTGGATGCTTTCATTCGTCATTGGGTAAGTCATCAGCTTGAAGTTATTGATAGGCGTACACGTTACTTAAAGCGTGAAGCTGAAGAGCGTGATCATATTTTGCAAGGCTACTTAAAAGCTTTGGATATGATTGACGAAGTTGTGGCATTAATTCGTTCATCTAAAGATGTTGAAACAGCTCGCACTGGTTTGATGAATTTGCTTGATGTTGATGAAGTTCAAGCGGATGCAATTCTTGCAATGCAACTTCGTAGACTAGCAGCCTTGGAACGTCAGAAGATTCTTGATGAGCATGAAGATTTGATGCTGAAGATTGCTGATTACAACGATATTTTGGCAAGTCCAGAACGCCAGCGCAAAATTGTTGGCGACGAACTTGATGAAATTGTTGCAAAATATGGTGATGATCGCAGAACTAAGATTCTTCCTTTCTCTGGTGAAATGAATGTTGAAGATCTTATTGCCGAAGAAAACGTTGTTGTAACAGTAACTCGCGCAGGTTATATTAAGCGAACTAAAGCAGATGAGTATCGTGCTCAACATCGCGGTGGTAAAGGTATTAAGGGTGCAAAGCTTCGTGAAGATGATGTAGTAGATCACTTCTTCTTAACATCTACACACAACTGGTTGCTCTTCTTTACTAATCGTGGTCGAGTTTATCGTATTAAAGCTTACGAACTTCCAGAAGGATCTCGCGATTCTAAAGGTCAGCATGTTGCTAACTTGCTTCAGTTTACTCCTGGAGAAACAATTCAAACAGTTTTGTCAATTCAAAACTACGATGTGGCAAAGTACTTGGTTTTGGCAACTCGTTCTGGAAAAGTTAAGAAAACTGCTTTGCAAGAATACGATTCTCCACGTCAAGGTGGTTTGATTGCTGTTCGACTAATGGCAAATGAAGAAACTGGTGAACCTGTTGATGAGCTGATTGGTGCAGCTTTGTGCAATTCAGAAGACGACATTATTCTTGTTTCTAAACTTGGTATGAGTTTGAAGTTCAGAGCAGATGATGAACAACTTCGACCAATGGGACGTCAAACTGCAGGTGTTCAGGGCATGAGATTCCGCGAAGGTGATGAACTTTTGGATATGGATGTTGTTGCCGCTGAAACAAGTAAAGATCTTCTTGTTGTTACAAACGAAGGTTTTGCAAAGCGTACAGCTATTGAAGAGTATCGTTTGCAAGGAAGAAATGGTTACGGCGTTAAGGCAGTACAGCTTGCAGAGGGACGCGGTTCTTTGGTTGGTGCCTTGATTGTTGAAGAAACTGATCAAGTAATGGCAATTATGAAGTCCGGTAAGGTAATTCGTTCCGACGTTAACGAGGTTAAGCGTACAGGAAGAACTACACAAGGTGTGACTTTAGCTAAGCCAGACAAGGGTGATGAAATTATTTCTATTGCTCGTAATGAAGAAACAGATGATGAGGAAAATCAAGTAGAAGAAGTTGAAAAAACTTCGTCGAACGAGGAAGCTTAAAATCTTATTTACGAAAAGTAGTAAATAATAAAATTTCTTTGCTAAAACTTAATTATTAATAACTTATGAGAGTGCCAACTAAGCGGATATAGTCCGTTTTTATTGGTACTCTCATTAGTATAATTAGTCTAATTATAAGAAACGTAATAAGAGAAGGAAAACTTAAGATGAGCGAAGATTTTGAGCCATCGAAAAATCCAACGAATATTAATGAAGAATCTTCTTACACAATTAGAGAAGACAATAATTCTAATGAAGAATTTGGTGATTCTTCTTTAGGAAGGGCTGTTAGAAAATCACAGTTTACGTTGGGTGGATCTAGTAGTTCATCTTCTTCTCGTAGAACTATTGGTGGTATGGCATCATCAACATCTTCAGCAAGTCAATTACATTCTTCTAAAGCAGGTCATACTCCTAGAGCTCGTCGTATGAGCCTTTCTTTGGTTCGTGTTGACGCATGGTCAGTTGCAAAAGTTACATTTCTTCTAAGCGTTGCAGGCGGTATTATTCAAGTTATTGCAGCAGGTTTAGTTTGGTTGTTCTTGAACATGATTGGTGTTTTTGATCAGGTAACGCAGATTGTTTCATCAACAGGTTTGGACAGTAATGGTTTTAATCTTGCTGATGTGTTTTCTCTTCCAACAGTATTGAGTGCAGTTACTATATTCTCTATTGTTGAAATTGTTATTATTACAATACTATCCGCAATAATTGCGCTACTTTATAACGTAGTTGGCTCATTGGTTGGTGGAATACACGTTACTTTAGGTGACGACTGATAAGTAAAAACTTATAGGTAACAGTCTACTAACAAGTTGTATTCTTAATAGAAATTCCCGCTAATTGTTTCTAACTAGCGGGAATTTTAATATTTTCTAAATACTTTTTTAATTAGCAAGAATATTATTTTCTAGCTAATTCATCGCGAATATCTTGCAAGAGTTGAATAGTTTTTTCTTCGCGCTCTTTACGTTTTTCTTCTTCAGTTTTTTCATGTTCTATTTGCAATAAATCTGCACCAATTTCACGCAATTTATTAATAGGTAAAACAATGCAGAAATAAACTGCTGTAGCAACAATAAGGAAATTTAATAATGCTCCAATTACTGCGCCAAAAGAAATTGTTGCACCGTTCATAGTAATAGTTAGAACGCCATTAAGTTCTGGCTTTCCGCAAATCATTGCAATAAGAGGATTAATAATATGATTTACTATTGTTGTTACTACTGCAGTTACTGCACTACCCATAACAACACCGACAGCCATATCAATAACGCTGCCGCGTAAAATAAACTTCTTAAAACCTTTAAGCATTAGAGTTTTCGCTTTCTGAAGCAAATTCTTCAACTAATTTTTTAGCAGAATAATTTTTGTTATTTTTATTGTTTTTTTCTATTATCTACATACAGTTTGTGTCTCTGGAATGAGCGCAATACTGTAACAGAAAGAAGCGGATACATAATTGCTGCAGTTAATACGTCTGTAGGGAAGTGAGCTGCAACAATAAGTCGCGAAATAGCGACGATAACAACTAGTATTGTGCTAAAAAGTAATCCAACTTTAATAAGAGAAGGCTTAGTTACATAAATAATTAGCATTATCATTGCACATACTGCGACTGCTGCAGAAGTGTGCCCACTAGGAAAACTTGGATCAGAAGGTAGTTTAATATTCAGACCAATATATGGTCTTGGCCTGTGCACAGCAAATTTAACTGCAAAAATGTAAATCATAGGAAGCAGAGAAATAAGAAGCTGAGTAATTGTAAGTTTTAAGCTTTTACTAATAAACAGGGAAATTATTGCAAGCAATAATAGTATTACCAAGCAGCCTTTAGTGGAAAAAACAATCGCAATTATTTTTGAAAAGCTCAGTACTGAAGAAGGAACACTATTGTGAAAATAAGCTACAATAGTCGATTCATAGTTTCGTTCTTTACTACTAATAAGTAGTGCTTTACCTAAGCAAGGTACAATAATTGCGAGTATTAAAGTAAAAATAGTAGCGAAATTGCGAGTAATTACCGACAATCTGCTGTGATTGTTATTATTTTTTGTCATAATTGCTAAGAGTACACTTACTATGATGTAAATGCACGTTGAAAATAGTCAAGTAGCATTAAAAATAATAAAATATTAGAAAAAAGTGTGTGAAATTTGAGTACCGTACCTGGTGACGAGTACTATGGTGAACAGATAGAAAGGGTTTACCATGAGCGTTTTTGACCGATTTGAGAAGAGCGTGGAAGGTGCAGTGAACGGCGTCTTCGCAAAATTCGGCTCCAAAGATTTACAGCCAGTTGATTTTTCTAGTGCTTTGGAACGTGAAATTGATGCTGAAGCTATGCCTATTGGACGAGATCATACTGTTGCTCCAAATGAATATCGTTTTAAACTAAGTACACCTGATTTTGATCATATTGAGCAGTGGGGTAGTGAAGCTTTAGCTAATGAGCTTGCTGACAATCTTACACAATATGCTAAAAGTCAACATTATGCTTTTGTAGGACCAGTAGTTGTTATTTTTGAAGAAGACTTGGAATTAACTAAAGGTAATTTCCATTTGACTTCTGAATCAGTTCAAGGAAATGCTGTTCCTGTTACTACCGACGACCAGCAGCAGAATCATCCAATGCTTGAGATTAATGGCAATCAGTATTTGCTTACTAAAGATTGTACAATTTTAGGACGAGGTTCCGGTTGCGATATTGTAATCGACGATCCTGGTATTTCTCGACATCATCTTAGTATCGACGTCACTCCTGATGGTGTTATTGCTAGAGATCTTGGTTCAACGAACGGTACTTATGTAGAAGGTCACCAAGTTCCAGCTGCAACATTAGTAGATGGAAACACTATTACTATTGGGCGTACGCGTATTCTCTACTGGGCATCGTCTCAAGAGTAGGAGAAAAAGTATTTTCCGAATGAGGAGACGATAACGCGTATGATATTCACTGAATTAACGTTTGCAATATTCAAGTATGGCTTTTTAGTCTTACTTTGGGTTTTTGTGTTATGCGCTATTCGTTCGCTTCGTAGGGATATTGAAGTTTTTAGTCCTAAAAAATCGCATTTTTGGAATAAAAAATCTCGACGCGCATCTCATGACGTAAATTCTTCTAAGCCTGTACAACGACAAGCATCACCTGTAATGGTTAACTCGTCTTCAAAAAATTCTGATGTTAATCCTACTTTGCTAGTTGTTATTGACGGGCCTTTGGCAGGATCATCTTTCCCATTAAATGCTGCTGGAGTAACTCTTGGTAGAGCTGCATCTAATACGGTAGTTTTGAATGATGAATTTGTTTCTTCACATCATGCTCGCGTGTATTTTAATCAAAAAGTTCACGCATGGGTGCTTGAAGATTTAGGTAGTACTAATGGGACTATGATTGGTCATTCTCGCGTTAGTGAACCAGTTATATTAGCTCCGCGCACTTCGGTTAGAATAGGCGCAACCATGTTTGAATTGAGGTGATAATATGACGCAAATCAATTCAAATAATGAGGAAGAATCCAATACAGAAAAAACTGGCCAAATTGAAAAATTGGCAGACGATAATAATCAGAATGCTAATAAAGCAGCGTATGTAGAATCAGTTGAAAAAATATTATTTATGTATTCTACGGCCGTTAGTGATGTTGGCACAGTTAGAAGTAATAATCAGGATTCTGCGTTTGCTGGAGAACATTTAGCAGCTATTTGCGATGGTATGGGTGGTCATGCTGGAGGAGATACAGCCTCTACTATTGCTATTCGTTCGCTTGCACATATTGAGCAAGATTCCAGGCCACACGATGTAAAAGCTGTGTCTTCAATGATGGAAACTTCGATTATGGCAGCTCATGACGCAATCGTTGGAAAAGCTAAGCGTGAGCGACGTCTTGCTGGAATGGGAACAACTGTTACTGCAGTAACTCTCGTATGCGGTTATTGGGTTTTGGCGCATTTAGGTGATTCAAGAGCATACTTGCTTCGTGACAATCATCTTATGAGAATGACTACAGATCACAGCTACGTTCAGCATCTTATTGATACGGGTCATATTACTCCCGAAGAAGCTAGGAATCATCCTCAAAGAAATGTTGTTATGCGCGTATTGGGAGATTTTGATATAGATCCGCGCCCTGATATTGCTTTACGAAAAGCTCATCCTTCAGACAGATGGTTACTTTGTTCAGACGGATTGTGCGGAGTTTTAGAAGATTCCACTATTCAAGATGTTATGAGCACTATTTCTAATCAAGAAGAATGCGCTCAAAAACTTGTCGCTATGGCTCTTCGAGCAGGAAGCACGGATAATGTTACTGCTGTTGTTGCGGATGCAACTCTTGCTCTTGACGCTGATGCGTTTGATTTGCCTCATCAAACTCCATTGATTGGTGGAGCTGCAAGTCAAGATCTTGAATCTATTGCAGATATTGTTAATAAAGCAGTATCGTCGTCGCCGGCACTGAGAGAAGATAAAAATTCTCCAGCGCAACGTGCTGCAGCCTTAGTTCAAAACAATGCGGATGAATCAGATGCTGTTAATCCTTCCGTATTAATGACTAGAATTGTTCAGCCTTCGCATATTCGCGAAGAATCAGAAGATTTACACACTCCTGATACGAATGAAATTCCTATTGTAACTAAGAAAAACGGCAAAATATCTACCGATCCGCACGATCCGGATGTTGCGCGCGCGGTTAAATATGAGAAAGATGAAGCTCATAAAGCTTATTCGTTGCGTCGTAGATGGACTCGCATAGGTATTGTTCTAGGAATTTTGCTTGGATTGTTGATTATTTCTGGTGCTGGTTATGGAGTTTATTCGTGGACTCAAACGCAGTATTACATTAGCCAGAACAATGATCGCGTTGTTATTTATCAAGGTGTTCCAACAAATATTTTCGGAATTGCATTATCTCACGAAGTTGAATCAACCGATATTCCTGTAAAAAATCTTGATAAATCATGGCAGGATCAATTGCGTGAAGGTATTAGTTTTGGAAGTTTAGCTGAAGCTCGCGGTCATGCTTCTTTAATTCGTCGAGAAATGTTCCAGCGTGCGAAAGAAAAATTAAATGCTAAGCGTCAGAAAAAAATAGTTTCTTCAAATGATAGTAAAAGCAGCAAAGATGGTAAAAGCAGTAAAGACAGCGTAGATAGTAAGGAAAATAAGGATAATAAAGACAATAATGCGCAGCAAGGGGGTAAATCCTCATGAATTTGATTGCTACGCGTATTAGGCAGATAGCATTATTGCTTTTTGCGATTCTTGTTTCAGCAATTGCATTTTTGCAAATGTTCTTTCGTATAGACAGTTGCATATCAGCTAATTATGTTGCAATGCTAACAATTGTTATGCTGCTATTCTTAGTATTTTGGGGTGTGCTTCTTGTTAAGCAACCTTATGCTAGTCAAGCAATTTTGCCATGTATTATGCTTCTTACAGCAATAGGAACAGTTCTTATTGCAAGAATTGATAAGCAAAATAATACTGATATTGCTATTAAACAGTTAGTGTGGGTGTGTGTAGCGCTTATATTATCTATTATTTTTGTTATTGTGCTGCAAGATTATCGCATATTAAGGCGTTTTTCTTATGTAAATATGGTAATCGGCTTAGTTTTGCTTCTTTCTCCTATGATTCCAGGATTAGGAAAAGAAATTGGCGGTGCGAGAATTTGGATTGGTTTTGGGAATCACACTGTGCAACCTGGAGAATTTGCTAAGCTTTTCCTAGCTTTCTTCTTTGCAGCGTATTTGTTTAATCATCGCGACAGGCTTGCTGTAGGAGGGAAGAAAGTTTTTGGAGTGCATTTGCCAAGATTGCAAGATATGGGTCCTATTGCGTTAGTTTGGGCTGTATCAATGGGCGTATTAGTTGTGCAGCATGATCTTGGCACTTCTCTTATGTTCTTTGCTATGTTTGTGTCAATGCTTTATGTTGCCACAGGTCGCAAAGGTTGGTTGGTTGTTGGAGTTATTGCATTCATATTAGGCTGCTTAGCTGCAGTAAAGTTATTCGCACATGTGCAGTATCGTGTGGATGCTTGGCTTCACCCGTTTGATAATGCTGTGTATAACAGGTTCCCTGGAGGTTCGGCTCAGATTGTATCTGGATTATTTGGTCTTGCAGCCGGAGGAACTACGGGAACAGGTTTAGGTCAGGGGCATCCTTCTTTAACGCCGCTAGCTAATTCTGATTTTATTTATGCTTCTATTGGTGAAGAACTTGGTCTTACTGGACTTCTTGCAGTATTAGTTTTGTATTTAATTATTATTACTTCCGGAATGATTACCGCAATGAAAATTAAAGATGGCTTCGGTAAATTATTAGCATCCGGTCTTGTTTTTACTATGGCATTCCAAGTATTTACTGTTGTTGGTGGTATTACTTTGGTTATACCTTTAACAGGTTTGACCTTGCCATATATGGCTGCTGGCGGGTCTTCATTAGTAGCAAATTATTTGCTTGCAGCATTACTTATTGTTATTTCTAACTCTGCGAATAAACCTGAATCAGCTCCAGTTTCCGACGCATTTCAGTATGAGGCTTTGGCAGCATTGCGTGAGCGAGAATTACAGGAGAGAAGTCGTAGTAAATCTGAAAATAATGATCTTGGTGAAAGTAGTTTAATTAATAGTCAGGAAGAAGCGAATAATATGAATAACTCAACCCTTGTTTCTTCGCAGGAACGAGGTGAGACAAATGAATAAAAGCTTAAAAGAATTATTCATTGCTGTACTAGTATTGTTCGTTATACTTGGTGTTTCAAGTACTATCATTACCTCTATTAATGCTAATGCTTTAAATGCTGATCCTAGAAATCGTAGAGCCTTATATCATGAGTTTGGATCTCCTAGAGGGGCAATTCTTACTTCGGATGGAATTGTTATTGCTAAATCAGATTCCTCTAAAGACGCATTCGTGTATCAGCGCAAATATTCTAACGGTCCTGTATATTCTCCAATTACAGGCTACTTTTCTATTAGTCAGCGTGCAGATAGAGGTATTGAAGCTTCTAGGAATAGTTTATTAAGCGGAGAATCTGACGCATTATTCTGGCAACGATTCAGATCTTTGTTTACTGGAGTTACAAACCGCGGAGCTTCTATTGAAACATCAATTGATTCAAAATTGCAGAATCTCGCCTATAATCTTCTAAAAGACAAAGATGGTGCTCTTGTTGCAATTGAGCCAAAAACTGGCAGGATTCGCGCAATGGTTAGTACACCAAGTTATGATCCGAATATTCTTGCCATGCACAATATTGGTGATGTAAATAAGTCTTACGAACAAATAACATCAGATGTTTGGAATCCAATGTTAAATCGTACGATTTCTGAGCTTTACGCACCTGGTTCTACATTTAAAACTATTGTTGCTGCCACGGCACTAGAAACTGGAAAATATCAGCCAGATACGCTAATACCTGCTGGTGAGAAATACGTTCTTCCTGGAACAAGTGTTGCTTTAACTAATGTTGTTTCTCAAGCAAATGGTACTGATGGAAAAATTTCGTTTGAAGACGCGTTAGCTTATTCTTCAAATACTGCATTCGCTCAGTTGGGCAATTCTTTGGGTTCTGATGCGATTGTAAAACAGTCAAAAAAATTCGGCTTCTTTGATTCTCTTTCTATAGATGGATCTGATTCTACAGGTTTCCCAATGAGATCCGTAAGTTCAACATTTTCTCTTAAACCAACTCCAGACAGATTAGCTTTGGAATCTATTGGACAAGGTGACGCAAAAGTTACGCCTTTACAAAATGCTATGATTGCAGCAGCTATAGCAAATAACGGTACGCTTATGAAACCTACGCTTGTAGATTGTGTGCGTTCAAGTGACTTGTCTGTGTTGTCGCAAACGAAGCCAACAATTATGAATCAAGCCATGAGCAGCGATAGTGCTGCAAAACTATCCGCTATGATGCAAGCTGTAGTAATAAAAGAAAATCCAAATCTCGCATTACCGAATATGCATGTTGCTGCAAAAACAGGTACTGCACAGATTGGAGTGAATAATCAGTCTGCAAATGGGTGGGTTATTGGATTTGCTCCGGCAGAAGATCCTAAAATAGCTATAGCTGTAATTGTTCACAATACTAATGTTCTGGGCAGTTATGCAGCAGGACCAATTATGCGACAAGTGATGAAGGAGGCGCTTACACAATGAAACTTGTTGAAGGACAGTTAGTTCATCATCGTTATCGACTGGATCGCCGCCTTGCTCAAGGCGGTATGGGAGAAGTCTGGAAAGGCTTTGATATTCAACTTGGGCGAATTGTTGCTATTAAAGCGCTGCGTACGGATACTGCGAATGTAGAAGCAAAGTTGCGTAGGCTTCGTGCGGAAGCTCATAATTCGGCAAATCTTGCGCACCCGAATATTGCAGCACTATTTGACTATTATGAGCATGATGGCATTGGCTTCTTAATTATGGAGTACGTGCCAAGCAAGTCGTTAGCAGATTTGTATCATAAAGAAAAAGCTATTGATCCAACCAGACTGTTGCCTATTCTTATTCAAACAGCACGAGGGCTTTTTGTAGCTCACTCGCATGGTGTTATTCACCGTGATGTAAAACCTGCAAATATTATGGTTTCTGAAACAGGAAACGTAAAAATTACCGATTTTGGTGTTTCTTATTCAAGTAATCAGGAGCAGATTACTCAGGACGGTATGGTAGTTGGCACAGCACAATACATTTCTCCTGAACAAGCACAAGGTGAACAAGCAACAGCACAATCTGATATTTACTCATTAGGAGTTGTTGCGTACGAAGGGTTATGCGGGCATAGGCCGTTTACAGGAGCTACTCCGGTAGATATTGCTGCAGCTCATGTTAATGATTCTGTTCCGCCATTGCCGGAAAATGTTGATTTGCAATTAAGACAGTTTATTATGTCGATGCTTGCAAAAGATCCAAAAGATCGACCAAAAGATGCGCTTGTTGTGGCAAAAGTTTTATCTCGTATTGAACGTAGGCTGCTTGATCAAGAAACAGCTTTTAACAATACAACAGGATTTATTTCTACAGATTCTCGACAGACGCGATGTATTAAGAGTATGCCGCAGAATCAAGTAAATATTATTAACATTTTGAATACCAATAATCGCAAGGAGCAGCAATGAATACCACAATGCCCACCTCATTAGCGAATGGTCGATATGAATTAGGAGAACTTATTGGCCGCGGCGGCATGGCGGAAGTGCGTGTTGCGGTAGATAAGCGTCTAGGTCGTACTGTTGCTGTGAAAATCATGCGTTCTGATTTAGCGAACGATGAAATCTTCCTGTCTAGATTCCGCAGGGAAGCTCACGCAATTGCGCAAATGAACAACCCTAATATTGTTAATATTTATGATTCTGGTGAAGAATCTGTTACTACCGATAACGGCTTGGAAGAGCGCCTTCCTTATCTAGTAATGGAGTATATTAAAGGAAAAACACTGCGCGATATTCTTAAGATGAATGGTGCCTTAAGCCAGCGTGACGCTGAACAAGTTATGCTTGGTGTGCTTAATGCTTTGGAATATTCGCACAGAATGGGAATTATTCACCGTGATATTAAGCCTGGAAATATTATGATTTCCGAGCAGGGCATTGTGAAGGTGATGGACTTCGGCATTGCTCGTGCTCTTGACGATTCTGCAACAACTATGACGCAGTCTCAAGGTGTTGTTGGAACTGCACAATATTTGTCTCCAGAGCAGGCTCGCGGAGAGCAAGTAGACATGCGCTCTGACTTGTATTCTGCAGGATGCGTACTTTATGAAATGCTTACTGGCCGCCCGCCATTTATTGGTGATTCTGCTGTAGCTATTGCATACCAGCATGTTTCTGAAGTTGCAACTCCTTTGAGCACTCTTGTGCCTGGAATGCCTTCGATGTGGGATAAAATTTGTGCTAAGGCAATGGCAAAAGACCGTCAGAATCGTTATGCTACAGCTTCAGAATTTAAGAATGATATTTTAGCGTTTATGAACGGCGGAGTTCCTGTTGCAGCAGCTTTTAATCCGCTTACTGATTTAGCGAATATGAAAGCTCGCAAACAAGCTGAGCAAACAGCTGCAACAATGGCTATTAATGCTACTGATGGTGCTGCAACGCAATCGTTTAACCCTATTACAGGTCAGGTTGAGTCATCAATTGCATTTGCTCCAAGCACTCGTGCAGCTCAACGTGCCCAATCACAAGCTAAGCGTCGTAAGCGTGTTGTAATAGGTTCTATTATTGGTGCTTTTGTTGCAATCGTTGTGTTAGCGGGCGTTTTGTTTATGATGGGTCATAATCGAATGTCTGGTAATATTGTTGTTCCAACATTTATGGAAACAACCACTCAGGATGCGGCTAGGGAAAAACTTAGAGCATTAGGATTAGTTCCGGATATTCGTGAAGACGATCATTCTTCTCAGCCTGAAGGCACGTTTACAAAACAGTCTCCGCGTGGTGGCGAGCATGTTGCGTCTGGTACTAAAGTTACGGTTTGGTTCTCTGTAGGACCTCAATCAACACGTGTTCCGGATGTGAGCGGTAAATCGCAGGAAGCAGCTCGTAAGATACTAGAACATGCTGGTTTTAAGATTGCTAATGTTCGAGTAGAAGATAGTGCTGATGTGAAGAAAGATCATGTGACTCGCACTGATCCGGATGCTGATTCCTTCGCAGATAAAGGTACTTTGATTACGCTTTATATTGCTTCTGGTTTAACTAAGATTCCTGATGGTCTTGTGGGCCAGAGCAAGGATATTGTGATTAGTCAGCTGCAAAATCTTGGTTTTACTGCGGATGTTGTAAAGGAAGATTCAGATAGTGTGCCTGAAGATTCTGTAACCCGATTAAACCCTAATTCCGGATCTTCGGTTAAGCCTCATAGCTCGATTACAGTCTATGTGTCACAAGGCTCGCCGAAGGTAGAAGTGCCGCATATTGATCTTGGTACTATTACGTTTAAGCAGGCTAAGAAAATACTTGAAGCAAAGGGCTTAAGAGTAGTTTCTGATTCTACTTCTAATAAAGATGATGACGTAGTAATCGGCATGTCTGAAGATGCTGGAACTAAGGTAGATAAAGGTTCTGCAATCACTTTGGTTACGAGACCAGGACTTAGTTCTTCTTCAGATAGTGATACTCAAAGTAAGTGATATTAGATACTAGAAAATATTATGAGAATCGAATAAAAATAAGGGCGATAACTTTTAAGTATCGCCCTTATTTGTGTATTTATTTTTATTAGAATCTATTCGAGTATGTTCTAAATCTAATTAGACCTTTCAATTAGATCTTTCAACTAGATTTATTTCATACAGTTGTTGTGTAATTAGACATCTGCTGCAGGAATGGAATCGTTGCAGCTGCCCAAGGAAATACCCATTGGAATAGAGCTAATATGATGAACAAATGAATTAGGATTGCAAGAATCCAACGAATTGCTGTAATGCCTGGTTGTATTAAAAGGATTCCGCCAAAAATGCTTGCATCCGGCTTTTTCCTTCTTCCTACGCGAATTTCGCGAAGTGCAGGCCACTGCCAAGCAATAGCGCCAGCCGCAAAAATAACAATATAAAGCACTGCAATAACAAGCATTACTGGAACAAGTGAAGAAAGCTGAGAAACAAGAGACTGCTGCTCATTGTTAATAAACTTTACCTTTCCTTGCTCATCAATTGTGGAAAGCTCTTTTGGAATACCATCGCTAATGTTTGCCCAATAAGCTAACTTAGCGTAGCTAATCCAGCGATGTGTTGCAGTAGTATACTTAGGCTCGCATGTAGTTAGAGTAAGAATACGTTTTGTTGGCTTTTCGTTAGGATGTTCAGGGTTTGGAGCGATTACTTCACCGTGATCTGGTGTAACAATCTTATAAGAAGTGTACTTATATACGAACCAGTAATCTTTAGTCCTAACAACAATAGCATCGCCAGGTTTAAGCAAGTCAACATCGCCCAAAGGCTGTCCGTAACCATTGCGGTGTCCAGCTACTGCGAAATTGCCGATTTCTCCAGGCATTTGAGTTTCTGGATAGTGCCCTAAGCCACGTTTGCTCAAAATATCTGGTGTTGTTCCTTCGATAATATTACGCTCCCACTGGTTTCCGAAGCGAGGAACATACAGGCGAGCTATTAAAACGTCCCCTTTTGGCTTGCTAACTTTTGGCGGCTCGCCATTTTGAGGTAAAGCAATCTTTGTTTTGTCACCTGTTTTAGGATTCTTCCAAGATGTTTCTTTACGTGCTTCTACCTGATTGTGCTCTGCTTGAGCTCCAGTCCACCACATTTGCCATGCAATATATAGCGCACACATAATTGCAAAAGCGATTAAAACTTCGCCAATAACTCCGGCAAGTTGCCAGCAGAAGTTGGAGCCTTTGCTCTTCGTATCATTTTCCTGCGTGTAAGCAGCCTGCATAATACGTTACTCCTTTATGATGTGAAGGTCTTGCGACACAAATCATTTATTTAGTTCTTTAAGCACGGATGCGTACCTTAATGGTTGTAACAAAGCAGATGCTTCTGGGAATTTCAAATTCTCCTTCTTTTCTACTTTCCATCCTAATCCAAATGAACTTACGTATTCCTTGTAGGTGTGTATGGCTGGTGAATTATTAAGCGCATCAACCATATCGTCTACTGGGCCAATAGCAGATATTTTATACGGTGGCGAGTACTGATGGCCTTGAAGCATAAGCACGTTTCCAATGCAAATTACTGCAGAATTAAACAAAACGCGCTGATCTTGTATGGTCATAGCTTCTGCGCCGCCTTGCCAAAGCGCATTTACAACGGATTCAATATCTTGCTGGTGAATAACATAATCGTTAATATTTACAGAAGTTCCAGAACCGTTTACTGCGCCTTTCCACAGAGAAGAATCGTTGAGAGTTACTACGATTCCAGGTCCTTCAAGCTTAGGAAGAACAGTGCTGCTACCGGTATCTGAAGAATCTTTATTCTCATTACTGCTTACGAGAGTTTTGTTGAGCAAACTAATTCTGGAATCTAAATCTTTAATATCTTCTCGCAAAGATTTTGTGCGCTGCGAGTTTCTTTCAACCATTTGACTTGTGTTGGAAGTAACGAAAGCTGTGCGGTTGACTCGTAGATTAGTAACAAATAAATATCCTGTAAGAAAGATAGCAACGGCAACAGCAACACTACTTAACAACGAGCGTTGAGCTCTATGTTTTCCTGTTCTTTTTACCATAATTTGCTCTCATTCTTCCTACGTTCGAGTGTAACCACTATTATAGCGTGTAGCCGATTGATTGGAGAGTTACAGTTATGGCTGATGAGAAATTGCACACGACTGCAGCTGACGACGCTGCAAAGAAGAGCGATACGTCAAATGAGAATACTTATGGCGTTCCTATGGATGAAGTCGAAGCAGTGTTGAATGCTACTGCAGATAAAGCATCGCTTTCTCCACAAATTCAGAAGATGATGCAGCGTCAAGCAGAAAATAGGCGTCGAGTTGAAGAAAGTATTAAAGGTGCTAAGGCTAATGCAGCATGGTTCGTGCCACTGTTCTGCGCGTTGATGGTTATTGGCTTAGTGTGGGCTGTTGTGTATTACTTGAATCCTATGCTGCCAATCCCAGGAATTGGAGCATGGAATCTACTTATTGCTTTCGGATTTGTTGTAGTTGGTTTCTTAATGACCATGTGGTGGCGTTAATACAATTACGACTAATTTAAAAAACGATTCTATTAAAGTAGCTGCGCGTTTTGTGTGGCTACTTTAATTATTTTTATTCTGCAATTGCGCGAATAATTACGTGATTTTTATTGCTGTCAGTTGTTGCAATAAGCCTAATATTTCCGCCGTCTTGAATTTTAAGGCGCTTTTTCAAAGTTTCTGCAGACATTGGGAAGTTTCTAGTAACAATATTCGCATGTGTAATATCTGCAAGCGATTTCTTTATTTCCTTCTTATTCAAGCTGCAAATATTCTCAATTTTCCATATTTTCCCCGGAAAATTAGCATAATATTTTTCTGCAACACCAATATGACTATTTGGTTCTATTTGTTTAATGTCATATTTTTCTTCTAAAAACTTTAAACACCCCGCTTTCATAATTGCAGCATTTGGCTCATAAACGTACCGAGCCCATTCTTGCCATTTTTGTAGGTTTAAAGTTTTGTTTTCCTTATTTCTACCGTCTAATTCAGAAAGTATTGAAACCTGATTTTTTGAAGTATCGTAAACGGCTTCTATAACAGTTAACTGATTGTCGTTTACGCAATATATTGGTAGTTTTGTGTTTTGAGATTTGTTGAGTACTATTAGTAGCTCTTTGCATTCATTATGATGAGCAACAATGTGCACTTGCGCAACATTACCGCCAAAATCGTTTACCGCTTTATGCCAGTCAAGCATTGGAGAAAGTTTAATAATAACAATTTGTGCTTTTTTAAGAAGTTGGTCTTTAATAGATAGCACGTTTGGCGTGCAGTCTTCAATAGCGTAAGTTCTAGAACCTTGATTATTCCTACGCGCAGGGTCAATGTATATCATTGTTGCGCTAGAAATCTGATTAAGTGCCTCAAGACTATTATTGTTGTAACACGTAACTTTAGAAAGACCGAGAGCTCGCATATTGTGTTGTGAAATAGCGGAAAGATCACTTTGCTGCTCAATGCATATTGCAGAGTCAAAAACCTCAGCCATTATTGCGCAATCAACACCAAATCCACCTGTAAGATCAACAAGAGTGTGCGAAGTGTTTTCTTCATTCATCTCACTAAGTAATTTTTGTGCAATATTAGCCTTATATTGCGCTGTGGCTTGCGAAGAGCATTGTTCCATAGATATATGTGCCGGATATATAATCTCTTCGCAGGATGCCCATTTTGGAAGTTTTTGTTGTGCTATTTGTTTGCCTGCGATTTGATTTACTGCAAAAGGAACATCAATTCCCGCATTACGTGGTGCTTTAAGAGCTGCATTATTTGGATTTGATTTCGCATTTTCTTTAATAAACGCAAGTGTTTGAGCCGTTGCGCAAGGAATTTCATAAGGTGCATGTAACTCAGAAAGCATAATCTTATTCTTACTTAACATATGGATGTGCTTGCACGCTAAAAGGTTGAACAGCCTTTTAATTGGAATAAACTGCCAGAAAAACAGTAGAGTAGATTGTTTTTCTAATTACGTTTCTGCGCTTTTCGAAAGTTAATTAACATAGAGTCGTAATTGTGGATAACTTTTATACACTTTTGCACAAGCGCAAAAATGGCGAGTTATTAGCATTTGTGAATAATTATGTGGATAACTTGAGTAGTTGTTAGCATCTTATGCCCAACTTATACCCAAGTTATCCACAGTTCTGTGCACAATGGTGGAAAACTACATGCGTGTAATTTAACTAAGCTAATCCTTGTAAGCAGAATACTGCGCACGCAACAAGAATAATAAAAATAGAAATAAAATACGTTAAGAAACGCGTATTAAACGAAGCTTTTCTAAGCAGAGGATTTTGTACTCCTAGCAATGCTGCAAGTGCTGTGCCAATAATTAAACCTCCAACATGCGCCTGCCAAGCTATATTTGGAATAATAATTGGCATAGCGAGAGTAATCGCAATCCAAATAATTGTTCCTCGCATGTTTTCACCAAGTCGCCACTGAGCTACTAAAAGTGCGCCAATAAGACCCATAATTGCGCCTGAAGCACCATAAGAGGCGGACTGCCAATTATTAATTATTCTGCACCAAATAATATCTGCAATGCATCCTCCAAGACCCGATATTAAATAAAGTCCAAAGAATTTCCATCTGCCAAAATAACGCTCAAGTTCTGCGCCTAGTGACCAAAGGCACAGCATGTTGAAGAAAATATGTGTTAAATTTGGTGCGTGAACAAACATTGATGTGAACCAAGTCCATGGGGTATTCAACGCAGTAACAGGCACGAAGGCAGTATATTCTATAAAAGTAATGTAGGTTTCTTTAGTTACGAAGTATAAAAATATTTCTATTAGCCAAGTAGCAATGCAAGCGTATATGAGAATTGCAGTAACAGTATTGCTGCGAAAACGTAGTCTATTCCATAAATTTTTTATATCAAAATTATGCATATCTTTATGATATAGGCTTTACTTCACAAATTTAATCAATAAGATTGTGTAAAAAGATGCAACTCTGAAGAAAAGCAACTATGATAGTGAGTAAGCGACAAAACGCTATGTAAATCGTTGACTTGGACGAGCAGGTCAGCTTAACCCGAAAGGAGCCATCATGGAGAACAGATCCTCTGGCGGTTGGAAGTTCTTTGCACTGCTCTTCGGAGCACTGCTCGCAGGAATTGCTGCATTGTATGTTTATAAGCAGCACAATCCTGATTATGACCCTTGGGAGGAGCCGTGGGAGAACAGCTCTTCACCAATTGACTTGGGGCTAGAAAAAGAAGAGACAGAAGGTAAAGACGCTCCTGCTGTTGAAGAATAAAACAGCAGTATTGCGTTAAAATACTTCAAATAAAGGCGACTGTGTGTATGTGCAGCCGCCTTTTTATTTATTTGCTTACTTATGATTAATCTCGATTTAATTAATTACTAGAAAGAAAAAGCGGAAGCTGATTAACAGCCTCCGCCTTTTTATTATTAAGCGATTAAGACGCTATTTTTATGCTCACTCGGCAACTGGAAGAGCACCAGTGTGCCAAATGCGATCGAGGTAATCTTCGATAGAGCGGTCAGAGGAGAAGTAACCAGAGTTGGCTACGTTCAAAACTGCCATGCGAGCCCACTTCATTGGATCGCGGTAAGTTTCCTCAATCTGAGCCTGAATATCCATGTAAGAGCTGAAGTCAGCCATTGCCATGAAGTAATCGTGGGTAAGCCAATCGTTGACGAGTGGCTCATACACGCTCTTGTCACCGTTGGAGAAGGTGCCGTCAGCAACCATATCCACAGCAGCCTTCAAGCGAGGATCAGACTCGTAGTACTTACGGGATCCGCCGTGATCGTAGCCTTCAGCGTAGAGCTTATCAACTTCGTCAACGGTCATGCCGAAGAGGAAGAAGTTCTCAGCGCCAACGCGCTCGCGAATCTCAACGTTTGCGCCATCGAGAGTACCAACAGTCAAAGCACCGTTCAAAGCGAACTTCATGTTACCAGTGCCGGAAGCTTCCTTACCGGCCTGAGAAATCTGCTCATCCAAATCGGTGGCAGGAATCAAGTTCATTGCCAACTCGATGTTGTAGTTTGGTGGGAAGAACACGGCGAGCTTGCCCTTGCATGCAGGATCGTTGTTCACCACGCGAGCAACATTGTTAATGAGCTGAATGGTGAGCTTTGCCATAGCGTAGCCTGGAGCGGACTTAGCGCCGAAGAACACGGTGCGTGGAAGCATCTTGTCAACATCGATTGTGCCATTCTTGATTCCAGCGTATGTGGAGATAACCTGGAGGATCTTCATGGACTGGCGCTTGTACTCGTGCAAACGCTTAACAATGGTGTTGAACATTGTGTCTGGGTTGATTTCAAAGCCATACTTCTGCTTTGCGAAATCAACGAAGGCAAGCTTGTTCTGCTTCTTAACTTCAGCAAACTTCTTAACGAATGCCTTGTCGTCAGCCAATGGCTTCAAACCTTCAAGAAGCTCCAAATCACCCTGCCATGCGTCAGTGCCCAAGCCTTCAGTAATAAGAGCAGACATACGTGGGTTGCTCAAGCGCACGAAGCGACGAGGAGTTACGCCGTTAGTAACGTTCTTGAACTTATCTGGGTAAACGCTGGAGAAGTCCTTCAAAGTGACATCCTTCAACAACTCAGAGTGAAGCTCAGCAACACCGTTAACGTAAGAGCCGCCGTAGGTAGCCAAGTAAGCCATGCGAACTACAGCACCTTCGCCATTTTCGTCAGCGTCGGTAGCGATACGCATGCGCTCAACCTGATCCTCAGCAACGCCCTTACCGCGGAGCTCGTTGCGGAACTGCTCGCTAATGCCCTGGATAATCTCAAGGTGGCGTGGCAGAAGTTCGCCAATAAGCTTGGCTGGCCAAACTTCCAAAGCTTCTGGAAGCAAAGTGTGGCAAGTGTAGTTGAATGTCTTGGTAGTAATACCCCAAGCGGTGTTCCAGTCGTAGCCGTACTCGTCCATAAGAACTCGCATAAGCTCTGGAATGCCGATAACTGGGTGAGTATCGTTCAACTGGAAGTTAATCTTGCTTGGGAAGGTGGTGAGATCCGGCTTATCCTGACCTGGATAGAACACGCGGATAGCATCATGAATAGAAGCAGCTACGAAGAAGTACTGCTGCTCAAGACGCAAAGCCTTGCCTTCTGGAGTGGAATCTTCTGGATAAAGAATCTTAGAAATGTTTTCTGCTGCAACCTGTGGCTTTACAGCGTCCAAGTATTCTGACTTGTTGAAGGTGAGCAAATCAAACTCGTCGTAAGACTTAGCAGTCCACAAGCGAAGAGTGTTTACGCGACCAGAATTATAACCTGGAACCATGTAATCAACTGGTACTGCACGAACAGACCAAGCTGGCTTCCATACGCGCTTGCCATCTTCTTCTACAACTTCACCACCGAAGTTGACGCGCTGGTCACGACCATAGTCAATGTGACCCCATGGCTCTTCATTGCTAAGCCAGTAATCAGGTGTTTCAACCTGCTTACCTTCTTCATCAAAGCGCTGCTTGAAGATGCCGTAACGATACTGGATGCCGTAGCCGAATGCTGGAACGCCAATAGAGGCGAGCGAATCAATAAAGCAGGCTGCGAGACGACCCAAACCGCCGTTACCTAAACCTGGCTCATACTCAGCGTCGATAACAGCCTTTGGATCGAAGCCAAGCTTAGTAACAGCCTTATTGAATTGGTCAGTAAGACCAGCGTTCAACAAAGCATTCTCAAGCTGCTTGCCCATCAAGAACTCTGCGCTCAAATAGCCCACAGCCTTAGTGTTGCCGTTAACCATGTCATGCTGGGTCTGCATCCAAGAGTCCATCAAGTGACGACGAACTGCGGTAGCAGCGGCAACATACACATCTGCCGTAGTGGCCTGCTCTGGCGTTACACCCTGGGTGTACTTGAGGTGCTCTTGAAGTTCTTTGGCAAATGCCGTCGCAGTAGTTTTGGCTTTCGGCGCGACGTGTTTAGTCATATTTGACTCCTTGTGCCGTTTGTTATATTTACTAAAAAGTGTGCAGCCTGAAACTTTATGTTTAGGCAGTTAAACCGATACCACGTTGTAGATAACTGTTGTAGATAACTACAAAAGGTACGTTAATGCACACGATGTTCCTGATAGTACCACAACCTAACCCCTTCAAATATTAATATATAACTTCTTAATACAAATGTATTTATGAAAGTATGTTGTTTAGAAGATAATAAAAATATGGTAGTAATACTTGAGCGAGATATAAAAAGAGGACAATGTGCTTGGAAAGCATGGTGTGAGTCTGCTAATAAAGCGTTTAATAATGGCGAAGAAGCTATTCAAATAACTAGCGATATTTTAAATATTTCTCCAATTGACGAAGCTTTAGCAGTTAGATATTCTTTATATCTTCTTGAAAACAAAGTTCCTGGGTGTGCAGTAGAGGTAAGAGTTGCGCCTTTTGGTGCAGTAAAAATTTTGGAAGGACCAGCTTCTGATCCGCATAATCTTACTCCGCCGGATGTTATTGAGCTTGATCCACAGGTTTGGTTAAGAATTTCTTGTGGTATTACAAGTTGGCAGCAAGAAAAACAGTGCGGTCACATAAGTGCAATCGGTGAGCGTGATGATTTAAGCGATATTTTGCCACTTGACATAAATTTATGACGCCTATTTATAATGCTTATTTACAAATATCCTGGGCCTTCATTTTTTAGACCCAGGATATTTAGATAAAAAATAATTATTAGTAACCTAAATTATTAGTAATTTTAAGATTTATTTATCGTGCTTATGCATGAAACTCGGCACTGGCATAGGAATGTGATGATGCACAGGAGTATGCGCGCCAGAATTTGTAGAAGAATTTTCATTATTTACAGCCTTAGCTGCAGCTTCTGCCGCCCACTTTGCATATTCGTCTAAATCGTCATCGTTGGAAGACTCATTAGAATCATCTTCTTGAACAGTTACTTCCTGGTTTGGAAGATACGAGTTTTCCTCGTAAGTTTCGCTCGACGCAAATGGATCGAAGGATCCTTGTCCGGGTTCGCTGGAGTTAAGCTCCTTAGCAAGCTCGTCATAATCCGTATCGGTCGTCAGGTATTTGAGCTTACGGGCAATTTTCTGTTGCTTTGCCTTCTGTCGTCCGCGGCCCATCTGACCCCCTCTTAAAAAATTACCGTAACAATCAGTTCATCACACAAGAGCGTACCACTTAACCGCAACCGAGTATATTGTCTGTGTAAACTTTTACCATGAAAGCCATATTTTAAGCGTAAAAATGCGTGTATGTAAGGAGCCAAAAATGCAGGAAGAAGCACAGGTAACAGCCGCAGGAAATGAGATGAGTGCAAGCTTTCTTGCAGCGCGTAAACGTTCGGATGCAACGCTTGAAAAACTAGAAAGTAATCCTTCTTCATTTACCATGCTTACAGGAGACCGTCCAACAGGACGCCTGCACTTAGGCCACTATTTTGGTTCTATTCGTGAGCGTGTCGCAATGCAGAAGCGTGGTGTAAAAACCAATATTATTATTGCTGATTATCAGGTAATTACTGACCGTGACACAACCGAGCATATTGAAGATAATGTTTTGAATTTAGTGCTTGATTATATGGCTGCAGGAATTGATCCTGAAAAAACAATGATATTTACGCACTCTGCTGTGCCTGCAGCAAATCAGCTTATGTTACCATTCTTGTCTTTAGTTACGGAAGCAGAATTGCACAGAAATCCTACTGTAAAGTCAGAAATGGAATCATCTGGACACGCTTTAACCGGATTGCTGCTTACTTACCCAGTGCATCAAGCTTGCGATATTCTGTTCTGCAAAGCTAATGTTGTGCCAATTGGTAAAGATAATTTGCCTCACGTTGAAATCACTCGCACAATTGCGCGTCGTTTTAACGAAAGATACGCAAAAAAGAATCCAGTTTTCCCAGAGCCGGCAGCGATTTTGTCTGATGCTCCAGAAATTCCAGGTTTGGACGGTCGTAAGATGAGCAAATCTTACGGTAATTCAATTATGCTTGGAGCTACTGCCGAAGAAACTGCCAAACTAATTAAGAAGAGCCCAACTGATTCCGAAAGAATGATTACTTTTGATCCAGTAGCTCGTCCGCAAGTTTCTGCACTTCTTACTACCGCAGGTTTAGTTACAGGCAGGGATCCTAAAGATATTGCTGCAGAAATTGGCAACGCTGGTGCTGGCGCGCTGAAAGCTTACGTAATTGAAAACGTAAATAATTTCTTGGCGCCTCATCGTGAGCGTCGTGCAGAACTTGCAAAAGACATGGATGTTGTTCGAGATATTTTGCACGACGGCAATAAGCGTGCAAATGCCATTGCGGAAGAAACTCTTTCTCAAGTGCGAGATGCTATGGGAATGAAGTACTAACGAAAATATTTAAATATTTTCAATATTTTATATGGTTAACAAAGATGAATGCAGAGTAAAATTGTTAAGAGAATAAAAAATAGCATACAGAGAGAGTAGAAGATATGACTAGTTCTCGTGGTCCTCATCATAACGTAAGGCGGGTTCATGTTTCTCCAGGTTTATCGAATTCGCAGCAAGTTCCTCCTGTGTCACAGAACAACTTGTATCAACCTGCGTATTCGGGAATAGACTACGGTAATCAGACTGTTCCCGAGTATCAGCAGCAGTATGTGCAACAAAATCAGCAGAATTTACCTTCTCCGGAGCAGATTGCTCAAATGAGCGAGTCAGTTCGCAGTCAATTGTACGAACTGCTGATGCAACTACAAGGAAGTATTGCATACGCAGAGCAGCTCAAAAATTTAGAATTATCACAAGCTGCGCAAAGGGTTGAACAAACAAGAATACGAGTGGAGCAGTTAAGAAAACAGACTATTAATCAAGTAAACGAACGTTTTAGTAGTGAAACAGACAACGCAGTCAGTAGTTTTAAACAATCTTCTCTAAATATTTCACCATCTGTAATAACCTCACCTATTAACGATATAGTCGAAAAACTTAATGATAATGGCGGAAAACAGACTTTAACGCCTTTTATGAAGTTTGGCGACATTAACGTTCAAGGACAGACAGTTGCCGCACTAGCGCCATTTGCGTGTATGCGCAACTGGTTAATTAGTGGTGATAAAAATATTTCACAAGAGCTAATTTTTAATTCGCTTATTCGTATTGCTTCAATCGTGCCACTAAAGCATCTTCGAATTTTAGTTTTTGACCCTCGAATTTCTGCCGGATTAGGAGCATTAGCTCCTTTAAGAGCTATTAATGGAACTACTTTCCCACAAGCTTTTAGTGACGAAGATTCGTTTGCTGAAGCGTTGGAACATGCTATGCAATCTGCTGCTCGTAACGCGGAACGCATGTCTATTCAAGGCAAAAAAACTTTATTAGATTTATGGGCATCATCTAGCGTTCCAGAAGGAGAATTAGTAATTGCTGTTCTGCTTGATTATCCGTATGGTATTCAAGATAGATTAAAAAAAAATATTGTGCAGAGCTGCAGAAGTAGGTCCCGCATCTGGGTTGTCAATTATTGTACAAAACACTTCAAATTCACCTTTTGAAGGCGATGAATTTACTAATAAATCTTCATTACTTCGCATGAAATGTAGCAAATCGTGCTGGTATTGCGAAGAATTCTTCAGTAAAAACGTTACTATTGCGCATGAGTCAATAATAAATTCAACGGTATTGTCAAAATTGATTGACGCGATTGCTGAGCAAGCTTCAAAAGTGCAAGGTCCTACGTATCCTTTGTACGATTTAATTAAGCCTATTATTGAAAAACCTTGGCAAGGTGATTCTACTGACAGTCTTGACGCGCTTATTGGAAAAAATGGTCAGCAGAATTTACTGGTTTCGTTTAGATCAGAAAATCCTCCTACGCCAAATATGCTTGTTGGCGGAGCTGTAGGTCAAGGTAAATCTAATCTTCTTCTCGATATTATTTTTGCGCTTACTAGTCAATATTCTCCAGATGAGCTTGAACTGCTTTTGCTTGATTTTAAGCGCGGTTTGGAATTTAAACGTTTCGATAAAGATGAAAATAATGAAGGCTGGATGCCTCATGTTAAAGTGCTTTCTTTGGAATCTAACCAGCAATTTGGTGTTGCAGTTCTTCGGTACGTTGAGAAAGAACTTGAACGGCGCTCACGAATGTTCAAAAATGCTGGTGCCCACTCAATTATTGACTATCGTCAACAAGGTAACAAACTTTCGCGAATGTTACTTATTATCGACGAATTCCATGTGCTGTTTGATGGAGACGACGAGAACGTTGAAGAAGCAGTGCGTTTGCTTGAGTTGATTGCAAAACAAGGAC
Source organism: Gardnerella sp. DNF01141 (assembly GCF_049244255.1). Lineage (NCBI taxonomy): Bacteria > Bacillati > Actinomycetota > Actinomycetes > Bifidobacteriales > Bifidobacteriaceae > Gardnerella > Gardnerella sp. DNF01141. Next base: position 943,412 of record NZ_CP058391.1, on the reverse strand, counting down.
GTGCGTACGGTGTACATATTTTGCTGGCGTCTCAAACAACTTCTGGAATTTCTGGCTTGAGAGTAAAAGGTGAATCAATTTTTGCGCAGTTCCCGCTTAGAATGTCGCTAAAAAATACTGTGCAAGAATCGCAAGCTGTTCTTTCGCAACACAACACTGCTGATGCTGAACTGACGTACCGTGGCGAAGTTATTTTCAACAAGAATTTCGGTCAAGATTCAGAAGGCTCAAATATTAAGGCTGTTGCAGCTTGGGTAGATTCTAATAAGTTTGAAAAAATTCAGCACAATTTGTGGTCTTTGCGCCACGACGAGCCTCCAATGGTATTTATTGGCAGCGATTATGCTTCTTGGGATAGTGCGCAAGTTAAGCAGATTAAACCACGCACGGACGATATGGTTGAAGCCTGGATTGGTAGACCTATTGCAATTACTAAAAAGCCGTATGTTGTTGAATTAGATACTGACACTAATCAAGGTATTGCAATGGTAGGTACGGGAGATCAAGAAGCGGCATCGGTAATTATTTCAGCAAGCGCAACCGTATTAAAAACGATTGGTAACAATGCGCACTTAGTTGTTCTTTGTGGTCTTAATAAAATTCCTGAGGAGATTTCGCAATTCTTCAATGACGTACGTAACAATGGTATTGACGTTACTTTTGTTCCGCGCAAAGAAGTACCTGAATATTTAGTTTCTACATTCTCACAAGTATTTTCCGATGGTGAAGAACACCCAACTTTGGTTTTGGGATTGGGAATTCAACGAATACCTGGAATGAGTAAAACTATTGTTAAATCTGAGTCGGATCCGGATATTGAGGATTTTAGTCTTGATTTTTCTGAGGATGAGCCGCTAAATACGGGAAACTCTGTGATTGAGAAGATTTGTCATGAGGGTGGTTTGCAGAAAATATTTTGTATTGGATGGTGGTCTAGTCTTCAAGGTGTTAGTGACACACTTGGCTATTCGCGATCCGGAATTGGCAAATATTTATTGCTTAAAACGGGCATAGATGATGCACGAGAAATTGCTGGACCGTTAATGAAGTTAACAGAGGATCATCCGCGAGTAACTGTGATTGATAAAGGCTCTGAAGAAGGAGCTGTAACGCTTGTGCCATTTTCTACTTTACCTGATGATTTTTGGGAGAATAAAAGATGATAGATATGATGCGTAATGCTATAAGTAGAACAAACACTACGGATATGAATCAGCAATATAGTACTTATTTGAATTCGCTGAACCAACTTTTAGCTTTTCCTCAGCGTCAGCAAAAAGAACTTAGTAATGCTTCCAGAATTGGTGCTGATGAATTGCATTCTGCAGAATCATATGAACGCGATTTGCAGCAATCTTGGAAAGAAATTGACCGTTTGCAGAGGGAGCTAAACGACAAAGTTGGAAGACTTTCTCAAGTAACTGGAGTATTCCTTCAAGAGCGTCCTCCTATTGTTCAGCACAATTCTTCTAAAGATTTGATTGTAGATTTTCGTAGTATGCTTCAGCGCGTGGAATCATTGAATTCTTCTCAATCATGGATTAATGAGCTAAATCGCAAAATTACTGCCGTAAACTATGTTCGTCCTGCGGCCCCAATTAGAACAATGCCAGTAACTAGCAGTAGTTCGACGCAATCGGATAATACTACACAGAATAAACCTAATACAAAAATGATGATTATTGCAGGCATAGCAATAGTTGCTGTAATTGTGGTAATCGCGGTAATAATGTTTTAAATGATTAGAAGTAAGGATACTGTATGGTACGTCAAGTAAGAATTGTAAACACTGACAATATGCAAACGCAAAATTTTGCTGATAGATTTTCTTTGCGAACTCCGCAGCAAAAAGATGATCAGTTTAAAGATGCTGACACTGAGGTAAAAACTTCTGCATGGGAACTTGAGAATAGACATGCTGTTCGTTCTCAGCAAATTTTGGAAGCGGTTCGCAGTCTTGATACAACCACTAACGAAACGTATAAACAGCAGATTATTGACCACATTGATGAATTATATAAGCAGCGTTTTGGTGGGCATCTTGTTGCGTTATTTGCAAAGTGCTACATTGGCTACCCCTACGTTGACCATTACGTTTCAATTGATGGTGCTATTGTTGAGCATTACAAAGACAGTGATACTGTGCCTCCACTATTCCAACCGGCTCGCAGTTTAGCGGCTTCTCCGCAATACGCTTATATTGAAATTTATTCGGATGGAGAAGTGGTTCCTATTGCTGAAGACGGCACGGAAAGATAATGAATTTCATAAAAAATAGTTAATCGAATGAGGTAGAACTTGCTATAATTTATAACATTGTTGCTATTTCGCGGCAGTGAATTGCCTTTTAAGAGAGGGAGACGACATGGAGGAAACTGTAGATCCTCGTGCGCTACAAAAGTATTTGGATAATATAACTTCATCTATTTACCAAGTTGACAGCAAAGTTAATCTTGTTAGCGGAGAAGTAAGTCGAGTTGGTAAAGATCTTAATGAAACACATTCTGAGTTAAAAAAGCTAAGCCAAGCCTTCTACGAATATGTTGATGCAGCTAAACGAGCTGCCAATGCTCAACGTGCAGAAACTAAGTTGGGTAATCTTAAAAGTGAGCTTGATCGACAGTACGGTCATTACGATAAAGTTCGTCGTACTTCGATTGGTGTTTTGCAAGCATTTGATGTTGCTAACGTAAGTGACGCGGTTGTTTCTCACGTTTCAGAAGAATTGATGATTCAAAGTCCTCGATATTGGCTTGCTCCTGCGCTTGTTGCAGTCGCTGCTTGGAGTCGTAATGATAAAGAGATTGTAGAAAAGTCAGTCGAAGAAGCATTTAATAGAAACTCTGCAAAGACATCGTTGTTCTTCGCGCTAGTTTTGCGTCGTATGGGAAGAAACGAATCTGCGTTGCGTTGGCTTAGGCACTATTTGCAAAGCTGTGATTCTAAGGCGCTTACTCGTGAGTTTGCAGTAATTCTTGAAGCTGCAGCACAGGGTGCGTTTGGTAAAAATGGCGCGCAAATGCTTTCTGCGCAAATTAAAAAATGGAATGACGAACTGCGCTTAGACGACGATATTGTAAAATCGCAGGTTCAGGAATGGGTGCATGAGCTCGAAAACAATTGCTCGATGCTTGCTCCTAACGAGTATAAGGAACTGCGTGATTGCTGTCCAGATTTCGGTAAGTTGAGGAATATGCTTGAGGCTGCAACTACTCTTGGCAACACGAGGGATAAGTATAAAGCTATAAAAGATGACACCACTACTACTCTTCAAGCATCTGCAGATATGCTCGACGACTTACTTGAGCAGTTGGTTACAGAATACGATGACGAAGAGTTGCCGTTAAGACGAGAAGTAGCTTATAACGAGGCTATTGTTGAAACTGATGGCGATATGGAAAAAGCTGAAAAGAAGGCAGATCAGTACAAGCGCGCTTTGGAAGAAACGGTTGATGCTGTTACTTTGCAAACTCGAACTGCAATCTCTCCTGATTTGATGGGTGTTTCTGTACAAACTCAGAAGGTTTCCGTTGGTGCCGGTCAAAAAGATTTCTTAGCAGCTTTGAATGAGTATACAAAGAATTATCGTTCTAAAACGGTTACTTCGGTGCGAATTGTTCTTGATAAGAAACATTCAAAATTAGCTGAACAATATAATTTTGTTGGTTATACTGGTGAAACTAGAGAAAATGAAAATGTTGCTTTTAACAATCTTCATCACGCCTGGGATGAAACTTTTGACGAATATATAAAAAAGTTGCAGTTCAATAATGATGAACTTATTAAGCCTATTATATTTTCTGTTATTGGTGTCGTTATTCTTTTCATCTTGCACCTTGCAGCTTTTGCATTTTTCGTTGCTTTTGCATGTGTAGCCGGTATAGCTATTTGGGCTAGTAACAAAAAGAAGAAGGCAGATGAGGCTGTTGCGGAAGCCTTGAAGAGTAAAGAAGAAGCTTTTAAAATTTCAAGGCTTCATTTAGCGGCTGCTCGTGCCGCTTTCGTTGACATTCAATTCGAATATCAGGAACTTAATAAAGATGAAGAAGGATTAAGGAATTTGATTGAAACTTGGCCTACTGCAGAACCTTCATCAAACGAATCTCAAGAGGAAGAGAAATAACGATGGACAACACTAATCTTAACAATTACCAGCACGGCCAACCATCTCAAGAACAAGGTGGGCAGCAAGATAACAGCGCACAGCAGGGTAATAATGTTCAGCCAAATAGCGGTGCTCAACAAGTGAATAATAATCAAGGATATGATGCAAATAATGCGCAATCTGTAGCGGATAATGCTAATTATTATTCTCAATCAACGCAGTCTCAATCGCCGTATCCTAATCAGTCTACTTACTCTAATGGCGCGTATGATTATTCGTATAATTATTCAGCTACTAATCAATATGGTAATGTGCAGGATAATCAAGGCTATCCTTCGCAACAGTCTTACGGAGCGCAGTATGATAATTCGCAAGCTGGATATTCGCAATATAGTACTGATAATTCTGGGTATGGTTCTACGTATGGTTCCTCAAATGAATCTTCGTACGGATCTACTAATTCTAATTATTATGTAAATAATTCGCAGTCTACTTACGGTTCTGCTTCCAATTACGGTTCGTATTCTACGTATGATGCTCCTAATCAGATGAGCGCTTCTGATCAACAGGGTGCTTCTTCTCAGAATCCTGCCGGTGTAGAAACTGGTGCTCCTAATCGGGATAACGCGCCAGTTCAAGAAAATGTTGCGGATAAGTCTTCAGGTCCGAAGCATGCAGAATCTAAGTCAGAAGAACCTAAGAGTGCGGAAGATAATACTGTTGCAAGTGAATCTGCAACGAGTGTGTTTGACGCAAGTACTCCTGTAGCAAGCCAGTCTTCGTACGCCGTGTCAAATACAGCAGTTAGTCCTGATTTAGCAGCTTCGAATAACATGACTTCTAGCACTACTACTTATGAGCAATACGGTACTCAATATGCTTCTTCTGTTAATTCTCCTGTGAATGGCGGAATGCAGGGAATGAGCAATACAATGCCGGGTGCTCCTATGAACGGTGGTATGCAGGGAGCGCAGGGTGGTATGCCAGGAATGAACAATATGGTTCAGCGTCCAGGTGCTCGTAGGCGTCCACGTTTTGTTCCTAAACCAAAACGTGAAGAAGACGCATCATTTGTTGAACGCAGGAATCTTCTTACCGCAACCGCCTCTAGTGCAAAACACCAGATAACTCGTGAACGAAAAATAGCTGGCAACTTGCCTGATTGGGATCCGTTGCCACCTAGCGAAATCCTAATTACTCGATGAAAATAGAGGTAAATAATGTCTGAAGATGTTTATTCTGCTTGGGTGAATAGGTTAAGTGCTTTTGCTGATGATCCAAATACTTCGTTAGTCGGATTGCCGGAGATTACGGTTGATACTTTCCCATCATCAACATTTGAGCGTTTGATGAAGCATATTAATAGAGCAGAAAATAAAGTTATGGAGCGCTGGGATACAGAATTATCCAGAGGTATACAGAATGCTTCTGACGCGCATGAGCTTTCCAACGCAATATTGCATTCTCGCAAATTGTTGGCGCGAAGAATAGCTCTAGATAATCATCCTAGTTTGCCGGAAGTTTTACGTTCTAATCTCATGAAAAACGCAACTGCTGATATTAATAATCTGCAAAAAGACTTGGAGAAAAATGTTAGCAAAAGTACGGATTCTTGGGGTGTAAATTCGAGCGATCAACTTTTGGAAATAGTGAGAACTTCTCCTCTTACTGCAGTGCTTAACGAAAATTATCAAAATAATGATGCTATTATGCAAGTAATCAATCAAGCGGAGAATTATTCTCAACAACCAGATTCTTCTGAAGAAGATAATAACGCAAACAATGGCGGTTTGAAAGGTTTCTTTGGCCGGTTGTTTGGTAGTTCAAGGTAGGTTATATGCCAAATTATGCTGGAACGAGGAAAATTGTTGAGCAATTTTTGAAAGCTCGCGTCCCTCTAATTGTTATTAACTCAGTAGAACCAAGTCGCGTTGCTGAGTTGCTTAGCGATATTGCTAGTGAGTTGCGCTCGCTGCCATTCTTTGAGTTTTCTGCAACTGAAGGTTTGGTCGAATTGTTGTCTAGAAAGCAAATGTCTGACGATTATTCGCTGGTAGGAGCTTTAGATACTGCAAAGCAAACATTTAAGACTCGCCAGAATGTGAATTATATTTTCAGCGATCTTGATGGTATTGAAAGTGATACAACAACAGCTCGTCATTTTGCGCAAATGGTTCGTCTTGCAGAGCCTCACCAAGGTTCGATGATTTTGATTGTTGACAAGCCTGTTTGGAGCGGATTGTCGCGACTTGGCATGACAACTTCACTAGATTTGCCAGATATTGATGAATTGTACGATGTGCTGTCGGAAACTATTGAGACTAATCGTATGAACGTGCGCATTGACTGGCAGCATGATGAAATTCGTAGAGCTGCAGAAATTTTGCTCGGTGTTACCGAAGCAGAAGCGGTTAATGTGCTTGCAACGCTTATTGCTAAAGGGTTTATTACCAACGAAGACATTCCTGAATTGTCTAAATTCAAGGATCGTATTTTTGGCAATATGACAGGTATTGAGCGCATTAAGTTGCAAGATGATTATCAAGTTGGCGGCCTTTCCAACCTTAAGTCTTGGCTTAAAAAACGCGAAGCGCTTATTAAATCAGATTTGACTAATTCTCCGTTGCACCCGCCTAAAGGTGTACTGCTTTGTGGTGTTCCTGGCTGCGGTAAATCACTTTCTGCTAAGGCAATAGCACATGAGTGGGAGTTGCCATTGTACAGGCTTGATATGGGTTCTGTGCTAGGCATGTATGTTGGAGAATCAGAGTCTAATCTTCGCGAAGCTTTGGCTGCTGCAGATCGAGTTGCGCCATGCGTATTGTGGATTGACGAGATTGAAAAAGGTCTTTCCGGTTCAAATGGGGACAGTGGTGGCGGAGTGGCTAAGCGATTAGTTGGCCAGTTCCTATTCTGGCTACAAGAGTCTACGTCTAAAGTATTTCTTGTTGCTACGGCTAATGACGTTTCGTCTTTGCCTCCGGAATTACTTCGTAAAGGTAGATTTGATGAAATATTCTTCGTCGATTTACCGACGGAAGATGAGCGTGCGGAGATTCTTCGCCTTTGCTTTACGAAATATGCAAAAGTATGCCCAGATCCTTCTCTGATTAACGAATTGGTGGAGCTTTCGGATGGTTTTGCAGGTTCGGATATTGATGCTGTTGTGCACGATATTGCTTCTGACATGTTTGCAAATCATTCTGTTATGCTTCCTGACGAAGGCTACATAATTGACGTGTTTAGAAACGTTGTTCCATTTTCTAAGTCCAATCCTGAAGAAGTTGCTGCTATTCGCGACTGGGGCAATAATCGTGCAGTGCCGGCTGGTGAAAAACGACAGGATGTTCAGCAGCAAACTGTTGCTACTGGTCGCAGAGTTATTATGTAAATTGGTTTATAAAATTGGAAAAAATTTTAATATTCAACAATTTTAGGAAGTAGGAGCAGTTATGTCCCAGTTAAGTCAGCTTAAGCAGCAGATTGAAGCAATTGGCAATGCGGCTCAAAAAGCTGGTAACGGTTTGGAAAGTTTCTCATCAAACTTTAGAAGCCAAATACAAAGCGTGCAGTCCACTATGGGAGGTTCTGCGCAAGGCAAAGATCAGAAGATTATTAGCGATCTTCAAAGTGCGTCTTCTGCAGTAACGCGTGCGGCGCAAGCTTTGCAAACTGCTGCTCGAACAGCTAAGAGTTACGGCTCTTCACTGTAATTCCTGTTGCTGTTAAAGTTTCAATACTAGCTTTTACTACAATGTCTGCACAAAAAGATTCTGCTAAATTGCAAGAAGCTAAATCGAAGCTTTCGGCTTCGTTATCGGCTATGAATACTCTTTCCCAGTTTTCTCGATTGCGCAGCCAAATAGATTCGGTAATAAGTGGCACTAGTCAATCTGGAAAGTACCGCGAAATAATAGGGAATATTGAAGAGGTTGCTAACGCGCAAAGAACAGTTTGCAATTCAATCCAAAGCAATATTAAAGAAACCGACATGGCTATACAACGAGCTTTGGAACGAGAGCGAGAAGAAGAGAAAGAACGGCGTCAAAAAAAGCGTGGGTAGTCTATGTCTAAGATTCAACAGGTGGCCAACAACACGCGCATATTAGCTGCCAAAGCGCCTAATTTTATGCGAAGCGTGCAGGAAGCGGCGTTAAAGCTTACGCATGCTGCGGAATTGATAGCAATGACACGTGAAAGTGGTCTTGCGAATAGCGTTGAAGCTACTAGAAGTGGCATAGACCCAATTATGAACAATATTGCCTACTTTCAAAAGAATGCTAAAAGCTTTGCGGATAATCTCGCTTCAGGTGAAGAATCTAGTTCAGGAAGCAGCAGTACGGATACTGCCGGCGTGCACGGAGTTTTTAGCGAAGTTAAAGAAAATGGCGATACTGTTATTACTCGAATAGATCCAAAAACGGGTAATGAACTCCGCTGGTATATGAATAAGAATGGGCAAGTGTATAAAGCCGAAGCCACTATAAGGAAGAAATCAGATGAAGGAAGAACTTCAGCAGAATCTAGATTAACTAGAGAAGTAGGAAACCGTACGCGCGGAGAATATTATGATGATGGCGGGCATATTTTTGCTGCGATGTTCGCTGGCTCAAATGGGGAAATAAATCTTGTTCCGCAAGACTTCCACGTAAATCGTGCAGCGTATTTAGAAAGAGAAAAGGCAATACAGCGTTTATTGGATGAAGGGCATCCGGTTAAAATCACCATAGATTTGGAATACAAAGGGGATAGCACTAGACCTGACGCATTCATATATGGTTATGAGTCTGAAAAAGATGGTAGGCCATTGACGGATGTGACTTATATTGAAAATGGGGAATTTTAAAATCTTTATAAAATTACAAAGAAAAGGTAAACAATTATGGATAATTCAAATACAACGCAAGAAGAGTGGACTGAAAAAGACGAATTGATGATGGAATTGTCTACAAAAATAATTGATGACTGTACTTCTCAATACGACAATGTTCAAGATTGTGGTCTTTTGATTGATATAGAAGAAGGTGCAGTGTCTGCAGCGGGATTCGCAAATGCGAATGATAAAAAGGAAGGCTGGCCTGTAAAAAACTTAAGTATATTTCATAAGTCGAAAGAATTGTGGAAAAAAATGGATAAAAAATGGTGCAGTGCATTCTTCTGCGCAGATTTAAAATCAGGAAAGTTTAATGTTAATTTTCTAACTAAAGAAACAATGACATGGCGAAAATCTGTATTCGATCACGTTGGAGAATGGACGTATTACTTAAATCAAATAAAAGAATTGCGTGGAGAATCTGATGAAATTTAGCTTTGTTGTGTTTAACAATACCAAGCTAAATCTAGTAATACCAAGTTAAGATGGCAAAGTGAAGCAGGCAAAGTTAAGCTAATTTAGCAAAGTTAAATTAGGCTAGTAAATTTTATAGAAAAGCAAAGCTAAACTAAAATTCGCTAAATCACACGTCGTAACGCCAACTTTTATCCGTAATAACGCGGGCTACAGCAAGACCAATAGGCAAGCAAATAATCACCATAAAAGCGCGGAAAGTCCAGTCTAATGCAGGAAGCGTGTGGAATTGGCCAAGATAAAACATTGCGCGATACATATAAAGTCCCGGAACCATAATCACAATTGAAGGAACCGTAAGACCTATTCGCGGATAACCCAAGTATTGAGGCGCAAAGCCGTGACGAACAATAGCGCGCCAAGTAGAAGCCAGCAAGCCAGCAAGCAAAGCTCCAGTGAAAGCCGCAATTTCGGCAGCAATACCGAAGTCTGTCATAGTTAAGCGCAGAGTATCCGTAATAGCTCCAATAACTCCTGCAACTATGCACATGCGCTGTGGAGAATTAAACAGCACAGAGAAGCCCCACACGCCAGCAAAGGCCGTAATAAGTCGAAGAACTGCGTTAAGCCAAGGGTTTAATCCAAGAGGAGGGAAACCTTGAGGATTAAGCTGCACAATGCTTGCAACAGTCCAGCCTGCAAGTGTTCCCATCAAAATAATCGCAAGCGTATAACACAGACGTTGAATTCCGGAAGGGAAATCTATTTTTGCAATATCTAGGCCGCCTGTAATAAGTGGGAAGCCTGGAATAACAAATAATACTGAGCCAATATATGCGGTTGTGTGATTTAATGCGCTTGGGTCGAAGTAGCCAATAAGTTGCAGAGAACCTATGCACGAAAGTGCGCCGATTGCAACCGCAACGAATGTGACTACAAATTGGTTAAGATGATGCATGAACATGCGGCGACGAATATAATGGCCAATTCCTGCACCAATAAAAGCACCGATCATGTCGTAAAGGCCACCGCCAAGCAAGAAAGCAAAGGATGCGCAAGCTATTGCGGAAGCAAGACCTGCAAACCAAGGTTTATAAAGTGGCTTGCGATTTTTAATCAAATCAAGACGGTCATGCACTTCTCGAACAGTAAGAGGATGATTATTTTCATCTTCCTTATTGCTGTTTTCTGTAATTTTTTGAACATGCGAAAAATGTTCAGCATAAGCGTTTTCTGGCTGTAAAGCAAAAATTCCTCGCGGCTTTTCTTTTTTGATTTCTTCTTGTAAAGCTTTTTCTTCCGCAACTTTTGCAGCATTTTCTTCCGACTGTTTAGCGGTTTGTACAATATCGCGCTCAACGTCGCTTTCTTGAAGAGTATCAACTAATTCCTTAGAAACAGCTGCTTTAGAGTGATACAAAGAATCGTTGCCAAGTTTAACGTTAAACCAGTCAGCAAAATGCTCCAAAAGCCAAATGCGCTCAGTGTTTACGCCAGTGGTTGGAAGATCTACAACTTCAGTAATGCGCTCATGCTTATCTGTGCAAGTTGCTTCAATATCCGTGAGATTTACGTCTGCTCGAACGTGAACGCCCATCGGTTCGCCGATTCTATGCATAAGTTCGCGAACACGGTAGCTTCCGGTTCCTGCTCCTAATCCGAGCGCGCCGACGCGAATAATAATGCTTGATTTTGCAGCTATGCAGGCTTCGGTAACAGGCTTATCCCAATCGCGCTCAACATCGTCCATGTCGAGCGGAATAGCATGAGTATGAAAACGTCCAGAAGGTTTTCCTACTACGTGTCCTGTTGGAAGAATTTCCGGATTGTTATTGCAACTGTTGCTGTAATTAGCATTGCAATTATCACAACTATTGCAATTATGGACGTTTGCATTATTGCAAGTATTATTGTCTTCGTTGCTATCTACTGTGCTCACAATTTTTCAGTATACGCCCCCTGTTACCTAGTAAATTTTTGTTAACGAAATACTATTTATGCTACGTCCGGTGGTAGTTTCAAAATTAACTTGGTATTTCGCTGTAAACAAGGCTGTGGGCTTGCAACTTTTGACCTAAATAACCGCGGAGGAGCCGCGGAAGTCAGATGACCGAGCAACCTTATTTACTGGCGCAAGGAGGTCTGATGACAGAAGAAAATCAGCAGGTTACTCCAGCGGACGCAACTATTGTTACGTCTGGCTTGGGGCGAAAAGGCCCAGAGGAGCGTGACCTTCCAGCATCGCTCAAGCAAGACATGGATTTGTGCTTGCATATTCTTCGCGATGTTCTTGGTGAATTCGATGAAAAATTACTAGCAGTATTCGACGATGTGCGTTTGAATGCTGTAGATGCTAGTGCCGCGCATTTTGCGCAAATGGTGGATGCAAAAGTAACAGCCGACGATGGCTTAAGTAAAGCTGTAAGCAAAATTAATGGCATGAATTTGCATGATACTCAGCTTCTGGCGCGCGCTTTTGCAACATACTTCCATTTAGCAAACTTGTGCGAAGAGAATTATCGTGTTTCTGTACTTCATCAGCGTGAATGTGAAGTTGAGGATTCGTTGCCGGTTGATCCAGTTAACGAATTAACTTGCGCGTATCACAAGTTACTTACTGAAATGAGCCCTGCCGAAGCGAAAGAATTGCTTGCAAAACTTGAGTTCCATCCTGTATTTACTGCGCACCCAACTGAAGCTCGTCGTAAGGCTGTAGCTGGAAAGATTCGTAGAATTTCGCAATTATTAAGCGAACATCATCGTTTAGGTGGATCTGACAAGCGTGAAAATTATCGTCGTCTGTATAACGAAATTGACGCTCTTCTTAGAACTTCGCCAATTGCTTTGAAGAAGCCAACTCCAGTTGAAGAAGCTGACACTATTCTTGACATTTTCGACGCTACATTATTTGACACTATTCCAGTCGTGTATCGTCGATTTGACGATTGGCTGCTCGGTAAGAAGGCTGGTTTGGTGCCGCCTCGCTGCCCTGCATTCTTCCACCCAGGAAGCTGGATTGGATCTGATCGAGATGGCAACCCTAATGTGACAGCTAAAGTGAGCCGCCAAGTCGCTCGAAAGTTTAGCGATCACGTGCTTGCAGCTTTGGAAAATCGCACGCGCGAAGTTGGCAAATGCTTAACTATGGAAACGCGCACAACTCCTCCAAGCGTGGAGCTACTTGAGTTGTGGAATCGTCAGCGCGAAATGAGCGAACAGCTTACAGAAAGCGCTTCAGATGTTTCTAATAGTGAGCCGCATCGTGCTGTAATGCTTGTAATGGCTGACCGTTTGCATCGCACTATTAGCCGCGATACGGATTTGATGTATCATTCTTGCGAAGATTTTATTGAAGATTTGCAAATTGTGCAGCGTTCTTTGGCAGAAGGCGGAGATCCTCGAGCAGCTTATGGTCCTTTGCAGGATTTGATTTGGCAGGCGCAAACCTTTGGATTCCACATGGTTGAAATGGAATTCCGTCAGCATTCTCTCGTGCATTCTCGCGCTTTGGAAGATATTCGTGAGCACGGATTGCATGGCGAACGCGGTCCGCTTCAGCCGATGACTCGTGAAGTGCTCGACACTTTCCGCGCTTTGGGAGCAATTCAAAAGCGTAACGGAATGCGTGCTGCTCGACGTTACATTATTTCCTTTGCAAAGTCTGCTCAGCATGTGCGCGACGTATTTGAGCTTAATCGTCTTGCTTTTGCTCACCCACAGGATTCGCCAACAATCGACGTTATTCCGCTGTTTGAGCAGCTTGAGGATTTGCAGAATTCTGTAAATGTGCTTGAGGAGATTATTAAAATTCCTGAAGTGCAGGCTCGTCTTAAGGCTACTGGCCGCAAGATGGAAGTTATGCTTGGTTACTCGGATTCTTCCAAGGATGCTGGTCCTACTTCCGCAACGCTTGCTTTGCACTCTGCTCAGGAGCGCATTGCTCAATGGGCTAAGAAGCATGATATTGATTTGACACTGTTCCATGGCCGCGGTGGTGCTGTTGGACGCGGCGGCGGTCCTGCAAATCGCGCAGTACTTGCTCAGCCAGTTGGTTCCGTCAACTGCCGCTTCAAACTTACTGAGCAGGGCGAAGTTATTTTTGCACGATATGGTAATCCAGTTCTTGCCATTCGCCATGTTGAATCCGTTGCTTCTGCGACTTTGCTGCAATCTTCGCCAAGTGTTGAGAAAACTAACACTGATATGACGAAGAAGTATGCGGATATGGCTGCAAAGCTTGATGTTTCAGCTCATGAGCGCTTCCTCGACTTGCTGCAAACGGATGACTTTACTCCATGGTTCTCAACAGTTACGCCTTTGAGTGAAATCGGTCTGCTTCCAATCGGCTCTCGCCCAGCCAAGCGCGGTTTGGGTGCAAAGTCTTTGGACGATTTGAGAACAATTCCGTGGGTGTTCTCTTGGGCTCAGGCTCGCATTAACTTGGCTGCATGGTACGGTTTGGGTACTGCTTGCGAAAAGTTTGGTGATTTGGAAACTTTGCGTCGCGCTTACGAAGAGTGGCCACTGTTTAGTACTTTTATTGACAACATTGAGATGTCTTTGGCTAAGACGGATGAGCGTATTGCTCGCATGTACTTAAGTCTTGGAGATCGTGAAGATTTGAGCGATAAAGTACTTTCGGAAATGCGGCTTACTCGCAAGTGGGTTTTGCAAATTGTTGACGACAAGTGGCCTCTGCAGCATCGTCACGTGCTTGGTCAGGCTATTCGTGTGCGTTCTCCTTACGTGGACGCGCTTTCTGTAATCCAATCCCTTGCATTGCACAAGCTTCGTAACAAGGTAGATAAGGAAGAGCTTAGCGAAAGCCAGCAGGCAGAGTTCATCTATCTTATTCTTTGCACTGTTTCCGGTGTTGCTGCAGGCTTGCAGAATACTGGATGATATTTAATAAATTATTGAATCAAGAAGGCTCTCGTATTTGCGAATTGCAATACGGGAGCTTTTTGATAATAGGCTTATACTCTTAAACAGAATTCTTATTTACTACGGAAGATACAATATATTCTAAATCAAAAATTTTAAACTTTAAGCAACTAAAATATTGCCAATGCCAATGTAGGAGGTAATAATGCAAGAAGAGGCAAACGAAGATTTTGCTAATGAAGATTCAGTTTTAGCTACATCGGTATTAAGTGCAATGCTTGCTGGGAATCGCAAATTTGCAGAAGGCAATTCAGCGCATTCAGGCGTAAATTCACAAGCGCGTATGAAACTTATTGACGGTCAGCATCCTGGAGCTGTTGTGCTTTCGTGCGCAGATTCTCGAGTTGCTCCAGAATTTATATTCGACGCCGGTTTGGGCGATATTTTTTCTGTTCGTACAGCTGGAGAAGTGCTGGATGATGCCGTAATAGCTTCTCTAGAATACGCCGTGAGTGACTTGGGAGTAAAAGTGTTGGTTGTGCTTGGGCATGAGCATTGTGGCGCTGTACAGGCTGTTTTTCCGAACGTGCAAAAGCTGGTTTCTGAATACGGCGAAGATAAAACAAGCGAAATAATTGAGTCGAGCGAGTCAATACTGCTGCGTTCTTTAGGACCGGCTGCGCTCGCAGGTGTTGAGGAAAATTTAGATACAGATGATGTTGAACGTATTCACGTGTCTAATATTTTGGCTGAAATTTGCGAAAAATCACAAATAATTCGCGAAGCTGTTTTCAAAGACGCTTTGATGCTTGTTGGTGCAAGGTATCGAATGAGTGACGGCTTGGTGGAAGTGTTGTCATGCTAAAACTGGGAAAAGCAGCAAAAGCTGAAAAAGCAGAAAAACCGGCAAAACAAGCAAATTCTGCTAACTATCTTTTTTTGATTGCAGGAGTGCCTTTTGCAGCTCTTATTATTGCCATGGCCCCTGCATTGCAATTGCGCTACCCTTGGCTTCTTATTGACACCACTGTTCGAGGTGTTGCTGGCTTACTTTTGCAAGCAATCCCCTTCACTCTTATTGGTGTTCTTGTTTCTGCTGCTGTGGAAACTTGGGTAACGGCTGATTTTATTGAAAAACATGCTCCAAAATCTATTGCAAACGGTTTTTTAGCTGCCATAATTGCTGGAGTATGTGTGCCTGTGTGCGACTGTGTGGTTGTGCCAACATTTTCTAGACTGGTTGCAAGAAAATTGCCGCTTCCTTGCGCAATAACTTTCCTTTGTGCTGTTCCTGTTGTAAATCCTGTGTCTGTTTTAGCGACTTGGTACGCTTTTGCTGATGCGCCGGCTGTAGCCGTTATGCGCGTTGCTTTAGGAGTTGGTATTGCGTTATTAGTTGGATTAAGTTTTGCAATATTTCCGCCAAAATCATCTGTTTTGCGTAACGAAAATTTATTAAAAAATAATCTTAAATCAAAATGTTCTTGTGAACTAAATTGTGGCTGCAATCATGAAGAAAATCAAAATTCTTCAGAACAGTTAAAGACGCAAAATCGCACAAAATCAAGTATTTGCGCGCAAATAAAGCTATACATAAAGCATATTCATGAAGATTTTTTGAAACTTTTACCAATTATTGTGTGCGGAACTATTGTTGCTTCTGTTATACGAGCTTGGTTAGGGGCGGATCCTGCTTCCAGAATACAAGCTAACAATATTTGGATTGCAATACCTGCAATGATGGCTATTGCATATTTCAGCTCGTTGTGCTCAAGTTCGGATGCTGTAATTGCTAGAAGTTTAGCTGCTTCTTTACCAATGTCTTCCGTTTTAGTATTTTTGCTATTCGGACCAATGCTAGATTTAAAAAATACTCTTATGCTTATTTCTGATTGCCGCGGCAAATTCGTATTGCGCTTAACGCTATCAATTGCAGGAGTTTGCCTTCTAGCTTCACTATTTTCTAACTGGGCTTGGGGGTTCATGCTATGAAAAATACAAGTTCTGTTAGTAAAGAAAATAAAAAGCGTAATCGTATTACTTTTGCAAAAATATTAGAATCTTTTGTGCTTCTATGTTTAGCAGCAGTTATTGCCACAGTAACTTTAAGTGGACAGTACACGCTTTTTACCACTCCTCGAGCGTTCATATATTTGATAATTGCAGCCGTCCTGCTTTTAGTTTTAGCATTTTGTGCCGCGTTGGGATGGTTTGATGTTTCTGCACGAGATTCTTGGAAAATGCTAGTTTCTTTAGCACTTCCTGCTCTGCTAATTATTATTCCGCTGCAGTCGTCGCAAAGATTTAGCGCTGGCGGTTTTGACCGTTATGCAGGAGGCAGGGCTATTGCTATTCGAAGCCACAATTCGAAACTTTTTGGGTTGAGTGAAAAATCTCGTGAAATAAAAGTAAAAAACGATGATTTCGGCTTATGGTATGACGAAATCGACCATAATATTTCAAAATATGAAGGCTATACGGTTATGATTACAGGGTTTGTAAGTCGTGATACTACTTTAGGAGCAAATCAGTTTCGTTTATCTCGTCAACTCATGTCTTGCTGCATTCTAGATATGTCTCCTTTTGGTTTAGTTGCAAACTATAAAAATGCCAACAAACTTCACGAACATGAGTGGGTTATGCTTCGCGCCCGCGTTTCTAGGGGGAGCATAGGAGTTAAAGGATACCAACGTTTCGGTGTTGTACTAAAAGTTATATCGTTAAAATCTACTAAAGCACCGACTGGATATTTTTACCGTCCGTAATAATTTTCTACTAAAGAATTGTTGATATCGCATAGAAGTAAACTAAGATAACAATTATGGCGATTGGTTTTAATATTCTGCTCATCATGATTTTCCTGCTATTCGGATCCGTGTTTGCGGCAACCGAGTTGGCTTTAGTGAGCTTAAGAAGTTCGCAAATTGATCGCATGGAGCTTCAGGATGCTCGTGGAGCCAGAGTTGCGAAAATTGCGCGCGACCCTAATACTTTTCTGTCTGCCCTGCAAATTGGCGTAACGCTTTCTGGTTTTCTTTCCGCATCCTTCGGTGAATCTGCGCTAGCTCCTTACGTTGTGCCTATTGTGTGCTCATGGGGAGTGCCTAAGCATGTTGCAGGCCCGCTTACCACTATTTTCTTAACTCTTATTATTTCGTATTGTTCTATTGTAATTTCTGAATTAGTGCCGAAGCGTATTGCAATGCAGCGTTCTGAGCAGATTGCGCGAGCTGTTGTGCCGGCGGTAGATATTTTCTCGAAAATTTGCAAGCCTTTAATTTGGCTTATTGGTAAGAATACTAACGGTTTTGTGCGCTTGCTTGGATTTGATCCTAATGAAAAAGAAAGCGAAGTTTCTGACGAAGAATTGCGCGTGCTTGTTAACAGCAATAAGCGTTTAAGTCAGGATGAGCGCAATATTTTGGATGACGTGTTTGATGCTTCGGAAACAATTGTTGCTGAAGTGATGCGCCCGCGTGCTGACGTGGAATTTTTGGACGGTTCGTTAAGTCTTGAAGAAGCAGCTGCAAAAATTCGTGAGCTTCCGTATTCCAGATACCCTGTTATTGGCAAGGATTTTGACGACGTTATTGGTTTTGTACATGTGCGCGATTTGTTGGATGTTAGAGATCCTAACGCAAAAACTGTTGCAGATGTAACTCGCGAAGGAATTAGTCTTCCTGGAACTTCAAAGCTTTTGCCAAGCCTAGAGCTGCTTCGAAAGCGCGGAATCCACTTGGCTATTGTTATTGACGAATACGGCGGAACTGACGGAATTGTAACTCTTGAAGACATGACAGAAGAGTTGGTTGGAGATATTCGCGACGAGTACGATCTGCCTGAAGAATCTGAGCAAAATAATGTGAATAAAACAACTGCTTTTGTAAATGGTGTTGCAAAAATTGATGGTGGTATGACCATTGAAGATTTTGCTGACATTACAGGCATTGAGCTTGAAGATGGACCTTATGAAACTGTTGCAGGCTATTTCTTAGCGCATACTGGTTCTATGGGAAGCGTTGGAGCTGTTTTGCACGATGCAGACGGCTACGATATGACTGTAACTGCGGTTGATGGTCGACGTATTGCTACTCTTGAAGTGCGTCGCCGCGCATAATTTAAGCCGTAGCAGTAGAATGTAATAGTAATAAAAAATCTAAGGAAGGATAAATATGGCCTTATTGCATATTTTGCCAGGTCTCGACGAGGCGGCCAGTGAAAAGGCTGTTGCTGTTTTGCAGAATCGTTTAAGCCATGAGCAGGAGGCTGCTTTGGTGCTTAAACATGCTCATTGGAATGTTACTGGTCCAGATTTTATTGCTGTGCACGAAATGCTTGATCCGCAGGTTGCTGAAGTTTTGGCGCAGGCGGATGAAACTGCTGAGCGAATTGCAACTTTGGGTGGTTCTCCACTTGGACGCGCAGACGATGTTGTTGCAGCTCGCACATGGAAGCGTTTTGCTTTAACTGGTCGCAAGTCAACTAAAGAATATTTGCAGGCTCTTATTGAGTATTACAACGATATGATTGCAGACGATCGCAAAGCTATTGCGGAGCTTGACAATCTTGACATTGTGAGCTCTAACATTATTCAGGATCACGTGCAGCAGCTGGAAAAGTTCCAGTGGTTTATGCGTAGCCATCTTGATTAATTAACCTCTGTTTGATTTTTTTGATTCGAACCGCAACGTGCCGTTTTCTTTTTATGGCGTGTTGCGGTTTGACATTTTCTGTGTCTGTGCTAATGTAACTACTTGTATGTTTTAGGCATACAAGTTGGGCCCGTAGCTCAGGTGGTTAGAGCGCATCCCTGATAAGGATGAGGTCGGAGGTTCAAGTCCTCCCGGGCCCACGATAGAATGGTTACATTCTTTCAAATGGGGCTATGGCGCAGCTGGTAGCGCATCTGCTTTGCAAGCAGAGGGTCAGGAGTTCGAGTCTCCTTAGCTCCACGAGCAAGGTTCTGGTTGATTTTTCAATCAGAACTTTTTTGTTTCTTGAGTGCGTGTTCTTAGTTTTGCTTTAACTTGTGTTTGTGAGAATGTTTCTCATCAAGGCCTATTGGTATGATTACTAAATACAAATAAATACAAATATAAATTAAATATAAATCTTTACGCCGTGTATTGAGTGCACTATTTAAGTTGCGCTCAATGGGTTAACAAGGCGTGAAATCGTGTGTTAGCAGCGTTTTGAGCGTAGTTAACCTGATCAGCGTAAGGAAAGTGTATGCGTAAACTTTTAGCATATTGCCGTCGTGCACCTCAATTAACAATCATAATTCTTGCTTTTCCTTTTATTGTGGCTTTTTACTCATGCAATTTGCCTATATTGGCTACTTTCAATGAGCAAATTTATAATTTTTCGCAACAAATCTTTGATTTTTTAAATCTTGATTACGATATTTCAATAAGTCTTAGTGTTGGCAAAACTATTATCGCTATTCTCGTTTTATATACCAGCCTTGTTTCTTTGCGTAACATGATTAAAAATTTATTGCGCGGAACTTTAGGTATTGATTTGCTAGCTTTTGTTGCATTGCTTGCAACGCTTTTTATTGGTGAGTTCTGGGCAAGTTATTTGATTGTTGTAATGGTTTGGACGGGAGAGGCAATTGAAGATTTTGCGCATATGAAAGCTCAGCGCAATCTATCTCTTTTAGTAAGTGCAGCTCCAAAAACTGCTCATCTTATGACTTTGCCAGGTATTGAGCATGGAATGAATAATAATCAAGCAAATGATGAATCCTACGAACCGCCATGTTTGAGTGAAAATCAGTGCAAGCCCACCTCGTGTGTTTTGTGCCAGCATGCTGAATTTAGAAAAGTAGATGCCACTAATTCTAAGCAATCTAATAGTAGCGAGCAAAATTGCGAAAGTAATTGCGAAAATAATAACTTGCAAAATTGCAACTGTAAACGAAATAATTGCCCATTTTTACAAGCATCTGCAGACGGCGAAATCACCTCAAATTTGCAGCGTTACGCTACAGTTGCAGTTGATGAATTAAAGATTGGAAACGTAATTATTGTGCTTCCCGGCGAAACTGTGCCGGTCGATGGTGAGCTGCTAAGCGGTTCTGCAATTTTAGACACAAGTGCTATTAACGGAGAATCTGTTCCTAGAGAAGTCTATGCGGGAGCTTCGGTGCTTTCTGGCTGCGTAAACGGCGGCGTTGTGCTTATTATGCGCGTAACCAAGCTGTCTAAAAACTCGCAGTATCAGAAAATCATGCAGCTTGTTGAGTCTGCTAGGTCCTCTAAAGCTGCAGTAGTTAGATTTGCAGACATGCTATCTGTGCCGTTTACAGTATTATCTTTTGCGATTGCAGGTCTTGCTTGGAGCTTTTCTGGCGACGCATTGCGATTTGCGCAAGTATTGGTTTTAGCAACCCCATGTCCTCTGCTTATTGCAGTTCCAGTTGCTTGCATGGCTGGTACTGGGCGTTTAGCAAAACTTGGAATTGTTGTTAAAAGTCAGGATGTTTTAGAACAGTTAAGCCGAGTAACAGATGTTTTCTTCGACAAAACCGGCACGTTAACCGTAAAACAGCCGCAAGTTGCAAGAGTTGACGTAGTTGATTCTATGCAGAAGGCTGATCGCATAGTTATGCTTGCGGGCGTTCTGGAAACTTATTCTCAGCACATACTTGCAGGCGGTATTGCTAAAGCTGGGGCAAGCTTGTGGGAAAACGCTCACCCATCGTCAGCTCCGCAGCTTCCTAGCGTGCGAGAATACCCTGTAGTTCACAGCGTTAAGGAAACCGCCGGTCAAGGCATTCAGGGCGTTGTAGATGGCATTTTAGTGCGTGTGGGCAGGTGCAAATACGTTACAGAGCAAAACACGAATCCAACTATAGATAAATCTCTTGCATCAGACGAAATGGCAACCTACGTTTCCTTTGATGGCGTGCTGGTTGGTCGTATTGTGTTAAAAGACGTGCCACGAGATAATGCGAAATCAACTATTGCTTTGTTGCGTGCTTTGGGTGTTAGAACAATAGCAATGCTCACTGGTGACGGTTTACAAGCTGCAACAACTATAGCTTCAAGCGTTGGTATTGATTCTGTGCATGCAGATTTGCTTCCGCAAGATAAACTAGCGTATGTAAAAAAGCACAATTACAATGCGATCAAAAATAAGAAAGATTCGACTGTAACAATGATGGTTGGAGATGGCGTAAATGATGCTCCTGTGCTTGCGGCTGCAGACATTGGTGTGGCTGTAACGGATGGTACCGATACTGCAGCATCGGAGTGCGCTCAGGTGGTTATTATGAACAACAACATTGCGTCAGTTGCTAATGCTGTAAGTGTTGCGAAGCATACAAAACGAGTTATGATGCAGTCAGTTTTGCTCGGAATAGGTTTGGCTATTGTAAGCATGATTTTAGCTGCTTTTGGTTTCATTCCAGCTGTTATTGGAGCAATGATGCAGGAAATTATTGACGTTATTTCAATTACTTGGGCGTTAACTGCTTTGCGCTCGCGTGAAAAGATTAAATAAAGCGTTTTAATCTAAGCTTTTTAAGGTAAGCATTTTGTAAGACTTAGCAATGCGCTAGTCTAATTATGAAAGCACTTGAAGGAAATCTGTGCTTGAAGTCCGCGCATAATGCGCGCAAAAACGGCAAAAGTGCCGTATTGTATAGTTCAATATGGGGATAATAATGAAAAATAATTTAATAGAAAATGTTGCACCAGAAACATCTCAGGCCTCTGAGATTTCTAAAGTGCATGCTCCTGAAGTTAGAATTGCAGTAATTGGTGCAGGACCTGCTGGAGTGTATTCTTCCGATATTTTCTTGCGACAACTTGCTAAGCGTGGCGAAGAATTAGGACTCGGCACAAGCGCTCGCATTGATCTCTTTGAAAAATTGCCTGTGCCTTTCGGCTTAGTGCGTTACGGAGTGGCTCCGGATCATCCAAGTATTAAATTTATTGCCAATGCGCTTGAAAAAACTCTTGATAATCCAAATATTCATCTTTATGCGAATGTTGAATTTGGTAAAGATATTACTTTAGAAGATTTGCTGGCGCGCTACGATGCAGTGCTGTTTGCTACAGGAGCTGTGGAAGATAGGCCATTGCGGGTTCCAGGTGCTGATTTAGACGGAGTGTACGGAGCTGCAAAATTCGTAGAATGGTACGACGGGTACCCAACTAGCAAGCGCACGTGGCCGCTTGAAGCCAAGGAAGTAGCTGTTATTGGCGGCGGAAATGTGGCAATGGATGTTGCTCGTGAGCTTTTGCGAGATCCTGATTATTTGCGCGCGCATACGGATATTCCAGACGACGTGTACGAAGGATTGCAAAAAAATCAAACTCAAACCTTGCATTTATTTATTCGCCGAGGCGTAGCTCAAGCGAAATTCTCCGTGCAAGAATTGCGTGAAATGGAAAAGTTATCCGGAGTGCAAATTGTTATTAACGAGGACGATTTTGAGCTAGACGATGAAACGATAGAAGTTGCTGGTAACGATAAGCTCACGCGCCAAATGGTTGAGGAACTTTTTGCGATTCGAGACATGGCAGAAGACATGGAAGATGGCGGAAACGTTGATTTTGAAGGAAATCCTGCTAACCGACGTTACGTTATTCATTTCAACTCGGCTCCTGTAGAAATTCTTGGCGAAGATGGGCGTGTGAAAGCAATACGAGTTGAGCGAACTGTAACAAGCGCGGATGGCACAATGTCTCGCACAGGTGAATTTGAAGATTACGCTGTGCAAGCCGTGTATCATGCTATTGGCTACCATCCTGCTGAGGTTGCAGGCATTGCTTACGACGAAAAGCGCACGTTGCTCGCGAATAATGATGGTAGAATCGTAACTTCTGCGGAAAATGGTGAGGTGCGCGAACGCTTGTACGCTACAGGCTGGGCTAAAAGAGGGCCTGTTGGTTTAATTGGTTCTACTAAATCTGACGCGCTTCTTATTGTTGATCGAATGCTCGAAGATTTAGCAAAATCCGGGCTGATTGCGGAAGATCGTAACGAAAAGTCCATAGATGAGCTGCTTAAATCTCGAGGCGTGAAAGCCATTGATTACGCCGGCTGGAAACGAGTAGATGAGTATGAGCGTGAAGCTGGTGCTAAAGAGCAACGCGCTCGAAAGAAAGTAGTATCATCCGCGTATCTTATAGCTATTGCCTTAGATTGTTAATCTGCGGTTGTTGTTTGCGCTAGCTGATTGCTGCCGTCAATCAGTTAGCGACCTATTTATGTAATTATTGGCTTAAGTAAGCTTAAGTAAGCATAAGTATTTGCATACTCAATAGCACATGCTAGTCTTAAAAAGTTGCATACAATAATTTTGTTTGCAACATGCGGATGTAGTTCATCGGTAGAATGGAAGCTTCCCAAGCTTCAGAGGCGGGTTCGACTCCCGTCATCCGCTCCACTGTGATGTATAAGTGGAATATGAGGGCGTATTCTAAGAACATCAACAGTTTTATTATGGATATCTATTGACGCGGTGTGCATTTTATTCAATAATGGTATAAATTCAGCGCAAAGGAGAAGAAGTATTATGAATATGTTTAAGCGAATTATTAGTGCAATAACTCTATCGTTCATTTTGACTGCAGTTCTAACAGCTGCAACAGTAATCATACTTATGTTTACAAAAGGTAGGGAGATGGGTCGTCATCTAGGCCTTTTTGGTAGTGTGTTCTTTGATGCGCATGAAACAAGTTCAGGGTCTATTATGGTGGGATTTGGATTACAAAACCCATGGATATTAACTTTAATATTTCTAGCTCTATTTGTCTTTTCTCTTGTATTTTTTACTATTTTACCTGCATTGCAAAAAAGAAAGAAAATGTTGGAGGCGTGATTTTTACACACTTTTAGCCTATAGCCCACCATCTTGGTTGTTTGCAAGCTGGTGGGCTATCTAGTATTTAGTATCTAGTTTTTTGCATTAGCTATTTAGTTAGATGTGATTTTCTTGCAGCTGTAATGATTGTGCAAACAAACAGCATTACAGCGATGCTAATAAGTGCTGGAATTGTTTGGGTTCCAGTATTCGCAAGAGAACTGCTGCTTGTACTTGGCTTTTTGTTCGCTTCTGGCTGCGTGATTACGTTCTTGTTCGCGCTGACAGTTGTTTCCGCGCTTGCGTTTGCAGTTAATTTGTTTTCGCTAGTATTCTGCACATTTTGTGTGTTTTGTGTTTGTGGAATGCTAGTTTCATTTGTGGAAGAATTCTGTGAAGTCTCATCCTTCTTTACTAACACATTAGTCCATGCAACTTGATCGCCATTTTCGTCGATAAGAACAATAGTGTGATTGCCGCTATATTCTTGTGGAATAATCGCATCAAATATTGCCTTGCCTTGTTCGTTAATGCGAACTGTTACATACTTTGTTCCATTTACGCTATAAAGAAGCTTAGGGCTTGAATAAATGTATGCGTATGCATTTACAGTTTTCTCACTCATCAAGCGCTGCATAAATTCATTTGTAGCGTTCAATTGTACAGAAATTTTATTGTTTTTGCCTGCGTACACAATGTTATGTTCGCCGGCTTTTAGAGTGTTTGCAAGTGCGGCTTTAAGCTCAGTTATATTTGCTGGAGCTGACGGTATTGTTGTAGTTCCTGCACTCTGATCAGTATTGTTATTATTTGTAGTATTTTCAGGTTCAGCAGGATGATTGTTTTCATTATGCTGTGGATTTAGAGTCGGGTTTGTAGGGTGCTCAGGCTCTGGTTGTGGCTGCGGATGCTCAGGTTGTGGCTGCGGTTGTGGCTCTGGATGCTCAGGCTGTGGCTGCTCTGGTTGTGGCTGTGGCTGAGGAGTTGGATGTGGCTGAGGTTGTGGCTCTGGATGCGGTGCTGGTGTTGGTGTCACTGGTGTCGCTGGCGTTGCAGGAATCGTTTCTACAACGTGAGCTTTGAGTGTTATTTTTCTTTTTGCGTTGTTTGCAAAGGTTATTTCTACAACAAGCGTAGTATCGCCAATTTTTGTAGTGTTTGGCTGTGTAATAATTTTAATAGTGCTATTTTCTGGTAAACCTTGCAAATACGGCTTAAAGTCGAAATCAGCAGGAATCGTAGTATCTTTTTTGACTTCTACTTTCTTACCTTCTACTGCTGTAACGTTTGGTATTGGCGTAATAGTTTTACCTGGAGTTGCTTTCTTTGCTGGCGTTAGTGGTGCCCACGGTGTTGCTTCGTAGATTTTTACTGGAATCTTTACCGTTCTCGTAGTGCCATTATTAAAGCTTACTTTTACGCTAACATCTTGTACGCCCTTAGTGCTCATGTTTGGTTTATTTAGCAAAGAAATTTTAGCGTCATTAGGTACGTCATCAAGATATCTCTTAGCGTCAAAATCGTTAGGGAATGTAGAATTTAGCTCAAAACGAAGGTTTGCATCGCTTTTAGCGATGACTTTTGGCGTATCTAATACGCGTATAGTAAATTCTTTTTCAATCGTTTTAGTGTTATTTATTGTTATTTTCAGCTTGCCTGTATAATCTCCGATTTTCGAGATGTTAATTAAATTGCGATTTGTAACATCTTCAAAAGTTGCTCCTTGAGGAAGATCCTTAGCGTTTACTAAAGCATCCTTAAAATCGTTTGGTAAAGGCTCGTTATTTGCAAGAAGAATCTCTTTAGCTTCTGGCTTGTAAGTTTCTTCGTAAGGTTTTACTTCTGCAGGCTTTGGAGTTTTCTTAACTTTTGTAACGCCTGGGTTTACTGTTCCAGTGCCGTCAATCTGTTTTCTGTTTCCAACGGTAAATCCTGGCTGATTGTCCATTTTTTTATCAAGGAAGTTGCGTGAACTGTGCCCATTGTTTCCAGTGTCTATAATTTTTGCACCGTCAACATGGCCAATAAGGCTTATTAGCGTATCTTTCTTTGTTGCATAATGTTCAGCGTAACCTTTTTGGGTAAGTTCGTTTAGTTCTTCGGCTCGTTTCTTCATTGCTGGCCTAATAACGCTTCCCTTAATTTTTGGAGCATTAAATGTATAAGCTTTAGTAAACCAACCGTAATTTTGCCGCTTAGCATAAACAAGAGCACGTTCTGTTAAATATCCACCCAAAGAATGGCCAGTAACGTACAGATTGCTTACTAGATGATTTTTGTTTAATTCATCCATAAGTTTTTCTGCAGTAATTGCTTGGCTAATTTCTCCGCCAAAGAATAGTTTGAGATCCAGTCCCGCATCTTTCGCGCCTTGGGTTCCGCGGATTCCAAGAACTTGCACGCCGTTTTGCTCAATAAACGGGTATTCTGGGTTAACATTTTCAAAAAGTACTGCATCAAAGCCATCGGACTCGTGGTATGTTTTCTTTACTTTCCAATATGGCGCAAGCTCATTATGCATAAGCTTGTATTCGTTGCGATCTTTGTAAACATCTGTAAGCTCATGCTTATCGTCAAGCACTTTATTTACGTAATTATCATCCCTATACACAAGTTCCATAAACAGCGCCATATCGCGAGGACTAATATCCCACCTGCGAGGATTTGTATCGTTATTGTCGTTTAATCCGTCGCCATCGGTGTCTTTAATCAAAGGATGTGACTTGTATCCGTAGTAGGTTCGTCCATTTTTTACGTACGTGTAAAGCTCTTCGCTGTTTTTAAGCCCGTCTCCATCGCTGTCTTGATCTGGATCTAGAGCTGGCTTTCCATACAACAATTGGTCAATTTGGCCATTTTCTAGGCGAATTTTGCCAGTAGAAATGTCGTGAGCGGTTTGTGCAGTCAAAGGAGTATGCACTGGTTCGCTAGCAGTAGTGCTATTTTCAGTTGCTAATGCAGCTGTAGTTGTAGCTAATGGTAAACCAATAAAACTTGTAGAAAGTAAGCCGAAAGCCACTATTATGCCGCTTATGGTTTTGAAAATGCTAGCGTTGCTTTTCATATTTGCGCTAATCCTTTATCTGTTTTAGTGCGTTATTCCAAGTACATTATACGGTATACGCGTATCTTGCTTAATAAATCAATATGCATGCTTATAGTCTTATGCAACTAAAAACAAGACTGTCTACTATATATTCTGTTAAACAATGCTGTCAAATACCCTAATTAGTGATATAGAATACATTTTAACTATGGAAGCAACACTATTTATTGCCTATAATCAGTATTGATAGTTTCGCTTAGAAAGCACAATTAAACATATTGAGGAGCATAGTATGAGTTTAATGAACACGCATATTCTTCCGTTCAAAGTAAATGGATACAAGAATGGTGAATTTGTTGAAGTAAGCGATGCTGACGTACTCGGCAAGTGGGCTGTTTTCTTCTTCTACCCAGCAGATTTCTCCTTTGTTTGCCCAACTGAGTTGGAAGATTTAGCAAACCATTACGAAGAATTGCAAAAACTTGGCGTAGAAGTATATTCCGTTTCTACTGACACTCACTTCGTGCATAAGGCATGGCATGACGATTCTGAAGCAATTGCAAAAGTAAAGTACACTATGTTGGGTGATCCTTCCGGAGCTCTTTCGCGTAATTTTGATGCTTGGAATCAAGAATCAGGTTTAGCTCACCGCGCAACTTTCCTAGTTGATCCACAAGGCATGATTCAGTTCTTCGAAATGACCGCAGACGGAATTGGCCGCAACGCCGACGAGCTGCTTCGCAAAGTTAAAGCAGCACAGTATATTGCAGCGCACCCAGGTGAAGTTTGCCCAGCAAAATGGGAGCAGGGTGAAGAAACACTCGAGCCTTCTATTGATTTGGTCGGCAAAATCTGATTTTTGCAATTAAATATTAAAGAATCTTTTTAAAGAATTTTCGCAATGCGTAGGGGGCTACGTTCATAGTTTCCTACGCATTTAACTTATTTTTGCTTGTGGCTAAAGTTACCGAAGGAAGTATATTATGTCTTTGTTGAATGCATCATTAACTGCTCAACTTTCAGAATTACTAAAAAAGATGGTATCTAAAATAGAAATCGTTTCTTATGCTGACAATTCTGAAACATCTCAAAAAGTTAGAGCATTGTTAGAAGAAGTATCTCAACAAAGCAACAAAATCAGTGTTGTTGAAGGCGATAATAATGAAATCAACAATTCAAAGCGCAAACCAAGCTTTGAATTGCGCAGAAAACTAGACAATCCAGTAAATGGAGAATCTACCGTATCGGTTAGTTTTGCAGGCTTGCCTTTAGGACACGAATTTAGTTCTTTAGTATTAGCGCTTCTACAAGTAAGTGGCTATGCGCCAAAAATTAGTGATGAGCAGCGCGAAGCAATACTTAAACTTGGTCCACACAATGTAACAACTTACATGTCGGTAACTTGCTTAAACTGCCCAGAAGTTGTGCAATCACTAAACACAATTTCCATAATCAACCCTAAAATTCAGCATACTGCAGTAGAAGGTAGCGCTTTTAGAGAAGAAGTGGAGCGCCTTGGCATAATGAGTGTGCCGGCAGTATTTGAAGATGGCAAACTTATTTCCTCCGGACGAGCAGGGATAGACGAACTGGTTGCAATACTTGCGTCTAACGAAAAATCTGTTGATCAGAATGAGAATGGCGATAATGATAATAGCATTTCTGCGGCAAACGCTGCGCTCGCAGAAAAAATGAATGCGCAAGACCCGTACGATATTGTTCTTGTGGGCGGCGGTCCTGCTGCTTCTGCTGCTGCAATTTACACTGCTCGCAAAGGCTTGCGTACGGCTATGATTATGGATCATCGCGGCGGGCAAGTTGTAGAAACTGAGAGTATTGAAAATCATATTTCGCAAACGCATACTACTGGCGCTCAACTAGCAGCAGATCTAACTAAACATATTTCGCAATACAATATTGACGTATTTACTCCTGATTGGGCAGATTCGCTTGATTTAGCTAAAGAAGCATACGGTTTGCATACAATTCATGCGCGTTCAGGCGGTGCTTTGAAAGCGCGTGCAGTGATTATTGCAACTGGCGCAACTTGGCGTACATTAGGCGTTCCTGGAGAAGACGAGTACCGCAATAAAGGAGTGTCATTCTGCCCTCATTGCGACGGTCCGCTTTTCAAAGACAAGAATGTTGTCGTTGTTGGTGGCGGAAATTCTGGTGTTGAAGCAGCGATTGATTTAGCTGGTATTGCAAAGCACGTTACTGTAGTAGAATTTATGGATACCCTTAAAGCGGATCAAGTATTACTAGATACTTTGCATAATTTGCCAAATACTGAAGTTATTACTAGTGCTGCTGTAAGTAACGTTGAAGGCAATGGCAATAAAGTTACGGCAGTGCATTACTTAGATCGAAACAGCGCGAATAATTCCGAATCTAAAGAGCATGTTATTGAAGCGGACGGCGTATTTGTGCAAATTGGTTTAGCTCCAAACACTCGCTGGCTTGCAAATCAGATTCCTCTAAATAATAGAGGAGAAATTATTACGGATAGAGCAGGATGCACAGAAGCTACGGGTATTTTTGCTGCAGGAGATTGCTCGGATGAGCCGTATAAGCAGATTGTTACAGCGTACGGATCTGGCGCAAATGCTGCGTTGTCTGCATTTGACTACATTATTCGCAATCCGCAAAACAGATCTTAACTCCTGCTGGGAGAGAAGTGGTTTATTACGCTAAACCTATTCAGGAAGATATGTCACGTTTTGTAACTGTACCTCCGATTGTGCAGCCAGCTGGTTTGATCTTGCGTGAGTTTAAGAATCCTAAACCTTATAGATCGTTGTATTTGAATTGGAGATTGGCTTCTTCGGTTGACACGATTATGGAAGGATTGTGCAAAATAATTAGTTCAGCATGCTTTGATTTGCATAAAAAATAAGTGGGATATTCTGCTTAAAAATAGGCACTTCTGTATGCTAAGTTAGCTACAGAAGTGCCATGTTCTTCTTCTCTTACTTTTTATTCTCACTTTATTTTGAGAATTATTCGCCTTGTTTTATTTGCTGTGTTTTATTTGTTGCTAAATTAATTATTTATAATTCGATTCCAAGATAGCGTGCTACTTGATTCACATCCTTATCTCCACGGCCGGAAACTGTTACTAAAACAATGTCATCTTTACTCATCTTTGGAACCATCTTCATAGCTTGTGCTATTGCATGTGAGCTTTCCAAAGCTGGGATTATTCCTTCAACTTTAGAAAGTGCGCGAAAAGCTTGAACTGCTTCATCATCAGTGATTGCGTAGTATTCTGCGCGACCAGAATCCTTTAAATATGAGTGTTCTGGACCGACTCCAGGGTAATCCAATCCTGCAGAAATAGAGTAGGCTGGAAGCTCGTTACCGTCATCATCCATAAGAACATAAGTTTTCATGCCATCTGTAATACCAATTTTTCCATTCGTCATAGTTGCAGCATTTTGAGGAGTATTAGCGCCTTTGCCTGCGCCTTCAGCACCAATCAATCGTACAGAAGAATCATCAATATATGCTGCAAAAGAACCAATTGCATTAGAACCACCACCAATGCAAGCAATTACAGCATTCGGCAATCTGCCTTCCTTTTCTAGGATCTGCCTTCTTGACTCTTTGCTAATAACGCTTTGAAAATCGCGAACCATTTGTGGATAAGGGTAAGGTCCCACTGCGGAACCAACGATATAGAAGGTATCATCCAAGTGCTGCGCATAATCCATAAATGCTGCAGTTACAGCATCTTTTAAAGTTTTTGTGCCTTCTTGAACAGCATGAACTTTTGCTCCAAGCAAAGTCATTCTAAAAACGTTAAGTTTTTGGCGTTCGCAATCAAGTGCACCCATAAAAATTTCACATTCCATGCCGAATCGTGCTGCTGCAGCAGCAGTGGCAACACCATGTTGACCGGCTCCGGTTTCAGCGATAATGCGCTTTTTACCCATGCGTTGAGCGAGTAAAATTTGTCCGAGAACATTATTCATTTTGTGAGCGCCGAGATGGTTTAAATCTTCGCGCTTTAAATAAACTTTTGCGCCTCCTAAATATTTTGTGAAAGATTCAGCATAGTATAAAGGTGTTTCGCGTCCGTCGTAATCCTTTAATAATCCAGCTAATTCATTGCGGAACTCTGGATCGTCTTTGTACTGTAAGTAAGCTGCTGCTACTGCGTCGAGTGCTGGACGAATCATATCTGGGACGTACTGTCCGCCAAATTCGCCGTAATACATGTTTTGTTCAACTGCGTTTACCATAATTTTGCCCTTCTTGTGCGTGCCGAGAAAATCGGCATTAGGTTTGTTATTTGTTATTTTTTGTGTTGATTATTTTGTAAATTTTGAAGGGCATGTGCTCAGATAACAAAAAAGCTGGATGGCAGCTTATATGCCATTCAGCTCAAATAATGTTGATGATGAATCCGGCATAGCCCCGTTGATTGTTTAAAATCAGCAAGCCCACACCGATATGTGAACTCGCTTTTAACTACGCCAGCTGCGCCAGAAACGAGTATTCATGCTCATCATCAACCTCCAATCTTGTTGCACAAGTTTAGCCGTAGCTGTGACAATGTCAACCTTTTAGTGTTAATTCGGCGTTTCGTGCGAAAAAAATTTAACCCCGACGCTTTTGCGTCGGGGAAATAAAGGAGAGAAGAAAAGAATAAATTCTAGGTGCCTTGCACCTGTCGTTTTGTTCGACACTATTATAAAACCACACTATTCTGGGCAGTACAGTAATACAACCTGAAAATTCTCTGTGAATATTATACTTTTCTTCTGAATTTTTACGATTTTTGCAAAAAACCATGCCATAAAAGCATTGCTAGCTTAAATCAGCACGGTAGAAATGCTCATACGAACGCGACGGAGTTGGACCGCGCTGACCCTGATAGTGCGAGCCGTTAACAGCTGAACCATACGGATTTTCGCATGGTGAGCTTAACTGGAAGAAGCACATCTGGCCAATCTTCATACCCGGCCAAAGCTTAACCGGCAGAGTGCTAACGTTTGAAAGTTCCAAAGTAATATGCCCTTCAAAACCTGGATCAATAAAGCCAGCCGTGGAATGCGTCAAAATACCAAGGCGACCAAGCGAGCTCTTGCCTTCCAAACGCGCAGCAATAGTTGCGTCAAGCTTTACATATTCCCAAGTAGCTCCTAGAGCAAACTCACCAGGATGCAAAATCCAAGGCTCATTAGGATCTACTTCGAACTGTTCTGTAAGCTCACCCTGATTTTCTGCAGGATCAACATACGTGTAAGCATGGTTGTTAAATAAGCGGAAAAAACGGTCGAGGCGCACGTCAATCGACGCAGGCTGTACCATTTCCGGGGTCCATGGGGTCAAATCAATATGACCCTCATCATGAGCTTTGAGAATGTCGTGATCAGACAACAGCATGACGTCAAATCTCCTTGCAATAAAGCCTATACATCAGCAACTTCATTGTTCGCACGAAATATTTACTGCTATTTTGCGCGAAAATTACAATACTGATAATTGTAGCGCGTGCCGCGGTCTGTGGTTGACTGCAAAAAATTTTATAGAAAATAAAAACACAAAACGCGGCACAGAAACGTAGCTGATGTAAGAAAACTACGTACTGTACCGCGTATTTGCAAGGCAGCTTAATAATTTATTTATTAAGCTGCAATAGTTAAGGCGTTTGCAGCTTTACGCTTAGCAAGGAAACGTAACACGCACTTTCTAAGCTCGGAAGCAATTAACACGACCATTGAAAGACCAAGGCACTCAAACCATTCAGTTACGCTCAAAGGAACAGTGCCAAATGGCTCATTTAAGAACGGTATGTAAATTACAGCCAGCTGCAGAAGCACAGAAACTGCAATAGCGCCCCAAAGCCAACGGTTCGCAAACAAACCTACAAATACGCTTTGCGAATCGGAACGAGAAGCTAGCGCGTTAAGCATTTGCGCAAACACAAGAATTGTGAATCCCATTGTGCGAGCGTGAGTCATTTGTGCAGCGTGGCTCATAATGCCAACAGAACGGTCAGTAAATAAGCCTCCTGCCAAATGCATATCCATTCCAATTAACGTAATAGCAGCCATAATTATGCCGATAAATACAATATCTCCCCACATTCGTCGGTCAATAACGCTATCGGTGAGCTTTCGAGGCTTCCTATCCATTACGTCGTCAGTTTGAGGATCAACTCCCATAGCGAGAGCAGGAGCCGCGTCCGTAAGCAAATTAATCCACAAAAGCTGAGTTGCGAGCAAAGGCAAAGTAACGCCAACAGAGTGAGGTTGCGTAATTCCAAGAGCTCCAGCAAAAACTACGCCACCGAAAACGGTGCAAACTTCACCAACGTTAGAACTGAGCAAGTATCGCAAGAATTTACGAATATTGTCGAAAATTCCACGGCCTTCGCGCACTGCTGCAACAATTGTAGAGAAATTATCGTCAGCCAAAATCATCTTGGCGGACTCTTTAGTTACTTCTGTACCAGTAATGCCCATTGCGACGCCAATATCGGCAGATTTTACGGCTGGAGCGTCGTTTACGCCGTCGCCTGTCATAGCAACAATATTTCCTTGACGTTGCAATGAAGAAACAATAGCAAGTTTGTGCTCAGGAGCTACTCGCGCGTACACGCTAGTTTTACTTATTGCTTCATCAAAAGCAATATTGTCGTCGTCTAGAGAAAGAAGCTCGTCAAGATCGTCTCCAGTGAGTGCGCGCTCATCTTTGTCAACAATGCCAAGATCTATAGCAATACGCGTAGCAGTAAGAGGATGGTCGCCAGTAATCATAACAGTGCGAATCCCAGCACGATGAGCTTGAGCAACGCTATCTCGAACTTCAATTCGCGGAGGATCAATAATTCCAACCATGCCGTTCCAAATTAAATCAGATTCCAAAACGTCACTTTGCTCAGCAACGTCAGCAATCTGGCCGGCAGCATTAGAAGTCATGCCGTCAACTTTCGCCAAACTATCAACACCAAGCGGACGGTACGCCATGCCAAGAGTTCGGTAAGCTTCCCCCGAAAGACGCTCAACAGTAGCTAAAATATCTTCACGATCGCCGTCAGTAAGCGGACGTACAGCACCAGCAACTGCAATTCGTGTGCAATAAGAAAGAAGCACATCTGGAGCGCCTTTAGCGCAAACAATAAGATTTCCAGAATCTGAACCATCTTTAACAACAACAGACATACGTTTTCGCTCAGAAGTAAACGGAACCTCAGCAACGCGAGTTAAGTGAGAGTAGCGCTTATCTGCTTTTGTTTTACGTGCTGCAGCAACAATAGAAACTTCTGTAGGGTCTCCAACTGGCTGCCAACTTTTAGTAGATTCGTCGTAATGAAGATCACCATCGTTAGCCAAATAGCCGGAGCCCAAAGCTCCCAATACTTCTGTAGCAAGATTTTGAGGGACAGCGAGATCTGCATCTGCAGAATCAAGCAGCACCATTCGACCTTCCGGCTTATAGCCGCTGCCTGTAAGCTGAACTTCGCCGCTAGGAGTAATTATGCGTTCAACGGTCATTTCATTGCGAGTTAATGTGCCTGTTTTATCGGAGCAAATAACAGAAGCAGAACCGAGCGTTTCCACGGATGAAAGCTTTTTTACAACCGCATGATGCTTAACCATTCGCTGCACGCCAAGAGCGAGTACAACAGTCAAAATAGCAGCTAAGCCTTCTGGGACTGCAGCAACAGCAAGAGAAACAGAAAGAAGAAGCGAATCAATAATATCCTGAATACTATGGAAGCCTTCTAGCAGCCACATTGAGGCAAGAACAACTGCCGCAATAATGCATACAGCAATTCCAAGAACTTTAGAAACGCGTACCATTTCTTTCTCAAGAGGTGTTGCTTCGTCGTCTGATTTTGAAAGCATATCCGCAATTTTGCCAACTTGCGTGTGCATGCCTGTAGAGGTGACTACAGCGCGACCGGTTCCTTGTGTAACAGCGGTTCCGTTGAAAACCATATTTGTACGATCGCCTAAAGCTTTTGCAGACGAAAGCGTATTTGGACGTTTGCTTACTGCCACGGATTCGCCTGTAAGACTTGCCTCAGCTACGCGTAATGAAGCTGCTGCTATAAGTCGACCATCTGCAGACACGGCATCGCCTTCTCCAAGCACTAAAATATCGCCTGGCACAACTTCATTAGTATCAATTCGTATTACGCGCCCATCTCGCAAAACTGAAGTTTGCGGAGCGCTCATCCTAGCTAAAGCTTCGACTGCTTCTTCTGCTCGCGACTCTTGAATGTAGCCAAGCACTGCGTTTGCAATCAAAATAATGATAATTACGATTGAATCAAACGGTAGAATTTCTCCACCGCTGTTCCCTTTATGTTGTGCGCGCTCAACAAACCATGCAATTGCAGAAATAATAGTTGCTGCAATAAGCAAGTAAACGAGTGGATCTTTGAATTGCTCAAGGAATCGTTTCCATGCTGGAATTTTAGGAGCTGCAGCAAGCGCATTTGGACCGAATTGAGCAAGTCTTTTTGCAGCTTCCTCAGAGCTTAAACCGCATGAAATATCTACGTTAAGCGATTTAGCTACTTGTTGAACATCACACAATGATGGATCTTTGCTATTAGCTGAAGCGTCAGCTGTTTTATTGGATTGATCAAGAGCGTGATCAACCATATCTTCCCCCTTGGGAGTGCCGCGGAGTAGTCAATAATCGCAATGCTAACGCTATTTTTAGCGCTTCGTATTGTAACTATTGCGCGGTTGTGGAATATTGCAATAGTTTGCAACAATTAAGTACCGTTCTATTATGCCATACAACGCGCCGAGCTTAGAATCAGCAGACTTTGCTGGCTTCAGAAAGTTATTAATATCAATGCCTTGGGGGCATGTGAGAATAGGAGTATGACTACGAAAAAAGGACCGACCAAGGGGTCGGGTGGAAAACATCGCAATGCTTTGCGCGGAAAAGGCCCTACTCCAAAGGCTGAAGATCGCGTGTATCACAAAGCTTATTTTGCTAAGAAAGCTGCTATTAAGCGTACTTTTGCAGATCCGCGTTTGGCTGCGCGCCGCCGAGTAGATAAGCTTGGTAGCGATTCAGATGAGTTGGTAATTGGTCGCAATGCTGCTTTAGAGGCTTTAAGAGTTGGAGTTCCAAGCACGCAATTGTATGTGGCTAATCGCATTGAGCATGACGATCGCACGCGCGAAATCGTGAAATTAGCAGGCATGCAGGGTTTGCGTTTGCTTGAAGCAGATCGCCTTGAAATGGATCGCATTGCGCATAGCACGAATCATCAGGGCATTATTTTGAAAGTTCAGCCTTACCAGTATCACTCTTTGCAAGAGTTGGTTGAGCGTGCGGAAAAGAAGTCTCGTGCAATGGAAGCTGCTGATTCTGCTGCTGCTCGAATTAATGCTCGACCATTGTTTATTGCTTTAGATGGTGTGACGGATCCTCAAAATTTGGGTGCTGTTATTCGTTCTGCTGCAGCATTCGGAGCTAACGGCGTGATTTTGCCTGAGCGTAGAAGTGCTTCCGTAACTGCTGCTGCTTGGAAAGTTTCTGCCGGTGCTGCAGCTCATTTGCCAGTTGCTAGAGTTGTGAATTTAAATAAAGCTATTCAAGGTTTGCGCGAACGCGGGTGGTACGCAATTGGTCTTGATGGCGGCGGCGATAAGCTTGTTGGTGAAACTGGCTTTGAAACCGATCCGTTAGTTGTTGTGCTCGGCTCTGAAGGTAAGGGCATGAGCAGGCTAACTCGTGAAGTTTGTGATGCTATTGCTGGAATCCCAATTTCTAACGCAGTTGAGTCGCTTAACGCTTCGGTTGCGGCTGGAATCAGCTTGTACGCTGTGGCTAACGCTCGTCGTTTGGCTGCTGCAAAACAAAATTAAAATTAGATTCAGCAAAATAGATTCTATTTAGATTCAGCAATATTTATAAATTATTCTGTTAAGTCACGCTCGCCAAAATGCGGGCGTGATTTTGTTTGCAAAATGAAGGAAGTTATGAACAATAATAAGACTTCAAATCAATCGTCTAAAACCACATGGCTCGCTAGGCACTTTCGCGCGCTTACGCTCTTAGCATACCTTGTGATTGTTGTTATTGTTATGTGTTTTCACGAGCCGTGGTTTGATGAGGCGCAGAGTTGGCTTATTGCGCGTGATTCTTCATTTGCTGATTTGTTAACTCTTCGTCCTCATTACGAGGGGCATCCGCCACTTTGGACACTTCTTCTTTCAATCCCTGCAAAAACAGGTGTTCCGTACGAAATCGGTCTTAAAGGCGTGCAGCTTTTGTGTACTGCTCTTCTAGGAGGATGGCTGATTTTCCGCGCTCCTTTCAATCGCCTTACTATTGCTCTTCTGCCATTTACTTATTTTATTTGCTTCCAATACGGCGTTACTGCGCGACCTTACGCATTGTTATGCGTTTCTTTGCTAATGGTTGCGTATTACTGGAAATATGCGGATTCTAAGTCATCTAATACTTGGAAACTTGTGCTAAGTCTTGTATTAATGTGTGCAATCAGCGCTTATGGAATTGCTATAGCTGCAGGTTTTGCCTTGGCTTGGGTTGTGCGAAGCGTGCAGATAGCTGGAATTAAGAATGCTTTTTGCGAAATATTGTCTAACATAAATCGTTTGCTTGGATGGATTTTGCTTGCTTTTGTTGGTTTTGCAAGCGTTGCCTGCATTTT
The DNA here is from genome assembly GCF_049244255.1 of Gardnerella sp. DNF01141. Classification (NCBI taxonomy): domain Bacteria; kingdom Bacillati; phylum Actinomycetota; class Actinomycetes; order Bifidobacteriales; family Bifidobacteriaceae; genus Gardnerella; species Gardnerella sp. DNF01141. Next base: position 905,616 of record NZ_CP058391.1, on the reverse strand, counting down.
GCCAGCCGTTAACGCATTTGGTTCTCGCGCAACTTTTAGCGGAAATTCTCATCTTGTTCAGTTTTTGTATTTTATTTTCGTAGTTCCGTCAGAAAGCATGTTTACAGCATTCGTCGGAGACGTTTCTTTAAGAAGAATGTCTTTAGGAATTGTACCAACTATTATTTGCGTTCTTATTTCGATTTTAATATGGGCTTTCTCTGTAAAAATCGCTTATCGAAGGGGAATGCTTGTTTCTTTGATACTTCCTTACTTGACTTTTGCAGCAGTTGCAACGCAATATTTCACTTTGCATCACGCAGGAATCGTATTCGTATTCTTTATTGCGCAACTGTGGATGTGTATTGCTAAGAAGCCACTTAATTTTGATATTACGTTTGCAAATAAGTTGAACAATAAGTTAGATAATAAGCTAAACAATATCAGCAATAAATTACGTGATAAGCGCGTATTAACGTACTCTATTATTGTTATTTTGCTAGCGCCAAGTTTGATTTGGAACATATTTGCTTGTGTTAATGATATTCGATTCGACTACTCAGGTTCTCGTGCACTTGCTCAATTTATTCAGCGAAATCACGCAGAAAATAAGCGTTTCGTAACTTCTTGGCTGCATCAAGATGAAAAAACTGACAAATCTGGTAAAGTTATTTCTCCAGAATTCGAGGATGTACACCAGTATTCTTGGCAGCTTATTACAGCAAACCCTTATTTTGCGAAGAATCTTATTGATTGCAGTTATAAAAACAGTTCGTTTATTACTAACGAACGTCCTTCTGAGTCTCAAGCGTGGGATGAAATATCATCTTGCAAAGCTAAAAAAGAACCTCAATTTTTTGTAACTGAATCAAGCGAACCGTGGTACTACTTTGTTGCGTTGAACTACAATATTGAGCATTACACGGCGCATGTTATTGCTAAAACTAAATCCTCTTTCAAATCGAATATTTCCGAAGGAACAGTAACTGTATACGAGCGCAAAAGTAGCGTGAAGAAATAAACAAATACGCCCCAATTGCAGGACAATCTCAAGATGCATCTTACTGTTGGGGCGTATTTATTATGGCCTTAAATACTTGCAGGCGTTATTTAATTTACCAGAATCCGAACGGATCAAAGATACCGCCGTCATCTCCATCACTATCGTCACGCTGCTGTAAATCGTCGTCGTCATCGTCATTGGACTTTTTACCACGATTTCGAGAGTTCTTTTTATCTTTCTTCAGCGTCTTTTCTTTACGATTAATTCCGCTAACAGCAGCTTCTTCTTGGTCGAACGTAACAGTCAATTTAAGAGTATTTCCTCCGCGAACTACAGTAAGTGTAGCTTTATTGTTAAACGCTGTTGCGCGAACGTACCCAAGTAGAGCGTAATTATTAGCAACAGGTTTATCGTCAAACGCCACAATGGTGTCTCCAGCTTTAAGGCCTGCTTTAGCTGCCGGAGTTCCTTGATTTACAGAAACAATTTGAGCGCCGCCGCGAGTAATACCATTTGATTCCACGGCAACACTTTTAATCATAATTCCCAAAGCAACGTGCTTAACAGAACCATTTTTAATAATTTCTGAAACTACTCGCTTCACCAAGTTTGCCGGTATTGCAAAACCAATACCAATCGAGCCTGCTGTTCCGCCTTGAGTAGAGGTGGCTGCAATAGAAGAGTTTATGCCAATAATTTGGCCTGCTGCATTAAAAGTTGGGCCGCCAGAATTTCCTGGATTAATAGCGGCATCAATTTGCACAGCATTAGTTACGATTTCTGAACGGCTTTGATCGTCCATAACAGATACAGGACGATTTAATGCTGAAACAATACCTGTTGTAGCAGTATCGTCGTAACCTAGCGGGTTGCCAATAGCCATAACTGCTTCACCAACCGCCAGCAAATCTGAATTTGCAAATTGTGCAGTTTTCAAATTTTTTGGCGGATTATCAATCTTAAGAACAGCCAAATCTGTTGTTTTATCTGCTCCAACTAAAGTTGCAGAATATATTTGGCCATTAGAAAGAGTAACTTGAATTTGTTTTGCGTCTGCAATTACGTGATTATTAGTAACTGCGTATCCTTTAGAATCAATTATTACGCCTGAACCTTTGCCCATTCCCTTGGCTAAGCGCGTTTGAATAGAAATTACAGAGCCAGAAACTTGACGAGCTACTCCACGCCAATCAGGAGATTGTGCGCCTTTAACTATTGCGGTTCCAGGACCAGATGCTTTTGAACCGACGCTTTCTAAGGAGCTTCCTTGCGGTATTGCAATAAGTCCTTGCGAAACTACGAAAGTCATTACAACAACACAAACTATTGCTGAAATTACTGCCGATAAAATAGCAATCATAACAGGCGGAGTATTGTTATTTGCCTGAAGATTGGCAAACTTTTCTCCCTTATTTACTGCGCTTGTTTTGCTGTCATTTACTTCATTTGTGCTATTAAACACTGGAGGAAGATTTTGTTGCGCGTTTTGATTAGCATAATCGCCATTTGTGTGGTTAATATTTTCGTTAGATTCGTATGGATTTCCGAACGCATTAGAAGTATTTGCTGAAGGTGCATAAGGATTTTGCGGCCCAACATATGAGGCAGGCGCCGTATTAGCGTTAGGCTGGTTTGCGCTAGGCTGACTCACGTTAGGCTGACTTGCTGTTCCACTATTATTCACAGGTCCGTATGCGCCGAACTCTGGTGCAGGACTATAAGCTTGAACATTTTTAGCAGCCTTCGGCTGTGAGTTTTGTTGCAGCTGTGAGTTTTGTTGCGGCTGTGGGTTTTGCGGATCCTGCTGAGCTTGCGTGCCTTGCTGATCCTGCTGATTTTGCGGGATTTGTGGGCCTTGCTGCTGCGCAATAGACTCAGTATTTACATTGTTATTGGATTCCTGCTGATTGGTACCATACAAATCGTCAGCCATTCATCCTCCTTAAAAAAATACTCTTGATACACCATCATAAACCATCTTCTTATTTATGCACTACTAAATTTATTTAATGCTATCGTCATGCCTTCTAATAAAGTAAAGGTTATGACAAGTCTTCTTGAACATCCACGCGGAGCTGAGCCTGGGAAGCCTGGTGACCGCAAAGAATTTTCGTTTACCAACAAAACGCGACTTTCCAATACTGCTGAAGGCAAAGGTCGTGACGGCGCTCGCTACGGGCGCACCGGCGTAATTCACACGCCTCACGGAGATATTCACACCCCAGCCTTTGTCCCTGTTGCAACTCAAGCTGCAATGAAGGCAGTATTGCCGGAAAGTATTAAAGATTTAGGTGCGCAATGCATGCTTTCAAACGCTTTTCACTTGTACGAACGTCCGGGTGCGGATGTTCTTGATGAGGCTGGCGGTTTAGGAAAGTTTATGAACTGGGATAAGCCAACCTTTACGGATTCTGGCGGTTTTCAGGTTCTTTCTTTAGGCGCTGGTTTTAAGAAGACGCTTGCAATGGACGTTACTGGCATGAAGTCAGACGATGTTATTGCAGCCGGTAAGGAGCGTATGGCTTTTGTTGACGAGGACGGCGTAACTTTTAAGTCTCCTCTTAACGGAGCCAAGCACCGTTTTAGTGCAGAAATCTCTATGGGAATACAGCACAAGCTTGGCGCGGATATCATGTTTGCTTTCGATGAGCTTACAACTTTGATGAATACGCGTCGCTACCAGGAGGAGTCAGTAGAGCGCACTTTCCGCTGGGCAAAGCGTTGTGTTGCAGAGCATAAGCGTTTAACCGAGGAGCGAGTCGGTAAGCCGTATCAAGCGTTATATGGCGTTGTGCAGGGCGCGAATTATGAGGATCTGCGTAGGCATGCGGCCGAGCAGATTGCTTCTTTAGATTTTGATGGCGTTGGCATTGGTGGCGCTATTGAAAAGCGAATTATTGGTGATACTTGCGCTTGGATTTGTGATGCTATGCCGGAAAATCGCCCACGTCACGTGCTTGGTATTGCAGCCGTGGATGATATTTTTGCTTGCGTTGAAAACGGAGGAGATACTTTCGACTGTGTTGCTCCGGCTCGATGTGGAAGAAACGGAGCAATTTTTACTCGCCATGGGCGTTATAACGTTAAACGCGCTGAGTTTAAGCATGATCAGCGTCCGCTTGAAGAAGGCTGCGATTGCTACACTTGCACGCATTATTCCAGAATGTATGTGGATCATTTGCTGCGCGCTAGTGAAATGAACGGATTTACGCTTGCAACAATTCATAACGAGCGTTTCTTCGTGAAATTACTTGACGATATTCGAGCTTCTATCGACGGTGGCTATTTTGAAGAGTTCCGTGATGAGACTCTTGCTCATTATTACGAAAACGGTTCAAAAGGGTGAGAGTAGTTTTTACCACAAAATGCTAGGCTAAACATTGCGAATTTATATCAAATATGATAGCCTTGCACTTTGTATGCGAACGTGGCGGAATGGTAGACGCGCTGTCTTCAGGTGGCAGTGAGCGTATGCTCGTGCGGGTTCAAGTCCCGCCGTTCGCACTCTTTAAGAACGTTGATTTTTCAACGTTCTTTTTTATTTTGTGGCAACGGCTGCAACATCATGTGTAACAATTGTGCATTTGCTTAAAAATGTGTGATAGACTGAATAGTGAACGTCGTAAGACGTCAGATGTGCTAAAACATTGGTGTTTTAATTTTTACGGTCAGGGAGGACTAAAATGGAACGTCGTTCAACGAAGACGACGAACCTGGGTGAAGAAATTGCCAATATCGGGGGTTCGGCACACACGCGATTCAATCATGCCACAATAAAAATTACGTCAGCTAGCGAAAATAGCGGGAATCGCGGGAATCAAAACGAAGGAATAATAAGGTTCAAATTTGTAGCAAATGCGGATTGCGATTTATTAAATATTAAGCCCGCGCAAAAATCGCAAGCTTCCACGCATCAAGAGCACGCAACTCCAATAATAAAAATAAGTATTAAAGAAGATGCTCCCCTGCTTAGTGCGCAAAATCTTTTAGAAGATAACGCCGACGCAAACGGTGCAAAAGAAATTGCACTGCACATGGAAGATGCGCTAGGCGCATGCGATGGGCGCGAACACGATTTTGCAATAACGTACGGAAGTTTTGGGAGCCGATTTTATTTAGACGGATACCAGTGCTTTGCGAGCGCAACGAATCTTGGACCGCAAAGAGTGAGCGAAAAAGCGGCCGAAGTGTGTGCAGTACAGGCAGAATCTTCGCAAATCTACGACTTTTACTACTCAAACCACTTGCCAAATCCAGAAGAAATCGCAAATTCGGCCACTCAAGCACAGCCAGACATATGGTTTGCAGGACCTACGATTTGCGCAAGAGACATAAAACGCGTATCTTGCAAGTCCAGCGGAACGCTGCACATTCAATTTAGGCTGCGCGGGCCAGGCCAACACGGAGTGCTTTTTGCAGCCGGAACTGTTGGAACGAAAACTAATCTAGAATCTAGCGAAAAAATAAGCGTGTATGCAGGGCCAGAAGGCATAAAAATCACGCTAATCGACAGCGAAACGTGCGTAAAAAGCGTAATCGAAGCAGCCGCAAGCGTTGACGACGGCGAATGGCACGACTTGATTATTCGCGCAAATCGCGGAGCAATCGACATTTACGTAGACGGATACAGCCAGTCGCACAACATAGGACAATTCTGGTTTGCAAACATAACGGGATTAAACGCCGTAAGCATTGGCGAAAACCTGCGCGGAGTGCGATTAATGGGCGAAGCTAGAACGGGCGGAATCTACTTTAGTGCGCTAAGCGAAGGCCAAATCCAAAGAATATCAAGAGTAAAACCGCTTGTAACAACTGCATTATTCGACACAGGCTACGCAGGCTCTCGCAGCTACAGAATACCGTCGCTTGTAAAAACGCGCATGGGAACGCTAATCGCGGGAGCAGACCAGCGAACAAGCGTTTCGAACGACGCTCCAAATCACATAAACTTTGTGATTCGCAGGTCTGCGGACGGCGGCAAAACGTGGGGGCCTTTGCAAACTGTAATCAACATGCCTGGCAAAAACCTTGGAAAACTGGGCGCCAGCGCAATCGACTCCTGCCCTGTTTTAGACCCAGAAGGCAAAAGCGAAAGAATCAACGTATTAATTGACATTAATCCTGGCGGAATTGGGCTAACAAATTGCAAAACAGCTGTAGGCGTAGACGCATGCGGAAGAATCAAGCTTATAGACCGCTTAGGTGGCCACTACGCGGCGGCAATGGACGCAAGCGCAGCCGTAAAATTGCCATGCAATTCTAGCGAAAAAGAATGCGCAACAAACTGGCTAATTTACCCAGATGGAAGCATAAAAAATGGCGATTTGAGCGGAGACCTGAGCAGCGGATTGCACAATAATCAAACTTGCGACAGTTCCACGTGGGACATATGGAAATCGCCAGAAATTGCAAGCGAAAGTCAGCCATTATTCGCCGAAAAAACTTGCTACATAGCGCAAATCTACTCGGACGACGACGGCGAAACGTGGAGCGCACCACGCTTAATTGACCACATGGTTAAAGAACCGTGGATGAGCTTCGCTGGAGTATGCCCAGGGAACGGAATTATTATTAGGCATAGCGAAAAACATTACGGCAGAATACTCGTGCCATTTTATTGCAGCGGCCAAAGCAAATCGCACTATTCTTCGGGAGCGCTTATTTCGGACGACGACGGCGAAACGTGGCGCCGAGGCAAAATGATTAACGAAGGGCGATTAATGGGCGGCAAAATCGTAGATCCCGCAACAATGCAAGACGACGATGCAACAAGCTCCGAAACCGTGTTTGTAGAGCGCAAAAATGGCGATATTCTGGCGTTCTTCCGCAATCAAAATCGCTCGGGCTGCGTAGGCAAGGCCATTAGTCACGATTGCGGCGAAACGTGGAGCGAGCTGATTTTTGACCAAAGCTTGCCCGAGATATTCAGCCAGCCGAGCGCAACCTGCTTCAGCGACGAAAACGCGCAAAACGCAGACTGCATAGCATTTGCAAACGCAAGCCAAATGATGCCGTACCGCGGCCGCGGAGTTGTGCGATTTAGCTTCGACGGCGGCAAAACGTGGCAAAAAAATGTGTGCGTAAACCCATTCCACCACGTTTATCAATGCCTTACCTCTAGCAATAAACACAATTTGCAACTACTGTGGGAAAAAGAGACTACTGGAATTTATATAACAGCAATAGATTCCTCGCTTTGTCGGCAAGATAGTTTGCAAACAGGTTTCAAAAACAAAGTACACAAAAACGAAAAAATGGAAGAAATAAAAGAGAGAAGACTCATGCGAACTGAAAGGAGCCAAAATGGAAGAGACATTTAGCAGCTGCGAAGACGATGAGATGACAACACTAGACCGCTTATCGTTATTGCAAGCAAGCTCTAACTCCGCTCCGATTGTTGCAAGAAAACGTTGCGACGAAACGATGGATGCAATCAGATCGCTTATTTTAAGAGAACGCTTGCAACCAAAAGACATGCTGCCAACTGAGCCAATGCTATGCAATTTGATTGGCGCATCAAGGTCATCGGTGCGCGAGGCGATTCGCAAGCTGGAAGCACTTAACATTGTGGAAGTTAAGCAAGGGAAAGGCATGTTTGTTGGCTCGCTATCTTTGGACCCGATGGTGGAAACACTCGCTTTTCGCTCCTTAATCTCCATTAATAAGAATTTTGAAGACTTGAGTAACGTTGTAGAAATGCGCAAATTCCTAGACCTTGGATGCGCGGATAAAGTTGTTGAGTCGCTTAAGGGAACGCAGCATCCAGAGCTGGAAGCGCTTTCGGAAACAATGACAAAAGAGGCGCATGCTGGAAAAACGTTCTTGGAACAAGACATTGCTTTCCACACGGGCATTTTGCGCGCGGTAAACAATACGATTGCAGAGCAATTTGTGCGATGCTTGTGGCTTGTGCATATGGCTGTTTTGCCACAATTGGGGCTGGAAGTTTCGGACGAGCTTGAAAAAACCGCTAGAGCGCATGAACTTATGCTTAAAACTGCTATTGCGGGAGACGTAGACGGATATAGGCAGGCTGTAAATAGCCATTACGAGCCAATTCAGTCGATTTTGCTTAATAGACTGCAAAAGCGCTGAAGCACATACATTCTATAAAATGGAAGAACCGCTCTAGTTTAGAGAGCGGTTCTTCCATCTTCAATGGTGATGCCTGAATACTACAGCATCACGATTAATCGCAACGACACGATTTCCGTTACGAAATTTTATGGCCTTCTAGCCAAACGTGCTCGACGGCCAAAGTCCCAGAATTAAGCAAAAGTAAGTCGGCTGCGTAACCCTTTTCAACCAAGCCCAAAGGCGCGTTAGTTATACCATTCTGCTTATCTACCCCAAGAGCGCGGGCTGGAACGAGAGTTGCAGCCGCAATTGCCGCCGGCAAGCCAATGCCAAGCTCTTTAACAGCGCGCTTAATCGCAACGTCCAACGTTAAAGTAGACCCCGCTATAGCGCCATTGGAAACAAGCCTTGCATGACCGTCTGTAACCTGAACGTCAAGTGCTCCAAGCTTATAAGAGCCATCCGCGCAACCGGTGGCGGCCATAGCGTCTGTTACAAACGCAATACGATTAGGAGCGGCATTAAACGCCATTTGCAAAACGGGATTTTCAACGTGGAAGCCGTCGTTAATAAGCTCAATCGTGACGCGCGAATCCTCCAAGGCTGCAGGAATTGGACCTGGCTTACGGTGATGAATGCCGTTCATAGCGTTAAACATGTGTGTCATAAGCGTGGAACCTGCGTTAAAAGCTGTGCGAGCAGTTTGATAATCCGCATCGCAATGGCCAACGGCTGGGATTACGCCAGCGTCAACAAAACGTTTAATAGCCTCCATGCCATGTTCACGCTCAGGAGCAATAGTAATCTGGCGCAAAGTGCCATCCGCCGCCTCAAGCAGCGCCTCAACACGCTCGGGAGTAGGGTCCACTAGGCAATTAGGGTCGTGCGCGCCTTTTCTAGAAAGCGCCAAGAACGGCCCCTCTAAGTGAGATCCAAGCACATCTGGTCGCGTTTGCATAACGCGCTTAACAGTGCGCAAATTCTCTTGCATTACGTCAAGAGGATTTGTAATCAAGCTAAGAACTTGCCTAGTTGTTCCGTGAAGCATGTGATACGCGCGCGCAATGGCAATCCCTTCGGCACCGTCGTCAAACGAATGCTCCCAGGCTCCATGAGCGTGCAAATCAATATAGCCTGGCGCAGCAAAATAGCCACCGCCGTCTACAACATTTAAGTCAGATGCGCGCAAGCCGCAAGCATTAATCGCCAGCGCAAGGTCTTCGTCTAAAATGCCCGTTTCTAAAATCACGCCATCTTTAACCAAAATCCAAGCGTTAGGAACAATTCCGCGCGCGTCTACAACGCTAACGTTTCGCACTACAAAACTGCGCCCCTCGTTTGATTTTAGTGAATCATCAATCTTATTTACGGCATCTAAGTATGCATTTTTTGACATTTAACCCACCTGCGTTTGTGCTTTTGAATACGTTACTTAATTTTAGACTTATCTATCAGAGGTATCGGATCTATCAGATTCCCTGCCAAGATGGCTTATTTGTGTACACCCAACGATAGTAGTCTGCCAACTTAAGCTTGCTTGCTGCCGCTTCGTCTATAATCACGGTTGCGTGTGGATGCATTTGAAGCGCGGAAGCTGGGCATAGCGAGCTTACTCCGCCTTCTAGCGTTGCAGCTACAGCATCTGCCTTATTTGAGCCGAACGCAAGAAGAACAAGATGCTTAGCGCGCAAAATCGTTCCAATTCCTTGGGTTATGCAGTGAGTTGGAACCTGGTTAATATCTCCGTCGAAGAATCGGCGGTTATCTACACGAGTCTGCTCAGTTAAGGTTTTTACGCGCGTTCCAGACGCAAGCGAAGATCCCGGCTCGTTGAATCCAACGTGGCCGTCGGAGCCAATTCCCAAGATTTGCACGTCGATTCCACCAGCAGCAGCAATAGCAGCGTCGTAGTCAGCTCCAGCGTGCGCAATCTTGCTGCCTTCGCTTAATGGCGCTCCGTTAAGAACATCTCCTGGAACGTGCACTAAATCTGGGTTTAGGTCGATTAAGTCGGTTACGGTTCTGCGGATTGTGCTGTGGTAGGACTGCTCGTGCTCTAATGGCAATCCAATGTACTCGTCAAGCGCAAATCCGCGCACGCGACTAACGTCAACATTATTTTCTTTAACAAGCTTTGCAAGATGCTCGTAGGCTTTTAATGGGCTAGACCCTGTAGCCAGGCCAAGTACTGCGTCTGGCTTGCGACTAATCAAATCTACAACTGCTTTTGCGTAGAGCTCGCCAGCTTCATCCTGATCTTTTACAATAATAACTTCTGCCATCTTTGCTTCTCCTTTAAAGCTTTAAGCAATTATTAGCATTGCGGCATGCGAATTAACGCACACCGCAACACTATTTACTTACTATGCACCATAAATAAAAGGCTTTATTAGATTATTTATGATTATTTATGATTTTTACTTAAGATACGCACTTAAGCCGCTACTTAGTGGAATCGCTCACTTCTTGCGGATTCTTTGCCAAAGTCAAGCCAACTTCCTTAAGAACGCCAGCCACGGCTTCAACATTTTCTCCCTTAAGTGGGCAAACTGGATCTGGCATCTGATTTGTGTCAAACACGCCAAGCAATGCCATTGCGGTCTTAAATGCTCCAACGCCAGCGCCGAAGCCTGCCACGCCGCTAGGTACGGTAACAATTCGCATCAAAGCAGCAAGCCAATCCTGCTCCTTCTTAACCGTTGCCCAATCGCCAGCCTGAGCAGCCTTCCACATTCGCACGTAACCAGTTGCTTCAACGTTTGCAAGGCCTGGAACAGATCCGTCTGCGCCAGCCATGTATGCTCCATCAACAACAACCTCTTGGCCCGTAAGCAAAGTCAATGGGTGGCCAGCCTTGTTGTTGTCGTCTACAAGGAACCTAAACGACACGTCGTCGTTGGAAGAATCCTTAACGCCAGCAAGCACGCCATCTTTTCCAAGCTTTACAAGCAAATTGCCAGGAAGTTTCGTGTGCACGCAAACTGGAATGTCGTAAGCAAATAATGGCAAATCTGGAACAGCTTCGTGAATAAGACGGAAGTGGCGCTCAACTTCTGCCATGCCGCCGAGTGCGTAGAATGGCGCTGTTGCAACGATTGCAGAAGCCCCAAGCTCCTTGGCTTCCTTTGCGTGCTCAATTACGCGGTTTGTTTCCGTGTCAATGCAGCCAACCAAAACTGGCACACGGCCGTCTACAATGCGCATTACGTTTTCAATGATTTCACGGCGGCGCTTATCTGTGCTAAATGCCACTTCGCCAGAAGAGCCAAGTGTAAACAGGCCGTCTACTCCAGCATCAATCATGCGATTAAGTGAGCGCTCAAAGCTAACAACGTCTACTTCGCCGTTTGCAGTTAATGGCGTAACAACTGGAGGAATAACGCCGTGGAATTTTTCAGTCATAATTACACTTCTTTCGTGCTTAAAGTTTCGATATTAAATTTCGAATTTAAAATTTCTGTTTTCGTAATTTAGTTGAGTGAGATGGGCGGCTCGCTTGAATTTTGTTGTGAGGGATAGTGAACCGCCCAAGATTTTGTGTGGATTTATTTAACGCACCTTACTTGCACTCTTCTTCCGTTGGGTGCAACAGCGACGGTGCCGCTCCCATCAGAATCTTCGTGTAATCATTTTGAGGATTGTTAATAACCTGATGCGTTTCGCCTCGCTCAACAATCGTTCCGTGATTCATAACAACGACTTCGTCGGATATGTAGCGGATTGTTTGAATATCGTGGCTAATAAATACCATCGAAAGATTCAGCTTCTTCTTTAAATCGGAAAGAAGATTCAAAATCTGCGCACGAACCGAAACATCCAAAGCGGAAGTTGGCTCATCTGCGATGATTGCATCCGGATTAAGGGAAAGTGCTCGAGCGATTGCAACGCGCTGACGTTGACCGCCAGAAAGCTGGCCTGGCAAAGCGCCAAGAACAGAAGAAGGCAAACCAACCATTCGTATTAGCTCCTTCGCCCTTGCGTCGCGCGCTTCCTTGTTGCCAATTTTGTGCACAACAAGAGGATCAATCAGCTGATCAACAACGCTCATTCTTGCATTCAAAGCTGTTGCAGGATCCTGGAACACAACAGAAACAACGCGACCAATATCCATACGCTCTTTTGCAGTGCGATGCGTAACGTCTTGCCCTTTAAACAGAACCTTTCCGCTAGTAACCTGCTGAAGGCCGCACATAATATTTGCGGTTGTTGACTTTCCGCATCCGGATTCACCAACAATACCAATTGTTTTGCCAGGCATCAGCTTAAGGTTTACTTTGTTTACTGCAGTAATCTGGTTCTTATGGAACAAGCCAGATCCAGCTCGAGTAGTAAACACCACTTCTGCGTCTACAAGCTCAATAATTGGAACATTGCCATTTTCGTTCTGTGCTTTATTTGTTTCGCTAGTATTCATGTTCATCGCACATCTCCTTGATCAGATGCGGTCAAAATTGCGGAAGGTGCATCAGTTTCAGACTCTGGAGGTGCGGCGTAGAAGTGCCATGTTCCTGGAATGCGCTTCATTATTGGGCGCACATCAAGTCCTTGATCTGGATGCGAGGAGCGCGGAGCGAATCGGTCTCCCTTAGGGAAGTCGGATGGGCTTGGAACTGTTCCTGGAACCTGGTGCAATCTTGGAGCTCCAGCTTCGATAGAAGTTACAGAACCGAGCAAACCGCGCGTGTACTCGTGGTGAGGATCTGTAAGTATTTCTTTAGTTGCACCCTGCTCAACAACCTGTCCTGCGTACATTACGGTAATGGAGTGCGCAACCTTAGCAACAAGAGCCAAATCGTGACTTACGAATACCATTGCAAATCCAAGCTTTTCGCGAAGCTCATTAAGAAGGTCAATTACCTGCTTTTGAACAGTAACGTCCAAAGCGGTTGTTGGCTCATCTGCGATTATAAGTTTTGGATCGCGCGTAAGTGCCATTGCGATTAACACGCGCTGACGTTGGCCGCCAGAAAGCTCGTGTGGATATGATTCAAGCGTGCGCTTTGGATCCAAGCCCACAAGCTCCAACAGTTCTTCGGCGCTACGAGTTCCTCCGCGAGATGTCAGCTGCTTCATTTGAGTTTTAATCAGCATGGATGGGTTTAAGGAAGACAATGCGTCTTGATAAACCATTGCAATTTCGTGACCGCGAAGAGCGTTATGCTCCTTTGGGCTAAGTTTTACAAGATCCTTGCCATTAAATAGGATTTGTCCGCTAATTTTTGCTTTTGGATCAAGCAATCCCATAATTGCGAGCGAAGTAATCGACTTTCCGCATCCGGATTCTCCAACCAAGCCCATTGTTTCGCCTGGGCGAACCGCGAAGCTCAAGTGGTCTACAACGTTTACGTTTCCGTAACGAGGGAACTGAATGCACAAGTCCTTAACCTCAATAGCTGGAGCTTCTGTAGACATTGGTTGCAAGCGATCCGTGCGCTTTAGTTCAGCTTCGCGAAGTTTCGCAAGAGATTCAACCAAAGCTGCGTGCTGCTCTTTGTATGCTGCAACTGGGTCAGTAAGAATCCTGTCTTCCTTACGAGCTGCATCAGCGTCGGCTGCAGTCTTAGAAACTGGAGCGGTTGGTGCCGCAACCATTGCGTCAGTAATTCCTTCAGAAAGAATGTTCAAGCACAGAACGGTAATCATAATCGCAAGGCCTGGGAACAATGCCTGCCACCAGTATCCAAAGATAACGCCCGCTTTTGCGGAAGACAAAATGTTGCCCCAAGTTGGAGTTGGCTCTGGAATACCTGCGTTAATGAAGCTAAGCGAGGCTTCGAAAACGATTGCGTCTGCAACACAAAGCGTCGTGAACACCATAACTGGAGCTGCAATATTTCGGGTTACATGCTTGAGTAAAATCCATGGTGCTCGAGCGCCAGAAACGATTACTGCTCGTACGTAGTCTTTTCCATATTCGCTTATAATATTTGCTCGCACAATTCTTGCGATTTGTGGAACGTAAAGCACGCCGATAGAAATGATGATGCCAATCATGGATTGTCCAAGAATTGCAAGGCATACGGCCGCTAATGCGATTCCTGGAATGGACATTACAATATCAATCAATCGCATTATAAGCTCAGCAATCCAGGTGCGGCTTACTGCTGCGATTGAGCCGATGATAGCTCCCACAACCAGTGCGAAAAGCACAGATGACAAGCCAATTACAAGCGAATAACGTGCGCCGTACATAACCCTAGAGAACACGTCACGGCCAAGGTTATCGGTGCCAAACCAATGCGCACCTGTTGGAGCTTGATAGTTTTGCGTAATCTTTACTGGATCGCACGGAGCTATAAATCGCGCGAAAATAGCGCAAAATGCTAGAAGCGCAATCACAATGAACGCAATTCTGGAGCCTAAGCTCATTTTGTTAAATCTATTAAACTTGATGCCTGGCTTTGATGCGGCATCTACTACCTGATTCTTTCCAAATAGCATGTCACACCGTCCTAATCCTTGGGTTGATTAATACGTAGAGCAAATCAACAATGATGTTTATGAAGATGAATGCGATTGCAACAACAAGTACAACGCCTTGCACAAGCATTGGCTGGTTGCCGTTAATACCATCGAACATTGCCGTGCCCATTCCTGGCAGAGCAAAAATAACCTCAATAACGATTGCGCCACCCATAAGGTAACCAATCTTCATGCCCAAAGTTGTAATTGGGGTGATTAAGGCGTTGCGGAATACGTTTCTAGCAACTACTAAGCTTTTTGGAATTCCTGCGCCGATTGCGGTTCGTACGTAATCTTTATCCAATTCTTCTACCATTGAGGTTCGTATGATTCGCGTAAGTTGGCCGGCTACAGGAAGTCCTAGTGCGAAGCAAGGCATTGCCATTCTTGCAATATAAGCTTCTGGATCTTCAAAGAACGGCACAAAATCGCCGGAACCTGGGAGCCAAGCTAGCTTAATTTGAAGAACGTAAATCAAAAGAACACCAAGCCAGAAGGATGGGGTTGCAATTGCAATAATCGAAAGAATTCGAACTGTTTGGTCAACCCAAGTATCGCGGTAAAGTGCTGCAAAAACGCCAAACACTACTGCAAAAATTATTGCAATTAATAAGCCGATGAAAGTTAGCTGCAGAGTGATTGGGAATGCTTCTGCAACGCGTTCTGCTACGGAGTCTTTGTTTACGCCGTAAACACCCATGTTTCCTTGGAAGAGACCAAGAATGTAGGATCCGAACTGTTCCCACCACGGGCGGTCGTAGCCCATTTCGTGGCGGAAAGCTGCAAGCGCTGCCGGAGACGAGTTTTCGCCTAAAGCTGCAACTGCTGGATCATATTTTGAAAATGACATAAGGAAGAATACGAGGAACGTAACGCCGAATGCCATGAACGGCAGGGCAATTAGTCGCCTACCTAAAAGTCTAAGAAAATTACTCATAAGACATCCACACATCCATTGAAGAAATTGTTATTTTTATAACAAAACCGGCCCGTCTGCACAGAAGCGAGAAAGGTAAACAGTTGGGCCGGTTTTGCGGTTAGAGGTTAGGGGATTGACGTTTATTTAATACTTCTGGTTCTGCACCTACTTTGTAAGCTTTGCTTTTACAAGGTTGATGCCGGTAGAGCCGATTGCATTCCACTCTGCCAAAGAGCCTTTCTTTACGGCAGTCGTAGTCTTGCGGTGGAAGAGTGGGTACAGAGGAACTTCGTCGCTAATCAAGTCGAAGCACTGGTTCCAATACTTTTGGCGCTCGGCTGGTGTGCTAGCTGCCAAAGCCTTGTCCATAAGATTGTGAAGTTTTGCGTATCCTTCGGAAGTCTTCCAGAATGTGCGCTGACGGGTCCAAGCGTTGTCTCCGTACCACCAGCTCATCAACAAATCTGGGTCGTTTCCGAATACGGATGGGTCGCCTGGTGCCAAAACCATCGAGTAGTTTGCGTCGTCGCGATCGGTGATTGATGGGTAAAGTGCGGAAGACTTCATAGACTGAATGTCTACGTCCATACCTATTTCAGCGAGATCGTTCTTGATTTGCGGAGCGAGCTGGGTGATCCAAGTGTGGTCGGTTGTGTAAAGGGTGAACTTGATAGGTCCTTTTACGCCGGCTTCCTTGAGTAAGCTCTTTGCTTTGTCGATGTTCTTGGTGTATACGTTCTTTGCCTTATGGTAGTTTGCGTAATTCTTCGGCAAGAAGCTTGTTGCAGGATCGCCTTGACCGCTCATTTGGTTTGCTATGAGCTTGTTTACGTCGATTGCGTAGAGTACAGCTTGGCGCACGCGCTTGTCGTCGAATGGCTTCTGCTTCGTGTTGAACATAACGAATGGGAGAGTGAAGCCCTGAGCGGTTTTAAGTTCAGAACCGGAGGACTTCAAAGTATTGAAGGCTTGTGCTGGAACCATTTCCATTACGTCTGTTTTGCCGCCTTGCATAGCAGTTACGCGAGCGGTATCGTCAACGGTTATGTTCCAAACCATGTTCTTGGTTTGTGCCTTGTACTTGCCGTTGTACAAATCGTTGCGCTCAAACTTTACTTGGTTATCGGTGATTGATACGTACTTCCATGGGCCGGATCCGATTGGCTGATTCTTTAAGTCTGCATCCGACTTTGCGGTTGGAACAATTTGAATCAAAGCGAGACGCTGCTTGAACAGTGGGAAGGCTTTCTTTAGCTTAAAGATTACGTGACGATTGTCTTTTGCTTCTACGGAATCAATGAAGTCGAGCATTGATATGTAGAGGCTTCCTTGCGCGGTTGTGCGCTTGAATGAGGATACTACGTCGTTTGCGGTTACTTCTGTTCCGTCCGAGAACTTAGCGGCATCGCGAATGGTTACTTCGTACTCGGTGTCGGAAATCTTCTTTGGTTCTCCTTTTGCAAGTGCGTTGAAAACTTTAAAGTTGCTGTAGTCAAGAGCGTAAAGTGGCTCCGTAACATGCCAGTTTGCTGCCATTGGCAACGCGCCAGAGGTTGTAGATGGTGCGAAATCGCGGCTTGCGTACGCAACTTGAGCTGTAATCGTATCTTTTACAGCAGTATGTGCTTTTGCTGACTTATTTTTTGCTCCACCGCAGCCAGATAGCATAACTAATGCGGCTAGGCCTGCAGCTATTGCAGTGGTTAGCTTTGAGCTAATCCGTTTCATGTTTTCTCCTCACCGTTGAGTTTGTTGATTCACATTTCATCTTTGAATGTGAATAGTTTTCAATTATGCGCTCGTGTGATTTTCACGTTACTTTAAACATAAGAGGTCTGATGTCTGATGTCAAGTTGTGCGTGTGTCGAGATTGTGAAAATTCATTTATTCTTTTTAAAGCTTTGCTGCAAACCAACGCGTAATTGACGTTGGATGCGTAATTGCCGTCCCAACAACTGCAGCCCACGCGCCCATTTGTATAACCTCATGCAATTGCTCAGGGGTGTGAATACGCCCCTCACAAATAATAGGGTAATTTGGGAAAGCTTGCAAAATCTGGCCTAAAAGTTCAAAATCAGGCCCGTCTGTTTTCGGTCTTCCTGGAGAAGTACCAGCCAAAGTAGTAGATATAATATCCGTTCCACAATCCGCAGCGCGTTTAGCGTCATCGAAGTTTCCGCAATCAGCCATAACTACTATGCCCTCATTGTGCAAAGCGCTAACAGTCTGCTCGTAAGTAAGCCCGTCTGGACGCGGCCTATCAGTTGCGTCAATCGCAATAATATCTGCTCCAGCCGCCGCACAGCAGCGCGCATGACGCAAAGTAGGTGTTATATAAACTCCATCGTGGCCATCTTTCCAAATGCCGATTACAGGAACGTCAACTTGACCTTTAATCGCGGAAATATCCGACAATCCTTGGCATCTAATTCCAATAGCGCCGCCTTCTACGGCAGCCATTGCCATTTGTGCCATTGTTTCCGGGTGCCTAAGCGGCTCCCCAGGGTAAGCTTGGCAGCTAACAATTAAGCCGCCCTTAATTTTTTCAACTACAGGATTCATAGTTTTTCTCCTTTTTAAAAATATTTCAAATTTGAGAAGCTGTAAAAGCGGCGAAAGCAGCACCAATAAGCGGAGCTGTGCCACCAAGCTTTCCCTTAAAAATCGGCGTGCTTTTAACCAAATCTAAAGCAGAATCTTCAAATCCAGCTCGCATTGAATCCCACCAAATATTTCCTGCTTCTACAACAGACCCCGAAAGCACAATAACATCCGGGTCTATAAGATTCGCCATTCCAGCTATGCATTCTCCCAATGCTTTTGCGCTTTTAGCAAGCGTTTCTTTAGCGTGTGGTTGACCTTCGTTTGCGTAAACGCATACTTCGTACCCGTTTTCCGCTTTTTGAACACCTGCAGGCAAATTATGGTTGTATAAAGTTGCAAGACCAGTTCCGGACGCAACTGGCTCAATATGCCCAGCGTGCGTTCCGCAAGAGCATTCGAATCCAACTCCCAAATCGCTAACAACGTGACCGGCGTGACCGGCAACTGAGTGTGCTCCAGTAAAAAGTTTGCCGTTTATAATAATTGCGCCGCCGACGCCGGTTCCTATTCCAACGGAAAGTACGATTGATTTTCCGCGCCCAGCTCCGTAAATAGCTTCCCCTAGTCCGTGTCCGCCAACGTCTCCAATCATATAAACTGGCAAATCAGTTATGCTTTTAAACGCGTCGTAAATTCGCTGTCCGCGCCAACCGGGAAGAATGTCTGTTGCTGCAACTATTTCGCCAGTTTTACTATTCGGCACTCCTGCGGCTGCGATTCCGATTCCGCTAATGGTTTTGCCATTTTTTTGCGCTTTTTCCAGGATTTGTTTCGCTAGTTCTACTAAACGATTTTTTATGCTTTCGCCGCCTTTTGACGCTTCGGTTGGTATTGAACCGTATTCTTGCACGGACGGAATAACGCAACCTGCAGCATCTGCAATATTTGCCGTTGCTGTATCAGCCGCATCTGCAATATTTTTGCTGCATGCCGACTCCGGTAATGTAACCAATCCGTAAGCTATTTTTGTTCCGCCTATGTCAAAAGCAAGATATGTAGAGCTAGAATCTTTTATTTCGTTCATAAGTCACATCCGTAGAAATATATTTTATTTGCTGATTGATTGAGTTTTTAATTCACGCAATTTGTGTTGCGTTTACAGCTTCGTAAATATGCTTTAAATAGTTCAAGCGTTCTGGAACGCTGGAATCTTGCGGTACGCATACTTTTGCACCCAAATAGTCGATTAAATAATCGTCTTTTAAAGCTTCGCGCGCAGTTTCCTGAATTTCCGCAAGAGTCATTAAGGACGTTGGCTCGTCTGGAGCCATAGGCAAGTGTCCATCAATCCATTCGTACCCGTATTGCGTAGCTTCTGGGCCTGCTCCCGAGAACATTACTCCCTTAAGCACTCCAGCTTTTCTTGCTTCGCGTACGTGATTTATAGCGGCTTTAGCATTGCGTTCTTCAACAACGCTACGACCCCAATTAATTGTGATTCCAATTCCTGCATCTTTTGCAATTTGAATTTCGTCTTCGAGCGGAAGGAAGCCTTTTTCTGGATTTTGCCCTTCAATATACCTGTCGCAATGTTCCATTACGAGCTTTGTTCCAAGCCAATCTAATTGCGCGAGCTCGTCTAGTGACTTTTTCATTGCGTCCGCGCGCGCTATTCGAGTTGGTGCCGTGTGTATTTCAATATGCGAAATATCGCAGCTGTTTCGAAGGTTTGCAAAATCAGCTATTGCGTTACGAATATTTTTGAAGAAGTCGATTGCGCGAAGTCGCCCTTCTTCGCTCGGGCTTGCTAAGCCAAATTCTGGATCGGGATCAAAATTTATATGCCGCATTGTTCCGGGAATTGCGGTTATTGTGTTTTTGTGCCAGTTTGATGGTATTGCGTTTGCTAGCCATTCTCGGGTTTGCGAATCTGCTAAATCGCCCGGGTATGGGATTTCTGTTCCGGCAACCCAGTTTTGACTTCCGAGTAAATCGTAGTATTGTTGTTGTTCTTCGCGTGATTTTGGCAGTGACGCGTACGCGCCTACAACGAATTCAGTTTTCAGCATGATATCCTCCTTGAAATCGCGGCTGAATTGGCTTTCTTTGTATGTTACAGTAAGCACGTTACAATTCGTCAGACGTCTGATAAATTATCAAATCGTACTGAATTTGCGATACTCTGCTTTTTAATTCGAAAGTTACTAAAATCAAAATATTCATTCTTTAAATTTCTATTAATTAATTTTTATTAATTAATTTTTTATATGTGTATGCTGTAAATGAGAAAATCATAATGATTTGATACAAAATATTTATTAAAATAAAGATTTGTAACGTAACAATTTATACAAACGGCGGTGAGGCAATGACTACTATGTCTACTAACGATGAACCAAATCGCAATAATGCGCAAATCAATTCTTACGAACCGCATATTGGCCGCGAATCTCACGTAGTGCCGGGTCGTTTTGGAGAGCCGCTGAAAGTAACGCACTCACAATATTCACAAGGTAATGCTGTTGCGCACCCAACGCATCCGTTGCTGCTGTTCTTGCACGGATGGGGTTCTAACGAAGAAGATTTACTAGATTTATTGCGAATAGTAGCTCCGTATAATGATGCGATTTCATTACGTGCTCCGCTTAAACTTGCGCAAGGTGCGTACAGTTGGTTTCATGATGCTGTGCCGCAGCGAGAAGATTTAGATTACGACATGTATGCTGCTGCAGCCGCAATAGACGAGTGGGTGCGTGAAAATATTCCAGAAAATCGTGATATTGTGCCGTTCGGATTTTCGCAAGGCGCTGCTTTAGCCGTTCATGTGTTGCGATTAAATCCTGCTCGTTATCGCGCATCCGTTGCGCTTTCCGGATTTATAGCTCCTAGCGTTCCTGCCTCTGCAGACGAAATTGCTTTAAAAGATGACGATTTAGCTGAGCACAATACGCCTGTATTTTTCGGATACGGTTTAGAAGATGATGTGATTCCGCCTTACGAATTTTCTGCAGCGGCCGCTTGGCTTGAGGAGCACACGTGGCTTGAGGAAAAGCGGTACAAAGGTCTTGATCATGCTGTGCATATGGAAGAACTTGGTGATATTCGAAAGTGGTTCATGTTGCACGATATTACGTCGGGACTTCTGTAGCAGTTGCGATTTGTGAGTTGATTGTGTGAGTTGATTGTGCAGTTGATTGTGTGAGCCGATTTTATGAATAAAAATGATGATTCCGTTACTTACGCAATGAATGAAGCGTTGCGGTTGGCGGTCGAAGCGGCTAAGGCTGGAGAAGTTCCAGTTGGTGCAGTTGTGCTTGATGGTGACGGAAATATTATTGGCCGCGGAGCAAATTTACGTGAGGGAATGCACGATCCTTTAGCCCATGCGGAAGTTCTTGCTATGAAATCTGCTGCTTCTTCGCGAAAATCTTGGAATTTATCTGACTGCACTTTGGTAGTAACTCTTGAACCTTGCCCTATGTGCGCTGGAGCAATCTTACAAACTAGACTTCGCCGCGTAATTTTTGGTGCTTGGGATGCAAAGTTGGGCGCGTGCGGATCTGTATGGGATATTTTGCGAGACCCACACGTGGGATCTTATCCGGAAGTTATTGGTTCGGTTTGTGAATCTGAGTGTGCACAAGTTTTGCGAAACTTTTTTGAAAATCACCGTTAAAACTGAATAATTTTTTAATTAGAAACGCCATAAGAAACGCAATTAGAAAAATTTTTGACAATCTCCGCGAATTGAGTAATATGCTATAAAAACAAAAAGCAAATCGTTTTTACTTTTGCTTTTGCAATATTTGTAGTCGCTTCGACGTAATTCCTGTAAAACGCATGAATCTCGCCTAAGCACATTTTTACCTAAAAGGAGGTGTCACTATGAGTGGCATGAAATATGCAATGATCGGTTCGGGAGCTATGGGATATCGCTATGGCGTTTTGTTGCAGGAAACGGCCGGTATTCATGTTGATTTCATTGATGCCTGGGATGAAAATGTGAATAAGGTTCGCGCGCAAGGCGGAGTAATGGTTAGCCGAGACCATGAAAACCGTCATTTGGTGCCTATTAATATGTATACGCCTGAAGATTACGACGGTGATCCAGACGTGTGGATTGTGTTTATGAAGCAAATGCAGCTTGCTCAAATGTTGGAGCGTTGCAAGCATTTGTTCAAAGAGCATCAGGTTGTGTTTGCTGCAATGAACGGTTGGGGTCATTTTGAAAAGCTTCAGCAGTATTTCTCAGATGATCGTATTTACGGCGGTACGGCAATGATTGCAACCGTTTTGAATGGTCCGGGTGACGTTGATTTTATTGGTAAAGTTGGCGTTGGCACAATGAATATGTGCGCGTTGAACGAGCAGGTGAGTGATGTTGAGCTTGCTATGCGAGACGACTTTAAAGCTGCAGGTTTGAACCCTACTATTACGGAAGATTTCAAGGGTACTTGCATGGCGAAGGTGATTTTTAATTCCGTAATCAACACTTTGTGCACTATGTACCAGATTCAAATGGGCCAGTTTATTTCGTACCCAGGTGCTATGGATATGGCTCGTCAACTTATTAACGAAGCTTACGACGCGTGCGATCGCGCCGGAATTCGTATGGTAAATACGCGCCAGAAGGAGATGGAAGCTATCGATTACGTAAGTCGCGTGGCAAATCCTTTGCACTATCCTTCTATGTACCAAGATATGAGCCGCGGTCGCGAAACGGAAGTCGACTATATCAACGGTTATATTGCGAAACTTGGTCGCGAAAACGATTACGTTTGCCGCACGCACGAATTCTTAACTCACGGCGTGCACTTGGCGGAGCTTGCGTTCAAACTGCATCATCAGCAGTGATTTGGAGAGCATTCTAATTCGTGCCACGAATGAGAAGGAGGTGCGGCTCACGGTTTTTACTGCGGGCCGCTTTTATTATATGCGCAAATATATAGTATTCTGCTAGAATTTAGAGTCTAAAATTATAAATACTATTAAACATAAAATTATTCGTAATAGAAAATACGCAATAAAATACTTACTTACGTAAATTAGTGGGGAATGTATGACTACTTTTGACCGAGTAAACTTACCAGAATCCGTGCGCACAAACGGCGCTACGCCAAACCCTTGGTGGGCGAATGCAGTTGTGTATCAGATTTATCCGCGAAGCTTCCAAGATACCAACGGCGACGGTATTGGTGATTTGAAGGGAATAACTTCGCGCCTTGATTATTTGGCTGATTTAGGCGTTGACGTGCTCTGGCTCAGCCCTGTATACAAGTCTCCGCAAGACGATAATGGTTACGATATTTCCGACTATCAAGATATTGATCCACTTTTTGGAACTTTGGAAGATATGGACGAACTTTTGGCTGGAGCTCACGAGCGTGGGCTTAAAGTTGTGATGGATTTAGTAGTAAATCATACTTCCGACGAGCACGCCTGGTTCCAAGCTTCAAGAGATGCTTCTAGCGACTACGCGGATTGGTATTGGTGGAGGCCGGCTCGTGAAGGCCATGTGCCAGGAGAGCCTGGCGCGGAGCCAAATAAGTGGGGCTCGTATTTCGGCGGTTCTGCGTGGACTTACGATCCAAAGCGAGGTGAATACTATCTTCACCAGTATTCTCCAAAGCAGCCAGATTTAAATTGGGAAAATCCTGCGGTTCGCGCTGCAGTGTACAAGATGATGAATTGGTGGATGGATCGCGGAATTGACGGCTTCCGCATGGACGTTATTACGCAGATTTCAAAGCATGTTGATTCTGAAGATCGCTTGCCTGGTGAAGATGGCTGCCAAATTGAAGATTTTCCGGCTGGAGCCGACGGCTATTCATCGCCATTCCCATTCTGCTCGGACGGACCTCGTTTAGACGAGTTCTTGCGCGAGATGCGTGCAGAAGTTTTCGAAGGGCGCGAAGGTTATCTTACTGTTGGTGAGGCTCCAGGAATTTCTCCGCACCGCAACACATATATTACGGATCCTGCTCACAGCGAACTCGACATGTTGTTCCTGTTCAATCACGTAGATATTGATTGCGAAAACGGCACGAAGTGGAATCCTGTGCCGCTAAAGTTGACTGATTTAAAGCGCGTAATGGCTGAGCAGCAGCAAGCTGTAGCGGATGCTGGTTGGGCGAGCCTGTTCTTTAATAATCACGATCAGCCGCGTGCGCTTTCTCGCTGGGGAAGTGAATCTAGCGATGAGATGCGCGTGCGATCCGCTAAGGCAATTGCAATGCTTCTTCACATGCATCGCGGCACTCCGTACGTGTATCAAGGTGAAGAAATTGGTATGACTAACGCGCACTTTACTCGTCTTGAGCAGTATCGTGATTTGGAAGCGTTGAACATGTTTAAGCAGCGCGTAGAAGAAGCGCATATTCAGTCGGCGGAGTCTATGATGGATGCGCTCGCAAAGCGCGGTCGCGATAATTCTCGAACTCCAATGCAGTGGAATGCTTCTAAATACGCGGGATTCATGCCTTTTAATGTTCCGTCGCTAAACAATGCGGAGCCGTGGATTAGTGTGAATCCTAACTACGTAGACATTAATGCAGCTGAGCAGATGGAAGATTCGGATTCTGTTTATGCTTTTTACAAGTATTTGATTGCTTTGCGCCATTCTGAGCCGATTGTTTCCACAGGCTCTTGGAATTTGGTTGATGCAGACGACGAGTGTGTGTACGCTTTTGTGCGTGAGCTTAAATCCGATTGCGGAACTAAGGAAGATTCTGCGGAATCTAATGCAGAATCTACAGAACGCATGCTCGTAATGGTTAATATGACAGAATCAACTGTTCCTATTCCTGCAGAAAGTGCGAAAACGCTGCAAAATCGCCTTTCTAGCAGCTTTACGGAGCATAACGTAATGGTTACAACCTACGACGTAAATCATGCGCTTACATCGCTTAAAAATGGTACGCTTTCGCCTTGGGAAGGTATAGCTGTTACTTTGCAATAGTTAATTTGTGATAATTGTTTCGCAATAACTACTTTGCAATAGTTTCGTCTACTAATTTTGGCAGAGCTTTCGCAATATCTTCGCGAATAATACGCTCTGCCAAATAATCGTATTGCGTAGCTCCCAGGTTCATTATCGTAATTGGCACTCCTGCGCGAGCAGCTAACGGCACAAGGCTTGCAGCTGGAAATACTTCTAGCGTGGAGCCAATAACCCACAGCTCGTCCGCTTTAACTATTGCTTGCGCGCTTCTTTCCATAGCGCCTTCGGGAAGTGCTTCTCCAAAATATACAACGTCTGTTTTAATCAGACCATTGCAAGGCATATTTCCGCGGTATGGCAGGGCGCGCCTGCAATGCGGATCTGGATGCTCGTCTAAATCTGCCATAATATCGGCAGTTTTATAGCTCGCGTGGCAGCTCATGCAGTGCGATGTTCCAATACTTCCGTGCAAATTCACTATGATGTCTGGGTCATTGCCAGCTTTTTCGTGAAGTGCGTCAAAGTTTTGTGTGGCTATAAGGTCGAGCATTCCTGCCTGCTCGAGTTTTACAAGTGCCTTGTGAGCTGTTCCAGGCTGTGCGTTCCAAACTGGCGACTCTTTTTGCCATCGCCAAGAATATATGCGTTCCTCTTTACTGCTTAAAAATGCGTCTATATCGTAAACACTCATTTGTTCTGGGTGCTTGGTCCATACGCCGTCTGGTCCGCGAAAATCTGGAATGCCCGCGCTCGTAGATATTCCCGCGCCTGTTAGCACAACGATATGTCTTTTGCTGTTTGATTGCTTGTTGTTCATTCTTCTTCTCCTTTTATTAATATCTGTTAATATCCTATTCTTATTTTTCTTCTTCTTTATGCTCTTTACGCTTTTATGTTTTTATGTGCTTCATATTCTTTAATAAATGTTTATTTAATAAGTATCCATTTATATATGTATTTCTTATTCCATATATCGCATTCATATATCTTTTTGTTTATGTTTAATCGTATATCTCATACTTTTCTGCTTTTTGTGTATTTTGGGCGTTGATTTTGTATTGATTGTGTTTTTGTCGTTGTTTTGTTTAAAGCTGGGGGTTGCGACACTCCCGGTTTTGAGGTTTTTGGGGTTATTTTTGGTTATTTTTTGTTGGTTTTGATTATTGTTTCTGGTTTTGTGTTGGTTCTTGGGTTCTTTTTCGTTGTTTTCGACACTCCGGTGGATGCTAGTGTTTTCAGTGTTTTTGTGGTTGGTTTGTGGGGTGGGTTTGCGTTTTGGCTGGGTTTGGTGTAAGTTTATCTCTTGCTGCTCAGCGCGGCTGGTTCTTCTCTTTGGGGTTGATTGAGCCGGCTGGTGTGGTGGTGGTTTGAGAACTCAAGAGCGTGTCTGTACTACTTATTAGTTAATTATTGCCAGTTCATTGCCTGCCTCACAGATTGTGGGGTGCCTGAGAGATGGTTAAATGGTGGTGAGGTTTTTGTTGGGATGTTCTTTCCTTAAAGAATGTCTCGTCTTTTTCTTTTATATTGGAGCCTTTTGTTGGCTCTTCATTGAATTTTTTCGTGGAGGGTTCGATTCTGGCTCAGGATGAACGCTGGCGGCGTGCTTAACACATGCAAGTCGAACGGGATCTGACCAGCTTGCTGGTTGGTGAGAGTGGCGAACGGGTGAGTAATGCGTGACCAACCTGCCCCATGCTCCAGAATAGCTCTTGGAAACGGGTGGTAATGCTGGATGCTCCAACTTGACGCATGTCTTGTTGGGAAAGTGTTTAGTGGCATGGGATGGGGTCGCGTCCTATCAGCTTGTAGGCGGGGTAATGGCCCACCTAGGCTTCGACGGGTAGCCGGCCTGAGAGGGCGGACGGCCACATTGGGACTGAGATACGGCCCAGACTCCTACGGGAGGCAGCAGTGGGGAATATTGCGCAATGGGGGAAACCCTGACGCAGCGACGCCGCGTGCGGGATGAAGGCCTTCGGGTTGTAAACCGCTTTTGATTGGGAGCAAGCCTTCGGGTGAGTGTACCTTTCGAATAAGCGCCGGCTAACTACGTGCCAGCAGCCGCGGTAATACGTAGGGCGCAAGCGTTATCCGGAATTATTGGGCGTAAAGAGCTTGTAGGCGGTTCGTCGCGTCTGGTGTGAAAGCCCATCGCTTAACGGTGGGTCTGCGCCGGGTACGGGCGGGCTAGAGTGCAGTAGGGGAGACTGGAATTCCCGGTGTAACGGTGGAATGTGTAGATATCGGGAAGAACACCAATGGCGAAGGCAGGTCTCTGGGCTGTTACTGACGCTGAGAAGCGAAAGCGTGGGGAGCGAACAGGATTAGATACCCTGGTAGTCCACGCCGTAAACGGTGGACGCTGGATGTGGGGCCCATTCCACGGGTTCCGTGTCGGAGCTAACGCGTTAAGCGTCCCGCCTGGGGAGTACGGCCGCAAGGCTAAAACTCAAAGAAATTGACGGGGGCCCGCACAAGCGGCGGAGCATGCGGATTAATTCGATGCAACGCGAAGAACCTTACCTGGGCTTGACATGTGCCTGACAGCTGCAGAGATGTGGTTTCCCTTCGGGGCAGGTTCACAGGTGGTGCATGGTCGTCGTCAGCTCGTGTCGTGAGATGTTGGGTTAAGTCCCGCAACGAGCGCAACCCTCGCCCTGTGTTGCCAGCGGGTTATGCCGGGAACTCACGGGGGACCGCCGGGGTTAACTCGGAGGAAGGTGGGGATGACGTCAGATCATCATGCCCCTTACGTCCAGGGCTTCACGCATGCTACAATGGCCGGTACAACGGGATGCGACATGGTGACATGGAGCGGATCCCTTAAAACCGGTCTCAGTTCGGATCGTAGTCTGCAACTCGACTACGTGAAGGCGGAGTCGCTAGTAATCGCGAATCAGCAACGTCGCGGTGAATGCGTTCCCGGGCCTTGTACACACCGCCCGTCAAGTCATGAAAGTGGGCAGCACCCGAAGCCGGTGGCCTAACCCTTTTGGGATGGAGCCGTCTAAGGTGAGGCTCGTGATTGGGACTAAGTCGTAACAAGGTAGCCGTACCGGAAGGTGCGGCTGGATCACCTCCTTTCTACGGAGTTTTTGTGCACGCTCGGATTGAGTGTGGTTACTGGTGTGGAAAACAATAGTTAACGTTTTTTGAATGAGTATGTTTGGGCATGCTTTTGGGTTCCCGGATTGCCACCCCCCTTGTTTTGGGGTTGCGGTCCTTTGCGATCCTTGGATTTCAGGTTGATGCTTTTTGAGTGTTTGGCTTGGGTTCTTGGTGTTGTGGTGGTTTGAGAACTGGATAGTGGACGCGAGTGATTATGTGAGATTCTTTTTAGGGTTTCATGTTTTTGCTTTTACTGATTTTCGACCGGCTCCATTTTGGTGGAGTCGTCTTGATCGTTTTGTGATCGTTTAGTGTGATGATTTGTTGTCTAGAGAATTTTGCTGTTAGGTTTCTTACTGGTGTGTGTCACTGGTAAGGGCGTATGGTGGATGCCTTGGTAGACAGGACCGATGAAGGACGTGACGGGCTGCGATATGCCTCGGGGAGCTGCCGAGTGGGCTTTGATCCGAGGATTTCCGAATGGGGAGACCCGGCCACTGTTATGGGTGGTCACCACAGTTTTTGTGGGGGGTACGCAGGGAAGTGAAACATCTCAGTACCTGCAGGAAAGGATACTCCGTGAGTAGTGGCGAGCGAAAGCGGATCAGGCTAAACCGGGTGCGTGTGATAACCGTCAGGTGTTGCGCATTCGGGGTCGTGGGATTGGTTGTTCAGCCTCTGACGGGGTTGAGAAGAGTGATAAAATGTCGTGCTAGGTGAATGGGATTGAATTCCCAGCCGTAGAGGGTGATGGCCCCGTAGCTTGTCGTGCGATGTCTCTTTATGCTTATTCCCAAGTAGCGCGGGCCTCGTGGAATCCCGCGTGAATCTGCCCAGACCGTTGGGTAAGCCTAAGTATTCCTGTCTGACCGATAGTGTACTAGTACCGTGAGGGAAAGGTGAAAAGCACCCCGGGAGGGGAGTGAAATAGTTCCTGAAACCGTGCGCTTACAATCCGTCGGAGCCTTCTTGTGGGGTGACGGCGTGCCTATCGAAAAATGAGTCTGCGAGTCAGTGGTATGTGGCGAGGCTAACCCGGGTGGGGGAGCCGTAGCGAAAGCGAGTTTTAAAAGGCGTTTTAGTCGCATGTCCTGGACCCGAAGCGGGATGATCTAGCCCTGAGCAGGTTGAAGCGCGGGTAAGACCGTGTGGAGGACCGAACCCACCTAGGTTGAAAACTGGGGGGATGACTTGGGGTTAGGGGTGAAAGGCCAATCAAATTCCGTGATAGCTGGTTCTCTCCGAAATGCATTTAGGTGCAGCGTCGTGTTATTGCTTACAGGGGGTAGAGCTACTGGATGCTTGCGGGCCCATACCGGGTACCAATAGCAGCCAAACTCCGAATACCTGTTAGGTTTATCACGGCAGTGAGTCGGCGGGGGATAAGCTCCGTCGTCAAAAGGGAAACAGCCCTGATCGTCGTCTAAGGTCCCGAAGCGCGTGCTAAGTGGGAAAGGATGTGGAGTCGCATAGACAGCCAGGAGGTTGGCTCAGAAGCAGCCATCCTTGAAAGAGTGCGTAACAGCTCACTGGTCTAGTGGTTCCGCGCCGACAATGTAGCGGGGCTTAAGCACGCCACCGAAGACGCGGCTGCATGATTTATTTCATGCGGGGTAGGAGAGCGTCCTGTAAGGGGTGAAGCGGCCGTGTGAACGTGTCGTGGACTTTACAGGAGTGAGAATGCAGACATGAGTAGCGAGAGACGGGTGTGAATCCCGTCCGCTGGATGACTAAGGGTTCCGGGGCCACGTTCGTCGTCCCCGGGTGAGTCGAGTCCTAAGGCGAGGCCGACAGGCGTAGTCGAATGGATGAACGGGTTGATATTCCCGTACCGGTGTTACACCGTTCGAACTGAATCTGAGAGTACTAACCTTCATTTGCAAGCTGGCTTCCTTTCGGGGTTGTTGGCTTGTTTGTGTTGGGAGCGTATCGGTAGTAGGTTAGCGTGGGAGTGACGCGGGTAGGTAGCCGGCTGCGGAGGTGGTTTTCCGTGGCTAAGCGTGTGGGCTGTCCTCTAGGTAAATCCGGGGGATGTTAAAGCTGAGGCGTGATGGGTAGGCTGTAAGGCTGATTCCGGTGATCCTGCTTGCCAAGAAAAGCTTCAACGTGAGGTGTGATTCCGCTCGTACCCTAAACCGACACTGGTGGTCTGGTAGAGTATACCGAAGCGATCGGGCGAATCCTGGCCAAGGAACTCGGCAAATTACTCCCGTGCCTTCGGCATAAGGGAGACCCCTGATGGTGATATGGTTTCACACTGTTGAGCTGTTGGGGGTGGCACAAGCTAGGGGGTAGCGACTGTTTACCAAAAACACAGGAGCGTGCGAAGGCGTAAGCCGCTGTATACGCTCTGACGCCTGCCCGGTGCCGGAAGGTTAAGAGGATCCGTTAACTTCGGTGAAGCGGTGAATTTAAGCCCCGGTAAACGGCGGTGGTAACTATAACCATCCTAAGGTAGCGAAATTCCTTGTCGGGTAAGTTCCGACCTGCACGAATGGCGTAACGACTTCCCCACTGTCTCGGCCAGGAGCCCGGCGAAATTGCAGTACGAGTAAAGATGCTCGTTAAGCGCAGAAGGACGAAAAGACCCCGGGACCTTTACTATACCTTGGTATTGTCGTTAGGTGTGGATCGTGTAGCATAGGCGGGAGGCTGTGAAGCGTGGGCGCTAGCTTGCGTGGAGTCGACAGGTGAAATACCGCTCTTTCCATATCTGGCGTCTAACCTCAGCACGTTATCCGTGTTAGGGACAGTGCCTGGCGGGTAGTTTAACTGGGGCGGTTGCCTCCTAAAGAGTAACGGAGGCGCTCAATGGTCCGCTCAGCCCGGTTGGCAATCGGGTGTTGAGTGTAATCGCACAAGCGGGCTTGACTGTGAGACTGACGGGTCGAGCAGGGACGAAAGTCGGAGATAGTGATCCGGTGCCGGCGTACGGACGTGGCATCGCTCAACGGATAAAAGGTACCCCGGGGATAACAGGCTGATCATTCCCAAGAGTCCATATCGACGGGATGGTTTGGCACCTCGATGTCGGCTCGTCGCATCCTGGGGCTGGAGCAGGTCCCAAGGGTTCGGCTGTTCGCCGATTAAAGCGGCACGCGAGCTGGGTTCAGAACGTCGTGAGACAGTTTGGTCTCTATCCTCTGCGCTCGTTGGAATGTTGAGGAGACCTGCCCATAGTACGAGAGGACCTGGGTGGACGAACCTCTGGTATGCCGGTCGTCACGCCAGTGGCGCTGCCGGTTAGCTACGTTCGGAAGGGATAACCGCTGAAAGCATCTAAGCGGGAAGCCTGCTCCAAGATAAGCATTCCTTGCACTTTAGTGTGTGAGCCCCCATGTAGAACACGTGGTTGATAGGCTGGACGTGGAAGCCCTGTAAGGGGTGGAGCTGACCAGTACTAACGGGCGATGGTGACATTCTTCCCTTCTGCTTTTTTGGGAGGGGCTAGTTTGAAACTTGAGTATTATTTTCTAGCATCATGGAGTATTAAACGATTCGCTTAACGATTGGTTAGTAAAAGCTTTTATTGCTCGCGTTCATGTCCGGTTCCCAAACCGCCACGTTGCCACTCACTGTTGGTGAGTGTATAATATAGTTTTGCGGTGGTCATGGCTCAGGTGAGACGCCCGGTCCCATTCCGAACCCGGAAGCTAAGGCCTGACACGGCGAGGGTACTGCACTCGATAGGGTGTGGGAGACTAGCACGCTGCCGCATTAATCTTCTAGCGGGGAACTTGATTGTTCCCCGCTTTTTTATTCCCATACTACTGTTTTTTGTAATCCTCCAAACACGCGCTAGTATCCTCACATTTGGAGGGTTTGAGGCTGTGTAGCACTCCAAACGCGAGAGAATCATCTCACATTTGGAGCGAATACTGATATTAAACCCTCCAAACATGAGGAAAACTTACGGCAAATGTTTCCATGTAACGCCAAAACGACAACAAACTCCGGAGAAAAACTACGGAGAATGTTCCAAAATAACGTCAAAACAGACAACAGAGACACGCGCGCAGAAACCGTACTGTGATATGTACCCCTTTTTCTGGACTGCTAGTAAAAGGAGTAGAGCATGTCAAAATGTAAATATAGTTACGAGTTTAAAAAGAAGTGTGTTGAACTATATCGTCAAAACCTGGAATTACCGACGCATAACACTATTAGTAGGAATAATTTTCGTAATACTGTCGCGTACTGGACGCGTTTAGTAAACGCTAACGGGTTCGATGTGCTTAAACCACGCACCGGCTATAAACATTGGGATCCAGTGGGAAAACTTCGTATTGTTAACAAAATTCTTGCTGGGAAAACTATTAACCAGGCAGCAGTTGAGAATGGTTTACTGAAAGGTCAAGTAGCAGACTGGGTGCAAACATATAAAACGGAAGGTTATAGTGGTTTAGTAAAACATACTCGTAAAAAACCAGTAGAAGAGCCTTGTATGAACCGTAAAAACATGAAAAATGTTGATCCTTTAACGTTGAGCGAGCGTGAAGAACTTAAGTTTCTTCGTGAAGAAATCGAGTATCTTAAAGCGGAAAATGCAATACTAAAAAAACTGGATGCCTTGAGCAAAGCGAAGAAAGTTGCTCTACTCAAGGCGAAAAAGCAGAATCAGTAAAACAACTCGTTGAGCAAGGATATAAGCTGAAACATCTTCTTCACGCTATACGAATGTCGAAGTCTACTTACTATTTTGAGTTAAGCAAAATAAACGTAGTAGAACTACGGAATAAAACGTTAATGAGTATTATTCAAGAAATATTTACTCACCATAAAGGCAGGTATGGTGTTAGAAGAGTCTATAACGAGCTATTAAACCGTGGGTTTAAGGTTAATCACAAGCGGGTTCAACGTTTAATGCATGTCATGCAGTTAGTTGGGAAACGCCCAAAAGAGAAGTACAACTCGTACGTGGGTGCGGTTGGTAAAGTCGCGGATAATGTTATTAACCGTGATTTTACTACTACTGCTCCTTTACAGAAGTGGACTACTGATGTTTCACAGTTTAATTTCTCGTGGGGTAAGTGTTATTTTTCACCAATACTTGATATGCATACGAATGAGATTATTGCTTACGATTTATCATTACACCCTGATTTAAAGCAGGTAAAACGCATGTTAGATAAGGCTTTTAAACGTTTCCGAATGGTTGAAGGGCTTATATTCCATTCTGATCAGGGTTGGCAGTATAGGCAGGATTATTTTAGGAGTGTTTTGAAAAAACACGGGATTATTCAGTCTATGAGCCGTAAAGCGAACTGTTATGACAATGGTATTATGGAATCGTTTTTTGGTAGGCTTAAAAACGAGTTGTATTACGGGCACGAGCATGAGTATGCTTCGTTTAAGCAGTTTGCTCTAGCAGTGAAAGAATATATTTATTACTACAATAACGAGAGAATACAGAAGAAGACTGGGTGGGTGCCTCCTGTTGAATACAGGAAAGCATCTACTCAGGCAATATGATTAAGTAAAAAGGGATATGTGTCCAGAAAAAGGGGTACATATCACAGAAACCGTACTGCACCAGTGTCCGAAGAATGGCCAGCGCGCGCTAAATCGCAGCGCTTCGGCAGGCCGTAGCGCAAACTCGAGAAAATACTGCGTGCGTATTTGGTGCGATATACTAAAAGCATGACTACACAAACTTTTGAAGTACTCGCAAAGTCGCGATTTTCTGCACGTGATTTTCTAAACAAACCAGTCGATTCTAAAATACTTGAAACTATTTTGCAAACAGCTGCACAATCGCCGAGCTGGTCCAACACTCGTGGCTACATGCTCGCTATTGCTCAAGGGGAACTAAAACAGCAGCTGATTGACGCATATACGCAAAAATGCAAAGCAATGTTTCAAACTAAAGACGCAAATCTTAGCGAAGAAGAGCGCCTTATAGCCCAGAAAATGAGCCAGCCGGATGGAGATTTTCCTGTAATGGCTCCGTATCCACAATCACTTAAAGAGCGTAGCGCTCGTTTAGGATTGGCGTTGTATAAACAGTTAAATATTGATCGCAAAGATTTTCCTGCTCGAAATGCTCACACTTTGCGCAACTTCCAGGCGTTCGGTGCGCCAGTTATGGGATTTGTGCTTGTGCGCCGTGATTTTCTGCCGTTTGCTGCGATGGATGCTGGAATTATGCTGCAAACGTTACTGTTGGCAGCTAAAGATCAAGGCGTAGACTCATGCCCGCTTGGCGTTCTTGCCACGTGGCGTTCACCGCTTGACGAAGTGTTTGATATTCCGCCGGAGTATGCGCTTATTACTGGTTTTGCGCTAGGGTATGCGTCTGAGGCGCACGTAAATGCTTTTCGCGCAGAGCATCCGCCAATCGAACTTGCGCAGGAAAAGTAACTTCGCATAAACCAACCTATCTTGCAAAACACAAAGTACTTTGCTAAATAACAGATAGAAATGCCAAATATGCGCTATTTTTACTGATTCTATCTTGCAAAGCCCAAAGTACTTTGCTAAATTGAAGATAGAAGCGTAAAGAAAAGGAATGCGAATGATTTTCAATCGTCAAAGGTATATAAAGAAACTTAACAAACTTAGTTGGAATGGTTTGGTTAAAATTATTACTGGTGTGCGCCGCGCGGGGAAATCGTTCATTCTTAACGAGCTGCTTTATAATTCTCTTATTTCTCAAGGTGTTTTGCAGAATAATATCATTCGGTTTGCTTTTGATTCAGACGAAGATATTGATCGTCTTGAGCCATTTGCAAATGGTGAGCCAGTAAAAATCGCAGATAAAAAACTTGGGATTATTATCAACGCTAAAGTGTTTCGTCGCTATATTGCATCGCAGATAAATGATAGCGACAAGTTTTACATTTTCCTCGACGAAGTGCAATTGCTTGATAATTTTGTTGGCACACTTAACAGTTACTTAAGGCATGCAAATTTAGACATATATGTTACTGGATCTAACTCCCGTTTTCTTTCATCAGACATTGTTACTGAATTTAAGGGGAGGAGCACAGAAGTCCACGTTCAACCTCTTACTTTTGCCGAATACGTGGAAAGTTCTAGCAAAACGGTTTCAGAATCTTGGGCAGATTACATTGTTACTGGTGGAATACCGCTTGTAGCTAGAATGCAAAATGTTGAGGAACAAATAAACTACCTTGAAAATCTTATTAAAGAAACTTATTTGAAAGATGTGATTCAGAGGAACAGTGTGCGAAAAGAGCAGGCTCTTTTTGAAACGTTGCAAGTAATAGCTTCATCAATAGGCGCTCCTGTTAATCCAAGGAAACTTTCTAACACGTTTATTAGCCACGGATATGGGGAAATTACTTCAGCAACTGTTAGTCGTTTCATAGACTACTACAGTGATGCTTTTCTTGTAAGTAAAGCTCAAAAGTATAATATTAGGGGCAAAAAATACATTGATTCCTTGTTTAAGATTTACTTTGAAGACATTGGGGTGCGCAACGCTTTGCTTAATTTTAGGCAAATCGAAGAGTCGCATATTATGGAAAATGCTATATACAACGAGTTAAGATATCGCGGTTATAACGTGGATATTGGCGAAATGAATATTGCTGAAAATACTGGTCGAAAAGATAAAAATAACCATGATATTTATGCGCAAAAATCTTTGGAAATAGATTTTATTGCTACTTTGGGAAGCGAAAAATATTATATACAATCTGCGCTCGCTATGCCAACAGAA
This sequence comes from Gardnerella sp. DNF01141, assembly GCF_049244255.1. Taxonomy (NCBI): domain Bacteria; kingdom Bacillati; phylum Actinomycetota; class Actinomycetes; order Bifidobacteriales; family Bifidobacteriaceae; genus Gardnerella; species Gardnerella sp. DNF01141. The sequence goes on along the minus strand of NZ_CP058391.1, from coordinate 869,897 downwards.
GAAAAATCATTGCAAGAAAAGCGCTCGCTTTACTATATTGATAATTCTTTCAAAAAGATAGTAGTTACGAAAAATGGATTGCATGCTACAAGAGATAATCGTGGGGTAGTCACCATGGACCTATTTGATTTTTTGCTTAATGAGGATAGCCTTAAGCGGTGATTTAATGCAATTTGATCGAGGTTTGGAGATGATTGAGTTAAGAAGTGCCATGTGCGCTTTATAACCTCACTGAGATGATTTTTTATGCAATGCCTATTTACTTAATTGTTAAATAGGCACATACTTATATGCGTGAAGCGAAAAGAGTTGGAGAAAAAACTTAACCAATGAGTGTTACTGAGCATGATAATGCAACAAATTGTTTGCAAATGGTGACCGCTATAGCTCGCAGATGTGATGACTGGTGGGCTATAGAAGTGCCGGAAATACCAGGATTATTTACTCAAGTACGTAGGCTTGATCAGGTTGCAGCAATGGTAAAAGATGCTGCTGCAACTTTAAATGTTAAAGTCAATGGCGTGAAAGTAACTCCGAAACTTAGTGAGCAAGATGAGCTTATGCTTCAACGTATGTTAGATGCAAAATCTGCAGCTATAAAAACTCAGCAAAAGGCATCTATGCTTATGCGGGAAACGGTTCGCATACTAAGGAATCAGGGCTTGACGGTTCGTGATGTTGCAGAGCTTACGGGGGTTACTCCGCAGCGAATAAGTTCGCTTAAAGCTTAGTGATTTAATCGCAATGTGGTTGAGGCTATAAGCAAATAAATTGTTCAGTAACGTATAAACTCTATGTAAAATAAACCATTAACAGATAAATAATCAAAGGCCAAGTCGTAGGATGCATGGCTACAGCTTGGCCTTTGAAAACTGTGATATGTTTTTATATTAAAATTCGCAGTCTAATGCTTTTACTTATTTTTGGCTATGCCAAGAGCTTTTGAACTTTCATCCTTGTCAAGGCCTATAAATAGAAGCACAATTATGCCAATAATCAGCGGAACATAACCGTATCCAGATCCGTGGATTATGCCGAATATTTCCATAAGCCCATTTGCTATTACAGCTAGTGAAGATACGATAAAATATAGCTGCGCGCACCACGGTTTTTTAATGAGAAACATGGTTGCAAGTCCAAATAATCCAGCGATAATTTGAGGCACTCCCCATAGATAATCATTACGCATTACAATCAGCGCAATTCCGCTAGCAAGAAATACGCCATTGGCTATTGTCCAAAATACGGACGGAATTTGTGCTTTTGTATCTTCTAAATTACTCATATTCTTCTCCTTCTAATACAAGAAAATAATTGCGTATATCAAACCTTGACAATTTATAAATTAATGGCGTGCTAAAAGGTAAACAATATCTTGTATATGAAAACCTTTACAAATAATTACTATCTAAAACTGCTTAAGATTCATTAATCTTTTAAACTTAATCAGTAAGGCATACTATCTATATAGTTATGTTTATTTTTTAAAGGTATAACTGCATTACATTCCCAATACTTACCAAAGGCTCGAAAATAGAGTGAACCGCCTAAATGCTTTATGGTATCGCGATGAAGCAGAAGTCCTTTTTGAGATACTGAACGAATTGCATCTTTACTTTTCCTGTCCAAAAATCGAACATTGAACTGTTTTATAACAATTTGTTTTTTACGTATCGAAATTCTGATGTAATAAACTAAAGAAGCATATTTTCGCATGTTCAAATATAGTTCTTCGATTAATTCAATAACTTCACAGATGATTTCATCGTTAATATTTTCAGGAATATCGTTACTAGATATATTGCATATGGATCTTCCTTTTAATCCACAAGATGTATTGATTGAGTCGTTCATTTGTAGTGTATCTTCAATGTGCTGAATAAACTCGCTTCGAGCATCTTGCTTAGCAGTATTTCCACGTAGAATGTCGATAATATTATGACCTTCTTCAAAAGCCTGATCTGCCAAATCATTTATTGCCTCAATAGCACTTCGCTGTTTTTTAGAAATAGACTTGTCAAGTAATGCTATTTTACTTTGTAGTGCAATATCTGCAATCTTATTAGTTAATCTATCGTGCATTCGCACAGCCAGATGAAGATTATTAATTGTTTGCTTATCTTTTTCATAAAGAACCATTTTTTGGTGAGAAATGCGCAAAATAATACCAGTGCAAACGCAAAATATATTTATTAAAAGGTAAGCAATAAGATACTTGAAAGACAAAGTTGATAAGTATCGGTATGCAACGTAGTGTAATGCATCTATTACTAAGAATAAAGGTAGTGTAAATTGAATCGGATATAAATACGAAATAAAAACAAATGATATGATGAGCCCGAAAGTTACTGGTGGAAGATTCAGACTAGGAATAACAAGAATGCTGAGGTGTACAAAAATATAGCACATGCTCATAAAATGCGGGAGCAAGCAAAGAAACAAATTTATAGCAGCAAGAATCATGTAAACTATGACAAGTTGTATTGTGCTATTGTCGCTATTTGAGTAAATATATGCATCCATTGCGCTCGACAAACATCCCAATAGTAAAAATATTTTATTGTCAATAATCTTTTCTCGCAAACGACGCATTAAGAAAATAATCATTGTGTATCATTTCCTAAATATTCATCATGCAGCCATGTGGTAATAAGTTGTGAACGATTTGTCACATTCAATTTTTTGAACACGCGACGAAGGATAGTTTCCACAGTACAAGTTTCAACAAATAAACGTTTAGCGATTTGCGCATTAGTCATTCCTTTACTGCACAACTTTACAATTTCAGTCTCATGATCCGTTAAAGCAAGGCGTCCATTTTTTGGCTTATTTTGCAAACGTTGAAATGCTGTCGTCGTGTCGTCAAAATGAAAATCGCCTATTATTTGTGGCTTGAACGTGCCATGGGCAATACTGCTAAGCATGGCGCAAATAGTTTCTGGGTGGTTCTTTCCAACAATGCCTTGCGCGCCTGCTGTTGATGCTTTTAAAGCATAATCGTTGATAGGGAATGAAGTTATAGCAATTATTATTGGGAGTGAGTATCTTCTTCGCAATTCGTATAATATTTTAATTCCCGAAACCCCAGACATATACATGTCAATTAGCAGCACGTCTGGGCATTGATTTTGACAAAATTGAATTGCTTGATCGGCGTGCGCGGATAACCAGCAAATATTGCAGGACGGAACAACCTGTTCAATATATGTTTTTAGGCCGTGTAGACAAAAACAATCATCATCAACAATGCCAACAGTAATACGCTTTGCTATCATACTGCTCCTTTAGAAAAGCATTATTTAAGTAATAATAATACTTGAATTTGTATGATGAATATCTTGTCTAGGAAAACCTTTACAAAGCAGATTGTATAAAGGTAGTTGATTGGAGCTTACGGGGGTTACTCCGCAGCGAATAAGTTCGCTTAAAGCTTAGTAACTTAATGCAATATGGTTGAGGCTATGCGCAAGTAAGTCGCTCGGTAGTGTATAAACTCTATGCAAAATAAATCATTCTCTGGTATTATGCAAGCTCCAAAAATCATAAATAAAATCATCATTTAGTGTGATGCAAACTCTTTACGGCGATTATAAGCTATTAGCCAAAAGCTGAAATTCTAAATAAAGTGGTAATCATAAAAGCGTTAATTGCAGCATTACCGAGCCCTTTATTTATTTTGGATCAGTTTGAGAGGCTTGTTTCGACGCATCCTATGAGTTTACGAGTTTGGAGAGTAAGGAGCTTTGTGTTATGCGTAAGTTTACGAAAGTATTCTTGTTCGCTGCTCTGCCAGTGTGTTTGCTTACTGCGTGCTCTGGTAGAGCAGTTGATAATAGTCAGCAGCAGGCATCACATGATTCAGTTCCACTTGTTTCAGTCAAAAAACAGCCTTTAACACAAGTTGTGTCGGGTAAAGCAACAATAGAACAATCGTCTACCTTTGTTATCACTGCTGTAAGTAGAGGGAATTTTTCTCCATCGGTAAAAGCAGGAAGTGTTGTAAAAGCTGGAAGTGTTCTAGGCTACAATGCTGGTAACAAAATTATTGCTCCCGTAGACGCTAAAGTTGTGTCAGTAGCTGAATCATCTGCGGACGTGCCTAAATCTTTCCCGCTATTCACTCTTAAATATGAAGGTTTTTCAATAAGCCTTAACGCAAAAGCTTTACTTCGTTCTGCGGATATTACAGATGTTAAAGGTCGCTTCCAAGTTGAAGACGGTGTTGGACCAACCAATTGTTTGCAAATAGTACAAAGCGGTGGAACTTCTACCGATGTTGCAGCTTCGGATAGTAGCAAGAATGATAATGCTGATTCGACTCAAACAGATGAGTCGAGCGCGCAAAGTGCACCTAGTGTATCGTCAAAAGTTTTAACGTGTTTAATAGATAAAAGCGCAGAAGTAGAATCAGGTCAAAATGCGACGCTTGTTTTTAATGGCAAGCATAAACGATCGGTTCTAACACTGCCCGTTAGTGCGGTTGCTGGAAGAGTTCAAAAAGGCTTAGTCTCATACAAAAAAGGTGATAATTGGGAGAGTAAAGAAGTTGGTCTTGGAATCAGTGACGGCGCTAATATTGAAATTACGTCTGGCTTGCATGAGGGTGATGTCGTAGCAGGTGTTTCTCCTGATCTCATTCCAGGAGTGCAATGATTATGGAGAACAATCCTGTTCCACTAGTTGAACTACAAGACGTGTCAGCGCGTGTAAAACTAGGCAATGGCGAATGGCTTACCACTGTTAACTCTGCCTCTATGTTACTTAATCAAGGTGAAACATACGCGGTAGTTGGCAGGTCTGGTTCCGGCAAAACGAGTCTTATTTCTATTATTGGATTTTTGAATAAAAATTTTACTGGAAAATACTATTATTCTGGCAAGTCAATCCAAAAGTGTAGTGATAATACAGTATCGCATATGCGCGCTCGAAATATTGGTTTTGTTTTTCAAAACTATTCTCTCATTAAGCATTTAAGTATTAGAGAAAATGTTGAGTTGCCGCTTTTATACGCAGGACTACAACAAAGCAAGCAGACAAGAAGAAAAACGATAGAAGAAGCATTATGTGCTGTTGGATTGCAAGATAAACTAAACGAATACCCTGGAAGTCTATCAGGCGGTGAACAGCAGAGAGTCGCGATTGCGCGTGCTCTCGTTACTAATCCCGAATTACTTATTTGCGATGAGCCAACTGGTGCGCTCGATAGTAGTACGGGAGAAAAAGTGCTTCAAGTGTTGCATGATCGTGTTCAAGAATCTGGAACAACATTACTATTAGTCACTCATGATATGAAAGTAGCTCGTTCTTGCTCTCACATTTTTACTATGGAAGGCGGTGTTCTTTATGATCATGCTGCTTAAAGATTTGCGCCTGTCTCCTATGAGATCCTTCCTTACAGGTTTTTCAATGTTTATAGGCATCATTGCCGTTATTGCGTCAGTGCTTATTGGCACGGTTGGTAAGGGCTATCTTATTGCAACTAACGAACAGCTAAACGGTCGTAGACCAACATACGAGATTACTTTTTCAGCACAAAATTTTGACGAATATTCAGTATTTGACAAATTCTTAAATCGCATTGAATCCGCAAACCGTAATGCTAACGTTATGCTACAACCAAACACTGGACTACTGTTTAGCACTTCTATGACAGCCTCGAAGAGTGTAAAAATAAGCAAAGAATATAAGACTGGCAATCTTCAATATGTTGACGCTGTTTACACTACGGCAGGATACAACAGAGTTTATAACTTACCTATTGTAAGTGGAAGATGGTTTAGTAATAGCAATAAAAGCAACGCATTAGAAATGGTAGTAAACCAATCTGCTAGCAAAAGATACAAGATTGGTGAAGTAGCGTTTATTACTTCTCGCAAAACAACACAAATGAGTCCTATAAGGATTGTTGGAGTTGTGAGCGATGGCGTAGACTCAGCAAAAGTATACGTGAATATTCTAGGATTATTACGTTACGCTCCAACTCTTTGGGAATATTCTGGAAAAGAAGTTCAAGGCTCAATCTACTGGTTGAATAAAGAAAATCGTCCTCAAAAATCAATTAAATCTTATGTTTCAGATGCTCTTTACGACTGTTGTGGTGGACAAGTAAACGAAATTAGAAGACATGATAATAGTGATGATTACGAGAATGTGATAATAGTATTGCAATTAAGTTTTGCTATCGTAGCAGCATTATTGCTTTTTGTTTCCGCGCTAGGTTTAATCAATATTGGTTTAGCATCGTTGGAGCAGCGCACGCATGAACTGCTTATACGCAGAGCTTTGGGTGCTACTAAATGGTCGATTGCTTCACTCGTGTTAGGCAGTGCGATTATTTTAGCACTAATAGTTTCGATTGCTGCTGTTGCTGTTTCTTTTGGTTTTGTGTCTATAGCATCAAGTTTTTGGGATGCAGCAAGCCCAGTTAGTCCGCCAGTTTACCCATATGAAGCTGCTATTGGAGCTGTTATTGCGGCTTTTATTACAGCGCTTGCTGGAAGTGTGGTGCCGGCAATAAAAGCATCGCGTTTACAGCCAGCATTAGCATTGCGTTAATTTTCAAAAAATAAGAAAGAAGGAATAATGAATAATCATACTATTGGTAAAGCAACTCTTATTGTTGGTGTGCTTAGTGCGCTTCTTATGCTTAATGCGTGTGGAGGAATAGGCAACAATAATGCGAGTGGTGTGGATGGTGCGCGATCGCAAAATAGTTCGTCTAGAGAGACTGTTGATTTTGCTCATATAGAGAAGGAGTATCAGGAATCTGTGGCAAAGCTTAGTTGGCCTGAAAAATATAAAGCTCCTGCAAACTTGGTTGGAGAAGAAAAAGACAGCCAGTTCCAGAGTGGATATGGTGATACGCAAGCATCTAATTATTATCAGTGTGCTTGGGAACGGCAATGGTTAGACACGTATGCTAGTGATGAGCAAGCGGCAAGTAAAGCTTTGCATGAGCTCGAAAAAGTGCTTAGCATGCCGTTTATGGGTCCAGACCGTTGTGATGATGCAACGCGAAACTTTTTCAAAGAGCATATGCGTAAAGCAAAACTAGGAGATCCGTCAGGATTCCAACAGGATGTGCAAACTAATTGTCCTGTGATGTAATTGCATTTGCATAGCTTTATTGTGCTTTCGCACTAAATAGCTTGTTATATGCTTCTTTTTACCCATGTTGATGGTGTCCAATAATCTTTGGTAAGCATTGATGGGTATGTTTGTTTACGAGCTTGAATAATCCATAAGGCCATACCTGTTGAAACAAGTATTACGCCAGAAGCAATCATTATGAATAATGATGAATTTAGATTTCCCCATGCTAGTACGCTTGCATACCCTACGATAATGCCGCATTGCTCCATAATAGAAGTAAAAGTAGTAGTTGCGCCGAGAATGTGTGTTGGTATGCCGTCGAGAAGAGCTGTTTGCCCATAGACAATAGTTGCGTCAAAAATAATACCTGCAATGAAAGCAGAGCAAAGAAAAAGAGCAATCCAATTATTAAGTGCGAAAATAAGTAAAGGAATAGAAAGGAATCCAGGTAATAAAATAGAGTATAAAATCTCATAATGAAGCACAATATATTTGCATAATACTGAACCTACAATCATGCCAATGTTAAATATGCTGACTATTGAACCCCACGTGGATGCCGAATGAAAAAGTGTAAGACAATGGTGTGCTCCCATTAGTCTGAATGCAGCAAGCCATGAGCCTGATTGTAATGCTGATACTACTCCTAAGACTATTAACCATGGTGTAGATTTCATATAGTGTAGAGAAGCTGCAAAACCAGCAGTTTTATTGCTTCCTGTCTTCGTATTGTTTGCGCTATTTTGTGCTTGCTGGTTTAGATTAACTAACAGTAGAGGTAGCGCCGCTAGTATCATCACAATAGCAATGCTAGTAAAGAAAATGAGCGGATTGCATATATCAACAAATATGCCAGTAATCGCTGGTGCAGCAAGCCTGCTGAGATTAATCCACATACGCATGCTTGCCAAAAACTTGGTTTTTTCGCCAGCTGGCGCGCTATATGCCATTAATACTTTTTGATTAGGCGAAGAAAATGCGGTAAAGAACCCGAATATTATGCCGAGTAGTGTAACCGTAATAGCAATAAGATTATGCTGTGCTACTAAAGCGAAACCGTATCCAGTACACAACAAGGCAAAACAAAACGTTAGCGCTATAAACAATCTAGTTGGTGGATATTTATCTGCAATAATTCCGCCAAGCGGTGCTGCTACGCAGGTCATAAGTGCTACGGAAACCGCGTTAAGCGCTGCGTGAGATAAGTCGACATGTATTAAAAGATATAGACTTACGCCAAATCTACAGCTTGTTAAAAGAAAAGCATTAAGAGATAAAACGGCAATAATAAGAGTTGTGCGAATTCGTGCCGCAGCGTTCATTTCCTTCTCTTTTTTCTTTCTTCATGTTATGAATGTCTTTCATATTCTGAATGATATATGCCTCTTGATATACACCTTTTTCTGGACTGCGAGCGAAATGAGTGTTTTGTCGCAGTTTATAGGTGGGGGTTGCGGCTACTGGCGATAGTAGGAGAGGAAGTTAGAGAGTTTGCCCATTGCGTCGCGAAGCGTTTGCAAGCGCGGCAAGTAGACTACGCGGAAGTAGCCTGGAGTCTGCCAATTAAAGCCTTTTCCGTGCACAATCAGCAACTTCTGATCGCGAAGCAAATCTAACGCAAACTGTTCGTCATCGTGAATGTTGTAGCGAGCAGGATCAAGCTTTACAAACATGTAGAAAGCAGCGTCTGGTCGCTCGACGCTTACGCCATCCATCTCTTGAAGCGCGTTATAGCAGTATTCGCGCTGCTCGTACACGCGTCCGCCTGGCTCCAAGTACTTTTCAACGCTTTGGTATCCGCCCAAAGCAGTCTGAATAATCGATTGCGCAGGAACGTTCGAGCACAATCGCATATTAGACAGCATGTTAAGTCCCATAATGTAGTCGCGAGCTTTGGATTTATCTCCCGAAAGGCTCATCCAACCAATGCGGAAGCCGGCAATCATATGCGATTTAGAAAGTCCGCTGAAAGTTACGCAGAACACGTCTGGAGCAAGAGAAGCAATCGAAATATGCTTCTTGCCGTCCATAACAAGACGGTCGTAGATCTCGTCCGCGAAAATAATCAGATTAAACTCGCGCGCAATCTTAACAATCTCTTCCAAAACTTCGCGGCTATACAGCACGCCCGTGGGATTATTTGGGTTAATAATCACGATTGCTTTAGTGCGCGGCGTGATTTTAGAGCGAATGTCGGCAATATCTGGGTACCAATGCGATTTTTCGTCACACATGTAGTGCACAGGAGTGCCGCCTGCCAGGCTCGCGCACGCGGTCCACAGAGGATAGTCTGGGCTTGGTATAAGAATCTCGTCGCCGCAATCAAGCAGCGCTTGCATAGAAAGGTTAATCAGCTCGGAAACGCCGTTTCCGGTGTAAATATCTTCCATTTGCACGCCTGGAATGCCCTTAAGCTGATCGTATTGCATAATCGCCTTGCGCGCAGAGAAAAGTCCGCGACTATCCGAGTAGCCTTCGCAGTCAATAAGCTGTTGCTGCATGTCGTAAATCACTTCGTCTGGAGCGCGGAATCCAAAAGGTGCAGGATTTCCAATGTTGAGCTTTAGAATATGCGTTCCGTTTGCTTCCATGCGGTTTGCTTCTTCTACAACAGGGCCGCGAACGTCGTAAAGCACGTGTTCAAGTTTTGTGGATTTGTTGAATGTTCTATGTTTGAGTGTTTGGGAAAGCTCATCTTCTGTTAATGGGCGATTTTCCTCGTGCTGCTCGCTGCAATCTTCTTGCGACTTTTGCGCGCTTTTTGCGCAAGAATGCCCACTTTTGATTCCGCTGCCGCTAATTTCAAGAATTTTTTCAAGCATATTTTGCACGTCTTTGCGAGGTTCAGTTTTACCGCTTAAATACTGGCTTAACTGGCTTTTGCCAAGCTTATGGCCGCTTTTTGCTGCAAGCTCGATTACATCAATCTGCTTGTACCCATTGCGTTTCATAGCTTTCTTAAGCTCATCGGCAAAATTTTGTGCCATAATCCGTCTTTCTCATAAAACCAGCATTTATAAATTGAACAAACTGATAGCAAAGTTCACAATAAAGTTCAAAATATAAGTATTAAATTGAATTGTTTGCCCAATGGTAGTCGCTAAAATTATTTTTGTATAGTATTTTTTTAAAAAATGACGAAAAATAATAGGAAATAGTAGAAAAAATTGAACTAAAGTATAAGAAATTGAATTTATATTGAACTTTTGTGAATGTGTTTTGTGGCTTAAGTTTAGGAATATTGCATGATTTACGCCATTGTGCGTAGCTTGTATAATCTCTGTTAAGCGGTTTGCTACCATAAAGCTATGTATTTCTTTACTCCAAAGCGCTGTGAATCTACCCAAAAGATCATGTATAAGAATAAAGGGCAGGCTCTTATGGCGGCGGAGCAAAGTTTGCGAGAGCGTGGAACACAGTTATGGGTTTATGCTTGTGAATATTGTGGTTGCTGGCATTTGACGCATAAAAATCCGGTGGATCGCATGTATTCCGATATGCGCTCGCCGTCTGCGAGCGTGAAGCCGAAATCTAGAAAACGCGGATACAAGCCAAGACGGCGTTAAACTAATGCGGTGCTAAAGCCAAGACGTCGTTAATTTGCTCAACGCAATCTTGTGTAACGTTCATTTTTTACTCAACGTTAAAACCTTGCCTTGCAGCCTGCTCAACATCCTCTGCCTCATGCTTTTTAGCGCTACTATCCGCTGCCAGCGCAACAATTTGCGCGCTAAAAGCGTCAACTGGTCGGCTAGCATTTCGCAAATCGTAATACTGGTGCACGCGAGCGTCAAAATCAGCAAGATTTTCTAATAATTCAGCGTCGTCAGCAGGGTAAGTGTTTTCAAAAATCTGCATGCTGGCGTTCATTCGCGGATTTAATTCCGGATTTTGCGCAGGCTTACCAATTGCCAAGCCGAGCACAGGGTACGTGTATTCAGGCAAATTCAAAATATCAATAAGCTGAGTTCTACTGTTCAAAATTGAACCGAGAATTACGCAACCAAGCCCCAAAGATTCCGCAGCAGTTTCCATGGCATGAAGCGCCAAAATAACGTCGTTTTGAGCTTGAGTAAAACGGTAGCGCGTTTTAAGCATAAACTCGTCGCTACTGGTATCTACGCCATTTTTTCGCGCAATTGCAGCGTTTCTGTGTTGGTCAATAATAAAAACGTACAGTAGCGGAGCAGTGGCAATATAGGTTTGGTTGCCGATTTTGGAAAGCTTCTGCTTAATTGAGCTATCCGTAATTTTAATCGCTGACCAGTCGTTTAAAAACTGGCTGCAAGCGGCTCGCTGAGCTACGGTTTCAAGAGTTGTAACTGTATCTTCGTCAATTGCTTCGTTGCGAAAAGCGCGAATAGAGCGGCGGTTTAGTAAAGTATCTATAGTTTCGTTATGACGTAAGTTTTGCACGTTATTATTATCCCTTATTATTTCTTATTATTTATATCTACTTATTATTTTTATCTTTTTTAATTTCGCTTATTTTTTGCATTCTCAGTTCATTTGTTCAAAATTAGAATTTATTTTTTCTAAATTGACGCTTTCTTTGCCTTCGCGCAACATAAGACAAGGTTCCGTGACTTACCAAGCGGCCAACAATCGTAGTAAGAATCGCAGAAAATACTGCAAAACCGATAGACATTAGCAACGGCTCTTCTTGCGTAACACGTTGATTTTGCGCGATTTTTTCTTTAGAAAGATTGTTAGGACGATTATTAGAGTTTAAATTGATTTTTCTAGTATCAACATGTTTTTTCCATACAACATGCGCAATTTGCCCAGCTATAAACGTTGCAAAAGACGGAAGTGCGGCTTTAAGCAACGAATCTCCTAAAGTATTTGGATTTTTTAATCGGCGCTCGCGAAGCGCATCAATCTTATGATTGGCTGCATTAAGTCGCTGTACAGTAGCCTGAGCCGCGTGATGATTGCGAGCGGATTTATTATTTGCCGATGATAATTGCGTCATATTTTCTATGTTAGTGGTAACGAAATACCAATTTTGGCGGTAACATAGAACAGTAATCTCGATTTGTAGCAGTGTGGATGCATTTTGAGAAATATACGTGAACAAACTCGTGCCGCTTGGCGTCCGGCGCGATAGAAGGGTACTTGGCGCGCTAAAGGAATGTGAAGCTATGCAAAATAACACTACTCAAGAATTATCTGAAAAAAAGTGCTTGAATCAGGGTTGCTTGGTGTTGCTTCGCCACGGCCAAACAGCTTGGAGTGTGTCTGGACAGCATACTGGTCGCACGGATTTGCCGCTTACTGAAGTTGGTGTTGAGCAGGCAAAAGAGGCTGGCGCTAGATTGCAGTGTGCGTTCGCAAAAGGTTTTGATAAGGATTGTGTGCTTGTAAGTCCGCTTCGTCGCGCGCAGCAAACAGCTCAGTTTGCTGGTTTTGATTCGTATACTATTTGCGATAGCGCGTTGGAGTGGGATTATGGTGCGGCTGAAGGGCGCACGCGCAGCGATATTGCTGAACTAAGTGGAGTTGAGGCTTGGGATGTGTGGAAGCATGGTCCTAAAGTTCTTCCTTCCCACATGGTTAGTGATGCTAAAGAAGTGCTTCCTAGTGGAGAAGCAGTGGATGTGCACAGAACTTCTGGAGAAAGCTTGCAAGAGGTTTCGGATCGTACTCAAAAGATTATTGATATGGCAATGCCTAAATTGAAATTAGGTAAGGATGTGCTTGTTGTTGCGCATGCTCATGTGTTGCGTATTCTTACTTCGCGCTGGCTTGGAGTAAACCCAGATTTTGCGCGACTTCTTCGTATGGATACAGCGCATTATTCTGTGCTTGGCGAGTACAAAGGCGACAATGTGATTGTGCATTGGAATTGCTGAAATACGGTTTGGAATTTCAGATATTTTCATATATTTTATTGCGATTTGCACAGTTTTTATTGCAAAGATATTTATATATTTGAGTCTTGCGTTTGCTGTAATATTAATCCACTACTGTGATTTATTCAGTATTCAATAGCAGTAATTAGTTAGTTTGGAAGAGATTAGCAGTATGTGGAAAGGTTCGATGATGAGTCGTTCAGTTAAGTCGATTATTGCGCTAGTGGTTTGCGCTGTTTTGGCGGCTTGCGCGTTTACTGCTTTAGGTTTTTCTAAGTCTTTTGGAGCAAATACCGATAGGTCTGCTAATGGGAAGGTTATTTTCTTCAACTTTAAGCCTGAAGCTACTCCTATATGGCAAGAAGTTGCTAAAAAGTACACGGGTGAAACTGGTGTTGAAGTAAGCATAGTTACACCAACTGGTGGTCAGTACGAAAAGGGACTTAAAACCGCAGTCGATAAATATAAAAACAGTCCAGGTGAAATGCCTACGTTATTCCAGATTAACGGTCCTGTGGGCTACGCTAACTGGAAGGATTACACTGCAGATTTAACTAATTCTCCTCTTTATACGCAGCTTACTAATTCAAATCTTGCTCTTAAGGATGGCAATAAGGTTGTTGGTGTTCCATACGTTACTGAAAATTACGGTTTGATTTACAACAAAGCTTTACTTGCTAGGTATGCGGATCTTAAAGACGCAAAGTTGAAGCCGGAAGAAGACGGCAAATCTTTTGAAGATCAAATAACTAATTTTGGTAAGTTGAAGGACGTTGCAGACGATTTGCAAAAACACAAGGATGAGCTTGGTATTGATGGTGCTTTTGCGTCTGCAGGATTTGATTTAAGCTCAGACTGGCGTTTTAAGACGCATCTTTCAAATATGCCTTTGTATTATGAGTTCACTAAACGTAATATTAATGGCCAGCCGCAGTCGATAAATGGCGACTATGTTGATAATTACAGGAAGATTTTTGATCTTTATATTTCTGATTCAACAACTCCTGTAAGTCAGTTAAGCACTAAAACTGGTGAGGATGCTGTTTATGAGTTTGCTCTTGGTAAAGCTGTGTTCTACCAGAATGGTACTTGGGCTTGGGGTGATCTTTCAAAAGCTGGCATAAAGCCTGACGATGTTGGCATGCTACCAATTTACATTGGTGCTCCTGGTGAAGAGAAACAAGGCATGGCAACCGGTTCTGAAAACTATTGGTGCATTAATAGCAAGGCTTCAAAAAAGAATCAGCAGGCAACTAATGCCTTCCTTAGTTGGTTACTTACTACAAATTATGGTAAGGATGCTTTAGCTAATAAAATGGGCTTTACTACTCCTTTCAAAGGTTTCCCTAAAGCAGAAAATCCTCTTGTTCAGGCTGCTTCTGATTACACTGCTAAAGAAGGCAAAGTGCCTGTTAAATGGGTGTTTGTTACTATGCCATCTAACGGTTGGAAAGACGATGTTGGCTCTGATCTGCTTACATACGCTCAAGCAACAAAAGACGGTATGGCTTCTATTGGCGCTAATAAGGCGTGGGATACTCTTAAATCCGCATTTGTTGACGGCTGGGCTAAGGAATATAAGATTGCTCATGGGCAGAGTTAGCTTAATTGAATAATTTGTTTTAAACTATGATCCTCAAGGGATTGCGCAATCGTTTGCTAAATTGTTGCGCAATCCCTTTAATTATTTCCAAAAATACCTTCCAATTTCATTAAAGATATTATTATGTGCCGTTTTTATGGCGACACGCGTTAATTTAGGTTATGCCATCGTTTGCAATATTCAAATAGTTGATGCATAATAAGTATTGTCGATAAGGACACCTAAAGGTGTGGCAGTCCAATGACGGGATTGTCGGCATAGGAGAAAGGTTCGATGATGAATCGTACGATTAAGTCAACAATTGCACTGGTAGCTTGCTCAGCGATGGCTTTTGGCGCGCTCGCAGCTTGCGGTTCCTCTTCCAGCGAAAAAGCCGCTGAGAAGGGCAAGGTTTACTTCCTGAACTTCAAGCCAGAAGCTGCAAACCAGTGGAAGGAAGTTGCTAAGGAATATACCAAGAAGACTGGCGTTCAGGTAAAGGTTCAGACCGCTGCTTCTGGTACATATGAGCAGTCTTTGAAGAGCGAAATCAGCAAGGGTGACGAAGCTCCTACACTCTTCCAGATTAACGGCCCAGTTGGCTATGCAAGCTGGAAGGATTACACTGCTG
Source organism: Gardnerella sp. DNF01141 (assembly GCF_049244255.1). Classification (NCBI taxonomy): domain Bacteria; kingdom Bacillati; phylum Actinomycetota; class Actinomycetes; order Bifidobacteriales; family Bifidobacteriaceae; genus Gardnerella; species Gardnerella sp. DNF01141. The sequence continues at coordinate 854,737 of NZ_CP058391.1, read as the reverse complement.
ACTTGAAGGATACTGAGCTTTACAACCAGCTTCAGAACAAGGATATTGCTCTTAAGGATGGCGATAAGGTTGTTGGCGTTCCATACGCAATGGAAACCTACGGCTTGATTTACAACAAGACTTTGCTTAAGAAGTACACCGAACTTAAGGATGCTAAGGTTAAGTCTGCTGAAGAAATCAACTCCTTCGATAAGTTGAAGGCTGTTGCTGACGATATTCAGGCTCATAAGGCAGATCTTGGCGTAGACGGTGCTTTCACTTCTGCAGGTTTCGATTCCAGCTCTGACTGGCGCTTCAAGACCCACCTTGCAAATCTTCCTCTGTACTACGAGTTCAAGGAAGATCACGTTACCAAGCAGCCTGCAAAGGTTAAGGGTACGTTCCTTGATGGTTACAAGAAGATCTTCGATCTTTACATCACTGATTCCACCACTCCTGCAACTCAGCTCAGCTCCAAGACTGGTGAAGATGCAAACGCTGAATTCTCCCAGAACAAGGCTGTGTTCTACCAGAATGGTACTTGGGCTTGGGGTGATCTCTCCAAGGCCGGTATGAAGGCTGAAGATCTTGGCATGCTCCCAATTTACATTGGCGCTAAGGGCGAAGAGAAGCAGGGCTTGGCCACCGGTTCTGAGAATTACTGGTGCATTAACGATAAGGCTTCTGACGCAAACAAGAAGGCTACTAAGGACTTCTTGAAGTGGCTGCTTACTTCCGATGCTGGTAAGGATGCTTTGTCCAAGAAGATGGGCTTCACAACTCCATTCAAGAGCTTCGCAGACATTAAGTCCGACAACCCATTGACTCAGGCAGCTGTTGAGGATGCAAAGTCCGGTAAGACCCCAGTAAGCTGGAACTTCACCGTTATGCCATCTGACAACTGGAAGAATGATCTTGGCTCTGCTTTGCTTGAGTACGCTCAGGGCACTGGCAAGTGGGATAAGGTCAAGACTGCATTCGTCGATGGCTGGGCTAAGGAATATGCTCAGTCTCACGAAGATGAGGACTAATCTTCATTCAAATAAATTAATAAACGTTGCACCTCTGACGTAAGTAAGCAAAGGCGACGTAAGCGAATCCGCTAGGATACTGACACAGTTTAGTGTTAAGTCCTAGCGGATTTTGTTATTTATAGTGTGTAAGAATTATAAAAAGCTACTTGCTTAAATAAAATAAAATATTTACTCGCTTAATAAAGCCGATGTGCTTGAGCGCACAATAAGTTGAGCTGGAACAATTCTATAAGGATTGTCAACTTTCTGATCGTTTATAAACGAAAGTGTTATTTTAGCTGCGGTTGCCGCAATCTCAACCGGATCTTGCCTAATAGTAGTTAGACCAGTTTCATGAGCGTAAAAACTATCGTCAAAACCAATAATTGATACATCGCTAGGAGTTGCGTAACCGCTGCGAGCAAGCTGGAACATAAGAGGTATTGCGATTCCGTCTTCCTGGCAAGCAATAGCAGTTGGCATTGTTGCGTTTCCAAGAAGCATAGAAACTATAGCGCTTATTCTGTCTAAATTAGCTGGAGCAACAATTTCAATTGGCGTAATCGCGTTCTTTTTGCACTCGTCAATGAATGAATGATAACGTTGCAAAACGCTGAAATGTAGTGAAACATCGCGAGTAGTGCGAACATATGCAATATTGTGATGTCCTAATCCAATCAAGTGACGTGCCATAAGCCTCGCGCCTTGATCGTCGTCAATATTAATAGTTGCGTCAAAATCGCAGTCTTTAGGATGCAAGCAATTTATGCCAACAATAGGCACGCCTGTAGTTTTAAGCTGCTCAATTTCCTTGGTATTCACATCAAAAGAACACACAATAACCGCGTCTGCATTGCGCCTAGTTGGAAGCATTGTGAAAAATTCGTTACGCTCTTCACTACTAGAAATCTGGAAAATAGATAAATCGTAGCCTGCGCTGTGGAATATTTGGTTAAGACCTTGAATAATAGATGCGCTGAACCATAGGCGAATTTGGTCGCTTACAAGTAAAGCTATGCGCAAAGTTCGTCCGGATTTTAATGCTGCTGCAGATTTAGAAATAGAAAAGTTCAACTTTTCTGCGATTTCCAATACCTTGTTGCGAGTTGAAGATGAAACTAAATCTGGGCGTGTAAATGAACGAGACACGGTAGAAACAGACACGTGTGCTTTATCTGCAACATCTTGAATATTTGCCGGCATGTGAACTCCTTTATTCCCATACGCATTTTAGCACGGCATCGTGTAGGTTGTTTGATACGGATTTTTGTGGGTCGTAATAAACAAACGTTTGCAACCGTTTCCATTCTAGCAGAATTTGTTGAAAAGCCAATGATAGCAAGCAATTTTTAATTATAGAATTGCAATTTGCTACAAATTCTTTGCAAGAAAATGACAACGTTTGACATTGCTCATTCATGTAGTAGAATGAAGATATTGGTTCGACATCGACGTCTATGGTGGCGTCGCACTCAAGGAGGAGAAAGTGACGAGTCATGATTAGTATGAGCGGAAAGGCAATACGTAAATGGTGGGCATTGTTTGCTTTGCCAACATTTGCGGCTTTTATTATTGGTTTTGTTGTACCGTTTATTATGGGCGTGTATTTAAGTTTTACTAAATTCCACGCTGTTACAGATAGTAAATTCGTTGGTATTCGTAACTACCGCAAGGCATTTAGGGATCCACACTTTGTTCATTCGTTGATTTTTACTATGGCATTTACTGTTGTAACAACTATTCTTATTAATGTAATTGCTTTTGCAATTGCATATATGTTGACTAAGAAATTTAAGGGATCAAACGTTTTCCGCACTGTGTTCTTCATGCCAAATCTTATTGGCGGCATTGTGTTAGGCTATGTTTGGCAGTTAGTACTTAATGGTATTTTGGCATACTTCGGCCGTTCTATTACATATTCTGCCGTGTATGGTTTCTGGGGATTGGTGCTGCTTATTTGCTGGCAGCAAATTGGCTATATGATGATTATTTATATTGCCGGTTTGCAAGCTCTTCCAGGAGATGTTATTGAGGCTGCAGCAGTTGATGGTGCAACCCCGATGCAAACGCTGTTTAAGATTACAATTCCTCTTATGATGCCTTCGATTACTGTTTGCACATTCTTAACAGTCACCAACGGCTTCAAGCTATTCGATCAGAACTTGGCTTTGACGAACGGTATGCCTTCTCATAAGTCTGAAATGTTAGCGTTGAACATTTTCAACACGTTCTACGGTCGTACAAATGGTGAAGGCGTTGGCCAAGCAAAGGCAGTTGTGTTCTTCCTGATTGTGGCTGTGCTTGCTTTGGTTCAAAATATGCTTACTAGGTCTAAGGAGGTAGTGGCATGAACGAGAAAATGAAGCATTCTGCACTGTGGACAGCCTTCTTTACTGTTGTAAGTTTGCTGTGGATTTTCCCAATCGCTATAGTTTTTATAAATTCCTTCAAGTCGAAGATTTATATTGCGAGTGAGCCTTTCAGCTTAACTCCAAAATCTTTTATTGGATTCGATAACTATCTTTTAGGAATTGAACGTACGAATCTTATAATGAGCTTCTGGTGGACCATTGTGATTACTGTTGGCGCAGTTGCTCTGATTCTGCTCTGCACATCAATGTGTGCATGGTGGATTGTTAGAGTCAACAATTGGTTCGCTGTAATGCTTTACGTGTTGTTCCTATTTAACATGATTGTGCCATTCCAGATGGTTATGTTCACTCTTTCCGACATAACTAACAAGCTCGGATTGAACACTCCATGGGGATTGTGGATTATCTACTTAGGCTTTGGTGCTGGTCTTGCAGTGTTTATTTTCACTGGTGTAATTAAGGGAATACCACAAGAACTTGAAGAGTCTGCGATGATTGATGGTGCTTCTGTGCCGCGCATATTCTTCCAGATTATTATTCCAATTATGCGACCATCGATTGTGTCTGTGGCTATTCTGCAAACTATGTGGATTTGGAACGACTTCCTGCTTCCGTACCTTACCTTGGACTTGAACAAGTACAAGACGGTTTCGATTGCAGTTCAGTATTTGAAGGGTGGCTATGGTTCCGTTGAAATGGGTGCCATGATGGGCTGCTTGGTTCTTGCCATTCTTCCAATTATTATCTTCTACCTCATCTGCCAGAAGTATATTATCAAAGGCGTTATGTCAGGTGCGGTAAAAGGCTGAGATTTCTTCTCCTCCAAAATCTCAAGTGGTGAAAATAATGGTGGTGACTACGGTCGTAAGATTTGTAAGTCACCACCATTGTATTGTTGGTAGGGGTATTGTTAGTAAGTATTGCTAGTAAGTCAGCTATAAATAGCGCAAACAAAGCGTAAAGGAGATATATAAATGTTCTCGTTTGGAAGCCCGTATTCAAAGTTTGCGCAAGGTATGGAAACATTTGCTAATACAGTGTGGCTTACCATACTTATGATTGTTACTAGCATACCTTTAATCACCATTGGCGCAGCTGTTAGCGCAGCGCACGATGCTGCAAGACGTGTAGAAAATGCTGAAGGACACATGACTTCTGCATACTTCCGCGCTTTTGCCAGTAACTTTTTGAAATCAACTGTAATCTGGATTGTAATGGCCCCATTTTTGGCTCTTATATTATGGGCTTGGATTGCAGTTAGAATACCACCGCTTTTAATACCGCAATTTGCAATAAGCATAATCTGGATTCTTATAGCAGAATGGGTTTTCGCATTACAAGCGCGTTTTGAAAATTCTATTGGCAAAACTATTCTGAATGCTTTTATTTTCAGCGTTTCATACTGGCAAGCAACGCTTGGAATGATTATTATTGACGCTATTTTTATAGGCCTTGTGGCTGCATCAGTTATTTACTTTCCGCAAGGTTTACCTTTGCTATTATTCATTGGTTGGGGATCGACTATTATGCTTCACACGCCTTTGTTGGAGCGTGTTTTTGCAAAGTATATTAAGAAGTAATTTATGCAAATAATTAATGAGGCGAGCATCATCGTAGACGCTCGCCTCACATAGGACATCATTGCAATCAATACTTTTGATTTGCTACTATGCAAACCGTATTTCTTGCGGGGAATTGAGTCGGTTCACAGTAAACCAACGTTTTAATTATACTCACTTCTGTGTATTTTCGCCGCGCATAACTGCTGTCATAGAAAGCACTCGTGGCGACTTAAATACTTCATCAGTGTGGACTACGCGACCTTCTGCATCAGCAAGTGGAATACGCCAATTTGGATACTCCGTGCTAGTGCCAGGCTGATTTTGAGAGCGGTGCTCGCCAACAGCATCAACCAAAGCAACCTGCAGCAGCAACGATGGGGAAGTGCGTATGATCGCATGCAGAGCTTCCACAATCTCTTGCACATGGCCTTCTACGTCTTCAGCAGCCTCTTTACTGATCCAGCCGCCGTCAAGAAGCATCTTCATCATTGCATCACGCTCAGCTTGAGCTGTCTCTTGGAAGCTTTCTACGGAGTCTGTAAGCAGGTGAAGCTGTTCGCGAAGCTTTACATGCTCAAAGGCAAGATAACCCGCTGTAGGCGGCATATCGTGCGTAGTGACGGAAGCAAGAGCATACTCTCGATATGTAGAAGGATTAGCAAATATAATCTGCTTCTTTCCAGCTTTCTTTGTTGCAGCCTCAGCTTCGTCGTCGTGAATAAACCACTCAACAACAGTGCCAAGCACGCCGTGAGAAGCAAGCACTTTAGAAACATACTTCGGTACAGTACCCAAATCTTCGCCAATAACAACACCGCCTGCGCGAGTTGCTTCAACTGTAAGAACTGCAATCATTGCGTCTACGTTGTAGTACACGTATGCGCCGTTTCTTGCACTCTGGCCTTGTGGAATCCACCACAGGCGGAAAAGCCCAAGAACGTGGTCAATACGTGCAGCTCCAGCATGCAAGAATACGTTATGAACCATGTCTCGGTAAGCAATATAGCCTGTTTCGTCCAGGTAATTTGGATCAAATGGAGGCTGACCCCAATCCTGGCCCTGCTGGTTGTAGAAATCAGGAGGGGCGCCAACGCTTACGCCGTTAGCGAATCGTTCCGGACTCCACCAAACATCGGCTCCGTAGCCGTGCACGCCAACAGCCATGTCTTGCATAAGACCAATTGCCATGCCTGCAGCTTTAGCTTCAGCGTGAGCTGCAGCAACCTGCTCGTCCGCAATCCACTGAAGCCAACGATGGAACTCAAACAAATCAGCATGCTCGCGCTTAAGTCGTTCAATTTGCGAAGTTCCTTTACCAGTAGTGTCAAACCACAAGTTTTCTCCCCAAGGAGCGCCCCAAACTTCAAAAGCAACACACCAAGTGGCAAAAGCATCAAGATCTTCACCGGAACGATGTTTAAACTCAGTAAACTCGCGCTCGCGTTCTGCAGAGCGAGGCTGCTTGAAGATTATACGCAGAGCAGGAAGCTTAGCGTCCCAAGCAGCGTTAATATCCATAGGATTTGGATTGTTGTTTTGAGGAGCAATAGATTCGTGTAATTGCTCAACTTTAGCAAGATCCTCTCCGTTTAATTCAGCATATTCTGGAATATCTTGTGGACGAATATACGTAATATTCAAGAATCTACGCGATTCAGGCAAGTATGGAGAAGGCTCAAGTGGAGTTACAGGAGCGCATGCATGAATTGGATTAATCAGCATAAAATCAGCCTTGCCGATTTCTCCAGCATCCTTAAGTAGGCGACGCAAATCGCCATAATCGCCAATTCCCCAAGAGTCTTTAGAACGCACAGAATACATTTGCGTCATAAAGCCCCAACGGTGGTGTTCTTTTACGCTTTGCGGAAGAGGAATACGTGCAGGAGCTGCTATTAAAGTAACGTCTGCATGCGAAGTAATATCCCCATGATTCCCAAGAACTTGGGCGTGCAAAGTGTGATATCCCATTGGCAAATCGTCAGGAAGTTCAGTGTATAGGTCGCCGTCGTCCTCAGCTAGGACATTCCCTAATTTGCCCTCATAATCAGTGCCGTCTTCAAGCGTAAGCGAAAGTCTAATATCTTCCGGCTTGGCATCTCCAGCATGAATTGGTACACAAGTTTTTGTGCCGTTAAATGAAACTACAGTTGGAGGAAGTAGTTCACTGGCTCTCTTGGCTTGCACTAGCTTGTACGATGACGCTATATTATCCTGAGTGTCAGCAGGCATTCCTAATGCGTCAAGCACTCCAACCAATGCTTCGTCTGTAATTTCTGTATAGCTTCCCTGCTGATCAATATAAAAAGTGGCAACACCGCATGCTTTTGCAAGTTTTATAAGCGGGCGTGCAAGACGCTCAGCGCTTTCTTCCATAGGCTTATCAGTGTCAGCTGTGCCGTTAGCTGTTTTGCTCATGGTGCTCCTTCTATCTATTAATTTGGCACATCCCTAACGTCGTCGTAAGCGTGCCAAACGTGCCACTATGGCGGTAGAGTGCACTCAATACATCTCTGGATTGAAGTACGCTCTGTCTGTCAATTATATAAACACCTGATATCGTTTGCAAATTAGCGTTGCGATATCAGGTGTAAGTTTTTAAAACGCAGTTATTTAGCACTAAGCACTACGAAAGTGCGGCTTGGCAAATGCAGAGTAATGTTATTTTCTTCATTTGCAATAAATGCGTCAGAATCAGGCTGAGATCCCGTCCAGTCGGAATAATAATCATTCGAATTAAGTATGAAATTCCAGCCCTTAGACTTTGTGCTGTGAATTGTTGGTAACTCAATAGTTGCGTCTTCATGATACATAGGATTTGCGCAAACAATAATATTATTGCCGATTCTAGTAGCTAAAACAGTGCGATTAGATGTAGTAAGCTGCTTTCGCTTGCCGTCGTAAAATGCACTGTATTCTGCTCGAAGCGCAATAAGATCCTTATACCAATTAACCAAAGGCTTGAATTGTTCAGCGCGCGCCCAATCAAGCTGGTTTAGCAAAACGCCGCGATTATAAGAATTATCGCAGCCGTGCTTAGTGCGTCCAAACTCTTCTCCGCTTAGCATAAATGGGATTCCAGCAGAGCAAAGAACTATTCCTGCTGCAAACATATTTGCGTTCAAAATATCTGCAACCTGCTGTTTGTCTTGGGCATTAAACTCAAAATCGCCAGCATTGTCGCGCATAGAAATGCAAAGCTTATCCCACAAAGTTAAATCGTCGTGAGCAGAAGTGTACTGAACGATTTGTCCAACTTCTTTACCTGCAGAAGGCGTATCTCTCCACGCGTCCAACGCTTGACGAGCAGCATCGCAGCACCAAAATTCGTTGCCATTAACATAGCCGCGGTCGCGATGATTCATAACATTGCCTTTAAGGGAATCGCGAGATTCGTCGCTAAACCAGCCAATGCGCTCGTTAAGAGTATGACGCCCTTCCTTATTGCCAAGATAAATTGTTTCGTCGACAGCAGGGTCTGAAGCGCCCCAAGGTTCGCCATACATAACAATATCTTTGCCGCCAGGAAGATTATCTAGTTCTGCGCGAGCCTGATTCAAAGTCTCTGTATCCGTCAAACCCATAAGATCGAAGCGGAATCCGTCAATATGGTAGCAGCGCGCCCAATGCAGCAAAGATTCAATAATAAACCTGCGGAACATAGGATGTTCAGAAGCCATTTCATTTCCACATCCAGAACCATTAGAAAATGATCCATCTGCGTTACGCCTGCAGAAGTATCCAGGAGCAACGCGTTCAAAAGCGTTTTCTGCAGACTTGTACATGTGATTATAAACAACATCCATAATTACGCGTTGACCATTAGCGTGTAATGCCGCAATCATTGCCTTACATTCGCGTATGCGTGCAGTGCCATCGTAAGGATTGCTAGAATATGCGCCTTCTGGAACGTTATAAGCGTGAGGATCGTAACCCCAATTGTATAGAGAATCTAATTCTTCTGCTGAAGCACCGTTTTTGCGCGCACCGTCGATTGCAATTTCGTCAACTGTTGCAAAATTGTAAATAGGTTCGAGCTGTACGTGAGTAACACCAAGCTTCTTTAAATAATCCAATCCGGTAGGGAAATTGCAGTCGTAAGAATCTGGGTTTTGTAAAGTCGTATGCTCGTCGGTAAAAGCGAGATACTGGCCGCGATGCTCCGGCTTAAAACCGCCATTAGGATTGCTGCTGAAGTCAGCAACATGCGTTTCCCACACAACCATTGCATGGCGCACAAACTTAGGAGATTTATCTTTATGCCAATTGGCAGGAGATATGCGCTCTTCGTCCACAACAAGACTGCGCTCGCCGTTTACTCCGCTTGCAATACCCCAAGGGTCGCTTGTGCGATTTACAGTGCCATCTTGGAAAGTTACTAGGTAATCGTAGTACACGCCGTCCAAGCGTTTGCGGAAATTAATACGCCAAGCGCCATCGTGCAGCGGTTTTAGTTCATGTGTTTGAGTAGGTTCGCTGTTATTGCCTGTTTCAAAAAGTCTTAAAGTTACAGTTTGTGCAGTAGGAGCCCACACGGTGAAAGTTGTAGACTTTGAGTTCAGAGTAAAACCGAGAGGACCTTCGTACACTGGCCAGGTTGCCGAAGATGGGAACGTCATGTGTAATATCCTTCTTATTTTGTTATTTCGTAAATACTATATTACTGTATGTTTTGCAATTAAGTGTGATATTCAATTTTACGATTTACTTATTTTTAATTTATTAGTTGGAATTTTTATTTGTACGTAACTTTATTCAAGCGTTATTTGGCTTAATGTAGTAAGGTTTGTTAGCCAGTATCGTTTTGAGTTGTGTAATAAAAAGGCCGAAACGCTCGAAAGCGCCTCGGCCTTCATCTTTTTTTTAATACTACAGATTGTCTGCAGAATATCAGCCCTTAACAGAGCCAGACATGGACTCTTCGTAGAAGCGCTGCATAATGATGAACAGGATTGCAATAGGAATCGAAACGCACACAGCGCCTGCGCAGAATCGTGCAAACCAGTGGCTAATAAATTCCCTATCAAGCATCTTCCACAAGCCCAAAGCAACAGTGTAGTTGTCCTGGCTGTTGGCAATCGTCTTAACCATAACGAAGTCAAGCCATGGGCCCAAGAAGCTTGTGATTGCCTGGAACACAATCATAGGCTTGCAGATTGGAAGGATAATCTTGTAGAAGACCTGCCAAGTAGTGCAGCCATCCAAGTAAGCAGCTTCATCCAAAGACTTTGGAATCGTATCCATGTAGCCCTTCATAACGTAGAAGCCGGCGCCGCTACCTGCGGAGTAGACGATAATAAGTGCGATTAGAACAACCGAACCATTCGTCAAACCGAGAGCCTTCAAAATGAAGTAGATAGCGATAACTGCCATGATGCCTGGGAACATGCCCAAAATCAAAGCAATATTCATGAATGTCTTACGTCCGCGGAAGCGAAGGCGAGACATGCAGAACGACACGGCAAGTACGAAGAGCAAAGAAATAATGCACACGAAAATGGACACAACCAAAGTGTTCAAGAACATGCGCGGGAAGTCTAGGGCTTCGCGCTCGGTGAACAAGCGAATATAGTTATTGAACGAATACTCTGTTGGGAAGAATGTCTTCTGGAATGGGGATTCGTTCTTGTTGAAGCTTTCCAAGAAAACCCAAACAATTGGAATCAACCAAATAATCGACAGTACAGCCAAGAATAGGTGGGAGAAAATATCTCCGATTATTCTTCGTATACGTTGATCTTTAAACAGAGAGACGCTACGAGTGCTGTGTACAACAGGTTCTTGCTGCATAGCGGTATTTTTATTACTCACCGGAATCCCTCCTCGTTCTTATAAGATCCAGAGTTGCGATACGTAATAAGTGCTACGACGGCTAGAACAATGAACGTCATAATACCGATAACAGCACCAATGTTGTAGTCTCCGCGATCCACTGTCAACTTGTAGAGCCAAGTAATAAGCAAATCTGTCTTACCTGCGGAAGAATCAAGTGGTGTCGGTTCGCCGCCAGACAAGAGGTAAATAACGTTGAAGTTATTGATGTTGCCAGTGAAGGTTGTAATCAAGTATGGAGTCATTACGAAGATGATGTATGGCATAGTGACGTTCATGAAACGCTGCCACCAACTTGCACCATCGAGCTCTGCAGCTTCGTAAAGTTCTGCAGGAACATTCTGCAAAATACCCGTAATCTGCATAATAGTGAATGGAATACCAACCCAAAGGTTAATAAGAATAACTGTTACGCGAGCCCAAGTCACATCCTGGAAGAATGGAAGAGGTTGAGCAATCCAATGGTTTTCCAGAAGGATGCTGTTAATAGCACCATTTCGCTGAAGCATGTTGTTCATAACAAGCAAGGACACGAACTGTGGAACTGCAATGGTAAGAGAGAAGCAAGTACGCCATAATCCCTTAAGACGAGTGGACTTGCGGTTAATAATCATTGCAATAAACATACCGAAGAAGAAGTTCAGGAATGTTGCAAAGAATGCCCAAATAAGAGTCCACAGCAAAACATCGAAGAATGTAGCTGCGTTAATAGAGCTCTTAGCGTTACCAATTGCGAAGAAGTTGTTTAATCCAGTCCAAGTAAACAGAACTGGGTGGTTCCTATCGTAGCTGGTGAATGCCATAGAAATCATGAAGATTAATGGCAAAATGGTGAAGAGAACAATACCTGCGGTTGGAAGCGTCATTAAACCAATGTGCGCTTTGCTGTCGAGCAAAGACGAAGCGTCTTTAATAAAGTTTACTGGCTTTTGGCCGCTTGCTGTAATAGCCTGTGCCTTATAAGCGCTGCGTAGAGATAGCGTTGCTAAATAAATTAGCACGATAACTGCTGCAATCGCCATAACGCTGTACAGCAAAATTTCTACAGAATTATCGCCGGCAGTGTAATGATAGAAACCATTGACTTTAATCCTGCCTTGCTTTTTTGTACCAAGCGTAAGAATTTTTGGAAGGTACTCTGCACCGGTTGTGAATAAGAATCCGAAAAGAACAGCTTCACACAGAAGGAACAAAATGCCTTTAGTGAATTGTTTGCGAACAAAAGTGCCGAAACCAAAGATAATAACGGAAATCCACGAAAGAATGTCTGCGTGCTCTGCAGCCTCTTTCAGTGAATATGGTGAAGGAGCAAAGCGTTCTATATTTGACGTCTTCTTCTGGCGCCTTTCTCGCTTTGTGGATGTCGTGCCAGTCATGACATACCTTTCATATAAACAGTGAGTGCTTTAGAGAAGTATATATAAATAGCACGCCCCGGCCCCTTTTCACTAGAGTGGGGACTGGGGCGTGCTATTCGCAAATGCACAAGTTACTTGTAATTTTCACTTACGCATTTTATATAGATTTATTTAATTAGCGAAAGTAAACGCTTACTTTACGGCGCCAGCTAAGCCCTTGGCAAAGTCAGCGGTCTTAGCATCAGCATTTGCTTCGGTAACTTCATGATTAGCAATTGCCTTACCGAAGTTGCCCATTGGCTCCCAGAAGCTACCCATCTCAGGGATTGCTGGCTGCAAGACAGAAGTCTTAGCAATGGTTTCCATCTGAGCAACAGCAGCTGGATCAGACTTTACGCTGTCAGCAAGAGACTTGTCGGAAGGAATAACGCCCTGCTTCTCGTAAGCAATCTGCTGGGACTTCTTGGAGCCCAAGAATGCAGCAAACTTAGCAGCCATCTCTGGGTGCTTGGAGTTAGGGTTGTAAGCAACAGCCTTAGAACCAGCGAAGGACTTCATTTGATGTTCGCCGGATTCGGTCTTGAAGGTTGGAAGAGCAGCAGCAGCATAGTTGTCGCCGAGAGTCTTCTTTACGTCAGCAGCATCCCAAGAGCCGGAGAAGTAAGCGTCAACCTTACCGCTCTTGAGGCCGTTCAAGCCAGCGCTGTTGCCATCAAGAACGAAGTTCTTGTTTGCGAAAAGCTTTGCGATATACTTGGTGACTTCAGCAGCCTTGTCGCCGAGCTTCATGCCAGCCTTGGCATCGGTACCCTTCTCACCGAAGAGTGTCATGTTGCCATCGAGGTAGAAGCCTGGGAGGTACCAAGCGTTGCTAAGATCGAATGCAACCTTGCCCTTCTCGAGCATCTTGTCGAGGGACTTGACGTCGTCAGCAGCAAACTTGGACTTGTTGTAGTACATGAACCAGGTGTTGCCGGTGTAAGGAACGCCGTACATGTTGCCGTCCTGAGCAGTGACGGAATTAACTAAAGTATCTTCGTTCTGTTCCTTAACCTGCTTTACGGCGTCATCGCTCAACTGGCCAATTGCGCCAGCCTTAACCAAGTCGCCAAGCTGATCGTTAGGGAAGAGATAAACATCGGCAGCAGCCTTTGCATCCTTCTTTACAGACTCAGCAGCTTTTGGTGGCTCAACAACAGTGTTCTTGAACTTAACGTTTGGGTTAGCCTTCTGGAATTCCTTCTCAACGGTGTCAACCCAGCCGCCTGCCTTCTGATCTTCAGAAGCAGACCAAACTGTGAGCTGAACAGGACCAGATTCAGTGGCTTTCTTATCGCTATTTGTGCTAGAGCCGCAAGCTGCAAATCCAAATAATGTGGCAACAGCAAGACCTGCACCCAGCATCTTCTTAATATTCGTCATCCTTGACCTCCTATATCATGCCAAAACTGGCATATCACTTGGTGGCGTAGTAACGGATTTCTTTGTGGCGCAACATTGCGATAGCTGCGTAAATCAGCGTCACAAGTCTCACAAAAATCCGTTCGTAAGCAATGTGTAGTATACACGTATATTATGCCGTTTGCAAATGAGTGGCGGGTTATTTGTATTTTATTGAATAATATGCTTTTAAAGTGTCGTCGTATAAACTTTATATAGCAACAAAAGAAGGGTAAAACAATGGGATTATATAATCATGCTCAATGGCTTAAAGACGCTGTTTTTTACGAAATTTATCCGCAAAGTTTTTATGATGCAAATGGCGATGGTATAGGTGATATTCAAGGAATTATAAAGAAATTAGATTATGTAAAATCGCTTGGATGCAACGCAATTTGGCTTAATCCTTGCTACGACTCTCCTTTTAAAGACGCTGGTTACGATGTGCGTGACTATAAAAGAGTAGCTGCTCGCTATGGTACTAACGAAGATTTGCAGCAGCTTTTTAGTGAAGCACACACTCGTGGAATGCGTATTTTGCTTGATTTAGTGCCGGGGCATACTAGCGAAGAACACGAGTGGTTTAAAGAAAGCTCACGCGCTGAAAAAAACGAGTTCAGTAAGCGCTACATTTGGACGGATAGTGCATTTAGCGGCTATTCTATGCCATTTATTGGCGGCGAAACCGAGCGAGATGCCACCTATATTCTGAACTTTTTCAAATGTCAGCCAGCATTAAACTACGGTTTTGTGCATAGAGATCGAGCTTGGCAATCTTCGCCAGATTCTAAAGAGGCAGCAGAAACGCGCGCTGCAATGGTTGATGTTATGCGATTTTGGCTTTCGCTAGGCGCTGACGGTTTCCGTGTTGATATGGCTGATTCGCTTGTAAAAAACGATGACAATAATGGTGAAGGAAGTCTTGGGAAAGACAACACAATTCGTGCATGGCAGGAAATGCTTGGCACTATTAAAGAGGAGTATCCGCAGGCTGCTTTCGTTTCCGAATGGGGCAGGCCGCGTCAGGCGTTGGCAGCTGGGTTTGACATGGACTTTTATTTAAGCTGGCGCTGGGACGGAAATCCTAACGGCTACGCACGTTTAGCTCGTGATGTTGATAACGCTTTAGATAGCAATCCTGAACATGATCACAGCTACTTTTCGGCGCGCGGCGGCGGAAGCATTTGCCCATTCTTAGACGACTACTGCCCGCAATATGAGTCAACCTGTGATCAAGGCTACTTTAGTTTCATTACTTGCAATCATGATACGTCTCGCATGGCTCCGCGATTAGATGAGCGTGAGCGCAGAGTTGCTTTCGGAATGCTGCTTACAATGCCTGGAGTGCCTTTTGTTTACTACGGCGACGAAATTGGCATGAAATATCGCGATATTCCAACAAAAGAAGGCGGCTACGCTCGAACCGGCACGCGCACGCCAATGCAGTGGGATGAAACAAAAAATCTCGGATTCTCAACAGCTGCAAAATCAAAACTATATTTGCCTGTTGAAGTGCGAGCAGACGGAAGAACTTGCGCAAATTCTCGCAAACAAGCAGTAGAAAGTGGCGAAATTCCAACAGTTTCTGCGCAAATTAATTGCGAAGATTCCTTCCTTTCTTGGGTTCGCGCGCTTATTGAGCTTCGTCATAGTCGCGCTTCTTTGCAAGCTGACGCGTCATGGCGAGTACTATACGCTCCTGTTGATGGACGCGGATTTGCTTACGAGCGTTGCGCAAAAAGCAGCGAGGGAGAATCGGATGCCGAAAGAAGCATCGTGGTTATGAACCCTGGAGTAAACGCAGAAGCAGTACCGTTTGAAGCGCTGGCAAATCTTACTCAGGAAGCAGTCGAAAATCCTTTGCTAAAAATCGGCGAAGTGTTAAGCTGCGGAAATTCTTTGAAACTCGGTGCGCAAAGTTTCGCAATATTCAATCTTCCGCTTTAAGTCACAATAAATACTGCGATACAATAAACGTTAGTAAAACAGAGCAGTAAAAATAAGCGCGTTACTTAAAAAGAACGTTACTTAAAGTAAGTGTTATGCGAAACAATGCGTGGAAATACAAAGGAGTGCAAGTAATGGATGTGCTAAAGCCTAAAATTCGTGCAGATAAAAACATAAAAATGGGCATTACTTTGCGCAAGTTTAAAATGCTTGGCGCATTCATGATGATGCTTAGTGCATTTAGCGCTCCCGTAATACCGCATTTGTTTGGCGGATTACGCAAAGATAATATGCTTGCTCTCACATTTGCGGTTCTTTGCGAAGTAGTTAGCTGGACTGCGCTGCCATGGTATGCGTGGATTCTTATGCGCGGATACCACAATACGCATAACGTGAATCTTTACATACTGCGACTTTTGATTTTAGCAATAATTTGCGAAGTGCCGTACGATCTTACTACATCCGGTTGCGCGTTTGATTTGCGCTCGCAAAATCCAGTGTTTGCGCTCGTAATTGCGCTGTTTGTTCTTATGGGAATTGACATGGTTCGAGAGCGTTTTAGCGGTTTTTTGCGCAGTGTTGCGTATGCTGCAGTAGTAATTGCAGGATTATTGTGGAATATTATTGGCAAAGTTTATGTGCGTCAGCAAATTTTCTGGGGAGGCGCGCTATTCCTTGTGTTTGTGCTGATTTTTGAGCTGATGCAAAAGCATGAAATTCGCATGGAGCTGATTTCCGGCATGTTTGGCGCTATGTCGATGCTCGCGCCAGGCATTGGCGTGGCAGTTTTGCACTATCGCAGCCCTTACGGAGACGGTCATAAGGATTCGCCAGTATTTCGCTGGACAATGTACGCATGGTATCCGGTAATGCTATCGATTGCAGCATTATTCGCAGTATTCGTCAAATAAAAGCGTGCGTTAATTAATAAAAAGCAAAGGTGCAAAAATGGACTTTTCCAAGTCGGGAATTTTTTATAAGTACGCAACTGATTCAAACGCAAAAGCACAGGATACTCAGGTAATTAAAGGCGAAAAGTGGCGAATTACAGTTATTACAGATTCGCTGTTGCGTCTTGAATGGAGCGACGACGGAAAGTTTGTTGACAATCCTACGCAAACTGTAATCTGCCGCAATTTTGCTCACAAAAGTGCGGATGCTCAGCCGCAATTTAGTGCGCGCAAAAACGAAAACGGATGGTTGGAAGTCGAAACTGAAAAGCTGCATCTTACTTATAATTGCGAAGCTTTTAGTAAAGAAGGATTAAGTATTGTTGTGCGCGGAGTGCCGTGTACTCAATTTAATACGTGGCATTACGGTGATGCGTGTCCTGGAAATCTCCTTGGAACTTTTAGAACTTTGGATCAGGCGAACGGACCGGTAAAACTTGGTAAAGGAATACTTTCGCGCGACGGATGGTCTGTTTTAGACGATTCTGCAACTTGCGAAATTGCGCCGGCTGAGGAAATAAACGGCAAATCAAACCCGTATGGGGCTTGGGTTAAGTCGCGTGCGCAAAAAGTTAGCGAACAAGCTGGAAGATATAAAGACTTGTATTTCTTCGGCTACGGACATCGCTATATTCAAGCAATTCAAGACTTTTATAAGCTAGCGGGTGCTCAACCGCTGCTTCCACGTTTTGCGCTAAGTAATTGGTGGAGCAGATACTATCGCTACCATCAAGACGAATATTTGCAATTGCATAATCGCTTTAAGCGCGAAGGCATACCGTTCAGTACAGCTGTTATAGATATGGACTGGCATGTGACGGATGTTGATGCAAAATATGGTTCCGGTTGGACGGGCTACACTTGGAACGAGGAGCTTTTCCCAGATCATCGTGCTTTCTTGCGTAAACTTAACGCGGCTGGATTATCTCCAACTTTGAACTTGCATCCGCGCGACGGCGTGCGTGAGTTCGAAAAAGATTATGCGCAAGTTGCGCAAGATGCTGGCATTGATCCGGCAAGCGGTAAAGCTGTGGAATTTGATTTAACGAATCCGCAGTTTGTTGAAGCTTATTTCAACATGCATCATCGTATGGAAGATGAAGGCGTCAAATTCTGGTGGATTGACTGGCAGCAGGGTGGTGTGACGCGCGAGCCTGGTTTGGATCCGCTTTGGATGCTAAACCACATGCATTATGAGGATTCTGCTCGCGAAGGACGCTGGCCGCTAACGTTCTCGCGCTACGCGGGCCCTGGTTCGCATCGCTACCCAGTTGGATTCTCGGGAGATACCGTTACTACTTGGGATTCTCTTGCTTTCCAAACTTACTTCACTTCTACGGCTTCAAATATTGGCTACGGATGGTGGAGCCACGATATTGGCGGCCACATGCTCGGCGTGCGAAATAACGAGTTGGAAGCGAGATGGTATGCTTTCGGTGCATTTAGCCCTATTAATCGTTTGCACTCGACTTGCTCTCCGTTTGCTGGAAAAGAGCCGTGGAATTTCCCTCAGGAAACTCGCGAAGCAATGGTGAAAATGCTTCGCTTGCGCGCTGAACTTTTGCCATACGTTTATACGATGAATTATCGTGCAGCTTTTGATGGCAGACCGATTATTGAGCCAATGTACTGGCAGTCGCCGGAAGTTGGCATGGCTTATGAAATTCCTAACGAGTACCGTTTTGGAAGCGAGCTTATAGTGGCGCCGATTGTTTCGCCTAACGATGCGGCTACTTTGCGTGGATGCGCTGGAGTTTGGTTGCCGGAAGGTGACTGGTACGATTTGTTTGACGGGCGCAGGTACGTGTCTCGCGGCTGGAATGGTCGCAGATTTGAAGCGTGGCGCACGCTTGACCGCGTGCCTGTTTTTGCTCGCGCTGGAGCTATTGTGCCTCTGCAAGTTTTGCCGGAAGTTGCAGATTGCGCGCGTAGTTATGAGGCTGCTGAATCTGTTAATAGCATTGAAAATCCTCGTAATCTGCGCGTGCTCGTGTTCCCTGGAGCTGACGGCGAATTTGTGATGCGCGAAGATAACGGTGATTTTGCTGCAGCGTCTGCTGGGAATACTGCTAATACTCGCATGAATTTTGTGTGGCGAGACGGCAATTCTTCTACGCAATTTATTATTTCCGGCGTTTCCGGAGAGGATGATGCTGTAGAATCTGTGCCGCAAAAACGCAACTGGAATGTGGTGTTTAGAGGGGTTGATTGCGCAGATTTTGCGCACGTGCGCGTATTGGTAGGAAGTCGAGAACTTAGCGCAAGCGAGTTTGCGATTTCTTACGAAGGTGAAGAGTCGACTTTGAGCTTAACTGTTTCTGTAAAAGACGTGCCAGCTCGTTTAGAAGTTCGCGTAATTGTTGACGGAGGATTGCAAATTGCTGCCGACCCTAAAGTTGGCGACGCTTACCGATTCTTGCTTCAAGCACAAGTGCCGTACCGTGGTAAGGAAATGGCTTTTGACGCAGTACGCGAAACAGGCGGAAGTGCAAGTGCTATTGCTGCAATATCAACTCTTGAATACGAAAACGAATCGGAAGCAGAAAAGTATCGCAACAATGTTGATATGCTTAACGCTTACGCAACCGATCAGCCTTCCGTGGTTAAGTGGGCGCAGTGGCGTTGTACGTTGCCTGTTTCTGTAAAGCATGCGCTTGAGGAGATTTTGCTGCGTTCGGTTGAGTAAATAGTACTGTTTATTAGTAAATGCGCCCTATGAAAATCGCTTCCAAAGTGGTATAATTCACACTGAATCGCTGTATATGTGCAATTAATACGCTAAAAGATTGCTCTATGCAGAAATATACACTGACGCATATTTGGATGCATTTTTAGGTGCATACAAGGCATAATTAAATCCTAGAGAGCATGGGTGCATTTTGAAGAGGAGGAATTATGGGTGTAAAGTCTGTAAAGCGCGGGCATAAGGTGAGCTTGGACGCTTCTGCTAGCAATGCTATTGCGAGAGCTGTGGATACGCGTAAAGTTGCAGCGTTTACTATAGGTGCTGCAGGTGTGCTTGCCGGTGCTGCATTAGCGTTTAGTGTGACTCCTGCGAATACTGCAATGGCTGCAGAGGAGAAAGATTCACAGGTTGTTCAGAGTGATGCTCAAAAAGGCGAGCCACATAAGCACGAGCAACAGGCTAATGATAAGCAGTCTAGCGATAAGCAGATTCAGAAGAAGAATGTAACTGAAACTCCTAAAAACCAAATGGGGGGGGGTCTGCCTTCTAAGAAGGATGTTGAGCAGACTAAAGTAGAGAATCCTGAAGTAGAGAAGACTCAATCAAAACAAACTGAAGAGAAACAGTCTGAAGCAGGTAAAGTCGAGGCAGCGCAGTCTAAGCTAAAATCTGCAGCTTCGCCATTCATGGTATTGGCTTCTAATGTTGATGGTGACGGCGATGACAATGATGAAATGCCACCATTATTCCCAAATACTGATCTTAATTTTGATAAGCCAGTAATCAAAGATCCTGAGCATTTAACTGATTCTGAAAAACTTGAGATTAGGAAGCGTGTATCTAAAGCAAATAATGTTGCTCTAGATAAAGTGACTTTTAATAACAATAATCAGATTGTTATTAATTTTGGGCAAATAATTCCAGGTCAGGATTATACAGACACAATTAACTTGGATGATGCAATTATAAAAGAGATTGATGAATCTAAGATTACTATTCCTTCTGGTGATGATGCTGTTCCTGTGTATAATCCAATCGGTTTTTCTGATGCCGAGTTTGAGCGCATTAAGCAGAAGTTATTTGACGATAATAAAAACAATGCTCAGCTTGGGCTTACTAGCAAAGATCAAATCAAATTTGATTGGTATTCAGGTAATACTGCTCACTGGATTAATGATGGTCCTCATAGGGCAATTTCAAGTGGTATGGCAGAAAATACCATAACTGTTACAATCAAGACCGACAAAGCGTATGTGCAGTTTACGTCGAATATTAAGAAAAACAAGCTTACGCGCGTGGTTGATATTCGTAAGGACTATAACCTTGAGTGGACTAAGCAGAAAATGGATGGCCGCGACACAGATGAAGGTTTTAGCTGGAGTAGCGACAAGAATACGCTTATTTACCACTATGATTCCACAAAAGCGCAAAAATTCAACACGGAAGATGTTGTTAAATATTTGAAAGCAACGCCAAAAGACATTAACTCTGGTTTGCGCACGATAATTGGCGGAGAGACGCTTGCTAGCGAAGGCAGAAATGGCAAACCGCAAAGATCTAATATGCATTATTTGCTTGATGATCAAAACAACCCAACAGTTTCGCTTACGATGGGCAATATGAGCGGCCCGTATTGGAATGGTAATCCCGCAATTGATAATTCGGATCGCAATTTAGATGAACATAATTCAGATGCAAAGGATTATTCTTTTGGCAAAGATGCAAAGGTGAATCTTGCTGCTAAGAGTGGCAAAGTATACCCAGCCCATTTATATTTGGCTCCTTACGATTATTCGTATTTTAAATATGCAGTTTCTGTGCACTCTATTAACTTACTATTTGTGCCACAGCCTTCGCACGACAAAACTAAGCTGAAGGCATCGATTGATGAATATACAACTGCGCAGGTTGGGTACAAAACAGTGCCAACTAAGTCAAAGTATTACAATGCGTCTGATACTTTGAGGAATAATTACGATACTGCGCTTAGCGCTGCCAATAACTTGTACGCAAGCGTTAAAGACACTGCTAAAGAGAATCTTACAGAGCAGCAGAAAGCCGATATTGATAACGCGGCTATTAAGCTCAATAAAGCTTATCAAGCGCTTAATGGTGAAGATACAAATAAAACGGACCTTAATAAAGATATTACGGATCAGGGAACTGCTGCGACCACACAGGGTGCGGCGGCTACTGGAACGCATGCAACTGACAGGTACAAGAACGTAGCCAATCCTCAATTTAAGAAGTCTGATGGCACACTTGATACCGATAAGAACAATAAAGCTGCTCAGGCAAAAACTGCGTACGATGAAGCTCTTACAGAAGCTAATAAGGTAAACGCAAATCAGTATGCAACGCAAAAAGAAGTAAACGCTGCCAAAGAGAAGCTTGATAAAGCGCGCAGAGCATTGGACGAGTTTGAAACCAACAAAGACAAGTTGAGTGAGATTATTTCATCGGATGCCAAGGTTAAAACTGGTACGTCTGGCGATATCTCAACAGCTGATCCTGCGTATCAGAACGCTACAGAAGACGAGCGCAATAAATACGACGAAGCTGTAAAGAAAGCACAAGAGCTTTTTGCTGACCCGAACGCTTCGCAAGCCGATGTTGATCTTGCAATAGAAAATCTTAAGAATGCCAAGAAAGCAATTGATGCTAAGGCTACGAATAAGGCGGCTCTTGACGCGATAGTTCTACAAAGTCACGATCACGACGGCGACAAAAAGAGCGTCTTCTATGAGAACGGCACGTATGACAGATACTTTGATGGCAATCTTCCTGCAGGCTTAAATAAGGAAGAAGCTAAGCAGTACGCATCTAAATACGATGACGCTTTGGCAAAAGCAAAGGAAGTTATTAATAATCCTAAGGCAACGCAAGCGCAGGTAGACGAGGCGCTAAACAATCTTAAAACAGCCGAAGAGAATTTGCATAAGCTTAAAACGAATAGCTATGACTTAATTCAGGTCCTTGCAAATAATTTCAGTGGAAATAAGCTTCCTGCATACTTTAATGCGTATGAGGAAAGCCAAAACGGAGCTGATGCTGCTAAAAAGACGCAGGCTGGTAGGGACTTTGTTGCGTATAACGAGGCGTATACAGAAGCTAAAACTATTAAGCAAAAGATTGATGACGCTAAAGCTGGAACTTCTACGTATTCGCAGCAGGAAATAGATGCGGCAAAAGCTAAACTCGATAAAGCCCGCGGTGCTATTGTAACCTATGCAACTAAACCGTCTGCTTTGCAAACTTCTGCAGATCAAGATGATGTAACGAAAAACACAACTGCATATAAGAATGCGCAAGCGCTGGCGGATAAGGCAAGCGATACATCGCTTACAGCGGAAGAAAAAACTAAAGCAGATGCAGCTAAGAAGATTGTTGATGAGTATGCTTCCGCGCTTGCTGCTGCAAAGAAAGTCTTGGAAAACAAGGTTGATAAAGACACAAATGCACAAGGTACAGAGATAACCAAGCTAGATGGTGAAGGCGTTCCAAGCTCTGCAACATTCCTCAATGGTGTGCAAAAGCATCCTGAAAACAAGGCTTTGCAGACAGATGTTGACTCAGCTCTTAAGCGCTTAGACGCAGCTCGCGCTGCACTTTCTGCTTACGCTACCAAGAAGGATGATTTACGTAAGTCGGTGGATGCTGATGCTGACACAAAGCAGCTACCTCAATATAAGAACACGGATAGCCCTGTATTTAAGAACAATAGCGGCGATGCAGATGGAGCAAAGAACACGCAAGCTTCTGCTGCTAAAACAGCGTACGATCAGGCTCTTAACTCTGCTAAGGATGTACTTGCAAAGCAAGACGCAACTCAAGTTGAGGTAGATGCTGCGCTCAAGAAGCTTGATGAAGCGCGTAAAGCTTTGGACGCATACAACACTGATTTTGCTAAGTTACAGGAAAGTGTTGGCAAGAACGGTTCTCCTAAGACTGGTACTGCTGAAGCCGTTGAGGGAACTGTAACTTCTGACGCGTATAGAAATGCTTCTAACCCGCAATTTATGAAGGCAGACGCATCTGGAAATCTTATTCCTGATGCTAATAGAAATAACGCAGCTGCACAAGCAAAGAAAGCGTACGATTCTGCGCTCGCTAAAGCCAATGAATTGCTTGCAAAGAGTAAGGATAGCGCCACTCCTGCGGGTGAAAAGCCAACACAAGCGCAGGTAAATGCTGCTCTTGCTGAACTTGAAGCGGCTCGAACAGGGCTTGATGCGTATAAGACCAATTCTGCAGATCTTAAGGCTGAAACTGAGAAATCTCAGGAAGAAGGCGCAACTGGTGAGCCTGCTGCTGATTCGTTTGAGAATAAAGTTTCAGTTAAGAATGCTAAGTATCTTCTTGAAAAGCTTAAAGACAGTCCAGATTCTATTGCTTACAAGGATGCAAAAGATAAGCTTGATGCTTATAACGCGGCATTAAAGAGCGCGCGTGAGCTTGTAAAGAATGCTGAAAATCAAACGCTTAGCAAACATCCAACTCAGCAAGAAGTTGACGAGGCTCTTAAAGCATTGAAGAAAGCAAAAACCGACATTGAAAACGATGCGCAGTTCAACACTGATAAATCTTCATTGCAAAATGAGGTTGAAGGTAAAGATAAAGACGGCAAAGTAATTACTCCGAAGTTCGAAGATACTCCAGAGTTTAATAATGCTGCTGGCTCTAGTGCTGCTGCTGCGTATACAAAGGCTCTGGCAGATGCAAATACGGTTCTAAATGATGCAAGCGCCACGCAAAAGCAGGTTGATGATGCTTTGAAGGCTTTGCAGGATGCTAAGAAAGCTATCGGACAGTTTAGTACAGATAAATCTAAGCTTCGAAACGAAGTAGAAGGTAAGGATTCTGACGGAAATATAATAATTCCAAAGTTCAATGAATCTGCGGAGTATAAGAATGCTGAAGCTAAGGCTAACGCAACTCCTGCAGACGAGGATGCGAAGAAAGATCTCGAAAATTACACGAATGCTTTAAATGAAGCCAATTCTGTGCTAAATGACTCCTCTGCTAGCCAGTCGACTGTTGACGCTGCTTTGAAGAGACTTCAGGATGCTAAGAAGAAGATTACTGATTCTAACAAGACCGATAAGTCTAAGCTTCAGGATGAGGCTGCCGGTGATGATGATTTCCGTAAGTCGCCTTACTTTATAATTGGTAGTAGGGATGATATTTCCGAGTATGAGAAAGCTTTGGCTGAAGCTAAGCGAGTACTTGCAGATCCTAACGCAACTCAAGCTCAGGTTGATGAGGCTTTGAAGAGGCTCGCTGCAGCTAAGAATAAGATTAATAATCCATTCGGTCGCGGCGGGAACGGAAGTGGCTCTGGTGTTGGTTCCGGTTCTGCTGCTGGTTTTGAGACTAGTGATTCTCAGAGTGCTTTGGTAGATAAGTCCGCTTTGCAAATCGAAGTTAACAATGCTGTGGAAACTAATGCTAATGCTGTGCAGGCTTTGGCTGAGGCTAACAGAGTGCTTGCAGATCCTAACGCAACTCAGGCTCAAGTTGATGTGGCTTTGAGTAAGCTTAAGGCTGCTAGGGCTGCGCTGCTTAATAGTTTGAGTGGAGCATCTGGTCATAGTCTTGCTAAGACTGGTGCTGCAACTGGCTTGTTTGCAGGATTTGCCGCAATCTTCGCAGGTCTTGGTGCTGCAGGCGTGGCTTCTCGCCGTCGCAAGCATTCTAACGAGTAGGCTCTAGCGTTACTCACGCAGTACGCAAACTGCGTGAGTAACGAAAAAACGACATTATACGTTACTAATGCAGAACGCCAACTGCGTGAGTAACAAAAAAGTGTGTTTATCCGTTACGCGCGCAGTGCGCAATCTGCACTGGTAACGAAAATTGCTTAGTTTTACCGCTTGACATGCCGGCTAAATTAACAGATTTTTTGTAAAAGTGCTAAAATGCTACACGGTAGTGTGACGAAAATCACATAATTTCGTCACGTCTATCTGTAGCGTTTGTAATATCGCTAAAGTTGGCAATATTGCAGTGCTTTACAATCGCAGTTTTGAAGGTCAAAGCTACGAAACGCGGGAGCTTGTTCTATACAGGCTGAGAGGGCGAAAGCCGACCGTAAACCTGATGCGGGTAATGCCGCCGTAGGGAAGGAGTATATATGCGAAATATTCGTATTATTGGTGCAGGTATTATTGGTTTAGCAACAGCGTGGAGACTTACGGAAGCCGGCGTAAAAGTTAGCATAATTGATCCGGATCCAGTCTCTGGCGCTTCTCACCATGCTGCCGGCATGTTAGCTCCTACCGCAGAAATGCAATATCAGCAAGAAGCGTTGTATCCACTTATGTTTGAGTCCGCAACCATGTATAAGGAATTGGTTGATTCGGTTGCAAAGTATACTGATAAGCCAACCGGTTATTTAGAGTGCGGCTCTTACGTAATCGGCGGCGACGCTGCAGATAACGAGCACGTAAACGAGTTGCTAAACTTGCAGCACCGTTACGGACGTAGAGCTGAGCATATTTCTGTGAGTAAGCTTCGTGAAATTGAACCTGCTCTTTCGCCAACTATTGCTGGCGCTGTAAGCGTGCCGGACGATCATCAAATCAACCCTCGTCTTTTCACTGCAGCAATGATTGATGCACTCGAAAAGCGCGGTGTTGTTATTGAGCGTCGCGCAAGCACTCCAGACGATTTGGGTCCAGACACAGTTTTGGCATCTGGCTTGGGAGCTAAGGACATGCTTCCGCAGCTTAAGCTTCGCGCTGTGTGGGGCGATATGATTCGTATGACTATTCCAGAGCCTTTGCGTCCAATTTTGAGCTCCGTGGTTCGTGGATTTGTGCACGATCGCCCAGTGTATTTGGTGCCTCGCGCTAAGGAAACTGGTGAGCTTGTGCTCGGCGCTACATCTCGCGAAGACGACCGCGATATTCCAAAGGTTGGTGGCGTTCTCGACTTGCTTCGCGATGCTGCAAGTGTGCTTCCTGGCATTCAGGAATGCTCGATTACTGAGGTTACTGCTGGCGGTCGCCCTGGCACTCCAGACGATTTGCCATTCATTGGTATTGATCCTAAGACTCACACAACGATTTCCACCGGCTACTTCCGTCATGGAATTTTGCTCACCGCTTTGGGTTCTTCTTTGACTACAAAGCTTGTGCTTGAGCAAGAGTTGACTGAGAAGGAAAAGGGATTCTTGGAAAGCTGCGATCCTGCTCGTTTCTAGTAACTTAAGTTTCTAGTGACACTCGTTCTAATTACGCAAGTTTTAATAGACGTTAATAAAGGTTGAATTATGCAAATCGTCGTCAATGGTGAAACTATTGAAGTTCAAGATGGGTTAACTGTTGCTGAGCTTATTGCTCAACGTTACGGTTCTGATGCTGGCTCTGGCATAGCTGTTGCAATTGGCGACGATGTGCTTAAGCGTAATCAGTGGGCGTCTACTGTGATTTGCAATGGGGATCAAATTGAGATTCTCAGCGCAGTTCAAGGCGGCTGACGCTTACAAAATATTAAATTTTCAATAAAAGGCTTAAAATGACAGAAAATAATTCTGAAAATAATGCAGAAGAAAGTGCCGACACTTGGCAACTTTGTGGTAAGACCTTACATTCAAGGCTTTTGCTTGGCACTGGCGGTATGACGAGCATTGACATTATGGAGAAGTCGCTTGTTGCTTCGGGGGCGGAAGTGGCTACGGTTGCTTTGCGCCGTCACGCAAAAACAGGCGTAGATATTTATGGAATGTTGCAACGCCATAATATTAACGTTTTGCCGAATACTGCAGGATGTAAAACTGCACATGACGCTGTGCTTACTGCAAAAATGGCTCGCGAATCTCTAGGAACCGATTGGGTTAAGCTCGAAGTTATTGCAGATGACGATACTTTGCTTCCGGATACTCGAGAAGTTTTGCTTGCTGCAGAAAAGCTTGTTGAAGAAGGCTTTAGCGTTCTGTGCTATACGAATGACGATCCAATTGTGGCTCGTCGTTTAGTTTCTCTTGGTGTGAAGGCTGTTATGCCAGGTGGCGCTCCAATTGGCACTGGTCTTGGTATTTTGAATCCTCGAAATATTGAGCTGATTGTGCGCGAATGCAAGGAAGCTGGCGTTCCTGTAATTTTGGATGCCGGCGTTGGCACCGCTTCCGATGTTGTTAAAGCTTTTGAAATCGGCTGCTCTGGTGTGCTTCTTGCAAGCGCTGTAACTCGCTGCCCAGATCCAGTGAAAATGGGTCGCGCAATGGCCGCTGCTGTAACTGCTGGCAAGCTTGCTCACGATGCTGGACGTATTCCAATGCGAAATCATGCTCTTGCTTCCTCGCCTGTTGAGGGTCGCGCTTGGGCTGATTCCGTGCTGTAAATTTCGTAGTATGAATTTCGGCATAATTATTTAAGCATGACGATTAATAAAATTTACGACAGCCTGCAGGAGCTTGAGGCGGAACGCACTTGCCGCCACTTGCTCCTGCCTGGCTTTACGCACGCGCATCAACAGTTACTTCGAAATGCAAAAATCTGCATGGTTGGTGCTGGTGGACTTGGTTCTCCATGCCTGCTTTCGCTTGCCGCTGCAGGAGTTGGAGAAATCACGATTTGCGATGATGACGTTGTTGAGCTTTCTAACTTGCAAAGGCAGACTTTGTACACTGTTGATCAGTGTGGCAAATCTAAAGCGCAACTTGCGGCTAAACGTCTGCAAGCATTATCTCCCGGGCTAAAAATCAACCTTATACCTAGGTTTAATGAAGATAACGCGAAGCAACTTGTAGAAAATCATGACTTAATAATTGATGGTTGTGATAATTTTGCTACGCGCTTTTTGATCGCGGATGCCGCGTGGAACGCAGGAACGCCGGAAGTTTATGGTTCGGTGCTTTATTATGAAGGTCAAGTAAGCGTTTTTATGCCTGGTGAGGGGCCGTGCTTGCGAGACTTGTACCCTTGCCCACCTCCGGAAGAAAAGCTGCCGAAATCGGCGGTATTGGGAGCAACTGCGGCTATTGTTGGCGCAATGATGGCAACTGAAGTAATCAAACTCATAACAGGTATCGGTACGCCTCTTATTGGCGTTTTAGCGCGCTATAACGCATTAGATAACTCTTTGCGGCATTTTAAGTTCAGCGCGTGAAACTTGCGTAATTTATCCTTAAACTATGCTTTTATTCAAAACTTGAGTCTGGTTGTATAAAGTTTTTTGTAATTTTTGGGAATAAAAGTTGACTTTTACAAGTTGAGTGTAGTAGGCTCAAGTTTTGGAAAGTAAAAAAGCTGGTGATTTACCTAGTTTCCAATAAGGAATCTAAATAAAGCTCAGCTCACGTAACTACAAAACTTAAAGGAAAACGTAATTGCACAAAACGTGCAATACCTAGTTAAGGAGAAATTATGGGACGTGCAGTAGGTATTGATTTGGGTACAACTAATTCTTGCATCGCTACTCTTGAAGGCGGCAGCCCAACCGTTATTGTGAACGCTGAAGGCGCTCGCACCACACCATCTGTTGTGGCATTTAGCAAGTCCGGCGAAATTCTGGTTGGCGAAGTCGCTAAGCGTCAGGCTGTAACAAACGTTGATCGTACAATTAGCTCCGTAAAGCGCCACATGGGCACTGATTGGACTGTTGAAATCGACGGTAAGAAGTGGACTCCACAGGAGATTTCCGCACAGGTTTTGATGAAGTTGAAGCGCGATGCTGAAGCTTACTTGGGCGAGCCAGTAACCGACGCCGTTATTACCTGCCCAGCATACTTCAACGACGCTCAGCGTCAGGCAACTAAGGACGCAGGTAAGATTGCAGGCTTGAACGTGCTTCGTATTATTAACGAGCCAACTGCTGCAGCTTTGGCTTACGGCCTCGAAAAGGGCAAGGAAGACGAGCGCATTTTGGTATTCGACTTGGGTGGTGGTACTTTCGATGTGTCCTTGCTTGAAATTGGTAAGGATGACGACGGATTCTCCACAATTCAGGTTCAGGCTACTAATGGTGATAACCACTTGGGTGGCGACGATTGGGATCAGAAGATTATCGACTGGCTTGTTGGCGAAGTTAAGAACAAGTATGGCGTTGATTTGAGCAAGGATAAGATTGCTTTGCAGCGTTTGAAGGAAGCTGCTGAGCAGGCGAAGAAGGAGCTTAGCTCTTCTACTTCCACTTCAATTTCTATGCAGTACTTGGCAATGACTCCTGACGGCACTCCAGTGCATTTGGATGAGACTTTGACTCGCGCTCACTTTGAGGAAATGACTTCCGACTTGCTCGGTCGCTGCCGTACGCCATTTAACAACGTGCTTTCTGACGCTGGAATTTCCGTAAGCCAGATTGATCACGTGGTTCTTGTTGGTGGCTCTACTCGTATGCCAGCTGTGAAGGATTTGGTGAAGGAACTTACCGGCGGTAAGGAAGCTAACCAGTCCGTGAACCCAGATGAAGTCGTGGCTGTTGGTGCAGCCGTGCAGTCGGGCGTTATTAAGGGAGACCGCAAAGACGTTCTGCTTATTGATGTAACTCCACTTTCCTTGGGTATTGAAACCAAGGGTGGAATTATGACAAAGCTTATCGATCGCAACACTGCTATTCCTACGAAGCGCTCGGAAGTATTCTCCACTGCAGAAGATAATCAGCCATCCGTGTTGATTCAGGTTTACCAGGGTGAACGTGAGTTTGCTCGCGATAACAAGCCTCTTGGCACTTTTGAGTTGACTGGTATTGCTCCAGCTCCTCGTGGCGTTCCTCAGATTGAAGTTACTTTCGATATTGACGCTAACGGCATTGTGCACGTTTCCGCTAAGGATAAGGGCACTGGCAAGGAGCAGTCCATGACTATTACCGGTGGTTCTGGCCTTCCAAAGGACGAAATCGATCGCATGGTTAAGGAAGCTGAAGCTCACGAAGCTGAAGATAAGAAGCGTAAGGAAGAAGCTGAAGTTCGCAACCAGGCAGAAGCTTTTGCCTACCAAACTGAAAAGCTTGTAAACGATAATAAAGACAAGCTTTCCGACGAAATCTCCAAGGAAGTTACCGAAAAGGTTAACGCTTTGAAGGAAGCTTTGAAGGGTGATGACGTTGAGAAGATTAAGTCTGCTCAGAGCGAGTTGATGACTTCTGCTCAGAAGATTGGTCAGCAGCTTTACGCTCAGCAGGGCGCTGCTGGTGCTCAAGCTGGTCCTGCTGCTGGTGCTCAGGCTGGTGCAAATGCTGGTGCAAATGCTGGTGCTGAATCTGCCTCTAAGGATGATGACGTGGTTGACGCCGAAGTGGTGGACGACGACAAGGACGATAAGGACAACAAGTAATGTCCGACTTTAACACCAACGAATATTTGCAAGGAATGGAAGATTCTGACTCGCTGGATGTGAAACCTGCAGAAGATTCTGCGAAGACTTCTGCACAGTCTTCAGATCAAGATGCTGAAAACGTGAATCGTGCAGAAACGGATGACGCTCAGTCTGATGCTAATGTTTCTGCGGATTCTGCAGATTCTGCGGATTCTGCAAATATCGCAAATTCTTCTGAATCTTCTGAATCTTCTGAATCGAAAGATAATAAAGATGCAGACGACAGCAGTTTAACGCCTTTAGGTAAAGCCAAAAAAGAGGCTGCTGAATACTTAGAAGCGTTGCAACGCGAGCGAGCAGAGTTTATTAATTTCCGCAATCGTTCTGCGAAAGAACAGGATCGTTTCAGACAGCATGGAATTATCGACGTGCTAACAGCATTGCTTCCAGCTTTGGATGATATTGACCGTATTCGCGAGCACAGCGAAATGGATGATTCGTTCAAGGCTGTTGCAACCAAGATTGATAAGGCTTTTGCGAAGTTTGGCGTAGAAAAGTTCGGCGAAAAAGGCGAAGACTTTGACCCGACAAAGCACGATGCTGTTTTACATCGTCCTGATCCAGACGCTACAAAAGAAACTGTGGACGCTGTGGTTGAGGCAGGGTATCGCATAGGAGAGCGTGTTATTCGCGCTGCTCGTGTGGTCGTTTCTTCACCAAGTAATTCCTAACGAAACTCTTAGTCGTAACTTTATTGCGTAACTTGCTCGTGCTAGCTCATAAGAGTTGGCACGAGCAGGCTATATTTGGTCAAAAAGCGAAATAGCCAATGTGCTTGTAAAGAAAGGAGGCACAAATGGCTGAAAATGAGTGGTTAGCTAAAGATTTTTATAAAGTTTTAGGTGTCTCCAAAGACGCTGACGAAGCAACGATTACTAAAGCGTATCGTAAGTTAGCGCGTAAGTATCATCCGGATTTGAACAAAACAAAAGAAGCTGAAGAAAAGTTTAAGGACGTTTCTGAAGCTTATGATGTTCTAAAAGATAGCCAAACGCGCCAACGCTACGATGCTATTCGTCAATTTGGTGCAGGAGGTGCTCGTTTTGCCGGTGGCGCTGGGGGAGCAGGCGGATTTGATGCGTCAAGCTTCTCGGATATTTTCTCCATGTTTAACGGCGGTGCAGGAATGGGCGCAATGGGCGGCAACGGCTCGCGCATTCGTTTCGCAAGTAGTGGCGCTGGCCCAAATATGGGTGATATTTTCTCCATGTTTGGCGGTGGGCGTCAAAATTCTGGTGCGTCTGGATTCCAAAGCGCGAATAGTTTTGCTGGCGAGCAGTACGAAAGTGCGCAAAACCAAAATGTGCCTACAAAAGGTGACGATATAACAACAGATATCAAACTCACTTTTAAGCAGGCTTTTAAAGGTGCCACTGTGTCCCTTCGCGCGGCAGGCGAAACTTTTAAAACGCATATTCCAGCCGGAGTAAAAAACGGTCAAAAAATTCGTTTAAAAGGCAAAGGAAAGCCAGGAAGATTTGGCGGTTCTGCAGGAGATTTGTACCTACAAGTTCATGTAGAAGAATCTAATAAATTCACTTTGCGCGCAAACGATTTGGTCGCAACTCTTCCGGTAACTTTGAGCGAAGCTGTGCACGGCGCAAAAGTTACGCTTAATGACGTAGATGGCAATGCTGTGACTTTTAAAGTGCCTGCTGGGTCTTCTAGTGGAGACGAGATTCGTGCTCAAGGCTCCGGTGTGCCAGGTTCCAACGGCGATTTTATTGGTATTGTGCAAATTCGCGTACCAAAGCGCGCAACTATGCTACTTAAGCATGCTGCAAAAGAATTTGATAAGACTGCCGGCGAATCTTACTCGGAAGAAATTAATAATTTGAGACAAAATTAGTGTAAAAATAAATTAAGAAAAGTAAAAGTAAAGGAAGGCGTGCTATGACACCTATAACGCGTGAAACTAAAGCACTGTATGAAATGTGCGCAGTTGCTTTAGTGCGTGGTAGTGCAACGCTTGACGGCGCGGACGAAGTAGGTTTTACAATCGATTTGCCAATATTTACCGTCAGCCATGTAGCGCGCCTTACCAATACTCATCCGCAAACCCTTCGTCAATACGATCGTTTGCGTTTAATCATGCCTCAGCGCACAGAAGGTGGCGCTCGCAGATACTCTTTGCGAGATATAAGCAGAATTGTACAAACGCAGAATTTAAGCCGGCAGTGTCAAGAATTTTGTGTAAACTCCACTAGTTGTCAATCAAGCTATCAATCCAATAATATTTGCTTTTCTACGAAAAGCAAATATTATTGGATTTCGAATTTTTCGTGCAGGTCATAAGACGCTAATCCAAATCCTCTATGAATTCTTTCTTTAGATAATTCATTTTGTTCAATACAAAATACTCCTAGATAACGATTTAAACTATCCTCTGCTGGAAACTGTTCCTTTGCTTTTAATCGTTTTTTTAGTTGCTTATTGAGACTTTCAATTAAATTAGTCGTATAAATACTTTGACGAATTTGTTTAGGGAAGTCAAAAAAGACTAATAAATCGTCATAAACTGAATCAATACTTGCACAGACTTTAGGATAACGTTTGTGTATGTTTTCTAGAAATTCGTTTAATTTTTTCTCTGCATCTTCTTTATTGTTTGATTGATAAACTTTCTTAAGTGAATCTACTAATTCTCTTTTATCTTCAACTCTTACCTTCTTTTGTAATTGTCGGATTAAATGAACCCAACAAGTTTGATATTTTGCGTTAGGAAACACGCTTAAAAGAGCAGTCTTAACCCCACTAAGTCCATCTGTAATAAATAGTAAAACTTCTTGTAATCCTCTTTGTTTCAATGATTCCAACATTTCTTTATAGTGTTCAGCAGATTCAGTAGGATAGATTGCATAATCAAGAATTTCTTTACTGCCTTCTGGAGTAATTCCTACTAAAAAGTGAACAGCTTCCTTTTGAACAGTAGCTCTTCTTAAATGAACATACGTTGCATCAGCATAAATCACTGCATAACGAGATTGAACTTTTCTTTGATGAAATTCTTTAACAGAGTCTTCAACTTGTTTTGTAATATTTGTTACGGTAGTAGGGCTATAGTGATGACCGTAAATATCTTCGATACACTCTGCAATTTCACGGTTAGTAAAGCCTTTAGAATAAAGTTTAATAATAACCTCTTCTAATTTTTCGGAATTTCTTTTATAAGCTTTAATAATTTTTTGCTCGAATTCTCCGTTACGATCTCGTGGAATATGGATATTTAAAATACCATATTCTGAATAAATTTTACGATTATAGCCACCATTTCTTGAATTTCCGGTGTTATATCCCTCTACAGAATGTTTAGGGTAGTTTAAATGCTCTGTTAATTCAACTTGAAGTAATTGATTAATCCCATTTTCAATCGCTTCTTTTAATAAGTGATTAATATTGTCACCTTGTAATAGTCTTTTTGTCAATTCTGTGTTAAAATCCATTTAGAAGTCACTCCTTTGTTAATTTGTTTTGGTAGATTAATTATACAACTAGTGGCTTCTTTTTTTATACTCTTTTTTGTGTTTACACAAAATATTGTACACTCTCTTTAAGCCAAAATGAAGGTATCAATTTAGCTGGAATTATGCAAATTCTGGATCTGCAAGAAGAAAATCGACAGCTTAAAAGGCAAGTTCGTCATTTAACAGAAGCTGCAGAGTCTTCAGAACGCAATATTTTTGCCGCAAACGCAGATGGTGACATTGTGGAAATGCAGCGTTCTCGCAATGCTAGGCGCTGGAGACGAGATATTCGCACTGAGCGCCGAGCTTTGCCGTCGTCTTATTCGTCATCAGAGTATGCAAACGCAAGCGATAATAACGCAATTAAAGACGAGAAATCTGTTGTTCTGTGGCGAGCTTGGCGCGTTTAATAACAATATTTTCAAGAGTTTTTGCGCTCACGCCTTCATATCCATTAAGTTCAGCGTGATGCTTACTTTCCTCAATATTTGCGCGCGAAAAACCAGTTTGCGCAACTACAGTAGCTCCAGAATTAACTGCAGCAGTAAGACCAGATAAAGAATCTTCTATGATTACGCAGTGAGCCATTTGCTCAGCGATTTCTTCCGCGCTTCCACAAATACCAACCATTTTCCCAGCAGCCAAATATGGCTCAGCGCTTGGCTTAGGCTTAAAACCATCGTCGCCACAAACGTATCCAGCAAAAGCGCCTTCTGGAGCATGCTTAACAATATTTTCTACTAAGCAGCGCGGAGAATTGCTGACTAAAATAGAAGGAATACCAGCATTTGTGAGGCTTTTAAGAAGATCTAGAACTCCTGGAATCCACGGCACGCACTCAGCTTCACGAGCTGCAACGTAATCGACCATCCCTTTGCCGATTTCTTCTACCGTAAGTTTAGTTCCGGAAGGAATCATTTTATTTGCAACTGTTTCCAAAGAACCGCCAGAACATTTCCAAGCTAAATCTTCATCCCAATATCCGCCGTATTTTTCTACTAAATAAAATTCAGACTCGTGCCAATACGGTTCCGAATCAATAAGCGTGCCATCCATATCCCAAAATACCGCACGCAAAATATTCTTATTTGATTGTGTATTCGTAATTTTTTCTGATTTTTCAGTCTTTTGTTCCACTATTTATGATTCCTTATACTTTCTGTAATTACTGCCCGCTGTGTGGCGTAGAAGCATCTGACTGGCTTTCACCAGTGTTCTCAGATTTCGAATTTCCGTAGTTGTCGCCGTAACTATTACTGTAGTTTCCGCTATTTCCGTAGCTTCCACTATTTGTATAGCTATCCCACGGATTGTCTCCACGATTAATATGGTCAGGGTCTAAATTGTCTGTATCTTTATCCTTGTCTTTATCTTTGTCCTTATTTTTATTTTCTTCATCTTCATCATGAGTGTAAGCATGTCTATCGCCTAAGCCCCACGTGCCGTCCGGCCCACCAATCTTACCAGTATCTTTTACTTCAGGGAATTTAGCAACAGGAGTTCCTGCTACAGCTTGGCGCATGTACCTAGTAAACAAGTGAACAGGGTAGTCGCTTCCTCCAAGATATCCGTGGAACGGTTTAATTACTTGTGGACTGCCATTTGCGTCTGGATTCCAAATTGCAAAAGCCGTAACAATATTTGGCGTAAATCCTACGAAGCTTCCAGCGGTTTCGTCGTTTGCTGTTCCAGATTTACCAGCTACAGGCCTTCCAATTGATCTGGCTTCGGTTGCAGTACCGTGTTGAACTACTCCAACCATTGCTTTTGTTGCTAATGCAGCATCTGTTGGCGAGAAAACTTGCTTTCCAACAGTTGGCGCACGATAAAACTCTTTGCCATCAGGATTCTTTACGCTAGCAACAATATGCAAATCTGGGCGTCTGCCTTGATTGGCAAAAGTTGCGTAAGCGCGCGCAATTTCGCTTACATGTACAGAATCATTACCGAGCACAGTAAACGGGTTTTTACCATTAACTCTCTTAGGACTTAGTCCTGCAGTAACAGCTGTATGCGCAACTTTTTTAGCGCCAAGTTTACTCTGCAAATCCATATAGACCGTATTGACGGAATCTGCAGTTGCTTTATACAAGTTAATCATGCCATAGCTTGCGTTTGCAAAGTTTCCAACAGGTTTTTCAATACCGTCAAACTTGCGCGGCGAATTTCCGTTGAACATTGTGTCAAGACTCGTGCCTGCTTGAATTGCGCCAATTAAAGCAAAAGGCTTCATTGTAGATCCAGGCTCATAAAGTGCTTGAGTTGCGTTATTTAACTGTTTTGTTAAATAGTCGTCGCCTGCATAAACCGAAATAATCGAGCCGTCTTTTGCGTTTACAGAAATTCCGCCAATTTGCAATCCTTGCGGCACAATCCCACGTCCGCCTTGAGAAGGGCTTGCAACATTAAACATTAAATCTTGTTTAGACTTATCAATCGTAGTAATAATACGGTATCCGCCGCTATCGAGATCTTCCTGGCTAAAAGCACCATTCCCAGTCAACTCGTCGCGAACCATGTGCAGTAAGTATCCTTGCGGACCTGCATACATATTTTGCGTAGTTTGTGTAATTGTTTTTGGAATCTTAGCTTTTGCTGCTTGAGAAGCCGTAATATAACCGTCTTTTTTCATAATTTTCAGCACTCGCTTAAAGCGAATGCTGGCTTCTTTAGGGCCGATTGCAGGATCCCAACTACTTGGAGCAGGAATTATGCCCGCCAAAAGAGCTGCCTGAGATAATGTCAGATCTTTAGCTTCTACGCCGAAATAAGCTTTTGCTGCCGCTTGAATACCATAAGCGCCGCGTCCAAGATAAATAGTGTTCATGTAATTGCATAAAACAGTATCTTTATCTTGTGTTTGAGCGATTTTCAAAGCCAAAATAGCTTCGTGAAGTTTACCGAGATACGTTTTAGTTTCGCCAAGATAGTAGCGTTCAGCGTACTGCTGTGTAATGGTAGAGCCGCCCCAGCGACCACGTTTAGTAACGTTATGAATAAGAGCGCGGCCAATTCCCTTAAAATCAATTCCGCCATCTTGGTAGAAGGAGCGGTTTTCTGAAGCAACTATTGCCTGTCCAACGTATTTAGGAAGAACTGAACAATTAATAATCTCACGGTTTTGTTCAGCAAAAGACCCCAACTCTGTTTTTCCATCTGCGTAATAAACCTTGGTTTTATCTGCCATAGCAACTTTGTCAGGAGCAGGTATGTCGGTAGTTGCGTACATATAAGCGAAAATTGCTGCGCCAATTAAAATAGGTACAAAAATTAGTATTAGCGCCCAAAAAATAATAGGATGCCTTCCGCGCCAAGTCTTTCTGCGCTGCTGACGCGTGTATGCGCGTGAGCGTTCTCGTCTTGAGCCACGGTTGCTATTGCCGGAACCTGAAGAATGATATGAGCCGTATGAGCCTTGTCCACGAGGTGGAAGAGAGGCTGGCGTATTCGTATTTTTTTGTGATTGCGACGATACGCTTCTTGTCTCGTTTTTGCGCGAATTAGACGCTCGTCTTCCAGCTTTATTTACAACCATACATTCCACCGTAGCGCTCGGTATTGAATTTTTCACAGAAATTACATGTTTCGGCGTAGAAACGACTGAAAATCTCCCATATTGCACATAATGCTTATGGAAATAGTATTATGAAATGTGTATGAGTGCGGCATAACGTAATGCCGCTGATTTTTTGCAGGCAAGGAGTCTATATGAGCATCCGCGTTGCCATTGCCGGAGTAGGTAATTGCGCTTCGTCGCTGGTTCAGGGCGTTGAATATTACAAAAACGCTGATGACGGTGAGAAAATTCCAGGGTTGATGCACGCTGTTTTTGGACAGTATCGTGTGCGCGATATTGAGTTTGTTGCAGCATTCGATGTTGATTCTTTAAAAGTTGGGCATGATTTAAGCGAAGCAATTGGAGCTTCGCAGAACAATACTATTCGCTTTGCTGACGTGCCAAATTTGGGTGTGGAAGTTATGCGCGGCCCTACTTATGACGGTTTAGGTGATTATTATCGTGAGATGATTGATGAGTCCGAGGCTGAGCCTGTTGACGTAGCTCAAGTTTTGCGAGATAAGCATGTTGATGTGCTTGTTTCTTATTTGCCAGTCGGCTCTGAAGAGGCGGATAAAGCTTATGCAACATTTGCAATGGAAGCTGGTTGCGCTTTTGTAAATTGTTTACCGGTATTTATTGCCTCTGATCCTGAATGGGCGCAGAAGTTCCGCGATGCCGGAGTTCCTATTATTGGTGACGATATTAAAAGCCAGGTGGGTGCAACTATTACTCACCGTGTTATGGCTAGACTTTTTGAAGATCGTGGTGTTCGTTTAGACCGCACCTATCAGCTGAATGTTGGTGGAAACATGGACTTTATGAACATGCTTCAGCGTTCAAGGCTGGAGTCTAAAAAGATTTCTAAGACACGCGCAGTAACTTCAATCGTTCCTCACGAAATGGATGAGCACAATGTTCATATTGGTCCATCCGACTACGTTGCTTGGCTGGATGATCGCAAGTTTGCTTTTGTGCGTTTGGAAGGTACGACTTTTGGTGATGTTCCGCTTAATTTGGAGTACAAGCTTGAGGTTTGGGATTCTCCAAATTCTGCCGGTATTGTTATTGATGCTGTTCGAGCTGCAAAAATCGCTTTGGACCGTAAACTTTCTGGCCCGATTTTGGCTCCAAGCTCCTACTTTATGAAGTCTCCTGCAGTTCAGCATGAAGATAACGAAGCTCGCCAATTAGTTGAGCGCTATATTGCTGGCGAAGTTGAAGCGGATGAGCTGCAGCTTAATGCGGATGTTGAAGAAGCGAAAGAGCGCGGTAAAAGCGTTTGGAGAGCCTAATTTATTGCTAATAGTAGCTATTAGTTTACTTTTAGTTTCTATTACTCATTATTGCCACTCGACATGTAGCGAAAATCGTGTAATATAGTTAGAGCCTCCGCGTGGCACTATGTCACCCAATCCCCCCAGGGCAGAAATGCAGCAAGGGTAAGTGGCCTCTGGTGGGTGCGTGGAGGTTTTATTTTGCCAAAATTTTATTATGCGCAAAACTAGCGCTGTCATAGAGACTGTCGTAAAGTCTAAAGTATGAGCGAAGAATTTACAGGAACAAATGACGGCTTAAATGCCAATAGTTTGAAAGATATTGAAGAGCTTCCAGACTTGCCAGAAGTTAAGGCTTTTTCTGCAGTGCCTAGTAGCGATGAATCTGAAGTAGAGCTATTAGATTCAAAGAAGATTGCGGAAGCTGGGGTAGAAACTGACGCAAAAGCTGGCGTAGAAACTGACGCAAAATCAAAATCAAGTAAAGATTCTTCCTTACAAGAAGACAATGTTGACGAGTTTGATCCGCTTCTTAAGCGCCCGCGTGTTTCAACAATATTATGGTGTGTTGCGCTTGCAGTCATATTTTTAGCTTCTGCAGTTGGTGTTTGGTTTGTGAGCGTGCAAACAATACTCGGCCAAAGCTATGAGGAAATGGTAATTGATGGTTTTGGTTCTAGAGGAATGCCGGCATGGTTATCTACTTGCTTAAAACCGCTTTGCAATTCACTTGTTGTTATTATTCTTGGTGTTGTTATTGCAGCAATTGCTTTAGTTTTAGCTTGTGTTCGAAAACGCTGGTGGCTGCTTGGTCAGTGCGCAGGAATCATTATTTTGGCCGCAGCTGCTGAACCTTTAAAAAAGATTCTTCCTCGACCAATGCTTATTAATATTGAGTATTTGTCGGCAAATTCAGCACCTTCTGGTCATACTCTACTTATTTGTGCGTCTTGTGCTTTGCTTATTTGTACTGTTTCTAGAGTTTGGCGCGCATGGGTTGCTGTTGCAAGCGCTGCAATAACTACTTTGGTGCAACTTTCACTTGTTGCTGGTCACTGGCATAGGTCTTCCGACGTGCTTATTTCATTGCTAATAGTTGCTGCAGTAACTCTTATTGTGCTTGCTTTAACGCGTTGCAGCGGAATGGACATGCCTGCGTATAGAAGATCCTCAATTAGCGTGCAAATTGTAGGAAGTTCTATGATTACTTTGGGTGTTCTTGCTTGCCTTTACGCACTATATTTAATATGGCAAATTTTGCCAGGCGTAGATATTTTTGCACAGTGGGCGGCTAATGTGTCTTATACTGCAACATATTGGCTGACTATTGGTGTATCTTTGCTTGTTTATGGCGTGATTATGGTAATGCGTCATTCTACAGCTTCTCCGCTTGGAAGGCTTGGATTAGTTGGTGCGCCTCCAACGCCACCGTCTGCTGCATGAAAAATGTCTACTCTATCTGCTTTTATCCACCGAGGTGGAATTTAATAGACGTACAGCGTAACTTGCGATACAGTTAGTGCGAAGCATACAGTTAATGCGTGTATGTTTGATTGTGTTAGGAAAGGAGCGAATATGACAGCAGAACATAAGCTAGTCATTGTGGAGTCTCCCACGAAAGCGCGCAAAATTGGCGGGTATTTGGGTAACGGATACACGGTTATGGCGTCGGTGGGGCATATTCGCGACCTCGCTCAACCAAGCCAAGTTCCAGCCTCACGCAAAGCTGCGTTTGGCAAGTTTGGCGTTGATGTTGATCATGGTTTTGCTCCATACTATGTTGTTGGAGCAGATAAAAAGAAAACAGTTGCCGATTTAAAGTCTGCGCTCGCCAAAGCTGACGAGCTGTATTTGGCAACTGATGAGGATCGCGAAGGTGAGGCTATTGCCTGGCATTTGGTTGAAGCTTTGAAACCAAAAGTGCCAGTAAAGCGTATGGTTTTTCACGAGATTACTAAGGATGCTATTCAAGCCTCGCTTAGTAATACTCGAAATGTTGACGACAATATGGTTGATGCGCAAGAAACGCGTCGCGTGCTAGATCGTTTGTATGGTTACGAGCTTTCTCCTGTTTTGTGGAGAAAAGTTGGCCCAGGTCTTTCTGCTGGTCGTGTTCAGTCTGTTGCAACAAGACTTATTGTTGAGCGCGAGCGCGAGCGTATGGCTTTTAGGAAGGCTTCATACTGGGATATTAGTGCTGTTTTGGGCTCTAAAGGTTCTGACGGTAAAATCGTTGATTTTGAAGCGCGAATGAGCGAGCTTTCTGGTCGTCGTTTGGCTAGTTCTAAAGATTTTAATTCAAAAGGTGAGCTTATTGCTGCAAAAGGCGAGTCACAGCTTGCTTTGCATGTAGATTCAGAATTTGCAAACAAACTTGCGCAATCTTTGCAAAAAGCAGATTTCATAGTCAACGCTATGGAAACAAAGCCGTATCATCGTCGTCCTTTGCCGCCTTTTACTACGTCAACTTTGCAACAAACTGCTGGAAACCGCCTGTCGATGAGCTCTCGTCAAACTATGCGAGCGGCGCAATCCTTATACGAAAACGGCTATATTACTTACATGCGTACGGATTCCGTAACGCTTTCTAAAGAGGCTATTGAGGCCGCGCGAAATGCCGCTCGTGCAGCGTTTGGTGATGAATATGTTTCTAAATCTCCTAAGCAGTACGCAACTACGTCTGCGGGAGCGCAGGAAGCTCACGAATGTATTCGCCCTGCTGGAGCACGTTTCTTAAGCCCAGATGAGCTTGCGGATAAATTGCCTGCAGATCAGCTTAAATTGTATACGCTTATTTGGCAGCGAACTCTTGCGTCTCAGATGGAAGACGCTACTGGTTTTACAGCAACAGTTAAGTTAAATGCTTCTGCTGGAGAATATGGTGAGGCTTTGTTCCAAGCTTCTGGAACCGTAATTACTTTTGCTGGTTTTATGAAGGTTTTTGGTGCGTCTTCTGCATCCGATTCAGATAATGATAAAGCTTTGCCGCCAATGCAAGCAGGTGACGTTCTTGCAGCTCAAAACGTTACTGCA
This sequence comes from Gardnerella sp. DNF01141, assembly GCF_049244255.1. Lineage (NCBI taxonomy): Bacteria > Bacillati > Actinomycetota > Actinomycetes > Bifidobacteriales > Bifidobacteriaceae > Gardnerella > Gardnerella sp. DNF01141. The sequence continues at coordinate 812,953 of NZ_CP058391.1, read as the reverse complement.
GACGGTCACGAAACTCAGCCGCCTGCACGCTACACGGAAGCGTCATTAGTAAAAACGTTGGAAGCTAAGGAAATCGGCCGCCCTTCTACTTATGCAACTATTATTTCCACGATCATTGATCGCGGATACGTGTATGAGCGTGGACGTGCTTTAATTCCTTCGTGGCTTGCGTTTGCTGTAATCAAGCTTTTGGAAGCTAACTTCCCAAAGTATGTTGATTACGCGTTTACCGCGGATATGGAAAATGGTTTGGACAGGATTGCACACGGTGAAGAAACCGGTCGTGACTGGCTAACTAGATTCTATTTTGGTTCTGGAGATGTATCTGCGAAGTCTGCTGAAGAAGCTCATATTGGTTTGCAGCAGCAGGTTGCGGAACTTGGTGAAATTGACGCGCGTGAAATCAACACTATAAATATTGGTGACGGATTGCACGTTCGCGTTGGCCGTTACGGACCTTATTTGGAAGATACTACGCATTTGGACACTGAGGGTAATCCTCGACACGCCTCTCTTCCGGAAACTTTAGCTCCGGATGAGCTTAGCGTGGATGTTGCGCGAGAATTGTTGGATAACAATGCTGAAGGTCCGCGCGTGTTGGGCAAAGATCCTGAAACTGGTGGCACTGTTGAGGTGCGCAATGGTCGTTTTGGACCGTACGTTGCTTTAGTTGACTCTCAGGATAATGAAGATACTAGGTCTTCTAATTCTGGTGCAAAGTCTTCTAAGTCGCGTCCAAAAATGGCGTCTTTGTTTAAGACTATGGATCCTTCAACCTTAACTTTGCAAGATGCTTTGCAGCTTTTGCACTTGCCGCGTTTGGTTGGCGAGTATGAAGAAGTTGATGCTGAAGGTGTGGTGAAACTAGCTTGTATCGAAGCAAATAATGGTCGTTACGGTCCATACTTAACTAAAACATATTCTGCTATAGATATTTCTGCTGGCGAAACTGTGGAATCTAAGCCAGAAACGCGCTCTTTAGCTAGTGAAGACGCTATTTTTACTGTTACTTTGCAAGAAGCAAAAGATTTATTTGCACAACCAAAGTATGGTAAGCGTACTCGTGGTGCTGCTAAGCCTCCTCTTCGTGAGCTTGGTGCGGATCCTGAAACTGGAAAGCCTGTTGTAATTAAAGATGGTTTCTACGGGGCTTATATTACTGATGGCGAAACGAATCGCACTTTGCCAAAGCAGTATACGCCTGAATCAATTGATCCGCAGGATGCATTTGCACTATTGGCTCAAAAGCGCGCAGCTGGACCTGTAAAGCGCAAGAAGAGCGCTGCTAAAAGCACTGCAAAATCTTCTGCAAAGAAGTCTACTGCGAAAAAATCTACAGCAAAGAAAACTTCTGCAAAGAAGACCGCTTCAAAGAAATCTACCGCTAAAAAAGCATAGGAATGAAATCTAAAGATTAAATAAACCTTGCGTATGGAGTCACAAAATATGGAGTCACAAAATATGGCATCTAAGAATGGTGATTTTTCAGGCGGTTGCGCTTGCGGAGGAAACTGTGGTTGCAACAGCGAAGAATATGCTGAAAATAAAGGATTATTTATTTCTTTTGAAGGAATTGACGGCGTTGGTAAAACGACGCAAGTTGAGGCACTGAAAAAGCATTTGCAATCTTTGGGTCGAGAAGTTGTAGTTACTCGCGAGCCGGGTGGAACTGATCTTGGAAAGTCTCTGCGCGAAATATTGTTGCACGGATCTTATGTGTCCTCTAGGACTGAAGCTTTATTGTTCGCAGCAGATCGCGCTCAGCATGTTGCTCAAGTGATTCGTCCAGCGCTTAGCCGTGGAGCAGTAGTAATTACAGATCGTTACATTGATTCTTCTCTTGCTTACCAGGCAGGCGGCCGCGAGCTGACTATGGATGATGTGCGAACTTTAAGCGAGTGGGCAACTGACTCTCTGTGGCCTAATCGCACTTATTTGTTAGACATGCAGCCAGAAGCAGCTTTTGAGCGCTTGCATCGTGAGCAAGATCGAATGGAGTCAGCTGGAATAGATTTCGCACGTCGCACTCGAGAAGCTTTTTTGGATTTAGCACAGGAATCTGCAGATAGGTATCGTGTATTAGACGCAACATGTTCTGCACAATCCTTAGCGGAACTAATTTCTAGCGATGTGAATAATTTAATTGCGCAAATTGAATCTAAATAAAATGCGGCAAATCGAAATTTAGGGGGTGAAGCAGTGAGCGTTTGGGATAATGTAGTTGGTCAAGAGCAGGTGATTAAGCGTTTGCAAAAAGTTGCTTGCGCTGACGCTAGTAAAATAGCCCAATCTTGGCTAATTTGTGGAGCTGCCGGCTTCGGTAGTGTACAAGTTGCGCGCGCTTTTGCTGCTGCTCTCGAAAGTCCGGATTGTTTAGACGCAAATCGAAATATTAATGGGGAAGAAGAGCTTAGTAAAACCGCTAGAGAAGTTTTAGCGGGATCGCATCCGGATGTTCATACGCTTGCAACCGAAGGTATTACTCTCAGTATTGACGATGTTCGTGAAGTTATTGGAATTTCAGAGCAAATGCCTAGTACTGCTCCGTGGCGAATAATAATTGTTGAAGACGTTGACAGAATGTTGGAACGCAGCACAAACGTTCTTCTTAAAGAGATTGAGGAGCCTAGCAATCACACTATTTGGATTCTTTGTGCTTCAAGCGCTAAAGATGTGCTTCCAACAATTCGTTCGCGCACGCAACTTGTGCAGTTAGCCATGCCTGATGAGCAGTCTGTAGCAGAATATCTTATTAAAAAAACGGATGCGGATAATAAGCTAGCAAGTCGCGCAGCTAGACTTTCTCAGGGAAATATAGAAACCGCGTTGATTTACGCAAGCGACGAGCGTGCTTTAAGTAGGCGAGATGAGTTAGTTGCGGGATTGCTTCGTATGCATGATGCTGCTGACGCAATTATGCTTGCTGCAATGCTTATTGCAGACGCAAAAGCTCAAGCAGAAGATGAAGTTCAGCGAAATGTTGAAGCTCAGCAGAAAGAATTTTTAAGAATTAACGGCTTAAAAGAGGGCGATCGTATTGCGCCAAAATTGCGCACAGCTTATAACGCAATTGGTAAAAAAGATGAGGTAAAGCGCAAAGTTACTCGCGTAAGTCGCGACGTATTGGGTCGTTCTTTAGACGCAGTCAACAGCGTGTATCGAGACGTTCTAGTCATACTTAACAATGCGCAGGGTTCTTCGCCAATAATAAATCAAGAATACAAGTCTGCAATTGTGGAACTTGCTAAAAGGCTAACGGTAAAGCAGGCTCTTGATTTTGTTGACAACATTGCTACAGCTCGTAAACGCTTGGCTAGGAACGGTAACGCGACTCTTGTTTTTGAAGCGTTATTCTGCTCTATTTTGTAAAAGTAACGTAGAGTTTGCTATATTCGCCACGGAAGTGACATATCGCTTGTGCCTATTCTCGGTGCGTTAGTTGATTCACGGCGCATAATTTCTGGCCTAAATTCCATGTGTGCTGGAAGCCAATGCTGCTCAGATTTATCTACAGCGGTTAAGCGAATAGCTTCGCGAGCAATCTGCTGGTATGGAGGCCTGATTGAAGAAAGCGTAGGCTCAGATATTTTTGCCTGCCTGCTATCTCCGTAACCTATTACGCGAACATCTTGCGGAACTTTTAAAGAAAGTTCATCTAAAGCCAAAAGAGCTCCCATTGCCACGGCGTCGTTTGCGCAAATAATAGCGTCTGGTTTGCGCGCTTGCTTAGCTGCAGAAGTGGAAAAGAGTCTCATAGTATCCTTAAATCCACGCTGATAAGTAAGCTCGCCAAAAGTCGTCCAATCCGGCTCAGAAAGTAGGCTTAATCGGCTTGCGGCAGTCTGGAAATTAGCGAATAAGTTTGCGCTTTGTGTGGAGTCAACATTTCCGCTTAAATAAGCAATATTGTGCGCGTCGTGGTGTGAAAGATGTATTAAAGCAGCTTCCATCATGGATTCTTGATCCATGCCAACCCAGTTAATGTGGAACGAAGTTGCAGTGCCGCCAATTTGAACAATTGGAAGATTATTTACGTAGTTTTCAAGTATTCTTGTTAAATCAATATTGTTAGACTGTATCACAATAAGACTGTCAACATTGTGTTCAATAAGTTCTTCAATGCGCTCTTCTTGTGTTTCGGCATCTTTGCCTGTTCCAACAAGAAGTATTTTGTCTATTTTCTGAGCTGCCTCGTCAAGGGCGGAAAGCATGTTTACGTTGAACGAATCGTCTACGTTGCTTGTACTTATTACTACGCCGATTGTGTTAGTCGTGTCGCTTCTTAATGCGCTTGCTGCATAATTTACTGAATAATTAAGCTGTTCTGCAGCTTTTCTAACGCGTTTTGCAATATCGTCATCTTTGGCTCGACGACCAGAAAGTACGCGGGATACTGTTGCGATTGAAACTTTTGCGAGCGCCGCTACATGAGTAATGGAGGCATTCTGATTTGTTTGATTTGTCATATGTGCCCCCGAATGAGTGCGGTGCTGTAGCTAATAATAAGCAGCACCGCAAATCGAATATTATAAAGTGAATATTATTTATCTGTTCATTTATTTACTTAACTCTATATTATTCGCCTTTCGTGACTACTTCTACAAGCTTGCTTGCCACATTTTCGGCATCTTCGCCGTCTACTGTAATTGTGATTGAGTCTCCCTTAGTAATACCCAAACCCATAATTGAAAGAATGCTGTTTGCGCTTACTGGAGTTCCTTCGCCTTTGGCGATTGTTACAGTGCAATTTGAGGCTATTGCGGCTTGTGAAAATTCAGATGCTGGGCGAGCGTGAATTCCAACAGGGTCTTCAATGGTAACGGTGCGAGTTGCGACTGACATTTTTTCTCCTTTGAATAAAATTAATAATTTCTACTTTTATCTTACTTTCGTATAAAAGCAAAGTTTTTTTTTCTTAAGTTTTTTCTTATTGCTATTTTTAATGTTAAGTGTAACACAATTAACTGAAAAATACAGAAAACGTTTTCACTTGTTGTAACAACGTTTTTAATGGTGTATAGTTTCATTAGTAAGAAACGTTTACCTACAAGAAATGCTTCTGCGGCGTTGCGGCTGTGGTAAAGCGTCTAAACCTAAAGGAGGGTTTAAGTATGGTAATCACTGGTGTTGGTATTGGTCGTTCAATGGCGTCTGGTGAAGTATTGTGTATGGCACCTGCTTTGCGAGAGCCACAAGATGTGGCTCGTCCTACAGAAATATCAGTCGAAGATGCCAAAATTTCGGTACAAAACGCTCTAAATGCAGTAAACAAAGACTTGCAACAGCGCGCGCAAGCTGCTCTTAAAGCAGCGGATGAAGGAACTAAAAAAGCAGCACCAATTATGCAGGCTCTTGCTCAAATGGCGTCGGACCCAGCATTAATAAGTGCGATTGAAGCTGGAATTTCCGCTGGAAAAACAGCTGAACGCGCTACTTGGGAAGGCTTTGCGCAGTTTGAAGATATGTTGCGTAATCTTGGTGGCTATATGGCTGAGCGTGCGGGAGATTTGCACGATGTTGGCCAGCGCGTTATTGCATATTTGCTTGGTGTCGAAGCGCCTGGAGTGCCAGAAAGCGATTCTCCTTTTGTGTTGGTTGCTAGGGATCTTTCTCCTGCCGATACTGCTTCGCTTGATTTAAGCAAGGTTCAGGCAATTGTTACAATCGACGGCGGCCCTACTAGTCACACTGCTATTCTTGCTCGCGCTCGCGGAATTGTTGCTGTTGTTGGAGCGCACGATGCTTGCCAACTAAATAATCATCAAATGGTTGTAGTTGATGCTGCTCGCGGACGTGTTATAAGCGACCCTAGCGAAGAAGAAATTGAGCATGTTAAAGAGTCTCGTGAGCGCTTAAGTCGTGCTCGTGAATTGCGCGGATTGCCTGGAAGTACTAAAGATGGTCATTTGATTCCGCTTTTGGCAAATGTTGGCAAGCCATCGGATGCTCAAGTTGCGCATGAATATGGTGCTGAAGGTGTCGGCTTGTTCCGCACAGAATTTCTGTTTATCGGTAACGAGCAGCCTCCTAGTGTAGAAGAGCAAACAGAAGCCTACACGAAGCTGCTATCTCAATTTGATGGCAAAAAAGTTGTTATTCGTCTGCTTGACGCTGGGGCAGATAAGCCGTTGCCATTCCTGACTCCGGAAGATGAACCAAATCCTGCTCTAGGTCTTCGTGGTTTGCGTACTTTAAGGCAGCATATGGATGTTTTAGACGGACAGTTGCAGGCCTTGGCTCGCGCTGATGCTGTAACTAATGCTGATTTGTGGGTAATGGCTCCAATGGTTTCAGACGAGCATGAAGCAGCGTATTTTGTAAAGCTTGGTAAATCTAAAGGTCTTAAGAAGGTTGGCGTTATGGCTGAAGTTCCTTCTATTGCTTTGGTTGCCGAAGAAGTTGCTCAAGTTGCTGATTTTGTTTCTATTGGAACGAATGATTTGACGCAATACACTCTTGCGGCTGATCGAACGCTTGGATCTGTTTCTAATTACCAAACTGCTTGGCATCCTGCTGTGTTGCGTGCAATTAAAATGATTGCGGACGCTGGTAACGCTCATGGTATGCCAGTTGGAGTTTGTGGAGAAGCTGCGGCGGATCCAGACTTGGCGGTTGTTCTTACTGGTCTTGGTATCAACTCGCTTTCTATGACTCCAGTTGCTTTGGACGATGTTCGTGCAGAACTTGCTCAGACTACATTTGATGAAGCAAAAGTTAAAGCTCAAGAGGCTTTATCTGGAAAGTTCTACCGTTCGATAATGCAGGAATAATCAAAATTTAATAATTACAAAATTTAAAAAATAGTAAAAATTAAAAATAATCAGAAAAGAGAAAATATGAGCGCTGATATTGACGAGCTTCTTCCGGACGCTGCAGTTAATCTTGATATTGCGGCTAAGGATTGGCGCGATGCGATTCGTCTTGCGGGCGATGCTTTGCGAGAAGCTGGCTTTACCACTGACGAATACACGGATCAAATGATTGAAACCGTTGAGAAAATGGGGCCATATATTGTTATTGCTCCAGGCTTGGCTTTGGCTCATTCAAGGCCATCTGCAGCGGTTCTTAAAAGCGGTTTAAGCTGGGTTCGTTTAAGCACGCCTGTTGAATTTGGCAATGCTGCTAACGATCCGGTTTCTTTAGTTATTGGTCTTGCAGGTCACGATGAAAGCGAGCATATTGGGGTTATGGCCGCAGTTGCTGCAGCTTTGTCTAATCCTGTAAAAACTAAGGAACTTGCGCAAGCAAAAAATGCTGAAGAAATTCGCGCGATTCTTAAAAGTTAGATATTAAATCATAAAGTAATTTTGTAAAATTAAAAATGATCACTCAATGAAAGAGGCTATTATGAATATTCTGTGCGTATGCGGAAACGGCATTGGCACGTCTGTACTGCTCAAAATCAATGTTGAGGCTGCAGCAGCAGACCTTGGTCTTGATGTTACGGTTACTACTTCCGATGCTGGAAGTGCAAAAGGTACCGCTAATATGAACGACCTCGTTCTCACATCTCCTCAGCTTGCTCCAGAGCTTGAGGGCACTACCACTCCTGTGGAAACAATTGAAAATTTCATGGATGTTGAAGAGGTGAAGAGCATACTTGAGCGTTACGTATAGTAATTACTCATAGTATTTGCTTTTCCCTAGGGAATAAAAAAGAAGGAAATAAAAATGAACATTGTAGTTCAGGTTTTAAATTTCATAAGTCAGCAGATTTTGAATGTGCCGGCTTATTTGATTGGTATTATTGCAGCAATCGGTCTTATTGCGCTAAAGCGTAGTGCAGGACAAGTTATTGCAGGCGGCTTAAAGGCTGCTATGGGTTACCTCATTTTGGGCGCAGGTGCCGGCGTTGTCGTTGGTGCTCTTGCTCCATTTGGTGACTTAGTTTTGAAGTCTACTGGTGCACACGGCGTTGTTCCTACTAACGAAGTTATTACAGCTCAGGCTGCAGGACAGTACGGTGCTACCTCTGCATACATTATTGTGCTTAGCTTTGTTCTTATGCTTCTTGCTGCACGCTTTACTCCACTAAAGTACATCTTCTTGACTGGTCACCACATGGTGTTCATGTCTATGCTTCTTGCTTTGGTGCTTTCTGTAGGCTTCGGCGCAAGCAACCAGCTTCTTATTGTTATTGTTGGTTCCATTATTATGGCTACTGTTATGGTTGTTTTGCCAGCTTTTGCTCAGCCATTCATGAACCGCATTACCGGAAGCGATAAGCTTTCAATCGGTCACTTCAACTCCTTAAGCTACATTGTTTCTGGTGCTGTTGGTGCGGCTGTTGGTAAGAAGTCAAAGTCTACTGAAGACATCAACTTCCCTAAGGGCTTGAGCTTCTTGCGTGATTCCATGGTTTCTACCACTTTGTTGATGGTTGTGCTTTATCTTGTGTTTGCAGTATGGGCTTCTGTTGTTTTGCCAGCAAAGGAACTCTTCAAGATTTTCGCATCTCATCCTGCTGATTACAGCGCATTCTACATGGCTGCTTTTGCTCAGGCTTTGCAGTTCGGCATTGGCGTTAGTGTAATCCTCTACGGCGTTCGTATTATCTTGGGCGAATTGGTTCCTGCATTCCAGGGCATTGCTAACAAGGTTGTTCCAGGCGCACGCCCAGCATTGGATATTCCAATCGTATTCCCATACGGTGCTAACGCTTCCCTCATTGGCTTCTTGGCTTCCTTCGTTGGTGGCCTTGTAGCTCTTGGCATTATTGCAGTGTGGATGGGACCGGCTTGGGGCTTGGCCTTGATTCTTCCTGGCATGGTTCCTCACTTCTTCGATGGCGGCGGTGCTGGCGTATTCGGTAACGCAACCGGCGGTCGTCGTGGTGCCATTCTCGGTGGTTTCATTAACGGCTTGATTATTACATTCCTACCAGCAGTATTGCTCACTGTTATGGGTTCCTTCGGTTTGGCAAACTCCACCTTCGGTGATGCTGACTTTGGTTGGGTTGGCACTGTTGTTGGTAACTTTGCACACCTTGGTGCAGGCGTTGGTTCTGTAAGCTTGATTGTTTTTGCAGTTATAATCTTTGCTTTGGCTTGGGTATGGCAGGTTAAGGTTGTTAACGCCGGCTGGCTTCCTGCAGTAAAGCATGCTGAGTTCATTGAAGGTATTAAGGAGCAAGAGCGTGCTGCCAAGAAGGCTGCTGTGGCTGCTAAGGCTGCTGCTCACGAGGAGGCTGCAGAAAAGTAAAATCTAGTATAAAATCTCCATTTTCTAAATCAGTGCGCCCAGTTCTTTTATGACTGGGCGCATTGACTTGCCGGAGCGCTTGTTCCTCACTGAATTCCTGTTTATCGTTACTAGTGCAGTTTGCGCGCTGCGTTAGTAACGAATATTTGCGTTTTATTGTTACTGGCGCAGTCGTAGCGCTGCGTTAGTAACGAATAAGTAATTTATTAACGCAGTTGATTAGTGCTATGTAATAGTAGATACTTGAATTATGAATATTTCTACAGATTTCACTATTATTCCGGACGATTATTCTAAAGCTGCACCGTCGCAGAATAAAATTAACGGAGTTCCAGTAGTTTCATTCCCGTTTTACATTGACAATATGCCATCTTTTGTGCACTACCTACATTGGCGACTTGTTGACGATGATGCAATACCGGTATGCGGTTTTGAATGGATTCATTGGACGGCTGCAAACGTGCCAGTAGATGCGTTAATGTTTGATTTTAACGATTCTCATGCTTTGCAAATTCCGGAAGATTTTTCGCGCAAAATGCCGTCGATGATTCCGGAAGCAGTTCAAGGACGCAATTCACAAGCAAGCAGATTCGTTGGTTGTGAAGATCCAGCAATTACTATGCGTTACAACGGTCCTCAGCCTCCGGATAAAGATCACGAATACATGCTTGAAGTTTTCGGCACGGAACAACCTTTGCCAAATCTTAAACAAGGCTTCTACATGAATGAATTGTTGCGCGAAATTCGTAACTGCACTAGCGGCGTAGATGCGGGCGGAATGTTCTTTACTGGGCGCGCCTAATTTAAGTAACTAGCGATAGAATCAATCAGGAATAAAAAATTAGTAAAATATTGAAACTCACAATGGGGGCTGCAAATGGCATGCACAACAATTCTCGTCGGACGCGGCGCAAGCTACGACGGATCTACGCTTATTGCGCGTAACGAAGACTCCGCAAATGGCGAATTTAATCCAAAGCGCTTAGTAGTAGTAAAGCCAGAAGATCAGCCTCGCGTTTATAAGTCTGTTCTTAGTCACGTGACGGTTGAACTTCCAGACAATCCAATGCAATACACAAGCGTGCCAAACGCTGATTTGCGCGAAGGAATTTGGGGAGAGGCCGGCGTAAACGAAGCAAACGTTGCAATGAGCGCAACCGAAACGCTTACGTCCAACGAGCGCGTGCTCGGAGCGGATCCAATGGTTGAGCTTCAAAAAGCACAGGGCAAAGTTGGAGATGCTGATTATAAGCCGGAAGTGCCTGGTGGAATTGGCGAAGAAGACTTCCTGACGATTGTTTTGCCTTATATTCGTAGCGCTCGCGAAGGCGTTGAGCGTTTGGGTGCGTTGCTTGAAAAATACGGCACTTACGAAATGAACGGCGTTGCTTTTTCGGACGTAAACGAGATTTGGTGGCTTGAAACTGTTGGCGGCCATCATTGGATTGCTAAGCGCGTGCCGGATGAAGCTTACGTTGTTATGCCAAACCAGCTTGGTATTGACGAGTTTGACTTGGATGACGCTTTTGGTGAGCAAGAAGAGCACATGTGCTCGGCTGATTTGCTTGAGTTTATTAAAGAAAATCACTTGGATTTGTCGGTTGAAAACGCTTCTCCTTTCAATCCTCGCGATGCTTTTGGCTCTCATTCGGATTCTGATCATGTTTACAATACTCCTCGCGCATGGTTCATGGAGCGCTTCTTGAATCCGTATGACGAAGTGTGGGATGGTAAAGACGCTGATCATCGTCCGGACAGCAACGACATTCCTTGGGCTCGCCAGCCAGAACGCAAGGTAACCATTGAAGACGTTAAGTACGTTTTAAGCTCGCACTATCAGGGCACTGAATATGATCCTTACGGAAAGCTTGGAGACGAGCATACTCGCCACATGTTGCGCCCAATCGGCATTAACCGTCAAAGCGAGCTTGCTGTAATGCAAATCCGTCCTTACATGCCGGAAGAAATGCGTGCAATTCAGTGGATTACTTACGGTTCTAATCCTTTCAACGCTTTGGTGCCGTTTTATCCGAACGTAAATCGCACTCCAAAATATTTGGAAGATACAACTACTCGCGTAACAAGCGAAAACTTCTATTGGGAAAATCGCATTATTGCAGCTCTTGCCGATGCTGCGTTTAACGATACAGCTAATACGATTGAGCGTTACCAGGAAACTGTTGGCTCTCTCGGGCATGCAATGGTTAAGCGCACAGATAAAGAAATTGCTGATTTGCTTGGCGTTTCTTTAAGCGATTACGAGCCAGAGCGTGAATGCGATGAAGACGGTTATTGCGGCGATGTTGTGCGCAATCCGGAAGAAATTATTGCCGCTCTTCGCGACGCAAAAGTTCGTGAGGCTTTGGCTAACGCGAATGACGGCATGGCAGAAAGGTTGAAGAAGGAAACAGACGCGTTGCTTGACAATGTTCTTTACATTACAAGTATGCGTATGAAAAATGGCTTTAACCGTTCTGATCATTAAATTATATAAAATATGCATTTATGCATTATGCCTATGAAAGTGGGGAACATGAGCATTATTGATAAATACACAACAACATTCGGCTTGGTTAAAAAGATTGATGCATTCGGGTATTTGGACTATTTAAAGCAGAATCCTGATCAGCCTCGCAAGCATGGAAAAGTGCTTCTTGTTACTGCAGACACTCCGCTGAAAGCATCTCGTGGTGAAGGTAAAACAACTACTACGATTGCTTTGGTTGATGCCTTGCGTGAGCGCGGTGTTGACGCGGCTGCGGTTCTTCGTCAGCCAAGCATGGGCATTACGGCCGCTGGTTCTAAAGGCGGCGCAAGCGGCGGCGGTAAGTCTTCGCTTTCTCATCCTGAGCTTATTGATTGGGGCTTGTGTGGTGAGATGGCTGCTATTGCTTGCGCGCAGAATTTGCTTGTGTCGTTTGCAGAAAAAGCAGTTGATGAAGGCGTGCTTGATACGATTTTGGTTCCTCGCGTAAGTGAAGTTCCATCTCGTTCACTTCGCAGCATTGCTGTTGATTATGGCAAGGGCACTGTTCCTGAGCGAGTCGTTTTGACTCCAACATGCGAGCTTATGCAAATTGTTGTTCTTTCGCGCAGCATGGATGAGATTTCCGAGCGCGTTGCTTCAATGATTGCTGGCACAAAGGATGGTGTTCCTCGTAAGTTTGGTGATTTCGTTGATTTGTGGCGAATTACAAATATTCTTTCCGACGCTGTAAATCCTGCAAAGACAGAAACTATTAACGGTTCGCCGATTTATGTGCATTGCGGTCCGTTTGCAAACGTTTCGCTCGGTATTCCAAGCCTTGTAAGCGTTGAAATGGCTTGCGCTGAGCATGATGTTGTTGTTGTAGAAGCTGGTTATGGTACGGATGCTGGTGCTCAAAAGTGGCTTGATATTGCTTCCCGCGAATTTGGCGCAAAATGGCCTGCCGCTGCAGTTGTAGTTACTCGCGCAACTACTTGGCGAGATGACGAAACTTTGGCTTGGCGCTACCCATTCCATGTTGCTCGTCTTGAATCTCTTAATATTCCTACTTTCCCGCTTATTAATTTGTGGGAAGGTGAGGATGATCAGGTTCCTGAACTATTGGCGCAGGCGAAATCTTTGGGATTTAGGAAGCCGATTGTTGGCAATCTTTTTCGCGACGGCGGCGATGGTTTGGCAGATCAGCTTGACGATTTTGTGTCTGTAATTAGTGCAGATACTAAAGCGTATGCTCCTGAATCCAGGCGCGGAAATACTCTTATGAATCGAATTAAGCTTCTGTGTGAAGAAGCTTACGGCGTTCCAGCTGATCGTGTTATTGAAAAAGATGGCTTTGCTGATTCTCTGTCTGCAGCGCAAGATTTGTGCGCAAATGCAGGTGTTGATTTCAACAGCCTTGCGTTAGTGGCAGTCAAGTCTCCTGCAACCATGACGGACGACGATCACAAGCCTGCTGGGGAGCGCACAGTTACCTTAAAGAAGGTGGAAGTTCACGCTGGTGCTGGAGTTGTGCAAGTAAACCTTACTGCATCTCTTACAACGCCAATGCCAAAAATTGTGTGAATTGGCAAGGAGTAAAAATGAGCGAGACCGAATCTGAAGAAATTAAAAATAATACTTCAGGAAATCGTAATTTACGTAGCAAAGTCGTTCTCGCAGAATCGCCTATTGGTAGTAAATGCGGCAAGGTTTTTCTTGCCGCAACGCCAATTGGTAATATTGGTGACGCTTCTTCTAGGCTAATAAATCTCCTAGAAACTGCAGATATTGTGGCAGCTGAAGATACGCGTAGGCTTTACGATTTGGCGAATCGACTTGGGGTTCATGTTTCTGGGCGCGTTGTTGCGTATCACGATCACAATGAGCGAAATAAGGCCGACGGTTTGCTCGACGAAGTAGAGCAGGGTGCTAAGGTTCTTGTGGTTTCAGATGCCGGAATGCCAACTATTAACGACCCAGGTTTAGCAATTGTTCGCCGGGCTATTGAACGTGGACTTCCTGTTACATGTGCTCCAGGCCCTAGTGCGGTTCTTGATGCGCTTGCGCTTTCTGGATTGCCAACTGATCGCTTCTGCTACGAAGGTTTTTTGCCAAGAAAGTCTGGTGAACGACAGCAACATTTGCGTTCTCTTAAAGCAGAGCGCAGAACAATCGTGTTTTATGAGGCTCCGCACCGAATTGCAGAAGCTATGGAAGATCTATTAGCCGTGCTTGGCCCTAATAGACCAATGGCATTATGCCGAGAGCTTACTAAAGATTTTGAGGAAATTCGCCGCGGGAATGTGCAAAGTATTTACGACGGCGTGCTGGCTGATCCTCCTCGTGGCGAAATTGTGCTGGTTATTGGGGGAGCTAACGATGATGAAGTTAGAGCAGAAAGTCAAGATTTAAGCGTAGATGCTCTTGCTGAGCTTGCGGCTGATTGCGCAGAAAAGGAAGGTTTGCGCATTAAAGAAGCAATTACGAAAGTAGTAAAAGAGCATCCGCTTTTAGATGGTTCTTTTGCAAATCGTAAGCAAGTTTACGCAGCATGCCTTAAACAAAAAGGTGAGGCTGAGTAGGGAATTTTCGTATAAATTTCAAATAATCCTAAAACTATTGCCGTAAGCCTGCCTTAAAGCCTGCTGTAAGTCTTGCTGTAAGCCTGCTGTAAGTCTGCCGTAATAGATGTCATATATCGCTATCATAAGATGCAAATAACACTTCAAAACTGTGACGAACATCCGGTCCGCCTTGTTGAGAAATGTATTCTAAAAGATGAGCGTCTGCAGAAGGATTTGCAATAACCCATTTACGCAATTCGGGTATATGTTTTGCAATATGCCACAAGATTTCCGGATTTGTTGAGGGGTCGCTTGCAACAACAGGCGTAAGGAGTATTGGCGGCTTGGGAGGAGAGCTTGCATGCTCCTTCGTGAATGAGTTGAATTTCATTTCCATGGTTTCCTTATTTCATTCGCAATATCATTCAGCCAAGTTCTTGCGCGCACAGAGCCTGGAAAATAAGGATTGCTGTCAATAATACGTCTGCACTCGTGCAAATCTACGCGATAGTGAGATATTAGTAAGTTTGCAATGCTTTTTCTGTATAACTCGTAATTTTCACTATCTCCTTGTGTATATGCTAAATCGCATATTGTTCTCTCCGGAGTTGTTATGCGAGTTTTTCCAAGAGTAACATAGTCTTTTTCGTTTAATTTCCTACGAAATGATCGAATTGTGTGACCGTGTGGTTTCCTTCTATAATGACCGTAATCAATAACATCTATATTTTCAGGAAAATTTCCACCAAGCCACACCCACGCAGCTGTAAATAAGCAAGCAACGCTTTCCGAAGGTATTAAATCGTTTACTATATTGCTTCTTCCGCACATAGAAATAGCCGTTTTGTGCGAGTAGCCGGTATTAGATGTTAAGCGGTTAAATATTCCAAATTTAGAAAGCTTTTTCATGCACATTGGCCCAGGTAAATGGTTGTTATCAAGAAGAGGCGGGAATTCTTCGTTGTCTATTTTGCCGATTTTCCAAATCGTATATGCCATTTGTTGATCAATCATATTCTTCCTCTCTTTTTATTGATTTAAGAATTGAGATTATGAAAATTTTTAGAGGTAAATAAGATTAAATAAATAAATTGTGGATATGTGAATTGCTATTTGAATAGATACTTAATCAATATTGAATCGTTATTGTTTTTAAGTGCATATAATTCGTATTAGCTAAAAGTTTTGCACATATTCACAATTAGAATATTCGTAAGAATCTGCTATTTTTACGCTATTTTTGCGCTATTTTCTGCGCTTTTCTCTAAATTTTTCTTTGATATTCGTCTAGAACTGTCCGCGCTGAACAAGATAATATTTGCCTATGAGTCATATTTTGGTGAATGTTGCATGGCCTTACGCTAATGGCCCTCGTCATATTGGTCACGTTGCTGGATTTGGTGTTCCTTCAGACGTGTACGCGCGTTACGAGCGCATGAAGGGTAATGACGTGTTGATGGTTTCTGGAACTGATGAACACGGCACGCCTATTTTGGTTGAGGCAGATAAAGAAGGCGTTTCTGCGCAAGAGCTTGCAAACCGTTACAATCGCGTAATTACTAAGGATTTATGCGATTTAGGTTTAAGCTACGATTTGTTTACGCGCACAACAACCGCAAACCATGAGCATGTGGTTCAGGAAATGTTCCGTCAGTGCTTAAAGAACGGTTATATTTATAAAGGTACGCAGAAGGTTGCAATTTCGCCTTCTACCGGACGTACTTTGCCTGATCGTTATATTGAGGGAACTTGTCCATTGTGTGGTGCGGATGGCGCTCGCGGCGACCAGTGTGATGCTTGTGGAAATGAGCTTGATCCGGATGAGCTTATCAATCCTGTTTCTAAGATCAACGGAGAAACTCCTCGCTTTGAAGAAACTGAACACTACTTCTTGGATTTGCCGTCTTTGGCTGAGGCGAATGTTAATTGGCTTCATTCGCGTGAAGGTTGGCGTACTAACGTTATTAACTTCTCGCTTGGTTTATTTAAGGAAGTAAAGCCTAGAGCTATTACGCGCGATATTGATTGGGGTATTCCGGTTCCTGTTGAAGGTTGGATTGATAACCCGAATAAGCGCTTGTATGTGTGGTTTGACGCTGTTATTGGCTACTTGTCTGCCTCTATTGAGTGGGCGCGCAGGCAGGGTAAGCCGGATGCTTGGCGCGACTGGTGGTGTGATCCTAAGTCTCCTGGATACTACTTTATGGGCAAGGATAATATTACTTTCCATTCTCAAATCTGGCCTTCGGAAATGCTCGCATATAACGGAGCTGGATCAAAGGGCGGCGAGTCTGGTGTTTACGGACCGCTTAATATGCCTGAGCAGGTTGTTGCTTCTGAGTTTATGACTATGGAAGGCAAGAAGTTCAGTTCTTCGCGCGGAATTGTTATTTACGTGAAGGATATTTTGGCTCGTTATCCTGTGGATGCTGTGCGATACTACATTTCTATTGCAGGCCCTGAAAATTCTGATGCTGATTTTACTTGGGCTGAGTTTGCTCGTCATAATAACGAAGAGCTTGCTGCAAGTTGGGGCAATCTTGTTAACCGTGTGGCAAATCTTATCAATAAGAATTTTGGCGAGATTCCTCCTTTGGATGAAGATTCTATGACTTCAATGGATCGCGCTTTGCTTGATCAGACTTCTGATGCGTTTGCTTTGGTTGGTAGCTTGATTGAGCGTCATCGTCAGAAGAATGCTCTTACGGAAGCAATGCGAGTAGTTGCGGATATTAATAAATATATTTCCGCAACTGAGCCGTGGAAGATTAAGGATGACGAAGCTCGTCTCGGAACCGTATTGCACGTGGCTGCGCAGGCTGTTTCGGATGCTAATCATCTTCTTGCTCCGTTCTTGCCTCATGCAGCGCAAAAGGTTTGGGAAGCTCTTGGTGGCACTGGCGTGTTCTCACCGTTGCCTCATATTGAGGAAGTAGAGGATTTGGATAATCCGGACTTTAAGTATCCGATTATTACGGGTGATTATCGTTTGGGTGAAACTGTACATCCGTGGGAGAGTGAGGAATTGGTTGCGGGAACGCCTGTTCCTAAGCCAACTCCTATTTTTGCTAAGATTCCTAAGGAAGCGGTTGATGAGGAGCTTGAACGTTTTGCTTCTGCATTGGCTGAGCGTCAGCGTGTTGAAGCAGAAAGACTTGCTGCTGCAAAAAAATCTTTGGAAAATAGTGGCGAATAGGTTGAAAATTTTAGGTAAATCGTTATAAAATAACAAAAAATATAGCAAGTTTTCTTAATAAAAAATATTTTAAGGAAATTTTAAGGAAAAACTCTTTCCTTTGGACGAAAGTTTAGCTATACTAACATATGTTAATGGTTCGCCATTAGCGAGGTTCGTTCGCGAACCCCATAATTGAAACCTTCTTCTCTCTTTCTCTCTGCCCCGGCGGGTTTCCTCCCGCCGGGCTTCTTTTTTATCATTTGTTTCATCGCTTGAAAGCATTCGCCAATCCAAACAGCTACAAATGCCGGAAAATTACACGGCAAATGTTTCCAAAACCCACAAAAACGAAAACAAATGCCGTGGAAAGATCACGGCGTTTGTGGTCAAATGCTGTCGAAACGAAAACAAATGCCGTGGAAGATCACGGCAAATGTTTCATAAAAGCGCTAAAACAAAAGCGCAGACTGCAAAAAGCAATCTGCGCTTATAAATTTAAGCACTTAAACTAGCGGCAGCGCTTTGAAAGTGGCTCCCACGGCTCAAGCATTACAGGCTCTTGCTTTAAGATGGCAAGAGTTGCTTCGTCAAGATACTTCTTATTGATGATTACTTCAGTAACGTAGCGGTCGAACCAGTCGGCAGAGCCAACGTAGTAGCCATCTTCGCCTGCATCCTTACCCCAGCTGTTCTCAATCTTCCAGCGATCCGGGTTGCCGTTTTCGTCTAAGTTCACGCCTGTAAATGTCATAGCGTGATTTCCTGGAATATCCATGTATTCCAAACCCTTCGCCTTATCGAATGTAAATTCAACATCGAAGAGTTGGTCAACGCGAACTACTGCAGGATCAAAGAAGCCGCTATCGCGCAAAGAGAACTGTGTGCAATCGCAAGCAAACCAAATTGGGTGTCCGTCGCTTAGCTGCGCTACAGCTGCCTTTCGGAACACTTCAAGAGGAACGTTCACAAATTCAAGCTCATCTGTTTCAGCAACATTCGTGCTGTACTTGAGTTGATAGCGCTTGTTGAAAGGAGTTCGTTTCATAGGCGAGTTGCACAATGTTACGAAGTCGTTTACGTCAACAGGAACATATTTCTTAGCGAACTCAAGTGGAGTAATGCCGTATTCGCGAATCATCGGACGTTCGTCTTTGCCAGTCTTTGGCTTGTCGTCCTTGCTGTCCTTCTTTTCTTCGTCGGCTTTTTCGCCATCCTTGTTTTCGTTCTTTTTCTCGTCCTTCTTATCGTCGTCATCTTTAGTACGTGCGAAGAAGTCGAACTTTGCTGGCGGCTCGCCGAGCGCAATAGTGGTCATGCGGTAAACGGTTTCCAAATCGCGGATTTTCATTTCGCGCAATTCTTCCAAAGAAGAGCCGTTCTTATAAGCTTCGCGCAATTCGCAAGCAAACTCGCGCAACTTTGTATTGATGTACTGCACAAAGGAGTCGGAATCAGTTGCATTCTGCGAATCAGGGTAGGCGCTCTTTGGCACAAGTCCGTACTTGTTTACCAGGTTGACGAACATTTGCCACCAACCGCCGTCATCAATCGGACCGTAGTTAATGCTTTCAAAAACTCGACTATCAAGTTCTTCATCCAAAGTTGCCAACACGTTTTCCAAATACGCGTTTGCTTTTTCAATCTTGTCCCAGAAGAACAGGTAGCTTTCTGAAAACTCAAAGTCGTCTAAATTCCACTTATGCATTAACTCGTATCGCAAAGTGTTAAGGGATGCAAACATCCAGCAGCGTCCGGAACGTTTTTGATTTGTAATGCTTCCTTGCTTTAATTCCACAGAGAATTCGCGTGGCAGTGCGCGCTGGCCTTGATAGCTTGTTGCAGCTTTAAGCACGCCATTTGTTACTGCTGCATTTGCTGCTAAAAGATTTGCACGCTGCTCGTTGAAATGCTTGGAATAATTTTTTACATGTTCCAGAGTTACGGCTTTAACGTTTTCAGCCATGAGTTTACTCAGTCTCCTTTTAGAGTTGATAATACGAATAACAGATATTGTATACTGCACAATGTCTTGCGTGTGTTTCTTGTTTATAGCGATTTCCGGCCTTTGTGCGAATAACCTTAATTATTTTTGTAAAACTAGACTTTTTCCGTTAAATATTCAGTTTTTGTAATTAATTTTTGAATTTATTATATTTGCTGATAATGCGTATTTTGTATGTATAAAAATAATTTTTTGACCCTGTAATACATATTCTTTCGTAATTATATATCAAAGAAACGTTGAAATTCTGCGTTTTTGTGTAAGTTGTAATTTGTATAATGTAACTTATATATTCTAAATTTTGCTTTTATATATTTAAAAAAGCATTGTGCAAAAATATTTTCTGTTAAGCTCTTTGTACATAGCTTGGCTAAAAATATACTAATTATGTGTCCCGGATTGACGAGGGTCAGTTCAAGCGCGCCCTTTTGAGGGCGAAACGCTAAAGCGGTTACGCTGTAGATTTGACGATTTGCAGCATGCCAAATGGAGGTAAACAATGGTTAGGCGTAGAAAAGAGTCACAATGATACGATACATCGTTAAACGATGCCTGAATTATGTGGTGATGCTGTTTGTTGCCGTATCCATGACGTATTTCTTGGCAAGTGCTTTTATGAGACCGCGTTCGAACTACATGTCTAGGCATCCGCATCCGCCAATTGCATCTATTAACCGTTCTTTGGATCTGGCAAATATTAACGACCAGACTCCAGTGTTTACTCGTTATTGCCGTTGGATTTACAACATTTTTACTAAGTGGGATTGGGGATTGAGCCCAGATCAGGCTCCAGTTGGCCCGGCAATCATGTCTCGTATTGGCGCATCTGTTCAGCTGGTTACTGGCGCTACAATTCTTGGTATTGTTCTCGGTGTTAGCGTTGGTGTTTACACTGCTATCCGTCAGTACAAGTGGCAAGATCGAGTTCTTAATTCCACCGCAACCTTCCTGCTGGTTGTTCCTGCAGCAGTTTTGGGTTTGATGGTTGTGCTTGCTGCTATTAGCATTAACCACGCAGCAGGCGTGCGACTTTTCTACGTTACTGGTTTGCACTCTTACCAGGGTTCTGACCCGTTTATGTTCCTTCTTGACTTCCTTCAGCATTTGATTTTGCCAACAATTGTTATGACAGTTCCTGGCATGGTTGGGTATCATTTAACTCAGCGAACTTATCTTCTCGATACTATGAATGCTGATTACGTTCGTACAGCTAGGGCGAAGGGCTTACCTTTGAATATGGCTATTCGTCGTCACGCTTTGCGTACTTCTTTGATTCCAACAGCTGTTGACGTCGCATTCTCTATTGCAGGCGTTTTCACCGGTGCAGTTATTACTGAAACCGTGTTTGCTATTAACGGCCTTGGTAGCTACTTCGTTCAGACCATTATGCAGAACGACATCAACGGTTCGGTTGCTATTGCTGCATTTGGTGCCGTATGTACCTTAGTTGGTGCATTGCTTGCAGATATCTTCTCTGCTTGGCTTGATCCACGTATTCGTTTGAACTAATTGTGCAACAGTGTAGGTGACATTGACATGAATAAAAAAGATGTATCTTCAGAACCTCTTGAGTCTGCTGCAAATAAAACGGCTACTTCTAACGCATGGGGCAATTTTAAGCGCACTGGAAAGATGACGCTTTACACGCGTCGTTTCTTCCGTCGACCATCAGCTGTTGTTGGCTTGGTTATGCTCGTAATTTTGATTCTTTTTGCTTTGTTTGGCTCAAAGATTTCAAAGTGGAGTTATGACGAACCAGACTTTTCTTCTCTCGCAACGCCTCCTTCTGCAGAGCATTGGCTCGGCACTACGCCAGGCGGCTCAGATATGTATGCAATGGTTGTGCGCGGACTTGGCCGTTCACTTTCCATTGGTATTGTTAGCTCTATTACCATTACAGTTATTGCTGCTTTGGTTGGTACTGCTATTTCTTACTTCGAAGGATGGTTCGAGCAGGTTGGTATGTGGCTTTTGGACATGCTGCTGATTGTTCCTTCCTTCCTGCTGATTGCTTTAATCATTAGTGCTTCTAGTGGTGGTAGCGATTGGTTGTGGTTGGCATTTGGCTTAACTGCTTTTGGTTGGATTGGTTACGCTCGTACTCTTCGTACGTTGACTTTGAGCCTGCGTGAGCGCGAGTATGTTCGCGCAGCTAAGTTCGAAGGTGTTTCTTCCTTCCGAATTATTGTTCGCCACTTGGTTCCAAACTTGGGTTCTGTGTTGATTATTAACACGGTTCTTGGTGTTATTGGTGCGATTAACGGCGAAACCGCTTTAAGCTTCTTGGGTCTTGGTATTAAGGCTCCAGATACTTCTCTTGGTACTTTGCTAAATGCTGGTCAAAGCGTAGTTCAGACTTCTCCTTGGGTACTTTTGGTGCCGTCTGCAGTTTTGGTTTTGTTAACCTTCTCTGTGCAGCTTATTGGAGATGGCTTGCGCGATGCTATCGATCCATATTCTAAGTCTGTTGGTAAGGCCGAGTAGGGCTTGATTGGGGGTATGAACATGACTGATATGGATAATAACGCAATTAAGGAAGAAACTACGATGCAAGATCAAAACAACGAACCATTGCTTTCTGTACGTGATTTGCAGGTTAGCTTCGCTTCTGAAGCTGGTACTGTGCATGCTGTGCGCGGAATGAATTTTGATTTGTACCGCGGAAAGACTATTGGTATCGTTGGCGAATCTGGTTCTGGTAAGTCGGTCACGTCCTTGGCTGTTATGGGCTTGCTGGATAAAAACGCAAGCGTTAAGGGCTCTGTGAAGTATAAGGGCGAAGAGCTTTTAACTAAGTCCGATTTAGAGATGAGTAAGATTCGTGGCAAGAATATTGCCATGGTTTTCCAGGATCCTCTTTCTGCTTTAACTCCAGTTTTCTCTATTGGTGATCAGCTTAAGGAAGCTTTGGTTATTCATAACCCGGGCATGAGCGAAGAGCAGATTCGCGAGCGTTCTATTGAATTGCTTGATTTGGTTGGTATTACTAAGCCTGCTGAGCGTTTGAAGGCTTTCCCTCACGAGTTTTCTGGTGGTATGCGCCAGCGCGTGATGATTGCTATGGCAATTGCTAACGATCCGGATATTATTATTGCAGACGAGCCTACTACCGCTTTGGATGTTACAATCCAAGCTCAGGTTTTGGAAGTTTTGAAGAAGGCCCAGAAAGAAACTGGCGCTGCAATGATTTTCATTACTCACGATTTGGGCGTTATTGCTGGCGTTGCAGACGAAGTTATTGTTATGTACGCGGGCCATTTGGTTGAGCATAATAGCGTTGAAGAGATTTTTGCTCACCCAACTCAGCCTTACACAATCGGCTTGCTCGGTGCTGTTCCTCGCGTTGACCAAAAGCGCACTCGCCGCTTAACCCCAATTTCTAAGCCGACTATGGATATGCTTATGGCTGAAGAAAAAGGTGGGGACGACGGCACAATGATGGGCCTTGAAGCCGAAAGTGAAACAGTTCGCGCCTTGCTCCACGCTGAAACTGAAAGGCCAATCAAGCCTATGTTTGATGGCATTCCTCGTGAGCAACGAAAAGTTGTTTTGGATGTTAAGAACTTGGTTAAGACCTTCCCAATTACTAGCGGCGGCTTCTTGCGCCGTAAGGTTGGTGAGGTTCGTGCTGTTGACGGCATTGATCTTGAAGTTCGTGAAGGCGAAACTGTTGCTTTGGTTGGCGAGTCTGGTTCTGGTAAGTCCACGACTTTGATGGAAATTATGAGCTTGAAGAAACCTGAGTCTGGTTCTATTACAGTTTTTGGTACTGAGTTGAACGATAAGTTGACTCGTGAGCAGCGTCGCGAACTTCGTTCTAAGATTCAGTACGTATTCCAGGATCCAATGAGCTCTCTTGATCCACGTATGTTGGTTTACGATATTCTTGCAGAGCCTTTGCTCGTGCAAAAGAAGTCGAAGGAAGAAATTCGCCAACGTATTGCTGAACTTATGCAGCTTGTTGAGTTGAATCCTGATCAGGTAGATCGCTTCCCAACTCAGTTCTCTGGCGGCCAGCGTCAGCGTATTGCTATTGCTCGTGCTTTGGCTGTGAATCCTAAGCTTTTGCTTCTTGACGAGCCTGTTTCTGCTTTGGATGTTTCTATTCAGGCTGGAATTATTAACTTGCTTGAAGATTTGCAGGATAAGCTTGGCGTTGCTTACTTGTTCGTGGCTCACAACATGGCTGTTGTTCGACATATTTCTAGCCGAATTGCTGTTATGTATCACGGTCGAATTGTTGAATCTGGTGAAACGGATGAGGTGTTTGATAATCCAAAGCACCCTTACACTCAGGCTTTGATTAGCGCTGTGCCAATTCCGGATCCTACAATTGAGAAGAACCGTAAGCGTATTATTCTTTCTGAAGAAGATAATTTTGACGATGTTAGGTAATTCATGACTTGTCGATTTTAGTTAATCTTCATCAATCTGAATAAATTACTTAGTCGCGCATGTTTATTACAACATGCGCGATTTTTTATTGTGTAACATAAATTTAAAAAACGTAATATATTTTGTTTTTTAGCAAAAATAAACTAAAAAATTTTCTGTTTTGCCCATTATAGATAATAAATTATTCTTTTTTACCTAATTTTCATAAACTTAAAAAGAAAAAAATCAATATTTTGTGAAAACGATTTGTCGAATGTCATAGAGTTGTATATACTCATACAACATACCGGAAGACGGACATCATCCGGGGAATGAGAGGAATCATGAAAAATACAAATGCAGGTAAACTGACTGTATTTGCCGCAGCTGCACTTTCTGTTGCGATGCTGCTCGGCGCTTGCGGTGGTGCTACTAACGATGCTGGTAAAGCAGGTATGACTGAAGAGCCAGCTGCTGGTGTTGACACTTCTTACACTGGCGAACTTCCAATGCCAGATGTCAACAAGCGTTACGATAATCCACAGGCACGTGACAACGTTAAGGACGGCGGCACTTACACCGTTGCTCTTCCTGTTCTCGGCCCAAACTGGAATTACGCTTCTAACGATGGTAATTCTAGTTACATGGCTACTTTGTGGGGCTTCTACCAGCCAAATCTTATGGCTTATGACACCGTTAAGGGTGAAAAGCTTAAGTACAACCCTGACTACATCACTTCCGTCAAGAAGGTTAGCGATAAGCCACTCGTTGTTCAGTACAACTTGAACCCAAAGGCCAAGTGGAATGACGGCACTGATATTGATTACACCGCATTTAAGGCTACTTGGCAGGCTTTGAACGGAAAGAACAAGGATTACTCCGTCCCAAGTACTGAAGGCTATGACTGCATCAAGAGTGTTGAACAAGGTTCCACTCCAAAGCAGGTTATAGTGACTTATGAGAAGCCATGCGCAACATGGGAAATGCTTTTCGCTCCACTGGTTCATCCAAAGGCCGGTGACGTTAAGACCTTCAACCAGGGTTGGGTAAACAATCCTCACAACGAGTGGGGTGCAGGTCCATTCCAGATTGAATCCGCAACCGAAAATCAGGTTGTTTTCACCCGCAATCCAAAGTGGTGGGGTAAGAAGGCAAAGCTCGATAAGGTCGTTGTAAAGCGTATGGAAGATACCGCAGCTTTGAACGCCTTCCAGAACGGCGAAATCGACGCTGTAACCGATAGCATTTCTGCTAAGGACGCAATCAAGTCTGCTCGTAGCGTTAAGGGCGCTCAGCTCCGTTACGGCTACAGCACCAAGGTTCGCGTGCTTAACTTCAACGCCAAGTCCAAGCCACTTAACGAGCTTGCAGTTCGTAAGGCTATTGTTCAGGCATTCGACGTTGCTACCTACAACAAGATTCAGTTCCAGGGCATGAACTGGAAGAGCGAGCAGCCAGGTTCTGAGCTTCTATCCATGTTCCAGGCTGGCTACAAGAACAATCTTCCTGCTGACGGCAAGTACAACACCGAAAACGCTAAGAAGACCCTTGAAGCTGCTGGTTACAAGATGGGCAAGGATGGCTACTACGCCAAGAATGGCAAGACTCTTGAGATTTCCTTCACCTTCTTCGGCGACGATTCTACTCAGGCAGCTCTTGCTAACGCATTCCAGGCCATGATGAAGAAGGCTGGCATCAAGTGCAAGACTGTGAACCAGGCTGTTGCTAAGTTCTCCGAGGTTGTTGCTTCTCACAAGTACCAGGTGCTTCCATTGGCATGGCAGTCCACATCTCCATTGAGCTTCTTGTCTTCAGCAAGCCAGGTTTACAAGTCTGACAGCGATTCCAACCTCGGTCTCGTTGGCAACAAGAAGATTGATGCCATGCTCGATAAGGTCGGCAAGACCTACGATTACAAGGAACAGACTGAGTACTCCAACAAGGCAGAATCTGCAGCTCTTGCTTTGTACGGCACTCTTCCAGTTTCCGCTCCTCCTATTTACCAGGTGTTCAAGAAGGGCTTTGCTAACAACGGCCCTGCTGGTTACGCAACCACCTACCCAGAGGATATGGGCTGGCAGAAGTAAGTAAATTTGTAGCGACAATTCGCGCAAGTTTACTAAGCTGATTGCTTAACTTAGAATGTGGCGTGTAGTCTTTTGACTGCGCGCCACATCTTTTTGCATGCAATCGCGTAAAAAATAATCGCGTAAAAAATAATCGCGCATAAAATAATGTAAACTTAATAAAACTTAATAAAAATAAATCGCAAAATCAAACAAAGGAGAATCCGGCGCATGTACGTCAACCCAAATAAACGCAAAGACGCGAGTAACGTGCGCTGGGTATTGCAATACTGCAAGCAAGACATGTGGAGAGTAGGCGTATCGCTTATACTTTTTACAATTAACGACACAATGGCAATGACAATGCCACTGCTTTCGGGCTTTATTGTAGACAAAATCATTATTGGTAAACAGCATAATCTGCTTGTTGGCGTATGTGTACTGATGGTTGCAATGATGATTATTCGCGTAGGCTCAAGGTACATTTACCAGCTTCAAATGGAAAGATTTGGCCAAAACGCAGTGTACCGCCTAGTAAGCGACGAGTACGAAAAGCTGCACTCTTTGGACTTCACGTACTTTAATCACACGCGCACAGGCGATATTATGAGCCGAATGACGTCGGATACGGATGCGATTCGCCATATTCTAAGCTGGGTTTCGTATATGGCGTTAGATTGCTTAGTAATGTTCGTGCTTGCGCTAGTAATAATGTTTTCAATCCAATGGCAGCTTGCTTTAGCGCTTATAGCAATTACTCCATTTTTGTTCCTGCTTGCAAGAGTTATGGGCAAAAAAGCTAGGCCAAAATTCCTTGCAATTCGCGAATCTTTTGCGCGCATGAATTCAATGGTGGAAGAAAATATTGAAGGTAATCGTGTTGTAAAAGCTTTTGTGCGCGAGGCTTACGAAACCAAAAAATTCGACGAATGTAACGAAGACTACTTTAATCGAAATATTACGCTTGCAAAAAACACGCAAAAATACATGCCTTGGCTTGACGGAATGGGATTTGTGCTCGAGCTTATAACAGTTGGCTTCGGCGGATGGCTTGTTTTGAACGGCAGCATGACTTTAGGAACATTCGTTACTTTTAACAGCTTCCTTTGGATGCTTAATATGCCTGTACGAATGACGGGATGGCTTATTAACGACTGGCAGCGTTTTAACGCGGGCTGCGTTAATATTCGTAAGCTTCTTACGCAAAAATCGCATATTAATCTTCCAAAAGAAGCGGAAGCAAGCGTTAAAGTAAAAGGCGAAATCACTTTTGAGAATGTTGATTTTGCGTTCCCGGACGATCAAGACTCGCCAATCTTAAAGAATATTGATTTAAGTGTTCCTGCCGGAAGCAAACTTGGTATTCTTGGTGAAACCGGATCTGGCAAATCAACTCTTGTAAGTCTTATTGCAAGATTCTACGACCCGACGCGTGGCCGCGTTTTAATTGACGGAAAAGACGTGCGCGAATGGCCTCTGGAAACTGTGCGAAATGAAGTTAGCATAGTAGCTCAGGAAACTTTCCTGTTTTCGGACACGATTGCAGGAAATATTGGCTTCGGTTTGCCTCAAGATAAAGAAAATTGCAAAGAACTAGACGATACGATTCGCAGAATGGCTAGAATCGCAGCGGCTGACGATTTTATTATGAGCATGCCAGAAGGTTACGAAACTGTAGTAGGAGAGCGCGGAGTTGGTCTTTCTGGCGGCCAAAAGCAACGCTTAAGCTTAGCTCGCGCTTTAGCAAACGATCCTGCAATCCTAATTATGGATGACACAACTTCTGCTGTAGATATGGAAACAGAAGAGCATATTCAGCAAGAGCTAAAGAAACTCGACGGCACGCGCACTGTAATCACAATTGCGCACAGAATTTCATCCGTAAAAGATGCAGACATGATTGTTGTGTTAGATCACGGCAAAATCGTAGAGCGAGGCACTCACGCGGAGCTTGTGGCTCAGCATGGAAGATACTGGGAGATTTACAGGAAGCAGCTTGGATTGCAAAGCGGCAAATCTGCAGGATTTGAAACGAAGGGGGAGTAGAAATGGCGCAACGAAACACTTATCGCGAAGACGAAGAACAAGAAGAGCATGTGAATGTGCATGAGCTTATGCGCGTTAAAAAATACATGAAACCGTACGCAACTAAACTTCTACTCGTAATTCTGGTAGTTATAAGCGGAAGCATAATTATGACAGCAATGCCAATGATTACAAAAATGCTAATCGACGTGGTATTGCCGCAGAAAAGCTACACGTACTTATACGCAATTATTGCGGTTTTTATTGTGCTTATTGTGCTGTATGAGCTGGGCTTAGCGTACAGAACGCTTGCAATTACGCGAATTGGGCAGATGATAATTAGAGACATGCGCCGCGATATTTTTACGCATGTGCAATCGTTATCTTTTGATTATTTTGATTCGCGCCCGCACGGAAAGATTCTGATTCGCATAGTAAACTACATAAACACGCTTTCGGATACGCTTTCTTCGGGATTTATTAACGTATTTTCAGACGTTTTTGTGCTGATTATTACATTAATAACAATGTTCGTTATAGATTGGCGAATGGCGTTGTGGAGCTTAGCGCTATTTCCAATATTTATAATCTGGACGCGCGTTTTGCAAATTCTGCAACGAAAAGCGTCTAAAAAACTATCAAACAAGCAAAGTAATTTAAACGCGTATTTGCACGAATCAATTGCAGGCGTAAAAACAACGCAAACTTTTGCAAGAGAGTCTGCAGCATACGAAACTTTTCAGAATCAGCAAGCAGAAGTAAGAAGCGCATGGATGCGAAACGTTAGGTTTCAAATGCTGCTTTGGCCTGGAGCTTCAGTTATTGAAACCGCTGCAATAGCGCTTTTGTACTACGTTGGAGTGTCGAATTTAGGCGGAATGAACGTGAGCACGGGAACGCTTATAGCATTCGTATGGTACTCGACTACATTTTGGGATCCAGTAGTAAATATTGGAAACTTTTACACGCAGCTCGTAACATGCTCAGTTTATTTGGAGCGAATTTTTGAAACTCTAAGAATTAAGCCGAATATTGTAGATAAGCCGGATGCTAAAGAATTGCCGCAAATTAGTGGCAAGGTCGATGTAAACGACGTTGTTTTTCGTTACGAAGAAGGCGGAAGGCCGATTTTGAACCTGGTTGACTTGCACGTTTCGCCTGGGCAGACCGTTGCTTTAGTAGGCCCAACAGGAGCTGGAAAAACTACTTTAGTAAGTCTTCTTTCTAGATTCTACGATGTTTCAGAAGGTTCGATTACTATAGACGGCCACGATGTGCGCTCAGTAACCTTAGCGTCGCTTAGAAAACAAATGGGCGTAATGCTGCAAGATAGCTTTATTTTTAGCGGAACTGTGCGCGAAAACATTCGATACGGAAAACTAGACGCAACTGACGAAGAAATTGAGGCGGCGGCTCGAGCTGTTCACGCGCACGAGTTTATTAGTGAAATGGATAAAGGTTACGACACTGAAATTGAGGAGCGAGGAGCTACTCTTTCCGCAGGTCAACGGCAGCTTATTTCTTTTGCGCGCGTACTTTTGGCAGATCCTCGTATTTTGATCCTCGACGAAGCAACCAGCAATATTGATACGCGTACGGAAGAAGCTCTACAAGCAGGATTGGCTCAGTTGCTTAAAAATCGTACGTCTTTTGTAATCGCACACAGGCTTTCTACTATTGAAAATGCTGATTTGATTTGCGTAATAGACCATGGTGAAATTGTTGAGCGCGGTACGCATGAGGAACTTATGGAAGAAAAAGGATCTTACTATCGCCTTGTTAAATCTCAATACGACGCAATTCGCAAAACAATTTTGTAAGCATACAAAGTATTTGTAGAAAAGTATTTGTAGAAAATCGCTGGAAGAAAAATCGCTGGTAAAAATACTGTTTTATTTGCGAGTAGACTTAAAAATATGAGTAAACATCATCGCGAGCATAATTGGGCGCCTGAATTAACCGAAGAATCTAAAGTATGGGAAAATCTAATAAAAAGCGGCGTAACAATTGCGGACGACCACACGCATATGCTTAGTGTCGTTGATTTTGCGCATAATCTTAACCAAGAATTAGCAGAAAAAGGACGCGACTTAATAGCAGAACCAACTACAGATAATCTGGTTGAGCAAGCAAAATCTGCTGGAGTTTCCAACATGCTAGAAGTAGGTTGCGAATACCCAGACTGGGAGCCGACAATTTCGTTTGCCGCATCACACGCGGCTTGCGTTCGTGCAGCAATTGCAATACACCCAAACGAAGCCGTTTTACACGGACACAGGGGAGCACAAGGTCCAGACGGATTGCCAATAGTTTATAAGCCGTATCACGATATTCCATTCGACGAAGCTATGCAACATTTGCGTTCGCTTGTAATTGCGCATCCAAAAGAAGTTGTTGCAATAGGAGAAACCGGTTTGGATTATTTTCGCACAGGAGAGTCTGCGAGGCTTGCACAAAGAGAAGCTTTTCGTGACCATATTGCGCTCGCAAAAGAGCTGAATCTTCCGTTGCAAATTCACGATCGTGACGCGCACGAAGACGTAGTAAAAGTTTTATTACAAGACGGAGCGCCTGAACGAACAGTGTTTCATAGCTACGCAGGCGGCGAAGATTTAGCCCAAATACTAAAAGAACACGGCTGGTACGCAAGTTTTTCCGGAACTTTAAGTTACAAAGGAAACGAAGAATTGCGTAAGTCTGCCAGGATTATTGGCGAAAGTCACATAACTGTAGAAACAGATGCGCCGTATTTAACGCCAATGCCTTACAGAGGGCGGCCAAACGCGCCTTATATGGTTCCGTATACTTTGCAAGTGCTTGCTAATGTACTCGATATTTCGCTTGAGAAGGCGGCTAAAGTAACTAGAGAAAACACGAAGAAAATTTACGGATTTTAAGCAAAAAGCCAATCTTAATAATCCTTATTTTTCAACGATTTCTAAAGATTTTTTGCACTATATAGCTATCGTTGTATACAATATCCAAGTACGGAAATAAAACTGTGAAGGGCAAGGTGACTGCATCTTCTTGTGGCATCAAGAAGAGCCTTACCTAGGAGGAACAATTAAGCATGACGAAGTCACGCACTACTGTGCCGTCACAAGATGGCACAAAGGATCCTCGCAACGGCGCGAAAGATTCCGAGAAGAGTCCGAAGACTACTAAGAGTTCGAAGGATGCTATATTACGAGCTGCGTCTTTTACAAAGGCACCAAAGGTGTCTCAAAAAACAACAACTCGTGAAGAGCGAAAAGTAATGGCTCAACAGCAGGCTCAGGAAGTTAAGGAAGCAGAAAAGCTTGTTGCCAGTGCTGTTAGAGGTCCTTTAGGCAGATGGTGGGCAAAGCTGCAAACAAGCTCTGACCGCTTTACCTTGGGCATGGCTATTGTGGCTCTTGGTGTTGTTTATGGCGATATTGGTACATCGCCTTTGTATACTGCTCAAACTTTTTTGGCCGGTCAAGGCGGATTGCAAAATATTAATCGCGAAACCGTATTCGGCATGCTTTCGCTCTTATTCTGGTCAATTACGTTGATTACAACAGTCAAATACGTATTCGTTGCAATGCGAACCGACAACAAAGGCGAAGGTGGCATTTTTGCACTGTACTCACTTTTGCGCAAAAAGGGTGCGTGGCTTGCAATACCGGCAATGATTGGCGGAGCTGCATTTTTGGCAGATTCTGTGCTAACTCCTGCAGTTTCTATTTCTTCCGCAGTAGAAGGTTTGCGCACTATTGCAGCGTTTAAACCAATATTCTTAGAAAACGAGAATTTGTCGATGATGATTACGGTTGTTATCATCGTCATACTGTTTTCTGTTCAACAGCGCGGAACTGAGCGTATTGGTAAAGTATTCGGCATAGTAGTTATGCTTTGGTTTGCTTTCCTTGCGCTAGTTGGAGTTATGAATATTGGCCAAGATTGGACTATTTTTGAAGCGCTTAACCCAATTTATGGTGTGGAATTCCTGTTCAGCTCGCACAACGTGCAGGGTCTGGCAGTTATGGGCGTAATCTTCCTTTCTACTACTGGTGCGGAAGCGTTGTATTCAGATATGGGCCATGTTGGTCGAGGAAACGTATACGCAACGTGGCCGTTTATTAAAGTTGCTCTGCTGCTTAATTACTTTGGGCAGGGCGCGTGGATGCTGCAACATCAGAACGATAAATCATTGTGGTCTGTTGAAGGATTAAATCCATTCTTCCAAATGCTCGAACCTAATGTTCGATATATTGCAGTTATTCTTTCTGTAACGGCTGGCATTATTGCTTCTCAGGCTTTGATTACTGGTGCATACACTATGGTCTCTGAAGCTACTAGCCTTAATTGGATGCCGCATTTGCAGGTTCGTTACCCTGCACGCACTCGTGGACAGCTTTATATTCCTGTAGTGAATGTTGTGCTTTGCGTTGCGACTATTACAGTGCTTGCTGTTTTCCGCGACTCTGAACATATTTCTGGCGCATACGGCTTGGCGTTAACGCTTACAATGCTAGCAACAACCATTTTGCTTACGGTTCATATGTGGTATCAGAAGAAGCGTTTTGCAGCTCTTGCTTTTGCTGTAATCTTCCTAATGATTGAGCTTATGTTCTTCATTGCTTCCATGGCAAAGTTTATGCACGGTGGCTGGTTTACCATGCTTCTTGGAGCTTCGATTTTAACAATCATGGTTACTTGGAAAGACGGTACCAAGATAGAGCGATCGCAGCGTTTGCATATGAAACCTAAAGACTTCCTGCCTGTGCTCGATAAGCTACATGGTGATTTTAGAATTCCGTATTTTGCCGACAATATTGTTTACTTGACTTCTGATCGCGAAATGAAGCGACTTGATACTGGAATTTTCTTCTCCATTTTTGCTGACCATCCTAAGCGAGCTAGAGCTTGGTGGGCTGTATCTGTGGAAACCGACGACGCTCCGTTTACGCGTGAGTATTGCGTCGAAAATTTTGGTACGGATTATTTGTTCCGTGTAAAAATAAAGTTAGGTTTTAAGGTTTCGCCATCTATACCGGCTTATTTGCATCAAATTATGCACGATTTGTCGCATACCGGCGAGCTTCCTCGTCAAAAATCTGTGTATCCAAAGGTTGATGCGGATCCAGATATTGGTCCAATACGTTACGTTCTGCTGCATAAGGCTTTAATGCCGGAGTCTAATATTTCTGTGCGTGGCGCATTGTCACTAAAAATGAAGTATGCGATTCGTCATATTGCTGGAACTCCAGTTAAGTGGTTCGGCTTGGCGCCTTATAATCCTGTGGTCGAAGTGCAGCCGCTGTTTGTTTCTACGCGCAGACCTCCACGCTTGAGTCGTGAAGATTATTCGCAGCGTGCAGTGCAATCGTTGCAAGGCGCTTCAGCTGTTGAAACTGCCACGCAGGCTGATTCTGATATTCGGCCTACTGATGCGGAGCAGACTGCAGTTATGAACGCTCGTGATATTGCTGCAGCTAATGTTCTGTTTGCAGATGAAAAACTTGCAAACACTGGGAACATTAGTCCTGTGCCGCTTAAGGCGCAAGCAAAGGCATCTAACGCGAATTTTAGTGGCGATAAAACTAATCTTGACGCCGCCAACGTAACTCATGCCGTTGTACAGGCTGTAGAAGATGCTGCGCGTGCGGAAAATAAAGAATCTTGAATAAAGAATTGTAAATACATGATTGTTAATACAGAATCATGAATACGGAATCGTGAATAAAATGCGTAACAATTCAGAAGAAACGCTACAGTGCGATGCAGTAAAAAATGCCGATTTGCCTGATTTTAGCCAGGTAGAGCAATTGCATCGCACTACTGCGCCTTCTGAATCTGCTTACAACCTTATTCACGGTCATTGTGTGGTAATTGCCACAATCTCTTGGCAAATTGCGCATCATTGCAATATGTTGCTTGAGTCTAAAACAAAGTGTTCGTCTTCTATTTTGGAGCGTTCTAAACTCGCACAATCTTGTATTAAAAAACTTATTGGGGATAATTATTCTGATCTTCCGCCTATTAAAGGTGGACGTGCGCCAAAGCAACCTATTGATGAGTACGCTGCTTTTATTGGTGGAATGTTGCACGATATTGGCACGTATTTTGTGCTGAAGAAAGATGGATCCGCAAATTTTGATGGCGAATTGAGTTTTGACGGTCCGAATTATATTTTGCACGGATTGCGTGGATACAACTATTTGCTTAAATGTGGTTTTAGCGAGGAAGCTGCCCAGTTTGCGCGCAATCATACTGGAGTTGGGTTGACTCGCGAACAGGTTGCTCTGCAAAACCTGCCGCTTCCTGTGGACGACTATAAGCCGCAAACTGTTGAACAAGAAATTGTTATGGTTGCGGATAAATACAATAGTAAGTCTATTCCGCCTCGTTTTTTGACTGTTGAAGAGTATCGTTGCAAAGCTGCACGATTTGGTGAAGAAAATGCTTGCCGTTGGTTGCAGTTGGTGGATCAATATGGTGAGCCGAATATTGCTGCTTTGGCGGATTTCTTTAACGCACGTATTTTTAGTTACTTTTTCTAGTTTTTCGACACTCCGGAGGATGCTAGTATTTCCAACGTTTTTGTGGCTGATTTGTGGGGTGGGTTTGCGTTTTGGTTGGGTTTGGTGTAAGTTTATCTCTTGCTGCTCAGCGCGGCTGGTTCTTCTCTTTGGGGTTGATTGAGCCGGCTGGTGTGGTGGTGGTTTGAGAACTCAAGAGCGTGTCTGTACTACTTATTAGTTAATTATTGCCAGTTCATTGCCTGCCTCACAGATTGTGGGGTGCCTGAGAGATGGTTAAATGGTGGTGAGGTTTTGTGGGATGTTCTTTCCTTAAAGAATGTCTCGTCTTTTTCTTATTTTTTGGAGCCTTTTGTTGGCTCTTCATTGAATTTTTTCGTGGAGGGTTCGATTCTGGCTCAGGATGAACGCTGGCGGCGTGCTTAACACATGCAAGTCGAACGGGATCTGACCAGCTTGCTGGTTGGTGAGAGTGGCGAACGGGTGAGTAATGCGTGACCAACCTGCCCCATGCTCCAGAATAGCTCTTGGAAACGGGTGGTAATGCTGGATGCTCCAACTTGACGCATGTCTTGTTGGGAAAGTGTTTAGTGGCATGGGATGGGGTCGCGTCCTATCAGCTTGTAGGCGGGGTAATGGCCCACCTAGGCTTCGACGGGTAGCCGGCCTGAGAGGGCGGACGGCCACATTGGGACTGAGATACGGCCCAGACTCCTACGGGAGGCAGCAGTGGGGAATATTGCGCAATGGGGGAAACCCTGACGCAGCGACGCCGCGTGCGGGATGAAGGCCTTCGGGTTGTAAACCGCTTTTGATTGGGAGCAAGCCTTCGGGTGAGTGTACCTTTCGAATAAGCGCCGGCTAACTACGTGCCAGCAGCCGCGGTAATACGTAGGGCGCAAGCGTTATCCGGAATTATTGGGCGTAAAGAGCTTGTAGGCGGTTCGTCGCGTCTGGTGTGAAAGCCCATCGCTTAACGGTGGGTCTGCGCCGGGTACGGGCGGGCTAGAGTGCAGTAGGGGAGACTGGAATTCCCGGTGTAACGGTGGAATGTGTAGATATCGGGAAGAACACCAATGGCGAAGGCAGGTCTCTGGGCTGTTACTGACGCTGAGAAGCGAAAGCGTGGGGAGCGAACAGGATTAGATACCCTGGTAGTCCACGCCGTAAACGGTGGACGCTGGATGTGGGGCCCATTCCACGGGTTCCGTGTCGGAGCTAACGCGTTAAGCGTCCCGCCTGGGGAGTACGGCCGCAAGGCTAAAACTCAAAGAAATTGACGGGGGCCCGCACAAGCGGCGGAGCATGCGGATTAATTCGATGCAACGCGAAGAACCTTACCTGGGCTTGACATGTGCCTGACAGCTGCAGAGATGTGGTTTCCCTTCGGGGCAGGTTCACAGGTGGTGCATGGTCGTCGTCAGCTCGTGTCGTGAGATGTTGGGTTAAGTCCCGCAACGAGCGCAACCCTCGCCCTGTGTTGCCAGCGGGTTATGCCGGGAACTCACGGGGGACCGCCGGGGTTAACTCGGAGGAAGGTGGGGATGACGTCAGATCATCATGCCCCTTACGTCCAGGGCTTCACGCATGCTACAATGGCCGGTACAACGGGATGCGACATGGTGACATGGAGCGGATCCCTTAAAACCGGTCTCAGTTCGGATCGTAGTCTGCAACTCGACTACGTGAAGGCGGAGTCGCTAGTAATCGCGAATCAGCAACGTCGCGGTGAATGCGTTCCCGGGCCTTGTACACACCGCCCGTCAAGTCATGAAAGTGGGCAGCACCCGAAGCCGGTGGCCTAACCCTTTTGGGATGGAGCCGTCTAAGGTGAGGCTCGTGATTGGGACTAAGTCGTAACAAGGTAGCCGTACCGGAAGGTGCGGCTGGATCACCTCCTTTCTACGGAGTTTTTGTGCACGCTCGGATTGAGTGTGGTTACTGGTGTGGAAAACAATAGTTAACGTTTTTTGAATGAGTATGTTTGGGCATGCTTTTGGGTTCCCGGATTGCCACCCCCCTTGTTTTGGGGTTGCGGTCCTTTGCGATCCTTGGATTTCAGGTTGATGCTTTTTGAGTGTTTGGCTTGGGTTCTTGGTGTTGTGGTGGTTTGAGAACTGGATAGTGGACGCGAGTGATTATGTGAGATTCTTTTTAGGGTTTCATGTTTTTGCTTTTACTGATTTTCGACCGGCTCCATTTTGGTGGAGTCGTCTTGATCGTTTTGTGATCGTTTAGTGTGATGATTTGTTGTCTAGAGAATTTTGCTGTTAGGTTTCTTACTGGTGTGTGTCACTGGTAAGGGCGTATGGTGGATGCCTTGGTAGACAGGACCGATGAAGGACGTGACGGGCTGCGATATGCCTCGGGGAGCTGCCGAGTGGGCTTTGATCCGAGGATTTCCGAATGGGGAGACCCGGCCACTGTTATGGGTGGTCACCACAGTTTTTGTGGGGGGTACGCAGGGAAGTGAAACATCTCAGTACCTGCAGGAAAGGATACTCCGTGAGTAGTGGCGAGCGAAAGCGGATCAGGCTAAACCGGGTGCGTGTGATAACCGTCAGGTGTTGCGCATTCGGGGTCGTGGGATTGGTTGTTCAGCCTCTGACGGGGTTGAGAAGAGTGATAAAATGTCGTGCTAGGTGAATGGGATTGAATTCCCAGCCGTAGAGGGTGATGGCCCCGTAGCTTGTCGTGCGATGTCTCTTTATGCTTATTCCCAAGTAGCGCGGGCCTCGTGGAATCCCGCGTGAATCTGCCCAGACCGTTGGGTAAGCCTAAGTATTCCTGTCTGACCGATAGTGTACTAGTACCGTGAGGGAAAGGTGAAAAGCACCCCGGGAGGGGAGTGAAATAGTTCCTGAAACCGTGCGCTTACAATCCGTCGGAGCCTTCTTGTGGGGTGACGGCGTGCCTATCGAAAAATGAGTCTGCGAGTCAGTGGTATGTGGCGAGGCTAACCCGGGTGGGGGAGCCGTAGCGAAAGCGAGTTTTAAAAGGCGTTTTAGTCGCATGTCCTGGACCCGAAGCGGGATGATCTAGCCCTGAGCAGGTTGAAGCGCGGGTAAGACCGTGTGGAGGACCGAACCCACCTAGGTTGAAAACTGGGGGGATGACTTGGGGTTAGGGGTGAAAGGCCAATCAAATTCCGTGATAGCTGGTTCTCTCCGAAATGCATTTAGGTGCAGCGTCGTGTTATTGCTTACAGGGGGTAGAGCTACTGGATGCTTGCGGGCCCATACCGGGTACCAATAGCAGCCAAACTCCGAATACCTGTTAGGTTTATCACGGCAGTGAGTCGGCGGGGGATAAGCTCCGTCGTCAAAAGGGAAACAGCCCTGATCGTCGTCTAAGGTCCCGAAGCGCGTGCTAAGTGGGAAAGGATGTGGAGTCGCATAGACAGCCAGGAGGTTGGCTCAGAAGCAGCCATCCTTGAAAGAGTGCGTAACAGCTCACTGGTCTAGTGGTTCCGCGCCGACAATGTAGCGGGGCTTAAGCACGCCACCGAAGACGCGGCTGCATGATTTATTTCATGCGGGGTAGGAGAGCGTCCTGTAAGGGGTGAAGCGGCCGTGTGAACGTGTCGTGGACTTTACAGGAGTGAGAATGCAGACATGAGTAGCGAGAGACGGGTGTGAATCCCGTCCGCTGGATGACTAAGGGTTCCGGGGCCACGTTCGTCGTCCCCGGGTGAGTCGAGTCCTAAGGCGAGGCCGACAGGCGTAGTCGAATGGATGAACGGGTTGATATTCCCGTACCGGTGTTACACCGTTCGAACTGAATCTGAGAGTACTAACCTTCATTTGCAAGCTGGCTTCCTTTCGGGGTTGTTGGCTTGTTTGTGTTGGGAGCGTATCGGTAGTAGGTTAGCGTGGGAGTGACGCGGGTAGGTAGCCGGCTGCGGAGGTGGTTTTCCGTGGCTAAGCGTGTGGGCTGTCCTCTAGGTAAATCCGGGGGATGTTAAAGCTGAGGCGTGATGGGTAGGCTGTAAGGCTGATTCCGGTGATCCTGCTTGCCAAGAAAAGCTTCAACGTGAGGTGTGATTCCGCTCGTACCCTAAACCGACACTGGTGGTCTGGTAGAGTATACCGAAGCGATCGGGCGAATCCTGGCCAAGGAACTCGGCAAATTACTCCCGTGCCTTCGGCATAAGGGAGACCCCTGATGGTGATATGGTTTCACACTGTTGAGCTGTTGGGGGTGGCACAAGCTAGGGGGTAGCGACTGTTTACCAAAAACACAGGAGCGTGCGAAGGCGTAAGCCGCTGTATACGCTCTGACGCCTGCCCGGTGCCGGAAGGTTAAGAGGATCCGTTAACTTCGGTGAAGCGGTGAATTTAAGCCCCGGTAAACGGCGGTGGTAACTATAACCATCCTAAGGTAGCGAAATTCCTTGTCGGGTAAGTTCCGACCTGCACGAATGGCGTAACGACTTCCCCACTGTCTCGGCCAGGAGCCCGGCGAAATTGCAGTACGAGTAAAGATGCTCGTTAAGCGCAGAAGGACGAAAAGACCCCGGGACCTTTACTATACCTTGGTATTGTCGTTAGGTGTGGATCGTGTAGCATAGGCGGGAGGCTGTGAAGCGTGGGCGCTAGCTTGCGTGGAGTCGACAGGTGAAATACCGCTCTTTCCATATCTGGCGTCTAACCTCAGCACGTTATCCGTGTTAGGGACAGTGCCTGGCGGGTAGTTTAACTGGGGCGGTTGCCTCCTAAAGAGTAACGGAGGCGCTCAATGGTCCGCTCAGCCCGGTTGGCAATCGGGTGTTGAGTGTAATCGCACAAGCGGGCTTGACTGTGAGACTGACGGGTCGAGCAGGGACGAAAGTCGGAGATAGTGATCCGGTGCCGGCGTACGGACGTGGCATCGCTCAACGGATAAAAGGTACCCCGGGGATAACAGGCTGATCATTCCCAAGAGTCCATATCGACGGGATGGTTTGGCACCTCGATGTCGGCTCGTCGCATCCTGGGGCTGGAGCAGGTCCCAAGGGTTCGGCTGTTCGCCGATTAAAGCGGCACGCGAGCTGGGTTCAGAACGTCGTGAGACAGTTTGGTCTCTATCCTCTGCGCTCGTTGGAATGTTGAGGAGACCTGCCCATAGTACGAGAGGACCTGGGTGGACGAACCTCTGGTATGCCGGTCGTCACGCCAGTGGCGCTGCCGGTTAGCTACGTTCGGAAGGGATAACCGCTGAAAGCATCTAAGCGGGAAGCCTGCTCCAAGATAAGCATTCCTTGCACTTTAGTGTGTGAGCCCCCATGTAGAACACGTGGTTGATAGGCTGGACGTGGAAGCCCTGTAAGGGGTGGAGCTGACCAGTACTAACGGGCGATGGTGACATTCTTCCCTTCTGCTTTTTTGGGAGGGGCTAGTTTGAAACTTGAGTATTATTTTCTAGCATCATGGAGTATTAAACGATTCGCTTAACGATTGGTTAGTAAAAGCTTTTATTGCTCGCGTTCATGTCCGGTTCCCAAACCGCCACGTTGCCACTCACTGTTGGTGAGTGTATAATATAGTTTTGCGGTGGTCATGGCTCAGGTGAGACGCCCGGTCCCATTCCGAACCCGGAAGCTAAGGCCTGACACGGCGAGGGTACTGCACTCGATAGGGTGTGGGAGACTAGCACGCTGCCGCATTAATCTTCTAGCGGGGAACTTGATTGTTCCCCGCTTTTTTCATACTCCATGCTGCCGCACGCATCACGCTAGTCACTCCTACCACACACCAACCCACAGTTTGTTTTGCGACTTTAGTATACGAATACCAGTGTGGTAGAGATTTGAGATTTTTCGCACTAAACAGACAATAAAAAAAATAGATAGTTGCACCAACCCGCAGCTTAAATATGCGACTTTAGTTGCACTTAGTAAACCACGCACTTTCGTAACAAACTTAACGAGTCTATGAGTTTTGTGTTGGCATTTAGTGTGTTGAGAGGCTGGAAAAATTGTGTTCAGTGCTAAAAGAGGACTGAGAAGCTACATTCTTTAAATATAGGCGAACACAATAAGCGCCTGTAGCAGCCAGAGCGCCCGAAGGACGGGACGCACGCAAACACAAATTTTCTAGCCTCGTCAAAACCGAAAAACTAAATCAGTTACAAAACTCATAGACTATACTCAAGAATAACGTAAACAAAATCGCTAGGAGAGAAATCCCCCGAAACTCGCGCCACATCAAGCAAGAGCGAAAGCAGGTCGTCGCGCAAAAGCCGGAGTTTTTCCGGCAAATGTGGTTGGAAACAGTCATAAGAAGCAGCAGAGTATCGCACTTGCCGCAAGGTAGTGATTAAATGGTGATAATCGCAAGGAGTAAGTATGAATAAAGCCCTTATTAACATTGATTATACGAATGATTTCGTGGCAAGCGACGGCTCTCTTACTGTGGGCGAGCCTGCGCA
Organism: Gardnerella sp. DNF01141; assembly: GCF_049244255.1. Classification (NCBI taxonomy): domain Bacteria; kingdom Bacillati; phylum Actinomycetota; class Actinomycetes; order Bifidobacteriales; family Bifidobacteriaceae; genus Gardnerella; species Gardnerella sp. DNF01141. The sequence continues at coordinate 772,162 of NZ_CP058391.1, read as the reverse complement.
AAAGCTCGAGAAGCGTATTACTGAGATTTCGCAGGAATTTCTTGACGCTGGTGAGTTCGTGGTTTTTGCGATTGATACGCATCATTTGAACGATCCGTATCATCCTGAAACTAAGCTTTTCCCGCCTCACAATATCGCCGGAACTCACGGCCAGAAGTTATATGGCACGCTTGGCGATTTTTACGAAGCGAATAAAGATAAAAGCAATGTGTATTACATTCACAAGACTCGCTACTCTTCGTTTAATGGCACGGATTTGCTGATTAAGCTTCGCGAACGTCACATTGAGGAGTTGCATTTGGTGGGAGTTTGCACGGATATTTGCGTGTTGCACACTGCTGTTGATGCGTATAATCTTGGATTTAAGATTGTGGTTCATAAGGATGCCGTGGCAAGTTTTGATCCTGCAGGGCACGAGTGGGCGTTACGTCATTTTAAGACTTGCCTTAATGCTGATATTGTAGAAGGCTAAGGATTTTAGCTAAAAATATTAAAAATTATTAAATAATCAACGCTGGTTGCTTTAAGCTGCCAGCGTTTTTGTTTATTCGGAGTGTTGACTTGCAATTAATGAGAATCATTATTATTATTGATAGACGTTGTTAAGATATCTTCAATAGTCATTCGTGAAAGAAGAGCGCGAATAGGCGAAATAGAGAAGATGAAGTGTAGAGAGCGAAATAATAATTATGACTCAGGTCATTAAGAATATTGCGAAACGCGCTTTTGCAATGGCAAGTGTTGCAATACTTGCGTTTGCCGTGCTGGCATCAGGATTTAGTGCTGCAAAACCTGCGGTTGCATTAGAAAATAGTAATCCTGGCGAAAAATACAATCCTACAAAAAAGGAAGTGCTAAGTCACGGTCATACGGACGTATTCTATCCAATTCAATACAAGGGTAAGTTCATTATGGCCGTCGAAAAAGATGGTGCCACTTTCTTAAAGCCTGAAAATACTACTTTGCGCGTAGCAAAAAGCACGTATACTACAAAATCGCAGCTTCCTGCGCTCGCTACTGAATACTACTATCTCGATATTTCTGGAAACCAAAAAGGAAATCCTCTCTTCCCAGGTTGGGACACAGGTTATGCTGCATCTTTAGTTGGCGCATCTCACGCAGATGACGCAACAGCAGATATTGCAATTCAGCAAGTTACTGCACCAATGAACGGTCGCATTCTGCTTTGGACTACCAGTGGCATTGGTACAAATTCGAAGAAATTGTCGTTTGAAGAGAATGATTTAGACGACGAACCTGATACTGATGGCAGTCGATTCATGCTACCTGGTGTGATTCATCAACATACTGCCGGTCACGTTCATGCAAACTGGGGATTTACGCAACCTGGCGTGTATAAGCTAAAAGTATCAGCAACTATTACAAATAAAAACACTAAAAAGCAGATTACAACTGAGCCTGCAGAATATACGTTTGAAGTAGAAGACACATATTCAGGGGAAGTTCCTGCTGGCCTTACGGAAACGCTTGATTTGCATCGTCGCGGTGATTTTATTAATCCTGATGATGATGAAGAAGCGCACAAAGCTTCTGAAGAGCATAAAGACACGGATAAAGATGATGGCGGCGATATGCGTATCGGTAATATTCGTGATTCCGGACCTCATCCACATTATCATTCATACGAAGGTTATGGCGGTTTAGACTTAAAAGTAGTTAACAAGCCGAAGGGTGCTCGCATTGAGTGGAGATATGTGCGCGCTGACGAAGGCCCTGACGCGTATGGAACCACTCTTTTTGCTGAGAGATTGCAGCTTCCAGCTGAGCCTGCAATGAACAAGATGAAAGTGTATGCTCACGCAACTGAAGGCAAAACGCAAGTTGGAAAAGATACTGCCTCCGCAACCATAGTTGTTGAAGATCACGGTGCTGACGGTCATCCTGTAGTAAAAGCAATTGCTCCGTATAAGCGCTTCAAACCAGGAGATACTTTACATGCGAAAACAGTATTGCTTAACCCTCATGTTGCAACCGATGGCATTACTGGTGAGCCAACCGATGACCCTACAAATCCTGTAACTTCCATTGTTAAGGACTATGTTTGGTTGATGAAAAAGGAAGGAGAAAGCGAATTTAAGCGCATTCCTGGTGCTGTGAGCAGCAAGTTGGATCTAAAACTTGATGCAACAATGCAAGGTGCAACGATTCGTCCTTCATTAATTTTAAAGAACGGTGAACTTTACCGTAATAAAATGTTTGATGAGTTTTGCGATTATGTTATTGAGATGAAGGGTGTTCCTCACTCTCATAACAATGATGGCGATGATGATCAAAGTGGTTCTGATTCGGAGGATGATGATAATCCTCATAGAAAAAAGCGCCATGGTAAGAGACATAATAAGCGTCATAATAAGCGCAAAAATAAAACTAAGCATTTTGCTGGTGGCAGGAGCTTCTTGAAAGGCGTATTCGGCGGTGCTGCAAATTCTGGATTACTCGGATCTAGCTCTAACGGTGGATTCCGATTCGAATCTAATTTCTTTAATAAATCTGGCAAAAAATTAAATCGCACAAACAATAATCGCAATAATCGTAAGAATAATCCTAAGAATAGTTCTAAAAATAATACGCAAAATGGTTCTGGTTCTGGTTCTGGTTCTGGTTCTAGCGCTAGCTCTTTTATGAGAACAGAAAATTCAAGCGGAAAATCGTTGAATAATTCATCGAGACAAACTTCTGGCGGAACTCATACTAAGAACAAGAGCTCTAAGAAAAGTGGTCAGACTGTTCGTAATTTCGTGAGAACAGATAATAATTCTGGCAATAAGTCCAGAAATAGTTCTGTCAATAACTCTGATTTTGTTAAGAATAATGAACGCCATGCTTCGCAAAGTACAAGGCAATACGATGAAGAACCTAATGAAGCGTATGAAGATAATCCAGAGGATAAGAAAGCTAGCGGTTCCTCAACTAAGTGGGTTGCGGCTGCGGTTTCAAGCGCGAGCGTTGGCTTATGCACAATAACTGGTGCATGTGGAGCATTGATGCGTTCCAAATTGAAATTGTTGTAAATAATATTCGTATTATCACTAGAAAGTTTAAATAATGAATTACAAACAAAATGAAACATTGCGAGTAAAAAGAAAGTATGTATATTCTACTGCATTGCTTGCGCTCATATTTTCTTTAGTAGCTTTGGTAACATCTTTATGCGTACCAAATCCAATGCATGAAACTGCTTATGCTACTGAAGGTAATCAGCCAGTTATGATTCAAGCGGGTCATGCTGATTTTGGACCAACGCTAATCGACGGCAAATGGAAATTGAAAATTCGCGACGATACTGGCGATGAGCCAGTGTGGCGAGACCCAGAAAATGTGGTATTTAAATTAGGTAGCAATTCAATAATCCCTATGCCTGATGACGCTGCTTACAGTTTTATTGGCGAAAAGCCAGGAACAAAGCTTTACGTAATTCCACAAACTCAGAATCCTGATGTGCCGTGGCTTGGTTGGAATACGCAGGAAGGTGGCGTGCTTAACGAGCTTGATCGAGGGGCTAATCTTTCGCTTGAAGGAGTAAGCGGCCCAGGTAAATTGCACGTTTACTTAGAAAATGGCAACAATAATCCACAGCAACTTTGGGATAGTACTAAAGGATATCCGCAAAACAGCTGGATTGAAACCAATGCTCATACTCACGTGAATTGGGTGTTTTCTAAGCCTGGAATTTATCATGTAAAGCTCACTTTTTCCGGAAAATTGAAGAATGGACGAAAAGTAAGCGATACTCGCGTTCTTAATTTTGCAGTTGGAGACAATACAGATCCGCAGGCTGCTTTAGGTGCGGGCGCTGCTGCTGGAGCAAGTGGCAACGAAGGTGATGAAGAGAATCAAGATGAAGAAGACAACAATCAATCCACAAAAGATGAAACTAACAATCATCACAAACTTCTTCACAACAAGCATAAGCACTCTCACAAAGCATCTGAAAACAGTGACGATACAGCTTTAGTTCTTCAGATCATAGCTATTTTTGTGTCTATCATTGCCGTAATTATTGTGATTTTTGTGCTAATAGCTGTAGTTAAAAGCAAGAAAGCGCGAAATCTTGCGCTCGCTAAGCAAGCTTCTGCACAAGCTAATCAACAGTATGCAAATAATGCAAATTCTGTGAATAGTGCGAATGGCGACAGTACTTTGTCAAATCTAGTGCGTGATCAAGAAACTACAGTAATGTCACCAATTAATAATTCTCAATATTCTCAATCAGACAATATGCAATCTGATGGTACTCAGTGGAAATAATGGTGTGACGAAAATGGTTCGTAATAGTATAAAGAAATTATCTCGCGCTTTGTTGGTGGGCGTGTGCTTGTGTGGCATGATGGTTGGAACTCCAGCGGCTTTTGCTGACAATGGCGGTGACACAACTGCTGTAAGCGGAAAGAAATCTTCTAAAGATTTTACCGCCATAAAAGAAGCCAATTTTGAAGCGTGTACGGCTGCTAGATTGGATCGTACTGCTTCGCAACCTGCGGCTGATAATAAAGCTGTAATCTGCCACGCGTATAAAGGTCACACTGACGTTTTTGCAACTTTCTTTGATGCTGCAAACCAGCGTATGGTATTAGGCACCTTGGGTGATGCATTTGAAAGTAAAGATCATGATGGCACTCGTTACGATACGAATCGACTTATTTTTGAAGTCGGTTCTAAAAACATCATGCAGCTTTCCAAAGATGAGGACAATCCGGTAATAAAAGAAATCTACGCAACAACTCGCGAAGGTGTAGTCTGGTTCTTTGATCAGTCGGGAGCTGGGGAAACTGGTGCATTATGGCCAGGTTTAGATACTAGACCGTTATATACGGGAGCTGGTTCTACTTCAGTTGATCCAACAGTCAAACTGTCATTAACTGGCATAGAAGCACCACACAACGGCGAAGTTTTTATGTACATTCGCAGCGGTGAGGAATATGAGAAAATGCTTGGCTCTGCTGACGGATGGCCGAAAGATGTTGACATTGCTGATACTAACGGCAAGCATTCGCACATGTATTGGTCTTTTAACCGTCCTGGCGTGTACAAGTTAAAAATGAAGGCTACTGCTACCATTGGTGGCAAGGAACAAAGTTCTGAGCAGACTTATACATTCCATGTAACTAATCATGATGTAACAGCTGGGGATTTTGCTGATTATGACGGCGCGTCTTTTGACGGTGACGAAGACGACGAAGATTCTGATGATAATGACGATTCTCAAAGTGAGGATCACAGCATTAATGTGCAACAAAGCAACGGATCTTTCTTCATTAACGGTAACAACAACACTGTTTATGTGACTCCATGGCCTGGAGCAAAAATGCAACAACAAGGATTTGCTGGAAGTAATAACGGTGGTCTTTTTAATGCAGAACATAACACTAAAAGCGGAAAGCAAGATACTAAAAAGCAGCAATCTGTTGTGACAAAGTTCAAAGACATCAAGGGTGACAAACTTGTTATAGACCACGGTCACGTTGATATTGCTGTATATACTGGCGATTCAAATAAAGTTGATATGGCTGTGCAAGAAGATGTGACAGGAAGCCACGTATTTAGAGACCCAGACACAGTTGTATTCGCGGTTGGTGATGCTGGTAAAACTAACGGCGTGTATCGTATACCGCAAACACAAATTGATGGTGTGCCATGGATGGGTTGGAATAATCAGTCTATGAATCCGCATAAGCCAACTCAATTGAGCCTAACAGGAGTTGAAGGTCCTGGAAACGTACGCGTTTGGATGTTTGGAGGTTTGGGCGGCGGAGATAAAGAGATCTTCTCCACTCAAGGAGCAACAGATTATACAATACCTGCAAATACGCATGCTCATGCAAATTGGGATTTCGACGAACCAGGATATTACACATTGCAATTCCAAGCTTCTGACGGAAATTCTACAGTAACTCGCAATATTCATGTTGCTGTTGGTGTTGATCCACAAGAAACGCCAATGGGGTATGCTGACGGTCGCGAAGATAATGGAAAAAAGGATCCACGAGGCAGAAAAGGTGATCCTTTTGTACCTTATAATCCACCAAAACCTGCTGATCCTTCTCGTTTTGGCGGAAATCCTTTTGTTGGTGGTCGTGGTTTAGGATTGAACAATTCACACTCTGGAAAACAATTACCAAGAAAAGCTAAAAAGCATAAAGGTCTTGTTTCAAAAATTAGTAACAAGAGGCTCGCTAAAAGTTTGTACCGACAGAAATTGAACGATAATGACGATGTTGCGAAGTCTGAAGCAAAAGGTGTAAAAGGATTATTTAAGCGAAATCCTTTACTTGCTTATTCGCTTCTTGCTGGTGGAATTATTGCTGTGCTTGGCGTTTTGGGTGCAGGGATTTGGTATCTCTACAATCGCGGACTTATTAACTTCAACTGGCTGTTGCGCTATTAGTAGTAGGAGTGTGTGAGGGTGATTCATAGGCCCAGAAGAGTAAAGCAAACTTTGTTTTCTTCGATTGGTGCAATTGCAGTCGTCGCGCTTATTTTGCCGCTTTCTGCTTGTGGTAGTGTTAACGGGAATCGTGCAGGACATCGCGATGGTCGCATTAATGTAGTTACAACTACAGGCGTTTTGCGTGATATGGTGGCGAATGTAGCAGGGGATGCTGCAAATGTGAGTTCAATCGTACCTGATAATGCAGATCCGCACTCTTACGAGCCACGATTGCGTTCAATTCGAGACGTTGTGTATGCGGATGTGGCTTTTAGTAATTACATGATGCTTGAGGAGCATGGTGTTATTACTGCTTTAGACGCAAATTTGCGAAAAGGCGTGCCAAATGTGCAACTTGCTGAAGAAAGCGTGAAACATGCGGCGGATATTATTCCAATGGTCGAAGATGTGTCGTTGGACACTATTTGGCTTGGTCTTGCTACAGAACGCATGGCTGCGCAAGTTGGAGCAGAAGCTGCAACTGTGAAATCTGCAACTGTGAAATCTTCTGAAGAATCGCAAAATTCTAAATCTTCTGAAGAATCGCAATCTTCTACATCTTCGCAGTCTTCACAATCAAACGCGCCTTCAACAGTAACAAAAGAAGGACGCGCAACCGTAATAAAGCCAAACGCATACAACATGAAGCGCTCTGACAGAATCCGCTTAACTGCAACAAAAGTAAAAGGACCTGGAGCATTATTCGCTTACCTTACAGGCACTTTTGGAAGCGTAGAAACTTACGTAAATTCAGCGAACGGAATTAGCGACGAAGATCACGTGGACTTGCCGGCGGATGCGCACACGCATTTAAGCTGGGCTTTTAGCAAGTCGGGAGTGTATACGCTTGATTGGCATGCGGATATTTTGGATGCTCAAGGTACAAGAGTTGCAAGTTTAGGTAATACAAGAATGCGTTTTGCTGTTGGCGTAAATGCGCAGAAAGTAGCGAAAAAGCGAAGAGCTCGCGTGGTTTTGAATAAAGGTCATGCCGATTTAGCATACGATTTGGCGTCGCACGGGTTTATGTACCGAGTGGATACTTTGCAAGAAAAGCGCTCTGCTGCGCCAAAACGTGTGTACTACAATCCGCAAGATGTGGTTGTGGAAGTTCCAACTAACGCGCTGAAAGAAATTCCTGCAGAGCAGGGGTATCGTTTCTTAGGTGCTGCTCGCGAAAAGTTGTATCAGCTTCCGCAGGCTGTTTTAGGAAAACACGTTCACGGAGATATTGATCCGCATTTATGGCAGTCAGTAAAAAACGGAATTGCTTATGTGCGAACAATAGCAGATAGACTTTGCGAAGTCGACCCTAAAAATGCTCGTAAATATTGCGCAAATGCGGATCGTTATATTAACAAGCTTCTCGATGTAGACGCGTATATGCGCAAAAAAGTTGCATCAATTCCAAAAGAGCGCCGCAATTTGGTCACAACGCACGACGCTTTTGCATACTTAGGTAAAGCTTATGGCGTAAATATTGCAGGATTTGTAACAATTAACCCTTCAAGCGAGCCAAGCGTGCAAGATAGGCGTAGGCTTTCGCAAATTTTGCGCGACTTGGAAATTCCTGCAGTGTTTTTGGAGCCGAATTTGATTTCGCGCTCGTCTGTGCTTAAAGAGCTTGCAGCCGAAGCACATGTGAAAGTTTGCCCAATTTATGGTGACGCTTTCGACGCGAAGGTTAGAACTTACGTGGATATGATGCGAGCTAACGCGGATTCTTTAGCGAAATGTTTGAAGTGATAGCGAAGTGATAGCGAAGTGATAGCGAAGTGGATGGGATTTATGAATAAAAATATTAGCGAAAATAGTACTGTTATTAACGCGCAAAACTTGAGTGTAAGCTACGCAAATCGAGCTGTTGTAAAAGACGTTTCTTTTACTATCAATAGTGGCGAATTCGTTGGGTTACTGGGTGCGAACGGCGCTGGGAAAACAACGCTTTTCCGCGCAATTATGGGGCTGATTCCGCACGCTGGAAAACTAGAAGTTAAAGCTCCTAGCGCAGAAGGCGATAGTGTAAATTCGCGCGTATCTTACGTTGGTTACGTGCCGCAAAGACATGATATTGCGTGGGATTTTCCGCTTTCTGTTTTAGATGTGGTGATGATGGGCAGGATTCGCCACATTGGCTACGTTCGTCGCGCAAAAAAAGAAGATTACGAAATTGCGCTTGCCTCGCTTCACCGCACAGGAATGGCTGATTTTCGAGACCGAACAATTGGGGAGCTTTCCGGCGGCCAGCGTCAGCGCGTGCTGGTTGCGCGAGCGCTTGCCGGAGAGCCGCGTTTGCTTCTGTTAGATGAACCATTTACTGGTCTTGATATGCCAACTCAGGAGTTACTTACGAGCCTGTTTTTGGATTTAGCAAAGTCTGGAGAGGCAATTCTTATGAGCTCTCACGACATAATTGGCTCGATTAACTCATGCTCAAGAATCATGCTTTTTGATGGCACTATTGTTGGAGACGACGAGCCGCAAAATTTGACCGCGGAGAAGTGGGTGCAAACTTTCCATGTAGCGCCTGAAAATCCGCTTATTAAAGCAGTTGAGCAAGTAATAGGGAAAAAATAGAGGTGGAAAAATAAATGTTATCTCCAATCGAATTTATACAAGACTTAAGCAATCCGGACCTTTGGTTTTTGCTAAAAGCGCTTATTGTGGCATGCCTTTCTAGCGTAATTTGCGGCGTAGTCGGATGCTATGTAGTGCTTAGAGGAATGGCGTTTATTGGAGATGCTGTAGCGCACTCCGTGTTTCCAGGCCTCGCAATCGCCTTCGTATTGCAAGGTAATCTGCTTCTTGGTGGCGCGTTAGCAGGAGTCGCAACCGCGCTAATAGTATCTATTTTTAGCCAAAATCGAAGGCTTCGCGAAGACTCGTTTATTGGAGTATTTTTCGTATCTGCTTTCGCGCTCGGAATCGTAATAATATCAAAAGCTTCGGGCTACGCCGGCTCTTTGGAATCCTTCTTATTTGGCTCAATTACAGGCATTCCGGACTCCGATATTGCTGTTGTAGCTGTTACAGGGCTGATTATTTTGACGCTTTTGAGCATGTTCTACAAAGAGCTTGTGTGTGTGTCGATGGATCGCGAAACTTCGCGCGCAATGGGATTGCCAGTGGCATGGCTAGATGGAATGCTGTATGTGCTGGTGGCGATTGCAGTAGTTGTTTCCGTACAAATTATTGGAAACGTGCTTGTGCTTGCACTTCTGGTGACACCTGCTGCAACCGCAAGACTGCTTACAGATAGGCTGCCTATAATGATGATTTTGGCGCCGGTTATTGGCTGCGCGTCGTCGATTGTGGGCATGTATATTTCTTGGAGCTTTGATACTGCAACAGGCGGCACGATTGTGCTTGTTGCAACGGTGCTTTTTGTGCTTTCGTGGGTTTGCTCGCCTAAGCATGGGCTGATTTCAAAGGCGCTGGTAAAAACAAAAGGTTAAGAAAGCAGGTTTAGCGCAGGTTTATAGTGTGCGGCACAATAGACGTATGGTATCTAAAGGAAAACCTTCGCCTAGAAGCGCAGTTAAACCGCTCAGTGATGAGCAAGTAGAACGCTTAGCGCGCGCACACAAGTTAGTTGATCCTACTTATTACTACCCAACTGGCGCGCGGACGCCAAACACGGCAGAAATCAACGCGCAAAATCCTAAAGCCGCTGAAAGGTTGCTTGAAGGAACGTCGCGCGTATTGCGTTCGCGTTGCAAAGTAAAGGCGTGGGGATTAGAAAACGTGCCAGAAGAAGGCGTGTTTATTACCGCTTGCACGCACGTTACAATGTTTGACGTTTTTATACCAATGACAGCGCTATTCCACCAAGGTCGTAGACCTCGTTACATGGCAAAAGCAGAACTAGCGCACTGGCCAATCTTAGGAAAATGGTTCCAGCTAGTAGGTATGCAGTCGGTTCCGCGCAGAAGTGGAAAAGCGCGCGAAATTGAGGAAGAATCAATCAAAATCCTCACGAACGGAAGACCTTTAAGCATTTGGCCAGAAGGCACTTTAACGCGCGATCCTAAAAAATGGCCTATGAGCATGAAGCCTGGAATTGGAATTATTGCGCTCGAAGCTTCGCGCAGACTAGGACATCAGATTCCGCTATTTTGCGCGGTTGTGTGGGGTGCTGCAAGCATTAACCACTGGTGGCCTTGGCCGAAGAAAAACGTTGTAATGTGCTACGATACTCAGCTTGATTATTCCGACTTGCTGCAGGGAAGCGAAAATTGGGGAGAATTGCCTCCAATGGAATCTGCCGAAGAGCTTGCTCGTCGCGTGCGAGTGCGCATGACGCAAATTATGGAAGAGATTCGCGGCGAAAAAGCTCCTGCTGGATACTTTGATTACAGGCAGATGAAACGCGTTACGGAAGAATAAAAAATATACGGAAGAATAAAATAAAGTATCTTTTTAAAATCCCGTAAAGCGGCGTGTGTAGTATTAAGTAATAGTGTGATTATAAGTCAAAATTGAGCTGCAAATTAGCTTGCGAAATGCGCGAAACTATAACGCAGCCCACGAAACTTCAAACCGAAAGGCAGGACGTAAACATGAACGTTACGGTGTTGGGTGCTGGTGCTTGGGGAACTGCGTTTGGTCAAGTGCTTGCGGACGCAGGAAATCAAGTGACGATGTGGGCAATAGAGCCGGAAATCGTTGAAGGAATTCGCGACCATCATCATAACGGCGTGCGCTTGCCAAGCGTAGAAAAACTTCCAGAAAACATGACCGCAACTGGGGATCGAGCGGAAGCTGTTGCGAACGCGGATATTGTAGTTGTGGCTATTGCGGCACAATTTGCTCGCGTTGCCTTAGCAGAATTCGTGGGTTTGATTCCACAAAACGCGATTGTTGTTTCGCTTATGAAAGGCATTGAGCGCACAACCGGCAAGCGTATGGATGAAGTCGTGTGCGAAGCATTGAACTTGCCGCGTAACCGTTTCGCTGCACTTTCCGGACCAAACTTAAGCAAGGAAGTAGCCTCTCGCCATCCGGCTGCAGCAGTAGTTGCTTGCGTAGAAAAGTCTCAGGCAGAAGTAGTTGCAAAAGCTTGCTCAAACAGCTACTTTAAGGCGTTTGTGTCAACCGACGTAATCGGCGTAGAAATGTGCGGCTCGCTTAAAAACGTGGTTGCGCTCGCAGTTGGCATGGCTCGAGGCGCAGGATACGGCGAAAACACGGCGGCTATGATCGAAACTCGCGGTTTGGCAGAATTGACGGCTTTGGGCGTTGCAGAAGGCGCAGATTCGCGCACTTTTGCAGGTCTTGCAGGCTTTGGCGATTTAGTTGCAACTTGTGGATCACCATTAAGCCGCAACTACACTTTCGGTGCAAATCTTGGAAAAGGCATGAGCGTTGAAGAAGCAACCGCTGTGAGCAATGGTGTTGCGGAAGGCGTGCCAACTACAAGCGCAGTTGTGGCAATGGGCAAGAGATTAGGCGTTGCAACTCCGCTCGCAAGCGCAATGGCTCGCGTGCTTGAAGAAGGAATTTCCTGCCAAGAAATGCTCGCAATGCTTTTTGACGACGATGTTTGCGAAGAGTAAGTAGCTTTTGCGAAAAGTAGCGCGCGTAAATAATCGTAAATAATCGTAAATAATTAAAATAATCAAAAATAAAATATATAAAGGAAAAAAATGACGAAAAAGCGTGTAGTGTTCTTGTATGGCGGTAAAGCAGACGAACATTCGATTTCTTGCATATCGGCTGCTGGAGTACTCAGTGCTGTAGACGAAAGTCGATTCGAGATTGTACGTATTGCAATCACAAAGCAAGGCGAGTGGATTGTTGGCGGAGAAGATCCTCGTAACTTCCACATGGAAGAAGGAGAGCTTCCGGTAATAACAAAAACTGCTGAAACGCGCGATGTTGTGCTAGACCCAGCTAAAGGCGCAGACGGATTTTTGGTGCGAGAAGCAGACGGCACGCTTACAAGTTTGGGTCATATTGACGCAGTGTTTCCGGTTCTTCACGGGCCAAACGGCGAAGATGGCACTTTGCAAGGCTTGCTAGAAATGATGCAAGTTCCATACGTTGGTTGCGGAGTTTTAGCCTCGGCTGCGTGCATGGATAAGTATTACGCGAAGCAACTTTTTAAGGCTGCCGGAATTAATGTTGCTCCTGGAATCGCACTGGATGCGCGAAAGTTTGCAAGCGATGCGGCGAACAATTTTGATGCGTATGCAAACGAAATTCTTGCGCAAGTTGAAGCTGCAAAACTAGAGTATCCGCTTTTTGTAAAGCCAAGCCGTGCAGGATCTAGTTTTGGAGTTACAAAAGTTGAATCGCGCGATGCTAAAGCTTTAGCAGATGCAGTTTTTGAGGCTTCAAAGCACGATTGGCGAGTATTGATAGAGCAAGGAATTGACGCGCGAGAAATTGAGTGCGCGGTTCTTGCCGCTCGCGACGGCGAAGAGCCTCAGGCGAGCTGGCCTGGAGAAGTTGTGCTAGACAAGCGTCAGGCTGGTGAAGATCAGTTCTACGATTTTGACAGTAAATACATGGATTCTGCAGCTTCGCATATTGAAGTTCCGGCCGATCTTCCGGAAGAAACTTTGCAGCGCGTTCGCAAAACAGCGCTTGCAGCATTCAAGGCGGCAGATGGAAGAGGATTAAGTCGAGTGGATTCTTTCGTAACTAAAGATGGCCGCGTAATTCTTAACGAGATCAACACAATGCCTGGATTTACGCCAATTTCCATGTATCCAAAAGCCTGGGAAGCAACCGGAATAAGCTATAGCGATTTAATCACAAAGCTTATTGAAGGCGTTCTGAAATAATTTAATCAACTGTAAAACAGCAACAAAAACAGCAACAAAAGCAGAAGCAAAAACAGCAACAAAAGCAGAAACAAAAAGGAATAAGTATGCAAGATTTGCAAAATTCATGGCGCGACGACACTTATTTGTTAGCGCGCAAACGTCAAGGAACTATTGGCATGTCTTTATGCGTATTCCTAGTAGTTTGGATTGCTGTTGCCTATGTTCTTGGAGTTCTTTATTCGCAGTTTGTGCCTAAGAGCATGCTAAGCGACTCTCTTAACACATTACTTGTGTCGGATATTTCGCAGTATTTAGTCGCTTTGCCAATAGCAATGCTTATTATGCGCACTGTTCCTGCTGCAAAAACTCGACAATTCTCTATGAAATTTAGCCAATTTGGCGGCTTCTTTGCTGTGTGCATACCGATTATGTACATTGGTAATATAGTTGGCATTTTCCTAGCAACAGTTCTTAGCGGCGGAAAAGCAGAAAATCGCGTCTCAGACACTATTGCAGCGGGAAATATGTGGGAAACCTTCATATTTGTGGTAATTCTTGCGCCAATTGTGGAAGAATGGCTTTTTAGAAAACAGTTGCTTTCTCGTTTGCGCGTGTATGGAGAAAAGCGAGCTATTGTATTTTCTGCACTTGCTTTCGCGCTTTTCCATATGAACGTGTTCCAATTCTTCTACGCATTTGGACTTGGACTTGTTTTTGGCTACATTTATATTCGTACGTCCAAATTGAGCTACAGCATATTCCTTCATATGATTGTGAATTTCCAAGGAAGCATAGTTGCAATGTGGTTGGAAAAGCAGCTGGTTGATGCAAGCGGAAATATGATTGACGTAGAAAAGATGTCGCGTCAGGAATTAACTAGCCTACCAACCGGTTTTATTCTAGCTGGAATTTATGGGATGTTTATGATTGCCATGCTTATAGTAGGCGTGGTTTTGCTAGTTCGCCGCCGCAAGTATCTTGTATTCTTCAATGCTCCGCAAGAACTTCCGAATAAAGCTGGCAACAAAGCATTGTACGGAACTGTTGGAGTAATAGCGTTTTTGATTATTTCAATACTTCTTAATTTGCTAATGTTATTTGTGTAAAAGCGAGTAAAAAATAATCGCATAAAAATAAAATATAAAATAAATCAACGAAGGAGGCGAAAGTTATGCAAAGCAATCAGTCGACTAAAACTATTCGCGTAGGTCTACTTGGGGCTGGAACTGTTGGGTCTCAAACAGCGCGACTAATAGTTGAACAGTTCAATGAGCTTAAGAAGCGAACTGGTGCTGAAATTGAGCTTGCAGCAGTTGCGTGCTTACGCCCGGAAGAAGTTGATGCGCCTTGGATTAAGCGCGATTTGCTAACTACAGACACCGCCTCTTTATGTACTCGCGAAGACATTGATATTATAGTCGAGCTTATTGGCGGACTTGAGCCGGCGCATACTTTTGTAAAAAGCGCGCTGAGTCACGGAAAATCTGTTGTAACAGCTAATAAAGCGCTTCTTGCAAAGTTTGGTCCGGAATTATACGAATGTGCTGAAAGTCATGGAGTTGACTTGTACTTTGAGGCGGCAGTGGCAGGCGCGATCCCTATTCTTCGTCCGCTTCGAGAGTCTCTTATTGGTGACGAAATTACGCAAATTTTTGGCATAGTAAACGGCACTACAAACTATATTCTTGACGAAATGACAGTGCGAGGACTTGATTTTGATTCGGCTTTGCGCGCAGCTCAAGAAAAAGGCTACGCGGAAGCGGATCCAACCGGAGATGTTGAAGGATTCGACGCTGCAAATAAGGCTGCTATTCTTGCAACTCTTGCATTCCAAATGCCAGTAAGTATTGACGACGTTTCTGTTGAGGGAATTAGCGCGATTACGGCTGAAGATATTGCGGCAGCGAGCGTGGAAAAGCGCGTGATTAAGCTTCTTGCGGCAGTTGAGAGGCACTGCGACGACGATGGCGACGGCGAGCCAAGCTCGTATGGAGGAGTAAGCGTTAGTGTGTATCCGGCGCTTGTTGGTGCGGAACATCCTTTGGCATCGGTTCATGGCAGTTTTAACGCTGTATTTGTTAAGGCTCAAGCTGCAGACGACTTAATGTTCTACGGACGCGGTGCCGGCGGCGCTCCAACAGCAAGCGCTGTTGTTGGAGATGTTGTTAGTGCGGCTCGAAATCTTGTGCGCGGATGCTCCGGTTTTGGCGTGCCAATGTACAACAAGTACGTGCCAGCTTCTAGTGAACAGACTAGGGCAGATTTTGTGATTCGTTGCAATATGGAAGATACTTCTTTGGCTTTGCGCGGCGAAGTTATGGATGTTTTTGCAGATTATGGCGTTAAGGCTGAGCGTTTGGCTTCGGCTTGTGAAGCGCAATACGCGCAGGCTGAAGGGGAGTCGGATTGCCCACAGTGCGGTCTTGGCGGGCCTGGAAGTATGCGCGTTCTTGTGCGCGAATGTTCTAAAACTACTGTGCAATCTATTTGTAAGGATTTGCAAGATTTAGATTTTGTGTTGGGCAAGCCGCTTGCTTTGCGAATTATTAAGTAAACGCTCTAACGAAAAAGGTGCGAAATGAAACCAGTATGCAACAGCGTGTCAGTTAGAGTTCCAGCAACCAGCGCAAATCTTGGATCTGGGTTTGATACTGCAGGAATTGCGTTTGATTATGCGGATTCTTTAGTTTTTACTCTGGATGATAATCAGTCTAAAAATTCGCTTGATTCGCTTGATTATGCTGGAAACGTGCGCGTAATTATTCACGGCGAAGGCGAGGATACGCTTCAAAAAGATGAAACGCACTTAGTTGTATCAACTTTTCGCAAAGCTTGCAAAATTTTTGGTTTACCAAACTTACGGTTTACTTTAGAAGCGCATAATCAGATTCCGCAAGCGCGCGGTATGGGGTCTTCCGCAGAGGCGATTGTGGCTGCTGTTGCTGCTGCTTGGACTTTTGCGCACGAAGGCGAGCTTAATCGCGAAGCAATTTTTGAAATTGCGGCCTCAATTGAAGGCCATCCAGATAACGTAGCTCCTGCGGTTTTTGGTGGTTTGACGATGAGCTGGAAGCTTGATGCTGGGGAAGGCAAAGGTTCTGTGCGCGTGGCTGGAGATTGCGAAGCTCCGCTTTCTACCGGTTTTCATACTGTACGATACAAAGTTTCGCAAGATATTTCTGTGTCGGTATTCGTTCCTAATTTTGAGCTTTCTACAGAGCTTGCTAGGCGCGCGCTTCCAGCAAAAGTACCGTATGGTGACGCAATATTTAACGTATCGCGCGCTGCAATTCTTCCGGTTGCATTTGGTGAGTTAAATAGCGATTCTGAAAATGAATTAGGTGCAGTAAAATCTAATATTTCTCGAAATGCGTTACTTTTTGCGGCGACCCAAGATGCTCTTCATCAACCGTATCGTGCAAATCTTATGAAAGATTCATGGAAGCTGGTTGAAGCGTTGCGCGAGGCTGGTTTTGCGGCAGCAATTTCGGGAGCAGGATCGTGCGTTGCTGTATTTTATGCAGGAGATGCCGAGTATAAAAAGAGTGCTGCTCAAAAAATCGACGCAATTGCAAAGCCGTGGCTTTCGCGCGATGGCTGGCGTGTGCTTCACGTGCCGGTTGATTCTGAGGGTGTAGAAATAACTCGCGAATAGATTGTGCGAAGGATAAAAGGAAGAGTAAAGTATGGCAGTTACGTTGATTTTGGCTTCAAAGTCGCCTGCGCGTAGAGCTGTTTTGGCGGCGGCTGGCGTAATCCCTGTGATTCACGAAAGTGAAGTGGATGAGCCGGCGGCGTTGCAAGACGCGGCTAGTGAGCGCGGAACAAGCGTTGAAGAGTTGAGCGCTGAGCAGCGCGTTTCGATTTTGGCTCGCGCGAAGGCTTCTGCAGTGTACAATTCGTGGAAGTGTGTGGCAGATGCAGCTGCTTCGGCTAGTGGCGATTTGATTGTGGGGTATCCGCTGGAAGCAGAAGTTGCTGAAACTACGGGAGCTGCGAAAACTACTAGTAATGCTTTAGCAAGTGACTGCCAAGCAGATGTAACGCATAACGTAGATACCGCGCAAACTCGTGACTTTTCAGGCGTAACTGTGCCTACAAAAACTTTCGATATTCACAATTTTGATCATCTAAATAAATCTTCTAAAAATTGCAACAGCGTACTGATTGTTGGATGCGATTCCATGTTCTTGCTCGATGGCGAATGCTACGGCAAGCCGCACATGCCCGAAATTGCTTTTGAGAGAATCAAGAATATGAGTGGCAAAACAGGGCAACTGTGGACTGGTCACTGCTTAATCGACGCAAAAACCGGCAAAATCGTGTGCAAAACAAGTCATGCAAGCGTAACTTTTTCGCAAATGAGTGACGCGGAAATTCGCGCGTACGTAGAAACTGGCGAACCGCTGGAAGTGGCAGGATCCTTTACGCTAGAAGGTTTTGGCGGAGCTTTTATTGAGGGGATTCAGGGAGATCCTCATGGTGTTCTTGGAATCAGCTTGCCGCTGCTTCGCAATATGGTTGCCGAGCTTGGGTACGCGTGGCCGGATTTGTGGAATAAGAATACTCTTGAGGAAGATTGCGCGAAGAACGATCCAGCTTCCGTAGAAGTGCCTAAAGAAAACGTGCATCAGCCAGGAGACGGATGGATTATGTGCGATTGTGGTCGTAGGCATTGGGGTCATAATGGTGCTGCTGGCGTGCTGCTTGCTAGGCGAGATGAGGCCACTGGGCGCGTGACGCACGTTGTGATGCAGCATCGCGCGCTTTGGAGCGCTGAAGGTGGCACGTGGGGGATTCCTGGCGGCGCAATTTCCGACGGTGAAAGCGCAATTGAGGGAGCATTGCGCGAGTCGTTTGAAGAAGCGAACATAACGTCTCAAGATATTGATGTTGTTGGAGCGTATTGCGAAAGCCACGGAAACTGGCGTTATACAACGGTTTTTGCGTTTGAAAAGCCAGGGCATAGGGTTGAGCCGTGCGCGCACGACGACGAGAGTATGGAAATTAAGTGGGTGCCGATTGACGACGTGCCGAAGTTGAAGCTGCTTACGGCGATGCGCACGGATTGGCCGTCTTTCCGCGCTCGTCTCGATTCGCTGAGTCGCTAAAACGTAACCCCTATTTTGTGTTAAATATAAATCGCGCGATACCCTTGATTTCGTGAAGATTTAGAGAAATAATACCTTGATTTTCGTGAAAATCCAGCATATTTTTACCCTTGATTTCGTGAAATCCATATAGCAAAACAGTAGTGTTTTCAATGGTTTTGCGTTAATTAATAAATACTTTTATATGTCGCCCGCGTTTGTTTCTTTTTGCTCATGTTAGTAATTTGTGGCTTAAACAGTGTGCATTTAAGAGAAGAATCTGTGAGTGAATGTACTATTTTCGAGTAATTAGGAGTCGTGAGTGATGGGGACTGGCTACTGGCGTGTTGTGTAGGCGACCTGTTATGCTTTAAACATCATGACCGGTTCCGCTCGAAAGAGTCCAGGGCCGGTTTTCTTTATGTGAGGTTAGCGTGTCTGAAAAGCCAACGAAGACGTTTAAGACGTATGACCAGCAAATTGAGCTTCTGAAGAGTCGCGGAATGAAAATACGGGATGAGTCTCGTGCTGCTGATCTTATCAAAAATATTAATTATTATCGCTTATCTGGGTATTGGTATCCGTTTAGGAAATTATTGCCCGGTGAGGATGTTGCGAGAAGAAGTGACACTTTTAGAAGCGATGCAGATTTTGATGATGTGATTAGGATATATAACTTTGATCAATCTCTTCGTACTTGTGTGTTTGCATGTATGGCTCCGATTGAGACGGCATTGAGAGCATCGCTTGGTCATCAACTTGGGAAGACTGATCCGCTTATACATCTCAAAGAAGATTTGTTGGAAGCAAGTAGTAAAGAGTATGAGCTATGGAGAGAAAAATATAACCGAACTCTGCAGGATTCAAGGGATGATTTTGTTAAGCATCATAAGCTGTATTACAGCGGGAAGCTTCCTATATGGGTTGCTACAGAAATGCTAGATTGGGGTTCTCTATCTTATTTGTATGGATTCTCCCCAATAAATGATCAGAACGCTATTGCTGATGAGTTTGGTTTAACAGCTGTAGAGATGAAGAGTTGGTTGAAATCGCTCAATCTTCTTCGTAATAGGGCAGCGCACCACGGTCGTATGTTTAATAACGTTTTTTCTGCGCCTAGAAAGCCGCGTACTGCTAAGCAGGTTGGCCAAGTTATGGAAGCGAATGTGGATTCTGTTGATCGTTGTTTCGTTGAGCTAACTCTTGTTCAATATTTTTTGCTGAAGACTGGAATTGGAAATCTGAGGTTACTTCCATCTGTTTTGAGAGGCTATCCAAATATTGAGTGTCTTCCGATTAGTGTTACAGGTGCTCCTTTCGATTGGCAAGATTTTGAACTATGGAGTTATTAGCTTTATATACACTAATTTTTTTTTAAGCTGCTGATTTCCCAGCTTTCCTGGTACGAAGCAGATTTATGCTGATGCTTTGAATGGTAAGTTTAGTCCTGCTGCTAAGGCTTCTGCTAAGGCTGAAGATGCGGCGGCTCTAGATATTTGCCTTAAGGTAGCTGCAATCTGGAAATAGGTTTTCTATTTTTAATGGTTTGATGGTGTGCTAGTTTGAGCAAAGTTTGTGTAAAAAATGACGTGCGTTTTGTGTGAAAATCTTGATTTTGCTTAGGGGGGGGGTATATTACCCACCGTATACATTATTTTTAGTTTATAGAAGTCGAAATTTCGTTTAAGCTTAATGCGATTTTTGGCTCTTAGATTCTCCCACGTTATTCGTGAAGAGAAAGAATAGAGGATGAGTTATGTTAAATAAGAAAGCGATTGCTGCTTTCGCTGCCGCTGCAACGCTGGTTTCTGGACTAGCGCTTGCTGTGCCTGCGGCTTCTACTGTGTTTGCTGTGCAATCACAATCTTCTACAAATCCAAGCACGAATGTGCAACAGAATGATGGCGCTATTAGTGATGCAGATTTTGAGAAGGCTCAAGCTGAAGCCGATAAGAAGGCTGAGAATACGTTTTCGTTGAAGCAGAAGGCAGAAGATAATGTTAAAGCCTTGCAGGAAAAGGTTAAGAATGCTACTGGTGACGATAAGCTAAAGCTTCAAGAACAGTTGGATAATGCTCAAAAGATTGCCGACGCTTTCAAAGTGTTGAACGATAAGGCTGTGAGCTTGGTTAGAGCTTATGCTAATGCGGAAAAAATTCGCAATTCTGTTAAGGATATTGAAGCTGATGTTAAAAACACTCAAGCCAGGCTTGACAAATTAACAAAGAACTCGGCAGCATACAATAATGCGGCTGAAGAGCTTAAAGGGCTTCAGGGACAGCTTAAAACCGTGCCGGATCTCCTAAAAGAGGCTAATGAGGGTATTACTAAGGCTAAGGAAGAACTCGTAAAGCAGGAAAAGCAAACTAAGGAACTTCAACAAGAGCATGAGACTCCGGAGCATAAGAATCCGGAGCATAAGAATCCGGAGGTGGCTCCAGAGCATAAGAATCCCGAGCATAAGACTCCGGAGCATGAGAATCCGGAGGTGGCTCCGGAGCATGAGAATCCGGAGGTGGCTCCGGAGCATAAGAATCCAGCTCCAAAGCCGGTGACTCCTGTGACGCCTCATCGTGATAACCCATCGGTTACCCCGTCTGTTACGCCATCGGATGACACTCCATCTGTAACAACTCCATCTGCTGATGTTCCATCTGCAACGACTACGTCGTCTGCTCCTGCATCAACTCCTGCTGCGACGACTCCACATGCTGGTATTCCTGCTGCTCCAGCTTCTGTTGCTGACTTGTTGCCAGGGTTGAAGGGCATGCTTACGGTTGGCGCTAATAATGTTGCCGTTGCTGGCGCTGTTAACAGAGTGACTTTGAACATTTCTAACAACCAGACGGTCATTGATTGGTTGAATAGTAATCATCACGACCGTGCTTATGCGTTCATTTACTCTAGCCCACGTCTTCTTAAGGGTGTTAATGGTGCTGATTATATGACTGTTACTCGCACGACTAATGGTAAGCTTCAGTTTGATGTCATGTTCCCAGCTGGCTATTCTGGCAAGCATACGGTTGTTTTTGTTGATGATAAGGGCAATCAGCTTGGTTGGACGAATATTACTGTAACGAATGGTACTGCTGCTCAGGGTGAAGGATTGCCTAAGACTGGCGTTGGTATTGCTTTGATTGTTTTGACTGCTAGCGTTTTGGCTGGTGCTGGTGCAGCGTTCCGTAAGATTCGTAGCTAATACCGCTTGTATTTAGTGCTGAATGGTGCTGAATACAGTAGAGACTAATATAAAAAGGCCTTTGTGCGTAATGCGTGCAAGGGACTTTTTATATTCTTGGATTGCGCGTGATTGCGCTTGGAGCGAGAATTAGTTACCCCAAAATGGCGGCGATTACAGCTATGCAAATCGGGCTGGTAACTGTGGAAAACAGTATTCCGTCGCGAGCGAAACTTAAGCCAACGTTGTATCTAGCAGCATAATTGTAAACGTTTTGGCCTGTTGGAAGCGCGGCTAACACAACGCACGCGTACAAAGTCGCCCCGCGAAAACCCATCACAAAGTAAGCCAGCAAAAACGCAATAATTGGCATAATCAAATTCTTCAGCACTGCAACCGTTGCAATCGCAGCGCGATTTGAATTCTTCTGCAAAGGTCTACTTCCGTAAAGCGACATGCCGAAAGCCATCAAAATCATAGGAACTGCAGAATCGCCAATCATTTTAATAGGATCGTATAAAAAATTCGGCACAGGAAAATATCCGACTTTAGCTGAAATTGCAGAAATCACAATTCCGCCAAGAGATCCAATTAAAAGCGGCTGCTTCAAAGGCTGCTGAGCAATACGCTTAAGCGAGAATTTGCCGGTAGTCGTGATGTCAAGAACCGTCAAGCCAACAGGAGTAAAAACGGCCTGTTGCATAACCAAAATTGGCGCTACGAGTGCAGGATTTCCAAGAATATAAGTTGCAACCGGCAATCCAATATTATTGGAATTTAAGTAAAGCGAATTAAGCGCGCCAATTGTGCAGTCGGCTGCAGGAAGGTGGAAAAATATGCGGTTAAGCAGTACGAACGCAAGTCCAACAATCATTGCAGAAAAGAATGCAACAAAAATTGAAGAATGAAAAATCTCAAAAATAGGCTCTTTAGAAAGAATTGCGAACATTAAGCAAGGGCTGGAAACGAAGAAACTTACTCGATTTAGCACCATTTGAGCTTGAGAGCCGCCAATGTGAAGGCGAGCGGTAATATAGCCGGCAAGAATCACAATGCCAATTACGCAAAAGCCTTGCATAGCGCTGATTAAGCCCATTTCCTGCCTCCAAAGGGTATCCAAAATAGTATCCCAAATAGTATTTCCAAATAGTAAGTAGTGCGCAAATATATTCGCACAAACCTCTGCTGCAACTATAGGAGCGATACGCAACTTTTGTGCGTGCGCAACGATTTGTATTAGTGCAGATAGTAGCGCGCGCGTGGTTTTGCTGCTTTTGGCTTAAAAGTAACGTTGTAAATTTTAATATTCAGTAAATTGGATATTTGACTCGGCAATATGGCATACTAGAGAGCGGTGGCACTGCAAGCCGCCAGGCGATTGATGGCGTCGATCCCCTCGTGAGTGTTTTCCGAGGCTGGCGTCCGCCGTCGCGCAATTAGACTTTGTAGAGAGCTTTGGGGTGGCTCGTGTGCGTGCGTGTTCATCTTAAAGCCAGGGATGCGAGGCGATTGCAGCGTTTCGTGAGGAGCATAGTGCCCAGAATAATGAGAGAACGCTTCAATGAATCTGAAGCTGAAAATAGTATAACTGTGTCTAAAAATCCGGTTGCGGCTAAAGACGCTAAAAATGTTAAAGATGCTAAAGATGTGTCGTTTGTTGGCGCGTCTACTACAGGTATAACTGCTGGTTCTGCTGGTTCTGCTGGTTCTGCTGGTTCTGCTGGAGTTGTGCGTCGTCGCCGCGGTCGTCGTGTGACGCGTGGTGCTGGTGCCGCCGGCGAAGCAATGGAATTGAAGGTAGAAGAGTCGAGCGCGAAGATTTTTAATAGCGGCGTTGATAGCGGCGATAATAATCGCAACAATGCCAGCACTAATGCCAGCACTAGTGCCAGCGCTAATAGTCGCACTAATAACGTTAAAAGTCGTGCAGAAAGCCATGTTGACAGCAAGGTTGACAGCAACGTCGACAGTCATGCTGACAGCCACACGTCATCTCGCCCTATTACTTCTTTGCTGTTCCAAGAGCCTGTTTTGCCTGCTCATGTTAATAGTGGGAATGAAAGCGAACGTTTGCGCGCAGATTCCAGCGATGATTCCCGTGCAGATTCGCGTTCGTCTTCTCGTTCGTCTTCTCGTTCGTCTTCTCGCGCGGATTTGCGTCATGATTCGCGCGCAAATTCTCGTGAGGATGCACGTTCTGATTCTCAATCGGATTTTGAAGACGAATCTGAAAACAGTGCGAATGAGCGTCAAAGCCGTCGCAATAATCGTAATCGCAATGAATCTTCTCAAAAAAGCCAACGTTCTCGCCGCTCGCGTCGTCTGAATGCGGTTGAGCGTCGAGCTGCTGCCGAAGTCGAGCAAATTGAAGAGGATCTTGCGTACGACGATATTGTTTATGCGCCTATTGATACTCAAATCGATGAAACTCTTGATGTTAGCGATATTTTAGATAGCGACGATCGCAACGATGGTAGCGACAGCAGTGATCGCAGTGATCGCAACGACCGCAGAAACAGAGGAAATCTTCGCAATCGAAGGAATCGCGGCAATAGCGATGACCGCAGCGACAGCAGTGACAATCGCAGCGACCGCGGCGACATTCGAGATGATAATCAAGACAGTAATGATGATGGTCAAGATGATGATCAGGATGTTGGCTTGCGTCGTCGCCGTCGTATTCGCGACTCGTCAAGCAGCATTTTTGATGAAGATGACGATGAGGGAATGATAACGCGTCGTCGTCGCCGTCGTCGTTCTTCGCGCGAAAATCTTGACGAAGTACCTCAGGAAGATCGCGATTTAATCCCAGATCCAGAAGAACTTCGCGCTCAAGACGAAGAAGAAACGCTGTACACGCGTCGTCGCCGTCGTCGCCGCTCTAAGTCTTCGGATGATTCCGCAGCTTCGTCGCAATCGCAGTCTTCGCAGTCGTCGTTGTCTTCCTCGGATGATTCATTTGCTTCTTCCCGCTTAAGTAGCGACGATTTATCTTCTAGGCGCTCTCGCAAGCAGCAGTATATTGACGAAATTACGGATATTGAGGGCTCTACTAGGCTTGAAGCAAAGCGCCAGCGTCGTCGAGACAATCGCCGCGAGCGCAGCCGTCAAAACTTAATTATGGAGCAGGATTTCCTTGCTCGTCGCGAAAATGTTGATCGTTTGATGGTGGTTCGCGAGCGCGATCGTCACACGCAAATTTCCGTTATTGAAGACAATATTCTTGTTGAACACTACGTTTCCGATATTCAAGAAGTTGCAACCGTTGGCAATATTTATCTTGGTCGTATTCAAAACGTGCTTCCAAGCATGGAAGCTGCGTTTGTGGATATTGGTCAGGCTCGAAATGGCGTGCTTTATGCTGGCGAAGTCAACTGGGATATGACGCGTTTGGAAGGCCAGCCTCGCAGAATTGAGCTTGCTTTTAAGTCCGGAGATCCTGTGCTTGTTCAGGTTACTAAGGATCCGATTGGCCACAAGGGTGCTCGACTAACTTCGCAAGTAACTCTTGCTGGTCGTTTCCTTGTGCTTGTTCCTTCTGGCGGAATGACGGGCGTAAGTCGCAAGCTTTCAGATCGTGAGCGCTCGCGTTTGCGCGCTATTGTTTCTAAGATTGCTCCAAAAGATATGGGCATTATTATCCGTACTGCTGCTGAGGGTGCAAGCGAAGAGGCAATTCAAAAGGATCTTGAATCGCTTGTTAAGCAGTGGGATCGCATTGAGGCAAAGCGCGAGGAGTATTTGCACGGCAAGCGTCCTAAGCTGCTTCAAGGCGAGCCGGATGTGGCTATTCGTGTTGTTCGAGATATTTTTAACGATGACTTCCAGAAGCTTATTGTTGAAGGCGATGGCGTACACCAGCGTATTAACGAATATCTTGAAATGATGGCACCTGATTTGTTGAGCAAGGTTGAGTATTGGGATCCTGCTGAGCATGAAGGGAAAGATATTTTCGACAAGTGGCAGATTGATAGCCAGCTGCGCAAGGGTATGGAGCGTCAAGTTTACTTGCAGTCGGGCGGATCGATTGTTATTGATCGAACTGAAGCTATGACTACGATTGACGTTAATACTGGTCGTTTTATTGGACGCGGTAAGTCTTTGGAAGAAACGGTTACTCGCTGTAATTTGGAAGCTTCCGAAGAAATTGCGCGACAGTTGCGTTTGCGCGATATTGGCGGCATGGTAATGATTGATTACGTTGACATGGTTATGCCAGCCAACCGTGATTTGGTGTTGCGAAGACTGCTTGAGTGCTTGGCGCGCGATAGAACTAAGCATCAGGTTGCTGAAGTTACTTCGCTTGGTCTTGTGCAAATGACGCGTAAGCGTGTTGGACAGGGCTTAGTTGAAGCCTTCTCGGAGGAATGCCCAACGTGCAAGGGTCGTGGATTTATTCTGCACGACGAACCGACGGTTTCTTCAGAATATGCCGACCCTTATGCGCTTAAGGGTGGCGATCCGTTTGTGAAAACGAACAAGTATGGTCATGGAACTTCTACTGTTGCTCCAGAGCCTCAAAAGCAGCAGGGTTCTAGTGCTGAAGTGCGTGCTAAGCTTGCGCGTATTGCTGCAGCGTCCGCAATTAGTGAATCTATAGAATCCGCTGAAAATGCTGAAAATGCTGAAAATGCTGGAAATGTAGAATCTGCGGAAAGTGTGGAAAATGCGGAAGTAATTGAAACTAAAGAAACTGCTAATTTCGCAGAAAATGCGGAATCTACCGAATCTGTAGAATCTACCGAATCTACTGAACCTGCAAAAACTGAAGAATATACGGAATATACAGAATATAGAGAGCCTACGGAGTATTAATAATCTTAAGGATAATCTATTAAGTATATGCCTTGAGTACAATATTGAATATTGTCTGCATTGCCCAATGAAACTAACCACTTGACGTTAGTACATGGGTGGGTGTATTTTTGATAGTCGGTGTCTTGCCGCGCGCATTTTGCTGTGCGCAAGACAGAAGTAAGCTTTCAATTGAGCTAAGGAACGAATTATGTACGCGATTGTGAAGGCCGGTGGCCATCAAGAGAAGGTCGAGGTTGGCGACGCCATTCTCGTGAACCGTCTCGATGCGAAGAAGGGCGATACCGTGGAATTCCCGGTCGCGCTCGTTGTTGACGGTGCTAAGGTGACCTTAAGCGCCAAGGATCTTGCTAAGATCACGGTGAAGGCAGAAGTCTTGAACGACGAAGCCAAGGGCCCAAAGATTAGCATTATGAAGTTTAAGAACAAGACTGGTGTGGCTCGTCGCAAGGGTCATCGCCAGAAGTTGACTCTCGTCAAGATCACGGCCATCGCCTGATTGACGGTGTTATAAACCTGAAAGGACAGTGAGATGGCACATAAGAAGGGTGCGTCTAGCTCGCGCAACGGTCGCGACTCGCAAGCGCAATATCTTGGTGTGAAGAAGTTCGGCGGTGAAGCTGTTGTGGCTGGCAACATTATCGTTCGTCAGCGCGGCACTAAGTTCCACGCCGGTCAGAATGTTGCTTTGGGCAAGGATCACACGCTGTACGCTTTGACGGACGGCAATGTGAAGTTCGGCATTCGTCGCGACCGCAAGGTTGTTGACGTTGTTACCGCCTGAGTGACAGATTAGTCTTCTAGCCGCACCCAATTCGGTGCGGCTTTTTTGTTCTCGCATATTTACTAGCGTTTGTGCTCCAAACGTGGGGAAGTTGTCTCGCGTTTGGAGGGTTTTGGTTGGTGTGGCGCTCCAAACGTGGGGAATCCATCTCGCGTTTGGAGTGTTGAGGCGTGTCTGGCACTCCAAACGCCGTATAAATTTCCGTCAAATGTTTTCGTAGCTTCGAAATTAAGTGTTTAGCTTCGAGTAAGGTAGCAGTATGAGTGATTTTGTAGATCGCGTAACAGTGCACGTGAAGGGTGGCGACGGCGGCAATGGTTCCGCTGGAGTCCGTCGCGAAAAGTACAAGCCATTGGCTGGACCTAATGGCGGCAATGGTGGTGACGGCGGTTCAGTTATTTTTGTAGCAGACCGCAATGCAAACAGCTTACTCGACTATCGTTTTATGCCTCATCGCACAGCAGAGAATGGCACGATGGGCTTGGGTGATACTAAAGACGGTTCAAAAGGCGCGGATTTGGTGCTTCCTGTGCCTGTTGGAACTGTTGTTTTTACAGCGCGCGGTGCTGCAGGCTCTCAAAAGCGTCCGGGCGAAGTTTTGGCGGATTTGCGTCATGTTGGGGATAAATTCGTTGTAGCTCAAGGCGGTGCCGGCGGTCTTGGTAACGCAGCTTTGGCAAATAAAGTACGACGTGCTCCAGGTTTTGCTCTTTTGGGCGAGCCTGGCGAAGAGCGCGACGTAATTTTGGAACTCAAATCTATTGCAGACGTAGCTTTAGTCGGCTTCCCATCTGCAGGAAAATCAAGCTTAGTCGCATCAATTAGTGCAGCCAAACCAAAAATTGCAGACTATCCGTTTACTACTTTGGTGCCAAATCTTGGCGTAGTAAGTTTCGGAAACTATCGTTACACAATTGCGGACGTTCCAGGTTTAATTCCGGGAGCTTCTGAAGGCAAAGGCTTAGGTCTTGAGTTTTTGCGTCATATTGAGCGTACGGAAATTATTGCGCACGTAATTGATTGCGCAACTCTTGAGCCAAATCGCGATCCAATTAGCGACTATAACGCTCTTGAACATGAGCTTGCGCAATACGCTAACAAACTTGAACTTCCGTTGGGCGCAATCCCAATTCCGGAGCGTCCGCGCATTATTATTCTTAACAAAGTCGATGTTCCTGAAGCTAAAGAATTGGCTGATTTTGTGCGCGGCGAGTTTGAGAAAATGGGATTGACTGTATTTGAGATTTCTACAGCATCTCACGAAGGCTTGAAAGAGCTTGGTTTTGCGCTTGGTCGACTTGTTGAAAAGATGCGTGAGAAGCTCGCTGCCGAGGAAGCGGCTCGCGAAGAAGAGCGCGTTGTTATTCAGCCTCTTGAGCAGCCGGCTTCGACTTTGCGCAGACGTCGCGATGATGGTCGCGGAAACAGTTCGGACTTTGAAATTAAGCGCGAAGAAGACAGAAATGGTGATTTTTGGTTCACTGTAACCGGTACCAAGCCGGAGCGCTGGGTTGTGCAAACGAATTTTGACAACGACGAAGCCGTAGGCTACTTGGCGGATCGTTTGGCAAAGCTTGGTGTTGAGGATGAGCTTCGTAAAAAGGGCGCGCGTCCGGGAGATGAAATTCGCATTGGCACTGGCAATCACATGGTTTGCTTCGACTGGGATCCAAGCATTGCAGCCGGTGCGGAAGGATTGGACGGCGCTAACTTGGGTGCGCGCGGTAAAGATTTGCGACTTGAAGCGAACGATCCTCGCGGCGCAAGACGCACGAATGCAGAGCGTCGACGCGATTATCACAGCATGATGGACGCTAAATCTGCGGTTCGAGAAGCGATGATGGCTGAGCGAAAGTCGGGACATTGGGCGGATCCTTCTGTGGACGACGATCGTCATGACGAAAATAGCTTATTTGGGCGCGGCGAAGAGCAGGAAAACTAGCGGAATCAAGGGGGAATTTTATGAGTAATCCGGAAATTGAACTTACCGAAGACGGGGTTCGGTGTTCAATCCGCGAGGCGCGCACAATTGTTGTGAAAGTAGGCTCAAGCTCTCTTACAGACGCATCTGGGTGGCTGGATGTGCAAAAGTTGCGTGCTCTTGTTTCTGCAATTAGTCACGCGCAAATGCAAGGTGCTCGAATTGTTCTTGTGTCTTCTGGCGCAATTGCCGCGGGCTTTGGACTACTTGGTTTTGCGGAGCGTCCAAAAGATGTGCCAACTCAGCAGGCCACGGCTTCGGTTGGTCAAGGCTTGCTTATGGCACAATATGAAGCAGCATTTTCGCAATTTGGTTTCAGAGTAGGGCAGATGTTACTGACGGCAGACGTTACTATTTCGCCATCTCGCTACCGTAACGCGCAGCGCACAATGACGCGTTTGCTGGAACTTGGCGTAATCCCAATCGTAAACGAAAACGATGCGCTTTCTAGCAACGAAATTCGCTTCGGTGACAACGATAGACTTGCAGCTATTGTGGCAAATATTGTGCGTGCAGAAGCGCTTGTGCTGCTTACAGATGTGGATTCGCTTTATACTGCGCCGCCTAGCGAGCCTGGTGCAAAACGAGTGAGCTTTGTGCCGGATGTGACGCGCGCTTTAGAAGAAGTGAAGGTTGGTGCAAGTGTTTCGGGAGTAGGCACTGGGGGTATGGTGACGAAGCTGGAAGCCGCGCATGTGGCGGCAGTTTCAGGTATTCCAACCGTGCTTACTTGTGCTGGAAACGCAGGGCCGGCTCTTGCTGGAGATGTTGTTGGAACTGCGTTTGCTCCGGTTCATACGCGCGATTCTGCTAGGCGACTTTGGATTGGGTTTGCGTCACATCCTCACGGAACGCTGGTGGTTGATGAGGGTGCTGCTAAGGCTGTGCGCGGCGGACGTGCGAGCCTTCTTGCGGCTGGTATTGTGCGTGTTTGCGGAGAGTTTTCGGCAACGGATCCGGTGTGGATTGACGACGAGCAGGGAAA
Source organism: Gardnerella sp. DNF01141 (assembly GCF_049244255.1). NCBI lineage: Bacteria > Bacillati > Actinomycetota > Actinomycetes > Bifidobacteriales > Bifidobacteriaceae > Gardnerella > Gardnerella sp. DNF01141. The sequence goes on along the minus strand of NZ_CP058391.1, from coordinate 742,111 downwards.
TCACTTGGCAAAAGGTTTAGTGGCTTTTGATGCTGAGGAGATTCCGGAGATTATGGGGCGCACAAGCGACGAGCTTGAGGAGTCGCTTGGCAGGCAGTATGCGCATCCGGTGGTGCATCGCGACAATCTTGTGCTTGTGTAATTAGCTGCAGCTACATTTGCCGGGAATTTTCCGGCAAATGTGGTCAAATGCTTCCGAAACGGCAACAAACTCCGGAGATTTGCGGCAAATTTACCGTTTCGCGGCTTGCGGTTACACTAGAAACCATGGCAGAGAATATGGTAGATACTTCCGCACAAGAAGATTGGCGCGTATTAAGCAATCGCATTAACAAAGTCGCCCCAAGCGCAACGCTTGCAGTCGACGGCAAAGCAAAAGCTATGAAAGCTTCCGGCGTTGACGTAGTAAGTTTCGGCGCAGGCGAGCCAGATTTCCCTACTCCTTCCTACATTGTTGAAGCCGCAGCTGCTGCCTGCAAAGACCCTCGCAACTACCGATACACCGCTACTGCTGGTCTGCCGGAGCTTAGAGAGGCGATCGCCCGCAAAGTTAAGCGCGATTCTGGCTACGAAGTCTCCCCAAATCAAGTCGTAGTAACAAACGGCGGAAAGCAAGCCGTTTACGAAGCATGCCAAATCCTTTTAAATGATGGCGATGAAGTTATTATTCCAGCCCCATATTGGACTAGCTACCCGGAGGCCGTAAAGCTTGCAGGCGGCGTGCCTGTGCCGGTTTTGGCAGGTGCAGAACGCGGTTTTGAGCCAGATATTGATGCGCTTGAAGCAGCACGCACTCCACGCACTTGCGCAATTATTGTAACTTCGCCGTCAAATCCTACGGGCGCTATTTGGAGCGCGCAAACTATTCGCGCAATCGGCCAGTGGGCCGTAAAACACCATATTTGGGTTCTTTCCGACGAAATCTACGAGCATCTTCATTACGACGGAATTTCAACTTCTTACATTGGCGTTGAGGTTCCGGAAGTTAGAAATCAGCTGTTGATTTTAAACGGTGTTGCAAAGACTTACGCAATGCCAGGATGGCGAGTTGGTTGGATGGTTGCGCCTGAGGATGTTGCAAAAGCTGCTGTAAAGCTGCAAAGTCACATGACTTCTAACGTTTCTAATATTTCGCAACGAGCTGCAATTGCTGCAGTTGGCGGATCTTTAGACGTGGTTTCCACAATGCGAGAGTCTTTTGACGCTCGTCGCAAGGCAATTGTGGAAGCGCTGAATAATATTGACGGCGTTACCTGCCCGCTTCCTCACGGCGCTTTTTACGCTTTTGCTAACGTTGAGGCGCTTCTTGAGCGTCCTCTTGGAGAAAAAAGTGAAGTTCCGCATACTTCTTCGCGATTCGCGGAAATGTTGCTTGATGAAGCGCATGTAGCTGCCGTTCCTGGCGAGGCTTTTGGCGCTCCAGGTTATTTGCGATTTTCTTGCGCGCTCGCGGACGATCAGCTTGCAGAAGGTATGCGTCGCATGAAAAAGTGGGTTGAGGCTTAGTTTTTAGTTGGTTGAATCTCAACTTTAGTGGGTTGAGGCTTAGCTTTATACGACACTCGCTAAATGCTATTAATCGCGAAATCATGCCCATGAGATAACATAGCTATCTGGCGGTTTTGCTATGTCGCACCTTTTGGGGTATGATAAGCAAGTTCACCATAGGGATGTGGCGCAATTGGTAGCGCAACGGTCTCCAAAACCGTAGGTTGTGGGTTCGAGTCCCGCCGTCCCTGCCAGTTTTTAGTTCACAAATTCTACACGAAGGAATAAGGCATGGCACAGGCACGCAGCACTAAGAAAGCAGTAAAGCCGAACTTGTTCATGCGTATTGGCATGTTCGTCAAGCAAACTATCGACGAAACGCGCAAGGTTGTTGCTCCTCACGGCAAAGAGTTGTTCGCTTGGTCTATAGCTGTGTTCATATTCGTTGTGTTCTTAATGGCTTTCGTAACCTGCATGGATCTTGGCTTAGGCAAGTTCGTAATGTGGTTGTTCGGCTGAGTTGAAATTTTGAAGGTGTATAAAATATGACTGATGAGTTCAATCCCGAAGAAGCAGAAGCTGTAGAAGTTGCAGATGCTGTAGAAGATGTTGAAGCCGTAGATGCAGCTCCAGTTAACGATGCTTCTGATGCTGCTGCTGATTCTTCTGACGATGCCGCCGCTGAAGCTGCTGTTGCGTCTCTTGACGCAGATAACGCGGAAGCTGAAACTGGCGCAACTGATGCCGAATCAACTGATTCTGAATCTACTGAAGACGACCCAACTGATGCCGGCGCAATTGCTGTAGCTGAGTTTTCTAAGAAGCTGCGCACTTTGGAAGGCAAGTGGTATGTGCTTCACACCTACTCTGGCTATGAGAAGCGTGTAAAGACTAACGTTGAATCTCGTGTGCAGAACTTTGGTTTGGAAGATAAGATTTTCCAGATTGAAGTTCCAATGGAAGAAGTTGAGAAGCATACGGAAAAGGGTAAGAAAGTTATTACCCGCGTGCGTGTGCCAGGTTATGTGCTCATTCGCATGTGGCCGGATGAAAACGCTCGTCGCATTGTGCGCGAAACTGAGGGCGTGACTGGTTTCGTTGGACCTTCTAGAGAGCCAGCTCCATTGAGCCGCAAGGAAGTTGTGGCAATGATGGCTCCTATGATTGCTTCCGAAGCTTTGAAGAACGCTGGAGATAAGCCTGCAGCTGCACGTAAGCGCAAGGTTGAAGTTGCTTACAAGGTTGGCGATCAGGTTACTGTTACAGACGGTCCATTCTCTACTATGGCTGCTGTGGTTTCGGACGTGGAGCCTACAACTCAGAAGCTTACAGTGTTGGTTTCCATCTTTGGTCGTGAAACTCCTGTGGAGCTTGGTTTCAACCAGGTTGAGCCGATTGTTTGAGCTGAAATCCTGAGCCGAAATCTTAAGCAGAAATCTTAAGTTTTTATAACTTTTACAAACCGGGGCGCGTTAATTTGCGCTCCGGTTTTGTTTATTTACCGAGCCATGGCATATTTTGTGAATATTTATAGGTAGCCTCATATTAAGCATGTATGTGAAAATATGTTGCTGCTAAATGTTAAGAATTGCAGCTGTCGTAATGCAGCGTGTCGCGAAGATGTGGCATAATAGGAAGGCTTGTGACTGGAGGAGTAATCCGCTAGCACAGCACAGCAATACAAGATGCGGGAGGAAGCTGCAAAACGGCTTTATATCAGCGTTTGTAGCAACCGTTTGAACCGCTTGTACAAGAAAGAAGAACCATATTATGGCTCCGAAAAAGAAAGTCTCCGCGCTTATTAAGCTCGAGATTCAGGCTGGTAAAGCAAATCCAGCCCCACCACTGGGTCCAGCATTAGGCTCCCACGGCGTGAACATCATGGACTTCTGCAAGGCCTATAACGACCAGACGAAGGACAAGATGGGTCAGATCGTCCCAGTAGAGATCACCGTTTACGAAGATCGTTCCTTCACCTTCATTTTGAAGACCCCACCAGCCGCTGCTTTGTTGCTTAAGGCTGCTGGCATTCAGAAGGGCACCGAGAATCCATTGACTCACAAGGTTGGTTCTGTGACCAAGGCTCAGGTGCGCGAAATCGCCGAAATTAAGATGCCTGACCTCTCCGCACGTGACGTCGAGGCCGGTATGAAGATCATCGCGGGCACCGCTCGCTCGATGGGTATTACCGTTACCGACTGAAAGGGAGTGTAGAAATGGCTAAGCGTTCTAAGAAGTATCGTGAAGCGGCTGAGAAGATCGACCGCAATAACCTGTACACCCCAGCTGAAGCTATTGCTTTGTTGCAGAGCATGCCAAAGCACGCTTTCGACGAGTCCGTTGAGGCTGTTATGCGCCTTAATGTAGATCCTCGCAAGGCTGATCAGTTGGTTCGTGGCGTTGTGAACTTGCCAAACGGCACCGGTAAAACCGCTAAGGTTTTGGTGTTTGCTCGTGGCCCAAAGGCTACTGAGGCTCAGGAAGCTGGCGCCGACATCGTTGGTGATGACGAATTGATCGAAAAGGTTGCCGGCGGCTTCCTTGACTTCGATGCAGTCGTTGCAACCCCAGACATGATGGGTAAGGTTGGCCGCTTGGGTCGTGTTCTCGGTCCTCGTAGCTTGATGCCAAATCCAAAGACTGGCACCGTGACCATGGATGTTGCCAAGGCTGTTGCAGACATTAAGGGCGGTAAGATTGAGTTCCGCGTGGATCGCCAGGGCAACCTGTCCTTCCTCTTCGGCAAGCTCTCCTTCGATGCCAAGGCTCTTGAAGAAAACTTCAAGGCTGTTGCAGACGAAGTCCGCCGTTTGAAGCCAACCACCATTAAGGGTCGTTACATTACTAAGGTAACTGTGACTTCCACAATGGCTCCTGGTGTTCCAGTGGATATTGCAAGCATCGCTGCCTGATTTTATTGCTTAAGTTATTGCCTGCGTAATTTTGCGCGCAATATAATTAAGCGCTAAGGCTTAAACGCTGAGAATGTGCTCTTTTTGAGTTACGTTTTCAGCGTTTTTTGTTACTTGCGTCGCTGCGTTTCTGCGTTAGTAACGAATAATTGCGATTTAGTGTTGATAGTGCAGTACGCAGACTGCGTTAATAACGAATAAATGCGATTTATCGTTACTGGCGCAGTACGAAGACTGCATTAGTAACGAATAGGTGACGATGTGGTTCGCGGCGCGTGTGGTCTCCGCGTGTAGCGCACGGCGTGTCGCGCTGTGAGTGGCGGTTTTTCAAGGGTTTGAGGGCGACTCGGGGGAGCGGCGGCGAGTTTCCTGAGAGTTTTCTGAGAAAAATCTTTGAAAATCGTGAAATAGTATTTTTTACGATTAAACAGTGTTGTTTAGCGTATTTTTTATGGTTTTACGTGCTTTTACTGGAATATTTTTGTAATTTTGATGATATTTTCTGTGTTGAATGCTTGTTTTTGCTCTTGACTTTTTCGAACGGGGGGGGGGTATGTTAATAACAGCTTTCAGCTAGATACTCTATCTGAAAGTTATCCACAAGAGATTGATTTTGTGGGTTTATGTTTTTCACTGCGTTTTAAGCGTGGTGGAGAAGAAGAAAGGAAAATATTATGTTTAACAAGAAGGCTATCGCTGCACTTGCTGCTGGCGCCACCCTCGTTTCTGGCTTGGCTTTCGCCGCCCCAGCTTTCGCTGCAGGTTTTTCTGGCTATGGTTCCGGCACTAATGGTGACGTTACTAAGCACGGCACTACTGAACAGCTCGGTGATACTACTCAGACTGATTCCCCAGCCGTTCCTAAGAAGGCTAGCGACATGCGTTTTGGTGAAGCTTCCAAGTTCGATGAAAAGGGCATTAAGGCTACAGATTATCCAGCATATGAGAACCCAGTTTACAACGAGGGTTACAATCCTGAGTATTCCAAGCATGCTGGTGCTGTAGAAGCTAAGAACAATGAGCTTGTTCGCTTGTACAACAAGAAGATTGAAAAGATTTACGCATGCGGCACTGCAGATGCGCTTATTGCAGATAAGGTTAAGTGCGTTGCTGAGATGGAGAAGGAGAAGGAGAACTTCGTTAACAACCGTCTCCCAAGCCTTTCTACTGAGGATGTTTACGGCCCACGCGATTCCAAGAACCGCACCGTAATGAAGTCTCATCGTCCAATCGATGGAGATAAGCCAGAAGCTAAGAAGGCTGAAGATAAGAAGGTTGCTCCAGCTAAGGCTGCTGGTAAGAAGGCTGCTGCTCCATTGGCTAAGACCGGTGCTGCTGTAGCTTTGGCTGCTGTTGCTGCTTCCGTGCTTGCTGGCATGGGTGCTGCTCTTCGCAAGATCCGTCACTAAGCTGTTAGCACATTAAGTGTGTTGATTGTTTAATGATTTGTTTGTGAGCGCACTGTATGTGAGTATGGTGCGCTCACTTGTTAAATCTTTCACTCAACGTGCTGCAAGGGCTTTATGTTTTTGCGGCGGGTTTGCTTTCGGGCTTTTGCATGATTCTACTGTTTTGCCAAATCTCTTTCTTCACGGTAGTGTTGTGCGCTGGTTTTCGGGGGCGTGACTGTTGAGTGTTTGGCTGGCTTGTTTGTTAGGGAAACGAGTCGGTTTTGTTAAAGGGCTTGGGTTTGGTGCTACTAGGGGCATCAGACTCCAGGCCCTTTCTTTTTATGCGTAAAGAGATTGTACAGAATGTACAGTAAGCATAGTAATTTTTTAAATACGATTTGAAAACGAAAGTTTTGCGGGCGATGCATTTATGCGTCGCCCGATTTTTTTGATTACTCCTGAATTGGTTAGTGGTATTTTTGCAGGGGGTGCGTTAATATTTGCTGGACTACAAGTCGGAGTCGATTGATAAAGAAAAAATTTTGTGTCTTATAAGTCAAATGAAGAAAAAGGTTAAATATTATTTTGAAATAGAAGATATACAATTTGTGAGAATTAATAACAAAGTTTCCATTAATGAATAAATCAATTATGACAAAGTTAATTGCGTTGTCATTGTAGTACGCAGATATTGCACTTACTAAAAGCGGGTTTGAAATGCTTAATTTAAAAGATAAATTATATTCCTTTTTTAACAGTCGTAGGAATTGTATACTAGTGGCACGCATGCTTTTAATAGTATTATCTGTGCTTTTACTGTATTTTACCATAGCCATAATTTTTTACGGTAATATTGAATACTCAAAGCGAATATATTCTATTGTTAATGCTTGTGTAGTGTACTTAATACTATTTTTATTGTTCCTTATTTATTTAAAGTTTAAGAACAATGAAATTCTATTTTTAATACCTTTTATTCAGTTGTATTTATCCTTTTGCATTTCGGCATATATTTATTATGATACAACTAAAGGTTTGCCAGAATGTTATAAATCGCTAGCAATGTTCATTCTATGGTTTATACCGTTCTGCTTTTTAGTGCGCAGAAGCGTTAAAGCTTTCTTGAAAAGTTCAAAGTTCTTGATTTCTGTTTCGTCAGTATTGTTTACACTTTTAGGGTTTTTAAATGAGTCTAATTGGACAATAGTTGCTTTGATAATAACGTGCATTGTATTTTTGCTTAAATTGGAAAATTTACAGATTCTATGTAAAGGGATATTTGATATAAAAATAGAAGATTCAGATAGTAATAAATATAAATTAATTATTATCAATATTATGACAGTAGTTTTTGAAGCAATGTTGTATTTATCTCTGAAACTTTCTGAGTATTTATCAGAATTATTAAATTGGCTTTACGATTGCGTTAGTGTTAGTGGTGGTACGAGATTGTTAAATAATGAAATTATTACAGAACATATGTGGTTAGGATTTTACAGGTTTATTATTTTAGCTATTATTTTCATTATTGTATGTAATCTTTTTGAAAGTAAGCAGAATGCCATCTCAACATGCATAAAAAATATATTCGACTGCGAAGATAACGCACAGATTAAGAAGAATTCATGATTATTGCTCTAAGGCTTATTAATTAATTACTTCTTCTACTTTTTCAATGAATTTTTCTATGTTATATAAGTAATTAGGGTAAGTATCGTTTAGCTGTTTTTCGTTTTGTGCATAAATAAGTACGCTGTTAAAGTCAGTTATATCTGATGTTTGAGCACCTGACTTATTAACTGTTAAGTTTTTATTTACGCTACTGTTGTCGATTTCTGCATGCTGAATTTTGTTATCTTCACCGTTTATGATGCTATTTTCTTTGCTGTTATAGTTTGTTATAGCTTTTTCTACGCAATCCATAGTGTATGAATGTATGGTTAATTCTTGCGTTTCTCGCGATAACTCCAGTAGGTAAAGCCCTTCGCCGCCTTGTGTACTATTTTTTTGCATGTTAATAGTTACGCTGTTTCGTGCAGCTTCAAGATCTTCAATAATTCCTTTAAAATCATTGTTTGTTCGCATTGAATTTGCGAGTTTTTTCTTATACTCACTGCAAGTGTCATCGTTGCTTTCGTTGTAAGCAAATAACTTAGAGATTACTTTGAAGAATTGTACGCAAGATTGTATTCGAGTATTACCTTTACTTACCAAAGTAGGATCTTTGTATTCTACGTTATCTATCTCACTCATAGCTTCTACTGCTGTTGACCAATAGTGTTGAAGCTTGGTTCGTATTTGTAGTTCAATCCTATATTGTCTATCTATTTTTTCTTGGTTTAATGTTTGTTTTACGATTACGTGCAGTGACCTGTATCCGGACTCTTCTGGATTTTTTATATAGTCTTTCGTTTTCTTAATATCGATTCCCCCAGCTTCTTTAAGATTAAGAATTTCATCATAAACTTCGTAAACTTCACTCACAGAATTTACAATCGCCCTACACCCTGCAATGTCATCTATTGCACCAAGCTCAAAATTTCCATTGCTGCGGTATAACTTTTTAAGTATTGATTCTTTGCGTTTAAGACGATACGTAGCCATTGCGTCTGGATACTTATTTATGATTCCAACAAGTTTTTTGAAAAAGATTTGTGCTGGTTCTTCATGCTGATGGCGCCATGCGTTGAGGATGGATATCTGTTTGCCATACTCTTCTGAGTTTTGCTGATCTCTCAATTCCTTAAGTATTTCGCCAGCTGCATTAGCTTGCTTTCGGCTAATTATCGTCATACGAATATAATATATAACTTGTATGTTTTATAAAAGGGAGGTGCGTATGACAACAATCTTTAATGTGGCATCGTACATCCTTGATATTACTGGAACTATTACCACTATGAAGCTGCAGAAGCTAGCTTACTATTCGCAAGCGTATTCTTTGGCGATTAAAGGATGTCCGTTATTTAACGAGGATTTTCAGGCATGGAGGAATGGTCCTGTTTGCCCGGAATTATTTGCATTGCATCGTGGTAAGTTTTTGATTCGTAAAGGTGAGCTTGTACTTCCAAATACTGAGAAACTTCAGGATAATTCTTTAACGGATGACCAAAAGATTCTTGTGGAAAAGGTATGCGAAAAGTTTGCTGGATATTCTGGTAGTGATTTGAGCGCTATGACGCATAGTGAAGATCCATGGAAGAATGCTTATGATGGTGCTAATGGTTCGGCAATATGCGTTCAAAAAATTACTAAAGATTCTTTGAAAGATTACTATTCAACTCATAATTTTTTGCGGTAAGCGCTGTGTATTAGGAGATGTGCAGTAAGAGCTGTGTAGTAAGCGCTGCATTTTCTATATGTAACACGCTTCTACTTATGCTGTATCTAATCAACCTAAACTGCTCAGCTGTGAGTAGTTTAGGTTGCTTTTTTGTAAGATTTCGACCAAAACGACTCAGTGGTGAGTAGTTTAGGTCGCTTTTGCGGAAGATTCCGACCTAAACAGCGCAGGCTTGAGTAGTTTTGGTCGTGAGTGAAGGCGGGTCTCCGCGTGTAGCGCACGGCGTGTCGTTTAGAAATGGCGGTTTTTCAAGGGTTTGCGGGTGGCGTTGGGTGGCGGCCGCGAGTTTCCTGAGAGTTTTCTGAGAAAAATCTTTGAAAATCGTGAAATAGTATTTTTTACGATTAAACAGTGCTGTTTAGCGTATTTTTTGTGGTTTTACGAGCTTTTACTGGAATATTTTCGTAGTTTTGTTGATGTTTTCTGTGTTGGATGCGTATTTTTGCTCTTGACTTTTTCGAACGGGGGGGGGTATGTTAATAACAGCTTTCAGCTAGATGCTCTATCTGAAAGTTATCCACAAGAGATTGATTTTGTGGGTTTATGTTTTTTCACCATGTGTTTCAAGCGTGGTGGAGAAGAAGAAAGGAAAATATTATGTTTAACAAGAAGGCTATCGCCGCACTCGCTGCTGGCGCCACCCTCGTTTCCGGCTTGGCATTCGCCGCCCCAGCAATGGCTGACAATTTGGATGATATGCTCACTCCTAATGCTAATGCTGCTAAGGTTGAGCAGGCTAAGGAAGCTCTCAAGGCTGATCAGAAGACTCTGACTGAGAAGAAGGAAGCTCTCGAGAAGGCTGAGAAGGAATTAAAGACTGCTCAGGCTGATGAGCAGGCTAAGAAGGTTGCTTTTGATAACGCTGATGAGGCTGGTAAGGCTGCTGCTAAGGCTGCTTACGAGGCTGCTCAGGGTGTAACTAAGACAAAGCAGACTGCTGTTGAAGAAGCTAAGAAGGCTGTCACCAATGCTCAGAATAAGGTTGATTCTGATAATGAAGTGATTAATGCTGGTAAGCCATCTAGCACCACCCCAACCACTCCAACCACCCCAAAGAATGATAAGAAGATTGATCTTATTAATCTTTTGAATGGTGGCGATGAACCATCTGGCGCTACCATGGTTTCCCCACTTGGTACCAGCACTCTTTACACCAACTACAAGGGTTTGACCGCTGAACTTATCAAGAAGGGTATCACCAACGTTGCTGCTTACGATGCTCTTCTCGACAAGCTCGAGTTCGGTTTGAAGCAGTCAGGTTGGGCTAACATCATTAAGAACTTCGGTGGCGACAACTGCGCTTACTTGGGTAAGCTTCGTCGTCAGCTCCAGAAGGCTGTAAAGCACTACGGCCACGTTGAGGCTGCTGTGAAGGATATTATTGCAGAGCTTAACGAGGATTACAAGGATGCTAAGGCTAACGAGGATTGGGATGCAGCTAAGGTAATCAAGGGCAAGCTTGCTCAGGCTAAGGGCTTGCTTGAGGTTGCTCATCACAACCGTACTCGCGCTGAAGCTATCTTGGATTCCGCTAATGATCACGCTCGTGATTTGAGCTGCGATACTGGCGCTAAGGATATCTTGAAGGCTCTTAAGGGCGACAAGGCTGATAAGAAGTCTGATAAGAAGGCCGATAAGAAGTCTGCTCCATTGGCTAAGACCGGTGCTGCTGTAGCTTTGGCTGCTGTTGCTGCTTCCGTGCTTGCTGGCATGGGTGCTGCTCTTCGCAAGATCCGTCACTAAGCTGTTAGCACATTAAGTGTGTTGATTGTTTAATGATTTGTTTGTGAGCGCACTGTATGTGAGTATGGTGCGCTCACTTGTTAAATCTTTCACTCAACGTGCTGCAAGGGCTTTATGTTTTTGCGGCGGGTTTGCTTTCGGGCTTTTGCATGATTCTACTGTTTTGCCAAATCTCTTTCTTCACGGTAGTGTTGTGCGCTGGTTTTCGGGGGCGTGACTGTTGAGTGTTTGGCTGGCTTGTTTGTTAGGGAAACGAGTCGGTTTTGTTAAAGGGCTTGGGTTTGGTGCTACTAGGGGCATCAGGCTCCAAGCCCTTTCTTTATGTTTTATTTTCGCGCGACTTTATTTTTTGCATGCTTTGTTTCTGCGCGCCTTTGTTTTTGCGCGCTTTTATTGTCGTGCACTTCGTTTTAGTGCGAATCGCGAATACGACCAATTGTTATTGCCGTTTGCAGAACGTAAGCTGCGCGCGGATCCGTAGCATCCCAACCTGTAGTTTGCGCAACCTTACGCAAACGATATCTCACGGTATTTGGATGCACATTCAGCTCGTGCGCAGTCTGATCTAACGCGCCGCCAAAACGCAAGAACATATCAATCGTTTCAAGAGTTGGATCATCACTACTGTATGGTGCTAAACTTTGATACACCTTGTTATACAAAGTATTAAAAGCAGTGGAATCGCCAATAAGCGCGCGTTCTGGAAGCACGTCATCAGTATGAATAACCTGTGGCAAATGTTTAATCGCCGGTGCAACAGCAATCGACGCAAGTATTGCGGTAAGTTCGGAAGAAATCTCACTAACTCCTTCAACTAAACTACTTACGCAAATAGGCTTTTTAGAAGGAACAAACACGCTGCAAATCTTCTCTAAAGCTTGTTCGCTAGGTTCTTCACGAACGGCAAGCAGAATAATATGCGAAGGCGTAGCAAAGGCAGCGGAATCGTTAATATTTTTAGCAAAAGACTTAGTTGCCTGCCATGCTTTAGAAATGCGTTGCAATGCGCTACTTTGCACGCGCTCAACAATAGCGTCGTAGGCGTTGCAGCTTCCGAGTTGCGGCCAAATATTGCGACGTAAAGCATCCGTATTGTCGGCAGGAGCTACAGGAGCTGGTTTTCGATTTGGGCCGTCATCCGGAGTGATTTCCTTGCCAAAAGTTCCTGCAATAATAACTATTTTTGGAGAGTCGGGCCACTGAAGCAAATGCATAAAAGCGTTAATTCTAGAATCGCAAATGCCGTTCATTAAGCAAGTTGCAATTAAAGTGTGCAGACGAAGGCGCATAGCTGAGTCGAAAATTTGGCCGTCGCGAGTGTCAAAAATGCCAAAGTCGGTGGATTTAGGAGCGCTAGGTAGGGGAGTAAAATGCGGGGCGGAGTTTGCGGAAGATTGAGTATCTTTGACTTTAGCGTCTTTGCTTTTATTATCTTTGTTCTGATTTGCAGAAAGCCTATGCCACAAGTGGTGACGATGCTTTTCTTCATTAGATTTGGTTTCTGCAATAGCATTTTCAGTCTGATTTGTTTCAGGGTTATTTGTTTCAGGCTGGCTAGTTTTAGGTTGATTAGTTTCGTAAGATTGCACGCTGGCTAGAAGCGAGAGAAAATCAAGATCTTCAGAAGGTACGAGTGAAGCGCGCTCGCTGCTATTTTGCGCAAACTGCTGTGTATGCTTCTCTTCCATCTTGTGCCTTTAACTCTAAACATTCTTTACCATTATAGCGCGTGCGAGTAGAAGTATCTCTCCAAAAAGTAAGAGCAACAAAGCAGAAAGCAAAAGCAATAGGCAGCATGTGACGCTCAAAATTATTCGCAGGTGCCAAAATCATTACTCCAATAAGCAAAGCCAAAGGCATATGCCACAAAACCGTGCGCCAGCGGCGAAGAATAATTTCCGCAACCCCAATCAGCAGCGTTGCAATAACAAAAGTATTTCCGTGAATAGGCCAGCCGATAACTGGAATATCGCTCCAAGTGCTTATGGAATCTGCAAAGTCTGTGCGGAACTGAGGATTCCAGTAGCGAATCCAATCGGAATTGCGAATATTATCCGTGTCAATATAGTATTCTGGACCAACGTATGGGCGGTCAAAAATATCGAAATAGCCGTAAGATTTCGCAAGAAAAGCATCCGTTGCAACAAGCGGACTATGCGTTACCATTTGCCACCATGCAATATTTAATTTGCTAATATTTTCGCGACTAACGTAGCGCCAGCGGTAACTTACTTTCTTTGACTGCAATCCGGAAGATTTCACAGGATCGGCATCGTAAGGCTTGTATGCTTCGGCGGTTTGATCGAGATTAAAAATAGGTGCAATAATACGTTTTGCGCTTTTAGGAATGCTGTGTGGGTCGAGTTTTGCAATGCGCGCGATTTGCTGCAATTGCACGCCGCGGCTTTCAATAGGGTCGCCATTAATAATTGCGCCACTAGAAATAAGAAGCAGCAGAGCGCCGTGAATAATAATCGTTGGAAGCAGAATAGTGCAGAGCCACAGACGCCAGCGTTTGCGCATGAATATAAACAGAAGCACGCATTGTATAAGTAGAATATACCATGCATATTTTGCGGCAATAAGCATAACGCATACAGAAATAAGAAGCTCTAAAACGGTGTGCCAGTTGGTTTTTGTGCAGTTTTGCTTAGTTTTGCTGGAGGTTGAATATGTGTTGCTTGTGTTTGAATATGCGTTGCTGAGTTCATAATTTATGCCGAACCACCACAGGAACGCGAAGGCGAAAAGTGGCGATTTTGTGAGCGCAATTGTGGAGCACACAACAAGCGGGCTTAGCAAGAACATTAGCAAGACGGCAAATCTTGCGAACATTGGGGTTTGCTGCGTTTGCTGGGTTCGCTGGAATTGTTGCGTTTGCGGCGATTGCGCAATTTTTAACCAAGGTCTATTTAAGAAGCGATTTGCGCTCGCGGCAACGCACCAAGCGGCAAATACAAACTGTATAAAAGCTAAAAGTATAATTCCAGCATCGTTAGAATCGGTGAAATATCGAGAAACTGCGGTTGTAGCACCGTAAATAACGGTTAGCACAATGTTGTGCTGATCGGTTAAATAGGTTGGCTTCGAAGGCCAAAGGTAGTGAGCTGTGGGGTAAATGTCCATTGGGACGAAGCTAAAGAAGCCAATATAGGGCTGCTTTAAGCCTGTAACCTGATTCCAAGCCCAACTGTACTCGCGAATTTGCGAGCAGATATCGGCGCCGTACGCAGCAAGCAAAGTGACCGGAGCCCAAATCCAGCCTAGGAAGAAAGTGAGGAAAAGATTGCGGCGGTTTCGTGTGGAATGCTTAATAAACCAGAGCGCGGCGTTATAAAAACGCTTCGAAATGTTGCGAATTAAGCGGCAGATTGCGGATGTGTGGTGCTTTTTGATTTTGCGAGTAGCTGTGTTTTCGCTTTTGATTTCGTTTGTTTTCTTGTCAGCTTTTTCGACAGTTTTATCTGTTTTCTCCGTGTTAGTCTTGTGCTTTTTTCTAAAAATCGACTTAATCCACGCCCCAAAACGGCTATATTGCTTAGGGAAAGACGCATGTTTGCCGTAATAAATAATCGTCCACAAAATAGTCGCGTATACTGCGAAAGCGGCAATAAAAATCAGCGCATTAATCCAAGAAAAATCAGTAATCGAACCTAAATGAACCTTAATGTCTTGGTCGCGAAAGATTGGGCCGAGGCTTGTGCAAAGTGCAAGAATAAAGCAAAGTATTGTGGAAAGTACGTAACAAAATATGCGAGATGCGAGCTCTATTCTTGCGCGCATCTGCTCAGATTGCATTTTGCAACGTATTTGCTTCATCTGTTACACCTGCTAATTTTTACGCATACTAACTGCTGCTACTTATTCTGCTTAAATTCGTGAAAATAAACACGCTAAAGCACGTAATCTGATGTAAATTATACCTATGACTACTTTTTCTTCGCAAAGTGTGGCATTGATGCCGCGCACGTCAAATGTAGCAGATTTAGTAAAATATTTCGCAATTACGGATTCTACGCAAAATATTGCGCGCGAAATCATACAAAAAGGCGAAATAATTTCGCGAGATGACGGAAAACCAACAATATTTGCGATTGTTGCAGACGAGCAAACAGCTGGTCGCGGCAGGCTTGGACGCGCGTGGGTGAGTAGACCTGGGGAAAGTTTTTTGGTATCTTTCGTAACTTTGCTGCCAAAAACTATAGTTATGGACGAAAGTAGAAACGGCTGGTTGCCAATAATTGCAGGGCTTTCGGCACGAGATGCTCTGCTGGAAACGTTCCGAGAATATAAGAGTTCACCGATTCATGCGGATGCATGTGCGCTTAAACTTAAATGGCCAAACGACGTATTTTTGCACGACTGCAAAGAAGGCGGAATCTTAACAGAAATTGTGGCTGATCCAAGCAAGGATGATGTTGTTGGAGTAGTTTTTGGAATCGGATTGAATTTGCACGTGCCGCAAGAAGTATTGCCGATTAAGATGGCAACTTCGTTGCAAATGCACATGAGCGGGCTGCCGGAAGCTACGGAATTGCGCGATGCGATTGCTGCAAAAATCGTTACTGGATTGCGAGTGAGATTATGCGATTTTATTCGTGATTATCCAAGTAATTGCGCCGGTTTGCTTAAAGGATTAAGCGATGTGTGCTGGACGCTTGGTCGCAAAGTGAACGTGCATCCAGTTGACGGAAGCGTGGTGACAGGAACTGCTGTGCGGCTTGGAGAAGATGCGTCGCTTACGATTCGTGAGGCATCTGGCGAGGAGATTGTGGTAAAAAGCGGCGATGTGCACGCAGTTGCGTATGAAGCGCGAAGACATGCTTGAGCGCAGCACAGCGTGCGCGAAGGCAACTCGGAGCGCCGAGCTTGCTCAGAGTTGAAAGCACGGTGTGCTTTCAACGCAAGCGAGGTCTGCCTTCGTCAATAAAGACGAAGGCAGGGCAGATTCGCGTGGTAGTTCATTAGGAATTCGGCTGTGATTGGCGTGCGCTGACGACCTGCTTGAGCGCAGCATTGCGCGCGCGAAAGCAATTCGGAGCGTGAGCTTGCTCAGACGGAAAGTCCAGTGGACTTTCCGTGCAAGCTCAACAGCGAGCGCTTAAAGCGCAAGCGTCAGCTGTTTGCTAGTTATCTCAGTCAAAGAGCAAGTGCGTGGCAATCTTATACAAAACGGCATTCCCTTTACAGTCGTGTAAAGGAAATGCCGTTTTTCTGCAATATAACGTTTCCGCTACGCGCGCTTTTTGTTAAGTGCGTTGTACAAGCCGGAGCAAGCCGCGCTCGCAACAAAAGCCTTAATTAAATCGCCAATCATGAAGATAATCAAGGTTGCTGCAGCAGTAGAAAGCGGCATGCCGGTAAGTAAGCTCTGACCAAAAATGCCGAATGCGTAAATCACAATCGTGCCGATTATGGAAGCAACTGAGTAAGTGCAGAAGCGTGCGAAAGTCTTCTTAAACGAGCGTTCCGGCATCATTGCGTCAAGAGCAACGTCGAATACGCGCTTCAAAGCGGCAGTTGCAGCCACGCCAAAAATAAAACCAACGAGGAAGCCAGCAGTAGGACCTACGAATACGGTCCAGCCGCCCTTAAATCCAGCGAACACAGGCAAACCTGCAGCGCCCAAAGCCAAATACATTACAACGGAAGCAACGCCCTTTTGCCAGCTCAAAGTCAAACCAATAATGCACAAAACAAGAGTCTGCAACGTAATTGGCACAGGAGTAATAGGCAGATAAATAGCTCCAGCCATAGTAGAAAGAGCTAAAAGCGCGGTTAGAAGAACCGGCTTAGCGAGCCAAGTTGCGGCTGCCTTTACATTACTAACGGTTGTGTTAGATGTTGCGGTTGCTGTAGTTGCATTATTCTGATTCATGCTAGTCATGAAAACCTTCTTTTGGTTATTGCCGGCTTGCTGATAGATTATCCGTAACTTAAAGTTGTGCTAACTTAAGTTTTTGCCGGCTGTTTTCCGTTTCGCTAATCACAATACGTGCCACAAAAATCATGTGCATTGGAGAAGTGTACAAAATTTTGCTCTAGCTTTTGTGTATGTCGGCTCATACGTAAACGCAACTTTTCTAATATCTTGTAACGTATGGTTACGAATATCAAAAAAATTCTCATCGCAAACCGCGGTGAAATCGCTTTGCGAGTTATTCGCACGGCTCACGAAATGGGCATTTCTACTGTTGCAATTTATGCGCCGACTGATCGTAACGCGCAGTTTGTAGAAATGGCAGACGAAGCGTACGCACTTTCTGGAGACACGTATCGCGACACTTATTTAAACGAGGACGCAATTCTTGACATTATTAAAAGAAGTGGCACGGATGCTGTGCACCCGGGGTATGGTTTCCTTTCGGAAGTTGCGTCTTTTGCGAAGAAAGTCAACGATGCTGGAGTTATTTGGATTGGCCCGCGCCCGGAAGCGCTTATTGATTTGGGAGATAAGATTACGGCTCGTCGCGTGGCAGTTCGCGCGAAAGTGCCGCCAGTTCCAGGCATTTCGGAGCCGGTAAAAGATATTCGAGAACTTTTAACTTTTGCGCAAACGCACGGCTATCCGGTGATGATGAAGCGCACGGATGGCGGCGGCGGACGCGGAATTACAGTCGTTCGTAACGACGACGAGTTGCGCGGTTTTTACATGAATCACGACGCTTTGCAGGGCGGCGACTTAGACGAATATTTTATTGAGCGTTTTATTGACAAAGCTCGCCACGTTGAAACGCAGTGCGGCCGCGACGCTCACGGAAATTTCACCGTATATTCCACGCGCGATTGCTCGGTGCAGCGCCGAAACCAAAAGCTGGTTGAGGAAGCTCCTGCACCGTTCTTGACTGACGATGAAAAAGATCAGCTTTACAGATATTCTCGTAACCTATTTGAAGCTGTTGATTACGTTGGTCTTGGCACGTGCGAATATATGGTGACTTCTCAGCATAAAGTCTACTTCTTGGAAGTTAATCCGCGATTGCAAGTTGAGCATACGGTTAGTGAGGAAGTTAGTGGACTTGATTTAGTGCGAGAACAGCTCAATATTGCTGACGGCGGCGAGTTGATTAAGGATCCAGAGCCTCGCGGGCACAGCTTCGAGCTTCGCATTACTTCGGAAGATCCTGCTACGAATTTGACTCCAAGTTCCGGCACTTTGACGAAGATTAAGTGGCCTTCCGGCCCTGGTATTCGCGTCGATTTTGGTGTTGAAGTTGGCGACAATATTTCGCCAAAATTCGATTCCATGATGGGCAAGCTTATTATTACTGCGCAAAGTCGCGAAACTGCTGTTGCTCGCGTGCGTCGCGCTTTGAAGGAACTTTGCATTGAGGGCGTGCCAACTCCTGCGAAACTTTTTGAGCAGATTTTTAACGACCCTGAGTTTACGGCTGAAAATCACAGTTTTGATGTGTCTACTAAGTGGATGGAACGAAAGTATTTGAACCGCGTTCCTGCAGCATCCTTGGGCGGTCAGCCGGCTTCGCTTGTTTCTGGAAAGTCTGCGGATGATTCCGAAAACAAGCAGCCCGCAATGGAATCCTTCATTATTGAGGTTGACAATAAGCGCGTAAAGCTTACAATTCCGCAAGATATTGTTGATAATTTGACCGGTTCGGCTAGAGTTCGTAGCGTTTCTAGAGCTTCGCAGCCTCTTCGCGGACGTTCGCTTCGCGGAAGTACTCACAAATCTGAAGAACAAAAGCAGATTCCTGGCGTAATTGCAGCGCCTATGCAAGCTGTTATTACGCGCGTGAATGTTGCTGAAGGCCAGCAGGTTGCTAAGGGTGATTTGCTTGTGGTGCTTGAGTCTATGAAGATGGAAAATTACGTTTACGCGCCGGCTGCAGGCACTGTTACTGGCATTTTTGTGGGGCCTGGTGACGGCGTTGAATCTGGCGCAAAACTTGTGACGATTGATCTTGCTGGAGATAAAAGTGCAGAAAAAAGCGCAGATAAAAGCGCAGATAAATCTTCCGAAAAATCTTCCGAAAAAAGCGCTGAAAAGCCGGAAGGAGAGCAGAAATGAGCACTTTAGCAAAAGAAAAGTCTGAAACTTATAAAACTGCTGAAACTTCTGAAATTTCGGAGAAAAGTGTGAATAATTCTGACGCAGCAAACTTGCAGCCTCGTCGCGGCAAGGCTGCTGTTCAGCACGCAGCGCAACTTGCGCGTGACGCAGAACAAAAAGCTTTAGAGCGTCAGCACGCAAAAGGCAAAAGCACTGCTCGCGAGCGTCTTGACCTGCTTTTTGACACAGGCTCATTCGTGGAAATCGGCCGCTTTAACGGCGGTGATATTAATAACGATGTTGCCGGATGCGCTGTAATCACCGGTTTTGGCGAAGTTTATGGCAGAAAAGTTGCAGTTTACGCACAAGACTTTTCTGTTCGCGGTGGAACTCTTGGCAAAGCGGAAGGCGAGAAAATCTGCCATCTTTTAGACATGGCTGTTGAGCTTCGCGTGCCAGTTGTTGCCGTAATTGATTCCGGTGGCGCTCGCATTCAGGAAGGTGTTAGCGCGCTTATGCAATACGGTCGCATCTTCAAAAAAACTTGCGAAGCGAGCGGCTTAATTCCGCAAATCTCCATTATTCTTGGACCTTGTGCTGGCGGAGCCGTGTATTGCCCTGCGTTGACAGATTTGATTATTATGACTCGCGAGCACTCAAACATGTTCGTAACTGGCCCGGATGTTGTTAAAGCTGCAACCGGTGAGGCTATTAGTATGGACGATTTGGGCGGCGGCCTTGTGCATAACGCAACTTCCGGCGTTGCTCACTATTTGGGTGAAGATGAAGCGGACGCAATTGACTACGCGCGCACAGTTTTGGCTTATTTGCCATCTAGTTGCGAAGTAGAGCCTCCTACTTTTGCTTATGCTGCAACGCGCGCGGATCGTGAAACTGCGCGAGAGTTGGCAAGTATTGTTCCGGATAACGACCGTCAGCCTTACGACGTGCTCGACGTGATTCGCAGAATAGTTGACTACGGTGAGTTTGTGCAAGTGCAGGAATTATACGCTGCGTCTGCAGTGGTTGGTTTTGCTTGCATTGAGGGGCATCCTGTTGGAATCGTGGCAAATCAGCCTAAGGTGAACGCTGGTATTTTGGACGTAAATTCTTCCGAAAAAGTTGCGCGATTCGTGCGTTTGTGCGACGCATTTAACTTGCCTGTTGTGACTTTGGTTGATACTCCAGGTTACAAACCTGGTTCTGATCAGGAGCATGCTGGAATTATTCGAAGGGGAGCGAAGGTGATTTATGCGTACGCAAATGCGCAAGTTCCGCTGGTTACGGTGATTTTGCGCAAAGCTTTCGGCGGAGCTTACATTGTGATGGGCTCGAAGTCGATGGGTGCGGACGTAAATTACGCGTGGCCAACCAGCCAGATTGCAGTTTTGGGTGCTCAAGGAGCTGTGAATATTATTCATCGTAAAGATTTGCAGAAAGCTAAAGAGCGTGGGCAAGATGTTTCGGCTCTTCGAAAACAGCTGGTTGACGAATATGAAGCGACTACTGTGAACGCAAATCTTTCGCTGGAAACTGGTCAGATTGATGCGATGATTGACCCGGAGCAGACTCGCGATATGATTGCCGGCTCGTTGAAACTTTTGCGCAGTAAAAAGCGCGTTTCTAGAACTGGAAAGCATCACGGAAATCAGCCGATGTAAGCAGATTTATAAAACTATAGAAATTATCAAACTTATAACTAAAAAACTATAGAACTTACAAAACTTATAAAATTTATTCAAATCGACGAGAAGGAAACACTATGACAACCTACTTTTTCGACCAACTCGCTAATAATCCACACGCTTTAACTTTTGCGGGCCAATCAACTCCGTGGGTTGATTCCCTTAAAGAACTCGGCAAAGACGAGGAGTTGAACGCTGAGCTTCACGAGTATGAGGCTGGGGCAAAAGCTTTGCTCGCACCAATTTACGCCGAGCTTTTGGCAAACGCCGGCGGAGACATAAATGTTTTCGATGCTCTTGAAAATAAGCATATTAACGCTGCAAACGCGCTTCTTAGTGTGCCTGGAATTACGCTTGCACAGTTCGGTGCAGTGCGCGACTTAACAAATCTTGGATACAACTTTGAAGTAAACAAGCCGTGCGCAGTTTTGGGTCATTCTCAAGGCGTAATCGCAGCAGAAATTGTAAAAGCGCGACTGAAAGCAAAATCTTGGCAGAAGGCTCGCGCTCAAATCGAAGAACTTCTTGCAATCGCATACTTAATTGGCGCAGCCGGGGATCGCGAATCGCGCATGCTTGAAATTACTGGAGATGGTGAGCGCACTCCAATGCTGTCTCTTAAAGGAGTTACCAAAAAGCAGGCAGAAGCCTTGATTTCCCGCGTAGAGCGCACGTGCGGAGAAGTGTCAATTGCTGTTAAAAATGCTTACAATCACGTGGTTATTGCAGGATATCCGGAAGATATGGAAGCTGTGGCAAACGAAGCGCAAAAAGAAACAAAGCGTTCGCAAAAATTGCGCGAAATGAAAGTTCGCGGCGGAGCCGTGTTTGCGCCGGTTGCCGAATATTTGGATGTTACTGTGCCATTCCATTCGCCAATGCTTCAATCCGCTGTTGAGCAGGTAGTAGAGTGGGCTAGTGAGGCTGGTTTGAACACTACAGTTGCGCGCGAATTGGCTGATGCTGTGCTTGTAACTCCTGTTGATTGGGCTGCGCAAATTGGCGAAGTTTTGGAGCAGAACGATGCGCGTTCGCTTTGGATTTTAGATATGGGCCCTAGCGAAGTGCTTGGAAAGCTTACGGGAGTGCTTGTGCAAGGAACTGGCGCTGGAGTTGTGGAAGCTGCTACAATGCGTTCTCGCGCCGAGCTTTCAACTGCTGACTCTGCTTCTGAGCTTCAACGCACCGGCTGCTGGGCTGATTTTGCGCCTCGAGTAATCAACACTCCTTCCGGACGCAAAGTTCTTACTAAATTTAGCAAGCTTACCGGCAAAGCTCCTGTGCTTCTTGCAGGAATGACACCAACGACAGTAGAGCCGGAAATCGTTGCGGCTGCAGCAAATGCAGGCTATTGGGCTGAGCTTGCTGGCGGCGGTCAGGTAACTGCGGAAGTTTTCGATCGCCATATGAAGTCGCTTGAAAATCAGCTTCGTGAAGGCGCAACTGTTGAATTTAACGCCATGTTTATGGATCGCTACCTGTGGAATTTGCAGTTTGGTTCGAAACGAATCGTAGCAAAAAAGAGGCAATCTGGTGCTCCAATTGACGGTGTAGTTATTTCTGCTGGCATTCCAGAACTTGACGAAGCTAAGGAATTAGTAGCGTCTTTGCAAAAAGACGGATTCCCTTACGTAACGTTTAAGCCTGGAACAGTTGACCAAATTCGTCAAGTTGTGCGAATTGCTAAAGCTGTTGCTCCAGCCACGATTATTGTGCAGGTTGAAGGCGGTGCTGCAGGCGGCCACCATTCGTGGGAGTCTTTGGACGATTTGCTTATGACAACTTACGCACAAGTGCGCGAGTGTGAGAATTTGGTGCTTGTTGCAGGCGGCGGTATTGGCACTCCTGAGCGTGCTGCAGACTACATTTCTGGCGAGTGGGCAAATGAATACGGTTTGCCAAATATGCCAGTTGATGCCGTAATGATTGGCACAGCTGCAATGACAGCAAAAGAGGCGCATACAAGTCCTGAAGTAAAGCGCATGCTTGTTGAAACGCCTGGAATTGTAATGCCAAAAGCTTCAAGCGTTGAAGGTTTTGACGAGGATCCGTTCGCACCAATGGGCGAGCGTTGGGTTCCTTCTGGAAAAGTTGTTGGCGGCGTTACGAGTGGCTTAAGCCATTTGCACGCGGATATTTACGAGCTTGAAAACGCTTCTGCACGCTGCGGACGCTTGCTTGTTCACATGATGAAGCATCCGGAAGAGCTTGAAACTCGCCGTGACGAAGTAATTGCGGCTCTTAACTCAACTGCAAAACCATATTTTGGTGACGTTGAAAGCATGACTTACGCTCAGTTTGCTCAGCGTTTCCTTGATTTGGCATACCCGTGGGTGGATCCTACTTACGCAGACCGCTATCTGCACTTGTTGCAGCGAATTGAAGCGCGATTAGTAAGCCAAGATTCCGGCGAGTTTACGTCGATTTTGCCTTCTCGTGCACAAGTTAGCGAAAAGCCGCAAGCTGCTTTAGACGCACTTTTGCAAGCGTTACCTCAAGCTCTCGAGATGAACGTCGTGCCAATGGATGCCGCATGGTTCCCAACTTTGGTGCGAGAATACCCGAAGCCAATGCCTTTCGTGCCGGTTATTGACAACGATTTGCTTCGCTGGTGGGGTCAAGATCAGCTTTGGCAGTCGGAAGATTCGCGCTACTCAGCAGATGCTGTGCGCGTAATTCCAGGTCCTATTTCTGTGGCTGGAATTACGACTATGGATGAGCCGATTGCGGATATTCTTGGTCGATTTGAAGCAGCAATGCTTAATCGTGCAGAAGGTGCTAATAATCGTGCTAATAATCGCGCGGAAAATAGCGCAAATCAGACTGCATTCAGCCAAATTGCAGCAGCTGCAAACGTGGAAGCTTACGTGCGCGCATGCCCGAATATTTCTTGGGTTGGTCACGTAACTGCAAATCCTGCTTATGCAAGCGCTATGGGTGACGAAAATTACGTAATTACTGTAACTTCTACAAATAACGACGTAATTTCTCTCGATTTAGATATTAAGCTAGATACTTTCTGGGATAATCAAGAAAATCAAGAAGCGCAGAATGTTGCTAAAAATGCTGCAAATTCAGCAAAACGCAAGCATGCGGTTCGAGATATTGTAATCCCGCTTACTGTTGATGCAAGTCGCGCTGGAAGTATTCCAGTAGTTGACCGCGAGCGCCTGCCAAAGCACGTGTACGAAATGCTTGCAGCAACCGCAGGCATTGGAAATACTGCGATTACAGGCGATGTGCTCGACGCTATGCCAAAGGTTGATCAAAGTGGTGCTCAAGCGAAATTGCCGGAAGATTTGCTGGAAGAAGGGTATAGAGATTTCCCATTCGGCTTGGTTCATTCTTCTTATACTTTCTCTCGTAATCTTGGAATTGATCACGAGTCGGCTACTGCTGGCCGATTGCCAGACGGACTTCTCGCTTCTCGCATTGTGCCAGACGCGTTAGTCGGTCCTGCTTGGCCAACAATTTACTCGGCTTTAGGCTCTGTGATGGTTGACGGATACCCGATTATTGAAGGCTTGCTTAATGCGGTTCACTTGGATCACTTAGTTGAGCTTGATGTTGATGCTGAAGATTTCCGCAAGTATGTTGATAAGCGAATTAATTTGCTCGGCTGGGCAGAACCTTACGCAGAATCTGCTTCCGGACGCGTTGTAACAATTCACGTTGTGCACACTGCAGCTGACGGAACTCGACTTGCGCACGAAACCGAGCGTTTCGCTATTCGCGGACGCAGCTTTAGCAACGCTCTTCCGGAGCCTGCTGCTGAATATGGCGACGCAGAAGGCTTGCACGGTTACGAAATTGAAGACACTCCTCGCAGAGCTTTGCGCAGAGTAGTAGTTCGCGCGCCTCACGATATGACCGCTTTCGCGCGCACTTCTGGAGATTTCAACCCAATTCACACTTCTAAGCGAGGTGCTGCAATTTCCGGACTTTCCGCACCACTCGTGCACGGAATGTGGCTTTCTGCAACAGCTCAGCACGTGGCTCAAGCTTTGGACGAAAAGGGCGCTCGCTACGAGTTAATCGGCTGGTCTTACAACATGTACGGCATGGTTCAGCTGGACGACGAAGTAGAAATCACAGTTGAACGCGTTGGAAAAGTTCGTCGCGGCGGACTCGCTTTGGAAGTTACGTGCAGAGTTGACGGGCAAATCGTGTCTAAAGCAAGCGCACTTACTCGCGCTCCACGCGCAGCATTCGTATACCCAGGTCAGGGTATCCAAAAGCAAGGAATGTCGCTGGATGAGCGTGCAAAGTCGCCTGCAGTACGCGATACTTGGGAGCGAGCAGACAAGCTTACTCGCGAAAAGCTTGGATTCTCAATTCTTGCCGTCGTGCGCGATAATCCAAAGGAACTTACAGCTCACGGAGTAACATATCGTCACCCTGAAGGACTGCTTAATTTGACGCAATTTACGCAAGTTGCACTCGCAACAGTCGCTTTTGCGCAAACGGCGCGTTTGCGTGAAGCAGGATGCGATATTTGGCCAGCCTACTTTGCCGGCCACTCGCTTGGCGAATACAACGCTTTAAGCTCTTTTGCGCAAATTATTCCTCTCGAAACTGTGCTGGAATTGGTGTTCCACCGCGGGTCTACTATGCACCATTTGATTGAGCGCGACGAAAAAGGCCGCTCGAACTATCGCATGGGTGCGCTTCGACCAAACCAGTTTGGAGTTGGTGACGAAGGCGTAAACGCTTACGTTGAAGGAATTTCTAAAGCTACAGGCGAATTCTTGCAGATTGTAAACTACAATTTGGCCGGCCAGCAGTACGCAATTGCTGGAACTATTAAAGGCTTGAAAGCTTTGCAAGCAGACGCTTCTAAGCGTGCGAAAGAGTACGGTGGAAAGCCGCCGTTCATGCTCGTTCCAGGAATTGACGTGCCGTTCCACTCTCGCATTCTTCGTAAAGGCGTGCCAGAATTCCGCGATAAGCTCGATTCGCTTCTGCCAAAGTATATTGACTACTCTGTGCTTGTGGATCGCTACATTCCAAACCTTGTGGCGTGCCCGTTTGAGCTTACGCGAGAATTTACGCAAAAGATTTTGGACGTTGTGCCATCCGAGCGTATTGAAGCAGCTTTGGAAGATGAAGCAACCTGGAAGTCTTATGCTGACGACGAGCAGAAGCTTGGTAGATTGCTTCTTACGGAGCTGCTTTCGTGGCAGTTCGCATCTCCAGTTCGCTGGATTGAAACGCAGGCTCTTATGTTTGCCGATTGCGCTCGCGGAGGTCTTGGCGTTGAAGAGTACGTGGAAGTTGGTTTAGGAAACGCGCCAACTTTGGCAAATCTTGGTGCTAAAACTCTTGCTTTGCCGGAATTTAGTGGCGAAAAGGTAACTGTTTATAACGTTGGTCGAGATGAAGGTCGCGTTTATATGACGGATACGGATTCGCTTGTGCCGGAAGTGTTTGATGAGGAGGATAGCGCGACTGAAGCTGCACCTGCTGCAACTTCCGCTGCAACTTCTGCACCTTCTGCTCCTGCTCCTGCGGCTTCTGCTCCTGCAGCTCCTGCAGCAGCAAGCGGACCTGTAGCAGACTTGCCGTTCAAAGCATCCGACGCAATCTCAATGCTTATTGCGTATAGTGCAAAAATTCGCCTCGACCAAATTGGCGATGCAGACACAACCGACACGCTAACAAACGGCGTATCTTCACGCAGAAACCAGCTTCTTATGGATATTAGTTCCGAGCTTGGCGTGGCAAGCGTGGATGGTGCTGCAGAGGCTCCAATGAGTGCATTGCGAAAGCTTGTAGACTCGGTTGCTCCACGCTATAAGGCTTTTGGTGCCGTGCTTTCCGATATTGTGCGAGAACGTTTGCGTGCGCTTTTCGGTGCTGCAGGCGTGAAGCCAGCTCAAATCGACAAGCGTATTTCGGAAGTCTGGCAGCTTGGTGAAGGCTGGCGTGCGCACGTGCTTGCAGCTTTGGTTTTGCAAACTCGCGAAGGTGCAAGCGTGCGCGGCGAAAATCTTGCGCAACTTTCTACGGATCCTGCAAAGAATACTGCTGCAGCTGACGCTTTAATCGACGCAGCAATTCAGCAGGTTGCACAAGCTCACGGCGTTAGCGTTTCTCAGCCTGGTGCTGCTGGTGGTGCAGGCGGTGCTGTTGTTGATTTTGCAGCTCTTGACGCTTTCGCTCAGCAAGTTGTTGGCGCTGATGGCGTGCTTGCTGCAACAGCTAAGTTTGTGCTTTCAAAGCTTGGAATTGAAGCGCCTCAAGCAGAAAGTGAAGCTGACGAAAACGCGGCTGTTGTTGCTGCTGTTGAAGCAGAATTAGGTGCTGATTGGCCAAAGCAAGTGGAGCCTCGATTCGATGAGCGAAAGGCGATTCTTTTCGACGATCGTTGGGCTTCGGCTCGCGAGGACGTTGCTCGCTTGTACTACGAGCATGCTGTAAAGAATGTTGATATTCAGGTAAATGAAGTTTCCGAAATCTTAAATGATTTTGGTAGTTTCCTTGGTGCAGGGGAGGCTGTAGCTTCGGAAGCTGAATGGTTCGCTGGTCTCGCAAAATCGCGCGAACTCAACAATCTTGCAACAATATTTAGCTGTATTGCTCGCGATTCTCGCACTAAACTTGCGCAAAACAACGCTGATACTGCTCAAGCAACTCGTTTCGCGGGAGAAGTTGCGGTTGTTACTGGAGTTGCACCAAACTCAATCGCTGCTCGCGTAGTAACAGGCTTGCTGAAGGGCGGTGCCACTGTTATTGCAACTTCGCACAGCTTCAAGCCGAGAGTTAAATCTTGGGCAAAGAAAGCCTATCGCGAAAATGCTTCGATGGGCGCAAAGTTGTGGCTTGTTCCAGCAAACTTGTCTAGCTACCGCGATGTTGATGCGCTTGTAAAGTGGGTTGGCACGGTTTCAAAGAAAGTAAGCGGCGCAACTACCACAATTTTGAAGCCTGCTTATGAGCCGAGCATGTTCTTCCCGTTCGCAGCGCCTCCAGTTCACGGCACTTTGGCTGATTCCGGTTCGCTTTTTGAATCGCAATCGCGCTTAATGCTTTGGGGCGTGGAGCGTGCAATCGCCGGATTTGCGCAAATTGGAGCAGATACTGATGTGCAACATCGTATGCACGTTGTGTTACCTGGCTCTCCAAACCGCGGCATGTTTGGCGGCGACGGCGCTTACGGCGAAGTCAAGAGTGCGTTTGATGCGATTGTGAATCGTGCTCATGCGGAAAGCGTGTGGTCGGATCGCGTGACTTTCGCTCATCCAAAGATTGGATGGGTGCGTGGAACTGGCTTAATGGGCGGTAATGATCCGCTTGTTGCTGTAGTTGAGCGTCATGGCTTAACTACCTACTCAACGCAAGAAATGGCAGATCGTTTGCTTGATTTGTGCACTCGCGAGGCGCGCGAAAAGGCTGCAATTGCGCCTTTGGACGTAGACTTTACGGGCGGATTAGGCAAGGAGCCTCTTGATTTGAACGCGCTTCGAGCAGAAGCGTTGGAAGATCAAAAGCGTGCTGAAGCTGCTGAAGAAGCTGTTGAAAATGCGGCGGAAGCTGCAGAATCTTCTGCTAAATCTTCTGCAAAATCAACTGCTAAATCAACCAACAAAGCGCTTCCAACTCCTTACGTGCCAACTCAGCCGCAAGTCAACTTGTCTGATTGGAAGAACGTAACAGCTCGTCCAGAAGACGAAATCGTAATCGTATCAGTCGGAGAGCTTGGACCATGGGGTTCTGGACGTACTCGTTTCGAAGCAGAGCTTGGAATTAAGGAAGACGGTTCCGTAAAACTTTCTGCAGGGGCAGTACTGGAATTGGCTTGGAATATGGGCTTGCTCACTTGGCAAGACTCGCCAAAGCCAGGCTGGTATGATGCGGAAGGCACGCTTGTTCCAGAAGAAGATATTGCAGAGAAATATCGCGATGAAGTAGTAGCACGTTCTGGTATTCGACCATTCGAAACCGGAATGGGCGGCGACTACAAGGAAGGCGCGAACGAAGAAGAAGCAGAAATCTTCCTCGATCACGACGTAACTTTCAGCGTGCCAACAGAAACGATTGCGCGCGAATACGTGGCGCTCGACGAAGCACACACTGCAATTGCTCGCGATGCAGAATCTGGCGAATGGACAGTTACGCGCAAGGCAGGTTCTATGATTCGCGTGCCACGCAGGGCTGCGATGACCAGAACCGTTGGTGGACAATTCCCTAAGGGCTTCGACCCGCTGAAGTGGGGTATTCCAGCTTCAATGGTTGGAAGCGTTGACACGATTGCGTTGTGGAATATCGTCACAACCGTGGATGCTTACATTTCCGCCGGTTTCACGCCTTCGGAGATCCTGCAATCTGTGCATCCGTCGCTGGTTGCTTCTACGCAAGGCACCGGTTTTGGCGGCATGAGCTCAATGCGAAAATTGTACTTGGATCGCTTCCTTAACCACGAAATTCCAACCGACGTGCTGCAAGAAGCGCTACCAAACGTTGTGGCAGCGCACGTAATGCAAACATATATCGGCGGATACGGAAACATGGTTCAGCCGGTGTCTGCTTGCGCAACTGCAGCGGTTTCGCTCGAAGAAGGCGTCGATAAGATTGCGCTCGGCAAAGCGGACTTCGTAGTAACTGGCGCAATTGACGATATTGGTGTGGAATCCGTAGTTGGCTTCGGCAATATGAACGCAACTGCCAATAGTGAAGAAATGTACGCGAAGGGCATAAGCCCACGATTCTTCTCTCGTGCGAACGATCGCAGACGCGGCGGCTTCCTCGAAGCTCAAGGCGGCGGTACGATTTTGGTTACGCGCGGCGATATTGCTTTGAAGCTTGGTTTGCCTGTTGCTGGTGTGGTTGGTTTCATTCACTCCTACGCTGACGGCATTCACACTTCTATTCCTGCTCCGGGCTTGGGTGCTTTGGCTGCAGGCATGGGCGGTGCTAAGTCTAAGCTCGTGCGCGATTTGGCGGCTCTTGGCGTGACTCCGGACGATATTGCTGTTGTTTCTAAGCACGATACGTCTACGAATGCAAACGATCCGAACGAATCCGAGCTGCACAATACTCTTGCGCACGCAATCGGACGCACGGACGGAAATCCACTGTTCGTAATCAGCCAAAAGACACTTACCGGCCACGCAAAGGGCGGTGCGTGCATCTTCCAAATTAACGGTTTGACGCAACTGTTTAGAACTGGCGTAATTCCGGCAAATGCGTCGCTTGATTGCGTGGATCCTAAGTTGGCGCGCGACGACCACATGGTTTGGTTGCGCGAGCCGATGCGCATTGGTGACGGTGCTGGTTCTTGTGCCGGTTCTTGTGCCGGTTCTTGTGCAGTGAAGGCAGCGCTCGCAACTTCGCTCGGCTTCGGTCATGTTAGCGGATTTGTGGCGTTGGTTCACCCTGGTGCTTTCGAAGCTGCTGTGGCTGCTGCCGATGGCACTGAGACGCTGGAGGAGTGGCGCAAGCGTGCGAATGCGCGCTTGGCGGCCGGTCAGAGAAGGCTTGAGGAAGGCATGATGGGTCACGCTCCGCTATTTGAGCCAGTGGAAAATCGCCACTTGCTTAAGGATGGCACGCGCCTTCCGGACGGCACTCGCTACGACGGTCACGAGGCAGAAAAGGCGATGCTGCTTAATCCTGATGCGCGCCTTAACGCAGACGGCTACTACTGCTGAGTTGCTGCTTTAGATTGTTTTGACAACAAACGTCGTAGAATTTTCTCCGGCGTTTGTAGTCGTTTTGGTGTTATGTGGAAACATTTGCTGTGTTATTCCACGGCATTTGTTTTCGCTCTGGCTTTATTTGACCACATTTGCAGGAAAAATGTAAGGCGATTGGAGTTGCGTTAACAATCACGTAAGTAGTTCTGTAGTTCAGTATGCCATATTTAGTACGTGTAACATTGCGTATGTCGCCTGATATTACCTAATGTCAAGTATGCTGTCATTATCGCAGTGGTGTGCTATCTCGCTACCAGTACACAGATCATTTAATGGCATCTATGTATCGCACCTATACCTCTGTAGTTTATGCCTCTATAGCCTACAGCTCTACAGATTTACTACAGATATAACAATGCTCCGTGGCTGAAGAATTGTCGTAAATTTTGCGAACTCTTTCATCACGGAGCATATATATTATTTATTCAATTTTAATATTTGTTGCAACGCCAACGTTTACTCGTGCTTCTTCTTGCGAATAATGACTGCGAGTGCAGTACCTATTGCAGCTGCGAGTGCAGCAACAGCGCCTGCTGCAGCAACAGCAGCTCCAGTGTTACTCAGATTTGAAGTAGTAACCTTACCGGATGAGTGTCGTGCCGGAGCATTATTTGCTACGTTCTTCGCGTTGCTTGCATTTTGCTTTACAGAGTCTGAACCAGACTTGTTCTCATTAGATTCTTGAGTTTTAGCAGTTTGGGTTTGCTGCTTATTGTCATTAGAATCTTGCTCAATAGGTTCTTCTGGGAGTTGCTCAGGAAGAACATCAGGAAGCGGTGAAGGAGTTGGCTCAGGCACTGGAGCTGGCAAAGGCGATGGAGCTACTGTTGGGTTCGCTCCAGCTGTGCCTGTTACAGTCGGAGAAGTAGACGTACCCTTCGTCGATTTCGCAGTAACTTCAGTATTGTCTTTTATCTTATTTGCTGGAATCGTTACTTTACCAGTAGTTGGATCAACAGTCACGCCGGTTGGAGTGTTACCGTTAATAGTCCAGTTACCATTATTATCTTTCTCCACGGTAATTGTTGCAGGAGTCGTTGTATCGACTTCTGGAATATACGTGATTTCTAGAGTATCAGCGTCTGCTGGTGGGGTAACAATTGCAGAACCTTGCTCATCACCATTTTGTGGTGTTATTACAACTGGCCTATCTGATGGTGTCGGAGTTGGTTCTGGCTCTGGCGTTGGTTCTGGTTCCGGAGTTGGCTTCTCCTTTTCGCTAACTTTAGCAGTTACCACTTCTGACTTGCTATTGCCGGTCGTATCGCTACTGTCTTCTGATTGCGCAGTAATAGTGCTACCGCGCTTAATCTTGTCTGCTGGAATCGTAACTTTTCCGGTTTGCGGATCAACAGTTACGCCGTTAGGTGCAGAGCCGTCAATCTTCCACTCATGATTATCGCCTTCAGCAACAACAGTAATCGTTGTGGTTGTTTCACTACCTTCTGGGGTGTAAGTAATCACAACCTTGTTCACGCGAGTATCAGACTCGTCAGGTGTTACGCTAGTGCCACCCTCGGTTGGAGTGTCAATCTTTGGCTTAGTAATATTTCCGCCGACAGTAATATTTACGCTATCGCCTGTTTTTGCGCCGTCACCCGTGCCTTTGGTTGGCGTGAGGATGATGATGGATCCAGGATTTTGCTTGTTGATAGTAATAGTGAAGTTGCCATCGTTATCTGCTTTACCGGTTCCGATTTGCTTATTATCTTTGTCGGTAGCAGTTACAGTTGCGCCTGGAAGAGTCTTTCCAGTGATGATTTGTTTAGTAGAATCATCTGGATTATCTTTTAGTGTTTGCCCGCTAATCTGCGGAGTCTTAAAGCCAGTTACAGCAGTAGCAGGATCAGACGGTTTGTCCTTATCATTCTTCGCTACTGCGGTGATAGTGCTGCCATCCTCCAAATCCTTTGCTGGAATAGTAACAACACCAGTTTGCGGATCAACACTTACGCGTTCTGGAGCGTCTCCGTCAATCTTCCACTTGCCGTCGGTATCACCTTTCTTAACAACAATTGTGCGAACTGGCTGCTCTGGACCGTTAATATGATTTGGCTTAGCGTTGATTTCAATCTTCACAACCGTCGTGTCGCCAGTTGGCGGAGTTACAGTTACGCTTCCGCTGCTCGTGTTGCCGTCGGTTGGTACCGTAATCGTTGGCTTTTGCGGCTTGGCAGTGACGGTTACAGTAGTTGCGTCACCATCAACCCCACCCTTGCTTGGAACAAGCTTGAGAGCTGTATCAGGATTCTTCTTATCGATTTCGATAGTGAAGTTGCCTTTGTCATCTGCTGTTACTGGAGTACCAACAGTGCTTTCGCCTTCTTTGACAGTTACTGTGTTTCCTGGCTGAGTTTTACCAGTAATAATTGTCTTACCAGACTTATCTGGCGTATTTTCGGCTTTGCCATCGTTGATAAATGGCTTGTTCTGTGCCACAACGTTTACTGTTACTTTGACTTCTACTGGATCCTTTACGCCTGGAATCTTGACAAGCACGGTGCCGTTAGTGGTGTCTGGTTTGTCGGTCTTTGGAGCAGCATCTTTCTTCCACTCGAAGGTGGTTCCCTGAGGTAAATCACCTTGGTTGGAGATGCTGTTTTCTGCGCTTGGAGAATCACCAACATGCACGTTCACAGTCTTGCCTTCTGGATTTGGCACAACGAGCACGTTGACTGGAATGTCAACATTTGGCTCGCCTTGAACTTTAACAGTCACAACGCCTGGCTGGTTGCCAACGTGTGACGTATCAGGCTTCTTCTTCCACTCGAAAGTTGCTCCAGTTAATTTATCTTTATTGGAGATTAAGTCATCTGGCTTAGGAGTGGTATCAGTTGTGCTGCCATCCTTCTTTTGCAACACGGTTACGTCGTTTGCAACAGGTGTTGGTGTCACAGTAATTGTTACTGGCACATCTTGAGGTTCTTGTCCTGGAATCTTTACAACAACAGTGCCGTTAACAGTGCCTGGCTTGTCGGTCTTTGGAGCAGCATCTTTCTTCCACTCGAAGGTGGTTCCCTTAGGGAGTTTGTCCTTATTTTCAATGCTGTTCTTAGGATCAGGATCGCTGTTCTGAGCAACAGTGGTTACCTTCGCTGTAGGCTTAGGAGTTACGTTCACAGTTACAGGAACATCAATCGTATAACCAGACTTGCCATTTACGCCTGGAATAGTGACTTTTACTTTACCGCCTGTCTTTTTTCCAACGGTATCTGTAGTTGGTTTGTCACTATCTTCCCAATCGAACTTAGTGCCATTAGGGAATTTACTCGTATCGTCAGAATCCTTAATAACATCCTTAGCGTTTGGCAGTGTGCCATCTTGTGGGACGTTCACAACTTTCGCTTCTGGCTTTGGTAAAACGTTCACTTTTACAGGCACTTCCACAGGGGATTGGCCTGGGAGGGTGACAATAATAACGCCGTTCTTTGAGCCAGGATTATTTGTGTCCGGTTTATCTTCAGGCTTCCATGTGAAGGTAGTTTCGCTAGGATACTTATCCGTTTTATCAGAATCCTTAATAACATCCTTGGCTTCTGGCAATTGCTTGCCCTGTGGCACGTTTACTTCAGATGCACTTGGGTTAACAACGTTTACAGTAACTGACACTTTCACAGGGGATTGACCTGGAACTGTTACAACAACTTTGCCTGGCTTGCCGTTACCTTCAGTGTTTGTGTCTGGTTTTTCGTTGTTATCCCACTCGAATTGCGTGCCATCAGGGAACTTATCCTTATTGGAAATCATGTCTTCTGGCTTAGGTTCCACGCCCTTTGGCACAGTCACAACTTTAGTTGTAGCAGTTGGAGCCTTAATAGTTACAGGCACGTTGATCACGGTTGACGATCCATCCGGATACGTAACTGTTACAGGCACCTCAAACTTGCCAGCCTTATCTCCAGCAGGAATCTTAGACTTATCGCCATTAGCAATAGAGTAAGTTGGATTACGTGTTTCGTCCTTTGGCCAGGTAGGAATCGTAACCTTACTTGTAATTTCGTCTTCAGTAGGCTTTCCGTTGTCGATATTCTTTTCAAGTGGTGCAGCTTGTGGAGTATGCGTATTAGCATCCGTATCCTTAACAACCACATGAACTTTTACAGTGTCAGTAGTTCCATCTGGGTATGTAACAGTAACCGGCACATAGCTTTCACTTGGAGTATTCGTATTTGGAAGCTTTGTTCCAGCTTTAATGGTTTTGGTTGGCTGCCGTTTTCCTGCACCACTTGGATAGTTAGGCACACGTACTTGATTAGTAATATCGTCATCGCTAATCGTTTCGCCGTGCTTCTTCGTAAGAGTTGTAGCGGTTGGTTCGTAAGAGTCGGAATCCTTATTCAAGATTGTAACGTTTACGTCCACATCTTCGCTTGTGCCGTCTGGATAAGTTACTGTTACAGGTACGTTGTAAGCTCCAGGTTCCGAGTTTATCCCTGGAATCTTCTTTTTATCCTTGACTTTGTAAGAGATTTTAGTTGTATCTCCAACAAAGTGTGGAACCGTTACTTTATCAGTAATTTCTTTCTCGCTAATAGTTGAGCCGTAAGACTTTTCTAGTGTAGAAGACGTTGGTGTGTAAATATCCTTGTCAGTATCCCTAACTACCACTGGAACTTCAAGAACAACTTCTGACCCATCTGGGTATGTGACCTTAACAGGTACGTTAGTTGTACCAGTCTTAGTCATATCAGGCAAGTTGTTTTCATTTACAAGCTTTACCTTTGTTCCCTTTGGAGCGGTCTTGCCATTAACTGTAGAAGTCTTTACAGCTTTCTGAATGTCCTCAGCGGTGATTTTATCACCACGGTTCTTCTTAACTTCGCTTGCGCTTGGTGCGTAAGTCTTAGTATCAGGATCTCCAGTAGTAACCTTTACTGTAACGTGAGACTTAGAACCATCAGAATACTCGATACTAACGTTAATATTTACGTCGCCAGGAGTCTTACCATTTGGAATATCGCTAGCGTTTTCAACAGTTACTGAAGTTGGATTAGGTTTACTACCGTCAAAAGTAACGTGCTTCTTTACTTCAGCTTCGTTAGTTGTTTTACCATATTCCTTCGTTATATTAGTAACAGTTGGCTTATTTGTTTCGCTTTGTGGCTTGTTAATTTTTACCTTAACAACTGTATGATCTTCTGAACCGTCCTCGTATGTAATTGTTACAGGAACAGTAAAATCGCCAGCTTTAGTTCCGTTTGGAATATTATTCTGGTTGTCAATAGCAATTTTCGCGCCTTTTGGACGGGCTATATCTTTACCAAAGCTAATGCCTTGATCATTTCCAACGCCAATAATTTTGCCGGATATGTCTGTATTTGGCTTCGAGTTGTAATCAAATGTAATCGTATTGCCTTGTGGGTTATAGCTCTTGCTCTGTGGTTCGCCAATTTTAACTTTTACTGTTGCGTATCCAACAGAGTTATCGCTATATGTTATCTTTACTGGAACTTCGTATGTGCCAGGTTCAGTCCCGCTAGGAATCTTGGTTCTGTCGGAAATCTCAATTGTTGTATTTCCTGCAGGGACTTTGCCATTAGGCCAAGATATTCCGCCGCCATTAGAAGTACTTGTTATAGATTTTTCTATATCGTCTTTCTTAGAGCCATAAGGCTTTTCAACCTCTTTTGTATTAGGCTTATTAGTCTTGCTCATTGGCTCTTTAATGGTAATAGGTACTTCGACTTCTGTTGTAGAACCATCTGGATAAGTCACAATAGCTGTTATTGTGGAGTTTCCAGGAGTGTTGCCATCTGGTAAAGTCTGACCAGTTTTTACAGAAACTACTGGTTTCTTATTTGGGTCTTTAACCTTATAGTTAGTTGTTACTGCTTTCTTTATATCATCTTCTGTTACTCTTTTACCGTTTTGTTTCGTAATACGGGTAGCAGTTGCAGTGTGTTCCTCTGCGCTTGTATACACAGCAATCTGAATAGGGAGTTCAGATTTATTACCAGCCTCGTCTGTTACAGTAACAGTACGGCTCCAATATTGGTCTGTTGCTTCGTCGGCTGGTGCTGTGCCAGTTATATGTACAATAGCAGGGTTTTTAACACTGTGGTTGTTTGCATTGTCAACTGTTAGGGCAGTACTAGTAATTCCACATTCAGTTACTTTGCCATTCAAGTTTGCGCCGACTATTTTGCCAGTGTTGTCATGAACTTTCAGTGTAAGATCAAACTTCTGTCCACGATGAACTTTCAGCAAGTAATGATCAATATTGCCGTGCTTCGCTGTTCCTAAAGCAGGCTTTTCAATAACAGGCTTAATAGTATCCGTAACAGTAAGCTTTGATTTGATTTCCTGAGTTGAACCATCTGGGAATGTTATGCGAATCTTAACTTCGCTCTGTTCGCCAGGTTTATTCCAATCTGGTTCCTTAACCCAAGAATAAGTAGTGCCGGTTGGGAAGTCTTTCTTGCTGGTTTCCGATATACCATCCTCAGCCTTTGGATGATTATTATTGTTTCCATCAGCAGGAATGTTGTGAGTTATATCCTTTGGAGTAATCTTGTTAAATTTATCTGCTTGAGTGTGCACAATAAAGCGAATTGGAAGGTTTGTTTGATTTCCAGAATTATCAACTGCTATAAGATTACTAGAGTATGATACGGCAGCCGCGCCATTCGGCACAGTTCCTGCAATCTTTATTGCTCGAGGATCTTGTTCAGAACCAACACCTTTCTTTGTTGCAAAATCAGATGAAGACATGCCTGCTACTAAATTATTAATCTTCAAATCTGTAACTTTGCCACTGTTGTCGGTTGCTGTTATTTTCAGTTCGCACTTGTCACCGTGGTATGTGTCAATCTTTGTGTAGCTTACTTTGCCTTCAGTAATCTTTTCAGTTACTTCAGTCCAAGTGTTACCAGGGCCTTTCTTGTACACCTTTATTACTGGTTTTACTTTATCTTGAACTGTTACAGCTACAGCAATATCCTTAGTTTCTCCTCCAGGAATGCTGACTTTTACTGTGCCTTGCTTTTCTTGTCCGGTTGAGTTGGTTTCAGGTTTATTAACCCAAGTGTATGTTGTTCCAGAAGGAACATTCTTGCTGTTTTCAAATATTTTCTTAGCATCATCCTCAGTAAGATTATGACCTAAGTCAACGGTAATAGGATTTGCTTTTAGCTCGTAAGGTTGCTTAACTGTTAGCTTAACTTCCTTCTCAGTTTTGTTTCCAGCTGCATCAGTAACTGAGAACTTGAGTTTGTGTTCGCCAACTTCGCTTGCCTTCATGCCGAGTATCGTAATTTTTACTTTGCGATCTTTTGGATTATCTTGTGTTCCTTGGTAATCAATCTGCAAACGTGAAAAATCATTATTTACAAGTTGTAATAATGGAGTTGCAATATTGAAGTCGTCAATTTTAATATCATCTTTTGCTTCAAGATTAAAGATTAAGTTTTCTCCAACTTTTGCAGTTGCGTCGTTTGCTGTAAGTGTTGGATTTTGTTTATCTTCTGTAGCTTGATGATTTTCACTTTTATCGGAAGATAAATTGAAGGTATTTGTATGTTTATCCTGATGATTGTTGTATGAACTGCTTGTAATCGCATACACATTTCCTGCAGGTATGCCATTAGCTACAGTAATAGTTGCCTTACCGTCTTTGATTTCGGTAGTAGAGCCAATTGCGTTATTGTTGGCATCGTATAATGTAACTTTGTTTGTGGCACCTGGTATAAACCCAGTGCCGACGTTTACTACTACTTTCTGGTTTTTAATTTTTGCGCGACCGGTTAAATCTGTTTCAATAACAGGTGTTTTCGGCTTAATGTTAAATGTTACAGTAGTATCTTTGTGGCTACCGTCTGTGTAATGCACTCTGACAGTGTTATTAAAGTTGCCAATTGTGCTGGAATTAGGTTTTCCACCGTACCATTCTACTTTTTTCGGCTTGACTTTATTGCCAGAATTATTTTCGAGTGTTATGTAATCGCTTGGTTGTTTAAGTTTATCTCCAACGGTTACAGTGTTCTCGCTACCTTTTGGTAAGTGATCAAAAGCGAGTGGTTTTTTAACTATTACAGGAATGTCTACTGTATGGCTGGATCCATCTGCATATGTAATCTTTGCTTTGACTTTTAGTTCATTTTTAGAATGTTTGAAACGGCTTTCGGATAGTTTTGTACTTGGTAGCTTCTTTTCGAAAGTTATCTTGCCTTTTCCATCATTGTCCTGAATCTGCTTCTCTAGTTCTTCTTTAGTAAGCGTATGCCCCCAACCAACAGTAAGTGGGGTAGCGGTTGGAGTCTTGTACTTCTCGTTCAGGTTCTTAAGATGTACTGTAATATTCTTTTCTGCTTTGTTGCCGGAAGCGTCGGTTGCAGAAACTGTAATCGTGTAGTCGGAGTTTACTGGATTATTTTTTTCATCCTTGTGCTCAAACTTAACGCCATTAATTTCGTGTTTGTAAGGATTCTTTTCAGTTGCGTCATAACCGTCCTTATTATTCTCATCAAAGTTTGCATTCTTTATGCTATCCGGGAATCCTTTTACAGAGAAATTAGTTACTTTTTCGCTATTATCGGACGTGCCGAAAGTAATCTTTTGCTTATCACCTTGATATACGGTAATGCTACTGGAGTCGTCTGTAAGCTCCTTGCCATTAAAATACAGCTTTGGAGGCAAATTATCGCTTTTTGTGCGAGGGAAGTTTTCGTCGTGAGTTCGTCCGGAAATGAAGGTGTAAGCAGAATGTGTATTTCTTCCGTAAGAGCTTGTGTTTGCGTAAGTAAAAGCGTTTTGAATGTCGTCTGTTGTTACGCCTTGGCGCAGCTTTACCTTGCAATGCATGCGTACAGCGTAATCAACATTAACAGTTGTTATACCAATGCCGTAATTGTATCCGCTATAAGGGCTTGGTCCAGGAGCTATAGCCTTCTTAATAGCGTCATCTAAATCTCTTTCGTTAACGTGGAAGTTATCGGATATATCTCGTCCTCTACTTCCTCCGTTACGAACATTCAATGAATACTTATAAGTAGAGCCATTATAATCACGGTCGTTGTTAAATAAATTCTGATCGAACGATTTGCTTGCCTCATGATTAAACAAGGTAATATCGTGCGAAAGATTTGCATACGTTTGAGGTGATCTGTCATTGCGCTTGTAGAAGTCAAATCGTAAATCAGTTACGGTATCGCCTTTATATCTGCCATTGTCTAGGTCTGCAACAGCATAAGGCACTAGCCACACATATTGCTGTTTTTTAGACGATGTAAGCATGGACTTGCCGTCATTGTTAAAGAACACGTCGAATACTAGGTATTGGTCGTTCCCGATCTTTTCGAGATACGCATACATATCCGTCTTGTTCTTTAAGCTGT
Organism: Gardnerella sp. DNF01141; assembly: GCF_049244255.1. Lineage (NCBI taxonomy): Bacteria > Bacillati > Actinomycetota > Actinomycetes > Bifidobacteriales > Bifidobacteriaceae > Gardnerella > Gardnerella sp. DNF01141. The sequence goes on along the minus strand of NZ_CP058391.1, from coordinate 702,511 downwards.
GATAATCGCCAAGATTGTCTTTAGTGTCTACGTATCCTGCGTCGCCGTTGCTGTTTTGATAACGCCAGCGCTGAAACTCAAGAATATTCGGCTTATGCAGCCAAGGATTAGGATCATCGCTTGCGCTACTCACTTGAGATGCAAAAGCCGCTGTAGTTGGAGGAAGAAGAATATTAGAGGATGCGAGTATTGGCTGGCCTCCCAAGCACGTGGCTGCAGTAAGAACTGTGGCAAGTGTGCTCAATGACACCTTGCGCATAGTAGCAGACACGGAAGTTGCATTCATTTTTGCTGCGTAAGATGCGCATGTGTTTTCAAATGCGCTCGTAGCTTTTTTGCTAGAGAGCTTTTTGTGAGTGGTATCTGCCATAGTGTTCCCCCGTTTTGGTTTTAATTTCACGTTTATGAGTGCGTTTTATTTTAAACTTATGTCCATTTTTCTATGCTTATTCGTTATTTTTTCATAACGAATAGTGGCATAAATATTTATGCGCATACACACAATTCATAATATTATACAGTATTTTATTAAAGTTTATATAAATTTTTTATTGTTAAATATCTAACAACTTTAAAATTTTCTGTCGGGGGGGGGGGTGTTCTATGTATAAAATATTGTCATAACGACAGATTATTTAAAATTATCTAAAATTTTATCATTTTATAGTAATTTATTCGCATATGAATTAATCACACTTGTAGCGTTTCTTGTGCACATGCTTAAGCAGGTCGTCAGCGCACACCAACTACAACCTAGTTTCTAAAGCACAGCCACACTAATCTGCCCTGCCTTCGTCAATCGAGACGAAGACAGACCTCGCTTGCTCAGGGTTGCCTTCGCGCGCTAAATAGCAGCGCTCAGGCAGGTCGTCGCGCTACGTATTTAGCGCGTTTTACAGCGATTCGCCAGGAATCGAAGACCAGTCGAAAGGTTCTTCCACAAGATAGTACGCGTTCGAATCATCCGGGGCGGGTGCGAACGGAACTTCGCGGCTACGCTCTGTAGGTACAAAGGGATTAATCCAATCGCCTCCGCCGGCAGGCAAATCCTTGCGTGTTTCTTTGTAAAGCTTAGGATTCCTGCGCAAAATAAATGGTCGTGTCAAATCCGGCTTATTTTCAACTTTTCCAACGAAATATCCACTATTTACAAGCTTATCGAACTTCGCACCAACAGGTACAACAACCATAAAATCCTGCATTGTGTAGTAGTAACCAATGCCGTAGCCTGGATCGTCATGAATTCTTTCATATTCTTCTGGATCATTATCTGGAAATTGGACGTATTTTCCATTCAGACATGTAAATCCACCGCCATAAATAGGAGCATCTTGATTGCCGCATTGCGCAATAAAACCTCCAGCATACAGTTCAACAGCACCAGTATCACCAGAAATAAGATGATTTCTCATCATTGAACTATTTGGAAGATTCTTATCAAATACAGCGTAATCCGTAGGATCTTGGCCTAATGAACTCAAATAGAGAACGCCATTATAATTCATATAGCCTTCGCTATTTTTATCAGGTATTTTGCCGTTTTTATCTGCAATATCTGCCGGTATAAGTTCTGTAATACTTTTTTCGTCTTTTTCCCACTTTTTCTCACTCTCATAAAGACACGGAATAAGATTGATGCAATCGCCACTCTTCGTGCACCATTTGCCAACGAAAGAGCCTGCTCGAGTTACAAGATAAGCCGTTTCGTCTCCTAAATTCATCGGCTCAGTCACCACATCCTTAGCTTTGGATGCGTCAACACCATAGTAAAGCGTTACGGCTTTAGGACTGCCTTTAGTGCCCAAAGCTGGGTAGGCGCCAACGATTTTGCCGAAATACTTTGCAGACGAGAACTTCGGGCGAAGATCCACGCTGAAAGGCTTAGAAGATAGCATGTCCTTGGCTTTGTCTTTATCTAAGCCAAACACGTCAACCGGCACGCCATCGCACTTTTCGCCAACAGCAATATTTATTACACCGTCTTTGCCAACAGCGTTTCCAGGCATTGGGCTGGAAGCAACAATCTTACCGTCTGCAGCATCGGTAGAAGGAACGTGATGCAGTTTTACTGGAACGCCCATCGACTTCACAATTTTCTTGGCATTGTCTAAACTTGCGCCAACAACGCCTTTCGCAGGAACACCCGGGCCTTTAGATCTTAGAATTTTCACAACTATTTTAGTTGACACTTTAGAGCCCGGCTTAACGTTTTCGTATCGAAGGAAGTTGCCCTTCTTTTCGCCGCCAAACTCGTCGATAACTTTCGTGCGGAAACCCTTATTTTCCAAGGATTTTACGACTCCATCCGTATCGTCTCCAGCTTTTGCTTTAGGAATTACTTCCGATTTTGAGTTAAAGACTGTAAAAGCTGCAGGAGTATTTCTTGTGAAATACCAAACTGTTCCAGTAATCGCAAGCGCTATGGTTAGCACGATGCTAGTAATCATAATTGCAAGACGTTTGCGATTGTTAAGAAGATTCGCTTTATTTGGGCTTGGTTGTTTCGATTGAGTTGTCTGAGTTGTCTGAGTTGGTTGAGTTGGTTGAGTTGGCTGGACTTGCGGTTGTGGTTGAGGTTGTGTTTGTGGTTGTGGTTGCTGTTGCTGCTGGTTATATTGGAGTTGCTGGTTTGCTTGAGGTTGCTGCTCCTGCTCTACATTTTCAACAGGTGCTCCACAAAAACTGCAGAACTTATCGCCAGCGTCAATCTTATTTCCGCAATTTATGCAAAACATCGCAACCTTCTCTCATACGCGCAGCAATCTCATTTACAGAAAAATCTGCTTTCTATACTACAACTACTTACGCAATTTTCGCGCACGAGCGTAATCCGCGCGAGCGCCAACTGCACGAGTGTCCCACAAAACCGCAAAAAACGTCATGTAATTTCTCCGGCGTTTGTGTTTACAGGATTTCTAGTATGGCAACAGCGGATGCGACTGCTGTATTGTTCTGTGCTGATCCGTCATGAGTTAGCGAGATATGCCAACGAATTGTGTTGTGAATATCTCTATGTGAATTTGGAAGATTCGTAAGCTGCGGCTTTTCCGTGATCTTCGACGTTTTTATAAGATTCGTAAGATTAGTCGAATCCGAAAGTTCTGTAGAAAGTTCTGGAGAAAGTTCTGTAGAAAGTTCTGGAGAAAGTTCTGTAGAAAGTTCTGTAGAAAGTTCTGTAGAAAGTTTTTGCGAAACTGATTCGTAAAGCTTATTCTGCACTTCTTGCGCAAGTTCCACGCGTGGGCAGCCATGTGAATCGTCAAGAATCTCAATTTCAGGCCACGGCATGTTATCGAGAGTATAGGGGTAGTCGGTGGGGTAGTTGGTATTGCAGCTCGCCAGCGCCTCGCACCACGCTTTAATAACGGCTTCCTTTCCAGCCCAACGCGCCGCAATATGCAAAGCTTCGTCGTCGTGCTTCGTATCGGAACGCAAACTGCACTGCCGAAGTTCGCGCACGGAAAACAACGCGCGCCATCCGTCGCTTTCGCGCATCTGTTCAGCAAATTGCGCAACATTCACCACATCGTGACCTAATCCTGCGATCATGCGCTCTCCTTATTAATCTGCGTTCACAACTTAGGCTATACTACTGGGAATACTATCGCATTAGTCCGCAGCTGTTACTTTCTTTACAACGCTGTAAAGTAACAATCGCTGTTGTGGAACATTTTCCGGAAATTTCTCCGGCTTTTGTCGCTGTTTCTGCGTGGGTGTCTCATTTTGCTTGTTTTGGAACACTGGTGCAGTTGGCGCTCGCGCGGATTACGCGCTCGCTTACGAAACTCGCGTTGGAAGTCCACTGGACTTCCAACTTAAGCGAGTTTCCGCTCCGAGTTACCTTCGCGCGCTACGCTCTAAGCGCGAAGGTAGGTCGTCGCGCGAGCAAACTTGCTCTATGTCGTAAGCTTCTGTATACTTAAACAAGTTGCTATTTTGCGGACGTAGCTCAATGGTAGAGTCTCAGTCTTCCAAACTGATTACGCGGGTTCGATTCCCGTCGTCCGCTCCACTTTTTGAAATTCGTTTTTGCTCTATATCTTTTCCTATATATTGTTTTGCTCTATATCTTTTATTGCGTTTCTAATATTTCCCTTCATCCATCATGAGTTTGCAATATACTTGCATATCAAAGGGCATAAAGAATTTATAGTTGATTAGGAATACGGAATTGCAAAAATTTTTAGAAAAATTTTTAGAAAAAAATGACGCAATACGAAAAATATTACCTTTCGTAACAATATTTGTAATAACTGGTCTTATTGCAATCGCATTCTTCAGTAACCTTTATCTTGCGTACAACTCACGTAATTACGCGCAAAAACCTCTTGTTTTAAGCAAAGCAATCATACCGGATTCCAGCAGTTACAACGAGCAAACCGGTGAAAAAAATAACAGAGAACAAGCGCAAATTATCGGCAATTCCATTTCTATCCCAAATTCGGGAGCAGACGTAATATTAAGCGGAATTAACGAAAATACTAAAGCTTTGAAAATCGAGTTGCAGCAAGAAAAGCCTTCAACTTTCGTCACCGGCACGTTGGAAATTGAAGACTTTGGCATTGCGCCAAACGCCTACACTTTAGCGGATTCTTTCCAAATGTCTACCGGAAAGCACAATACTAGAGTTCTTCGTTTTGAAAGTCACGGAACTGCGTACAAAGCTAAGCTGCATTTTAATCAAGCCGGAGCTCCTTTTACTCTCAAAGCTGTAACAGTAAATCCGCCTTTTGTGCTGCATGTAAACTTTGGAATGTGGGCAATACTTTTCGTTGTAAGCTCGCTTATATTCTTGGTGTATAAGAAAAAGTGGTACTTGCTTAACTACGACCGCCACAGTCTTGCGCAAAATATAGTTTTTTGGACAGTATGCGCAATTCTTATGGGATTCTCGCTCTATCTGTGCTTTATTGTGTACCGCGGTCACGGCATACGAGTGCCGTTCCCATCTGACTTATATGATCGCGTCAACGGAAATCCGTACACCGAACAGCTTAAAGCTTGGAAATCAAACTCTTTGGCTTTGTTGCAGCAGCCGCCTAAAGAATTAGTAGAATCTGCAAATCCGTTTAGCTGGGGCGAGCGCATGGACTTGGGCTCTAAAGGGGTATCCATACCTTGGGATGTTGTGTTCCACAACAATCATTACTACTGCTACTTTGGCATAGTGCCGTTCCTTCTCACTTACTTGCCTTTTAATCTGCTTTTCCCGCATGCAGTTCCTTCAGCAATATTAGTTGTTACAGTATTTGCGGTTGCTATTATTCCGTCTATGTTCGCTCTTCTTAAAGAAGTTGTTGAATTCTTTGCAATACGCGCCAATTACTGCCTGTTTTTGCTTGCTGCAGCAGCCTTCCCATTCGGATGCTTAATCTTCTACTTGCAATCTTCAGCATCCCTTTACTATATGCCTCTTCTTAGTGCAATACTGTTTGGAATCTTATTTGTATACGCTTCTCTTAAAGCTGTGCGACTTTACGCAACTCGTCCGCGCGTGGGGTACGCGCTTTTTGCTCTCGCTGGAATAAGTCTTGCTTTGCAATGCGGATCTAGGCCAAACGCGTGTATTCCGGTTGTTGCTTTTATAGCGCCGTTGTTTATTGCGCTACTATTTGATTCAAAGCGAAGTATTTTAAATCGCGTTGCTGCAGCTTCAAGCTTCCTTGTGCCTGCGATTGTAGGCGTAGCTGGAATATTAACTTATAATTACTTGCGTTTTAAGTCTTTCTTTAATTTTGGAAATGAAGAGCAACTTACTAATTTCGATTTGCGATTTAATAGTAAATCTTTTGACCCTACTAAGATTCGCGATATTTTCCTTAATTATTTCTTAAAACCTTTTAATATTTCGGAGAATTTCCCGTATATTTCTATACCTTGGGCAAATAGTCAAGGCTACGGAAATTCTTTCTACACGCATATGATTTTCGGTCTTATGATGATTCCGCTTTTCTGGTGGCTGTTTACATTAAGACGTAGGTTTATGCAAAAAATTGAGTATATTATGACTGTTGTTGGATTAGTAGCATCCTTCTTGTTGCTGTATCTTAACTACTGCTTAGGTGGCAATTTGTACCGCTACTATTGCGATTCGATTATTATATTTATTTTGATTGCAATAATGAGTATGCTTCACAGAGTTAAGCCTTATAGCAAAGATCTTGATGTTACTTGTGAAGAAGATTGCGCAATTGCTGAGCAATCGTCTTTGCGTTTGTATATTCCAGCTGTGCTTTGTGCAGCGGCAACTATTGTAATAGTTGGTTTATTGGTATTCAGTAATCATACTGAGCCGTCTGCTGATATACAAAATGTAAACCCTGATTTATTCCTTAAGTGGAGTGATTTATTTACGATTGGTCGCTGATTTGCGTATTGACTGATACGCGTTGACTAATACGTATTTATTTACGTGTTGCGTATTGATTTGCTGCATTGATTACGTATCACTAATTTTGCATATAAAAATGGCCGGCATGCTGTTTAGCACACCGGCCACTTTATTAGATTTAGTAGACTTAATTACTTAGCTTGCAATATAGCCTTTTGGCAAGTCTGACGCCAAATACCATTGCCGTCGTAATGCTCGTCTTCAACAGGAGCACCGAGCTTTTCAAAGCCGCCGCGAGCGTAGTAATCTTTACGAAGATTGAACATAAGAACAAACTTCTTATATTTACCTTGCGTCCAAACGTCGCCGTTCTTGCAGCGTTGACGCCACCAGCCGCCGCCCATATTTTCCTCTTCAGCAACAGGAGAGCCAAGCCAAGCAGCACCGCGATGTCCGTTATAAGAGTCGCGTAACTCAAACTGAATCACGTACTTAATGTCTTTGCCTTGCGTCCAAACGTCACCGTTCTTGCAGCGTTGACGCCACCAGCCGCCGCCCATGTTCTCCTCGTCGGAAATAGGCGATCCAAGTCGCGAATAGCTTCCGTGCTTGTAGTAGGAGTCGCGCAATTCGTACTGGATTACGTATTTCTTATCTCGGCCTTGCGTAAACACGTCGCCATTCTTGCAGTGCTGACGCCACCAGCCGCCGCCCAAGTTTTCTTCGTCTGCAATAGGAGCGCCAAGACGAGTGAATCCTCCGTGCTTGTAGTAGGAGTCGCGCAATTCGTACTGAATTACGTATTTCTTATCTCGGCCCTGCGTAATAACGTCGCCATTCTTGCAGCGTTGACGCCACCAGCCGCCGCCCAAGTTTTCTTCGTCTGCAACAGGGGCGCCAAGGCGAGCGTATCCGCCGTGACCGTAGTAGGAGTCGCGCAATTCATACTGCAGAATAAAGCTTTTATCTCCGTTGGTCCAAAGATCGCGGCGATTTGCTTTCTTGCTTACTTTCCAGCCGTCTCCAACATCTTGCGAAGAATTTGCGCTGGTGTTTGTAATCGTGTTACCAAACTCAGAAACGCCATTGATTTCGCCGCCATCAGCCATTCCAAATGCGTTCAAATCAACGCGACCATCAATGCCGTTCACACTGCCGCTTGACGTATACTGCCATCCGCGCAAAGCTGTAGAAATAGGGAAACCTACGCGAGAACCGTAGCTAGCAACCCAGCTTGTGCGCTCGTGAATATACTGAGAATTTAATGGTCCTCTCAAATAATTCGTATAAGAGTAAACGCCGAGCTTATGGTAGCCTGCAGAAACTAACTGATTCCACCAGGAAGCAACAATATCCTGGTAAACGTATGGGGATGTTGGTGGTCTATGACCGCTCCAGCTCCACCTTTCCAAGTCGTAGTAAACAGGGTAAGTCAAATCTTCAGGATCTACTCCAGCGCCCTTCAAAAGATTGACAACATCCGCACCTTCAGCTGCACCATCTTCCGGCTTTTCTGCGTAAGAATACATGTAAATGCCAAATGGAATACCAAGACGCTTGCACTCGCTAATATTGCGCAAAGCCTGCTTATCGTAGCCATTATCCCAACCGTAGCTAATGCGAATAATCGCGCCGTCTATGCCAGAAGCTTTTACAGCATCCCAATCAATTTCTTTTTGATGCTCAGAAACGTCAATAACACCTTTGGCGTTTTTAACGAATGCGTCGCCGTTTCCGTCAATAAAAGTAGGTGAGCCATCGGAATCTTCCCAATGAGCGCCATATTCATTTTCAGAATGAGATGTTTGACGCACAACGCCAGAAGCATGAGGTTGCACTATAGGATTTGCAACATTATTTTTCAAAGAGCCAGTAGGCAATGAGGTCTGTTTAGGTGCTACAACGTTCATAGTAAATGCGGTAGCAATTGAAGCTAATCCAGCTAATACACGCACGATAATCTGTCCCACGAGTCCTCCAGACATGTTTTTTACGTGTTTATCTGCTACTACCATAGCAACAGCACCATAAAATTGGCGCAAAATCAACAGAAATGTCGTTTTTAATTTCTCTACGTGACTTTAGATTCTTGTACTAGACTATACTGTCTACTTGTAAATACAGTTTCTGGAGATTGTTAGATTATGAATACTTCGTTAAACAGCGCGCGTGAAAGTGTGCCAATTTTGTACATTGTTGTACCTTGCTTTAACGAGGAAGAAGGTCTTTCTAAAACGGCGACGGTTCTTCAAAATAAGATGACTAATCTTATGGATCAGAAACTTATTCATTCGTACAGTCGCGTAATTTTTGTTGACGATGGTTCAAAAGATTCTACTTGGAATTTAATCGCCTCATTTAATCGCAAAAATCCTTCACTTTTTGGCGGTGTAAAGCTTGCGCATAATCGCGGCCACCAAAATGCGCTGTATGCGGGTCTTATGTATGCACGCGAGCAAGGTTGTGATGCAGCAATTTCTATGGATTCCGATTTGCAAGATGATGTAAACGCTGTTGATGAAATGCTTAAAAAGTTTGCGCAAGATGGTTGCGAAATTGTTTACGGCGTTCGCTCTTCGCGCAAAAAAGACACTTGGTTTAAGCGCAATACGGCCTTGGCTTTTTATAAGATTTTCGCCTCAATGGGTGCAGAAGTTGTGCCAAACCATGCGGATTACCGTTTAATGAGTTCGATTGCGTTGGAAGCTCTTTCTGAGTACAGCGAAGTCAACTTATTCTTGCGCGGAATTGTGCCAATGCTCGGTTTTAAAACCGGAAAAGTTTATTACGAGCGTGGAGTAAGAACGGCTGGCGTTTCTAAATATCCTTTGAAAAAGATGATTTCCTTTGCTTTAGAGGGAATTACATCGTTTTCTGTTAAGCCGCTGAAATTAGTTACGTATATGGGCTTGCTTTCTATTGTTATTGGTTTTGCAATGTTTATTTACGTAATTGCGTCGCTGTTTACTAATCACACTGCTGTTGGTTGGTCTTCGCTTATGTGCTCAATATGGTTTATTGGCGGATTCCTTATGATTTCTATGGGTATTCTTGGAAGTTATATTGGCAAGATTTATTTGGAATCGAAGCATCGTCCGCGCTACTATATTGAGCAATCTTTGTAAATATAATATAAATATAATTTTGTAAATACGATTTTTGTAAATACGATTTTTATAAATAATCTTTGTAAAGGCACTTTGTAAAAGTAATCTTTTAAAGGGGTTTGAAAGTATGGTTAAGTGTTTGCAGAATATAAGCGTAATGCTTGGGCGCTTTTTTAGTACTGCCGCACTTTGGTGCGCTGCAGTATTTTTCAGCGCATTATCCTTGCTTAATCTAGTTATTTCAGCTCATCTTTTACCAGGTGACTACACTCTTGAATTTTTATGGTTCCAGGCTCCATTCGTAATTGCTATAAGCGCAGCAATATTCTTTATTATTGCGTTTTTACGAAAACGTGAGCTTATTAATAAGTTGCGTATACGCTACGTTGCGGTCGCTGTTTTTGCTTATGTTTTTGTGGCAGGTTTAATTTGGGTACATGTTACTCACGCGTGGCCGGAGTGGGATCCAGCATACCTGTTTAGTGCAGCGCAATATTATGCAGATCCTAATAGAACTCCTGTGGTTTGTGGAGTTGACACTTCGGAATTATCTTGGATTGTGTGCCCGGGCGGCTACTTGACGCGCTTCCCATTCCAATTCCCACTTCTTTGCCTTATGCGATTTTTGGTAATCGTTTTTGGTCCTAACGCATACACGGCGTTTGAAGTTTTGAACGTATTATGTGCGGCTATTACTGGCGTTCTTATTGCGTACTACGTGAATTTATTATTCCGCAATAAAAATGTGACGATTCTTTCTTTGCTTTTTTACGCAGCATTTTTGCCTATGATTTTTTACGCGACTTTTGCTTACGGCAATACACTTTGCTTGCCTTTTGTGTTTGGAGCGCTTATTTTTCACGCAAAAAATATTCGTGGCGGCAGTTGGCGTGATGCAATGCAATCGTTGATCTGCATATTCTTTGCAATATTACTTAAGTCTACTATGGTTTATTGCTTACTTGGCATGATTGTTGTGTGGATTGTGTCTGCTTTGCGTTCTAAAAAGTGGGAGCATGCTGTTTGCGTGTTGCTTGCAATCGCGTTCTTTGCTTTAAGTAATGTTGCTGTGGCAAGTTCAGCTGCTTCTTTCGACCATAATGCAAAAGATGGTTTGCCTTCTACAGTTTGGCTTGCAATGGCAACGGATCCTGCCAGAAAAGGCGGTCCAAATAATCCTGGCTGGTATAATGGGTACCCAACTAGCTTTGATGTTGCAAGCTACAATAAAGAGACTATAAAGAAGGAATCTACGGAATTTTTACAAAATAATCTTAAGCATTTTGCAAATAATCCATCCGATTTACTTAGTTTCTTTACTAAAAAGTTTGCGGGAGAGTGGCTTGAACCAACTTACGAATCTTTGCTTGCAAGCAGTTGGAAGTGGAATGGTCCGTACAGGCAGATTTTAATCGATCGCAAAATGAATCCTGCTTTGCGCTCGCTTTATTCAGGAAAGTTAAATATGGTTGTTTTTACTTTCCTAGATGCTCTTCAATTTATGCTTGTTGCGTTTACGGCAGTATTTTTGTTCGTATTGTTGCGTAAAAGAAAGTCTCCTTCTTCTTTGCCTAAGATTTCTTGCGAATTTTCTTACGAATACTTGACTACGCTTTTGACTCCGCTTGTTATAGTGCTAGGAATGGCCGTGTTATACATTGTTTGGGAAGCGCAGTCTCAGTACATTCTTCCTGCGTATTTGCTTATGATTCCGTTTGCAGCTCGTGGCTTTGACATGTTACTGACGTGCTACGAAAACCGTGCTGCACATAATAGTAATGCAGCAAATCCAAGCCAAGACTGACGGCATTGTGCATGAGATTATTGCTGTTACTATCATGCTCCAAGCTGCGTAAGTAACGTTTGCAGCCATTGCGCGCGATGCTCCAACTTTCGCAATACCGCGGTAATAGCAAAGGTACGAGCTCACTCCAAGAAGGCCGACAATAATCGCCATTCCTGCTATTTTGAAAGCTTGAAGCGAGCTTGTGCTTAGTGAAATATATGATTCTAATCCTGTGGAAGTACCTGCAGAAGCGCCTGTAGAAGTGCCTGTAGAAGAGACAAATATACTAGAAACAATGGCAATAATCGCAATAATAACGTAAGCAAATGCGGATGTAGTTTGGCGAATATGAAGTATTATTTCGTCGTCTATGCTTTTTTGGCGCGTAGCCCAAGCGCACACAACTGCTTCGCTTCCCCAACCGACTACGCTTAAAATTGCTCCAGCTAAACCAAGTATTGTGTTTGAATTTACGTAAGATTGAGCATCTTGAGCGCAAGAAAAGTATCCTAAAGCAGAAACCGCAATAAGAGCTAACGCAAAAGCTGCATATTTTGCCGCACTTAAGCGCTCGCGAAGTATTAGCGCAGAAAGTACGGTTCCAACTGCAGGGTAGAAGGCGGAAATTGCAGCAGCGTATCCAGCTCCTATATTGCTTGCTGCTAAAACGTATCCGCTCATTCCAATAGGTCCGCCAAGTAAAGATCCTACGATAATAAGTGCCAGAATCCGTGGTTTATTTAGTATTTCAAGCGTTTTATGCCATTTTTTTCGAGTACTTATGTAAATCCACATAAAAATTGCGCATACAGCGTCGTGGAGTAGAGCTCCAAGAATACCAACGAATATTACTGAATTAGTGCTGCTGTTATAGCTAAGAAATGTGGTTAAAACTGCAAGTAGGGCAGTGTCAATTCCCCAAAGGAATCCGCTTAAAAACGCGTATTTCATAAGTACCTAATTTCGTGTTTTAATTGTCGTACATTTTAAGAGATTCATTAATATAGCGTTTTGCGTACCGGTAGTATGTATACATGCAAGTTCCTATGTTCTCGCCTTCCGCTTCTTTAACAAGTGACCACAAATGCCAACACCATCCTGCAAATCCCACAAAAGCCAGTAAATGACGCTTTTCTTGAGTTGACGGAGTGTGTGCTAAATAAATAGGCATAGCTTCGTTTATTTCAGTATCGCTAAATTCGTCCGAAACGCATAACGTGCCAAAATCTTGCGCATAATCAGACATTCCGGCATATTCCCAGTCAATAAGATGGTATCGATTGTTTTGATCTATTAGAATATTTGCACCTAATATGTCATTATGGCAAAGGCAGGTATGTGAGCCGTCTTTAGTAATTACAAAGTTATGAAGCTCGTCAGCTAGAACACTTAGGTCGATGATTTTTTGCGGTATTTCTACATTTCTATCATTAAGTTCTTTCATATAGCGCTGAGATTCTGCGTAAAAATCAAAGTTGCGATGCACACTTTCGTTACTTTCATGCAAAGAACGAACTAATTTCAAGCTTTCTTGTAATTGGCTAGGATTGTGCATATTTGCAATATTGCAATCTGGCAAAAATCGTGAAATCTTCCAACCTTCTTTAGCGTCTGCTGTAATAAAGGTGCCATCTAAACCAAGTTTTTGAGCCAACCTTAAAGCTTCAGCTTCGGCTTGTCTGTTAATAAGCACGTCTGTGCCAACGCCAGGATGCCTATAAACGTATTCGCTATTGTCAACCGAAAAATGGCAAGATAAATTAGTAAGACCTTTTTTAAGCGGATAAACGTTATAAATATCGGATTTCTTGCAGTTAAGCGTTTGAGTAATATGATCAAAAATTGCGCTATCAATATTTTCTAGGAAAAGCGGATCAAATTCGCGCAACTCGTCAATGGAATCAAATTCGTGAATAATTGGCGGATCGTATTTGCGCATTTGCATATCTAGCTCGTCAATATGTTCAATAAAAATATCTTCCCAAAGTTTTCCTGCAGTTTGCGGCAAATCGTATTCTTCCCGAAGAATTTGCACAAATCGCTTAGAAAATTCGGTGTCGAAATACACGTGACCAATCATGTACCAAGCGTCACTTCCGCCAATCGTAACTTTTGTAATGCGATTATGTGCTCCGCAAGTCATACACCATTCTTTAGTGTAACCCTGCTGGAATTGCGCGGAATAGTAAGCTTTCCAAACGTATTTTTCAAAAGGATTTTCGTCGAAATAATTGTCAGATGAGCAAATATAAGTGTTCGATAACTGGTTTGCTACTGCCATAATTGAACTGTTATTATTGCGAGTGTTGTATTCGCTATTTGGCACGATTTTTACGTTAAAAGCGTCTTCTAAGTAGAAAAACTGCTCTTGTTTGTAGCCAACAACAACAGTTATATCGTTAATCCCAGCTTCGCGAAGCTGCTTTATTTGGCGCTCAATAAGAACTTCGCCTTTTACTGTAAGCAAGCCTTTTGGAGTTTCGTACGAAACTGGTGAGAATCTTGACGAAAATCCTGCGGCCATAATAATAGCGTTTTTAACTTTGTGCGGTTCAAGTTCAGCAAGACCTTTAGGTGTAATTTTCAATGTTTCTGACGCTTCAATAAGATGCTTATTTTCTGCGCTTTTGATTGAAGAATTGACTGTTCCGAGCGAAATTCCTGCGCGAGCGGCAATATCTCGCTGACTTATTTGCTGCGAGTTGTTGGTGTTATTTAGTAGGGCAGTAAGTAGCATAAATTCGTTGTGATTAATAGCCATGCGCGTCTCGATTGTGATTGGTGTTTTGCTCATTATATAACAAGCGTTCAAAAATAGCTATTGAATCTTTATTTTGAACAGTGAGAGTATAAATCCGACCAAAACGACTCAGCTATGTAAAGAATAGGTCGCCCGCAAGCAACAAAACGTATATAATGAATAACCATATGACTTATCGAGAGTAAAAGTGGAGAAACATACAGAAGGTGTGAATTATGGCGTCAGTATTTCGTAGATTATTCCGTGGGCTTATTGACCGTTGCCCCTCATCTAAACGTTCAATAAGAAATCTTCGCGAACAAGTTAGCGATTTGCAGAACAGCATAGATTGTATGCAACGTGTGTTAGACGAGCAATTGCCGCAAATTCTTGAAAACCAACGCAATATTCACGTCGATATGCTTACGAATCGTGAGCATTCGTCACTTTTAGGTTGGTCTAATTACAGGCGTGACAATGAAAGTGATTTGGACGCGCGTAAGCGTTTTTACTATTCGCTTCCTAAAGCAACAGGTTCTGTGCGACTTATTCAACGCGGCTGCGCTAGTCTTTTAAGTGAGTTTGCTGAAATTGCGCGCGAGCATAATCTTCAATATTGGGCTGATTTTGGAACTTTGCTTGGTGTTGTTCGTCATCGCGGATTTATTCCGTGGGATGATGATGTTGATCTTGGAATGATTAGAGAAGATATTGATACCTTACTAAATCTTCTTCAAAATGATGAGAAATTGTCGAAACGCTACCGTGCAGTTCTTGTTTTTGATCCTTACGTATGCTGCAGGCAGTTGCGTTTGCGCTACAAAAATCCGGACGATCCTAGCTTTATTGATATTTTCTTCTACGATTATTTGCCTGAGTACAATGAGCAGATTAGACGAAGATTTATTGAGATTCGTAAAACTTTGCAAGATGATTTGCGCTCGCAGCCATTCTATGATGAGTGGCTTAAAGGTGGGTATCGTGAAGACGGTGCTAAGTTTACTAGAGAAATCGAAAGTATTTTTACAAAGTATCGCAAAATTGCGCAAGACGAAAATATTATTTCTAAATCTTCAACTAATGAAACTTATGGTGTTATTTACGGTATTGATAATGTTGATGCAGAATCCATATATATGGTTAGCTGCAAAAACATGTTCCCGCTAAATCAAGATCAATTTGAAGATTTTTCAGTATGCGTGCCAAATGATGCGCAAAAAGTTCTGTACAGTTATTACGGGAATATTTATCAGCTTCCAGCAGACATGTTCTCGCACTTCCAGCATGTTAGTCGCGATTGCCTCGAAAATCAGTGCACTATAAATGCGATTGAGGAAGATATAGCAACAAATCCTTACGCGACTAAGTAAACTCTCGCATGTGTAAGTAAGTAGGTACGTAAGTACAGTAGGTACGGTAGGTACGTAGTTACGTAGTTACGTAGGTGCGTACCTACGCGCGCAAGTAGGCAAATACGTAAGTACGTTCGAGCTTACGCTTAGCTTTAGTAAATTATTTGCTATTTCGCCTCATAAGACGGAACTTTTTCTGCAATTTTGCAATAAACATAGGAAGAGTTATCTTTTTTGCTGCCGTCACGATTTTCTCGCCAATAACGTAGCGTGCAGAAGTGCGAATACTGCTAATTTCTTGCGCATAGTTTAGAGTTTTGCTCTCAAATTTAAGCATACGCTCTTTAAGCCACAAAGTGCGTGAAGCTGTATTTAGCTGCAACTTTTGGAATTCGTTATACGAAAGCTCATCGTAGAAGTAGCTTGGCAAATTCTTAGAAACTTTATCATAATCCATAATTTGCATTACTTCTTGAAGCTTATCGTGAATAATATCTGCCAAAGATTCAGACGTTACTCGCGTATGGCAGTCGTGAACAAAACTGTTCACAAGCGAATTTACGTATCCGCGATTGTATTGATCAAGCAAGCCTTCGCTTTTAAGCCATTCTCCGGTTTCAATTACGGAATCAACTTCAAGAGGAGCTTCATCTTGAACTGCGTGACGTTCAATAGAAAGCCAGAAGTTGTCTGGAATATTAGTGTGGTGAAGGTTTTCGAATCCTTCGTCAGC
Organism: Gardnerella sp. DNF01141; assembly: GCF_049244255.1. NCBI lineage: Bacteria > Bacillati > Actinomycetota > Actinomycetes > Bifidobacteriales > Bifidobacteriaceae > Gardnerella > Gardnerella sp. DNF01141. The sequence continues at coordinate 686,462 of NZ_CP058391.1, read as the reverse complement.
TCCAACACTGAATCTTCCATAAGCATCTTCGTAAGTTTTAGACAAATCGCAATACAGTATTTTCTGTGCTTTTAATGCTGCGCGAGTTGTAAAAGTCATTAAAGTTGAAGGCAGGTCGTGTTCTCCAGCTTCAGCTTTAGAAGCTTTCAAAAAGTCGGTTCGCCAAATTTTTTGCCAACCGTAACTGTAGCAGCTGTCTAACAAAAGTTCCGGAATATCGCTAGCTTTATAAAGACCGTAACTTACGTCTTTATTAGCATCTTCCGAATTTGTTGGCATAATAAACTGCTGACGCAAAATATTAGATTCTTTAGTTTTTTCTCTATTTTTTAATGCACAATCAATCAAATAATCGCTGTGTTTGCTTTTATTGTTGAAGAAAGCGAGGTCGACGCTGGCTGTTTTACTAGCATTTTTAGTCGTGACTTGGGCAGCGTTTTTGGCTGCATATTTAGCCGCGTCTTCTCCATTTTTTGCACAAATTTCGTTATAATACTGCACCTGATTTAGCGCTTCAGATAGCACTTTTTCGTTAATTATGTAGCTTGAAGGCATAAATATTGTGTATGTGCCGTGAGCGTAAGAAATTGCTTTAGAAAGCATATCTTTAATACTTGCGGTATCTTCATGCGACTGAATTGTAAAACGCTTATCTTTGCTAGTAAATTTTTTGGCAATTGCAATCGTACTGTCGTTTGAATGCGAGTCAACAATAATAAATTCGCAAGGAATACTGCTTATTGAGCTGCAAGCTTTAAGCGAATCAACAATCCAAGAATGAGCATTATGCGTAAATATTACGAGCGAAAGCTTAGGATTTGCCTCCGCTTTTTGTGGCTTAACTTCGTATGACGAGCCGAGGAAATCCATGTAATAATCCATAAATTCTGGCTTAAGGCGTGATGCCATAAGGAAAACTTCTTTTGAATCCATGGAACTAAAAACTTCATAAATAAGTTTGCGGATTTCCGGATTCTTATCGTCAAAACCAAACTCTGTAATCAAGGAGTTTACGTAATCAAATTCGCGAGAATAAAAAGCGTGCAAAATTTCGCGAGAAATATTCTGCTTACTAAGAAACTCGCGCATATCTCGCAAACGGTCGAAAGGAAGATGGAAATCCTTCAATAAGCTAGATGCGCCCGGATTAGTTTGACGATAATAGTAGTACTTTCCAGGATTCCAGCAGATTTTATTTGCTAAAACCATTGTTTGTGCAAAGAAAGGATTATCGGTCCATCCGGCTCCAGGAATTGGCTTAAAACGTATGATTTCGTGATTGCGGTTATCTCCGTTAAGAAAATCTTTGCGGTAAATAGCCGACCAAATAGAAGGATGATGGTAGAAAGGCTCAGCAAATTCGCTAAGATTAAAAATAGTGCGATGCTCAGGCATGAAATAGCACAAGTTTGGCGTTTCTACAGCCGACTTATAACCATCTTTGCCGTCATAAAAAAGCCAGTATCCGCCTTTGATAATATCGAGGGTTTCGCCAGTTTTTCCGTTTTCGTTCGGATTTTTTCCAGCAATCTCAATATTACTTAGCAAACGCTCATACATATGCGGATCAATAAAATCATCAGGCTCAATAATGCTAATCCACTCGCCTTTAGCGCGTTCCAAACCGCGATTGCAAGTAGCTCCGTAGCCCTCGTTTTCCTTTTCAATTACCACAAAGCGACTATCTTTTTTTGCAAAAGACTTCATAATATCGATGGAACCATCTTTACTTCCATCCGAAAACATCAAACATTCCCAATCTTTAAAAGTTTGATTTTGAATAGACTCTAAACATTCTGGTAGAAAAGCTTCAACGTTATAAATTGGAACAATAATCGATACTTTCGGCATACGTACGATGTTAGCATAAGTGGTTTATGAATGTTGATTCAGCGTATTCAAATGCAGTGCTCAATTGTTATGACTAAAGCCTATTTTCAACTATAAGCTCATTTCGTCTAAAGTATCATTTCAATTACAACATAACTGATATTATTAAGAGCGTGAAAAATCTCATGGCTTGTTGTCGTAAAAAGTACGCGTATGCAAATATCGTGCTTCGCGGTTTAGTAAAAACCGATTTTAAGTTGCGCTACCAAGGCTCTTTCTTGGGTGTAGCGTGGTCGGCGTTGAAGCCGTTGATGATGTTTTGCGTTATGTATCTTATTTTTGGCAAGTTTTTGCGAATGACAGACGGCACACCAACATACCCTGTGGTTCTTTTGATGGGAATTAGCGCATGGCAGTTTGTGCAAGAATCCACTTCGATTGGCCTGCGTTCGCTTGTTGATCGCGGCGATTTGCTGCGCAAAATCCATTTTCCAAACTACATTGTGGTGGTTTCGGCAACGGTTGGATCTTTAATAAGCTTTTTGATTAATTTAGTAGTCGTGCTTATTTTTGCGATTATTGGCGGAGTGCATTTTACGTGGAGAGTTATTCTTCTCCCAATAAGTTTGATTCAGCTTTATGCAATTGCAATCGGAATGGCACTAATAATGTCTACTATGTACGTGTTCTTCCGCGATATTTTGCATATTTGGGAAGTTGCTCAGCAGCTGCTGTTTTATGGAATGCCGATTATTTACCCGCTCAGTTACGTGATTAATAAGGGTGGTATTTTTGCGGTGTTGGCAAAGCTTGAACTGCTTAATCCTATAGCGCAATGTATTCAGGATATTCGACACAATATGCTGGCTCCCGAAACGCAACCAACCGTGTGGAGTGAATTTGGATTCTCGTGGATGTCTTGCGTGCCGCTTTTGCTTACAGTGCTAATAGTGTGGCTTGGAGTGTATATATTCCGAAAAAATAGTCGCACTTTCGTAGAAATTATGTAGCGTGCTAAATTTATGAAAATTTTACGATATTTATGACAGTTATGATGTGGAAGTGGAATTTATGAGTAAGTTGCAGGAAGAAGCGCAAGAAGCGGAAGTGCGCAACGACGATATTGTTCTATCAGTCAATCATGTAGGTAAGTATTTTAAACTACCAACCGAGCAGGCAACTGGCTTAAAGCAAGCGTTTATAAATCTTACTAAAGGTATTAAAGGCTACAAAATCCAGAACGTTCTTAAAGACATAAGTTTCGACGTGCATCGCGGTGAATTCTTCGGAATAGTCGGGCGAAATGGTGGCGGTAAATCAACCCTCTTAAAAATTATTTCGCAAATCTACTATCCAAATACCGGAAGTGTAAAAGTAAAAGGCAAGCTTGTGCCGTTTATTGAACTTGGCGTTGGCTTTAATCCGGAACTTACCGGCCGAGAAAACGTGTATCTTAACGGAGCACTACTCGGCTTCACGCGCGCAGAAATTGACGCAATGTACGACGATATTGTGGAATTTGCCGAGCTTGAAGACTTTATGGATCAAAAGTTAAAGAATTACTCTTCGGGCATGCAAGTTCGCTTGGCGTTTTCTGTGGCAATTAAAGCGCAGGGAGATATTCTAGTTCTTGACGAAGTTTTGGCTGTTGGCGACGAAGCTTTCCAGCGCAAGTGCGACGCGTTCTTTACAGATATTCGTAAAGATCCAACTAAAACCGTTATTCTTGTTACGCACGATATGAACGCCGTGAAACGCTATTGCACGCGTGCGATGATGATTAGCGACGGTGAAGTTGCGGCGATTGGAAACACTGAGTCCGTGGCAGATCAGTACACTTTGGCAAATATTGAGGCAGAGCGTGAAAAGCAGAATAAGCTTGGTGAGAAGCTAGGAAAGGGACAGTATGCGCAGGGCTTGAATGCAAAATGTCCGCTGCTTAGAACATATGCTTTGGAAGACAAGATTTATAAGAGCAGCGATACTTTCCGTTTTGCTGTGGAATATCAGTACGACGAGCCGGGTGACTTCTATTTAGCGATTGCTTTACACGACATTCGTCGCGGAGGAATTACTTACGACACTGGTTCTAAAGTGCTGAAAATGCAGAAGCGCGGACACCAAACAGTGTATTTTGAAATGCCATTGAATTTGTTTAACAATGGCGAGTTTACGCTTTTTACTTCTTTGCGCACTCCTAGCCTAACTGAGGACGACTACACGGATTTGCTAGCTGTGGCAGTGGATGCGAACGCTTGCACGTTTGTGATTAGAGATAGTCGTAATCGCGATTATGCTTTGCTAAGCGATCGTGCGATGACGATTAAGCAGGTTTCGTGAAGCAGGTTTCGTGAAACATTTGTGTGAAACATTCGCGGGGATTTCTCTCCTCGCGAGTTTACGTTGCTACTTATTAGCAGTTCGGAAGATTTTATCCCAACTTTCGAAACTTGCCATATCGTAGCTGCGATACTCTCTAGACAGCTTCTTCCACTTACTAAACATTTTTAACGCCAAAAGTACGTCCGCGCGCAACATTTTACGGAATAACCTGCTATCTCGCTGGAAAAGATTCAGAGTAGTGCCATCTGGAGCCGTAACAATTGCAGTATTCACGCCAACAAACGAAGGCCAAGAAACGTCTTGCGCTGGAATAGCAACTTCTGCTTTAGGATTCTTCACATGCTTTTCGTGAGCAAACAAAGCTTTAATCGTTGCGTGCTTCTGCGCCTTACGCAAAGCCTTAGCATCGTGCGCAGTAAACGGACTTACGTGCTCGCGTGAAACCTCACTAATAAGCGCTTCGTCGCTTACAGGCTGCGTGTCACTAAATGCTTGACGCGCTTTACGAACCTCGCCAAGCTTTTGCGGCATTGAATCAACAATATATTGTGGTCCGCGCAAAATATCCTGTAATCCCATATGATGCAAATGCATAGCAGAATACGCAAGTTTTAAGCCGGAAGCTAAGTCGCTTCGAAGCATCTCAATCGCAAAACGTAAACTTGGTTTAGTGCAATGAAGCAGTCCGCAAATCCAACGATTACGCTGGAAGAAATACTCTTCCCAAGTGCGCGAAGGATCTTTATCGTGCCAAGCCTGATGCCAAACCGCCACTCCAGGCAGGCAAATCGTGTGGTATCCGTGCTCAAGTGCTCTAATCGAATACTCAGTGTCGTCAAACTTAATAAACACAGGAAGTGAAAGGCCGATTTCTTTCATAATCGCAGTTGGAATAAGACTCATCCACCAACCGTTGTAATCAGTGTCTATTCGCTGGTGGCGCTCAGGGCAATCTTGCAAAGTAATAGCTGCAAAATCATGATTGTAATCAAGATTCTGTGAAGGCTTCATCCACACATTGTTGCGAGTGAATCGTTCGCCTTGAGTGTAAAGCACAGTGCGATTGTCAAGATGAAGCATCCCGCCGCCAATAATAGCAGGCTTAATTGTGTAATCAGCAAACTGAAGCGCGCGAAGAATGCACTCGGTTTCGCTGATTGCGTCGTCGTCGAGAAGCATAGTGTAGCTGCTTTTTCCTGCTTTAAGCGTTTCAAACATGCCGCGAGAGAATCCGCCGGAACCGCCTAAATTAGCCTGCTGAATATACGTAAGCTGGCTGCCAAGATTTGCGCTTGTTTCATTAAATCCAGGCTGATTCTTAACTAAATCCGTACCCTGATCTGTGCAATAAATTGTGTCAAGGCGCTCGCGAAGTGCTTTGTTTTCTGCTATTGCCTTTAGCTGATTGTGGCAGTACGAAGGGCGATTAAACGTAGTAATAGCAATAGAAAAAGTACTATTTGGTTGCTTCTGTTTTCCTGATTGCACTTTATTTTCGCATGGTACGCTCCACTCGGCACTGCTAACAGTTAGGCAGCTAGAATCGCTTGCTTTAGCTTCAAACCAAAAATATCCACCGTCTGCAAGACCTGTCATAGGTATTTCGTAGCTAATAATTTGAGCAGATTGTGTTTGCTTATCTTGCGTTGACGGATTGCCTTGAGTTGGCTGCTTATTAGTGGAATCAAACTCAAACTTTTGAACCGGATACGTAAGTCCGCGGCCGGTCGAGCGCATAAGTTGCAACGCACCTGCTCCATCAACTTGCGCTGTAAACTTAACAGTTTTTACGCGCGTCCAATGCTGCCAATAACTCGCAGGAAAAGCGTTAAAGAAAGTGCAAAGCGACACGTGCTTTCCGGCGGCAATGCAAAGCGAGTTGCGCGAAAGAACAGTGCAAACGCCTTGAGTTTCAACGTTTGGCAAGTGGCTGCTAGTATCTGCAAGAAGCTTCTTAAAATCAGTGAGATTTAGATTATTTATATCGATTGCGCGCGTGTTCATGCGAGGATCGAGCACAGTGCGCTGCAAGTAGGAGCGATGCCACGGAATTACATAAAGTGGCATAGTAATTTCCGCGTCTTTTAGCGGGTAAACAACGCGATTTACAACTTCCCAGCTTTCGTTGCTGCTATTTGCGTTACTAATATCCTGCTTGTCTTGCGTTTCTTTGGTTTCTGCACTCATTGCCTTAGTCATATTAGACATTATATATACGTATATATACGCTTAAGCCTATTCTTAAAATGTATTGTGCGTAAAACAACCGAAAGTACGAAAGGTAAATAATATGACGCAAGCAGCAACCTCCCAAAACGCAACTTACCCAGATTTAGTAGTTGTTGGAGCGGGCTTGTTTGGTTTAACTGTAGCTCAGCAAGCAGTGGAGCATACTGGCGCTCGCGTTGAAATTATTGACGTTCGTAATCACATTGGTGGAAACGCTTATTCGTATTTTGACGAGAGCACGGGAATTGAAATTCACAAGTACGGTGCGCATCTTTTCCACACAAGCAACAAGCGCGTATGGGATTATGTGAATCGTTTTACGTCTTTTACTAACTACGTGCATCGCGTTTATGCAACGCATGACGGCGAAGTTTATCCGCTGCCAATCAACTTGGGTACAATTAACCAATTCTTCCACGCGCACTACACGCCAGAAGAAGCGAAGGCTTTGATTGCAAGCCAAGCGGGGGAGTTGGCTGGTAAAGATCCGCAAAATTTGAACGATAAGGGCATTAGTTTAATCGGGCGACCTTTGTACGAGGCGTTTATTAAAAACTACACAGCAAAGCAGTGGCAAACGGATCCTTCCGAGCTTCCTGCTGGAATTATTAAGCGCTTGCCTGTGAGATTTAACTACAATAATCGCTACTTTAAAGACACTTGGGAAGGTTTGCCAACGGATGGCTACACAGCTTGGATGCAGCGCATGATTGACGATCCGCGCATTCATGTTTCGCTTGGAGTAGACTTTTTCGACGAGTCGCAGCCGTTTAATAAGCGTGCGCTGGCGGAGGCTGGAGTGCCGGTAGTTTATACCGGTCCGGTTGATAGGTATTTTGACTATAAGCTTGGCGAGTTAAAGTGGCGTACCGTGGACTTTAAAGAAGTGCGTTACGAGGAGAGTGACCACTTTGGTTGCCCAGTTATGAATTATTCGGATGCGGACGTTCCGTTTACGCGCGCGATTGAGTTTAAGAACTTTAATCCAGAGCGCGCAGAGGTTTCTACGGAGGCTAGTGGTGAGGCTAGTGGTGAAGCTGATTTCGTGCCGGGTAAAAGCGTGAAAGCTGGGGAGACTGTTGTGTGGCAGGAGTATTCGCGCGCTGCAACTCGTGAGGATGAGCCTTACTATCCTGTGAATACTGAGGAAGATAAAGCCTTGTATGCGCGCTATGCGGAGCTTGCAGCAGCTGAGCCGAACACTGTTTTCGGCGGTAGGCTTGGTACTTACAGCTACTACGACATGCACAACGTAATCGACATGGCTTTGCGCGCTTACGAAACGCAAGTAGCGCCTTTGCTTAAGTAATCTCAACTTTCGTTGTCGCGGCGCGCGCGAGTTTGCAATATCTCAAATTCGTGGTATTCTGTTTAAGTTGTTTGCTTAGCGGGTGATTTGCTTGCTAAGTTAGCAGTTTGGAGAATTCGCCTAGTGGTCTATGGCGCACGCTTGGAAAGCGTGTTGGTGTAACAGCCTCACGAGTTCGAATCTCGTATTCTCCGCGCTTAAGCTTCTGACGCTGATTTAGCGTCGGGAGCTTTTTGTTTTCCGGTTGTTGCGCTGCGTGCACCTACTTTACGTAATACGCTCCGAGTATTAGTTGGGCGCGCGTGCAATAATTGCTGCATAATCGCTTGTTTTGGGGATGCGAGGTGAATCTGATATGTCTAAGCTTAAGTTACAAACTGGCTCTAAAACTTTCGACACTTCAAAATCCGCTGCAAAAGCAATAGCGAGTACGCCTGATCGCCCTAATCCTGCATTCAACCATTCAACGAACGCAATACTTATTGGCATTTTGCTAACTCTTTTAGGCGGCGCATTCTGGGGCGCAAACGCAACAGTTTCAAAAATCCTCATGTCAACGTATCGCGTATCTCCTTTGCAAATCGCTTGCGTTCGTCAAATTGCAGCCGGCATATTGTTTACTATTACTGCAGCAGCTTGCACGCCGAAAAAGCTTACAGGAGCAGTAAAATCTGGCCGCACGTGGATCTCGATGGCTGTTACTGGCGTAGTTTGCGTGTTGCTTACGCAAGTTTCGTACTTGTGCACAATCGACTGGACTAATTCCGGAACCGCAACTGTGCTTCAAAGCCTTAATCTTCTATTCGTGTTGGTTTATGCGTGCTTGCATACTCGCCGCGTGCCAACTATTCGCGAAACAATTGGCGTTGTTCTAGCTTTTGCAGGAACTGCTTTAATGGCAACGGGTGGCAATCTTTCTTCGCTTTCCCTGCCGATTATGGGTTTGCTTTGGGGATTGGCAGATGCTGCAAGTACGGCGGCGCTCGCGATTATGCCGGTGAAGTTGATTGCAAAATGGGGAAATCTTACTGTAAACGGCATTACTTTTATTATTTCGGGGCTGATTATGCTTCCGTTTGTGCGTCCGTGGGAAACTATGCCGCCGCTTGATTGGCGCGCGCTTTTGCTGTTTACTTTTACGGTTGTTGCAGGCACTTTTGGCGCTTACTGGCTGTTTCTTGAGGGTATTATGCGCGTAGGTTCTGTGAAAGGAACGCTTCTTGGCGCGAGCGAGCCGGTTACTGCTGCGATTACGGCCGTTATGTTTACGGGCGCTGTTTTTTCGTGGGCGGATTTTGTGGGCTTCGGGCTTATCTTCATAATGATGATTCTTCTGTGCAAGCGTACTGACTGACTTAGGTTATAAAATAAAAATCAAACAAAGAAAGGAATTTTGATGCGCTACCACGATACTTTAGACTCGCTGGATGTATTAGAAAAAGTGAAGGCTGCTGACTGTGCCAACTCTGCTATTGCAGTGGTTGGCTCAATGAACGCCGACTACACGATTGTTGCCGACCGTCTTCCAAAACCAGGCGAAACAGTTAATGGTGGCGAATTGAAGGTTCTTCCTGGAGGAAAGTCTGGAAATCAGGCTGTTTCGGCGGCAAAAATTGGCGCGCACGTGCGCATGTTTGGTGCTGTTGGCAGCGACCAAAACGCCGACTTTTTGCTTAATTCTTTGAACAATGCTGGTGTTGACACCACTAATATTTTGCGCGTCGACAACACTCCTAGCGGTGCAACGGTTATTACAGTTGATGCTCAGGGCGGCGAAAATACGATTGTTTACGCGCCTGGTTCTAATGCGCACGTTACGGTTGCGTATATTGAGTCTGTTAAAAGTGCTTTGACTAGCGCTCGGGTGCTTGGTCTCTGCTTGGAAAGCCCGATGGAAACTGTTACAGCGGCGGCGAAAATTGCGCATGATGCTGGTGTAAAAGTTTTGCTCAATAATTCTCCTTTTGTGCCTACTTTGCCGAAGGATTTGATTGATGCTGCCGACATTTTGCTTGTAAACGAGCATGAGATGGCTCAATTGCTTAATATTGACGAGCCAGAAGATGGCAATTGGGATGGTTTTGATTGGAATCATGCTGCTGAAGTTATGCACAACTTTGGTTTTGATGAGGCTGTTGTGACTTTAGGCGGCGATGGTTCTGTTGTTTTGCAGTATGCTGAGGAAGATCCTGTTTGCCGTATTGCTGCACAGCGTGTTAATGCTCAAGACACTACCGGTTGCGGAGATGCGTTTATGGGTACAATTTTGGCTGGTTTGGCTGCTTCAATGTCATTGCCAGACGCGGCAGCTTTAGCATCCTATGTTTCTGCGTATGCTGCAACTCGCTTTGGCGCTCAGGCTTCTTACGGAACTGCAGACGAAATTCGCGCGTATTTTTCTAAGTAATTTAAGTAATTATTAAGTAATTATTAAATAATTATTTGCGTAATTTATGTGTAAATCACCGGCTGTGTCTAATCCGGCGCGTTACCTGCTAAAATAAAAAGCGACTCTGTCACTGTACATGCAAGTTTGCAAACGGGAAGGCAATCATGTCAACAATTCTTGAAGGCAATCCAAAAAAGCAGATGATGCTTGTTACCGGTCGTGCGTATCCGGAACTTGCTGAGGAAACTGCAAAATATCTTGGTATTGATGTGCTTGAGACTACTGCCTACGATTTTGCGAACGGCGAAATGTATGTGCGTTTTACTCAGCCTGTTCGTGGAGCGGATGTGTTTGTGCTTCAAGCGCATACGAATCCTATTAACAATTGGATTATGGAACAGCTGCTTATGGTTGATTCCTTGCGTCGCGCTTCTGCTCGCAGTATTAACGTGGTTGCGCCATTCTTTGGATATTCACGTCAGGATAAAAAGCATCAGGGTCGTGAGCCTATTACAGCGCGACTTATGTTTGATTTATTCCGTGCTGCCGGCGCTACTAGAATTTTGACGGTTGACATGCATGCAACTCAGGAGCAGGGTTTCTTTGACGGTCCGGTTGATCATTTGACTGCTATGCCTGTGCTTATTGATTATGTGCGTAATTCTATGAAGCTCGACAACGCAACTATTGTTTCTCCTGATGCTGGGCGAATTAAAGTTTCTGAACAGTGGGCTGCAAAACTTGGCAATTTGCCTCTTGCTTTTATTCATAAAACGCGCGATATTACTCGTCCAAATCATGCTGAAGCTCATGGAATTATCGGTGATATTCAGGGGCGTGACTGCATTGTTGTTGACGACATGATTGATACTGCTGGCACGATTTGTGAAGCTGTACGCACTTTGCGCGAGGAGGGCGCTAAGTCTGTGACGTTGGTTGCAACTCATGCTTTGCTTTCCGGTCCTGCTGTTGAGCGTTTGAAAGATGCGGGCGCGCGCGAAATTATTGTGACGGATACCGTTCCTGTGCCGGAAGAAAAGCGTCTTAAAAATATGACGGTTCTTTCGATTGCTCCTCTTCTTGCTGCTGGCATTCGTTCCGTATTCCGTTCCGGATCGCTTGTGTCACTTAGAAATGCGCTGCCGGAAGATATGAAGCAGCATAATATTTACGCATGAAAATAATTAGTGAAAAGCTAATGCAAAATTAACACAGTAATAAATTAACACAGCAATAAATTAACACAGCAATAAATACACACAGCAATACAGCAGGAGGCAAATATGGTCGCCAATACTACAATTGCACAAAATCAGGAATCGCTTTCTAAATGCGACGCTTCTAAGGCGATTATTACAGTTGTTGGCTGCGATACCGTTGGTATTATTGCAAAAGTAACTTCGCATGCGGCTAATCATAACGTCAATATTTTGAATATTTCTCAGACTATTGTTGACGGATTCTTCAATATGATGATGATTGTTGATGTGGCGACTATGGACTGTGAATTTGGTGAGTTTGCGGACGGATTGGAAGCGCTCGGTAACGAAATCGGCGTGCGTATTCGCTGCCAGCGTAGCAATATTTTCACCGCAATGCACAGAATCTAAAATTCGTAGCAAACTCGTAGCAATATCGTAGCAATCTAAGTAAATGTAAGGAAGTACGCCATGCTCAACCTGATGGAAGTAAGCGAAACTAATTCGATGATTGAGCAAGAACAGCTCGATGTTCGTACAATCACAATGGGAATTAACCTGCTTGATTGCGCTTGCGAAAATTTGCAAGATGTGTGCCGCAATGTTGAAGAAAAAATCACGCGTCTTGCAAAAAATCTCGTAAAAACTGGCAACGATATTTCGCACGATTACGGCATTCCAATCGTAAATAAGAGAATTACCGTAACTCCGATTTCGCTTGTTGGAGCGTCGTCTTGCAAAAAGCCTGAAGATTTTGTGCAAATTGCGCACGCGCTAGACAGGGCAGCGCACGCAGTTGGAGTTGATTTAATCGGCGGATATTCCGCTCTTCCTGCTAAGTCGATGACCGCAGCTGACCGCATGCTTATTGAGTCTCTTCCGCAAGCCTTAAGCGAGACGGAAATTGTGTGCTCGTCTGTGAATGTTGGCTCAACGCGCACTGGAATCGACATGGATTGCGTAGAGTTGCTTGGTCGCACGATTAAAAAGATTGCCGAGGCGACTGCTAACAAAGATTCTTACGGATGTGTTAAATTTGTGGCTTTTTGCAACGCTCCTGACGATAATCCGTTTATGGCAGGAGGCTTCCACGGTGTTACTGAAGGTGATGCTGTGATTAACGTTGGTGTGTCTGGCCCTGGCGTTGTTTCTAGTGCACTCGATGCTGCTAGAGGAAAAGACTTTGCTTTCTTGTGCGAAACGATTAAGCGTACTGCCTTTAAGATTACGCGAGTGGGGCAATTGGTTGCACAAGAGGCTTCTCGTAGGCTTGGAGTGCCGTTTGGAATTATTGATTTGTCGCTTGCACCAACGCCTGCAGTTGGAGATTCAGTTGGTGAAGTGCTTGAAAAGATTGGTTTGGATCAGGTTGGGGCTCCTGGCACAACTGCTGCGCTTGCAATGCTGAACGATCAGGTGAAGAAGGGCGGAATTATGGCCAGCAGCTACGTTGGTGGTCTTTCTGGAGCGTTTATACCTGTTTCAGAAGATGCGAATATGATTGCTGCTGCAAAGTCTGGCTGCTTGACTATTGAAAAGCTTGAGGCAATGACTTGCGTGTGCTCGGTTGGTCTTGACATGATTGCTATTCCGGGAGAAACGTCCGCAGCTACTATTTCTGGAATGATTGCTGACGAATCCGCAATCGGAATGATTAATCAGAAAACTACTGCAGTGCGCATTATTCCGGTAGTTGGTAAGGGCGTGGGCGAGATGGCGAACTTCGGCGGTTTAATGGGGTATGCGCCTATTATTCCGGTGAATCAGACCAGTTGCGAAGCTTTCGTAACGCGAGGCGGGCGTATTCCGGCTCCAGTGCACAGCTTTAAGAATTAGTGATTACTCAGTAGTCACTGAGTAATCACTAAGTAATAACTAAGTAATTATTTAGTAATCACGCTTTTAAGCTCGCGCGCTACTTTTCCAGCATCCTCAGCGCACATAAGCGCCGATACAGTGCAAACTCCGTCAAGCTCAAGACCGCGAATAGGGAACACTGTGTTCTCGTGTATTCCGCCAATTGCTAATGTTTTTACGCCCATAGAGTGCGCAACTTTCGCAACTTCGTTCACTCCATCAACTCCCAGTGGAGGCACGTCATGAGCTTTCGTATGTGTTTCAAAAGCGGCACCAATTCCAATCACATCTGGCAGTGGAACGTCGTTTTCTTTGCACTCTAGGTAAGCTTTCTCCATCAAATCCGGTCTAGCGCAAGAAAGACCAACCATCCACTCAGCCGGCATCGACTTTCGCGCCTCAACGAACGGAGTATCTTTTTGCCCAACGTGCAAGTTGAAACCAAGATGAGCCGCGCAATCAACATGATCATCAATAAAAACAGGCACGTCTCCGTGACCGGAATCAATAAGCGCATGACGCAACTTTTTCGCCTTTGCTGAAATCTCATCATCGTCGGAATATTTATCGCGCAATTGCACAACTGTAACTCCGCCTTCAACCGACTCCACAGCCACTTCTTCTTCCGGACGATTTCCCATGCGTGGATCCGTTACCAAATACAGTGTCCAATCCACAGGCTCAACAGTGAACTCAATATTTGTCAAACTAAACATGTCGTTTACGCTAAGAGTGGAAAGCGCGTCCATCCACAGCGTGCGGAAAGTTCCGGGAGCTGTGGTTTGGCGAGCTGCCCAAGTTCCAGCAGCTGCTGCATGCACGTGCGCTGCAACAGTTGCTGCGAGCGGACGTTCCGGATTTGCACCAACGTACGCTGCAACAAGCGCTCCTAAAGCGCACCCCGTGCCAACAACTTTGGTCATAGCTTTGTTACCGCCTGTTACGCGGGCTAAACATCCGTGGCCGTAAATCGCATCTTTTTCGCCGGAAATAGCCACTACTGATCCGTATTTTTTAGCTATCTCGCGAGCGGCTTGAAGCGCATCGTTTACGTTATCGTGAGAATCTACGCCTTTTCCGTTACTTTCTTTGCCTGCAAGTGCCATGATTTCGGAAGCGTTTGCGCGAATTACAGTAGGGTGGTGCTTGATAATTTCGTGAATAAAGCGCGTGCGTGGAGCAAGTGCTGGCACGCCAATGCCAACCGGATCAAGCACCCATGGGGTATCGGCTTTTTCGCATCCTTCAACAGCTGCGCGCATGTACTCGGAAGTTTCTGGCTGATGGAACGTGCCTACGTTTATTAGCACGCCGGAGGCGATTTGTGCGAGTGCGTGAGCTTCTTCCGGATCTGTGACCATAATTGGCGAGGCGCCTGCGGCAAGCAGTGCGTTTGCGGTTATGTCTTGTACGATTACGTTCGTTATGCAGTGTGTAAGAGGCTGCTGTGCGCGTACGCGTTCGATGCATTGGCGAACGTCGTTAAGGAACATTCGGCGTCGCGCACGCACGGAAAATAGTGTGTCTACTTTTGCAGATGTTGCAGCTGGATTAGTAGTAGATGCGCAGTTTTTTGTTTCGTTTGCGCAGTTTGATTGCGAGCTGTTGTTTGCTTCTGCAGTGTTATTTATTGTCATAATGTTTCCCTTCGCTAGCACTATCTAGATCAGGTCCTACGGATGTAATCTCAGCGCCGCCCGCGATTTTGCGGCGATTGCGCACTCCGAACCATAGTTCGACTATATCGTTCGCATACTACTTAGTGACGTCGCAGTTGGCGTTCTGCATTAGTAATGCTCAATACCGTTTTTTCGTTACTCCTGCAGTTGGCGTTCTGCATTAGTAACGTATAACGTCGTTTTTTCGTTACTCCTGCAGTTGGCGCGCTGCGTTAGTAACGTATAACGTCGTTTTTTCGTTACTGGTGCAGTTGGCGCGCTGCATTAGTAACGGATAGACGCGTTTTTTGTTATTGGCGCAGTCGTCGCGCTGCGTTCGCGTAGTGATTGCACGTATCTACAAAAATCGCGCCGTATTTTTGCAACTTTTTCTACAGATTTTCGCCTTCCGGTAGTGTAAACATAAATATGGTAAGTAAGTAGTTTATAAGCATTACCTAATCGACATACGTTACGAAAGCGAGTTAACATGGCAAACAATTCCATTCTAGAGCAGCAAACCACAGCCGCTGCAAATCCTCTCGATGTGCGTGAATACGCCACGCGCACAGCAATTCGAGCAATCGCAATAATCGCGTCCGTTTACGGAATGGCAGCTTCGTTGCAAGGTCTTATGACTTTTACTTACTTTACAAATCTTTCTAATCTTATGATTTGTGTAGCTTTGGCTGGCTCTCTTGTGCTAGATACTACAGCTTTTATGCGCGCTCGCAGTTGCGCTACTAATTCTGCAGAATATGACACTTCTTCCGATTCTCAAGCGTCATTAGCGGTTTGGTTTGATTCAAAATCCAATGCTTGGTACGTTTTTAAATTCATGATGACAATCGCCATTGCGGTCACATTTACGCTTTATCTTTGCTTCTTAGCTCCTACGAATAAGCTAGGTTTTGTTGGTGCGTATATGAGCAACGGTTGCAGCAGTCTTTGTGTCCACGCAATTGCGCCGCTTCTTGCAATCGTAGATTTTATACTTTTTGACTATCGTTTCCGTTCAACCAGTGCACACATTTATTTTGCTACGATTCCGCCTTTGTCTTATGTTGCTTATGCTGCAATTCTTAGTGAGTTTGCGGGTGTGCGTTGGGGCGTTCACGCAATGCGTGCGCCTTACAATTTCCTTAATTATGGTGCTCCTGCAGGCTGGTTTGGTTTTGCTCCTCAGACTTTTAACGCCACTACTTTAGGTGTTGGAGTTGCTTATTTGCTTATTGTGTTTACGCTTATTTTTATTGGTGTAGGTCGCGTATTTCTTGCGTTGAAAGATGCGCGCGCTCGAGCTGTTTTGCAAAATTAGTTAAAACTTGCGCACCACTATTGCCCAATTGGTAGAATTGAGCGTATGTGTGAGGATTCTGCATTACAAGCGCTATTTGATGGCACGTTACGCAATTGTGCTGGGAATTTGACCAGTACGCTGCTGGTTTATGGCGCTCCAAATACTGGAAAAACGCAGTTTGCTGTGCGTGCAACAATTGCGGGATGCCAGCGTTGGCCTCATAGCATAACAGCAATGGCAGTGCAAAACAGAAATTTGGCTGCAAGTATTGACAATATTATTATTCGTTCTATTGGAGTAAGTGAGCAGTCGCGTCCGGTTGGAACGTTGGAATCGCTTGCTTTTCGTATTATTTCAGCTAATTGTAAGTTGCAGCATAAGCCTAATCCTAAGCTTCTTAATGGCGCTGAGCAGGATGCTCTTCTTCGCAAAGTTGTTCGCGAGCATATTGAGCATGTTTTTAGGGGAGACAATGGTGATTGCGATGTTTGCCAGCTTTTTCAGGATTATTTCGAGACTCCGCTTTGGGTTTCTCCTTTAACTGGCGTTGGAAATGATTATGATGCTTCGCTAAATTCTAAAGACTCAAGCGTCAGTGTTGAAACTAGCAGCGTTGAAAATAGCAATGTGGAAACAGGAAACGACGAAGATAGTAGTGTTGAAACTAGCAACGCATTTATGCATCAGCTTAGAGATATGCTTGCGCGTTTGGATGAGCTTGGAATCAACGATTCTTCCGACGAACAGTCTGTTTTAGATTCGCTTGATTTTGCAAAATCTACCGCAGAATCTGAAAATATTTTGCCAACTTCTTTGCTGGTTAACCGTCGCAGTACGCAGTGGCGTCTTGTTTTTGCGCTTAGATCTGAGTATCGCAAAATGCTTGCAGACACTTATAAAGGGTCGTTCCGTTTGGATGCTTCTGAGCTTTTGGTTGAAGGTTCGAAAGCTGCTCGCTTGCTTGGTGAATCGTCTAATTCGAATTCTTCAGAAATCCCAGATCTTCTTGTTGTTGATGATTATCAGGATATTACTCTTGCCGGTTTGAGTTTTGTGGAAACTTTGAGTAATCTCGGTACGCGTTTGGTTTTGATTGCCAATCCTGACGAGTCGGTGCAGACATTTAGAGGAGCGTACCCTGATTATGCGATTTCGGTTGCTTTGCGTGTGTTTAATGCAGCTGAGCAAACTCTGGAATATGCGATTTCTTCCGATTTTTCTGTTTCTTCTGCGGTAACTTCCGATTCTTCTTCAAATCAGATTCCAGCGCCTTCAATGCGTGATTTGCTTGCTGCTCGCGTTTCTCTTTCCTTGACTTCACAGTTAAGTACTGCTGTTGCGCTTCCAAATCGCCCTTGGAAAATGCCAAAATTTGCAGGGGCTTTACCGATTGAGCCTATAGAACCACCTAAAAATTCTAATCTCAACTCAGACGACACTGTTCGCACAGCATTATATCGTTCACAGCGTGAAGAATTAGATTCTGTTATTTGGCAAATGAAGCACGCTCATGTAAAAAATCGTCGCAAGTGGAGTGATATGGCGCTTATTGCGCACGATAATTCCACTGTTCGTCTTTTTGGTGAGCAGCTTCGCGCGGATGGTGTTCCAGTGCGTTACTCGCTGGTAACTCGACCGTTAAAGGACGAGCCATTCGTGCAAGGATTGTTTGCGCTTATTGAGCTTGCTCAGTTTGCTCAACGTTGCATTTCTGGGAATCTTGTATCTTGTATTTCGTATAAAATTCAGCGCGGCAAAAGTTTAAAAAATATAGCATTTTGGATGCAATCTCGCGTTAAGTGCATTATGGAAAGTCCTCTTGCATCAATAGTTCGTAACACTCGCGACTATTCCACTCGAGACTATGCCACTCGCGACTATAACAATCATTCTTATGGTGATTTAGAGTTTGAAACTCCTTCGCAGCTTAAAAATGTTGAGTCGCTTATGCGATCTTTGGCTTCTCTTTCCGCGGTTTTAGATGAGCAAAAAGACGAAAATAATTCGCTTAGTAATCAAAATATTCCTTTGAGAAAGCTTAAGGATTCGTGGGATGAATTTAGGAGTAATCTAAATAACGCCTCTAATAACAACACCAATGGTGATTCTAATGTTAATTTAGTTATCAATTTAGATGACGATATTAATGAAGATATGAGTGCTCTTTCGCTAGAGGCGTGCTATATTCTTTGTTTTGCAGATGTAGCATGCAATACTGATTCCCAGCAGTCTGATTCAACAGTGCTAAGTATTTTGCAAAATATGGCTCCTCGAAATCCTCATGTTGCAGCCTTTGTAAAAATCTGGAAAAATGTGCAGACTTTGGCTTTGCGGTTTGTGTCTCGCCCAGATTTGCTCAACGCTAAATATGCTCTTGGTGAAGCGTGGAATGTTTGCAATGTTGCTGAACGTTGGCAGCGCATGGCTTTGCAGCACAATCGTGAAGGCTATAGGGCAAACGATCGACTTGATGCTGCAATGCGTCTTTTTGACTACGTTTCTTCGTACAGCGATGAGAAAAGTTACGGTTTTGAAGCAGATTTGCAAAATAGCAGCGTTTCATTAGATTTTGACGACGAAAATTCTGCACTTCCAGCTGATATTAGCGATTTTATAGCGCAGGTTCGTGGCATGGAAATTGAGGCAGATTCTCTAGCTCGAGTAGCTCCTGTGCCAGATGCTGTAACGCTTACAACTCCTGCAGGTGCTGCAGGAAAGCATTGGTCGCTTGTTTGGATGCCAACTTTACAGCAGCGCGTGTGGCCAAATCTTGCTTCGCGCAGCACAATGTTTGGTGCGGAAAGTTTGGCAAGTATTATGTTGGATTCCAAGCAGAGAGCTATGAGTCAGCAGTTTAATGTGAATGACGCTAATAAATTATCTAATTCACATTTATTTGTATCTGCAAATCTTCTTGCAGCAAACGATAAATCCGCGGTTTTTGCTGGTGAGCAGCGTAGCTTTTTGCTATCTCTTACTCGTGCCACTGAAAGTTTGTATATTAGCGCGCAGTACAGCGATAGTGCTGTACCAAGCGATTTTCTTTACTATTATTTGCCTGAACGCTACTACAATAACGAAAATTCACGCACGCCTTTTACCGATTTTAAAATTCCTTTCGCAGGCTTAGATATGGATGTTCGCGGATTGGTTTGTGCCGCGCGTGCAAAACTTGTGCGAGATGCTGCCGGTAAGAATAATTGCGATAATGCGAATGAAAATAGCGGAGTTTTAGACGCTGCTAAAGCATTGCGATTATTGCGAGACTCTGGAGTTGATTGCGCTGATTGTAGTCAATGGGATTTTATGAGCGAAATTACAGAAAATTCTTCTGCGGAAAATATTTCTACTAAAACTAACAGTACTGTGGTGAGCTTGTCTCCTTCTGCTGTAGACAGTTTATGGGCTTGCCCAGTGTGTGGATTACTGAATCGTCAACTTGCAGGTCCTCAGCCAGGAAGTGCTGCAACGTATTTTGGTACGTTAATTCACGAAACTGCAAGGTGGGCTAGTGAAAATAAGCACTACGATTTTATGGACACTGTGCTTGAAGAATCGCCTGTTAAGGAAGTTGAATCTAAAGAAGTTTCTGTAGATGATTCCCAGTATTCCCAGTATTCTCAGTATTGCGCTCAAGTGAGCCGAATAAACGAAATCGCAAATCGCATGGAGGAGTATTACGAAAGTATTGCTCCTGAACTTGCTGATATTCGAGATGCAAAAGAGCGGTATTCTGCGCTTTCTAGGCAATCTAATATAAGTCGTGCTCTTCATACGATTGCACAATATTTCGTTACATCTTTTAGTCAGGAAACTTACGATTTTGACGCAAAAAAGTCAGATGATGGCGTTGTTGAATCTCTTACGCCAAGCGAAAAATCTTTAGAAAGTAGCATTGGAAGTCTTTTAGAAGCCTGCTGTGAGATGCCAACAAGCGCTCATTTTGGTTTTGATGACATTGCGCGCGTGTTGAACAATACTTTTAAAGCTGCAAATTTGCAAACCGTTTCTGTTCGCGACTGTTACGAGTTGATGGGAGCATTGGTAGGCGGTTGGCCGGATGGTGCGTGCGAAGATTTGCAATTGCATATTCACGGCAGAATTGATCGACTTGAAAAGCGAAAAAATGCGGACGGTTCAGAAAATATTCGCTTACTTGACTATAAAACCGGAAAAGTTCCTCCTTCAACAGGAGTTTTTAATGATTTGCAGTTAGTTTGCTATCAGCTTGCTTTGCTTTTTGCAGACGAAAATCCACTTATTTCCGCCTCTAATGCGCCAACAATTGCAAGAAGTGTGCTATTCCATGTAGTTGACAACGATTATCCGGCTCAAGACCACAGTGTTGCAGAAAACTTATATCAACCGCCTCTTTGCATTGCTGACGCTTTGAACAATAAGCCGCTTGAAAGTCGAGCTGGATTCAAAAATATGGCAAGATTGCTGGATTGCCCGCAGTTGGAAGAAATTATGAAAACATGCCCAAATAATGTAAGCGATCAAGCTTGGCAGTCATTCCGGTGTTTAAGTGAAACTGCAAAATGGTCTCTTACTATGATTTCGCGCGTTTTCTACGCGGCTGCTGCAGTTCGATCTAAGCAAATTATTGCGCATCCAACTTCGCAGCATTTGAAATATTGCCGTGCAAAACAAGTCTGCCCAGCTTGCGCAGGCCGCATAGATACCGTATACGAGGTGCGTAAATCATGATCGATGATGAAATTAATAACAAAACTTTGTGCGAAAAAGCTCTTCGCGAAGATGCCGTTCGCACAAAATCTCCTCGCAAAAATACGGATAGTGCAGAACAGTCTGTAGCAATTACAGCGCCCGCAAACAAGAATATGATTATCGTTGCTGGAGCTGGCAGTGGAAAAACCTATACTATGACACGTCGCGTTATTGATCTTATTGACCGCGGCGTTGCTCCAGAAAGCATTTTAGGACTTACGTTTACGAATAAAGCTGCGTCGGAATTGTTGGCAAGAGTTGCGCAAGCCGTAAGTCAACATGCAAACGTAAGCAAACAAAGCTTTGGTACGAGTGCGTCATCTTCAAATTCTTTAAGTTCTTCAAACGCATTTTTGAAGCCAGAAGTAATGACTTACGACGCATTCTTTCAGTCAATTGTGCGCCAATATGGTTTGCTAGTTGGTTTTGATCACAATACTCAGCCTCTTAGCGACGCTGGAGCGCGCGAACTAATTAAGCCTCTAGTAAACGAGTATGTTGATAAGCATCCGGAAATTGTTAAATTGTATAAGTTTGATGCTTTGGTTGACGACGTTCTTGCGCTCGCTGCAGATATTTCCTGCTCGATGATTGGTCTAAATAGTAGGGGTGAGTCTTTAGACAGTACTTCTTCAGCTGTTTTAAAAATTCAAAAGTGGAATAATGCGTGGATTGAACATTTGCAAAAAGCGCTGAGTGCGGCCGAAACTACTACGATTGTTGCAAAAAAGCCGAGCGCTGTTAAATTGCGTCGCGCAAAAACAGAATCAGACGAAAAATATTTCAAAAAATGCGAAAATTACGGAAAAGAATACGTTGAATACCTAAATATTACGCTAAAAAATACGTGTTACGATTCTTGTAATAAATTATTTGAAGCCGCTAAAAAGCGTGCTGCTTTGCTCGACTTAGTTCTATCTTTTGATTCTGCAAAGCGTAGCGCAAATATGGCGCAATTTAGCGATTTTACGATTGCTGCATACCGTTTGGTAACGCATTTTCCTTCTATTGCAGCGCAATATCGAAGGCAGTACAGTCAAGTTTTGTTAGACGAGTATCAAGATACTTCCACAACGCAGGCAATGCTTATTGCAACTCTGTTCCATAATGCAAGAGTCGCAAGCGAAGATAATAGGGATAGTAGCGATAGTAGTGAGAGCGAGAATAGCGAGAATACTTCTGCTGGCAATTCTTTAGCGCATCAGCAAACACATATTGCTGCAGTTGGAGATCCTTTTCAAGCAATTTACTCATTTAGAGGAGCAAGCTCGGGTGCTTTTAGAAAACTTCAGCAAGCGCTTAATATTGACCAATCAAGCGAGTTTTCTCTTACTCAAACGCGGCGAAATTCTAAGCTTATTTTGCAGGCGGCAAACGCTATTACAAAACCTTTGCGTGTGCCGTCTCTTCGCAAAAGCAGTTCGTTGGCTTCGGAAGTAGAAGTCAAAAATCTTCAATATCTTGAAAATGCTCCGCAAGGCAGCGTTAGCGTGCTAAATATGCCTACGCAATATCAAGAAATTGAAGCAGTTGTGCGATTCGTAAAATATGTAAAACAAAATGCTTTAGCGCAAAACGACAATATTCTAGCTTCTGGCTTACAAGCGAGAGCAGCTGTGCTATTTCGCAGCAAAACCAATATTGCAATGTATGAAGAAGCTTTGCAAAAAGCAGGTTTGCGCACTTTAACTGTTGGATATTCCGCTCTTCTTGAAAAACCGGAAGTAAAAGACGTTCTTGCTCTTCTTTCTGCTGTTGCAGATCACACGAATACTTCCGCGCTAATGCGACTTCTTGCCACACCTCGATTTGCGCTTAGTACTGACGATTTAGAGGCTTTAGCTAATGCTGCAACCGATGAAAACGTTGAGTATGTTTTCAACGCTTTGGCTCAAGCAGGTTTAGTGGATTCTAAAGCTCCGCGCGCATCTTGGGCGAAGCTTGTGCGCGAACAGCAGTCTAAAGGCGCTCAAACTAATAGTGTTCACGGCGGAGTGTTTATTGCGGATGTGCTGCTTGAAGCGTTTAACTCTACTGTATTTGCAAAAAATTCTACGAAAGACACGCTTAATCATCTTAAAAATAAGCTGAGTAGTAAAGCAAATGCAGCAATTCTTCGCGCAGGCAAAGTTCTTGACGCTGTGGAACGTGCTCAATCTGGAAGTTTGCATGATGTTGTTCGTACTGCTGTTGAAGCGTTAAATATTGATATTGATGTGGCTGTTTCGCGTGCGCTTATGAACGACAATTCAAGTAATTCAACGCTTCTTAACGATATGCACAGCACACTTGACGCAATTTATTCGCTTGCTGACGCATATTTGCAAGAAATGAGTGATTTTACGCAGCCTACTTTGCGCGGATTTATTTCTTGGATTCAAAATATTGACAAAATTGACGATCAACCTGCTTCAGTTGACGAGCCTGCAGACGTGGTTTTGATGACAATTCACCAGTCGAAGGGTTTGGAATGGCCTGCTGTTGCAATAGTGGGTCTTAGCGAAGGTGCTTTCCCAAGTAGTCAGGGAGATGGTTTGCGCGTAAAGCAAACCAATCAGGATGGCGTGTATTTTGAAAGCGCGTACGCAACTCTTGAAATCGCATCAAAAGTGCCTGTGCCAATTAGAGTCGATGCGGATATTTTGCCGCGATTTCCTCACAACGCAGATTTGAGCGTTAGTATGAATCCGCAAGAATCCTTGAGAAATATGGAAACCGTTGAAAAAATCGATGCGGAAATCTACGGTTCTCGCGCGCAAGCAATGCTTGATTTAGCCGAAAAATTCTACGAGCGTGAAGATGTCCCAGAAGGAGCAATTCCTGTAGAAGCGCGTCAAATTTACGATGCTGCAATGAAAACCGGAACTCTTCCTCTTTCGCAAGTAGAGGAGCGTGGGCGAGCTTTGCATGTTGATGAGAGGCATCTTATGTATGTGGCGTTGACGCGAGCGAAATTTGCGGCTTTGCTTACGTGCAGTCAGTCTAGTGCTATGACGGCGGATGTTAATGGGGAAGATAGTGAAAATGGTGCAGCAAACGCTGCTGGTTCTGCTTCCAATACTTCATCTTCGCGCTCAAAAAAGCCTTCTGTTTTTTGGAATGAAGTATTTAAAGAAATGCAAGAATCTTGCGGATCTGTTGCCGAAGTAAAAGTTGATTTAGATGAAGTTGGCTATGCTGTTGGCGAATCTGCTTCTAAGTTTGCTGAATTATTTAGTGAGCCTAGCGAAATCCCTAACGAAAACAACAAACAGCTATTAGCTTGGCCGAGTGCGTCGAGTGAATATGTGCGAAATGCGCTTAATAAGTCTGCTGAATATTCTGAAATTGCTGAGATTAGTGCAATTGACAAGGCTTACGAAAATGACAAGTCTGACGAAAATTCGCTACTTTCTAGGGCAAAAGCTTTGTTGCAGGATGCAGATTTGATGCCGAAAATTGATTGGTATCACAATACGGTTGCGCTTAAAAATAGGGCGGATCAGCTTTCAAAAGTTGAAAATGTAAATGTTACGGCTGTGCAGCGCAGGGCAATATTTAATAAAAATGCTGATGAAAATAACAATTCTTTCGAAACGAAGGAAGCTAAACGTTTGCGAAGCGAGTGGATGGCAATTATTCGCCCTATTCCGCGGACGGCTTCTCCTGCATCTGATTTGGGTACGAGATTCCATGCTTGGGCGGAACAGTTTGTAAATGCGGGTTGCTTGAATAAAAATTCCACTCAATATGATGTTGTTGAAAATATTTCTGAAAAACTTGCGAAAATCGAAAAAACTGCGCAAGACGAAAAAACTGCGCAAGTCGAAAAATCAGCTGAACACAAATTATTAATATGGGAAAAACGTTTAGCTACTTCAAAATGGGCTTATCGTCGACCTATAGCAGCAGAGCAGCCGATTGTTGCACACGTGCCAGAATTAGGCGATCAAATTATTAATGGCAAAATTGACGCAATCTTTGCAGGTGGTTTAGATCCAGAAGATTCAAGTAAATTGTATACAGTAGTTGATTGGAAAACTGGTCGTAAGCCAACTGATCCGCAAGATATTGCGTTAAAACTCGGTCAGCTTGACTGGTATCGTCTGCTTCTTTCGCTTATGACGAACGCTCCACTCGAGGCTATCGATGCCACCCTTTATTATGTGAACGTATCGGATGAAAAACAACGTGAAATTCATGCCGAAGCAAAAACAAAAGATGAAATCCTTGCCGAGTTACACTCTGGCACGTTAATTTCCCTCGATGATGATGACGCATAAATGTTGCTATTGCAATCATTTTGCCGCAATTTATTTGCTGCAATTTTTGTTTGCTGTGCCAGATTTTGCGCCGCGATTGAAACGCATCGTGCATCACTTCGAAAACGTGCAGATTCCTCGTGCAGTGTGTGTGGGCGGGCATACGCACAACATCGATTTGAGTATGAAGTAAGGAAGAATCAGAATTATGAACGTAGAGTTCCGTCCTGTAAAACTTAGCGATATTGACGCAATCGTAAAAGAATACGAACGTACCTGGGGTATTTCGCAACAAGTTGGGGAAGATGCCTCATTAAGTCTTTCTCGCCGCTGCGTATTGCACTATTTGAAGCCTTCAACTCACGGTACTATTGCACAACTCGACGGAAAGTTTATGGGATTGCTTTTGGCGCGCGTTTTTGACGCTCCAGTTTTGTTCCCAGAAGTAAGCCAAATGCTTTTAGAGCAGGATTCTGCTATGAAAGCTAATGCAGACAAAAATTACCATCTCGCTTTAGAAGAAGCTCATGGCATGCGCGCTTTGGAAACAAAACTTGAAGCAAAATCGCATATTAATAATTTAACTCAAGCAGAATTGGAGCTTTTCCTTGTATCTCCAGATGCTCGCGGGCACGGTGTTGGCGGAGGATTGTGGAAGCATACAATGCATTTGCTTAGAAATAACGGTGTAAATCGCTACTATTTGCACACAGATTCAGCTTGTGACGTGAGTTTTTACGATTATCACGGGCTTAGAAAAGATGCTTCTTGGAAGCGCGAGGATCATATGCTAGAGGCGAAGAATATGAAATCTTTGGTAGATGACTTGTACATTTACTCTGGTGAGCCAATGATTCGTTCAAAGCGTGCAAAAATGGCAACCGCTAGATCTCAAACTAGAGCGTAAACGTAACTTCGAGAAGCTTATTCGTAAGTTTATTTGTAAGTTTATTTGCGAATTTATTTGTGAATGTAAAAGTAACAGTTGGGTAATTAAAAAGGAGTAATAAAATTTATGTCGTTTAAAGCGGCAGCAAAGTCTAAAGAAAAAGCAAAGTCTAAAGAAGACATGGGGAAATCCTCAATAATTTCTAAATATTCTAGACTTTTTTCATTGAGCGGCGCTAAAGCGTTTTGCATTTCGGGGGCAATTGCGCGCTTGCCAATGTCAATGATTGGTTTGGGAATTGTTTTGGCATTAAACCATTTGTATAACAATTGGACTGTAGCTGGAGCAATGGCCGCATCCTACGTTCTTGCGCAGGCTGCAGTAACGCCAGTTTATGCAAAACTTTTTGACAGATTTGGTCAGCGAAAAGTTGGTGTTATTGCGCTTAGTGCACAGGTTATTGCAATGATTTCGTTTGCGTTTGCGGCATTGTTTAGAGTTCCGCTAGCGCTGCTTTTTGTTCTTGCGATTGCGATGGGCGTGACGCAATTTGCTTTTGGAGCGTTAGTGCGTACGCGCTGGGCTTACACTCTGCGTGCGGAAGATGACGATTCGCTGCTAAATGTTGCGTATGCGCTTGAGTCTGGAATTGATGAAATTGTGTTTATTCTAGGCCCTATTTTGGCCGCATGGCTGGCTACTTCTGTGCATCCGGTTTCGCAATTATTTGTGCCAGTTTTAGCGAGCGGGTTGGGTGGAGCATGGTTCTTTTCGTTAAAAAATACTCAGCCGGCAGTAATTAAAATCGTGGAAGTGCCAACGGCTGCAGCCGGAGATGTAGACGTTATGATCGCATCTCAAAAAGAAAGCGAAATCTCTGCATCTGAATCAGAATCGCAAAAACAAAATTCTAAGCGCAAGTTTATTGACAAATTCAGTCTTAAACAATTGCATAATCATCATGCAAAAAAGAGCGGTAAAAACGTGCTTTTATACCGTGGAATTATTCCTCTTGTGCTTATGTTTATTGTGTTCAACATGAGCTTTAGCGCGTTTGACGTGTCAGTGACGGCTGCAATGAAATCGCAAGGTCTTGAGCATTTTATTGGCATGCAGCTTGCACTTTTTGCGTGCGGATCTCTTGTGGGTGCAATAATTTTTGGATCGCACAAATTCCGCGGATCTAACTGGTCGCATCTTATTGTATTTTTGACGGTGCTGACTATTGGTTACGTGCTTATGAGCTTGAATATTGACAGGCTTATGCTTATGAGCGTTTTTGAAGTGCTTTCTGGGCTTTGCGTATCGCCAATTTTTGCAACTGGAAATCTTATTGTGAAGGCGACTGTACCTGAAGAATCGCTTACGGAAGGTCTTTCGTGGCTGCCGACAGCTTCTGCGGTAGGAGCATCTCTTGGGTCGATGGCGGCCGGTACTGCAATTGACGCATGGGATTCGCACGGCGGAATGATGGTTCCGTGGATTTCTACGCTGGTTGCAATTCCTATAGCCGCGTTTGGTTGGTTTATTGTGGTTGTGCTTAAACGACATAAACTGCGCAAGTGTGAGTAGTTTATGTCGCATTTACGCCAAATTCCGACCTAAACGACTCATTCGTGAGTAGTTTATGTCGCCTACGCAAGAAAATTCGACCTAAACGACTCAGTTGTGAGTAGTTTAGGTCGTTTTAGAAGCAAAATCTGAGTTGAGTCCTAACGGTACACTAGAAAGAAGTGCGCAATAGCGCAAGATGTAGTGAGATGAATATGACAACTGAATTAAAAAAGAATACAGAAACCCGCAAAGAAAAGGGTAATTCCTCGCGTCGCAATGCAAATGCGCTGCCTCCTGTAGTGAACGATCAGCGTGAAGGAGCGCTTATTGCTCCACCAAAATATCGCAAAGGTTCAATGCGAATCGTTCCGCTAGGCGGTTTGGGTGAAATCGGCCGAAATATGAACGTAGTTGAATACAACGGCCACATACTTCTTATTGATTGCGGTGTGCTATTTCCTGAAGAAGAGCAGCCGGGCGTTGATTTGATTTTGCCTGATTTCCACTATATTCAAGATCGACTTGATAAGGTTGAAGCTTTAGTTTTGACGCACGGTCACGAAGATCATATTGGTGGCGTACCGTATCTTCTTAAGATGCGACCGGATATTCCGCTGATTGGCTCTAAGCTTACTCTTGCCTTTGTGGAAGCGAAGTGCCAAGAGCATCATATTGAGCCGAAACTTACTCGCGTTGAAGGCCGCGATAAGATGAAAGTAGGTCCGTTTAATCTTGAGTTTATTACGGTGACTCACTCCATTCCGGATGCTCTTGCTGTTTGTGTAAAAACTCCAGCCGGAACGCTTATTGATACTGGTGATATTAAGCTTGATCAACTTCCTCTTGACCATCGCATTACTGATTTAGTTGAGTTCGGGCGTTTAGGTGAGCAAGGCATAGATTTACTTATGGCTGATTCTACAAACGCTGAAGTTCCTGGATTTGTGAAGCCTGAAACTTCGATTGGTCCGGCTTTGGATCGTGCTTTTGCTGAAGCTGCGCGCAAGATTATTGTTGCTAGCTTCTCAAGTCACGTGCATCGCGTGCAGCAAGTGGTTGATGCAGCTCACAAGTTTGGCAGAAAAGTTGTGTTCGTTGGCCGCTCTATGGTTCGCAATATGTCTATTGCAGCAGACCTCGGTTACTTGCATATTCCTGAAAATACGGTTGTGGACTTAAAGCAGGCTAAGGATGTTCAAGACGACAAGCTTGTTTACATGTGCACCGGTTCTCAAGGAGAGCCAATGGCAGCTCTTGGGCGTATTGCGGACGGGAATCACCGAGATATTACTGTTAATGAGTTTGACACTGTTATTCTTGCAAGTTCGCTTATTCCGGGAAATGAGCACGAAGTTTATAAGGTTATTAACAAGCTTGTGCAGCTGGGTGCGCGCGTAATTAACAAAGATAACGCTGCAATTCACGTGTCTGGTCACTGCAACGAAGGCGAACTTTTGTACTTGTACAACATTGTGAAACCAAAGTGCGCTATGCCAATTCACGGTGAGCATCGTCACTTGGTTGCAAACGGATTGATTGCTGTAAAAACTGGCGTTGATCCAAAGAACGTTGTTTTGGCAGAAGATGGCGATGTTGTGGACCTGTACCACGGAAATGCAGCTGTTGTTGGTTCTGTTCCATGCGGATACGTTTATGTTGATGGCGATTCTGTTGGTGAGCTTACTGATGAAGAGCTTGAAAAGCGCAGGATTTTGGGCACAGAAGGCTTTGTTTCGAGTTTTGTTGTAGTTGATACAGAGCACGCTGACGTTGTTTCTGGGCCGAAGATCTTCTTGAACGCTGTTGCTGAAGACGAGGCTGATTTTGAGAAGGTTCGTCACCAGATTGTTGAGCAGTTGCAGGATGCGATGATGCGTGGTGAGCATGATACTCATAAGTTGCAGCAGATTATGCGACGCACTTTGGGTAGTTGGGTTGCTCGCGCTTTGCACAGGAAGCCAATGCTTGTGCCGGTAGTTGCGGATATTGCAGAAAATAATCAAATATAATCAAAAATATCAAAAATAAAGAAAATATTCGCAATTATTCGTAAATAGCTGAAAATAATCGTAAATATAATCAAAAATAAGAAAAATATAAGGAAGGTACAAAATATGCCAGGAGCAAATCTTACTCGTGTAGAAGCTGCGGAACGCTTCGACGCAATCCAAATGCCAATTCATTACGATGTTGCGCTCGATTTAGGCAAGGGTGGCCGCGATTTTAAGTCGCACACAAAGATTGAGTTTGATGCTAAAGCTGGTAGTACAAGCTTCCTCGATTTGATTGCAAACAGCGTTGAATCCGTGGTGTTAAACGGTACTGCTCTTGACGTTTCTAAAGTTTTTGCAGACAGTCGAATTGAGCTTGCAAATTTGCTTGAGCATAATACCGTAGAAGTGGTGGCAAACTGCCAGTATTCCAACACGGGTGAGGGTTTGCACAGAAGCGTTGATCCTTCCGACGGAAACGTTTACCTTTACACACAGTTTGAGGTTCCAGACGCTCGCCGCGTTTACGCAGTGTTTGATCAGCCAGATTTGAAGGCTGTTTTTGACTTTAGTGTGGATGCTCCAGAAAGCTGGATTGTAACTTCCAATATGCCAGTTAAAAGCGAAGCAGCGTTAGAAGGCCGCCAAACCGAAGCCGGTACTTTGGAAAACGGTGCAGTAGAAGGCATGAAGCGCTGGGTGTTTGAGTTAACTCCAAAAATGAGCTCTTACTTAACTGCTATTTGCGCAGGGCCTTACGCCGAGTGGCATACATCTTACAACAATGAAGATGGCCGCGTAGTTCCAATGGCAATGTACTGCCGTCAAGCACTTAAAGACGCTTTTGCAAAAGACGTTGACTACTTGTTCGATATTACGAAGAAAGGCTTTGCTTTCTACGCTAAGACTTGGGGCGTGCCGTATCCGTACGCAAAGTACGATCAGATTTACGTGCCAGAATACAACGCTGGAGCTATGGAAAACATTGGTATGGTTACCATTCGAGACCAGTACGTGTTTGAATCCAAAGTTACGGACGCTTATGCTGAGCGCCGCGTTGTAACAGTTTTACACGAGCTTGCACACATGTGGTTCGGCGATTACGTAACTATGAAGTGGTGGAACGATCTTTGGCTTAACGAGTCTTTTGCTGAGTTTACGTCTACGCTTGCAACGGCTGAAGCAACCGAATGGCACGACGCTTGGAGCACGTTTAATTCCGGCGAAAAAAGCTGGGCGCTTAATCAGGATCAGCTTCCAACAACGCACCCAATCGTGGCTCCAATCAACGATTTGAACGACACCTCCGTCAACTTTGACGGCATTACTTACGCAAAGGGTGCTTCTGTATTAAAGCAGCTTGTGGCGTATGTTGGTCGCGAAAAGTTCTTTGAAGGAATCCACAATTATTTAAGCAAGCACGCTTATAGCAACGCAACTTTGGCTGATTTGTTGCACGAGTTAGAGCTTACAAGCGGACGCGATCTTAAGGCTTGGAGTGCTCAGTGGCTTGAAAAAGCTGGAATTAACACGATTTCTACTGAAGTTGAAGAAGCTGGTGACGGCACTATTGCTTCTTTGCGTTTGCGCCAGAGCGCACCAGCTGAGCACCCTGTTCTTCGCGCGCATCGTTTGGCTGTTGGTTTCTACAATGTAGACGAAGCAACTGGCGAAATTAAGCGCACAAAGCGAATCGAACTTGACGTTGACGGTGAAGTGACGGAAGTTGCGGAAGCGCGCGGATTGCAAATGCCAGCGCTTATTCTTGTAAACGACGACGATTTAACGTACACAAAGCTGCGATTTGACGCAAAGTCTCTTGAGTTTGCTGCAGAAAATCTTTATCGTTTTAAGGATTCTTTGACGCGCTCGCTTATTTGGCTCGCATTGTGGGATATGACTCGCGACGCGCAATTCCCAGCAGAACGCTTTGTGGAACTTAGTCTTAAGGCTTTGGCAACTGAGCGCGAATCAACTACTTTCCGCTATGCTCTTGGTCAAGTAAAGGTTACTGCAAGCCACTACGTTGTTCCAGAGCGTCAAGCGCAAGTTGCAAAGCATGTTGCTCACGAACTCTGGCAGTTGGCTTTGGCGGCTAATGCTGGCTCGGATGAACAGTTCCAGTTACTCAAGGCTTATCTTGGATACGGCGAAGTTGGAGATGCTGAGTTCGTGCGCGTAGCTAACGGATTGCTTGACGGTTCCGTGAATCTAGAAGGCTTGGAAATCGACAACGACTTGCGTTGGAGCATTCTTATTGCGCTCGCAGGCGTAAATGCCTTGGATGAAGCTGGAATTGACGCGGAACTTCAAAAGCGCGACACGACTGAGAATCGCGAGTATGCATATCAGGCTCGTGCGGCTCGCTCAACTGCAGAAGCTAAGGATTGGGCTTTTGAACAGGCTTTGCGCAATCTCGATTTGACTAATATGCAAATGGGCGCTGTGGTTGCTGGATTTGCAAGCACAGCTAAAGGCGATTTGGTTAAGCCTTATGTTGAGCGCTACTTTGCGGAAGTTGAGTGGATTTGGAAGAACCGCACATTCCATATGGCTGAGGCTTTGATTGAAGGCTTGTATCCAAATTATGCAGATGTAGACGAGCTGGTTGACCATGGTGAAAAGTGGCTTGAGGAGCATAAGAATGCGGATCAGGCTTTGCGTCGCATGGTGCTCGGAAGCCTTGATTCTTCTCGCCGTACTCTTAAGGTGCAGCACTACAACGCTTCCTTGCGCTAAATTCTGAAACATTTGCCGGAGATTTTTCCGGCAAATGTTGTAGCTTTGTCTGTTTTTGACCACAAATGCCGTGTATTTTTCCTGGCGTTTGTTGTCGTTTTGGCGGATTTGGGAAACATTTGCCGTGTAATTTCCTGGCATTTGTTTACCAACTATGCGCGGTGAAATTTTTTTATAGCGCGTCATGTAATGCTACGAGTAAGATTGCAAGCAGTGTGTGACGCGCTAGTATGCAATGTTGTTTGCTTGCGCGCAGGATGAAGTGATTTTTGCGAAAGAGGCTTTATTATGCCAAGAATGTTTGGTACGGATGGCGTGCGTGGATTGGCAAATCGCGATTTAACAGCGCAACTTGCGTTGGATTTAGGTGACGCTGCAGTGCGCGTTTTGGGAGATAAAAGCGCTGCTTCATCTGCTGCATCTACCTCGTCTGCTGAGGAAGATGCATCCTTAGTTAACGGTTCTCACTCAACTCACGCTCGTCGTCGCGCTCTTATTGGTAGAGATACCCGCGTTTCCGGAGATTTTCTAGCTTCTGCTCTCGCTGCTGGCATGAGCGCTGGCGGTTTTGATGTTATTGATGCAGGAATTATCCCAACTCCTGGAGTTGCGTTCTTAACTTCCGTGCTAAACGTTGAAATGGGTGCGGTTATTTCCGCGTCGCATAATCCTATGCCAGATAATGGTATTAAATTCTTTGCGCGCGGCGGTTTTAAGCTTCCAGATAGCAAGGAAGATGAGATTGAGGCTGTTCTTGGTCAAGATTGGGAGCGCCCAATAGGTGCTGGTGTTGGTCGAGTCAGCCATGACACTACTACAGCTACTAACTTGTATATTGATCATTTAGTTTCTGCTGTTGCACCTCTGAGCGACTCTTCTACTACGCGCCCAAAGCCGCTTGCAGGTTTGCGTGTTGTGGCAGATTGTGCAAATGGTGCTACTTCTGTTGTAGCTCCTGAGGCTCTTCGTCGCGCTGGTGCAGAAGTTGTTGTTATTAATGCATCTCCTGACGGCTACAATATTAACGATCATGCAGGTTCGACTCATCCAGAGCAGTTACAGGCTATGGTTAAAGCTTCAAAGGCTGATTTGGGTGTTGCTTTCGATGGTGATGCCGACCGTTGTTTAGCTGTTGACGAGAACGGCAATATGGTTAATGGTGATCAGATTATGGGAATTCTTGCGCGCGCAAAGCAGGCTGAAGGTAAGCTGAATCACGATACGCTTGTTGTAACAGTAATGAGCAATCTTGGCTTAAAGCTTGCTCTTAAAGATATGGGTATTGCAACCGTTCAAACAAACGTCGGTGATCGCTACGTTTTGGAAGAAATGCTTAAGCATGATTATTCACTCGGCGGTGAGCAGTCTGGTCATGTTATTAATCGCGAATTTGCAACTACCGGCGATGGTACTCTTACTGCTTTGACTTTGTGCCGTGAAGTTGTGCGTTCAGGCAAGAAACTTTCGCAAATGGCTGCAGACTTCCCTCAGCTTCCGCAAGCTCTTGTAAACGTTCCAAATGTAGACAAAATGGCTTCCAAAACTAACGCTGCTGTTCTTGCAGCGGTGGAGAAAGAATCGAAACTTCTTGGAGATACAGGTCGCGTTCTTCTTCGTCCTAGTGGCACCGAGCCGCTTGTGCGCGTTATGTGCGAGGCTGCAACTCAGACTCAGGCAGATGAGGTTTGTGCTCGTCTTGCTCAAGTTGTGGTTGATAATCTGAAGTTATAAGTTTGCTTATTTTTTGCGTTTGCTATTTGCTCACATTCCACTCGGCTCTAGCAGTGCGCAAATAATTTTGATACACTTATATCTTTAGTGCTGCTTTCAAATTCTGCTCGCGGCATGTAAATTTTGTAGATTTTCGCGTTACTGTGCGCGTTACTTAAAACGGTGAAAAGGAGTCCTATGTTTACGCATCACGCAAGTGTCGATACTAAGCTCAGTCGCGCTGTTGAGCGCTTGCTTGATTCCGCTACAGAGGACGGTATTTTGCCGATTGTGCAAGCTGGTGAGCCGGTTCTTCGTCAGCGTACTGTTGCGTATGACGGCCAGCTTACACGTGCAACTCTTACTAAGCTTATCTCTCTTATGCACAGCACAATGTTGGAAGCTCCGGGTGTTGGTTTGGCTGCTCCGCAGATTGGTTTAGGTCTTGCGATTGCCGTTATTGAAGATCATGTTCGTGACGATGAAGACGATCCTCGAGACATTGCAGAGCTTCCGTTTAGAGCTATTATTAACCCGCATTATGAGCCTATTGGTACTCAAACTCGCAGTTTTTACGAAGGCTGCTTAAGTGTTTCCGGCTATCAGGCTGTTCGTCAGCGTTGGCTTGACGTTCAGGCAACTTGGCAGGATGAGGACGGCAAACAACATTCCGAGCGTTTGCACGGTTGGCCTGCGCGTATTTTCCAGCATGAAACTGATCATCTTCGCGGCGAACTTTATATTGATCGTGCGGAAATGCGTTCGCTTTCTACCGACGAGAACCTTGAAGATTATTGGGCAGATGAAGCAGTTCCAGTAGCTGCCGCTCGTACGCTCGGTTTTGCAATCTGAATATTTTTTATTCTTTTATTCTTTTGTAATAGTCGTAGCTAGAATATCGTTTTTTATATTTTAGAAAATTATTTGCGATATTAAGTTTGTTCATTGCAATAGTGTAATAGAATATTTGTATGCGTTTTTACTTTTTAAGGTATGCGCGCGTGATTGTTACGTTATTAAAGAAGGATTGAAGAGTGAAAGTATGTAATAAATGCGGTACTCAAAATATTGATGCTGCAAAATTCTGCAAAGGATGCGGTAATAAATTAGAGGCATCGCAAGGTGCGCCAGCTCAGCAAGGTGCAGGCATGCAGATGCCACAAGGTGCAGGCATGCAGATGCCACAAGGTGCACAGATGCCTCAAGGTATGCGTCCAACTAATCAGCCAATGCGCGCACCTATGAATATGCCAAATAATATGCCGATGCAAGCGAATATGAATGTGCCAATGCAGGCTCCTAATCAGCATCCTAATCAGGCTCCAATGGGAAATATGCAAGCGCAGGCTCAGGCTCAGTACACTACTCAGTTTCCGGTGCAGCGTCCGATGCATGCTTCGACTCAGCCTAATCCAATGAGTGTTGATCAAACACAGAAGTTTAATCAACCTAATAGTGAGTCTGCTTCTAACTTGCAAAATTTGGTTGAAGCTTCGGAAAATAAGCTTGATAAGCCGGTTGAGGAAGTTAAGTCAGTAGAAACTAAGCCTGTTGAAGATGTGAAGCCAGAAGTTTCTGCTAAGCCGGAAGATTCTGCTAAGCAAAGCGAGCCTGCTAAGGCGGATGTTAAGCCAACGAACGAACAACAAATTAATCAGCCTATGCATGGTCAGACTATGCATGGCCAGCCTATGCACGGTCAGCCTGCACCTGGAAATCCTATGCCAGGCAATCCTATGCAGGGTCGACCAGTCCAGATGCAAGGTCAGCCTATGCCAGGTCAGCCAATGCAGGGCCGTCCTGGTCAACCTATGCCTGGCCAGCCAATGCCTGGCCAACCAATGCCTGGCCAACCAATGCCTGGCCATCCTATGCCAGGCAATCCTATGCAGGGTCGACCAGTCCAGATGCAAGGTCAGCCTATGCCAGGTCAGCCTATGCAAGGACGCCCTGGTCAGCCTATGCAGGGCCGTCCTGGTCAGCCAATGCAAGGACGCCCGGGTCAAATGCCTGGCCATCCAGGTCCTATGCCTGGTCGTCCAATGATGGGTCAACCTATGCAACAACCTATGCCAGGGCATCCAATGCCGGGCCAATTTGGTTTCCCTGCAAATCAGCCGCATCAAGGACAAGAAATTAACTTCTTCGTTTGGGTTATGAATGTTTTGAAGAATCCTTCTCGCCAATACAATGTGTCTATAGTGTATGCCGGTTGTGTTTTTGCTGTAAGTGCATTGTTATCTGGCATTCAGTCCTATTTAACAGCACACTATGGTGTGACTGCATTAAGTTCTTTGATTAACTCAGGTGGTAATTTTGGAACTTCGTTTGCGCAATCAACAAGTTTTGCAAGCGGAATGCCTCCTATTTCCGTCTTCTTTGCGCAGCTTGTGTCTTCAATTCTTTTCACATACATAACTTTCGCTGTGGCGATTATGGGTGCAAAAATGTTTGGAGACGAAATTCCTATTCCTATTTTGCATATGCAGTTTGCACACAAGATGATTCCTATAGTTGCAATTCAGATTTGCGCAGTGCTTCTAAGCGTTGTTACATTAGCAGTTCCTTCTATTTTTGTGCAGAGCTTTGCTTCAATTTTGTTGCTTCTTCTGCCGTTCTCGTTTGTAAGCCATTCGAGATACACGCGCAAGATGGACCGCGGATGGATGTGGATTATCTTCGTATTTACTGTGGTCGTTATTTTCGTTATTTTGTACGTAATGACTGCAGGAATAGTAGGAAGTATGATGCCTTAATGTTTCTTTAGCTAAGTAAAAAGCCGACCTTGCGAAATCGTAGGGCCGGCTTTTTGCATATAGCAATTATAAGTGTGCATATGTTATACTGGCATACTGTATGTTTGCATACTGTATGTTTTCATACTATATACAATTATTTTTTCGATGAGGAAAGGTAGTCGATGACGTTTATCTCTCGTGCAATACGCTACATTCTGAGGAAACGAATAAAAACATTAATAGTTTTCATTGTTCTATTTCTTATATCAACATTATTATTTGCAATTTCTGCCGTCTCGAGTGCTGCTAATAAAGAGGGGCAAAAAGTTGAAGCTCAAGCGGAATCTAGTTTCGTACTTGCAAATAATCCGCAAATAAATCCTGGAACTCCTAGAGGAGCTGGAACTGTAAAACCTAAAGATGTACAAGCAATCGCAAAGTTGCATGGAGTTGCATCGTACGTAGTTCGCCAAAATGTAACAGCGGATTTAGTTAATGCTAAAGCTGCGAGAATTCCAGGCGTTCAGGATTATGATCAAAAGCGTGAGCAGCAGTTTGGCAATGCAGTTAACATTGAGGGCACTAATAATTCTACAGGTCTTAATGCGTTTAGAACAAAAGCAATAACTGTGTCTAAAGGTAAGCATTTACACGCTAGTAATATTCACGCATCTCTTATTCATGAAGATCTCGCTAAAGCTAATGGGTTGAATGTAGGAGATACTCTTACGCTTCGCGCTAACCCTTACGATGCCGACAATATTAACCAATCAACCGCAACTGTAAAAACTCATATTGTTGGAATTTATTCTGGAGCAAATAAGCGTCAAGTTGCAACTAGGGCGGAACTGACTGCCAATATGGTTTATACGGATTTGCAGACTACGCGCGAATTGTATAAATATAAGCCAGGAAAAGAAATATATCAGGATGCAAGTTTTAGAGTAAAGCGCGGTGAGAATGCGGATAATATTATTGCGCAGGCTGCTAAATTGCCTATTGATTTGCAAAATTATCAGCTAACTCGTGACGATCAGTTTGTTACTGGATTATTGAGAATAGCTAAAGGCGTTCATTCAATGATGACTATTACGACGATTGCTGTAATATCTTTCGCTATTATTGCGCTTGGATTGGTGCTTTTGCTGTGGATGAATGAGCGACGCCATGAGATTGGTGTATTTACGGCGATTGGCAATAGCAAGCTGGTTATAGCTGGCCAGTACGTTACTGAGATTTTGCTTATTGCAATACCTTCGCTAGTTGTTGGATACTTTTTTGCAAAAATCATAGCTCCTTGGATGGGTACTGCTGCGCTCGGATCCGTAAAATCTGCGGCTGTTAATGATTTGAGCACTATGGGCCAAGCTGGTGGAAATCTTGAATCAACGCTGGCAACTAGAACTTTGGACAAACTTATAGTGCAAGTAGACTTGCAATGCTTTGTTGGAGTTTCTGCAATAGTATGTGCGGTAGTTATTGTTTCTGTAGTTTTGTCCTATTTGCCGATGATGTGCAAATCTCCTCGAGAACTGCTTGGATTGCAGAAGTAAAACTATTGCGTATTTTTAGCAAGTTTTAGCAAGTTCTAGAAAGTTTATAAAAGTTTATTGGGAATAATTATGATTGTTGATGTAATTTCTTTATGCTCTAGAGCATGGCTTGCAATATTTCGCAAGCCTCGGCGCAACGCAATAATTGTGCTGATTATGACTCTTGTTTTAAGCGCACTAGTTTCACAAGCTGGTATTAGTGCTTCTGTTGAGAGCGCTAGGGATCGACTTCAATCCAGTATTGCTTTAGGCTTTACTGTACGAGCAAAAACTCGAGGTGAAACTCTTCCAGAGAAAAGTAATGCAAATTCTAATTCCGAGACCAATCTCGATGCTAAAGTATCTAATTCCCCAATTCCGCAAGATTTAGCCGCGAATGAAGGAATTGACTCTAGTCAAATTCGTAAATTTGCTGCGATTTCGGGCGTAAAAAATGTAGTGGAAGAGCGCGATGTTTTAGCTACGCCTGTTGGAAAGCAAATTCTGCTTCCTTTGCAGGGTCCAAGACTAGACGATGATGTTTTGGCTCATGCTGCTGGAATTACTGGTACAACAGATTCTCGATTATCTCAAGGTTTTCAAGAAGGATTGTACCGTTTAGTGCAGGGTGAGCATATTACTAATCGTTCTGCTGGTAGCGCAATAGTGCATCGTGATTTTGCTAAAAAGAATAATCTTAAGATTGGCTCTACTATAACTTTTAAGCAAGGTGTTAATGTAACAGTTCGCGTTGTTGGCATTTTTGCCGGCAAATTGCAAACTAAGGGAGCGCTTCCTTCGGATACGTCAGAAAATCGCATATTTACTGACTTAAGTTCGGCGTTATCTTTGGCTGGCTCTGCTAAGCGAAGTGTTTTGCGCTGTGCTGTTGAGCGTTCTGATTCGTTAGCTAGCGCAATACGCGATGCTAAAAGTATTTCTGGCGAGTGGGCGGATGTAGAGCAGAATGCTTCGCAATTGTCTGGTGTAATAACTTCAGTTAATTCTGTGCAACAACTTGTGCGAATGATTTTTGTTGCGCTAAGTTTTGTTGGCGTTTTAGTGCTTGGACTTGTACTAGTGTTCTGGGTTAGAGCGCGTATGCACGAGATTGGCGTACTTATGTCTATTGGATTGTCGAAAGCAGTAATAGTTAGCCAATTGCTTATTGAAATAGTGATACTCAACATTGTGTCATTCGTCATTTCGCTGGGATTAGGTGCTGCTTTTTCTGGCGTTATTGGTTCTGCGATTTTGCATAGTGTAAATTCGTCATTTATTGCGGATGGTGTTCCAGTATTGCCATTGACTCAAACATTTACCGCCTTTGTTATTGGTTTGTTTATTTCAATAGTTGCGCTAATTATTTCTGTACTGCCTATATTCATAAAGAAGCCTCGGCAAATACTAAGTGCTATGAGTTAGCAGAAATGTAGTTGCGTATGCGAATTTTCTACTAAAAGCGCAATCGCATAAATGAAACAAATCGTATAAATCATATTTAAATTATGTAAAAATAAGGAGCTTATTATGTCAGATTTATTGCAATTAAAAAATGTGAAGTACACTTACGGACCTGCAAATATTGCTGTATTAAATGACGTTAATGCGGAGTTTGAAACTGGCAAAATGTACAGCATTATGGGAGCTTCCGGAGCTGGAAAGTCTACGATGCTTTCGCTTTTAGCTGGATTAGATACTCCGTATAGTGGAGAAGTGCTTTTTAACGGTGAAAATATTGCAAAAACAGGATATTGTGATCATCGCAAAAAGCATATCTCGCTTGTTTTCCAGAATTTTAATCTTATTGACTATTTGACACCATTAGAAAATTTGCGATTAGTAAATTCGCGTGCGGACGCTCAAGTGCTAATAGATCTTGGGTTGACTGAGGAAGAAATAAATCGCAATATTACGCAGCTTTCCGGCGGACAGCAGCAGCGTGTTGCAATTGGGCGAGCATTGGTATCTTCTGCGCCGGTAATTTTGGCTGATGAGCCTACGGGAAGTCTTGATCCTGCCACGACTAAAGAAGTTATTTCAATATTAAAGAATCTTGCTATCAAGCATGGCAAATGTGTGATTGTTGTTACGCACGATTCGAAAGTTGCGTCTCAAGCTGATGTGAAATACGTGCTAGAAAATAAGAAGCTGACGCGACAATCTGCTTGAGCACAAAAAGCCGACCCCGCGAAATCGTAGGGCCGGCTTTTCGTTAGCTTAGATTAACTTAGCTTATCTTAACTTAACTGCAAATCAGATGTGGAAGTAAAGCTCATACTCCAAAGGCGTTGGAGCTAAGCGAGCCATATCCATTTCACCATGCTTCAAATCAAGCCAAGTATCAATCAAATCGCTTGTGAAAACATCTCCTTGCATAAGGAAGTCGTGATCTTCTTCCAAAGCCTGCAAAGCCTCACCAAGCGAAGAAGGAACCTGCTTAATTCCGTCATGTTCTTCTGGAGGAAGCTCATACAAATCCTTATCAACAGGGGCAGGAGGCTCAATGTGGTTCATAATGCCATCCAAGCCTGCCATCAGCTGAGCGGAGAATGCCAAGAATGGGTTGCAAGAAGGATCCGGAGCGCGGAACTCAATACGCTTAGCAGCAGGAGCATCTCCAGCAAGAGGAATACGAATAGCTGCAGAACGGTTACGAGCAGAGTAAACCAAGTTGACTGGAGCTTCGTAGCCTGGAACAAGGCGATGGTAAGAGTTAAGCGAAGGATTAGTAAAAGCAAGCACAGAAGAAGCGTGCTTAATCAAGCCGCCAATGTACCAGCGTGCAATATCAGAAAGCTGAGCGTAGCCGGTTTCTGCGTAGAACAATGGCTTGCCGTCCTTCCAAAGCGACTGATGGCAGTGCATACCAGTGCCATTATCTCCAGCAATTGGCTTAGGCATAAAGGTTGCAGCCTTACCAGCCAAAGCAGCAGTTTCGTGAACAACGTACTTGTACTTCATCAAATCGTCGCCAGCGTGAACAAGCGTATTGTAACGGTAGTTGATTTCCTGCTGACCTGCGCCGCCAACTTCGTGGTGAGAGCGCTCAAGAATCAAACCGACCTTTTGCAAGTTATAAACCATGTCATCGCGCAAATCCTGATTGTGATCTACTGGTGGCACAGGGAAGTAGCCGTGCTTTACGCGATTCTTAAAACCAATGTTGTTGCTGCCATCGTCTTCGGTATCAATTCCCGAATTCCAAGGAGCTTCGTTGGAGTCCACCTCGTAGAAGGAACGCTGCATGTCGTTTGCAAAACGAACCTTGTCGAAAATAAAGAACTCTGCTTCCGGTGCAAAGCTTGCGGTATCTGCAATTCCGGTAGCCTTCAAATAAGCTTCAGCTTTAATAGCAACCTGACGAGGATCCCTAGAATAAGGCTCGTCTGTTACAGGATCGACAATCGAAAAAGCAACGTTCAAAGTCTTATGCTTGCGGAATGGATCAATGTAGGCAGTATCAACATCCGGAATAAGCTTCATATCGGATTCGTTAATAGCTTGGAAGCCCTGCATTGAGGAGCCGTCGAAAGCCATTCCGTCAGTAAATGCGCTGTGCAAGAACTCGTCGGCTGGAACTGTAAAATGCTGCTGCACGCCAATCAAATCAGTAAATCTCACAGAAACATACTCGATGCCTTCCTTTTCAATAAGGGCTGCTGCATCTTCTTTCGTTTGCAAAGTGGTCATGGAAACACATTCCTTTCTTAAAACTCATTAACGAGTTTAGAACTTTAGATTTATTTTTGGATTTCAGCGACTCGACTATCTCGTTACGTTTGTGTTACATGCTGTTGTTTTTATGTACGCGCCGTTACATGCCGTAAATACTGTTCATCAGTTCGCACAAGTACAATAGTGCGTATGACGTATCAAGAGCCGCAGTCGCAATCGCAATCTCAGTCGCCGCGTGAGCATGAAATGCATAATCCAAGTGAGCATGGCGGGAATAAGTTAGATTTAGCTTCGCTTTTCCCTGCAAAAGGTGACGATAGGCGTCCGCCAGACTGGCTGGGCCGCGCGCTTATTTACGTTGCAATTGTTGCTTTTGTGTCTATTTTCTTATGGTTTGCATGGGGAAGCATTTCCTTCATTGTTTTCGACGTTATTATTTCGATTTTTATAGCGCTCGCAATGGAGCCTCTTGTAATCAAATTAGTTAGGCATGGTTGGCGTCGTGGTGTTGCTTCCGGTTTTACGCTAACAGGTCTTCTTGCTATTATTGGCTTACTTTTGGGCTTGTTTGGTAATTTGTTTGCTCAGCAGGCTGTTTCTATGGCTTTGGGTTTGCCAGATTTATACAATCAGTTTGCTGGATTTGTGCTTCATTCCACTGGTTTTAGAATGCCGAATATTGAGCAGCTTGGTATGGAAATTTTGAAGCATGTGCAGACTTCTTGGGTTGTTGATTTTGCTGGTCAAGCTTTGAATACCACTTGGGGTGTGCTTACCTTCTTGCTTGATTTGC
Organism: Gardnerella sp. DNF01141; assembly: GCF_049244255.1. Classification (NCBI taxonomy): domain Bacteria; kingdom Bacillati; phylum Actinomycetota; class Actinomycetes; order Bifidobacteriales; family Bifidobacteriaceae; genus Gardnerella; species Gardnerella sp. DNF01141. Next base: position 643,752 of record NZ_CP058391.1, on the reverse strand, counting down.
TCACAATTCTTATGGTGACTTATTACATTTCTGCAGCCGGCCCTAAAATGCGCAGAAGCATGTGCCGCTGGATGAATCCTCAGTCTCAGCGCAGATTCCTATTTATTTGGTCGGTTGTGCAGGAGCAGATTTCCAGCTTCCTGTTTTCGCGAATTATTTTAGCCGCAATCAACGCAGCTGGAATCGCAATTTTCCTCGTAATAATGGGCGTTCCTTACTGGTTGCCTTTGTCTTTGTTCTGCGGAATTGTTTCGCAATTTGTACCAACTGTTGGTACTTATCTTGGTGGAGCGTTGCCGATTCTTTTTGCTTGGGGTTCTAAAGGTTTTGGTGCAGCTCTTGCAACGTTAATTTTTATTACGATTTATCAGCAGATTGAAAATATGGTGATTTCTCCTAAGATTTCCGAAAAAACTATGGATTTGAATCCTGCTGTTGCGTTTCTTTCTGTTCTTATATTGGGCGCTGTTTTTGGTGCTCTTGGAGCGTTCTTGGCTTTGCCGGTTACTGCAAGTTTGCAGGCGATTTTTAAGGTTTGCACGAAGCAGTATCATTTGGTTTCTTCGCCTCTTATGGACGATCCAAAGCCTGAGCATAAGTCGATTATGGTAAAGTGCTTTGAATCTATTAGACGCAACTTCATGAAGCCTGTAAGCGATAGTGTTCAGCGTGTTATGAAGGGCACAAGTTCGCGCGTTTCTATGAATGAAGATATTTTGTACTGGTACAAGCAAGCGTATGTTGCTGATTCGGAAGATGTGAATGACGATAACGCAACTTCTTCTGATTCGGATCAGCTTGATGCGTTAGAAACGATGCCGATTTCGCGCGAAATATTAGATCAAGTAAATAAAGATGTTGCTTTGAATAGTAGGAAGCGCGTGAATCACAAGAAACTAACTGGTAGCCAGCAGCGAGCTAGTGGTAAGCAGCGTGCTAGTAGCGAAAAAAATACTAAAAACGTAAAAAATAACGTAAAAAATAATCCACGGAGCGGTTGGAAGCAATGATTTTTCTATCAATATTTGACGTATTAGTAATAATTATCGGCATAAGCAGCGTTGTATACCAGGGTGTGTGTGCTGTGGCGTCGCTATTTGCTAAGCCTATTGTTTTTCCAGACGCTCCAATGGATAAGCATTACGCAGTTCTTATTTCTGCCCGAAATGAGGAAGCTGTAATAGGAAATCTTATTCACTGTATTCAAACGCAAACCTACCCGCATAATCTAATTGATATTTGGCTTGTGGCCGACAATTGCACAGACGAAACCGCTAAAGTTGGGCGAGATGCCGGCTGCAATGTAATCGAGCGCTTCGATAAAGAGCATATTGGCAAGGGTTTTGCGCTCAGCTATTTGCTTGACCACATTATGAAAATTGGTGCGGATAAGGTTTATGACGCGTATTTTGTTTTTGACGCGGATAATAAGCTAGATCCTCACTATTTTGAGGAGATGAATAAGGGATTCCACGCTGGCTACCAGATTTTAACCAGCTACCGAAATTCCGTAAATCTTTCCGACAATTGGGTTTCTTCCGGATCTGCGCTTTGGTTTATTCGAGAGTCGCGCTTTACTAACAATTCGCGCATGCTTTTTGGGTCAAGCTGTCACGCAGGTGGCACAGGCTTCATGTTCTCGCGTGAAATTATGCACAGAAATCGCGGATGGAAATTCCATCTTCTTACCGAAGATCTTGAGTTTACAATGGATTCAATTCTTCACGGAGACAAGGTTGGCTACTGCGGTTCTGCTGTGCTTTACGACGAGCAGCCAGTGTCGTTTAGGCAAAGTTGGAGACAGCGCCTTCGCTGGAGTAAAGGCTTTTTGCAAGTCTTCCGCTACTATGGAGCAGCTCTTATTCGCCACGGTATTCGAGAACGCGATTTTTCGTCCGTTGATTTTACTCTTATGCTTTGCCCGTTTATGGTGTTGGCGATTGTGCGATTAATTTTGGGATTCGTGTTTGCTGCCTTCGGCTTTGTAACGTGGACGAGTCAAATAGAGTCTTCGCTAAACCTTATAACCACTACTGTTACAAGCGTTTTTGGAATGATGGTGTTCGTGTCTCTTACGATTTTAGTTGAGCACGATAAGCTTGGGGCCACGAATAAGGAGCTGTTTGCGTACGCTCTTAGCTTCCCGATTTTTATGCTTTCGTACGTGCCTATTGCGTTCCAGGCTATTTTCTCCAAGAGCGAGTGGAAGCCGATTCAGCACACCGGTCACTGAGCGAAAGAATCAAATTCTCTAGTGTGGCGCGAGTTTCTTGCTTGCTGTGGCGCGATTGCGCAAAAATTGCGAGTGTGAGATAATAGAAGCCCTGGTGTAAACGTGCGATTGCGCAATTAATGTGGCGCAATGCGTGCGTTTATCTGTATCTTGCGAGGTTTCTATGGTAGATTCTGTTCCTTATGCAAATCCTGCTGGCAGTGCTTCAGAAAGTGCTTCTGCTGGTAGCATTCCAGTTTTTGGCGCAAACACTTACGCCGCTGACAGCGAAGAAGTTCAAGCAGTTTCTATTCGCGGATTTGTTAAGACTTTTGGCAAAAAAGTTGCTGTAGATAATCTTTCGTTGAGCATTCCAGCAGGATCCTTCTACGGATTAGTAGGCCCTAATGGTGCTGGCAAAACCACTACGATTAAGATGCTTACGGGCTTGCTTATGCCAGATGCTGGCTCGGCTTCGATTTTTGGCAACGATGTTTGGAGTGACGTAAATAGCGCTAAGCGCGCAATCGGTTTAATGCCTCAAGCAGATGAGATTTTTAAGACGATTACCGGTCTTCAGCTTTTAACTTACGCTGGCATGCTTCGCGAGATGAGTCGCGCGGAATCCGTAAAGCGTGCAAACGACTTGCTTTCTGCTTTCGACTTAACAGAAGCCGCAAACACTATGGTTTCGGACTATTCAACTGGTATGACTAAGAAGATTTGCCTTGCAACAGCTATGATCCACAGCCCTCGCGTGCTTGTGCTCGATGAGCCTTTTGAGGCAGTGGACCCTGTTTCTAGCGCAAATTTGAAGGATATTCTCGCCGAATATGTTTCTACTGGCGGAACGGTGATTATTTCTTCGCACGTTATGGAATTAGTCGAAAAAATGTGCTCGCACGTGGCAATTATTAACGAAGGTCATGTTGCAGCTGCTGGAACTCTTGAAGAGGTGGCTCAAGGCAAGAATCTTGAAGATCGCTTTATGGAGCTTGTTGGCGGACGCCACGCTGCTGCGCGCATTGACTGGCTTAACGGCGGCAATAGCGCAACACCAATCGCAAGTAATTACAACGCGTGAGCGAAAGGCGGTAAGTAATCATGTCTATGATTTTTACAATGGTTCGCCTTCGCTGGGCGCTTACTTTTTCTGTTATGCGAAAGTCGATTTGGCAAAAAATCGGCTTTGGCATAGCAATTGTTTTTGGACTTGCGCTTATATGCGCTCTTGGTTTTGCAGGTTGGGAAGCAGGAAAGTATCTTGATCCAGGCATGCTTCCAGATACTAAAAATTGGCAGGAATTCCAAGCTCTTCCAATAATGGTTGCGTCTATTGTGTCAATTTTTACGCTTTTTATAAACCTGTTTATGTTTGGAAGTGACACAACACTAAAGTCGCGTAGTTTTGCGCTTTACGGTATTCCTTACGTAAAGCAGCAAGCTGGTATGCTTCTTGGCTCTCTTTTTGGAGCGCTTTCTATAAGCAGCACAATCGCGCTTGTTTTGTGGTCTTTAGCGTACCGAAGCTTTGGAATTGTGCCAGTTTTAGTAAGCGTAATCGCGGCTCCGCTTTACGTTGCAACAATCGTGTCTTTAAGCAAAATGCTTATTGAACTTTTAGACACTATTTTAATAAACAAGCATTCAAGAAACATTTTTTACTTTGCTATTTTTATAGCGTACATGATTTTTGTTGCATCAATGAACGGGCATGGTAGTTCACCAAATAAAATTTTGATCAGCTCAAGTTTGTGCTCTGTATCTGCTTTTACGCCATTAAGTGCAGCTATGGCTTTGCCGCTCGATGCTATTAATGGAAATTGGCTTGCCCTTGCTACTCGCTTCCTTATTTGCGTTGTAACAATTGCTGCTTGCTTTGCAATCTCTGTATTTTGTGCAAAATTAGAACCTAAGCTACTGCGCAGTGAACAAAAAACAGTTGTTAAAACTAAAGGAATTGGCTTATTTGCAGCAGTTCCAGACAACACAGTCGGTGCGATTATTGCGCGAATTATTAGCGTTATGAGAAGAGATATGCGCCAACTATTTTTGCTTCTTATGCCTCTTTTTATGCTGATAGTTCCAACTGCAAGTGTTGCTGGTGGCATAGGCTTTGAGAGTTTGGCAGATGGTTTAGGCGTATCTGGCTGGCTTATGTATGCTGCTTTGATGATTGGCATGGTTGTTGGAAACAATATTGCATACGATGGCACAGCTTTTACTATGCACGCGATTATTGGCGTAAAAGGCGTGAACGATCGATTAGCGCATTCAATAGTTTGGTCCGTGATTTGTGTTGTGTATTTTGTTCTTCTTGGAGTAGGATTTTACGTTTTCCTCTTCTTTGTAGCAAATATTCAACAAAGTGTAAATGCGTTTATGTTCCAGATTCTTTCACCAATCGGAGTAGCTTTTGCTTCCATAGGTATTGGCTCAGTTTCTTCGTGCATTGCAATGTACCCTGTGGCATCAATTGAAAAGCCATTTTCTAGGCCGCAAGGTTCTGCAGGCGCTAGATCCTTTGCGCCAATAGGTTTTACGCTTCTTGCTGCAGTATGCATGATTCCATCTATTGCTGCAGCTATGGCGTTTTTGGCTATTAACCCGAATCTTTTGTGGATTGCAAGCATTATGTTCATAGTGAACGGCGCAATTGTGCTGGTTGTTGGCGTAATTCTTGGTGGCAAAGTAATGGATAAGCGCATAATTCGCATTGTAGAAAACTTGCGCAGATTCGCCTCGATTACTGCGTAATTTACGCACGCTTTGTTGCAAGCGCAATGTATAGTTAAGCGCGGTATTTGCAATCGATTTAAAGGTGTGCTCGCATGGAAAGTAGTAAAGGCTCAAACGATGCCTTAAATACTCTTAATGCGAGTGCACCAAAATCGAGCGATTCTTTAGAACAAATCGATTCTAAAAAACCAAGCAAATATGCTGCTATGGTTTTAAGAAGCCAGTATCCATCTCGTTGGCGTTTTCTTATTGCAAGTTTGTCTGCAATACTTAGCCTTGTGATTATGGTTACTTATGTTTCGCTTGACGTATGCGATATTTTGCCAGGTCCGTTAACTTTGCGCTTGCAACACAAATCAACTGTTGTGTCTTCTCCGCGCGCTTTGCTTAGTGTTCCTTCTTTAGCAAAAGGTGCAACTTACGGAAAGCCTATTAATCGCGAGCAATCTCAGAAGCTTATTGACGCTTTAATTGCTGATCCTTCAATAAGTGATAATACTTCTGTAGTAATCATGGATGCTAATGGAAGTGTGATTGCTTCTCACGAAGCGAATACTCCTCGAGAACCTGCGTCAACTCTTAAAACCCTAACTGCAGCCGTTGCTTCAAGAACTTTGGATATGGGTTCAACTCTTGATACTCAAGTATTTTTGCTGCCTAAATCAGCTAAAGATTCTGAGCAATCTTCCGGCTCAAAATCAGGCTCAAACTTACGTAAAATTGTGCTTCGCGGCAATGGTGATATGCTTCTTGGGGTTGGTGAAAACGACTGGTCTCACGTAAACGGTAGGGCTGGTTTAACAACTTTAGCTAAAAGAACTGCAGCCGCCTTAAAGCTCGATAATATTCACGAAGTTTCTCTTTCGCTTGATGATTCGCTTTTTGGTGCAAAGCGCGCTCCTGCTCTTGTTTATGAAACGGATACTGAACGCCGTTTTTATGCCGAAACTTCGTCTATGGCTATTGATGATGCTCGACAGCGTGATCTTCAAATTCTTGGTATTGATGCCGATGCAATAACAGATTTTCCGCTTTCGGATCCTCATCCTGCTTTAAGCGTAGGCCAAGTTTTTGCAAGGTTGCTTATTAAGCAAGGAATTGAAGTACGAAATTATTCCGAGAAAACAGATAAAAAAGCGGAAAATTCTACTGAAAACTCCTCGAATAATAGCAAAAATTCCGAAGATGAAAATAAGTCGGAAGATTCTCAAAATCCCGAAATTGAAGTAAGCGAAACGCGCCCGCTAATATCCGAAAATTCGCGTCTTCTTGCGCAAGTTTCTTCAGCGCCTCTTAATGAAGTTATGTCTTATATGCTTCGACTTTCAGATAACACGTTGGCGGAAGAATTTGGCCGTTTAACTGCTATTGCGTCTCATAAAAGCAATTCTCCGGAAGGTGCAGTTCAGGCTGTAGAAGAGGGCTTGCATAAGCTTAAAATCAGCACGCGCGGATTGCATATGTCTGATTGCTCGGGATTATCTCCAAAATCTCATGTTCTTGTTACAGCTTTGGCAAAAGTTCAGGTGCTAAATATTAAGGCAGATTCTGGGGGAGCTGCTTCTTCTGAAGGATTGTCATTGCCGGGCTTAGTTGGCACTTCTCGAAAGCGTTTGGCGGATGAGTCCGCTGCAGGACTTTTGCGCGTAAAAACCGGTTCCTTAAGCGAAGTAAGTTCCATGTCTGGAAACGTATCTCGAAAAAGCGGTGGCGTTTTAACTTTCGCTGTTGTTGCAAATCAACCCTACGATTTTTGGGGAGCCTTTGTGGCGATTAACAAGTTCATGGCTCAGCTTCCAAACCTCTAATATTTAATATTTTGCTTGGTTATTTTCTGCTACTAATCGCGCTAAACTAGACGATATGGTTTACTCGTCTTGTATGCGCGCAGGAATCGGCGCAATAAATCGTTGCTTCGACAAGCTTTCGCTTCAAAGCCAGGATTCGTGTTTTAATGAGCACGGCACGCATGAGACTGCACTCGATGCTCCTCTAGTTCTTGTAGCTTGCTCCGGAGGCAGGGATTCTCTTGCTCTTACAGCGCTTAGTTCTATTGTTTGCGCGTCTCGAGGGCTTCGTTGCGGCGTAGTAATTGTTGACCACCATATTCAGCCTAATTCAACCCAAGTTGCTCTCGAGGCTGCTAAACGCTGTATTCAGGCTGGAATAAAAGAAAAATACGTTTTTATTAAGTCTGTTCAAGTAAAAGATTCTGGCGAAGGTGAAGAATCTGCAGCAAGGTTTGCGCGCTACGAAGCTATTATTGAAGTCGCAAAAATTCAGAAAGCAGCCGTAGTTCTACTAGCTCACACTGCTAACGATCAAGCAGAAACAGTGCTTATTGGATTAAAAGATTCTGCAGGATTAGAAGCAGTCGCTGGTATGAAAGCTGTAACTTTGCGCCAAAACGTGCGTTTTGCGCGTCCGCTTATTGAGCTTACTCGCAATCAAACTACTGGAATTTGTGAAGATTTGGGAATTTCTTGGTGGGATGATCCTACTAATGGAGACACGTCTGCACAAAATCTTGAACTTTGCGAAAATTACCCTTTGCGCTCTAGGATTAGACACACTCTTATGCCTTATATTTCTCGCTTTTTACAAGCAGATATGGTGACTATACTTTCCCGAGGCGCCGATTTTGCTCAAGATGATCTTGACTACATAAATTCTAAAGTCGACGAAGCTTATGAAACTATTTTGCAAGCTAACGAAAAATCTCAAGAAATAGTTTTGGATGCAAAAAAATTATCGCAGTATCATCCTTCAATTCGCCGTCGTGTTATAGCAAGAGCTTTAACAGCGCTTTTACTGCGTTTTTCGTCAAGTCACATAAAAGCAATCGACGAACTTAGCGTAAATTGGCACGGACAAAAGCCTATTTCGTTACCTAATCATTATGAAGCGTTGCGGCACGCTCGTAACATCGTCATTCGTTTATGCCAAGATAGTGAACATGCAAGTTGCAGATATACGAGATGACATTGACTATGAATTGATCAGCCACGAAGACCTTATGAAGCGTATTCGTGAGGTTGCAAAGCAAGTGAGCGAAGATTACAAAAATCGTAATATTTTGCTCGTAGCAGTGCTTAAAGGCGCTGTTAATACGCTTGCTGTTTTTTCTCAAGAGCTGAGCGTTAATGCGCCAATGGACTTTATGAGTTTGTCAAGCTACGGCAGTGGTACTCAAACTAGCGGGCAGATTAAGGTTCGTGAAGATTTAAGTACGGATGTTCGTGGCAAAGATATTCTTATTGTTGAAGATATTGTTGATTCCGGTCGAACTCTTGATTGGTTGGTAAACGAGTTGAAGGGTCGCGGAGCTAACAGCGTTAAAGTTTTTGCGCTGCTAAGCAAACCAGCTCGCCGCGAAGTTGACGTTAAAATCGACTACACGGGATTTGAAATTCCGGATGCTTTCGTCGTCGGCTTTGGCATGGACTATGACGAACGTTACCGCAATCTCAATAGTATTGCAGTATTAAAGCCATCTGTTTATGGCAATTAAGCTTTGTGTATAGAGCTTACTTTATTCTTTATTCAAAATTCTTACCTGAATTTTTATAGAAATTAGGGAGTTTGAAAGGAGCCTTATTACATGGGCGCTTCTCCTATGACACCGCAAGGCCCAATGGGTGGTCCTGGGCGCGGAAATAACGGAAATAATCCGTTCTTAACCCCGCTAAATCCTAGGAATTCTCGAAATAACGGCCAGCGTAACAACAATAAAGGCAATAATGACGGCAATGACGGCAATGATGGCAACAATAAGTCTCGTCGCCCAATCTGGCAGTCTCCATGGACGTGGATTGTTCTGCTAGTACTTCTTGCTGTGGTCGGCTTCCAAATGTTTGCAAAAACAGGTTCGCAAACTATTGATACCCAAGACGGTATTGAATTATTGCGCTCGCATAAAGCAAACTATGCCGAAATTATTGATAACAAGCAGCTTGTGAAGCTTACTCTCGACAAAAAGTTTAGTAAGTATAATAAGCGAGATAAGCAGAAGCATGATTACGGCAAGGATGTGCAATTCTACTACACTATTGCTCAAGGTAAGTCGATTATTCAGGAAGTTGAAAAAGCTAAGCCGTCTAATGGTTGGACTGCAAACTTGCAATCTTCCGGAATTTTCTCCTATCTTGTAACTTCGCTTGTGCCTATTCTTTTCTTCCTTGGCATGATTTGGTTCATGTTTAGTCGCATTGGTGGCGCCGGCGGCGGAATGCTTGGAATGGGCGGCGGTCGCGGTCGCGGAAAGCTTGTTGAAGGTCAAACTCCTAAGACTAAGTTTGCAGATGTTGCTGGCGAGCAGGCTGCTGTTGAAGAGGTTGAGGAGATTAAGGACTTCTTAAAGGATCCTTCGCGCTACAAGGCTTTGGGTGCGCGTATTCCTCGAGGCGTTCTTCTTTACGGCCCTCCAGGAACTGGTAAAACATTGCTTGCGCGCGCTATTGCAGGCGAAGCTGGAGTGCCGTTCTACGCAATGGCAGGTTCTGACTTCGTGGAAATGTTCGTAGGCTTGGGTGCGTCTCGTGTTCGTGAACTTTTTGACGAAGCTAAGAAGAACGCTCCTGCAATCATCTTTATTGATGAGATTGATGCTGTTGGTCGTCGTCGCGGAAGCGGCATGACTGGCGGCCACGATGAGCGTGAGCAGACACTTAATCAGCTGCTTGTGGAAATGGATGGCTTTGACAACGACACTAATTTGATTATTATTGCCGCAACTAACCGTCCGGATGTGCTCGATTCTGCACTTCTTCGCCCTGGCCGCTTTGACCGTCAGGTTGCTGTTGAAGCTCCTGATTTGGAAGGCCGCGAAGCAATTTTGAAGGTTCACGCAAAGGGTAAGCCTTTCGTTCCAGACGTTGATCTTCATATGGTTGCTGTGCGCACTCCTGGTTTTACAGGTGCAGATTTAGCTAACGTTCTTAACGAGGCTGCTTTGCTTTGTGCTCGCTCTGGCGCGCAATACATTGATAATCGCGCTATTGATGAGGCAATTGACCGCGTTCAGGCTGGCCCTCGAAGGAAGTCTAAGGGCATGGCTTTGGACGAGTTGCGTAATACCGCTTACCATGAGGGTGGTCACGCTTTGGTTGCTGCGGCTTTGCATAATACGGATCCTGTTACAAAGGTGACTATTTTGCCACGAGGCCACGCGCTTGGCTACACGGCTGTTATGCCAACTACGGATCGTTATTCCCAGTCGCGAAACGAGCTTCTTGATCAAATGGCTTATGCTATGGGCGGTCGTACGGCTGAGGAAGTTGTGTTCCACGATCCAACAACCGGAGCTTCTAACGATATTGAAAAAGCTACGGCTATTGCTCGCAAGATGGTTGTGGAGTTTGGTTTCTCTGCAAAGCTTGGAGCAGTTAAGTGGATGGACGCGGACGATGACGCTTCCGGATCCCTTGACTCTTTGCAGCCACGCAAGTTCTCGAACCGCACGGCTGAAGTTATTGATGAGGAAGTTCATAAGCTTATTGAAACTGCTCATACTGAAGCGTGGGAGATTATTAACAATAATCGCGACGTTTTAGACGAGCTGGTTCGTCAGCTTCTTGAAAAAGAAACGCTTAACGAGAAGGAGCTTAAGGAAATCTTTAGTAAGATTCGCAAGGCTCCGGAGCGTACTCTTTGGCTTTCTAACGATCAGCGTCCGGATTCAGATATTCCGCCTGTGGAAATTCCGGAAAGTTTAAGACGAAATGTAGAAGGAAAATCTGAGTAAAATTAGGTATTTTCTTTTTGCATCTAGTAGAATGTAACAAAACGCTGGTTTGCGCAAACAAAGTTGAAAACAAAGTCGAAAACAAAAGCGCAAATCAAAAGTAAAACCAAAAAGTAAAAATCGAATATTAAAACTGAGAAAGCAGCACAACAGCAAGCGTAAATATTGCTATTGTGCGCTTTCTCGTATAGGCGGGGAGAAAAGCAGTGGAAGAAAATAGTTATAGCCTTATACGGCTTAACGGCGTGAGGCCTAATGTTAACGACATTGTTATTGGCTTGTATACGAACATTCGCATTGATGCTGTTCTAAAAGTTGATTTGAGCAGGGCGTTGGCTGGTAACGATACTCATGCAATTGATATTCCTCAATTGACAGATCGTCTTGCTTTTTCGTTAAGGCAGTGCGAGCACGATGATGAAATTGAAGATCATCCGTCGATCGCCTTGGAGCTTATGACTAATAAGGTTGCGGATTCTGTTATGCGCACATGGCAGGTTGTTGAAGCAGATGTTACTGTTCGCGCTTCTGTTCGCAGCAACTACTACGGTTTGCAAAGCGAAGTTGACGACGTTTCTGTTACTGTGCATCGTGTTGCTAAAAGAAAGTACGACATGTCTAACAGAGCAGTTCCCGAAAGTATTGCGCATGTTGCTGTTAGAAGCGGAAAAGTTGATATTGATGATTTAGAAGATAGTCCGAATGCAGACTACTTCCGTACGCTTATAGAACAGAACGAAGAAGAAAATAAGCGTATTGAAGATGCAGAAGCTGCTGCAGCGGCTCAAGCAGCTATAGATATTGCGAATGCTGCAGCTGAAGATTATATGGGTAATTCTGCAGAAGATGACGCTGCAAGTAAGTCTTGCAACGCTGAAGGCGAGGCTGTAAACGCTGACAACTCTTGTGAAAATACTTGTGACAATACTGGCGAAAATCTTTGCGAAAACCAATTAAATAATCCAGGAAACGAAATGGCTGCGATTGAAGAAAGACACCGATTTTTCGACGTAGACCCGCTTCAAATGCGCACAACTTTGGTAATCTCAATGAGGGGTGTCGCCAATCATGCTACGCGTTCTGCTATGCTGAAAATAGTTGCACTTCTTGAGCAAGATGGAGAAACTCGCGTAGACGGCATATCCGCATTATATGTTGCGAATGCGCTTGATGCTGACTACTACACCTGCGTTTTCCTTCTTTCCTCAACTAGAGACGAGTATGAAATGTTGCGCTTAGTTCGTATTGTTTCTTGTTCAGATAAAGACAAAATAACTCTTCGCGTTCTAGGCTCTCGTTCATACGGAGCACCTGCTACGGAAACTGAATCAATAAATCCGGAAGGGCTGCCGCAAGAAATTGCGCAAATGGTAACAGTGGATCCTAAATCACCTGAACTTATGCCATGGATGCAAATTGAGTCGGACGCTGCTTTGGATCACAACCCGCTTTCGTATTCTTTAGCTCTTGCTTTAGATACTCAAACTGTTGGTATATACTCAGATCAATGGCTTTTAGGGGATGATTATTAATGAAAGCGTATCGCACACCTTGGTGGTATCTGGTATTAGGTCTGCTGTTTGGCTTTGTACTAGGCGCATTTCTTGTGTCGTCAACAGAGTCTAGTGCTATGTCTCTTGCCGGAGCTCCGTGGGTTGTTATATCAATTATGGTAGTTGCCGGTGTTGCAACATTTGTTATGGCTTTGCAAACTCACTTAAGTGTTAGTGAAAAAGCTAAGAAAAACAATAAGCATACAAGCCCGCAGTTTGCTGTTGCCGCTTTGATGTTGTCGAAGTCATTGGGAATGGCTGGATCTATTTTGGCTGGCTGGTATATAGGCCAGTTGCTAATGAGTTTGCCGAACAGCGAAATGGTATTTTATAATTCTGTTGTTGTGCGCGAGTGTTCTATTGCAGGATTCGTTTGCTTTGTAGATATGCTTGTTGGCATTTTGGGCGAATTTCTTTGTCAGTTGCCGCCGGAAGATGGTGCAGAATCTACAAAAAAGTCTGACCGTACTCCGGCAACATGCTAGTTTTACGTAAAGCTATTTAGTTTTACGTGATGCTATTTAGTTTCGCTCAATAACTTATTGCTTTGCATAAAGCAGTAAACGCTGGAATTTCAACGTTTATAAGGATGGTATATTACTTTGGCTGAATTTATCTATCAGATGATTAAAGCGCGTAAGTCTTATGGAGATCGCGTAATTCTCGACGACGTTACTTTAAGCTTCCTTCCGGGCGCAAAAATTGGTGTTGTTGGCCCGAACGGCATGGGTAAGTCTACGCTGCTGAAAATTATGGCCGGATTGGAAAATGTTACAAACGGTGAAGCTTCTTTGACTCCGGGCTACACGGTAGGTATTTTGCAGCAGGAGCCGCCGCTGGATGAAACTAAAACAGTTGGCGAAAATATTAAGATGGCGTTTGGTGAGATTGCGCAAAAAGTAGCGCGCTTTAACCAAATCGGCGAAGAAATGGCCAATCCTGACGCTGATTTTGATGCGTTAATGGAAGAAATGGGCAAGTTGCAGACTGAAATTGATGCTGCAAACGGCTGGGATTTGGATTCGCAACTTGAGCAGGCAATGGATGCTTTGCAATGCCCAGACCCGGATTCTCCTGTTTCTGTGTGCTCTGGTGGTGAGCGCAGGCGAGTGGCATTGTGCAAGCTTCTGCTTGAAGCTCCAGACTTGCTGCTTTTGGACGAGCCTACGAACCACTTGGATGCGGAGTCAATTCTTTGGCTGGAACAGTTCTTACACAAGTATGAAGGCGCTGTTATTGCTGTTACTCACGACCGTTACTTTATGGACAACGTTGCAGAGTGGATTTGCGAAGTTGACCGCGGCCAGCTTTACCCATACAAGGGCAACTATTCCACGTATTTGGAAACCAAGGCCAAGCGTATGGAAATTCAGGGCGCTAAGGATGCCAAGCTTGCTAAGCGTTTGAAGAACGAACTTGACTGGGTGCGTAGTTCGCCGAAGGCTCGCCAAGCAAAGAACAAGGCTCGTTTGGAACGCTACGATCAAATGGAGCAGGAAGCACGCAATTCCAAGAAGCTTGATTTTTCCGAAATCCAGATTCCAGCAGGTCCACGCTTGGGTTCGCAAGTTTTGGAAGCGAAGCATATTCACAAGGCTTTTGGCGACCGTGTGCTAATCGACGACTTGTCGTTTACTTTGCCGCGTAACGGTATTGTTGGCGTGATTGGTCCGAACGGTGTTGGTAAGTCTACGCTGTTTAAGACGATTGTTGGCTTGGAGCCGCTTTCCGGCGGCGAGCTTATTGTTGGCGACACTGTGAAGATCTCTTACGTTGACCAGAATCGTGCAGGATTGGATCCTAATAAGAACTTGTGGGAAGCTGTTTCCGGCGGACTTGATTTTATTGAAGTTGCAGGCGTTGAAATTCCTACTCGCGCATACGTTGCAAGCTTTGGTTTTAAGGGTTCGGATCAGCAGAAGCTTACGGGAGTGCTTTCCGGCGGCGAGCGTAACCGTTTGAACTTAGCTTTGACCCTTAAGCAGGGTGGAAACTTGCTTCTTCTCGATGAGCCTACGAACGATTTGGACGTTGAAACTTTGGAAAGTTTGGAAAATGCTCTGATTGAGTTCCCAGGCTGCGCTGTTGTGGTTTCGCACGATCGCTGGTTCCTTGACCGAGTTGCTACGCATATTCTTGCGTGGGAAGGCGACGACGAGAATCCTGCAAAATGGTACTGGTTCGAAGGTAACTTCCAGGCTTACGAAGAGAATAAGATTGCTCGCCTTGGCGAGGAAGCTGCTCGCCCGCATCGTTTGCACAGAAAGCTTACGCGCTGATTTGCTGATTTTGCTTATTCGTCGGGTTATGTACTCGTCGGATTGCTTACTTTCTGATTTGCTGATTTGCGTGTAAAGTGACGAAAATCACAAGATTGTAATACTTGAAATTTATAAAATTTTGAGTATTATACTCACTGTACTATTTTCAACCGCAGTATTAAGACGTTTGGCTTATAGTCAAAGTTATAACCAATGTTATAGCTGTTATAAACAAGGCATAACCAAAGCATTTATACTGCGGTTGAAGACTATTATTATAAACGCTAATTTTTCTACTGCTGCCGAAATACGCATTAAGCAGCGGTAGTCGAATAAACGGAGTGAAGAAAAAATGAAGAAGATTAATGAAGCGAATAATTTTGCTGCTTTAGTAAAGTCTGCTCAAAATGCTAAGTATGCACCGATTTCTAAGAGCGTGTGCGCAGCTATGCTTGCAGGTGCTATGGTGCTCGGGGGGGGGTATTCGTTTCTACTCCTGCATACGCTGACGGTTATGTAGACGGCACTGGAAACAATATTTATTACGGTTATAAAACAGACGCAAGCTATAGCGAAGCTCGTTTCCACATTGAGGTGGATTATTACGATACGCTTAAGAATGCTAAGGCGGGCGGTGCGACAGGCAAAGATCCGCTTGGCAAGTTTGTTCGCGTTCATTATCTTTCTAATTGCAACCAAAAAGATGGCACAGCGGACGACTGGCGATTCCGTCCTATGTGGTGGTACGGCGTTCCTAAGGGTCTCACAAACGTACAAAATATCACATATACACGCGTTGAAAAGCTGACTAAGGGCGGTAATAATCCATTTAAGCCTGCAGGTTCCTCGCAATTTACCTTCACGAATGCTCAAGGCTACGGCCAAGTTTCGCAGAAAACATACCCAACGCCTAAAGACTGGAATGGTATTTCAAATTTCTATTTTGAAGGCGATAATGTACTTGCCAGCAAGGGTTGGAAGCAGCTGCTTGGTCTTAATGGTGGAAAGTACGATAACGCTGGAAATACGGAGAGTCAGTGGAACAGTTACAAGAACGAAACCGCTGGCTTGCAAGGCATTTTCGTAGACTGGGAGTCTGCGGGGCAGCGTTTTTACGATATGACCTACGTTGCCGAGATGACCAAGGAGGCTTGGGAGAAGCGCGATACTAATCCGCTTCGTTTCGTGGCTGGCGTTTACCGTTTTGCAGGTAACTGGCATTATGCGGCTGGACAAAAGCATAATACGCCAAAGATTGCGGATCATTTGACGCTTAAGTATCCTGATGTGACACTTGTGAAAAATCTCAACAGTGTTAGTACCGACGAGCAAAATAAGATTAAAGAGAAAATTGCAGACGTCAATAAAGATACGAAACACTATTCGGAATTAGTGGATAAAGTGGAAGTGTCAGATAAAGGTGTAGCAACTATCACCTTTAAAGACAAGACCACGCGCACAATTCCTGCGAACTTGCTTGTTGCTAAGAATGAATCCGATAGAGATAAGTACAAGCCAAACATGCCCGCGCGCACGCCTGTGGTGAAGCCGTCTCAGTTGACCGCTGATGATAAAAAGGCTGTTATTGAGGCGTTCCAGAAAAAGAACATGCACAATACAGATTTCATCGCACATCTTAAAGAGGGCAACGACGGAATCAAGTTCAATGACGACGGCACGAAGCTTGTTGTGACGTATCAGGATGGTTCAACGCTTGAAATTCCCGCATCTAATCTGGTGTGCCAGGGAGCAACCATCGCCGATTGGGCGCCGTACGTTGTGCCTGATGCGATTGAGGTTGAGAATCTGAAGTCGCTTAATCAAGACGAAATAAATAAGATAGTATCTGCTTTTGATACGGCAAATCAGGGCATTACGCCATATGACGAGGCAAAGGCTCAAAATGGCAATAACGTGCCTGTTACGGTAGATGCCAGCACAGGAGCCGCAACAATCACCTGGAAAGACGGCTCAACAACCACTATCGAAGCCTGGCAGTACCTGAAAGAAAAAGCGAAGCAAACTACAGAACCACCTGCTCCTGCTGAAGCTAAGAAGGAGTTTAAAGTAACTCCTACTAGAATTTTTGAGGTAAACTTCAATCCGTTCAAAACTTCGCAGCAGGAAATAACTACTGCTGGAGCTAATAATACACAGCTTACAAATGTTAGGAATGTATTGGCTGGTTATGCTAAGGATGCTGAAAGTGGTAGTGCAGTTAGCGGTGTAACTGTTGTATATGGTGTCGATTCCACTGGCGCTGGCACAGTCACTTTTAAAGCAGGCGGATACAACGATAAGACTTATCCGATGAGCATGTTCTTCCAGCAGAAGATTGCTAGTCAGAAGCCGGCTCCGGATACCACTTTGCATCATCCAGGTAATATGACTGCTTATCAGTATTATGTGGACCCAGTACAAGTAGATAACGTGAATTCTCCTTCGCCACTAGATCAGATTGCGGCGTTTAAGAAGTTCATGAAGAAGAACTATAATGTGGATATAACCGATCAAGAGGCTACGTCTGCTTATACTCTTAAAGAAAATGATAAGCCTGTATCGGGTGTTACGAATATGCAGCGTTATGTTAAAAACCAAAATAATGGCGCTGGTGTAGTATCGTTTAGCCTTAATACAGATGGAAGTATAGCTGTTCAAGGTTTTGAAACTGGTGAGAATAGTTCGAAGAAACTGTTTGATGTTCCTCTGAAAGATCTTTATGTAGCAAAGACTCAAACTCCTACAGACAACACCTTTGATCAGTTGAAGAAACAGGCTCTTGCGCTTTGGAATCAGAAGAATGGTACTGAACAGCTTACAGATAGGGACTTTAAGAGGGTTGGTATTACTGATCCAAGTAAGTATCCTGCTGATATAAATAGCATGACTGATACTCCTGAGAACAAGACTGCTCTTCGTAAGCTTATTCAACAGCTTACCGAAGCCACAAAGGTTACTCGCAAGTATAACAATCCTGCAGATGTTGAGGTTGAAAACGCTTCTAATCCAACTGATGAAGACTTTAAGAAGGCTATTAAGGCATTCCTTGATGCCAACTACACTGGCGCTGGTGATGTAAATAGTACTACATACTCAATGACTTCTGCTCTTAAGCCAAAGTCTAGTACTGCTGACATGGAGCCATATGATGCTACTAAGAATCCTGTTGGCATCACTACCATCTCAAAGGGTACTGGAAATACGTTAACTGTTACATGCAAAGACAACACTACATTTACTGTTAGCGTCACCTTCAAGAAGAAGGCAGCTCCTGCGCCAGCACCGTCGGGCGATGAGTTGAAGAAGCTGAAAGATGATGCTAAGCAGCAAATCGATCGTAATCCTAACTTGACGAAAGAGCAGAAAGAACAATACAAAAAAGAAATTGGCGACGCGACCACTGCCGACAAGATCAAAGAGATTTTGAAAACTGCTGCTCAGCAGGGCAAAAATAACCAAAATGATCCGTCAAAGGCGCAAACCATAACCGAAAACAAGGGCGGTGGTGCTGCCAAGAAGGAAGCCGAAGACAAGAAGCAAAAAGAAGAGGATAAGCATAATAGCGATCAGCTGAACGATAAGAAAAAGAAAGCTTCCGAAAAGATTGGCAACCTCGGTAATCTAACTCCTGAAGAAAAGGACAAACTAAAAAAGCAGATCAACGGTGACAATACGCCACAAAATTCTGATGGTGCAACAACACCTGAAGAAGTTCAGAAGATTCTGGAAAAAGCCGAGGCGATTAATGCCGCCAAGGGTGCGTTGCAAGGTGACATTGCCAAGGGTGCGCTTCCATTCCTCGACCATGGTACAGGTGATAAGAACAATACCGCGGCTACTCACGCCGACGACGCTGCTCTTAACGAGTTGCTTGGCGGAACTCCTGGTAAGGATCAAACTCTTACCGCTTTGGAAACTGCTCTTGCAAAGAAGGATCCTGCAGCCACAACTGAGGAACTCAACAATGAAGTAGCTGCAGCAAAGCAAGCCAATGCACTCAATGAGCAAAAAGCAAAAGATGCCGCTAACAGGCAACTCGATGCTAAGAAAGATGCGCTTGATAATGCCTATAACGCTTTGACTGACGAGCAAAAGAACTCAGCTAAAGCAAAGTATGATGCTGCTGTTGCTGCAATCAACACTGCTAAGGAAAACGTTGGTAAGGCAACCAAGCCTTCTGAGATCAAAACTGCTGTTGACGGCGTGAACACCTCGTTTGATGAGGCAAACAAAGCAATCAAAGACGCTAAGGGCACGCGCGATACGTCTGGCAACACCAACGATGATAATAACGCTCTTGACGAGGAGAAGAAAGCTCAGACGAAGCGCATTCAAGATAGTGATCTTCCAGAAGCTGATAAGAAGAAGGCTATTGAGGCCATTGATAAGGCCACTAAGCTCGGCGACCCAACGGGTATTGCTGATCGCGCTCTGAAGGCCAAGAAGATTAAAGATGCGCTTGCGGCGATTGACAAGCTCACTCATCTGAACGATGCTCAAAAGCAAGCGTATAAAGATATCATTAACTATACAGATGCAAAAACTAATCCCGACACTGGCAAGGACGACATCGATGATGCGCTTGCCAATGCTACTGCAGCCGACGCCGCAATGGCTCGCCTTGAAACCCTGAAGAAGACAGCTGATGAGTTCGCTAAGGGCGAGAAGTATAAGAATTCTACTGATCATGCTAAGAAGGATGCGTTTGATCATGCGCTCAACGCAGCTGGTGCCGTTCTAGCTAAGAAAACTGGCGACGCCAAGGGCGCGGATCAGGTTAATGATTTGTATAAGGATCTTCTTAAGGCCATGCAGGCAATCGATGACAAAGTTAAAGGCGCAGGCGTTAGTACCGATGCGCTTCAGGCTGAAGTAGATAATGACTCTAAGTTTAAGCCAACGCAGGCCGATCCAACCGATCCCGCTAAGCCAGCTACACCTGGTGATCCTATCTACAACACATCTTCTCAAGATAATAAAAACGCTTTTGACAAGGCTTTGAAGGATGCGAAAGATGCTTTGAAGACTGCTAAAGAAGATAACGCAAATCAAGCGAAGCCAGACACTACTCCGCGCACTCCAGAACAGGAAGCGGACGCGCAAAAGGTTGTTGACGAAGCGCTTGACAAGCTTGTTAAGGCTCGCCTTGCTTTGGACGGCGTAAACACTAAGCCGTTGCAAGAGGAGATTGATAAGGATGGCGCTGTTAAAGGTGAAGCAAAGTACACAAAGGCTTCTCCAGATAAGAAGACTGCGTTTGATAATGCTCTTCAAGCTGCTAAGGATCTTATCGATAAGCTGACTGGTAAGAAGACTCCTTCTCAAGACGATCATCTTGACACCAAGGAGAATAAGCAGAAGGCTTTGGATGATGCTTTTAAGGCTTTGCAGAAGGCTTATAACGAGCTTGACGGCTCTGCTACGGCACCAACGCCGACCCCAATTCCTTCTGCTGTTGATAAGACGGATTTGGCTGCTGAGCTTTCTAAGGCGAATACTTTCGGGCGTTATCTTTCTTATTTGATTTCGTCTTCGGATAAGCAGGATGCTTATGATGCGGCTTTGGCTGAAGCTCGTCGCGTTTACGGTGATCCTAATGCAACGCAGGATGAGGTGAATGCTGCTGCTGCGGCTTTGCGTCGTGCTGCTGCGGCTTTGCGTGGTTATGCGTGGCTTGATGATGGCACTGTTTCGCCAATTCCAAGCCCATTGCCAACGCCTGGTGCTGGAACTGGTGATGCTGGCTCTGGTAATGCTGGCTCTGGTTCTGAAGCTGGTTTTGGTGTGAACGATAATGCGCCTACTACTGTGGATAAGGGCGAGTTGAACGTTCAGATTGATAGTGCTGAAGCTGATTCTCAGCCTGGTAATGCTGGTAACGGTAACGCTGGCAACAGTAACACTGGCTCTAATAATGCTGGTGCTGGCGCAAACTCAGGTAACGCTGGTAATGCCAACAATAATGCTGGTAATGGCGCAAATTCTGCTGCTGTGGATGCTGCTGTTGAAAGTTCGCCGGCTGTGAAGCAGGCTGATGCTCAAGTGGCTCAAGCTCAGGCGGCTTTGGATGCTGCTTTGGCTGAGGCTAAGAAGGTTGCTGCTGATCCTAATGCAACTCAGGCTCAGGTTGATGCTGCGGCTCATAACCTTTCTGCTGCTCGTAAGGCTTTGGCTGAGGCTAAGGCTCATGCGGCTCAGGTTCGTGCTTCTGTGCGCGCTCAGGTGTTGAAGAGTGGTGGTGTGTCTCAGCTTAGCAAGACTGGTAGTGACGTGTCTGTGTTCGGCTTGTTTGCTGCTGTTGCTGCGGCTGGTGCTGCGTTCTTCGTGACTAAGCGCCGCGGTACTTCTCGCAATAGCAACAACTAGGCGAGCTGCTGAAAAGCCTACAAAGCTTGCCAAACCTGCAAAGCCTGCAAAGCTTTTAGTCAAGCTGCGAAAATTGCGCGAATTTAAGTGCGAATTTAAGTAATAGCGTGCGTTTCGCCAGCTTACTTAATCGCATAAGTAGGTACAAAAAAAGCCTCACCTGTGATTCTTCACGGTGGGGCTTTTTCGTCTGGTTTTTTGCCTATAAACTGTATCTTTCTTGACTTGCGGTAAAAATTTGCCGGAAATTTTCCGGCTTTTGTTGTTGTTTTGGCTGAGTTTGACCACAAATGCTGTGATTGTGCGGCGCGTGTGCTAGGCTCAGTTAGTTCACGGTTTGAAATTTAAGTTTTGAATACACATATTTTACGAAAGGCTATTGTGCCGCATACTCATAATGCTGCGTCTCATCAAAAGCGAGGCGCGAAGAATAATCACGAATTTAATGCGCGCAGAGAGCGCAATCGTAAGGCGGAAAAGGTGCGTGAAAAGGCGCGTCAGAAAGCTTTGCGCTACGAGGAGACTGCAATTCGCGATGCTGAGCAGGATTTCGCTAAAAAGGATTTCACTAAAAAAGAAAATAGTAAGAAAGATTTCACTAAAAACAATAAATCTTCTAAAAATTCAGTAATTATCCCAGATTCTGCAATAGAATCGCGCGAAAACTATAGCGACGACGTAACTTTTACGCAGCTTGGCGTGCCAGATCCTCTTGTAGAAGTCTTGCGTGAGGATGGCAAAACCACAGCGTTTCCAATCCAGCAGGCCACGCTTCCGGATTCTTTGCAAGGCGCGAATATTCTAGGACGTGGCCGCACAGGAAGCGGCAAAACCTTAGCGTTTTCTATTCCACTTGTTGCTCGCTTGGCAGAAAATTTTGTCGATCTAATTAAAACAGGCAAAAAGCGCAACCAAAACGAAAGTGGCGATATTCCAGCTCCTCGCGCAATGATATTGGCTCCAACGCGAGAGCTTGTGCATCAAATTGATGATGTTATTGCCCCTCTTGCAGCGGCTTACGGAATGCGCACAGTGACAGTGTATGGCGGAGTTAGATACCAGCGCCAGGTATCGCAGCTTAAGCAGGGTGCGCAAATCGTGCTCGCTTGCCCTGGTCGCTTGGAAGATTTGATTCGACAGGGCGCGTTGACTCTTGAAAAAGTGATGGTTAGCGTGCTTGACGAGGCAGATGAAATGGCTGATATGGGCTTTTTGCCGGCTGTTACGCGACTTCTTGAACAGGTAGATCCTAACGGTCAGCGCATGCTGTTTTCTGCCACGCTAGACAAGCAAGTCTCTACTCTTGTGAATCGATTCCTTCCTGACGCTGTGATTCATGCGGTTGACGATGCTGATTCGCAGGTTGACACTATGACGCATCATATTTTTGCCGTGTCTGCGGGAGATAAGTACGAGGTTTTGCGAAAGCTTGCTTCCGGTTGCAAGCGTTCCATATTCTTTACGCGCACGAAATATCAGGCGAAGAATATGGCGAAAAAGTTTGTGCAACAGGGTATTCCTGCTGTTGATTTGCAGGGTAATTTGTCGCAAAATCAGCGAGATCGTCATTTAGCTGTGTTTTCGGAAGGCTTGGTGCGAGTGCTGGTTGCAACGGATGTTGCGGCGCGAGGCATTGATATTAGTGACGTTGCGTTGGTTGTGCAAACTGAGCCGCCGGAAGACCCGAAGTCGTTCTTGCATCGTTCGGGCCGTACCGCTCGTGCAGGCGAGGAAGGCGATGTTGTTACTCTTGTGCTGCCTAATCAGAAGCGCGCGGCGCACACTATGCTTCGTCGAGCCGGAATTAACGCTAAAGCGGAAGACGTAAATCCTGCATCGCCTGTTTTAGATGAGATTGTGGGAGATGCGGCTGAGCTTCAGGAAGGCTGGAGCATGCCGGAGCCTGAGCAGCAGAAGCGCAAAGGTCGCGGTCGAGGGCGCGGGCGCGGACACGGTGGGCATGGTCACAGTGGTGCGCGCAAATCCGAGCGTAAAGCTGAGAGCAAAGTAGATCGTAAATCTGAGCGTAAAACCGAGCGTAAATCTATCCGCGAACGCGTAAGTAGCCGCGGGCGTGGTCACAACAACATGTCGAAGAGCGTGAAGTGACCAAAACTGCGCAATCGTGTGTAGTTTATGCCGTTTTTTCGTAAGATTCCGACAAAAACAGCGCAAGACTGAGTAGTTTAGGTCGTTTTTGTATAAGATTTCGACCAAAACTACTCAGTTTTACTTAGACTGACCTTTACCGAAGGCGCGCAACTGAATACCGTTCCAATCTGCGCTTACAGTTAAAGGTGTTGCGGCGTTCATTCCGGCCGTCTTTGCAGCAGATTGTACGGTGCTAGAACTTGGGGAACCTTCGCGTCCAGGCTTAGGTGTTAGAACCCACATAGGAGCGTCGTCGTCAAGCATATTTGTGGCATCCATAATGGTGTCTGCAAGCTCGTCTTCATCGTCGCCGTCACGCCACCAAATAATTACGCCATCAACAGCAGCATCGTAATCTTCGTCTACCAATTCTTCGCCGGTAAGCTGTTCGATACTTTCGCAAATTGTTTCGTCAACATCGTCGTCCCAGAGCCATTGTTGCACAATGTCTCCTGGTTGGAATCCGAATTCCTGTGCATGCTGAAAAGCTATCTGTTCCACGTGACTCAATATATCAAAGCGTCACGAAGTGCGCGCCTGCAACGGCGTGTATTATATTTGTGCCTATTTTTGTTAATTAGAGAACACTAGCATTCATGCTGCCGCACACACCACACCAGGCACTCATACCTACGCACCCACCCGCAGCTTAATTGCGATACTTTAGTGTATGAATATTCGTGTGGTGAGATTTGAGATTTTTCGCACTGAGCGAGGCGAACGTCAGAGCCGAAGGCTGCTGATTCGCCAAGCGAAGAAGAAAAATCGAAAAATCTCTGCGATGTGCACGGTTATTAACGAATTAGCATGCAGAGTTTGGGGGATTTCTTTACGAGCACTAAAAGAGGACTGAGAAGCTACATTCTTTAAGAAAGGCGAACACGCTAAACTCTTTTAACAGCCAGAGCGCCCGAAGGACGGGACGTGCGAGGAGAGAAATCCACCAAAACTCGCGCCACGGCAAGCAAGAGCGTAGCGCTGCGAGATAAGTAATTCCTATCTCACGCAGCCACTCCAGAAACCCGCCAGCAAAACGCCACACAGTAAACACGCCAGCAATCAAGCCTACCTCCTCCTCGACACGCCTCAAAAATCGCGAATGTGAAATAAATCACTATATATA
Organism: Gardnerella sp. DNF01141; assembly: GCF_049244255.1. NCBI lineage: Bacteria > Bacillati > Actinomycetota > Actinomycetes > Bifidobacteriales > Bifidobacteriaceae > Gardnerella > Gardnerella sp. DNF01141. The sequence continues at coordinate 619,604 of NZ_CP058391.1, read as the reverse complement.
GTTTGTTATCTTTGCGTTTCTCCCTAGATATTGGGCATGAGTTGAGTTATAGTAGAGCAAGTCGTTGCGAATATAATGCTTTTGCAGCGAGAGAACGGTTAGAAGAACAGTGTTATGAGAAAGGTCTGTACCGATGCAGGTTTTGGAAGAAACTGACGCCAAGAGCGCAGCAATTCGCATGGATGATGACTTAGTTGCAGCTCCAGTTTCCCGCGTGCAGGTCGAAAAGCGCGATGGTCGCGTAGTTGATTTCGATTCGATGAATATCATTATGGCTATTAAGGCTGCTTTTAAGGACTTAGGTAAGGAAGTTGGTCCTCAGGAAGAGCAGATGATTCGCGGTATTTCGGATCGTATTGAGGCTGAAATTCAAGATCGTTACAATGGTCCAGCAAAAATCGAGGATATTCAGACCCTGGTTGAGCACGGCCTTATTGAAAATCATCTTTACGAGGTTGCCCGCTGCTACACAAGCTACCGTTTGAACCGAGATATTGATCGTGCAAAGGCTACCGATATTAACGAAGCTGTTAATCGCCTTGTGAATCGTGACGAAACGCTTGTGCGCGAAAACGCAAATAAGGATTCTAACGTTTACGCTACTCAGCGTGATCTTCTTGCGGGCGCTGTTTCTAAGGCTTCTGCGTTCTCTATGCTTCCTCACGCGGTTTCTAACGCGCATATGAAGGGTGATATTCACTTCCATGACGCTGATTATTCGCCATTTACTTGCATGAGCAACTGCTCGCTTCCTGATTTTGGAGACATGCTCGCTAAGGGCTTTGCGCTTGGAAATGCAATGATGGATAGTCCGAAGTCTATTGGTACTGCTGCAACTCAGGTTACGCAGATTATTAAGGATATTGCTGGCGCGCAATACGGTGGTCAGACTGTTAATCGTGCTGACGAAATGCTTGAGCCTTACGCTAAGTGCGATTATGAGAAGAACTTGGCAATGGCCCACGCTATGATTCCGGATTCTACGCCGATTGAAGTTGCGAAGGATATGATTGACGGTTTGAAGGCTCAGGAGCCTAAGAATCTTCACTGCTCAGACAGGGATCCGCTTCCTGCTGACACTCCTTTTGATGAGAACTTGAGTGAGCTTGATCAGCTTCGTGAAGTTTATGCAAAGATTATGACGCGTAAAGCTATTTACGATGCTATGCAAACGATGGAGTATCAGATTAATTCCAACCGTGTTTCTAACGGCCAGACTCCGTTTGTAACTGTTGGTTTTGGCTTGGGTACTTCTTGGTTTGCTCGCGAAATTCAGCGTGCTATTTTGCTTAATCGTATTCGCGGCCTCGGCAAGGATCGTCATACCGCAATCTTCCCTAAGCTTGTGTTTACTATTAAGCACGGTGTAAACGCAGATGCTGGCGACCCGAACTATGATTTGAAGCAGCTGGCTCTTGAGTGCTCTACTAAGCGCATGTATCCGGATGTTGTGTTTTACGAGAACATTGTTAAGATTACTGGCTCGTTTAAAGCTCCTATGGGCTGCCGCTCCTTCCTTCAGGGCTGGGTTGATCCAAAGACTGGTAAGGATGTTGAAGATGGCCGCATGAATCTTGGCGTTGTGACGGTTAACATGCCGCGTATTGCTCTTGAATCTCACGGCGATGTGACTCGCTTCTGGAAGCTTTTTGACGAACGTATGGAAGTTGCTCACCAGGCTTTGCGATTCCGCATTATGCGTTGCAAGCAGGCAACTCCAGTGAACGCTCCAACTCTGTTCCGTTATGGTGCTTTTGGCCGTTTGGAAGCTAACGAGAGTGTTGATCAGCTGTTCCGTAACGAACGCGCTACAGTTTCGCTTGGTTACATTGGTTTGTACGAAACTACGGCAGTGTTCTTTGGCAAGGATTGGATGAAGGATCACAGCTGGAATGAGGATGGCAAGCAGTTTGCGCTTTCTTTGGTTCGCCGCATGAATAAGCTTTGCCAGCAGTGGTCGAAGGCGGAAGGCTACCACTATTCCGTTTACTCAACTCCTGCAGAGTCTTTGACTGACCGCTTTAACCGCATGGATCGTCAGAAGTTCGGCCGCATTGAAGGCGTTACCGATCACGACTTCTACACTAATTCCTTCCATTACCCAGTTTGGTTGCAGCCAACTCCTATGGAGAAGCTTAGCTACGAGGTTGACTTCCCGTATCTTGCTTCCGGCGGCTTTATTAACTACTGCGAGTTCCCATGCTTGCAAGCAAATCCTAAGGCTTTGGAAGCTGTTTGGGATTACGCTTATAAGATTGGCATTGGCTACTTGGGTACGAATACGCCTATTGATCACTGCTTCGTTTGCGGATTCCAGGGCGATTTTGAGCCAACTAAAGAAGGCTTCCGCTGCCCAGAGTGCGGCAACAGCGACCCAGATAAGTGCAATGTTACTAAGCGTACTTGCGGCTACTTGGGCAATCCTGTTCAACGCCCAATGGTTCACGGCCGCCACGAGGAGATTGCGCACCGCGTAAAGCACATGTCTGGCGAAACTGGTCACGTGACGCTGGATAATGGCGAATCTCGCGAATGGTACGAGGAGACTAAGTAACGCGTCAAGTCGCGTCAAGTCGCGTAAAATATAATAAAATATCATAAAATAAAGTAAAAGCTAGGCTAAATTAAAGGTTGGAACCATGGCTCGCATAAGTTTGCACGATTTTTCACCTGCAGACGTTAACCGCGGGCCTTGGATTCCAACCTCTCTTTCTAATAATCCTCGCGCTGGCCAATGGTCTAGCGAGCGCATGAGCCAGGGCATGATTGCCGATTACAAGCGTTTTTTGATGACCGACGGTGAGGGTATTCGCTGCTCGCTTTACGTTTCCGGCTGCCCGTTCCATTGCGTTGAATGCTATAACGAGTCGATTTGGGATTTTCGCGCAGGCCACCCTTATACTCAAAAGCTTGAAGACCAGATTATGGAAGATTTGGCGCAGCCTTATGTGCAAGGTTTGACTTTGCTTGGCGGTGAGCCGCTGCTTAATACTGGTATTTTGCTGCCTCTTTGCAAGCGTATTAGAAAAGAGTTTGGCAATACAAAAGATATTTGGAGTTGGACCGGCTACACGTGGGAAGAGCTTATGCGCCCGGGGGAGACTCCGGATAAGCTTGAGCTGCTGCAATATATTGATATTCTTGTTGACGGCCGCTATATGAAGAATTTGCATGATTCGCTTCTGCAATTTCGCGGCTCTAGCAATCAGCGAATTATTGACGTGCCAAAGTCTTTGGAAAATCCGCACGATCCTCCTGTAATTTGGGAAAAGCTTCACGATCAGGAGCGTTTTATTCCGTCGATTTACGGCAAAGATCGCGTACAAGGCGAAGGCGATGCTTCATAAATCCTTACTGCCTTATATTCAAAGGTGATACTATTGAACTTAAGAATCACTTAGGGAAGGGGCGCAATGGCGGAGGAAGTAACGCGAAAATCGTCGAAGAAATCAAAAAACCGCGCTAATCGTGCTCCTCACGCCTTACGCACCGTTCTTCATTCTTTAAAAAAGTATCGTCTGCTTGGAATTCTTACTTCCGTAACAATCATTTTTGAAGCGGCAATGCAAATTATGATTCCGTCTGTAATGTCAAGTCTTATTGATTTTGGCATTGTAACGCGCTCCAATTCCGCAGCATTGTATTACGGTTTTCAGTTGCTTATTTTTGCTGCATTTTCTGTGATTGCAGGCGCTATTTCAGGCGTTTGTTGCGCGCATTCTAGCGCCGGTTTTGGTAGAAATTTGCGGCACAATATTTTTTCGCAACTGCAACTTTTAAGTTTTTCTGATTTAGATAAGTTTTCTACCGGCACGATTGTAACCCGCATGACTAGTGACGTGTCGAATGTGCAGTTTGCTTACCAGCTGATTATTCGTTCAGGCGTTCGTAGTGTTGTGATTATTGTGGCCGCCTGGTGGTTTACTTTTTCAATTAGTCCTGCTATTTCTTGGGTTTTTCTTAGCTTTGTGCCAATTGTTGGTTTGATTGGGGCGGTTGGTGCTGCAATTGTTGCGCCTAAATTTATGCGAATTTACCGCATTGTTGACGAGCTGAACAATCAGGTTGGTGAGAATTTACACAATATTCGTGTTGTGAAGTCTTATGTGCGCGAAGATTATGAAAATAGCCGTTTTATGCGGATTTCTCTTAAGCTTTACGAGCATTTTCTTAAGGCAGAGTATGTGCTTAATTACAGTATTCCGCTGTTTAATCTGTGTTTTTATACAGGAATGTTGCTTGTTGCGTGGATGGCTTCGCGCGAAATTGTGGCTTCTGGAAATAATCCTGCTTTTGGCTTAACTACAGGAAATCTTGCGGCATTAGTGGTGTATGCGCTGCAAATTTTATTTGCGCTTGCGAATTTGGTTGCAGTTTTTGTTATGACTGTAACGGCGCGCGCTTCTATGCATCGAATTGCTGCTGTTCTGCAATCTAAAAACACTGAGACTGTTTCTTCTAAGCCACTTACCGAGCTTTCCGACGCTTCTGTGCGTTTTGAGCATGTTTCGTTGAAGTATTCGAATTCAGATAATTCAGATAATTCAAATAATCAAAATAATTCAGATAATCCATATGAAAACGCTCCTGCGGAACGGGAAATTTTACAGGATATAAACTTGAGTATTCCTTCCGGATCAACTGTTGGAATTGTGGGCGCAACTGGTTCTGGAAAATCAAGCCTTGTGCAACTTATTGCAAGGCTTTACGACGCAACTTCCGGCGCGATTTTTGTTGGTGGCGCGAATATTTTAGATTATAATCCACAAAGTTTGCGCGAAGAAGTTGGCGTTGTTTTGCAAAAAAATATTCTGTTTAGTGGCACAATTTCCGAAAATCTTCGTTGGGGAAGTAAGGATGCCAGCGACGAAGATTTGCGCGAGGCTTGCAAAATTGCTTGCGCCGACGAGTTTATTAACGATTTGCCAGATTCTTACAACACTTATATTGAGCAGGGCGGTAAGAATATTTCAGGCGGTCAACGTCAGCGTTTGTGTATTGCTCGAGCGCTTTTAAGAAAGCCTAAAATTTTAATTCTCGACGACTCTATGAGCGCTGTAGATATGAAAACGGATCGTAAAATCCGTGAAGGCTTAAAGAATTTTATGCCAGATTCCACGCAGATTATTGTGGCTCAGCGCATCTCCTCAATCGAGCACGCAGATATTATTGTTGTTTTACAAAACGGCCGCATACTTGCCAAAGGATCTCATGAGGAATTGATTAAGTCTTGCGAGCTTTATAAAAATATGGCGGAATCTCAAGCAAAAAGTCGTGTGCAAAGTAAGGAAAATATTGCGGAAGAAGGTGTTGAATAATGGCTACAAATAAAAACACTCGCGCAATAAATTGGCCGGCTCTAAAACGTCTTGTTTCTTGCGTAATGGTTTATCGTGCAAAAATTTTCGTAATTTTAGTCGCGATTATTGTGAGTTCTATTGTTCAAGCGGCTTGCGCAATGTTCCTGCAATCTCTTGTGGACGTGTATATTCTTCCGCTTATTGGCAAGCATAATCCGGATTGGACGCCGCTTTCGCGCATGATAATTCTTATGGCAAGCGTGTACGCAGTTGGTGTGTTCAGCTGCTGGCTTTGGAGCAGGTTGGTTGCGCAAATTTCTGAAAGCGTTATGCGCGATTTGCGTAACACAATGTTTAAGCATCAGCAAAAACTTTCGCTTAAATATCTTGATTCTCAAGGCTACGGCGATGTTATGAGCCGCTATACGAACGATACTGAAGTTCTTCGTGAAGCGATTTCTTGGGCTTTTCCGGACTCTTTTTCTGCACTTATATCTATTACAGCAGCCTTTGTGTCTATTATGTGGCTTTCGCTTCCTATTGCCGCTTTTGTGCTAGTATTTACGGCTTTGCTGCTTTATTTAGTCAGATTTATGCTTAAGCGCTCAGGTAAACTTTTTGAACAATTTCAAAACGCTTTGGGCGAGTTGAATAAATTTGTTGAAGAATCAGCGACCGGTAAAAAAGTCATTAAAATTTTCAATCACGAAGATGCTACAACAAAAAAATTAGATATTTACGCTGAAAAAGTGCAAAAACTTTCGGCAAATGCTAATTCTTACGCAAATAATGTAATGCCGGTAATTAGTAACGCAAGCTACCTTCTTTATGTGCTTATTGCTTTACTAGGTGCGTGGGCAGTTTCTGCAGGAATTCCAACTTTTGGCCTTGCTGCCTCTGGTCCTCTTACGCTTGGAACGCTAATATCGCTTCTTACTCTTTCGCGCGCGTTTATTAACCCTATTGGCGAAATCACAATGCAAATTAATTCGCTTATGATGGCTTTGGCTGGAGTGTCACGCATTTTTGAGTTTCTTGACGAAGATCCTGAACCAGATTCTGGCACTGTTCGCCTTGTAAAAGTAAGAATTTGTCAATCTTCTGAGCATCTTTCTAGCAAATCAACATTTAAAGTTTTGCAAGAAGTTGACGAAAAAGAAGAAGGCGCGAATATTTATTGGGCTTGGAAGCGTGATGCTAAAGATAACGGCACTAAAGCAACTAAGCGCGCGCAGGAATTAAGTCAAATGGCTCAAGAGGTGGTTTGCCATGCAAAACGAGACGCTCTAACTTCTGAAGATGGCAGATACACTTTGCTTCGAGGAGACGTGCGCTTTACAGATGTTGTGTTTGGCTACGATTCCAAAAAACCTGTTTTGCATGATATTACTTGGTTTGCAAAGTCGGGTCAAAAAGTTGCTTTAGTAGGCGCTACGGGTGCTGGAAAAACTACTATTGCTAATTTGCTTACGCGTTTTTACGATATTGACGACGGTCAGATTTTGTACGACGGAATTGACGTTAGAGATATTCTAAAAACGGATTTGCGTTACGCTATTGGCACAGTTCTTCAGGACGTGAACTTATTTACAGGCACAGTAATGGATAATATTCGTTACGGAAACCTAGATGCTAGCGATGAAGATTGTGTTAACGCTGCGAAATTAGCTCATGCCGATGCTTTTATTTCTAAACTTGAAGATGGTTATAATACGAAGCTTACTGGCGGAGGAGAAGATCTTTCGCAAGGTCAAAAGCAGCTTATTGCGATTGCTCGCGCGGCTGTTGCAAATCCGCCGGTGCTTATTTTGGATGAGGCAACTTCTTCAATCGATACTCATACTGAGGCCTTAGTGCAGTACGGCATGGATTCTCTTATGGAAGGGCGCACTGTGTTTGTAATTGCGCACAGGCTTTCTACTGTTCGTAATGCGGATGTGATTATGGTTTTGGATCACGGCCAAATTATTGAGCGTGGTTCTCACGAGGAGTTGTTAGCTAAGCGCGGGGAGTATTATCAGCTTTGCACTGGCGCGATTGAGCTTGAGTAGCGTTTTATTTGTGGGCAACACGCCGAAAGAGCTGGGCACTTGCTTTTTGGTGAGGATTCTGTAAGATAGTGACTCGGCTGTTCGAGAGAATAAGCCACGGCCCCGTAGCTCAGTTGGTTAGAGCGCCGCCCTGTCACGGCGGAGGTCACCGGTTCAAGTCCGGCCGGGGTCGCGATTAGTAAAGGCCCGGTTAACCGGGTTTTTTATTCATCATGGCTCTGTAGCTCAGTTGGTAGAGCGAGCGACTGAAAATCGCTAGGTCAGCGGATCGATCCCGCTCGGAGCCACAAACAAAAAACGCGCGGCAATTTTGTCGCGCGTTTTGCTTTATCTAGTCAGTCTACTAGTCAATCTGCTTCCACGATTCAACATCAATATGATGTTCAGGATTTGCCTGCCAAGCTGCCCAAGCAGATTCCACAATATCTTTTACATCGTAGCGAGCGTACCAGCCCATTTCCTCATTAATGCGCTTTGGGCTGCCAATAAGCTGAGGAGGGTCTCCTGCTCGACGATCCAGCACAGTTTCCTTAAATGGAAGGCCTGTAACTTTTCGTACTTCTTCAACAATTTCTCGAACGGAAGTGCCTTTACCAGTTCCAACATTAAAAGAATCGTACTTGCGATTATCCAAATCCAAATACTTAAGCGCTTCAAGATGAGCGTCTGCCAAATCTGAAACGTGAATGTAGTCACGAATGCAAGTGCCATCTGCAGTAGGATAGTCGTCACCAAAAATAGCAGGAGCTTTACCGCGCTGCAAACGTTCAAAAAGCATAGGAATCAGGTTCAAAATTGCAGGATCTTCTAATTCAACCGGACCGCAGCCTGCAACATTGAAATAACGCAGTGCGCAGAAGCGAATGCCGTAAGTGTGCTCGCAAGCGCGTGCCATCCACTCGCCAAAAAGCTTAGTCTGTCCGTAAGGGTTGATTGGAATCATAGGAACAACGTCTTCTGGCACAACATCAACAGGTGGAACGCCGTAAGTTGCTGCGGAAGACGAGAATACGAGCTTCTTTACTCCGCTATCTTTCATGCCCTCAAGAACATTCAGCATACCGTTAATATTCTGCTGATAATACCAAAGCGGCTTTTCAACGGACTCGCCAACCTGCTTTCTGGCAGCAAAATGAATTACGGAATCAACATTCTCGTCCTTCATAATTTGCGCAAGACGCGCACCGGCATCTGGAGAGGCAATATCCATGCCATAAAGTCGAGCGCCTTCGATTCTAGTAGGCTTTCCGTAGCTTAAATCGTCTACTACAACAACATTCTGATTTATTTTATGTAAGGCGTGAACTACGTGTGCTCCAATGTAACCGCATCCGCCTGTAACAAGAACAGTCATTATTGACCTTTCCTCGTATTTTGTATCTTTTTGTAATCTCTGCAATTATATCCCGCTAAACTGAACTATAGTTTGTGAGCTGTGAAATATATCAATCATCTTTTGCTGTTTAATACGTAATTTTTTATAAAATCGGCGTTTTGCGCATAAATTTTCGCATTATTTGCCCTAATTTTCTGCGTACGTGATAGCATCGAATAGATATATATCAATGAGATGCGTCCCAAAAGCGAGGTGTAAAGCATATGACTCTGTTGACGCCTAAGGACATTCGAGAGCATACCTTCCAGATTGTACGTTTCAAGGGAGGATATGACGTTGACGAGGTTGACGAATTTCTCGATCAAGTTACAGAAACAATAGAAGCGCTTGGTCAGCAGGCAGTGCAGGGACTTGGTGCTTCCACACAATCCCTCGGCCGCGATGTTGCGGGCTTGAATACCAAGATTGCTGAGTTGACTTCTAAAGTTGAGTCCTTAACTCAAGAAAATGAAACGTTGCGCAACGCTGCTAAGCAGCAGGGTGAATCTAATGAATCTGCTGAAAAGCTTGAGGCGACTGAAACTAAGTTGCGTGAAGCTGAAGAAAGCAACCGTGCTCTTACCGCTCAAAACCAACAGCTTAAGGAGCAGCTGGATGGCTTGGGTGCTCAGGTTGATCAGCTTACTGCTCAAACCGCTAAGGCAGATAACGCAGATAAGGTTCAGAAGGAGCTTGAAACTGTTACTCGCCAGCGCGATGACTTCCGTGCAAATAGCGAAAACTTGGGTCGTGAGCTCGAAGCTGTTCGTCAGCAGCTTGTTGTTACCCAGCAGGAAAACGCTAGGGTTCAGGAGCTTTCTAAGCAGCTTGAAGAATCTCGTCAGCGTGAAGAGCAGCTTCGTCAACAAGTTTCTAAGATGGAGCCAAATACTGAAACTGGTAGCTTGCAGAAGATTGCTGGCGCTGGTGCTGATGCCCAGGGTTCTGAGCCAGAGCGCGCAACTGCTATGTTGACTCTTGCAATGCAATTGCACGATCAGTACGTTGATAAGGGCAAGGCTAAGGCTCAGCAGATTGTTGAAGAGAGCCAGGCTCGCTATAACGAAACAGTTGCTAAAGCTGATGAGTATTCTGAGCGCACTCGTTCTGAGGCAGATGAGTACAATAAGCAAACTCGTGCCGATGCAGATGATTACTCTACTCGTACTCGCAGCGATGCTGATTCTTATGCTGCTCGTGCTCATAATGAGGCTGATGCTTACTCTGGTAAGGTTCGTCAGGCTGCTGACGATTATGCTAAGCAGACTCACGATCAGGCTGACCAGTACGAGTCCGAAGTACAGCATCGCGCTGCAGACTATGATTCTACAACACGCACAGCTGCTGACGCTTATGCTCGTCAGGTGCGCGAGAATCTTGAGAAGCAGACTCAGGTTATTGAAGGCAATATTCAGAGCCTCAAGCAGTTTGAGACTGAGTATCGCACTCGCTTGACTGACTTCCTTGGCCAGTTGGTTGCTCAAGTTTCTGACGAAAACGCGTATGCTTCTCTTGGTCAGAAGCAAGCTTCCAATGAGGATAAGCAAGAGTAGTTTTCTTCTTAAAGCGCGTAACTTTTAAATGTTCTCGCGCTTTAAGCAGATGCTATTTTTATTTACAGATCGGATAAAAATTGACGCATAGAGATGTGCGTGTGAAACGGCTGCGTACTCGCGCAGCCGTTTTTGCACTTATTGTTATTGTTGGGCTTGTTGTGGATCGCCTTAGCAAACTGTGGGCTCTTAGCGCTTTACAGTACGGAAAGCAGATTGTTTGTATTCCTAATTCCTTAATGCTTTCGCTTGTGCGAAATGGCGGTGCTTCGTTTGGTCTAGGTTCTGGCTTGACTAGTTTTATTAGCATAGTGGCGATTTTGGCTTGTGTAGCTATGCTTGCTGCAGTTCGTCGCACAAAATCTTTGCAGTGGACGATTGTGCTGTCTTTAGCGTTTTCTGGCGCTTTTGGCAATTTGATTGATCGTGCAATTTATGCCGAGCATTTTTTGGACGGCAAAGTTGTTGACTTTATTAACTACGGTTGGTCAGTTGGTAACGTTGCGGATATTATTCTTGCTATTGCAGGCATTTGGTTTGTTGGTTTGATTTTGTTTGAAACGCCGTTTAAGCCTGGCGAAAGTGATGACGAAAACACTGACGAAAATGCTTTTGAAAATACTTCCGAAAATACTTCCGAAAGCAACAATTAATTATGCAAAGCAGTATGCCGGTTCCTGAAGATTTAGTTGGTTGCCGTTTTGACGTTGCAGTTTCAAAATTGCGCAATATTTCGCGTTCAAAAGCAAGCGATTTTATTTCAAAAGGCTCTGTGCGTATTGCTAATCGTAAAGCAAATAAATCCGCACTTTTGCTTAGTAGTGACGAAATAATATTCGATGATTTAGTTGGCGAAGATTTTGCTGAAAATAGTTGCAAAAATGATGCGCTTCAAGACGAAAGCCAGCAAAAAAATCTGCAGAATATTCAAATAGATATTCAAATAGATAATCAAATAGATAATCAAATAGATAATCTGCAAGATAATCAACAAAATAATCAAATAGAGCTACAGCTACAAAATCAAGCAATCGAACAAAGCATGAAAATCGCTTATAAAGACGAAGATATTGTGGTTGTAGATAAGCCTATTGGAATGGCTGCTCACCAAGCTCAAGGCTGGTGTGGTCCAACAGTGGGAGAGGCTTTAGAAAAACGCGGAATTAGTATTTCGCATACTGCTGGAGATGAAAATCGCCGTGGTATTGTAAGTCGTCTTGATGCTGGCACAAGCGGCCTAATGCTTGTTTGCAGAACAGATTTAGCGTATGAAGAAATGAAAAAGCAGTTTGCTAATCACACTGTTAAAAAAACATATCATGCGCTTGTTCAAGGCGACTTAACGCAAAATAAAGCAACAATTGAAGCTCCTATTGGTCGCGCAAAAGTATCTGATTTTCGTTTCACAATCACGCCAAATGGAAAACCTGCTGTTACGCATTGGGATGTTCTTGAACGCTTCGGTCAAGCAACTTTAGCAAGTGTTAACTTGGAAACTGGGCGCACTCATCAGATCCGCGTGCATTTTACGTCTATTGGTCATCCTTTGGTAGGGGATTCAATGTATGGGGCGAATCCAGTTTTGGCTAAAAAGCTTGGTTTAACAAGGCAGTGGCTTCACTCTATGGAGCTTATTTTTACGCATCCTAGAACGGGCAAAGTTATTAGAGTAGAGTCGAATTATCCTTCTGATTTGCAACACGCTTTAGAAGCCATGCGAGAATTATCAAAGTAGCGTTTTTGCATTTTTCGGTCAGCTTTCGCTTATAGAATATCATTTATGACTCAGCCGGAAACCAACTTCGTACATTTACACAATCACACGCACTATTCGCTTCTTGATGGTGCGTCAAAAATTCCCGATTTGGTAAATCGTGCGAAAGAATTGGGCATGCCGGCTGTGGCTATTACAGATCACGGAAACATGCACGGCGCGTACGAAATGTGGAGCACCGCTGTAAAAGTCGGAATTAAGCCGATTATTGGTATTGAAGCGTATGTTACTCCTGAAACCGCAAGACAAGATAAAAGCCGCGTGCATTGGGGCACGGAAGATCAGCGTGCAGACGATGTTTCGGGCGGCGGCTTAATTACACACATGACTTTGTGGGCGGAAAACGATGCCGGTTTAACAAATCTTCTTAAAGCTTCGTCTGTTGCAAATCTTGAAGGCCGTGTAATGCGTTACCCACGTATGGATAAAGATGTGCTTTCAACCTACTCAAAAGGCGTAATTGCGTCTTCGGGATGCCCTTCTGGAATTATTCAAACGCGTCTTCGATTAGGCCAGTTCAATGAGGCTTTGCGCGCAGCCGGAGAGTTTCAAGATATTTTTGGTCGCGACAATTTCTTTATTGAACTCATGAATCACGGGCTTTCAATCGAAACGCGCGTAACAAAAGACTTGCTTGAGATTGCAAAAAAGCTTAACGCTCCTCTTCTTGCTACTAACGATTTGCATTACGTTCACGAGGAAGATCGCGAAGCTCAAGATGCTATGCTTTGCATTAATTCAGGCTCTAGGCTTGATGATCCTGACCGTTTTAAGTTTGACGGTTCCGGATACTATTTGAAGTCCGCTGAACAAATGCGCGAACTTTTTAAAGAGTTTCCAGAAGCTTGCGATAACACGCTTGAAATTGCTCGACGATGCAATGTTATGTTCGACGACGGTGAAGATGGCGCTTTTATGCCGCAATTTGACTGCCCAGAAGGTTGGGATGAGACTTCGCTATTCCTTAAAAAAGTTGAGGAAGGTTTGGAGCGTCGTTACAACAACAACATTCCAATGGAAGTGTTAAAGCAGGCTGACTACGAGTGTGGTGTGATTTGCCAAATGCAGTTCTGCGGCTACTTTTTGGTTGTTGCAGACTATATTAACTGGGCTAAAGCGCATGGAGTAATGGTTGGTCCTGGTCGTGGTTCTGCTGCAGGCGCTATGGTTGCGTACGCAATGGGCATTACTGAGCTTGATCCTATGAAGCATGGCCTTATTTTTGAACGCTTCTTAAATCCGGAGCGCGTATCCTTGCCAGATATTGACGTTGATTTTGATCCGGATGGTAGGGCGAAAGTTCTTGAATACGTGGGCGAAAAATACGGTAGAGATAAAGTTGCTCAGTGCGTTATTTACGGAACGATTAAAACTAAGCAGGCTCTTAAAGATTCCGCACGTATTATGGGATACGAGTTTTCGGTAGGCGAAAAAATTACGAAAGTTCTTCCGCCTGCTAAAAACGGCAAAGATATGAGCTTGCACGATATTTTCGACGAAAAAAGCAAGCGTTACGCTGAAGCGCGCGAGTTTCGCGAAATGTACGATACGGATCCAGATACGCATCGTATTACGGAAGAAGCAAAAGGTATTGAAGGTTTGATTCGTCAAACTGGTGTGCATGCTTGTGCAACAATCATGGGCTCGGAGCCAATCACAAACACTTCGCCGCTTCTTGAGCGCACTGACGGAACGATTACAACAACATTTGAGTATCACACTTGCGAAACGCTCGGTCTTGTAAAAATGGACTTTTTGGGTCTTTCCAATTTGACAGTTATTCGCGATACTTTGCGAAATATCAAAAATAATGGAAAAGAGCCGATCGATTATACGAAAATTCCTTTAGACGATAAGCCAACATACCAGCTGCTTTCTAGGGGAGACACTTTAGGTGTTTTCCAGCTTGATTCCGACGGAATGCGAGCGCTTCTGCGCACACTAAAACCGGATAATTTCAACGATATTTCGGCTTTGATTGCACTTTACAGACCTGGTCCTATGGATATGGATTCGCATACGAATTACGCTAAGCGCAAGAACGGTTTGCAAGATATTATTCCAATCCATCCGGAAGTTGAAAAGCCTCTTAAGGAAGTTTTGGACGAAACTTACGGTCTTATTGTTTACCAGGAGCAGGTGCAGTCTGCTGCGCGTATTTTGGCGGGATACAGTCTTGGTAAGGCAGACGTTTTGCGTCGAGCAATGGGTAAGAAGAAGCCGGAAGTGCTGGCAAAAGAGCAGGTTCCGTTCTTTGAGGGTATGAAAGCGCACGGATATTCTGAAGAAGCTGCACAAGCTGTGTGGGATGTTTTGGTTCCGTTCTCTGGATACGCGTTTAACAAAGCTCATTCTGCAGCTTACGGATTAATTTCTTACTGGACGGCATACTTAAAAACGCATTATCCTGTTGAATTTATGGCTGCTTTGCTGCAAAACGAGCGTACTAATAAAGATAAAACAGCGCTTTATTTGGGTGAAGCGCGCCGCATGGGTATTCAAGTTTTGCAACCGGATGTTAACGAGTCCGTTCTTGAATATTCTGCAGTTGGAGATGTTGTGCGCTTTGGCTTGGGAGCTATTCGTAACGTTGGAGACAAAGCTGTAAACGATATTATTTCTGAGCGTGAAGCTGGACGAAGTAGATTCGTAAACTTTATGGACTTTGTAAAGCGAGTGCCAATTAGCGCACTTAATCGTCGCCTAGTGGAATCTCTTATTAAAGCTGGTGCTTTTGATTCGATTGATCCAAACCGTCGTGCGTTGCTGCAAATTTGCAATCCTGCAATAGACTCTGTGATTGCGCTTAAACGCAAGCAGGCAGAAGGTCAGTTTGATTTATTTGCAGACATTGACTCGTCTTCTGACTCATCTTACGATACTGGTTTGGGGGATATGCAAATCACTGTGCCGGATGTTGAAGAGTGGGATAAAAAAACGAAGCTTAATTTTGAGCGAGAAATGTTAGGATTGTACGTTTCTGATCATCCACTAAGCGGATTATCCGCAGTTTTGGCAGATTTACGAGAAATGTCAATCGCTCAACTAATTGACCGCGCAAGAACTATGAGCGACGGACAACAAGTAACTATCGCTGGTCTTGTTACAAGCGTAGATAGGCGAGTATCTCGAAAAGGTAACGCTTGGGCAATAGTCACAGTTGAAGACATGGAAAGCTCAATACAATGCATGTTCTTTGGCAAAGTTTACGAAGCTTCAGCTCAGGAGCTTGCAATTGACCAGGTTGTGCGTATTCGCGGACAAGTTGAAGTGCGTGATGAAACTGTGTCTATGCGCGCAACCGAATTTGAAGTGCCAACGTTGGAATCAGTTGACGAAAGACCAATAACTATTGTGGTTCCGCGCAAAGCTTTAGATAAAGGTCATGTGGAAGAATTGAGCAATATTTTGAGCCGTCACCCTGGGTGCTGCCAAGTGCGTTTGGCTTTACTTGACGATTCTGGACGTGCGCAAGTTCTTACTTTTGGCGACCGTTTCCGCGTTAAGCGTGACACTTCGCTGTTTGCGGAAATGAAAATCGTATTTGGATCCAATTGCCTGCCGAGCGCGTAAAAAATATGCAGTATTAATTTGGTAAAATATAAAACTAGATATGCTTTAAGAAGTTACATTGAAAGGGGAGGAAACAACGAATATGTCAAACAATGGTGATGAACGTAAAAATGACGATGAGCGTAACGATGACAATTCAGTACGCGCTTCTTTTACAGATGCTGAATTAGATAACGCGCTTGCAGGCTTTGAAAAAGAATTCCAAGAAAAAGAAAATCTAAGCAACACAAATAACGAAGATTTATTAGAAGATTCCAATAGCAATAATCAAGAAAATAATTCTATTGAAGAAGCAATGCGCGGAATCGAAGAAGCAAATTTTGAAGAAGATTTACAAGGTTTGCTTGGCAACAAAGCAAAAGTTGCAATGATAATCGCATACGTTGAGCCGGCGAAATTACTTGCAGCCTTCTGCAAAATGGCAAATGTTAGTGCCAGATGCTTTTCGGAAGAACAGGGTTCTGTTGCAGTACTGAAAAATCTTGAAGGAAACGGCCCAGAAGAAGACGTGAAAAAATTTGTAGAATTCTTCTTCGGTATGGACGTAATGCTTATTACAAATCGTGCGGATAAAATAACTGCAAAAATCTACCAGGCTGTAAAAGAACCTCAAGAAATCGTTGCACCAATGGCACTAGCTGTTTGGTCAAGAGATGTTGAAGATCTTGCTATTTGCATGGAAAACGCCGATAGTCTTGAAAAACGTGGATTAGAAATGTTCAACAGTGACGACTTAAGTGACTTAGAAGCATACAAAATATTCCAAAAATACGGCAAAATAAACTAGATAATAAATATGAGCATATGATTCGCAATTCATTACGATTACGTAAATTCATTGCGCATAGCTTAGATTCATGCAGAATATTTTGCAAGAATACACTACAATATACATAACGAGCTTATCGATTTTATAGAGCTTATAAATATTACTGCGCAAATTGGCGCTAAGTGCAACATTAGCGCGGTAAAATGCTACCCAAGGGGCTGATTTATGGATAGACAACAAGAGTTTGCTCTACGTACTGTTGAAGAGCGAGACGTGCGTTTTATTCGACTCTGGTTTACGGATGTGCTTGGCACGCTTAAATCCGTTGCTATTGCCCCTGCAGAATTAGAGGCAGCGTTTGAAGAAGGCATTGGATTTGACGGCTCGGCAATAGAAGGCATGACGCGCGTTTTGGAAGACGACATGATTGTGAAGCCGGATCCATCAACCTTCCAAATTCTTCCATGGCACGGAGGTCCGGAAGGAACAGCGCGCATGTTCTGCGATGTTTTAACTCCCGACGGCGAGCCTTCGCTGGGAGACCCTCGTCACGTGCTTAAAACTGCGCTCGCAAAAGCGAAGGAAAAGGGCTTTACTTTCTACGTGCATCCGGAAATTGAGTTTTATTTGTTCGAAGCTCAAGATGATTGGTCTAAAGCTCCTGTGCCGATTGACGAAGGCGGCTACTTTGACCACGTTCCTAGAAGTTCGGCAATGGACTTTCGTAGGAATGCTGTAAGCATGCTGGAACAGATGGGTATTTCTGTTGAATACTCGCATCACGAAGGCGGACCTGGTCAAAACGAAATCGATTTGCGTTACGCTGATGCGCTTACTACCGCGGATAATATTATGACTTTCCGTACTGTAGTTAAGGAAATTTCGCTTGAGCGCGGAATATACGCAAGCTTTATGCCAAAGCCGCTAACGGATCAGCCTGGATCTGGCATGCACACGCATTTGAGCTTGTTTGAGGGAGATACGAACGCTTTCTATGAGGCTGGTCAAGAGTTTAATATGTCTCTTATTGCGCGTCAGTTTGCGGCTGGCATTTTGCATCACGCTTCGGAAATCTGCGCTGTAACTGATCAGTATGTGAACTCTTATAAGCGCTTGTGGGGTGGGGCGGAAGCTCCTAGCTACGTGTGCTGGGGTCATAGCAACCGTTCCGCGCTTCTTCGCGTGCCGCAGTACAAGCCTGGTAAGGGTAATTCTTGCCGAATGGAATTCCGCGCGTTAGATCCTGTGGCGAATCCGTATCTTGCTTACTCTGTGCTTTTGGCTGCAGGTTTGGATGGTATAGAAAAGCAAATGATTTTGTGCGATCCAACAAGTGACGACGTGTGGGAGCTTACTGATGCTGAGCGTCAGGCAATGGGAATTCAGCCATTGCCGGAATCCCTGGATGAGGCACTAAAGATTATGGAGCGCTCGGACTTTGTGGCAAGCGTATTAGGCGAGCATGCTTTTGAGTACTTCTTGCGCAATAAGCATCAGGAATGGGAAGAATATCGCCGACAGGTTACGCCTTTTGAGCTGGAGAAGTATTTGCCTCGCTTGTAGCTGTTTCGGCTGGTGTTTGACTGTCGGTTTATTGTGTGGCTGTGTGAGATAGGAATTACTTATCTCGCAGCGCTCCGCTCTTATACCTTATTTGGACTTAGCGGTTGCATAGTTAAGTTTAGTTTTTTACTTACTTTTTTGCGGAAATAGTTATTCGTCAAAAAGATTGTTACTATCGCTCCGCTTTTATATTGCTCGACTAAGCAATTCCTATCTCGCACTAGTAAATTCACCCACTATTATTTTTTGGTGTGGTAGGTGCGTCTGGCGTGGCTTGTGCAGCAGCAATGACGCTAGTGTTCTCTAGGCAGTAAATACTCATCGTTCGCAGAAGCGTTACTGCAAAGCTTCAGGAACATTTGCCGGTAAATTCTCTGGCGTTTGTAGTCACATCAGCCAATTTATGGAACATTTGCCGGAGGATTTTCCGGCAAATGTTTCCCAAATCTGCAAAACCGACATTTTCTTTACAGCGTTGTAAAGGAATGATCGAAATCCACTCAAACATTCTGTAGCTTTGCAGTTAGTAACGTTTTTTTATTTCTGGTGGTGCTTTTTTGAAAAAAATCAAAAATTTTGCAAAAAAGTGGGGATTTTTGGGGAGAAATGGGGTAAAATGGTGACTAACGTGCAAATGGCATAGTGTGCGTTGAGTTAGGAGGTGGAGTATGGCGCGTCGTGCTGCTAATAAGCAACCGCGGAATAAAGCCAATTCTGCCTCTGAATATTCCGTAAAACAGGCTGGTTTCTCCACTGAATCTGATACGTCTCAGCAAACGCAGATGCCACTGCAAGCTGAAGTTCCGCAGATTCTTACGTCATATGTTCAGCCTGTTCAACCTCAGCATTCGCAGCACGCTCAGGTCCCTTACGGAGTGCCTTCAACTTCTATGCCAGCTGTTCAGCAAGAAATTCAAGCGCCGACATTCACCTCCACTCCATCCGGTGCTTATAATTCAGCTACTCAAGCTGCAGCTATGCCAATTGCACCGTTCTCTAATATGCAACAGCCAGTTCAGCCAATTCAACAGCCTGTTCAGTATGTGCAAAATCCTGCGGTTTCGCCATTAGCTCCTATTTTGCTTGGAACTTACACGCCGAAAATCGACGATAAGGGTCGCGTGGCTCTTCCTGCAAAATTCCGCACTCAACTTGGCAAGGGTTTTGTTATGGCTCGTGGCCAAGAGCGTTGCGTTTACGTGCTTCCAATGGCTGAGTTTCAGCGCATGACCACGCAAATTCAGCGCACTTCTATGAGCAATAAGTCTGCTCGTGATTATTTGCGTGTCTTTCTTTCTGGTGCTGTTGACGAAGAGCCAGATAAGCAAGGTCGTATTGTTGTGCCGCCAATGCTTAGGGATTACGCCAGTTTAGGCAACGAAATCGTTGTTATTGGTGTTGGTACGCGTGCTGAAATTTGGAATAAGTCGGCTTGGGAAGCTTATCTTGCTGATCGTGAGCAAGGTTATGCCGATATTGCTGACGATGTACTTCCGGCGGTGATGTGATGCAAGATATTACAGCAATACACGCACCGGTTTTATTGAAAGATTGCGTCGATTTAGTAACTCCAGCTTTGCAGCATAAAGATGCGATTGTAGTAGATTGCACACTAGGTCTTGCCGGCCACGCTACAGCATTTCTTAAAGCAGCTCCTTTTGCAACTCTTATTGGAATTGATCGAGATTCTGAGGCGCTGTCTTTAGCTACAGAACGCATGCGTAACGAAGGTTTGGAAAATCGTTTTATTCCGGCTCACGCAGCTTTTGACGAAATTGACTCAGTCTTAAACGCGCATAATATTGACTCAATTGACGCAGCTTTTATGGATTTGGGTCTTTCTAGCCTGCAAATTGACGAAGCAGATCGCGGCTTCTCCTACTCTCACGACACTGCTCTTGATATGCGCATGGATACTACGCAATCGACTACTGCGGCAACGATTTTAGCAACATATGATGCTCGCGCATTAACTAAAATTTTCCGCGAGTACGGCGAAGAGCGTTTTGCGTCTCTTATTGCGCGTCGAATTGTTGAAATTCGCGAAGACCATCCTCTTTTAACTTCTTTACAGCTTGTTCGTTTAGTTGACGACGTGATTCCTAAGGCTCATCGCGCTACTGGAAATCCAGCTAAGCGCGTGTTCCAGGCTTTGCGTATTGAAGTAAATGGTGAGTTAGATAAGCTTCAGCGTACGCTTCCAAAGATTGCTTTGCATCTTCGTGAACATGGCCGTCTTGTAGTTGAGTCTTACCATTCTTTGGAAGACACAACTGTTAAGCGCTTTATGAATAAAGGCTTAACTGTTGACGTTCCAGCAAATATGCCTGTTATTCCTGAAGATGCTCAGCCTTTCTTTAAGTCTCTTACAAGAGGCGCAATGAAAGCATCTAAAGAGGAGATTGAGCATAATACTCGCTCTTCTTCAGTTCGTTTGCGCGCTGTTGAATTGTGCCGTCCTATTCCTAATCGTTGGCTTAATAGGCTTCAAGATGAAGCTTATGGCTTAGAGCATCGTAAAGGAGGTAGATAAAATGGTATTGAATACTAAAAATCGCGTATTGCGTTCGACCTCTTCTACTTCCGCTCCTGCAGGTCGTGTTAAGGATTCGTCAACTCGTAAAGATTATTCGCGAAATTCTTCCACAGCAGTATTTGGTGCTGCTAAGCGTCAAACTTCCGTGGTTTTTAATCGCTTGCAGAAAGTTATGAACTGGAGTAATACGCGCAAAGTTCCAATCATAAATTTCATGATTATTGTGATTTTCATGGTTGTGACTTTGTCTACTTCGCTTATGCTTCGTACGCAAATGGCTGAGCTTTCTTTTGAGCAGACTGCTACGCAATCTCGTATTTCACGCTTGCATCAAGATGTTGAAGCTAAGCAAGCAAAGCTCGATACTTTGGATGCTGAGCTTCCTTCGAAAGCGCAACGCATGGGTATGATTCCGCAGCAAGGTTCTATTGCGATTGATTTAAGTGATTACGCGGCTAAACGAAAACATAATCACAAGAACAAAAAAGAAGTTCCAAACAATAATAATTCGCAAAATAAGCCTAAAAATAAACCTAAAAATAAACCTAAAAACAAAACTAAAGAACAGCAACAAAAACAACAGTCACAACAAACAAAACAGGAGAAACATTGATGCGCCACATTTTTAAACAACGTTTCGCCAAAGAACAAAACTTTGTTCGTAAATGCGCTGTTATTGCTATAGTTTTCGCTTTCATAGGCATTTGTGCCGTTGTAAAGCTTAGCTATATTCAGCTAATTAACGCACGTTCTACTGCACAGGCAGCTCAAGCAGAACGCAGTAGAGTGCGCCCAATTCTTGCTCGTCGTGGCAAAATTTTGGATTCCAATGGTGCTGTTCTTGCACAAAGCGTTGAGAGATTCAATATTATTGGAGACCCTCTTAACGCTCAGGCTTTTAAGCCTACGCCATGCACTAAGCAGACTGAAAATAATTGCCATATGCTAAATGGTAAACCGGTAGAGGGCACGGGCGCTGTGGCGGTTGCTCGTTTGCTAGCTCCGATTCTTCACATGAGTTCTGTAGAGCTTGGCGGAAAATTAGCTGGCGTTGGTCGTTACGTTTTGTTGAAGCGTAACGTAACTCCTGCAGTTAAGCGCGCTATTGACAATCTTAATCTTTCCGGATGCATTTATGCAGAAAATAGTAGTGAGCG
This sequence comes from Gardnerella sp. DNF01141, assembly GCF_049244255.1. NCBI lineage: Bacteria > Bacillati > Actinomycetota > Actinomycetes > Bifidobacteriales > Bifidobacteriaceae > Gardnerella > Gardnerella sp. DNF01141. The sequence continues at coordinate 597,953 of NZ_CP058391.1, read as the reverse complement.
CGTGTATTCTAGCGGTCCAATTCTTGGTTCTGTAATTGGCGCAGTTTCAAATGCAGATGAAGTTAATCGTAAAGACTTAAAGAATCGCAAGGGCGAAGTTGGTGTTTCTGGACTTGAGCTAACTCATGACTCCACCTTAAACGGTGTAGACGGCTACCAGCGTTATCAAGGTAATAATGTTGGAAATGAGAAGATTCCAGGAACTGTAACAGAATCTAAACCTGCTGTAAACGGCAGTGATATTAAGCTTACGATTGATAGCGATGTTGATTGGTATGTTAAGAAGGTTCTTCTTGACGGAAAGAAACAATATCGTGCAGCATGGGGTGTTGCAGTAGTTCAGGATGTTCGAACTGGCGAAATTCTTGCTTTGGAAGATACTGACGATATTAAAGCTGGTAGCACACAATCCAAAGTAAACGTGTCTCGTGCAGTAAGTCAAACCTTTGAACCAGGTTCTATTGGTAAGGCTTTTGCAATGGCTGGTATGTTGCAAACCGGCGCTCACAAGCTTAGCGATCAGTTTGCGGTTCCTAACAGCATTAATAAGAATGGTCAAACATATCATGATGCTGTTGATCATGGTGTTGAACATTGGACTTTGGCTGGTATTCTTGCTGAATCTTCAAACATTGGTATGGTTATGGCTGGCGAAAGGTATCCGTTAGATAAGCGCTACGAATATCTTTATAAGTTTGGTCTTGGCCAGTATACCGGATTGAATTTGCAGGGTGAATCCCGCGGCTTGCTTCCTAGCATGCAATCTTGGGATGGTCGTAAGAAAGATACTGTTCTCTTCGGCCAAGGTTATGCTGTGAACGCTTTGCAGCTTACTAATGCTATGGCAACTATTGCGAATAAAGGCGTGAAACTGCGTCAAACTTTGATTAAGTCTGTTATTGATTCTGATGGTCATGTAACTAAGGCTGGGCGTGCTCAAGGAACGCGAGTTATTGATGAGAATGTTGCAGCTCAAATGATGAACGCTCTTGAAAACTCAGGTGAGCATTATCACCGTTTCGCAGGTGTTGATGGTTACCGTGTTGCTGCAAAGAGTGGTACTGCAGAAGTTGCGGGACCTGATGGCCGTCTTAGCTCCACAATTAGCGACTGGTCTGGTGCTATTCCGGCGGATAATCCTCGATTCATCGTAACCGTTGTGCTAAAAGATCCGCAAGGCGTTTACGGTGGTATGACTGCAGGCCCATTGTTCAAAACAATCGGCGAATTCCTTATGCAAAAGTACGATGTTCCAACTTCTGCTGCACGCACGAACCCTGTTGCGGTAAATTGGTAATGAGCGCATTACAATGTTGTTTAATACTAAGTAGGGTGTGCAATGAATGTGGTTGATGAATATTCAAGAGTAAGAGTTACTTTAGGTTTTGCTGCAAAAAACTATGGTTTTGAAGTTGTTCCAGCGTTTGCATCTGAGGTAACTGTTACTTCTATTGCTCATGATGTGCGTCAAGTGCATCCTGGTTGCCTGTTTGTGCCGCTCGGCCACGTTGATCGTCGTCAACTTGAGGCTGCTAGAGATGCTGGAGCGTATGCTGCGCTAGTTCCACCGGAGTTTCGTAATGAAGCTGTGGATTTAGGAATACCGCTACTTGTATCTTCTGCTAATCCTGTTGCTCTTGGAAAGCTTGCTTGCGATATTAATTTCGATCCTTCTTCTTGCATCGCAACTTTTGCTGTTGCAGGTGACGATGATGATGAAATTCATGCTAATGTTTTGCGACTGGCAGACTTTCTACACATGCTTGGTAATCCTGTTGGTGTTATTAGTGACGCCGGTTCGTCTTCTTTGCAGCGTGAACTTTCGTTGGAATATCCGTTAAATATTGCTGATGTTCAGCATACTCTGTCAGTTTGTGCAGAAGATGGTGCTGCTGCAGTAGTTATTGCACTTAATAGCGCGACTTTGTCGAAAAATGCGTTGCAGTCGGTAAATATTGACGTTTTAGGCGCGGAGAAATCTCAAGTAGACGACGACTCTAAGTCAACTACAAAGTCAAATACCAAGTCAACTAACAATGCCACTACAACTGCAACTGACAATATAAGTTTTTATTCTTTGCGACAACGCTACGGTTTTAGTAGCAGAGATCACTCGTATTGCGTTACAAGATCTACTGAATCTGACGAATTAGCGCAATTAGCAGACGAAATTGGCGGACAAAATATTAAGCGTCATCTTTCACTAGCAATTGCAATGGTATTGGCTGCTGGAGTGCGTCGTGGAACTATTAAAAGCGCATTGCGTGTTTCTCACGAATTGCGTTAAATAGGTAGTTTGCGCATGCGTTTTAGTTGTGCAAACTAATTTGAGCGGATGTTTTAGACTTGGATTTTGGACTTTGGATTTGGGCTTTGAGTGTTTTAAGCATGCGGAGCATTTAGGAGGATTTTATGAGTTGTGATCAAAACCATGAGGCAATTAGTGAAGCGAAGACTCAAAATAGCATGATGCCTATGAGTGTTTTTGAAATTGCTTCTGCAGTCAATGGCACTGTGCATGTTAGTAATCAAAATAATTCCTCTAATACAAAGCAAGAAAACATTACTGCTACATCCGTTTTTACTGATTCTCGTGAAATTCGTGAAGGATCCGTTTTTGTTGCAATCGCTGGTGAACATGTTGACGGTCACGACTATGTAGAAAACGCTGAAAAATCTGGGGCCGTATTAGCAATTGTTGAGCATTTTGTAAAAGACGTTTATATTACTCAGATTGTTGTTAAAAATTCCGTTGAAGCTTTAGGATTGCTTGCTAAACATAATTTGCAGCGTCGACGCGAATTACAGCAGCCGTTTACAATTGTTGGGATTACTGGTTCTGTTGGAAAAACAACAACTAAAGATATGCTTAAGTCATTGCTTAGCACTTTGGGCGAAACTGTTGCTCCTGTTGGATCTTTTAATAACGAAATCGGCTTGCCTTTAACCTCTTTAAAAGTTGGCCCATCTACTAGATTCTTAGTAGCAGAAATGGGTGCTAACCATGTTGGTGAAATCGCGAATTTAACAAAAATTGCTCCGCCAGATATTGCTGTCGTGCTTAAAGTTGGTGTTGCTCACTTAGGGGAGTTTGGTTCAGTTGAGCGCATTGCTCAGGCAAAAAGTGAGATTGTGCAAGGGCTTGTGCCGCATGGTATTGCAGTGTTAAACGCAGACGATTTTAGGGTTTTTGCAATGAGTAATCTTGCAGACAAAGATCATGTTCGTTACTTTGGCAGAAATCTTAAAAATGGTTTGCTTGAATCGGCTCCTAAAAGCGAGTATCAACTTTGTGCGAGTTGCGTAGAACTTGATTCTTTTGGGAAGCCAACTTTTACGCTTAGCGAATACGAAAAATCTTCTGAAAAATCTTCTGAAGATTCTTCTAAAATAACGAATAAAACGCAAGTTCATCTTGCTATACAAGGCGAGCATAATGTTATGAACGCTCTTGCTGCAGCAAATGTTGCTCGCTATTTTGGTATGCCTTTAGAAAATATTGCGGATGTTCTTGGCAAAGTTTCACATATTAGTCCGCATCGCATGCAGCTTAGTACCGTTTCTTATGATGGCAAAGAGTTTACGCTTATTGATGATTCTTTTAACGCTAACCCTGATTCTATGAAAGCTGGACTTGACGGCTTATGCGCTTACGAAAGTAAAGACAATGCAAAGAAGTCTAATGTTTTTAGAATTGCTGTTTTAGGTTCAATGCTTGAACTCGGCAAAAATGAGTGCGAATTGCATGAAAATATTGGCTCATATGCTGCTAAGTCAAATGTTGATGCTGTTATAGCTGTTGGCTCAAAGACGGATTCTGATTTAGACAATTTAGCCCAGTGTATTGTAGACGGCGCTCGCAATTCTTGGGAAAATAAAAAGCTTTCAGCCAATGATGCAGTGCATTTAGCGCATAGCTCTTATGAGGCTAATGAACTTGTTTGGAAGATTGTGGCCGACCATCCGAGTAGTGTTGTGTTATTGAAAGGTTCGCATGCGTCAGGATTAAGTGTGTTGGCTGAACGTTGGGCCAGTATTAATAAGTAGTGCAAACGGAATATAAAACGGAGGTTAAGCGGTGATTGCGCTTATTATCGGAATTGTTGTGTCGCTAGTTGTGACGATTATAGGCACGCCTCTGCTTATTCGTTTGGTGCACCGCTTGCATTATGGGCAGTACATTCGTCAGGATGGCCCGCAATCTCATTTAGTAAAGCGCGGAACCCCAACTATGGGCGGTGTTGTTATTAATCTTGCCGTTGTTGCAGGCTGGGCTGCTTCTGCACTTTACCGTTACATGGCTGTTGGAAGGGCACCTTCCTGGTCTGCCGTTTTAGTGCTTTTTGCCATGCTTTCTATGGGTTTGCTTGGCTTCATTGACGATTTTGCTAAGGTTAGAAAAAAGCAGAATCTTGGTCTTTCTGTGCATGCTAAATTCATTGGGCAGATTGTTTTTGCAAGTATTTACGCTATTCTTGCTTTGCTTCTTCCAACGCAATCTGGTATTGCTAGTGCTCAGCCTGGAATGAGTTTTATTGAGCGACCATTCTTTGATTTTTCAATACTCGGTAAGGGCGTTGGAATTGTTGTGTTTATTATTTGGGTGAATTTCCTAGTTGCTGCATGGTCTAATGCTGTAAATTTGACCGATGGTCTTGATGGTTTAGCTTCTGGCTCTTCTATGATTGCTTTTGCAGGTTACGCTTTGATTGCTTTTTGGGAAAGCTACCATGTGCGCGGCGGCGGTCATTTTGGCTTCTCTTACGCTGTTTCTGATCCTCTTGATTTAACTATTATTTCCGTTTGTGCAGCTGTTGCATGCTTCGGTTTCTTGTGGTTTAATTCCAATCCTGCTCAAGTATTTATGGGAGACACTGGCTCTCTTGCGTTGGGTGGCTTGTTTGCTGCTATTTCTATTGCTACGCACACAGAGTTTTTGGCAGTAATTTTGGGCGGACTGTTCGTAATGGAAGCTGCAAGTGATGTTATTCAGGTTGGCTTCTTTAAAGCAACGCATAAACGCGTTTTCAAAATGGCTCCTATTCATCATCATTTTGAATTGCTCGGTTGGACGGAAACGAAGGTTGTTGTGCGTTTTTGGATGATTGAGCTTATGTTTGTTCTTTCTGCGCTTATGATGTTCTACGCGGATTGGGCAGGTCGTTCTGGATTGCTTATTTAATATAAAAATTGGAAGGCTGCAATATGAGTACTCTTAAGAGTTCTGATTCGTCTGTTTCACTATCATCATGCGAGTGCAGTAGCATGTTCACGTTCAAAAATGTTCTTGTTGCAGGCCTCGGTGTTTCTGGACGTGGAGCTGCTGAAGTTTTGCGAGCTGTTGGGTCTAATCCTATAACTGCAGACGAAAAAAAGCCTGAAGCTGATATTCATAATTTTGAAGAAATTAACTGGTCTAAAATAGACGCTGTAGTTACTTCTCCTGTTTTTAATCCTCGCACACCATTTTTGCAAGAAGCTGCATCCCACAATATTCCAGTAATGAGCGAAGTTGAATTAGCATGGCGTTTGCGCGTTCCTTCTAAGAGCACAAATAAACCTGCTTATTGGATTGGTATTACAGGAACTAATGGCAAAACTTCCACTACAGAAATGACTTCAGCAATGCTAACCGCTTGTGGATTAGATGCTCCAGCTGTGGGAAATATTGGAAAATCTGTTTCTCATGCAGCATTGGAAGCTAATCACGACGCTTTATGCGTTGAATTAAGCTCTTTCCAGTTGCATTTTACTGATTCTTTAGCTCTTGATTGTGCTGCTATTACAAATATTGCTGCCGATCATTTAGATTGGCATGGTGGCATGGAAGCTTATGCTCACGACAAGTCAAAAGTTTTTAATAATGTTCGCAAAGCTTTAGTTTACAATGCTCAAGATGAAAGAGTTAAAGCATTAGCTCAGTCTGCAAAAGTAGCTTCGGGCTGCAATCGTATTGGATTTACTTTAAGTGAGCCTTCTTTGGGAGAGCTTGGTGTTAAAGATGGTTGGATTGTTGATAACAGCGGTGTTGCTGGAGGAGATCCTGGAGTATTAAAGCGTATTGTTGCTTTACGTGATTTGCGTCATTTATGCGAGCCAGATGGCACAGTTTACCCGCATTTGTTGGCTGACGCTCTTACGGCATTGGCTTTAGCTCTTGGCTTAACTGGAAACGTTGATTCTTCAGTTCGTGCTTTATGTGAGTTTGCTCCAGGCGGGCATCGAATTCAAACTGTTGCAACTTTGCAGGCTCAAGATTGCAATCCTTCGCATTCTATTCGATTCGTTGATGATTCTAAAGCAACTAATGCTCACGCTGCAGCCGCGTCCTTAGCAAGTTTTGCTAATAATTCAGTAGTTTGGATTGCTGGCGGCTTGGCAAAAGGCGGTTGTTTTGAAAGTTTAGTAGCTGATCAGCTTCATGTGATTAAAGCTGTTGTTGTTATTGGCGTAGACCAGCGTCCGATTGTTGAAGCTCTTCATAATTCTGCTCCAAATATTCCTGTAACTATTGTTGCTCCAGACGGTTCTAGTGCTGAATCGTATAATGGTATTGATGATGCGGTTTGCGCGCGAATTGAGCATAATTCGCTTATAAATGCTGATTCTTCATTCGGCGAAGCTGTTATGCAAAAAACTGTAGAAGCTGCTGGGCGTTACGCTAAGCCTGGTGATGTTGTACTTCTTGCTCCTGCATGTGCTTCTATGGATCAATTCGTTTCGTACGCTGATCGTGGAAATCGCTTTGCTGAAGAATCTCAACGATGGGTACACAATCATGGTATTAAACAACAATAAACCAATTAAGTGGTTGCGCTCATTAGTGCACAAAAAAAGTGGTGAAGAGCAGGAGCAAAATTTAGTGCTTAAGCATTATCTTGGATGGAAAAGTTTAACAAATCCTCTGTGGTGCTTATACGGAATGAGAATATCGGTAATTATTTTATCGATTTTTGGCTTATTTATGGTGTTTTCTAGCTCCTCAGTAACAATGATTACTTACGGAGTTGCACCTTGGGGGCAGGGTATAAACCAAACTCTTTACTGCATTTTGGGCATGATTGGCTATATTTTTGCTTCTCGCGTGCCTGTTTCTTACTACAGAAAATATGTTGCGATTATTTATGCTGTTGCGGCTGTAGCGCAGTTTTTGACTTTTGTTCCGGGTTTGCGTCGAGAGGTTAATGGTAACGCGGGCTGGATTGCTTTTGGTCCTATTACTTTGCAGCCTGCAGAAATCACAAAACTATCTTTGTGTATTTGGCTTCCAATTGCACTTCTTGCCGCAAAAGAAGCGTATAAGCGTGTTCAAATGCGAGCCTATATTCCTGCTGCGTCAGGATTAGGAGTATCCTTGCTGCTAGTTATTGCCGGTAAGGATCTTGGTACTGCTTTAATTATTATTCTTATTGCTCTTATAGCTTTCTATTTAGGTGGTTTTCCAACTAAATGGCTTGTTGGAAGCATATTTATTGCTTGCATAATGGTTGCTCTTTTGGTTTTAACAAGTCAAAATCGTATGCGAAGAATTCTCGCAACATTGCACGGTTGCGACGCTAAAGCAGCTAAAGGCGTGTGCTTCCAAGCAATTCACGCACAATACGCAATGGCTTCCGGAGGACTCTTAGGCGTTGGTATTGGTAACTCGCGCGAAAAATGGAATTATTTACCTTACGCTCATAACGATTTTATTTTTGCAATTATTGGCGAAGAAATGGGATTTTTGGTTGCGGCTGCAGTAGTTATTTTGTACATAATAATCGGCTGGTGCATGCTTTCTTCCGCGCTTCAAGCAAAATCTAAGTTTATTTCAATAACTTTAATGTGCATAGCAACGTGGATTGTAGGTCAAGGCTTAGTTAATATTCTTGTAGTAGTGCAACTATTGCCGGTTATGGGAGTTCCTATGCCGTTTGTGTCTGCAGGCGGATCTTCGCTTGTTATGTGTTTGGTCGCAGTAGGAGTCGCTGATGGTCTTATGCGAGCAAACCCACAGCTTAAAATGGAAAAATAGTAGCACAATTGAAGAATCGGGGAAATAATGAATCAAACTAATGCTAATCAGAAAGAAGTGCATATTGTGCTTGCAGGCGGGGGAACTGCAGGACATGTTAATCCACTACTTTCTGTTGCGGACGCATTAAAACGTATGGAACCAAACGCTCATATTAGCGTAATTGGTACAGCTGTTGGATTGGAAAAAGATCTTGTTCCAGAAGCAGGATACGAACTTGACACTATAGAAAAAGTGCCTTTTCCTAGAAAACCAAATCTTGACGCACTAAAATTCCCTTTGCGTTGGATTAAAGAAACGTGCAAAGTTCAAAATATTTTATTAAAACGAAAGGCAGATATTGTAGTTGGATTCGGCGGCTACGCTTCTGCTCCAGTCTATTTTAAAGCTCATTCTAAGCATATTCCTATTGTGATTCACGAGCAGAATGCTAAAGCCGGAATGGCAAATAAACTAGGTGCTAAATGGGCTGAAGAAATAGGAACTGTGTACAATACCACTGGTTTGTGCGCAAAAAACGGTGTTGAAGCAAAAAGAGTAGGATTGCCGCTTCGCCCTGCTATCTCTACATTGTGCAAAAAACTAGAAGAAGATAGAGGATCGGCTGCAGTCGAAGGAGCTTGCAAGCTTGGATTAGATCCAAAGCGACCAATTATTTTGGTAACTGGAGGCTCTTTAGGAGCAAAAAGCATCAATCTGGCTGTGGCTCAAGCTTCTAAAGAAATTTTGCAGCATGCGCAAGTCATACATTTAACTGGTCGCGCAAAAGCGGAAGAAGTGCGAAGCATAGTTGCAAAGCAAGTAGGTGAATCGCAAATAAACGATATTAATCCAAATCATGCTGGATTAGGTGATTATCATATTGCGGAATATTTAGAGCGTATTGACTGGGCTTTTGCTTGTGCAGACTTGGTTATTTGCAGGGCTGGAGCTGGAACTGTTGCCGAAATTTCCGCTTTAGGATTGCCTGCAGTTTATGTGCCGCTTCCTATTGGTAACGGCGAGCAGCGTTTTAATGCTGAGCCGGTTGTAAAAGCTGGCGGTGCGGTTATGGTAAACGACTCAGATTTTAGCGCTCAATGGTTAAATCTTGAAGGAATAGCTTTATTAGAGGATAGTAAGCGTTTGCAAAATATGCGAAAAGAATCATGGAATTATGGTATTCGTAACGCGGCAGACGTTATGGCAAAGCGTATTCTTGAAATCGCAAAAGGAAGCAGAAAATAATGTCGAATGTTAATAATAATGCGGATTTAGCTCACGAAAATGAGGATTTGCTATGCTCTAAAATCACCCTAAATCCCATAAAAGCTGCATTTGAAGATTCTAAAAACGCATCCACTCTTGGAAGAGTGCATTTTATTGGCATTGGTGGAGCAGGAATGAGTGTTCTTGCGGAAATGCTTCACGAAGAAGGCGTAAGTGTTAGCGGATGCGATCGCGAAGAAAACGATCACACAAAGCGCCTGGAAGAATTAGGTATTTCGGTAGAAATTGGGCAAGACGCTTTTCATGTTGAGAGTGCAGATGTTCTCGTGTATTCAAGCGCAATTAAGCCGAATAATCCAGAAATTGTTGCAGCTTACGCCAATGGTGTAAAACTCGTGCATAGAAGCGATATTCTTGCGCTACTTCTTGCCTCAAAAACTGGTGTTACTGTTGCAGGAGCTCACGGTAAAACAACCACAAGCTCGCTTCTTTCTCACATACTAAGCGTTGCAGGAACTGGAGAACTTTCAGACCCAAGCTACGCGATTGGCGGATCAATACAGTCTGCAGATGGTACTGTTATTGATGGCGGTCATGCAGGTAAGGGAAGCGTTATGGTTGCTGAAGCTGACGAATCAGACGGAAGCTTTGAAAAATATCGCCCGAGTATTGCAATCGTAACAAATGCTGAAGCGGATCACTTAGATCATTACGGTTCTAGCGAACGTTACCGTGAAGCTTTTGTTGAGCACGTAAGTCACGCTATTAATCACGTAATAATTTGTGCTGATGACGAAGGTGCTAGAAAAGTTCTTGAAAAAATGTCGGATGAAACTTTGCGCGCAACAATTGCTTACGGTGCTTACGATTCGTGGGTTTTAACTAGCGCTCGCGTGCAAAATTTGGCGCAGTTTGCTGGTATTAAGCATGAAAGCGAGCAGGCTGTAAGTGGGCGGGAAGTATTTACGCTTGTTTTGCCTGGGAATATTGCTGGGAATATTGCCGGAAATGCTGGAAAAATAGAGGATTCAGTAAGCTTAGAAGTTAGTTTGTTAATTCCAGGATTGCACAATGCACGTAACGCTTCGGCTGCTATTATTGCTGCAGTATTGCTTGGAATGAAGCCGGAAGATGCGGCTCGTGGTGCTCAAAGTTTTAGGGGAGCTTCTAGGAGATTCGATATTCGAGGATGCGTTAACGGTGTTACTGTTGTTGACGATTATGCGCATCATCCAACGGAAATTGAAGCTTTACTTCGTGCTGCTAGAAGACGCTATACTTCAGCGAAATTGCGTGTTCTGTTCCAGCCGCATTTGTTCTCTAGGACTCGTGCTTTTGCCAGTGAGTTTGCTAATGCTTTGGCTTTGGCTGACGATGTGATTGTTACTGGCATTTTTCCAGCTCGCGAAAAGCAGGAAGATTTTCCTAATATTCACGCAGAAACTATTGTTGAGGCTGCAAAATCACAGAATCTTAATGTACAAATTGAAGCTGTGGAAAATATGCGTGAGGCTGCGTTGAAACTGGCTGCGCGCGCAAAAAACGGAGATGTTCTTCTTACTGTTGGTGCTGGAAGTATTACTGATATGACGTCTGTTATGCTAGAAGCGTTGTAAAAATAATTTACGAAGTAGTAAGAAATATCTGCTAGTCTTTAGGAGACTTAAACTTTGCGAAGAAAGGAGCGGTATGGGTCGCGTGATTGTTAGTAAATCAAATGATTCTTCTAAAAATAAGCCGCATCCTCGCACTGTTAAAAGCCTTAATTTAGCAGATACGAATCCTAATCGCGAAGAAAAGCATCAGGGCAAATTTGTTGATGCTAGGCGCTTGCCAGGTCTTGACTTTATAAAGAAAACGTTAAGTCAAACTTCTGGATCTTTTGGAATGATGACTCGTCCTAGAATTATCAATTTCAAAGAGCGTTTAAAAGAACGTAAGTCCGCTTATTTGAAGTTCACGCTTAAACGTGTTTTAACTGTGATGGCTGTTATTGCAGTTCTTGCTGCGCTTTTATGGCTTCTGTTTTTCTCACCGGCATTTCGTCTTCAACTAAACGATATTACTATTTCTGGTTCTAACGAATGGGTGAGTGAGCAGAAAATAGAATCAATAGCATCTACTCAAGTAGACAAATCGCTATTTTTGGTATCTTCGCAAGAAGTAATTGGTCAGCTTAAAGATATTCCTGGCGTAACCGAAGCCAAAGTCACTAAAAATTTCCCACATAGTTTACAAATTACAGTGCGAGCTCAGCGTCCTGCAGCAATGCTTAAAACTCGCGAAAGCAGTAAGCTTACAGCTGTGGATGCAAAGGGTAGAGTTTTAAATGCCGTAGCGCAGGCATCTATTAAAGGTATTCCAGTAATCGAAGTAGGGGATATTCAACGAAGTCTAAACAATAGAGCCGTTCTTGAAGCTGTAAAAATCGTAAGCTCGCTGCCGGAATCAATGCGCGCCAGAGTTACAAAAGTTAGTGCAAAAACGCAGGATTCTGTTGAAACGGAACTTGGTGACGTAAAGCGAACTATTGTTTGGGGAAATTCTTCGCAAATTGAATTAAAAAAGGCTATTGTTGCTAAAATTATTGACGATCCAAGCAAAATAGGAGATAAACATAGGCTTGATGTTTCGGCTCCTGTACGACCAATTCTTAAGTAGATTTTGCTTTGATTCTGGTTTGATTCTGGTTTGATTCTGCTTTTGAGATTTAATTAGTAGCATTGTCAAGGTTTTGTGTATAATAGTAATTCGTGTGTGCCAACGGCATGCCTTATGTGATAGGCGTGTAGGTTGGGATATCCCAAGTGCCAAAGATAGTGCGCAGTAATGCGTGGCTGGAGGCGCAAGGGCCATCGGGCCGGTGGACTGTGGCTTTTACTCTTTTAACCGATTCAGGTTTAAGGTGTGCTGCAGTGTGGCGGTTTCACCAAACAGAACATATCAATGAATCGGAGAACTTAAGTTGCCTACGATTGAACAACTCGTCCGTAAGGGACGTCAGGCCAAGCCTAAGAAGTCAAAGACTTTGGCCTTGAAAGGTAGCCCGTTGCGTCGTGGCGTGTGCACCCGTGTGTACACCACCACTCCTAAGAAGCCAAATTCCGCGCTTCGTAAGGTTGCTCGTGTGCGCCTCAGCTCGGGTATTGAAGTAACCGCCTATATTCCAGGCGAAGGCCATAACTTGCAGGAGCACTCCATTGTGCTTGTGCGCGGTGGCCGTGTGAAGGATCTCCCAGGTGTGCGTTACCACATCGTGCGTGGCGCGCTCGATACCCAGGGTGTCAAGGACCGCAAGCAGGGTCGTTCCCTGTATGGAGCAAAGAAGGCGAAGTAAAACATGTCACGTAAAGGACCTGCAAAAAAGCATCAGTTGCTTCCTGATCCAATCTACGGCTCGACCGTCGTGGCTCAGTTGATTAACAAAATCCTTCTCGATGGTAAGAAGTCCATCGCAGAAAACATCGTCTACACCGCTCTTGAGCAGGTGAAGGCTAAGACCGAGCAGGAGCCAGTTTCTGTTTTGAAGCGCGCTCTCGATAATATTCGTCCAAGCCTCGAGGTTCGTTCCCGCCGCGTTGGTGGCGCAACCTACCAGGTTCCAGTCGAAGTTAAGCCTGCTCGTGCAAACACATTGTCCCTTCGCTGGCTTACTGACTTCTCTCGCGTTCGTCGTGAGAAGACAATGGCTGAGCGTTTGGCCAACGAAATTCTCGATGCCTCCAATGGCTTGGGTGCTTCCGTGAAGCGCCGCGAGGATACCCACAAGATGGCAGAAGCAAACAAGGCTTTTGCTCACTATCGCTGGTAATCCACAAGATAATCGGTATCTTAAAGAGCTAAGGATAAGAATATGGCACAAGATGTGCTTAACGACCTGAATATGGTTCGTAACATCGGCATCATGGCGCACATCGATGCTGGTAAGACTACTACAACCGAACGTATTCTTTACTACACTGGTAAGAATTACAAGATCGGTGAAACTCATGATGGTGCTTCTACCATGGACTTCATGGCTCAGGAGCAGGAACGCGGTATTACTATTCAGTCTGCTGCAACCACCTGCTTCTGGAAGCGTCAGACTCACGACGTTGATGACCGCTATCAGATCAACATCATCGATACCCCAGGCCACGTTGACTTCACCGCTGAGGTGGAACGTTCCCTTCGTGTTCTCGACGGTGCTGTTGCAGTCTTCGATGGTAAGGAAGGCGTGGAGCCTCAGTCTGAAACCGTGTGGCGTCAGGCAGATAAGTACAGCGTTCCACGTATTTGCTTCATCAACAAGATGGATAAGCTTGGCGCAGACTTCTACTACTCCGTCAAGACCATCAAGGAGAAGCTCGGCGCAACTCCACTCGTTATTCAGCTTCCAATCGGTGCTGAAAACGACTTCACTGGCGTTGTTGACTTGATTCGTATGAAGGCTTACGTCTGGAATGACGTTAAGGACGATATGGGTGCTCACTACGACACCGTTGACATTCCTGCAGATTTGCAGGATCGTGCAGAAGAGTATCGTGCTGAACTCATGGATCAGGTTGCTGAAGCTGACGACGAATTGGTTGAGAAGTATCTCGAAACTGGCGAACTTACTGAAGAAGAAATGCGCGCTGGTATTCGTAAGCTTACAATCGAACGCAAAGCCTTCCCTGTAACCTGCGGTTCTGCATTCAAGGATAAGGGCGTTCAGCCAATGCTGGATGCTGTTGTTGACTTCCTTCCAAGCCCAGAGGATGTTCCATCCATTAAGGGCTTCAAGCCAGGCGACGAGTCCGTTGAAATTGACCGCAAGCCAGTGAACACCGATCCATTTGCAGCTTTGGTATTCAAGATTTCCACCCATCCGTTCTACGGCAAGCTCGTGTTCGTGCGCGTTTACTCTGGCGAAGTTAAGCCAGGCGATTCCGTGTACGATTCCACCAAGTCCAAGAAGGAACGCGTTGGCAAGATCTTCCAGATGCATGCTGATAAGGAAAATCCTGTAGATTCCGCAGAAGCTGGTAACATCTACACCTTCGTTGGTTTGAAGAACGTCAGCACTGGTGATACCTTGTGCGACGAGAAGAACCCAATTTCCTTGGAATCCATGACCTTCCCAGATCCTGTTATCGAGGTGGCTGTGGAACCAAAGACGAAGGCTGATCAGGAAAAGATGAGCTTGGCTTTGGCTAAGCTTTCTGACGAGGATCCTACCTTCCAGGTTAAGACCGATGAGGAATCTGGTCAGACTTTGATTTCCGGTATGGGTGAGCTTCAGCTTGACATTATCGTTGATCGTATGCGCCGCGAGTTCAAGGTCGAAGCGAATGTTGGTAAGCCACAGGTTGCTTACCGCGAAACTATTCGCAAGGCTGTTATGAACCAGGAATACACTCACAAGAAGCAGACCGGTGGTTCTGGTCAGTTCGCAAAGGTTTTGATGAACTTCGAGCCTCTCGACACAGAATCTGGCGAAACTTATCAGTTCGTCAACGAAGTTACCGGCGGCCATATCACCAAGGAATTCATTCCTTCCATCGACGCAGGTGTGCAGGAAGCTATGGAATCCGGCGTGTTGGCTGGCTTCCCAGTTGTGGGCGTAAAAGCAACCGTCACCGACGGTCAGACTCACGATGTCGATTCTTCGGAAATGGCCTTCAAGATTGCAGGTTCCATGTGCTTCAAGGAAGCTGCACCAAAGGCTAATCCGGTAATTCTCGAACCAATTATGGCAGTCGAAGTCCGTACTCCAGAAGAGTACATGGGCGATGTCATGGGCGATTTGAACTCTCGCCGCGGTAACATCCAGTCTATGACTGATGCAACCGGCGTTAAGGTTATTGACGCAAAGGTGCCGCTGAGCGAAATGTTCGGCTACATCGGCGATCTTCGTTCCAAGACTCAGGGCCGCGCAATGTTCACCATGCAGATGGACTCTTACGCAGAGGTCCCGAAGGCTGTTTCGGACGAGATTATTAAGGCTCAGCGCGGCGAATAAAGCGCACGCTACTTCGGTGTTTTCTGTCCCCGGTCAACGCTAGAATTTCTACGTTGACTGGGTTCTGGCACCGAAGTGGCACCTAACCCAGAAACCCAGTAAATATGTAGCGAAAGACTTTACACATTCGTGTGAAGCAAACTACGAGACGTCCAGGAGGACAAACACATGGCAAAGGAAAAGTACGAGCGTACTAAGCCGCATGTCAACATTGGTACCATTGGTCACGTTGATCACGGCAAGACTACTCTGACCGCGGCTATCTCCAAGGTGCTGCACAGCGAATATCCTGATTTGAACCCTCAGTATGACTTCGATCAGATTGATGCCGCTCCAGAAGAGAAGGAACGCGGTATTACCATCAACATCGCACACATCGAGTACCAGACCGCTGAGCGTCACTACGCTCACGTGGACGCTCCAGGCCACGCTGATTACGTTAAGAACATGATCACCGGTGCTGCTCAGATGGATGGCGCAATCCTCGTGGTTGCTGCTACCGATGGTCCTATGGCTCAGACCCGTGAGCACGTTTTGCTCGCTAAGCAGGTCGGTGTCCCGAAGATCCTCGTTGCTTTGAACAAGTGCGATATGGTTGATGACCCAGAGCTTATTGACCTCGTTGAAGAAGAGGTTCGTGATCTCCTCGAAGAAAACGGCTTCGATCGCGACTGCCCAGTCATCCGCACCTCTGCATACGGTGCTTTGCACGATGACGCTCCAGATCACGACAAGTGGGTAGAGACCGTCAAGGAACTCATGAAGGCTGTTGACGAGTACATTCCAACCCCAACTCACGATCTTGACAAGCCATTCTTGATGCCAATCGAAGATGTGTTCACCATCTCCGGTCGTGGTACCGTGGTTACCGGTCGTGTTGAGCGTGGTAAGCTCCCAATCAACACCCCAGTGGAGATTGTTGGCTTGCGTCCAACCCAGACCACCACCGTTACCTCCATCGAGACCTTCCACAAGCAGATGGATGAGGCCGAAGCTGGCGATAACACTGGTCTTCTTCTCCGTGGTATCAACCGTACCGACGTTGAGCGTGGCCAGGTTGTGGCTGCTCCAGGTTCTGTGACCCCACACACCAAGTTCGAAGGCGAAGTTTACGTCTTGACTAAGGACGAAGGTGGCCGTCACTCGCCGTTCTTCTCCAACTACCGCCCACAGTTCTACTTCCGCACCACCGACGTCACCGGCGTTATCACCTTGCCAGACGGCGTTGAGATGGTTCAGCCAGGCGATCACGCAACATTCACTGTTGAGTTGATCCAGGCCATCGCAATGGAAGAGGGCTTGACCTTCGCAGTTCGTGAAGGTGGCCGTACCGTTGGTTCCGGTCGTGTGACCAAGATTCTTGCCTAGTATTTTCTTAACTGAAAGTATTAGCTAAGGCTTAACAAAGACCCCGCGAGGAAACTCGTGGGGTCTTTTGTTGTATTCGCGCGCACAATGCTGGGGTTATATGCCCAAAGTGGGTAAAGCTAAGCTGATGAATATTATGTGGTATAAGCCGCAGCTCAAATACTGTTACTAACGCAGTCAACGAACTGAGGGAGTAACAGTCATGAGACATTCGTGCAGCGCGAAGGCAATTCGGAGCGCCGAGCTTGCTCAAGTTGAAAGCACAGTGTGCTTTCAACTTGAGCTCAGTAGCGAGCGCGTTACTCGCGCAGTATGTCAACTGCGTCAGTAACGAAAAAGCGAGTCTATCTGTTACCCGCGCAGAGTGCCGACTGCGTCAGTAACGAAAAAACGCGAGTTTCGTAAGCGAGCGCCTATATCGCTAGCGCATACTGCGCATAATAAAAACCCTGCCGAACGAATCAGCAGGGTTTTTGTGTTTAGAAAATCAGAACTACTAGTCTCTATTATCTCCAAGCAGCTGCAGCAAATAGATGAACATGTTAATGAAGTCCAAATAAAGCTGGAAAGCGCAGAAAATCGACAGTTTCTTAACCATTTCCGGCTGATTTGCGTACTGTTCAAGAAGCGCGCGAGTTGATTGCGCATCATAAGCAGTAAGACCAGCAAAAATAAGAACTCCAATAGCTGCAACAATTCGCAATACGCCTGCACCAGGAGCGACGAACATCAAAATAACTTGCGTAATAACTAACGCAATAAGCGCAACCATAAGAATTGGTCCAGCTTTAAGTAGATTCATCTTCGTAGTCAGCGCGAGCATAGTCAAGCAAAGGAAGAATCCTGCTGTTAATGCAAATACGAGCGCAATCGAACCTAAGCTAAACACCATAAAAATCGTGCTGAGTGTAAAACCAGTCAGCGCCGAATAAGCGTAAAACATAACTCGCGCTGTAGTAGTGCTCATTTTCATGATGCGAGTGCCCATAAAAATAGATATGATAATTTGAGCGCCGATTAGCAAAATCCAGCCCCAGCCGTGAGTTGCGATCATAAATTGCGTGAATAAATTACTGCTTTGCGTAAACATTGCAACCAGTGCAGTCACAGCAAGACCAATCGTCATTTCGCCGTAAGTGCGACCTACAGAAATTCTTTTTGCTTTTTCAAAAGCGTAAGTAGCATTAGTGTCGATTACTTCAGGAGCGCCTGTTCCGTAATAATCTTGCGTAAAGTTTGTCATTATTTCTCCTTAACAGCTATGAAATAAAACGCTGTCAAGACAACGTTCTCATAGTATTTTAGCTGACGCATCTTAAAAAATGCTAAAAATTGTAACGTAATTTAGTACGTTTGCACAAATAGACTATAGATTAACCTACAGTTTAGCAGTTTCTCGAGTATTATAGAAAGACGTGATACTTGATCGTCATAATCGCGTAAACGCAGCAGAATTGTACGCCCGCCTTCACAGCAACGAAGCAATTAGTGAGCAGGGCGTAGAAAACAATACCTATATAGATACCAATACAAATACGCACGAGCAACACGAACACGAGCACGCTTCGCATAATTGCCCAAACTGCGGCAAATCCAACTCCCCAATGCTGCCGGAAGATCAAATCGACGAATTCGTAAACATGATGCAAGTTTACGAAGGCGCAATGTACGAAATAAGCACAAAGCTTGAGATTCTCGACAGCGAATTCCAGGTGCGCTTCTCTCATGACCCAATTCACCACATGGAGCGCAGACTTAAATCGGTCCACTCTATTTTTGAAAAGCTGCAGCGCCGTAATCTGGAAATTTCTACGCGCTCTATACGCGACAATCTTTTCGACGTTGCTGGCATTCGCGTAATCTGCAATTATTGCGACGACGTGTACTCCGTAGCTCAGTACCTTTCTAAACAAACAGATATTCAGGTGCTGCGAGTCAAGGATTATATTAAAAATCCTAAGCAGAACGGATACCGCAGTTTGCACGTGATTTACGCCGTGCCTGTATTCTTGTCGTCGGGCGCGCATTATACGCCGGTTGAGGTGCAGTTCCGCACAATTGCAATGGATTATTGGGCTAGTTTGGAGCATGCTTTGCGATATAAGTCCGGTTTGCCGGACGCAAAGTTGGCCGAGCACTCGCAGACTTTGCTTGATTGCGCACGCAGTTTGCAAAATATTGAGGCGCAGATGCAGGGCATTCACCGCGATATTAACGGCGCTCCTCGCGCTGAAGAAGCACCAAATAGCAGGGCGTAAGAATAGTTTCAGCAGCCACGGGATTACATCTTAATTGTGTGTTATTCAGTTGTGTGGATATTCGTGTGGTGAGATTTGAGATTTTTCGCACTAAACAAACTATAAAAATAGATAGTCGCACCCACCCGCAGCTTAATTGCGCGACTTTAGTTGCACTTAGTAAACCACGCACTTTGCGTAACAAACTTAACGAGTTTATGAGTTTTGTGTTGCGGTTTAATGTGTTGAGAGGCTGGAAAAATTGTGTTCAGTGCTAAAAGAGGACTGAGGAAGCAACATTGTTAAATGATAGGCGAACACAATAGAATGCTTTAACAGTTAAGGCGACGAAGGACGGGACGCACGCAAACACAAATTTTCTAGCCTCGTCAAAACCGAAAAACTAAATCAGTTACAAAACTCATAGACGAGACCCAAGAATATCGAAAATAAACTCGCGCCACAGCAAACAAATTGTAATATAAACTATAATATTTAGATGAATATTCATTGAAAGCGTGACGTGTTGAAGGAGCGTGACGTGGCGGAAAATAAGCAGAATCACGTGCCGAAAGTGATCTCAATCGTAGGCCCTACAGCTTCCGGCAAAACAGGTCTTGGTATTGCGCTGGCAAAAAAACTAGCTGAACGCGGCGTGCGCGCGGAAATCATCAATGCAGATGCGTATCAAATGTACCGGCATATGGATATTGGTACAGCGAAGGCGAGTGCTCAGGAACAGGCGGAAGTGCCGCATCATTTGCTGGATATTATCGATCCAGAGGAGACTATGACCGTAGCGCGTTTTCAAGATCTTGCGAGAAAGTGCATTCGTGAGTTGCAGTCGCGCGGAGTGCGGCCGATTTTAGTTGGCGGTTCCGGATTATATGCGCGCGCTGCCGTGGATGATATTACTTTTCCGGGTACGGATGCGACTATTCGTGCGGCTTTGGAGGAGCGCGAGCGAAAAGAGGGTGCGGGTGCGCTGTTTGATGAGTTGAAGCAAAAGGATCCCATTGCTGCAGCTAATATGGATGCGCGCAATCCTCGCCGCACAATTCGCGCGCTTGAAGTGATTGAGCTTACCGGAAAGCCTTATTCTGCAACGCTTCCAAAGTACAAGTATGTGGTTGATTGCCTGCAAATTGGTTTGGATTTGCGTCGTGAGGATTTGGATAAGCGTGTGAATTTGCGTACGCAGTTGATGCGCGAGCAGGGTTTTGTGGACGAAGTGCGCACAATTCGAGGGAGATTGGGTGTTACTGCAGCTCGTGCGCTCGGATACCAGCAGATTATGGATTATTTGGATGGTGTGTGGAGCGAGGACGATGCTTTTGAGGATATTGCGCAGAAGACTCGTCGACTTGCGCGCAAGCAGATGGGTTGGTTTGGGCGAGATGCGCGCATTCACTGGTTGGATGCTATGCGTCCGGATCTTGCGGATGCTGCTATGGCGTTGGTTGATGCTGCAGATGCGGGGGAGTTTGACGACGAAGACTCTGGTGCTACTCAGCATCATCTTGGATTTGTGCAGTAAATTACGTGTCTAAAACGAAAGTCGACCTAAACAGCGCAGTGGTGAGTAGTTTATGCCGCTTTTTCGGCAAAATTCGGCCAAAACTGCTCAGTCGTGAGTAGTTTATGTCGCTTGCGAGCTATTTAGTATTGATGATGCGTGTGATCGTGCATAACATCGTGATGCTCTGTTGCGTGAGGAATATGCAGAACGCGCATTCGATTAATTGCCCTGCGCGCAAGATTATGCGCTGATCCTGTTCCTTCACCTTTAACGCCAAAAATGACCAGTAGTGCCATAACAGCGGTAATAATCGCGCTAATACGTAGCGTCCACTGCACGCCAAAAATGCTGGCAGCAACATCTGCTGCGTGACCGGTGCCAGTAATAGTATGATGCCACGTTGTTAGAACCGTCATAGTAACCACTAGCACAGGAGCGCCAATCGCACCCCAAAGCTGACGCATAGTATTAGTTACTGCAGAACCATCGCCAAGCTCTTCTGGATGCAAGCAATTAAGCGACCAGGTTGTTATTGGCATAAGCAAGAACCCCATACCAATTTGGCGAGTGAATTGCCAAATAGAAATCCACCAAATCCACGTATTCATGTCAATAAGACTCATCATTACAGTGCCAAAAAGCAGAATAATAGAGCCTGCCATTGCAACTGGTCTAACTCCGAAACGATCCAGCATGCGTCCGCCAAAATATTGCGAAATAGCCATTCCAAAAGCGCCTGGAAGTAGAATCAGGCCGCTCATCGTTGCAGAAAAACCGCGGTCGGACTGAATATAAAGCGGAATAAGCACCATAATCGAGCTAAAAGCGAAGAAAGTTAAGCATGCGCAAATTGTGCCAATCATAAAGTAACGATTCTTAAGCACGCCAAGACCTAGAAGAGGTATACGCCCACTCTTCTGCGCTCGCAACTGTCTTATAACAAACCACGCAATTCCAAAAGCGCCAACGACCATAGGAGCCCAAGAAAGCGGATTCGCAATTCCACATCCTTCAATATTAGTGAAGCCGAACATAAGTCCGCCAAAACCAATAATTGAAAGGCCAACCGAGAAGAAGTCGGCGTGAGCGTTAGGATCGTGTTCTCCAAAATTATGCAGGAAAAGAACCGATAAAATCACGGAAATTATGCCGATAATCGTAAGAGAGCAGAAGATTGATCGCCATCCGTTAATATCAGTTTGCAAACCACCAATAGTAGGGCCGATTGCTGGAGCAATGCTCATTGCCATGCCAACGCTGCCCATAGCCATACCGCGGCGCGTAACAGGGAATACGGAGAAGACGGTTATTTGCAAAACAGGCCACATTACGCCTGTGCCAATCGCTTCGAGAGTGCGGCCAATAAGTGCCATCATAAAATCGTTACTTAGCCACGCAAGAACCGAGCCGATTGTAAAAAGAAGCATGGAAGTAATAACAATTTGACGCGTCGAAAATCGGCGAGTTAAGAACGCTGTAAGCGGCACCATAATTGCCATAATCAGCTGGAAAATAGAGGTTAGCCACTGGCCTGTTGTAACGCTTATGCCAAATTCTTGCACAATTGTTGGAAGAGCTGCCGTAAGTTGCAGTTGCGCAAAATTACCTATGAAGGTAATAAACGTAAGAATTGCAAGGGAAATTAGTGCGGGTTTAGTAAGACGATTATTGCGGTATGCTTCTTCTCCTGCCAAAGCATGGCTGAGATTACGGCTTTCAAAAGATAGCCAATTTGCTATTGCCACAATAAAATCCTTTTCTGTTCTAAAAGCTAAAAAACGTGTAAAACCAAGGTGCACAGTCAACGCGCTAAACAAGCGTACGTAGTAAGCTTACGCAGTCAAAGTAAAAAACCGACTTGCGAAACCGACTTGCGAAACCGACTTGTTTTAGTGCAACTTATGTTCAAAAATCAAAATTACTTAAATCAGTAGCTGCGGTAGGAGAGCCAGTGTTGATAAGCGCCCTGAATAGAACCGTAGCGGCCGTTGCAGTAATTCCAGAACCAGCGGAGCTGAGTCTGATAATTCGTGGCCCAGTCAGCGCCCGCAGAAGCCATCTTTCCACCCGGCAAAGCTTGAGGTAAGCCGTAAGCTCCAGAAGGATTCATAGCATTTACTCTCCAGCCTGATTCATGAGAAATAATGAATACTGTAGCTGTAAAGTCTGCTTCACTATAACCGTTGGAAATAAGCCAGTCGTGAGCCCATTGTTGCATTTCGCCAGCCGGAACTGTAGTTCCAATAGAAGCAGCTAATCCAAGATTTGCCGAAGTTCCACCAGTTCCAACAAGAATAACCTTGTCTTTTGGAGCTTTCTTTACGTAGGAAGCAAAAATGTTGGAAGAAACAACTTTACCTTTTGTGCGAGTAACTATTTTTGCGGTTTCCATAACACCGTCAGCGCCCTGGCTTTGCACTTTTTCAGTACCTTTAGGAAGAGCTGCTGTTTCTTTTTTCACAACGTTAAAAGCAATTGGATCGTCGGAAGTTTCGAGCTTTGCTCCGGCGCGATTAATCGTAATAACGGTTGATTCGTCAACTTTTGTGTTAAGTGAAGGCGTTACAACATCGTGCGGCTCAAGAGTAATATCACCAGCGTCTAAAACTGATTTTACGTCGGTAAAATTAGTGCCTAAAATCGTGCGATGATGTCCGTTTATAACAACGTTTATATATGAAGTTGCGCTTTTAGTGAAAACATCTCGAGCAGCGCCACGAGAAACTTGCGTGGAATCAGTTGCAGAATACGAAGTGACAGGTGCTGCGTGCTCTTTAGATGAAGTGTAAAAGCCGCGGGAAGTAAAGCCGAGTGCCACCAAAGATACGGAGCTCACAATAATCGCACCAAACTTAGCCCACTGACGTAAACTGAGCGAACTAAGCGTAACGGTATGCTTGCGGTGACTGGTGGCCATAAATCTCCCTTTGTTGAGTAAACGCAATCAAAATAAATAGCACAATCGAGAGCTTGACTGCGAATAACCAAGTTGGCAAATAACCAAAGTTATTAATATTCTAGTAGCACGTAAAGAGAAGGGCGCTATTTCAACGTTTATTAATTTCAGTCTTCTGAATCGTCGTCCGTTACAAGTTCTTTTGCTTTTGAAACTACCAACTCTAATTCGTTAGCAGTTATAGCACCTTGGTGATTCCAAACCAATCCACCATTTTTTATGACCTGAATAGTTGGAATAGAATGGATTTCTGCTTCTTCTGCTATTTGCTGATTTTCGTCAATGTCGATTTTAACAAAAGCAATATCTGGATGATTATTGCTTACAGATTCAAAAATTGGACCAAATGAACGGCACGGACCGCACCATGTTGCCCAAAAGTCAACGAAAACGATTTCGTTAGACTTAATAATAGACATAAAATCTTCCTGGCTTGCGTGAATAACTGCCATTTTTTCTCCTATCTTTAGTCTGTTTATATAAGTATACCCCATGTATTTATTGCATACTTATCTGTATATTTATCTGCATACTTGCCTGTATATTTATCTGTCGCCTTGCGGCACTAGGCTAGAGTGCATGCTTGATATTCAATTTATTCGTGAACATGCAGACGTAGTTAAGGAATCGCAGCGCAAGCGTGGTGAGTCCGTTGAACTCGTCGATGAAGTGTTGCGCAATGACGATTTGCGCCGTGATGCTCTTAAGGCTTTTGAAGCTGCTCGCGCTGAGCAGAAGGCGATTGGTAAGAAGGTTGCTTCTGCTCCTGCGGAAGAAAAGGCCGCGCTTATTGCAGAAACTAAGGAATTGGCTCAAAAGGTGGCTGAGTATAAGGTTGAATCCGAAAAAGCTACTGCCGACTACACAACCGCAATGTGGAAGCTTTCTAACATCGTTGAAGATGAGGCTCCAGAAGGCGGAGAAGACGACTACGTGGTTGTTAAGAAGGTTGGTACTCCTCGCGATTTTGCGGCTGAAGGTTTCGAGCCAAAGGATCATTTAACTCTTGGAACCGGCGTTGCTGGAATTGATATGCGTCGCGGTGTAAAGGTTGCAGGCTCTCGCTTCTACTTCTTGCGTGGCGCTGTGGCTCGCTTGCAAATCGCAATGCTTACTATGGCTGTAGACCAAGCAGAAGAGCACGGTTTTACGCTTGCGATTACGCCAACTCTTGTGCGTCCGGAAGTTATGCGTGGTACGGGCTTCTTGAATTCTCACGCGGATGAGATTTACCGTTTGCGTGAGCCGGATGATCAGTATTTGGTTGGTACTTCCGAAGTTGCTTTGGCTGGTATGCATGAGGATGAGATTCTTGACTTAAGCAACGGTGCTTTGCGATATTGCGGTTGGTCTAGCTGCTACCGCCGTGAGGCTGGTGCTGCTGGTAAGGATACTTCCGGAATTATTCGCGTGCATCAGTTCGACAAGGTTGAGATGTTCGTTTACTGCAAGCAGGAAGATTCTCGCGCCGAGCATCAGAAGTTGCTAGGTATGGAGCAGGAAATGCTGGCGAAGGTGGAAGTTCCTTACCGCATTATTGACACTGCTGCAGGCGATCTTGGTTCTTCTGCTGCTCGCAAGTTTGATTGCGAAGCTTGGGTGCCAACGCAAGGCCGCTACCGCGAGCTTACTTCTACTTCTAACTGCACGGAGTATCAGGCTCGTCGCTTGAATGTGCGCGAACGCATGGAAGATGGCGGAACTCGACCAGTAAGCACTTTGAACGGCACTTTGGCTACTACTCGCTGGCTTGTGGCTATTTTGGAAAATCATCAGCATGAAGACGGTTCGATTGATATTCCAAAGGCAATGCAGGCTTATATGGGCGGTAAGGAAGTCATTGAGCCTACGAAGTGGGAAGCGTGAGAGTCGCGTTCCACGCGTAATGATATGCTTAACCCTTGTGCGTTGAAGCGTGTTAATTGTTTATTGCGTTTCTTCGCAGATTGGATGGGTGTCCGAGCGGTCTAAGGAGACGGTCTTGAAAACCGTTGTAGGGAAACCTACCGCGAGTTCGAATCTCGCCTCATCCGCAATTAGGGTTTCTAGCAAATCGCTAGAAACCCTTTTTTCATGCCTTTTGCTTCAGATTTCTTATGATATTCCGACCGAAACTACTCAGTCGTGAGTAGTTTATGTCGCTTACGCAGGAAAATACGGCATAAACAGCACGCGCGTGAGTAGTTTATGTCGGTTTCCAGCCAGATTTCGACTTAAACAGCGCAGCGTTGAGTAGTTTATGTCGCTTTTATATTGTGCAGAAATTTTATTGCAATAAAGCGTTGTCCTGCTATACTTGTTTTTGGTCATTTGTTTACACGTATAAACAAATGTTATGTGACTTATAGTGTCGCACTTGAAAAATGAATCAGTTTACAAAGGAGTAATAATGACTTCCATAATCCTGGATTGCGATCCTGGTCATGATGATGCCATGGCTATTTTGTTAGCACTTGGCAATCCGAATATCGATTTGATTGGCGTAACAACTGTTGGCGGCAACCAAAGTCTCGAAAAAGTCACGTATAATGCGCGCGCAACGCTGGAAATGGCGCATGCTACTAATATTCCTGTGCACGCAGGCTGCGATCGCCCTATGATTCGTCCGCTGGAAGTTGCAGCTGCAGTCCACGGCGAAACAGGCTTGGATGGCGTAACTCTTCCGGAGCCAACGCGCCCGCTGGACGAAGGTCACGCTGTAAATTGGATTATTGACACGATTATGAGCCACGAGCCTGGCACAATTACGCTTGTTCCAACAGGCCCGCTTACGAATATCGCTATGGCTGTGCGTATGGAGCCGCGAATTGTGAGCCGCGTTAAGGAAGTCGTGCTTATGGGCGGCGGATACCACGTTGGAAATTGGAGCGCAGTTGCGGAGTTTAATATTAAGACGGATCCGGAAGCGGCGCACGTTGTGTTTAACGAGGCATGGCCTATTACAATGGTTGGCCTTGATTTAACGCATCAGGCTCTTTGTACGCCGGAAGCTCAAGCAAAGATTGACGCAGTTGGAACGCCTCTTGCGGCTTTTGCAAGCGGTTTGATGGACTTCTTCCGCAAGGCATACCAGAATAATCAGGACTTTATTGATCCGCCTGTGCACGATCCTTGCACGATTGCGTATTTGATTGATCACAGTGTTGTTCAAACTCGTCGCTGCCCACTTGACGTTGAAATTAAGGGTGATTTGACGCTTGGTATGACAGTTGCAGATTTGCGTGGGCCGGAGCCTTCGGCTGCGCAGTGCCATACGCAGGTTGCTACGAAGCTTGATTTTGATAAATTCTGGGATTTAATTGTCGACGCGCTTAAGCGCATTGGCTAATTGTACTAGAATTATTGCGGATATTTTTCGGATACTATTTAGAATAATTTGATACGAGGTTATTATGACTGAGGTTTCATCTCCAGCGCCTTCAATATTAGATAAAGGCGGCCGCTCAATTGTAGCGCTAATGACTGCGCTTCTTGTGGCAATTTTTGCATTCCAGCTTAACGCTTCGATGCTGTCTCCTGCATTGGCAACGATGACGAAAGAGCTTCACACAACTGATACGCAAATCGGCTTAACTCAAACGGTATTCTTTACCGCAGCAGCTTTGTTCTCGCTGTTTTTGCCGCGATTGGCTGATTTAGTTGGTCGTAAAAAGGTGCTTATTGGCATTTTAATTTCTACGATTTTAGGTTGCGTTGTGTCGGCGCTCGCTCCAGACGTGAATATTTTGATGATTGGCCGTATTTTGCAGGGTGCGTCTGGTCCTGTGGTTCCAATGTGCTTGATTATGCTGCGCGTTCGCGTGACGGAAGAAAAGCGTTACGCAAAATTGATGGCAATTTTAACTTCCGTAAACGGCGGTATTGCAGGCGTTGATGCCCTTCTTGGCGGATGGCTTGCTGGCAATTATGGATTCCGTTCCGTCTTCTGGACTATGGCCGGTATTGCTGTTGTTGCAGTTGTTATGGTTATTCTTGCTGCGGATGAATCTCACGCTGAAGAAACGCCGCGAATGGATTGGCTGGGCGTTATAACTCTTGGCATTGCGTTCTTGGCTGCTTACCTTGCAATTAATGAGATTGATAAGCTTGCTTCCGCAAACTTGACTATGATTGCAGGACTTGTGGTTGTGGCTGTTGTGTTCTTCGTCGTGTTCTGGAAGATTGAGGGCAATAGTGCAGCTCCGCTTGTTTCTACCCACTACATGAAGCAGCGTCGTACGTGGGGTCTTCTTTCTTGCACACTTTTGACTATGACTGGCGTGTTCGCTTTGATGAACGGCGTTGTGCCACAGCTTGCGCAGGATGCGAAGGCTGGTGCACATTTGGGAGCTGATGTTGTGAGCTTTGCAACGCTTACGCCTTACGCAATTATTGGATTCCTGTTCGGACCTATTGCCGGTATTTTAGCCGCAAAGTTTGGTTACCGTTTGGTGCTTCGCATTGGTATTTTGCTGAGCATGGTTGGCGTGCTTTTTGGCATTTACGTTGCTGGAGTGCCTTCTGTGTGGGCGCTTGTGGAGCTTTCGCTCGCTATGGGCGTAAGCTACGCCGGCATTGCCAACATTATGCTTAACGGACTTGGTATTGTGCTTTCTCCAAAAGATAATCCGGGTTATTTGCCAGGCATGAATGCTGGAGCGTTTAACTTGGGTGCTGGCTTGAGCTTTGCAATTCTCTACGCTGTGATGACGAATGTTGCAGGAACTAATGGTGCAACAGGCGGATACATGGCTTCGATGGTTGCGGGCATTGTGTTGCTTGCACTTGCGTTTGTTTGCTCCTTCTTGATTCCTAATCCTGAAGAAGTAAATAAGTAAGTAGGGTTGTTTTTGACTGCAAACGCCGGGGAATTTTCTCCGGCGTTTGTTGTTGGATTGGCTGGGTTATGTAACATTTGCCGTGTATTTTTCCGGCGTTTGTAGCTGGATTGGCGTTGTTTTGGAACATTTGCCGGGGGATTTTCCGGCAAATGTTTCAGTTTGAGGCTGCAGCTAAGCTGTAAGTATGCATATTATTGCCGGACGTTTCAAATCTCTGCCGCTCACTTCGGCACAATCATGTACGAGGCCGACCACGGATCGTACGAAGGAGGCAATTTTTTCGCGCCTCGATTCGTGGAATGTTATGGAAGATGCTCGCGTTCTTGATTTATTCGCCGGCACAGGTGCGTTAGGAGTTGAGGCGCTATCTCGTGGCGCGCATGAGCTTGTGTCTGTTGAAGCAAATTCGCAAGCAGCGGCTCTTATACTTCGTACGTTGAAAGTACTGCAGAGTTCAAAGTCTTGGGATAGTGCGCTTTCGATGCGTGTGGTTCGCAAGCGCGCGGAGCAGTTCGTTGCGGATTATAGTGGGGAAGCGTTTGAGTTGGTGTTTATTGATCCGCCATATGCTTACGAAACTGCGGATTGTGAAAGTTTATTGGCTTCGATGATTGCGAGCGGTGTTGCTAGCGTTGCGGCGGATACGTTGATTGTGCTTGAGCGTAGCGCGCGTAGCGTTTTGCCGGCGATTCCTGAAGGTTGGGAGCTGTTTGATACGCGCAATTACGGCGAAACTTCTGTTTTGTTTATTCAGCCTTCTCGCGACTAATCTTATTTTCCATCGTTTTTGCGTGGATGTTCACCTGAAACTTCCCATCCGAGAGCCATGAGTGTTTTTCGATCCGCTTTATCTAGTTTGTGGCAGTCAAGTTGCTTAATTAAATCCGGTCGAATCTCGCTAGTTCTAGAAAGTGCCTCATCGCGGCGGAATCTGTCTACCTTCGCATGGTTTCCGGAAGTTAGTACTTCCGGAACGCTTATACCGCGCCAAGTAGTTGGACGCGTGTATTGATGGTGTTCCAAAAGCGCGTCCGCACCAGTATATGACTCTTCAACAATCGACTCAGGATTTCCCATAAACCCTGGAATTAGGCGCGTAATCGTCTCAAGCATAACGCTTACTGCCACTTCGCCGCCGTTAAGCACGTAATCGCCAATCGAATATTCGCGCACGTCAACGCCTTGCGCGCGGTAATATTCTGGAATTCTAGCGTCGTAGCCTTCGTATCTGCCGCATCCAAATACCAAATGATTTGCGTGACTTAGTTCCGTTGCATCTTTTTGCGTAAATAGTGGGGCAGAAGGGTTTGGGAAAATAAGAATTGGTTTAATTGTGTCTATTTTATTCGGAGCGATTTGTGCCTCTTTGCCAGTATCGACAGTATCGACAGTATCGACAGTATCGCAAGTATCGCAAGTATCGCAAGTATTTTTTACTTCAGATTTTGGCAAGTTAAGTAGCTCGTCTAAGCATTCAGCCCAAACTTCAGGCTTCATAACCATACCAGCGCCGCCGCCAACAGGAGTATCGTCAACTGACTGATGTACATCGTGAGTCCACTTTCGCAAATTGTGTGCGTGAATCTTAAGCAAGCCGTTATTTTGAGCCTTGCCGAGCAAACTCAAATCGAGCATTTGAAAATACTCTGGGAATACGGAAACAATATCGATGTCCATCATAATTTACTCTACTATGAAAACTACAAAAACTAGGAGAATTATACAAACTACAAAACTACGAAAGCTACGAAAGCTACGGAAGCTACGGAAGCTACGAAACTACGAAACTACGAAAGTTACGAAAGTCCTGGAATTAAGCCGCCTGGAGGATCAATAGTTAAATACCCTTCATTAACATTAACCTCCGGCACAAGCGCTTCAACAAATGGCACAAGCGCAGTCTTATTATCGTCGTCAATCGGATTATTTAAGCGGATTTTTAACAGAGATTGTGCGCCGTCGAGCACATCCACAACTTTTCCAATAGTTCTAGATGGCAAACCAAGCTGATTTTCCTCGCAAAGTCGCGCTTGTAACCCAACTAAATCCTTAATATACCAAGCATTTTCGGCGGCAAGCTCTTGCGCATCTTCCGCAGGCACATACAATTCAATGCCATTAAGAGCTTCAGCGTCGTTGCGATTTTGTGATTCTTCGAATAGTAAAATCCAACGATTTTTGAACGTCCTTGCGTTCTCAATAACAAACTCGCGCGTGCCGTCGGCAGTGCATAACACGTTTCCAGGTTCGAAACGCTCGTAAGGTTCGTCGGTAAAGACTTGTACAGTCACTTCGCCTTTTAAACCTTGGGCTTTTCCGATACGACAAACCCTCAGCAGGTCATTACGACTTTGCTGAGGGTTGTCAAAAGATTGTTGGTCTAAGGCCACGTTCATCTCACTTACGTACGTCCATAATGTCTACGCGCACATTGTGATTGCTTAAGGCTTGCACAACAATGCGAATAGCATTAGCAGTACGACCGTTTCGGCCGATTACACGGCCAATGTCTTCAGGATTCACGCGTACGCGCAGCAGTTCGCCGCGAGCGTTTTCGTGAGAACGCACCGACACATCATCTGGAAAATCCACGATGTTTTTAATGAGATGTTCCACAGCTTGAGCCAGCATGATTACTCAGCCTTTTCCTCGGCTTCGGCAGCTTCAGCGGCCTCTGCTGGTGCTTCAGCTGGAGCTTCTTCAGCTTCGTTTGCAGCAGCTTCTGCTGCAGCCTGAGCCTTAGCAGCGGCTTCAGACTTAGCAGCCTTCAACTTCTGAGCTTCAGCTTCAACAGCCTCAACGCGAGCCTGTGCATCTGGGCCAGCTTCGGAAGTCTTCAAAGTACCTTCAGCACCGTCAAGACCCTTGAACTTCTGCCAGTCGCCGGTAATCTTCAAAAGCTTCAACACTGGTTCGGTTGGCTGTGCGCCAACGCCAAGCCAGTACTGTGCGCGCTCAGAATCAATCTGAATCATAGATGGCTGCTTGTTCGGATCGTAAACGCCGATCTCTTCAATGGACTTGCCGTTGCGCTTGTTGCGCGAATCAGAAATGACTACGCGGTAGAAGGCATAGAACTTCTTGCCGAGTCGCTTAAGACGAATCTTGGTTGCCAAAATGGCTCTCCTTATAACTAGAGTCGTGGAATTTCGTTCGGGTGTGGGGCACTCCTTGCGAGCTTCCACATGTTCCTCACGTGGTCGGGAAGAGGGCGCCGATTCACGCGAATAACTTATCCATTATGCCTGCGCGCTTGGACGTTTTTATTCCAGCGTATATAGGGCGATTGATGCGATGTATGCAAGGTGATCAGTGCCGTCTATTACGGCGTTTTTTTGCTGCACAGCTTTGGCGCGTAAGTTTTTTGAGCAAAATAGAACGTGATCAAGAGTAAGATTCGGCCATTTAAGCCAGGTAGGCCAGGTTCTAAGTCGTTTTCCAAGCGAAATTGCAGAATCTGAGAATCCGGCTTTTATAAGCGTTCTAAAGCTCGGGTGGTCGATTGTGGAATTCAAATCTCCTGTAAGAATTGTAAGAGTCGATAATTCGGAAGATTTAGGATTTTCGGCAGTTTCGTAAGTTTCTGCATTTTCTATAAGACTCGCAAGCGCGCGAATTCCTTCGCTCCAAGCTTTGCACCCGCGCATAGGCGACTTTGGATGCGCTGAAGCGAACTTTACGAAAACGTTTGTAGACGCAGCAAAATCTAATCGAGTAGTAACGCTCGGTACGCTTGCTGCCTCAATTTTGACAGCATTGTTGCAAGTAGAAATTGCGGAATATTGTGTAAAAATCGCGTTGAATCCGCCGTTATTGTGCTCGCTTTTGGAACCTACGCAAGAAGTCGGAAAAATTTCGTAAATACCTAGTTCTTCAAGATTTTTTACTAAGGATTCGCTTAATTCTTGTAAAAGTAACGTATTTACGTTGTATTTTTTTGCGGTTTCAATTATTTGAGCAGCACTCGCTTTTCCGTATCTGCAATTAAGCGTCATTACGCGGATTTCTTGAGGCTGATTTTTCCGGCGTTTGTAGCTGTTTTGGCTGGTTTGTGGAACATTTGCCGGTAAATTCTCTGGCGTTTGTAGCTGATCTTTTCTTAGCCTACGCAATCTTCCAAACCAGTACGGCGCGTACGACTTAAGCGAAATCAAAAATAGTGCCGCATAAGCAATGCATAAATATGCATAAGCTTGAGCGAAATTATACGATTGCGCTAATTTAGGCGCATAAAAATAATTCCACAAACTCGCGCCTAAGCTAACAAAAAACAGCGCTCCAACAACATAAGTTGCAATCGGCAGAAGCGCAATAATATACGGAAGTGGGTTATATTTATCCGCGCCAGCAGGCAGCCATCGAAGTAGCTGCCACAAAAGAAGCGCCGAAAATATAACCCACAGAACCGCTAATACGAAACTCATTTTCCGAATAAGCCTGCTAACCCGCCGCCAAAGTTAGGTGGAAGTTGATTATCTTGATTTGAATTTTCAGAATTCATAAGCTCTTGTAAGCCTTCAGGAAGATTCTGCAGATTTGGCTGCTGTGGTTTTGCAAAAGCGGAGCCAGCAACGTCGTTACTTTCGCTTCCGGAAGATTCTCCAGAAAGTCGCTCACGTAGCGCGCGCTCCTCGGCTTCGCGGCGCATTGGATTTCCAGACTTTCCGCCCTTCTTCTTCGACTTTTTATCCTTGCGCTTCGACTTTCCGCCAGGTCCGCCAAATCCAGGAATGCCGCCCATTCCAGGCATTCCAGCGCCGCCACTCATACGCTTCATCATCTTGGCGGCCTGTTCAAAGCGTTGCAAAAGCGCGTTAACCTTAGAAACACTCACGCCTGCACCGGCAGCAATACGTGCGCGGCGAGATCCGTCAATAATCTTCGTGTCCCTTCGCTCAGCCGGAGTCATAGAGCGAATAATTGCCTCAGTGCGGTCGATTTCTTTATCGTCAAACTGCTCAAGCTCATGGCGGTGAGCGGCCATTCCTGGCATCATTCCCAAAAGCTTCTTCATTGAACCAAGCTTACGAACCTGCTGAAGCTGCTCCAAAAAGTCGTCTAAACCAAAGCTTCCTTCAGCAATCTTTTCGGCAGCCTTGCGCGATTCTTCCTCGTCGAACTGCTTCTGAGCATGCTCAATAAGCGTTAAAATATCGCCCATATCTAGGATTCTGGAAGCCATTCGGTCCGGATGGAAAATCTCAAAATCCTTCAAACCTTCGCCTGTAGAAGCGAACAAAATTGGTTTTCCAGTAACGCTTGCTACTGAAAGTGCAGCACCGCCTCGAGCATCGCCGTCGAGCTTAGAAAGCACAACGCCAGTAAAGTTAACGCCGTCGTTAAAAGCCTGAGCTGTGCGAACAGCGTCCTGACCAATCATCGCGTCAATAACAAACAGAACTTCCTGAGGATTTACAGCATCGCGAATATTGCGCGCCTGCTTCATAAGTTCTTCGTCAACACCCAAACGACCTGCAGTATCAATAATCACAGTGTCGTACATTTTTTCGCGCGCATAATCAATAGAATCGCGAGCAACTTTAACAGGATCGCCTTTAGTAAACCATGGCAAAGAAATTGCATTTCCGCCATTTTGTACGCCCTTTTCAGGCGCAAAAACAGGAACTCCCGCGCGTTCGCCAACAACCTGCAGCTGCGTAACAGCGTTAGGACGTTGCAAATCCGCAGCCACAAGCAAAGGAGTGTGGCCGGAATCTTTAAGCCAGTAGCCAAGTTTTCCGGCAAGAGTAGTCTTACCAGCGCCTTGCAAACCTGCAAGCATAATCACAGTAGGCGGGTATTTCGCAAAATTAAGTGGCCTATCAACTCCAGAGCCAAGCACTTTAGTCAACTCGTCGTTAACAATTTTCACAACTTGCTGAGCAGGGTTAAGCGCTTTAGACACTTCTTCGCCAAGAGCGCGCTCGCGAATCTGCGCTGTAAAGGAGCGTACAACTTCGAGAGCAACGTCGGCGTCAAGAAGCGCACGGCGAATCTCGCGGATTGTGCCGTCAATATCCGATTCTGAAAGCTTGCCTTTACTGCGCAAATGCTTGAAAGCACTAGAAAGGCGGTCTGTTAACGAACTAAATGCTGCCATAATTTTCCTATTCTACCCGCTGTTACTAACGTTGTGTAGCTGTGTGGTCGTGTAGCTGTGTATTTGTATATCTGTGTAGTTTCGTGGTTGTTTGGTTGCTGTTTTACTGCAAATGCCACGAAGATCCTTTAGCGCCGTCTTCAATTACGATTCCGGCATTATTTAGCGCATCTCTAATTGCGTCTGCTGTAGAAAAATCTTTTGCCTTTCTAGCATCTGCTCTAGCCTGAAGCTGCAAAGCGATTAAAGCGTCCAAAGCTGCGCATTCCTTACTGCTTTCTCCGTTTGCTCCGGTTGCAGAAGATTTATTTGCGTTAGAAGCCCAAGGGTCTGCATAAGGATCCAATCCAAGCGCGTCTAGCATAGCGCGCACTTGTAAAACGGCTGTATATAGCAATTTTTGTGTGCTACTGTTTTGTGCTTGTGCACAGTCGTCAAGAATTGCATTACCCTGACGGATTGCTGTAAATATTGCTGCGTTTGCGCCAGAGACGTTAATGTCGTCGTTCATTGCGCGCGTAAAATCTTCCGGAAGTGAGTCTGCATCTACAGATTGCACTTCTTCTCGCGTTGGAGTTGTTTCAAGCAATCTGCCGGCTCGCTCAAGGAAGTTTGTAATGCGATCGTAAGCAGATTTTGCTTCTACCAAAGCCTGGTCAGACCATTCCAACATTGCGCGGTATTGCACGGCTCCAAGTGCGTAACGCACAACCCAAGCTGAATTATTCGCCAAAACAACTGGTACGGAGAGGCCATTTCCTAAAGATTTAGACATTTTTTCACCTTTGGCTGTAACCCACGCGGAATGCATCCACACATTCGCGCTTTTCCAGCCTGCGGCAGTTGTTTGTGCCATCTCGTTTTCGTGATGAGGGAATCGCAAATCCAATCCGCCGCCGTGAATATCAAAATCGTCACCAAGATAGCGGTGGCTCATAGCCGAGCATTCAATATGCCAACCTGGGCGTCCTTCGCCAAAAGGTGTTTTCCAGCGCGCATCCGGCTGGTCGAGATCGCAAGGAGCTTTCCAAAGTGCAAAATCCCTAGGGTCGTGCTTGTCTGGAGAAGCATCTGCGGGGTCTGTTGGATTGTAAATATCGTTTCCTGTTGAGTCAACACTTGGGCCTTTTTTGTCTGCTATTACGGCAGCTTCATCACCATCGATTTCATTGTGATTTTGATTTTGGTGCGTAAGCTCGCCGTAATGCTCCCAGCTTGGCACGTCAAAATAAACATTGCCGGTAGGATTTCCCGAATCGTCTTTAATAACGTAAGCGTGACCGCGTTCAATTAAGCGCTCAATCAGCTCAACCATATCCGTAATATGGCCGGTAGCGCGCGGCTCAACTGTTGGTGGCAAAACTCCTAAAGTGTTATACGATTCAGTAAATTCGCGCTCGTAAATGTATGCGCGCTCCCACCAAGTTTGTCCGGCTTCGCTGGCTTTTTTCATGATTTTATCGTCAATATCTGTGACGTTTCTAACAAACGTAACTTTGTATCCTAAGCGCAACATCCATCGTCGGACTATGTCAAAAGCGATTGCCGCGCGAATGTGACCAATATGCGGCGAGCTTTGCACTGTAGCGCCGCAAACATACATGCCAACTTGCCCAGGTTTTACAGGATTAAACACGCTTGTTTTGTGTGAAGCAGTGTTGTATAAGCGCAAGTTTTTAGCGGCTTTACTAAGTTTTGTAGTCTCTTCATTCAAAGTCTTATTAAGCATAATTGATATTATAAATGCTTCTTTATACTCATGTTGACTTTTAGAAGTTGCATTTCGTGCCCCGGCTCTTTAGTTAGCGATACAATTATTGCGATTTGGTTTTAGATTTAGCTTTATTGAACCAATCTATTACCTAGCTGTTTTTATTTTGTTCGTTACTGAAAGGAATATCATGGCTGAGATTTCATCTGCTCTTATGACGGACATGTATGAATACACTATGCTTGACGCTGCTCTTAAGGACGGCACTGCAAATCGTAAGTGCGTTTTTGAAATTTTTACTCGCCATTTGCCTCAGGGTCGTCGCTATGGCGTTGTTGCCGGAACGGGTCGCATTTTGGAAGAGCTGCAAAAATTCCATCTTTCGGAAGATGATTTGCGTTTCTTAAGTGATCGTAAAATTGTTAGCGCCGAAACTATTAAATGGCTGGAAAATTTCCGGTTTAGCGGTAAAATTTCCGGTTATCGTGAGGGGGAGATGTTCTTCCCGAATTCGCCAATTTTGCAGGTAGAAGGCACTTTTGGTGAGTGTACTTTGCTTGAAACTTTGCTGCTTTCCGTTCTTAATTACGATTGCGCGGTTGCGTCTGCCGCAGCTCGCATGGTTTCTGCTTCCGCAGGACGTCCTTGCATGGATATGGGCGGCCGTCGTACGAACGAATATTCTGCAGTTGCTGCGTCTCGCGCCGCGGTAATTGGCGGTTTTAAGGGAACTGCAAACCTGCTTGCGGCAAAACTTTACGGATTGAAGGCAATTGGTACCGCGGCTCACTGCTTCACTCTTGTTCATGACACTGAGCGTGACGCTTTTACTTCTCAAATTGCAGCTCTTGGCAAGGGCACTACGCTTCTTGTTGACACCTACAATATTGAGGAAGCTGTAAAAACAGCCGTGGAAGTTGCGGGACCCGAACTCGGTGGAATTCGTATTGATTCTGGAGATTTGTGCGCTTTGGCTCGTCGCGTTAGAAATCAGCTTGACGAGTTGGGTGCGAAGAACACAAAGATTACAGTGACGAATGATTTGGACGAGTATGCTTTGGCTTCCTTACAAACCGCTCCTGTGGATTCTTACGGAATTGGCACAATGCTTGTAACCGGCTCTGGCGCTCCTACTTGCGCAATGGTTTATAAGCTTACTGAGCGCGAAGGAGCGGACGGTGTAATGCAGCCTGTTGCTAAGAGGTCTAAGAATAAAGCGACTGTGCCTGGACGTAAGTTGGCGTATCGTTCATACGATTACAGCAGTGATTCTTGCGGCGTGGCAGATTGCGAACGCGTGATTTCCGGTTCGGAAGTTGCACTCGCTCAGTTTAAGCCTGAGGATTCGTGGGAGAATCTACTGGTTGATTACATGGTTGATGGTGAAGCTGACGAACAGTTTATGGGTCACGATGCGATTATGCGTGCCCAGGATTATTGTGCTTCTGCTTTGAGCCGATTGCCGTTGGCTGCGCAAAGTTTGATGCGTGGAGATCCTGCAATACCTACTGAAGTACGCGTTTTATAAATTGCGCATTTGCGAAAAGCAGCTTAGCAGCAGAGTTTGCTAGTAGTTTGCTAGTAGCGTTTACTAGTAGCGCTGATTGCTAGAAGTTGAGCCTGCCCATTTCGTCATAAATGCGCTTGCACTCAGGGCATACCGGATAGTCGTTTGCTTCGTGGCGAGGAATCCACACTTTTCCGCATAACGCAACTACCGGTCGCCCTGTTAAGCGCGACTCTTCAACGCGATCTTTAGAAACGTAGTGTGCAAATCGGTCTGCATTTCCGCCGTCGTCTAAACGAGCATCTTCATCTACTTCCGGACGCTCAAGTACGGAAGTAGATGTACCTGAACCGGAATCTGGATTAGAGGACTGCGAATCGGCTTCCATAATTGCATTAAGTGTGTTATCTGCTAATAACGTTGAAAGCATTGCGCATCCCTTTCTATAATCATGTCTGACTAAATCTAATAAAATCAAACCTAATCAAACTAAATTCAATCAGACTCAATCAAACGTCAGTATTAACTAGCATAAAGCATTATTGCAACAAACGCACGAAAACTTCCGCACTGTATTGTTGTATGCGTTTCACTATGAGCTATGTGGGTGATAATCTAAAAGCATGACTATAGCTGTGTGCCCCGGCTCGTATGATCCAGTCACTGCCGGCCATTTAGACGTAATACAACGCTGTACGCATCTATTTGATGAAGTACACGTGCTTGTTGCGGTGAACGCCGCAAAAACACCGTTGTTTTCAGAGTCTGAGCGTGTGCAGATTATTCGCGAAGCTGTGAAAAATTTGCGTAATACGCATAGTAATTGCGCTGATACTAGCGCTGATACTTGTTCCTGCAATAACGCAGGAAAAATAGTTGTTTCCTCAACAACAGGCTTAATCACCGACTATTGCAAAAAAGTAGGTGCAACGGCAATCGTCAAAGGCTTGCGTCAAAACGGCGACTATGAAGCTGAACTTGGAATGGCTTTAGTGAATCGCAAATTAGCTGGAATTGAAACGCTTTTCTTGCCGGCAGATCCAATACTTGAGCATGTTTCAAGCTCCGTAGTTAAAGACGTTGCGCGTCACGGAGGAAATGTTACTGGCATGGTTCCAGATAACGTAATACCCTTATTACAAAAGCTTTTTGCTGAACAATCGTCAGATCAAAGCAATAATTCAGTCACGCTGAACAATTGAGACAGGAGAGTAGAAATGACAAATAAAGATGAACTTAACACTGAAACCTCTGGATTATCCAGCATTGTGAGCGAGCAAGCAGAGGAAAATCGCGCTGAAGATAACGCAAAACTGCCGCTTCATCCTATTCTTGCCGACGAAGAAGATGCACAAGATGAGGTTATAAATACAACAGCTGCTGAAGAGCAGAATCTTCCTAAAGGTGATTTACTGGTTGATTTAGATGCTGATAACACAGAAACTTCATCTGTTGCAGCAGTTGGAAATGTTTCTGATGCGAATGATGTTCGTGACGTTGCAGCAGATAAGGCAAGTGAAGATAAAAGTGACAAAAAAGCTTCTGCAGCATCGGCATTTTCTGCTTTTCCTCTACCGGATTTGCGAGAGCGTGAAGACGGTGGTGCAATAGATTTTGAAGAAGATGAAGCTCCTTTAGTTACGCAAACAACTAAAGTAAGTGACGAAGTACGTTCAAAGAGTCGTGCAGAATTTACTACTGTTTACGACATTATTGACTCCATGGAAACAACTCTTTCGGAAGCAAAAAATGTGTTATTTGCTGCTGGAATGGTAAAAATTGATCGCGACGAATTTGTTGATCAGTTAGCTCGTTTGAAAGATATGCTTCCAGTTCAGTTGGAACGCGCGTCTGCATTAATGCGTGAAGCGGAACGACGCTTGCGCACGGCTCAAGCTCAAGCAAATTCCATTGTTTCTTCTGCTCAGTCGCAGTCTGCAGAAATTATTGAAGAAGCTCAGGAGCGTGCGCAATTCTTGGCAGGTCAAGAAAACGTTACAGCTTTGGCAAAGCAGAAAGCTCGCGATATTCTCGATACTGCTCAAGCTAAGTCAGACAAGCTTACCCAGGGAGCAGATCAGTATTGCGCTAATGTTATGGAAGGCTTAAAGACGCAGCTCGATAAGTTGGAACAAGACGTGCAAGCTGGCCGCAGAGTGTTAGAAGAGCGACGCAGGACTGCAAAGCGAGCACAAGACGAGATTAAAGAATCTTTATACGATAATAACGACGAAGACGAAAGGAATGATTAAATGACTTCGCATCCTTCCCAATCACCATGGGCTATTCCAGTAGCGCAAATGGCTGCGCGCGCTGGTAGCAGCATGGCGTTACACCGCGTATTTCCAGCTCCGGAAGGCATTGGAGATTACGTTATTGGTGTAAAGCCAGGCAGCGATGTGCATGTTGATGGTGACTTTGATGCTGTTGTTGACGGCCTAATGTTCCAGGGAAGTATTACAGCTCCAGTG
Source organism: Gardnerella sp. DNF01141 (assembly GCF_049244255.1). Taxonomy (NCBI): domain Bacteria; kingdom Bacillati; phylum Actinomycetota; class Actinomycetes; order Bifidobacteriales; family Bifidobacteriaceae; genus Gardnerella; species Gardnerella sp. DNF01141. The sequence goes on along the minus strand of NZ_CP058391.1, from coordinate 558,058 downwards.
CACGCAGAGTGTACGCGCTGCTTGATGCCGCTTCGTCGTGATTGGAAAGTAGATGTGTGCGTTTTCTTCCCTTATGTAGATGAGCGCTCGCAACATGCGGATAATCGCAAGAATCGCAAAGATGTTGACGAAGACGAATCTCAAATTTGGGAAGATAATGACGAGTCAGGAAACGTGTATCCGCTGGTTGGCGGCGGCGATTTTGCTGATATTGAGGCGCTTATTCGCGACACGATGGTAAGCGAGCTTCCTTTGCAGCCGTTGTGTGAGCCAGATTGCCGCGGACTTTGCTCTCAGTGTGGCGAAAATCTTAACGAGCATCCAGAGCATCATCACGATGTTACTGATATTCGATTCGCGGCTTTGGAAGGATTAAAAGCGCAACTTGAGAATGCTGAAAAACGGCATTAATTTTACTCGCGTGAGCAGTTTATGTCGCGCTAGATTGCGAGCAAATTACGCAATTGTACGGTGCGTGCTGTAATATACAGAACGCTTAAGCTCAATCGTTTGAACGAAATAGAGGAAAAACTATGGCACTGCCTAAATACAAGACCTCGCGTGCTAATACGCATTCGCGTCGCGCTAATTGGAAGGCGTCTGCCGTGCAGACTGTGACTTGCCCGAACTGCGGTTCTGAGGCATTCCCACACATGGCTTGCCCATCCTGCGGAACCTTCCGCGGTCGTGTGTACCGCGAAGCTATTCGCTCGGCGCACAACAACTAGGTTGTATTGAAAAACCCTGCCATCGACGGGTGGCAGGGTTTTCTTTTTTCTTTCGTATTGTTTTAGTTTATATGGCTGTGAGGTTGGGTGTTGCTTGTCTCGCAGCGCTACGCTCTTATACCTTATTTGGACTTAGCGGTTGCATAGTTAAGTTTAGTTTTTTAGTTACTTTCTTTCAAAAATAGTTATTTATCAAAAAGATATTGCTATCGCTCCGCTTTTATATTGCTCGACCAAGCAACACCCAACCTCACTACTCAGAAAATGATTAGTGTTTTTTTGTTGTGTGGTAGTCATTTCGGTGTAGCGATAGCAGAGCAATAATGCTAGTGTTCTTTGATTGATAGTCGCTTATCGTATTCGAAGTATCGATGACAAAGTTCGCAGATCAGGTAAAGTTCGTAGTTACTTACGCGCGTCGAGCGCGTGCCAAGCGACTTCTGCAGCCGCAAGTTGCGCTTTACGTTTGCTAGATCCGCTTCCAACGCCAAGAACTTCGTCGCCGTCCTTGTGTGCAAGAACTGCTCGCGCCTCAAAAACTGGAGCATATTCAGGTCCAGAAACAGCCATACGATACTCCGGATCTTCCAATCCCATATCGTGCGCCTTAACCGTAAGTGAAGTCTTCCAATCAAGTGCTGGACCTTCGGTCAAAACTTCCGCCAAAGTGTCATCAATCAAACGATGTACCACAGCGCGCGCCTCATCAATACCGTGCTCAACAAAAGTTGCGCCAATAAGCGCCTCAACAATATCGCAAAGAATCGAATCTTTATTATTTCCGCCCTGCTCCATTTCGCCGCGGCCGAGCAGAATATATGGTCCAACATGCAGCTTTTCGCGCGCAACAGCAGAAAGCGCCCATTCAGACACAGCTTTCGCTCGCATCTTCGCAAGTTGACCTTCAGTCATGTCTGGATGCGCAGAAAATAGCGTTTCTGTAGATACGAGCTCTAAAACAGCATCTCCCAAAAACTCAAGTCGCTCATAATTTCGCGTACCTGGATGCTCGTGCGAAAACGAGCGATGCGTAAGCGCTTCTACCAAAAGATCCGGCGAAATAGTTGTGCCTAAAGCGTCTAAAAGCTCCTGAGTTGGATCCCCAGCGCGGGCCTCGCCGTCGTCTAATCTTAAAACTCCACTTGCTTTATGTGCACTCTTCGTATTGTGCTTATTTTCTTGATTATTTTGAGTATTCATAACAGCACTATTATAGTCCACATTGCCAACACGCACGCTTTTAGATTAAATCTGTTCGTAGAAGTCTGCAGCTATATTTATGCATTATGCCTACGTATGATTTGGGATTAGAACGAGTTTCGCTAGAGTTTGCTACAAAAACGATTTTTACTGATGTAACTCAAGGTGTTTTTGAAGGTGACAGGATTGGTATTGTTGGTCGAAATGGCGACGGAAAGTCAACCTTGCTTCGAATGCTTGCCGGTAAAATGCAGCCTGATTCCGGGCGCGTAACTAAGCGCGGAGGGCTTACTTTTGGCATGCTCGACCAGCGCGATCCTTTAGATGACAACGCAACTGTGCGTAAGGCTGCTTTGGAAAATCGCGAAGATTACGAGTGGGCTGCAGACCCGCGCTCGCGCGAAATCGTAGAAGCTCTTCTTGGCGGAATCAATTTGGAAGCAAAAGTTGGTACGCTTTCTGGCGGTCAGCGCAGGCGAGCTGATTTGGCAAGATTGCTTCTTCATGACTGGGATATTTTGGCTTTGGATGAGCCTACGAACCATTTGGATGTTGTGACAATTCACTGGCTTGCTGAGCACCTGCTCCACCGTTGGCAAGACGGCCAGGGTGCGCTTTTGATTGTGACTCACGATCGCTGGTTCTTAGATGAGGTTTGCACTTCGATGTGGGAAGTTCACGACGGCGTAATAGATCCGTTTGAAGGCGGCTACAGCGCGTACATGCTTCAGCGAGTTGAAAGGGAGCGTCAGGCTGATGTGCGCGAGGAGCGTCGCAGAAATTTGGCCAGAAAAGAGTTGGCATGGCTTTCACGCGGTGCTCGTGCGCGTTCTACTAAGCAGAAGTTCCACGTAAAGCAGGCTCGCGAGCTTATTGCAGACGTGCCTCCAATGCGAGATACTTTGGAATTGAAGAAAATGGCAACTTCGCGTCTTGGCAAGCAAGTTGTTGATTTGATTGATGTTACGCAAATTTTTGACGATGCTAATCAGCTAAAAAATATTGATCCAGATATTGCAGAAAGTGCTGCTACTTCAGAAAAATCAAATAAAGTTGACATTGTAGAATCTGCTTTTGCGCAACCAACTCACGTAGGAAGCGTTACGATTGCAGTCGACGAAAATCAAGAAAATCTTTCTGAAGAAAATCCGGAAACTGCTGCAGCAGAACGAAAAACTATTACCGGCCGCATGATTCTCGACGATGCAACATGGCTAATCGGCCCTGGAGATCGTTTTGGAATTGTTGGCGCAAACGGTGCCGGAAAATCAACGCTATTAAGCATTATTGACGGCTCGCTAAAACCTACTATGGGGCGCGTAAACATTGGCAAAACTGTAAAATTTGCTGTGCTTTCGCAGCGCCTTGAAGAGCTTGAAAAGCTTGGAAAATATAAGGTTAAGGAAGTTTTAAGCCGCTATAAACCAAGCTACATTATTGACGGGAAAGAAGTTACTCCCGGTCAGCTTATGGAGCGTCTTGGTTTTAAGCCTGAGCAGCTTATGACTCCGATTGCGGATCTTTCGGGCGGTCAAAAAAGGCGTATGCAGCTACTGCTGATTTTGCTAGATGAGCCAAATGTGCTGATTATGGACGAGCCTGGTAATGATTTAGATACCGACATGCTGGCTGTTATGGAAGATTTGCTTGATACTTGGCCTGGCACGCTTATTGTTGTTTCGCACGATCGCTACTTGCTTGAGCGCGTAACTGATCAGCAGTTTGCGCTGATTGATGGCAAAATTCGTCATCTTCCGGGTGGCGTAGATGAGTATTTGCAAATTGTAGAAAAATTGCAACGCGATCACGAAAATAGTAGTGGTACTACTGGTACTGTTGGCGCTTCAAGTACTGCGAATGCTTCGAGTGCTGCAAATTCTACAACTAAAGAAAGTTCAGAAAGTACAGTAATTGAGCCCAAACTTACCGGCAAAGCCTATCACGATGCCACAAGACGCGTGGCAGCAATTGAGCGAAAACTTGCAAAACTTGAAGATCAAAAATCAAATATTGAGTCTCAAATGGCTTCTCACGATCCGAGTGACTTCGTAGGTCTTCAAGCTCTTAACGAAGAATTGCAGCAGAATGCGCAAGAAACTAGTGATCTTGAAGAAGAGTGGATGGAACTTTCTGAGCAGCTGCAGTGATTAGAAGATAACAGCCACGTGCTAAATTTGTGAGTTATGGCTCAAATCAAGGATATGCTGGAATCTGTAAAACCAATTCGCGTAGACGGTCGTGACGTTGACGAGCTTCGCCCTGTGCGAATTACACGTAAATTTACTGACGTTCCTGAAGGCTCTGTGCTTATTGAGTGCGGGAATACGCGCGTTATGTGCACTGCAACTTTTACTGTTGGTGTTCCTCGTTGGCGCAGAGATTCCGGATTAGGGTGGGTAACTGCCGAATATTCTATGCTTCCTCGAGCTACTGCTGAGCGTACCGATCGAGAATCTGTGCGCGGAAAAATTGGCGGTCGCACGCATGAAATCAGCCGTCTTATTGGTCGCTGCTTGCGTGGAGTTGTCGATATGAAAGCCATGGGTGAGTGCCAGATTCAAATCGATTGCGATGTTTTGCAGGCAGATGGTGGAACTCGCACGGCTTCCGTAACTGGAGCTTATGTAGCATTGGTAGATGCTCTTAATTGGGCGGAAAAGAATGGTCATATTCGTTCCGCTGCAAGCGTTCTTAAAGATGCTGTTTCGGCGGTTTCCGTAGGCGTTATTAACGGAACTCCTATGCTTGATTTGCCTTATGTTGAAGACAGTCAGGCTATGACAGATATGAACGTTGCTATGACTGGTTCCGGCACGTTTATTGAAATTCAGGGAACTGCTGAGCATCGTCCGTTTAATCGCGACGAATTAAATACTTTACTTGATTTAGCAACAAAAGGTAATCGTGAGCTGCAGAAAGCGCAAAAAGCTGCTTTAGCAAAATAGTAAACAGATTGAAGGAGAGCGGGCGTGAAACTTGTTGTGGCAACACATAATGAGGGAAAACTCGTTGAAATTAAGCGTATTTTAGCTGAACAGTTAAATCAGTTAGCAGACAGGTTTGAACTTATTACTGCGGGTTCTCTTGGTTTGCCAGATCCTGTGGAAACCGGAGTTACTTTTGAGCAGAATGCGTTGCTTAAAGCTCGAGATGTTGCTTCAAGAACTGGCTTACCTGCTATTGCGGATGATTCTGGGATTATTGTCGATATTTTGGGTGCCGCTCCTGGAATTTTATCTGCTCGTTGGAGCGGAGTTCATGGTGACGATAAAGCGAATAATGCTCTTCTTCTTCAGCAACTTTCGGATATTCCGGATCGGTTCTTAACAGCGCGTTTTCGTTGTGCGGCTGCTCTTGCTATTCCAGATGATTGTAGTGAAGTTCCTGAAGGCAGTGTTATGCTGCACACTCACGGTTTTGAAACGGTTAGAATGGGGGAGATGATTGGTCATCTTCTTCGAGAAGAGCGCGGAACTAACGGTTTTGGCTACGATCCGCTTTTTGTTCCAGACGAGCAGCCTATTCGTAACGGCGTTCAAATGGAAGGTTTAACTAGCGCTGAGCTTACTCAGGAAGAGAAGAATAGTATTTCTCACCGCGGCCACGCTTTGCGTGCTTTGTTGCCTGAATTGCAAGCTTTGTTTATTACAGAATAAATAGCTTTGCATAAATTCCTCTGTGTGCAGCGTGCCTTGACACAGGTTTAATCGTTATTTATAATTGGCACGGCATTAAGGAGGTGATTTGCCGTGAAACATGACAGTAACAGTCATAATTCTAGTACTCGCACTACGAGTGAGGGTTCTGACACTATTGGCAGTAGTAGTTCAGATGTTCCTCCTGAATATATGAAGCCGGCAATCACCGCATTTAGGTTGCAAAGATTGCAAAAATAAAACTTACGAAATCTGCAAAACTTAACTTTAGACTTGCGAAAATAAAAAGTAAGCTGCAATTCTTGAGCCTAAAAAGCAATCAATGGTGATACGGCTACATAAATCAATCTAAAAATAAATCTGAAAAAGATTCAATAAAATATAAGTAAAGGCAAATAAACCTTTAGTTCCTATTAGAGGACTTTGTTATGACCGTATTCACAACTTCGCGCAAGGAAGGCGCAGGCGCACAGGTTGACGAGAACACTCGCTTCTGGTCCGATATTATTGTGTGCGTAGGTATTATTGCTGTTTTTGGCGTAACCGCTTTCCTTATTCAGCGCATAAATCAGCCGATTGGTCCAAGCGGTATTCCTTCTAAAGTGTCTACCGACTTAATTAATCTTCCGTACTACACTTTGCGCTCAGTATTTCGTATGCTTCTTGCGCTAGTGGCATCGCTTATTTTTACTATTGTTTATGGCTCTCTTGCAGCTCGAAGTCGAAGGCTTGGCAAGGTGCTTATTCCGCTTTTGGATATTTTGCAGTCCGTGCCAATTTTGGGCTTCCTTTCGGCGACGGTTACAATTTGGTTGGTGATTTTCCCTGGATCGATGCTCGGTGTTGAGGCGGCTTCGATTTTCGCTATTTTTACAAGCCAAGCATGGAATATGACTTTTTCCTTCCACCGTTCGTTGCTCAGCGAGCCGAAGGAGTTGGACGAGGCGGTTCGTAGCCTGCAACTTACGCATTGGCAGCGCTTCTGGGTGTTAGATATGCCAAACGCAATGATTCCGCTGCTTTGGAATTGCATGATGTCTGTTGGTGGCGGATGGTTCTTCCTTACCGCTTCGGAAATGATTTCCGTAAATAACCACACTTACGCTCTTCCTGGTATCGGTAGCTTTGTTGCGCAATCTGCTGCAGATAATAAGCTCGGGAATATTTGGTGGGCTATTGCTTCTATGGTTGTGGTTGTTTTGGCGCTTGACTTCTTCTTGTGGAAGCCGCTTACTGCATGGGCTGAGCGTTTCCGCATTACGCAGAGCGCTTCGGACAATGAGCGTCACAGCGCTATTTTGACGCTTATTCGTCATTCTCACGCCGATGAGGTTATTAGCAAGCTTTTCTTGCCAATTAGAGAGTGGTTAGAAAAGATTACTCGTCCGCTTGGTCGCACAGGAGCTAAGTGGCCTCATAGAGCTTCGCAGCGCAAGTTTGGTGACTGGGCGTTTAACGTTTTAATGTTCCTTATTGTTGCAGCAGGTGTGGTGCACATGCTTTACTTTGTGCATACAACTGCAGGATTGCAAGAGTTTATTACAGCAGGCATGCTTGGTGGAATTACTTTTGTGCGAGTTGCTGTTTTGATTTTTGTTAGCTCGCTTATTTGGGTTCCAGTTGGTGTTTTAATTGGCATGAATCCAAAGATTTCTAGAATTATGCAGCCTATTGTGCAAATTCTTGCAAGCTTCCCAGCGAACTTTATATTCCCATTTGCAATGGCTTTGTTTATGGCTTGGCATATTGACTTGGGTTGGGGAAGTATTATTTTGATGGCTCTTGGCACGCAATGGTACATTCTTTTCAATGTTATTGCTGGCGCTAGTGCTATTCCAGATGATTTGCGTGAAATGACGCGCAGCTTTAGGCTGGCTCGCGTTTTGCGTTGGAAGACGCTTATTTTGCCGTCTATTTTTGGTTCTTGGTGCACCGGTGGTATTACAGCTGCAGGCGGCGCTTGGAACGCTTCGATTGTTTCGGAAATTGTTGAATACGGTAAGCATCGTATGTCTACTGCAGGCTTGGGTGCTTATATTACCAACGCAACTACTATGGGAGATACTGCCCGCACTTTAGTTGGCGTAACTGTTATGAGCTTAATTGTTGTTTTAAGTAATCGACTATTCTGGTCGCCTCTGCAACGTATTTCCGAAAAACGCTACGTATTGAACTAGCTGAATTAAGCAAACTAATTAAATCAACTAATTGAATCAGCTAAAATAACAAATTTTATAAAACAGATTGGCAAAATTATGAATACTTTGAAAAGCAATGCAAAAACAGCGCAATCCTCAATTACAAGCGATATTATCGACGCAAAGCACATCAGTCAAAGCTTCACTTCCGACAGCGGCACAACTCAGCATGTTTTGCACGATATTTCTTTCACTCTTCGCGAAGGTGAAATCGTAGCAATTTTGGGACGTTCTGGTGCTGGAAAATCAACCTTCCTTCGCACAATGGCAGGCCTTGTGCAGCCTACGGAAGGAACAGTAACGTATCGTGGCCGAGAGCTTACTGGCCCAAACCCGGGGGTTGCAATCGTATTTCAAACCTTCGCTCTTATGCCGTGGCTTACCGTGCAAGACAATGTGGAACTTGGTTTGCGAGCTAGAGGTGTTAGCAAAGAAAAGCGCACTGAGCTTGCGCTCGCTGCAATTGACGCAATCGGTTTGGACGGCTTTGAAACCGCTTACCCAAAGGAGCTTTCCGGCGGCATGCGTCAGCGCGTAGGTATTGCGCGTGCGTTGGTTTTGCGACCGGATGCTCTTTTTATGGATGAGCCGTTCTCTGCACTCGATGTTCTTACTGCAGAAAACTTGCGTCAGGAAGTTCTTAAGCTTTGGTCTAGCGAGGAGCGCGATATTAAGTCTGTGCTTATTGTTACGCACAATATTGAAGAAGCTGTGCAAATGGCTGACCGCGTGGTTGTTTTAGGCTCGCATCCGGGTCATTTAATTGCAGATGTTCAGGTTGATTTGCCTCGTCCTCGAGATAAGCACAGTGCTGAATTTGAGGCTATGGTCGATAATCTATACGCTATTTTGACCGGTTCTGCTCCAGAAAGTGCTTCTGAGCAGGAGAGTTCACAGTCTAATGATTTGCAGAACCAAACTCAATCTGTAGATACTGAGGATGCTGAAGATGATGAAGCTGCAGCAATTGCAGATATGCTTATTCAGCGTCATCATGACGATGAAGACGAAGACAAGCAGAGCGAAGATGAAGCTGAATCTGGTGAAGTAAAGGCAGAGCCTGTGTCTGTTCGTTTGCTTCCAAACGCAACCCCAGGCGGTATGGCAGGTTTGCTTGATGTTATTTCAGAAAATCCAGACGGAATTGATTTGGCTGATTTGGCAGCAGACTTGTCGTTTGAAATCGACGATTTGTTCCCGCTTGTTGATGCTGGCACAATGCTTAATCTTCTCACAGCAGAAAACGGCCATATTACTATTACTTCTGCTGGAGAAGAATGGCATAACGCCGACATTTTGCACAGTAAGCAAGTGTTTGCGCGACTAGCTATTGAGCATGCTCCTCTTGTTCACGCAATTGATCAGGCTTTGAGTCGTAACCGCAACGGTAAGCTTCGCGGCGAGTTGATTTTGGATTTGCTGCGCAGTAAGCATACGGATGCGCTTGCTCGTCAACAGTTTGATATTGCGATTAGCTGGGGTCGTTACGGCGAGTTGTTTGATTACGATGCCGACGATGACGAGTTGACTCGTACTGTTGAAACTGCTCCTTTGGACGGTGTTGCACGCTGAAATAGCTTGAAATAGTGTGCAATACTGCTCATTAATAATGTCCATTATTGTGCATAAATTTGATACTTGTATGCTTTCGATAAAAGGATGCCGCATAGTTCTTTTATCTTTAGGTCTAGTCGCTTCTTATTTAAGATTGCGCGGATCGAAAGCCCCCTAAAAAGCGAACTTTTTGGGGAAAATTGCGTAGCGCATTTGCTGCTAACGCTTACTATGCGTCGGTATGCGGCGGCGATGGAGGAATATTATGGTAAATGCTGTAGAAGCATTTGATGCTAAGCATCTTAAGGCAGCTGAGGAAATCCCAGCTTTCCGTCCTGGCGATACTGTTGACGTTAACGTTAAGATTCAGGAAGGTAACAACACTCGTATTCAGACCTTCACCGGCGTGGTGATTGCTCGTAAGGGTGCTGGCGTGCGTGAAACTTTCGTTGTGCGTAAGGTGAGCTTCGGCACTGGTGTTGAGCGTCGTTTCCCACTTCATTCCCCAGCTATCGATTCGATTAAGCTGGTTCGTAGCGGTCGCGTTCGTCGCGCTAAGCTTTACTACTTGCGCGCTTTGCGTGGTAAGGCTGCTCGTATTGCCGAGCGTCGTGATAACAGCGCTGCTAAGTAAATCAACCTTAAAGTGAAGGATTAAATTATGTCTGATGGCACGCAAATTAGCGATACTCATATCGTCGCGGTAGCGGGTCATGGCGTAGATCCTTCACCGGTTCCACCTGAGCCGGAAGGTTATGAGCCTTCCGGTTTTGGTGGTTTTTGGAAAAATAGAAAAAACAAAAAAAATAGTAAAGAGAGCCGAAATATCAAGCGTTTTGCTCATGCTCGTAATCAAAAAAACGGCGATCGTTTTTCTCTTAAAGACGCTTTAGTTTGGTTTGGTATTCCAGTTTTTGTAGTGTTAATTATTCGCCTGTTTTTGCTCGGCGCGTATACTATTCCTTCCGGCTCTATGCTTGACACTATTCACATTGGTGATTACGTTGTTACGTCAAAGCTAACTCCTAGCGTATTTCCTTTGCATCGCGGAGATATTGTAGTTTTTGAAGATCCTGCTCATTGGTTAAGTGGAGAGTCTTCTAACGGTTTAGTTGGCAAGGATTTGATTAAGCGTCTTATTGGTTTGCCTGGAGATACTGTTGAATGTAAGGGAGCGGGGGAGCCTGTTACTGTTAACGGCGTTCCTGTTCACGAATCTGCTTATATTCGTCCTGGTGTAGATCCAAGTGCTTTTCCTTTTAAGGTAAAGGTTAAAGCTGGGCATGTTTTTGTTCTTGGAGATAATCGCGCTAATTCTGCAGATTCCCGCTACCATCGTAACGATGGCGACGATGGTTTGGTGCCGATTTCTAAAATCGAGGGCGTTGCAGTGTTCCGCACGTGGCCTTTGGATCGAGTTGGTTTTTTGGATGAGCATCATGATGCTTTTGACGATGTTCCAAGCAAATCTGCGAATTAAACTGCAATTAAACTGAAATTAAAGCGCGAATTAAAGTTTGAATTAAAGTTTGAATTAAATCGCGAATTAAACTTGTAAATTAAACTTATGCAAGTAAAGTCTTAATTATGCCGAAAGAATCTTCTAAAATACCTCTTACGCCATCTCTCGATAATGAAAAAAGCTTGCTTTGCGAAGGATATGATTGGATTATTGGACTAGATGAAGTTGGCCGCGGATCTCTTGCAGGTCCGGTAATGGTTGGAGCTGCCGCTATTTGTAAAAATCAAATCGAAGAGCAAACAATTCCTGAAGGTTTAGCTGATTCTAAACTACTTACTGAGCGTCGTCGAGAAGACTTATTTAATCCTCTTCAAAAATGGTGTACTTCTTGGGCTGTTGGATCTTGTACTAATAAAGAAATAGATGAGTGGGGTATTAGTTACGCGCTTGGAGTTGCGGCTTTGAAAGCAATTGCAACAGTCGAGGAAGATATGCAAATGAGTAAAAAAGAAAACCCTCGTATTGCAGCAATATTGGATGGTCCATGCGACTACATTGATAAAGTTGCCAACACTTTTGACGCACCATTTGTGCCGATTCCTGTAAAAGTGCATACTCTTGTGAAGGCGGATCGTCAATGTGCAAGTGTTGCGGCTGCTGCAGTTTTGGCAAAAGTTACAAGAGATAATCTTATGGTGATGTTATCTAAAAAACCGCAATATGAATCCTACGATTGGGCGCATAATAAAGGCTATGGTTCGTTAGCTCATCGAAACGCAATTAAAGAAGTAGGACCTAGCGATTTGCACAGACTGTCTTGGAATTTATAAACAAGTTTTAATAAGTGTAGATTGTTCTTGTCAAATCTGCGCAAATGTTAAATTGCCTTCTTTTTGGCGGATGTTTCAAAGCTTCAGAACGGCTTAAAATCAGCATAATTTGGCGGTAGCCGGCGTGTTGATGGTGTGTGTGAAGCGTAATCTTAAAAGCGGTGGGGGAACTTATTTTTGGAAAAATTTGCAATGAGTATTCGTAATGAAGAAAAGGATCAGGAGATGATAAATCGCTGTTTTGCGTTCGTTCCAGGAATTAAGCATTTAGTTGCTTTAAGGTCGGCGTGCCTAGCGATTTCTTATCTTATGAATATTGCATTTGCTTATGTTTGTGTTGGAATGCTCTCCCCAGTTCTTCGCCCAGTTCGTTCAGTTGGAACTTCTTTAATGAGTTCTGTTGAATTGACTTCGTATATTATTGCTTTAGTTGCTATTATTCTTATAAAATACGCGGCTTTTCACTGGTCTTCGACTATGCAAACAGATATTGAGTCGCGTGTTGCAATGCGTTTGCGCCCAAAAATGCTTCACGCAATGCTATCTTTAAGATCCGCAAATATTGAAGAAACTGGAGATTTTGTAAATTTTTCAGTAAATGACGATATTTCTGCAATCCAGCGTTTTATTGCCGTTCTTGTGCCTCAAATCGTTGCTGCTATTCCTATTCCAGTAGTTATTTCTGCTGTGCTATGCACGGTAAATCCTGCTATTGCTGGCATTTGCGCTATATCTGCAATGTTTAATATTGCGTCTCTTGTGCTAGTTTTGCTTATGCGTTCTGCATATTGGCGTTGCGTTAGTGCGTTGTGCTCTTATGTTATTGCCTCAATAGCGATTGTTGCTACAGTTTGGTTATCTAGCGTAAAAGGCGTTGGTCTTGCTGCAGCGTTGCTAACAATGCCTTTGCTAATGCTTAGTGTCCAGCCGTTTAGAGCTGTTAGCAAGTATATGCATGTTATTCGTGATGCTGTGCTTGGAATGGAGCACGTTGAGTCTTTATTGCGTACTGTAACAGATTCTAACGCTCCAATATCTTTTAGTGATGACGGTTCAACATTATCTTTGCCAGATGGTTCTGCGAATATTGCTTTGCGCATGCGCTGCGATATTAAACGCAATGGTAGTAATAATAATGAATTTGAGCGTATATCTATAGTTGCGCGCTCTGGTGAGCTTCAAGTAGTTCCAAGCAAATATCAGTCTGCTATGCACTCGTACATACTTTCTGGAACTGGGTTTAACAAAAATGCCGACGTATTGCTGTCTTATAGCGATCGTTACGAAGTTCAGGAAGATGATGATTCTCCATTTGTTTCGCTTGATACTTTTGGGGAAGGTGGAAATTCTTCGTATCTTTCTCTAAATGATGCTACTTATGGCGCTCTTGCAGATATTGTTACTGTTGTTAGCGAAAAAAGTCATCTGTTTTCTATGACTTTGCGCGAAAACTTACTTCTTGCTGCTCCAAATGCAACAACTACTGCTATGTGGGATGCTTTGCGAGCTGCTAGAGTAGATGGCGTTGTTTATGCAGATTATGACGGATTAGATATTCCTATTGATCGTTTGCTAAATAATCCTGATTCAGCATACAATCCGGAAGATATTATTCGTCGAATTATTCTTGCTCGCGCTTTACTTCGTCACACTCCTGTTTATATTTTCGACTATTGTGCGCAAGATATTAGTGAATCAGAAGCCGAAAAGATTATTAAGATTTTGCGTAGAGTTGCGCGCTCTGCAACTGTAATAGTTTTAATGCCTAACGATGCTGGTTGCACTTCTGCGGATGCTAAAGTTACTGTGGAATCTTATAGGCATATTTTGGATAGTAAGTCGGGCGAAATTCAAAAATCGCAAGCAAGTGTGCGAATAAAAAATATCGCCCCTATTTCTGCTGTTATTTCCGAATCTAGCAAGCGTAACATTTCCAAGTTTAAGCGCGCTATTTTTGCTATTCTTTCTACGTTTATTACAGCACTTAATTTTGCGGCAACAGTGTGTATTCCTGTAACTATTGTTTCTGCAATGTTTGCTGTTGCTGGTAGACCAATCTTTGGTTTTGTAATGCAACAATGCGTTATGGTTGCTGTTTTATGTATGGCTATTAGAGCTTTTACTCTTGTGGTTTCTTTTGCAGGTTTAGACATGCATAACGAGCGTTGGCATAAGGCTCATATAAGTATGAATGTTGGAATGGTTTGCGCTGTTATTCCGCTAATTGTTGTGCTTTACTATTTCAACAAAAACTTATCTTATATTGCGATTGCAGCATGCGTGATTATTGTTTTTGTGCTGCCTCGATATTTGCTTATTCGCTCAAAACATGTTGTAAATAAGCTTCGTTATGAAAAGAATGATGTTGAGTGCGAAGTGAACGATATTGAGCTTGGTATTGATGAGATTCTTGCTTTCCGTCAAGGTGAGCATTGTGTAAATAGAATGATTGCTTCAATGAAAAAAGTTTCGCAACAAGACATGCGTTTAGCACGTAAAATAGCCGGCATCTCCTCGTTTATACTAGCTTTGGCGTTGGCAAGTATTGCTGCTGCGGCGCTGGTTGTGGCAAATACTATTCATCCTGTTCCAACGAATCTTCCAGCATGGAGCACAGTATATGCTGTTATGGCAATGGTGTTGCTTGTGATTATGATTCAGCAAGTTATTGACGTTGTTTTGCAGCGTATACCTTCGATGGTAAGAACGAGTGGTAAAGCTGGTCAAGCTGGTAAAGCGGCTGGTGGGGCAGCTGCAGCAGCTGGAGCATCTGGTAAATAGTATGTATAGGCACAATCGGCGTAAATTTTCAAAAAGACAGTTAGCTGCAATTTTTTGGATGATTATACTTGCTGTACTAATTGGCGTTGCTGTTGGCTTGCTCTTGCCAAAGATTAGTAACAATGTAGGCAAGATTACTGGTGAGTATGAGGCGAGTGGAGATGCAGCTAAAGCGCTTAAAAAGCTTCGTGTAGCGAAACCGTATCACAAAGGCTACGAGCGTCAAGTATTTGGGTATCGCACTACGGATGAAGATGGCAACGGTTGTGATGTTAGAGAAGATGTTTTAGCTCGCGATTTGCGAAACGTGAAATACAAGTACGTTGGCTCGTGCAAAGTGCGCTCGGGGCTTCTTCATGATCCGTATACTGGGTTGGATATTAATTTCGTACGTGGCCGTAAAACCAGCGCCTTGGTGCAAATAGATCACGTTGTTGCTTTGCAAAACGCTTGGGAATCTGGTGCTTGGAATTGGAATGCTTCAAAAAGGTTAAAATTTGGCAACGATATGCTTAATTTACTTGCTGTGCAAGGCGCGGCAAATCAAGAAAAAGGATCTGCTTCAGCAGCGTACTGGCTTCCTTCTAACAAATCATTTAGATGCGAATATGTGGCTCGTCAAATTGCGGTCAAATATAAGTATGGGCTTACTGTAACTCGTGACGAGAAGCAGAACATGCTGGCTGTATTGCATAATTGCGGTGCACAAGGGCTACCAAGGTGAATGCGGCCTAAACAGCGCATCGTTGAGTAGTTTATGTCGTTTTCCAGTAAGATTTCGACCTAAACAGCGCAGTGGTGAGTAGTTTTGGTCGCCTACGCGCGAATATTCGACCAAAACAGCGCAGTGGTGAGTAGTTTATGTCGCTTTAGTGCTTGCGAATACAAAACGCCACTGTTTACCTGTTGCGTTAGCGATGGTAGAGCAGTGGCGTTATTGCGTTTGTGGAGTCGCGGGGAATTGAACCCCGGTCCGGTGACCGTACCCTCGGTCTTCTACGTGCGTAGTCTGCTGGCCGTGCGGCAGTTTTTCTGCCCCCATGTTATCGCAGACAATTCATGGCGAGCATATCTACAGTAAAAGTCCCTGAATTGCCCTGCAGCCCGGCAATTCAAGCAAGTCTTCTAATGACGTTCAGCACCACCCCGAAGACGTGAGTGGGTGAACGGAGCAGCTGCTCACTGGTTAATCCTGGCGCGAAGCTCAGGCAGCGAGAGCGAACTCAGTGCGATTAGATTTAGCACTTATTCTTTTGCGAAAGGACGTTTACGAGTGGACTTTCGCATTCTCGGCACGCTTCCCCGCGGCGAACAGATCGCCGTCGAAACCGATCGACCCCTTTTGAATTTTCAAATATTCGCTGCGTTAAAGCAGACTCTACTATATTACAACATATTCTGCGCGGCTGCTATGTGTAAGTTGTTGTGAGTGAGTTGTTGTGAGTGAGTTGCTGTGCGTGAGTTGCTGTACGCAAGCTGCTGTATATAAATGATACGGATTGCATAAAAGGATAATTATAAAATGTTTGATGGGGGGGGGGTATAATGCTAGGGCATGTAGATATGATATGACATTTTGAAGATTTAATGAATTGTGTGGATTTGCTTATTTATTACTTTTAAGCATACTAAACAATTGTTTATTTCGTGAATGCATACTCTACAGGTGTATTGTGTATAAGTTATAATTTATATGAGATTTGGGCGTAATCTTTTACAAATTTGTATTGGTGAATTAAGGAGAAGTAATGGCTGTTAGCAAGGATTTGCGTGGTGAATCAGTTAAAAGAGCGCTTCACAAAGCTGAAAAGGCTAATAAAAATCCTAATGCTAAAAAAGCTGTGAACTCCAAAAAGACTGCGTCGCTAAAGGCTACGGCAGTAAAGCCTGCTCGTTTCAATCGTGGCGTTGCTGGAGTTGCTGTTGCTTCGACTTTGGCCATGATGCTTCCGTACGCATCCGCTTCTGCATTGCAAATCAACCAGCAAAATATTGTTGATAATGCAAATGTTGTTAGTAAAGCTGGCAAAGGTAATTCGAGATCGCAAGAGCTTAACATGCTTCGTTGGGGTGTGGGAGCTAGAAGAGAAAGCAGGCAGACTAAGGCTTTTGTGGAAATTGCGCGGCGTGAGATTGAAGCTCAAAAGCAGCGTGAAAACGTTGAGAACGTTCAGAATGTGCAGCCTGCAATTTCTTCTGAGGGTTTTAATGGCGATAAGTCTGCCACGCCTACAAAGACGTCTGAAATTAAAAATACAACTTCAGGCTCAAAGGCAAATGTTACTTCTTCAGAAAATACAGCAAGTGCGCCTGTGCCAGTGCATCAAGCGCAGCCAGCAGTAAAGTCAGAATCGAAGCCAGCTGCTACGAATACAGAAGTTGCAAAGCCTGCAGACGTAAGGTCAGCTGCGAAGCCGGAAGTTGCAAAGCCATCAGACGTAAAGCCGGCAGAGGTAAAGCCTGCTGCGAAGTCGGAGCTGGCGGCAAAAACAGAGCCAGCAAATCCTCATCCGTCTCAGCAGTCGCAGTCGTCTCAGTCTGCGAAACCAGCAGAAACAAAGCAACCGGAAGCAAATCAACCGGAAGCAAATGCTGGTTACGTTAAGCCAGCTGAAAATAAGCAGCCTTCAAGCGAAGGGCCAACTGCTGCGAATGCAGCTCCTGCAAATAATACGCCTGCGCCAGCTACTCCTGTAGCTCCTGCAAATAATACAGATACGAATAGTGCACCTGCAACTCCGACTGTGTCTCCTGCAAATAATACAGACGCACATTCTACTTCTGTAACTTTAACAGGTACAGAATCTCACACTGACTCTGGAACTGCAGCGAGCGCAGGTGCAAATACAAATGCACAAGGGCAGGGTGTAGAAGGTTCTGCACAAGGTTCGCAAAGCAATAAACAAAGTTCGCAAGGCACTGCACAAGGTACTACACAGGGCACACAAGGTGCTGCACAAGCTACAAATGCAAGTGGCTCAGGCGAAGATAAAAGCGGTACGCCTTCAGCTACTGCAGCAACTGATTCAAACAGCCAGGTAATTAAGCCGAATACAGATAATCCAGAGGCGAATAGCACAGAGCAAGCCAACGAGCAGGTACAAACCGACAAAAAGCCAAAAGCTACGTATAATTTGCAAATTCGCTATACGATTGGCGGCGCTGCAAATAAGCAGCTTGTGCAGCCTTACGAGCTTACGATTGATAGAGAAGACTTCGATAAGCTCGGCAAAGATGACAAGTACGAGTACATTGAGCTTCCAAAGTCTGCTGGATACCGTCCATCCGTATATCATTCCGGCAATTATCAGTATTACGTTAAAAACGGTAACGGCGAGTATGTTATTGACGATGGCACGGATGCGGATGCTGTTCGCTACTTGCGTTTAAGCAAGGATCTGATTACTGAGTATGCTGTAAAGCAAAGGCCGGCTGTTGGAGGAGCTAGCGGCGCTCAAGCTCCACAAAATCCGCAATCTTCATCGTCTACGCAGCTGCAAGCAGAAGACGGCATTCAGTACTACGGCGAGCTGAACATAAACTACGCTCCTAAAACAGCTAAGTACTATGTGCGTCACTTGGTGCAGGACCTCAATAAGAAGGATGAGTTCCACGATGCTCCAAATCTTGGCGTTGGCAAGACTATTGAAGTAACTTACAAAAATGGCACAAAAGAACGTATTCACGTCACTGAAGTTACTGGTACTGTTGGTTCAGATGTGAGCGCTGTAGCAACGTACATTCCAGGCTACGAACCGGAGCATAATCTTATTAGCTCGCCGCTTTCGGATTCTGAAGATGAAAAAGATAAGCTAGTTTTGAACCTTCGCTACTACCGTAAGGCGTATGAAGTTACTTACGATTCTGCTGGCGGCACGGATGTTACTGCTCAGAAAGTGTATTATGACCAGAAAGTGCCAGGTGTCGCAGAGCCAACTAGGCGAGGTTACACTTTTAAAGGATGGTCTTTAGTAGATCCTAATACAGTAAATGATCCAAGTTCTGGGTTATATAGTGATCCTACTGTTATATCTGACAAAGATTTTAAGATGCCGGATCACAATGTGCAATTCCGCGCAGTTTGGGATGAGAATAAAACCACCAGCTACCGCGTGAACGTGTGGGTGCAAAAAGCTGATTTAGTTGATAAAGAGCATCCGGATTCGCTTGCAAACTACGACTTTGTTGGTCTTGTTGAGCGCAAGAATGTGCAAACTGATAGCGACGTTGCGCTTGATAAGATGAATGATGCCGGCGTTGTTGATGATGCTAGTAAGCTTAATGGCAAAAGCAAAGATGATTATGTAAAGAACCCAGAGCTTGGCTTAACGGAAGAAGAGCTGCAGGGAAAAGATCCTGAACATAAGACTGGCTTAATTGCAAAGTTCAACTGGATGAACGATACGCATGTAACAAACTTAGACGGGTACAATACTGAGAATCCTGATGATCCGAACAATTATACTGTAAATGCTAAGGGTGAAAGAGTTTATAAAGATAAATTCACGCGCTACTTCCATGTGAATAAGGAGCTTACTAAAAAGCTTAACACTGAGCAACATGATTTTGTGCCAGGTCGCCCAGATTTAGGCAAACGTATTAAATCGAAGCTTTGCGCGGACGACTTAAACAACACTCTTAACTTAGTTTACGACCGCAAAGAGTACGAGCTTATTTTTGCTGCTCCTAAGAACAGTAATAATGGTATGCGCGGCAATAATGCCGTTATACATAAAAAGAACAGCAAAGGTGAGACGATTAGCTACTGCTACGCTGGCGGCGGTGATTGTTCGAGCAAGTTAGACAACGAATCTACTTACACGTATGGTAATAGTTTTAATAAAGTAACTAGCAAAGTTGATCATGATGGTTACCGTGTAAAGGTTCGTTACGGGCAGAGTCTTACTGATGTTTGGCCTAATTCAGATGAAGTAGACTTTATGGATAATGGTAACACTTCTTCATTAGGTTTTTTGATTGGTGGAAATGTTAATGGAGATACTTATGGTACATATCGTGATACTCCTCCATTTCGTTTAACGAAAGAAGAATTTGTTGATCCAAAATTCCATTGGATGTATAAAGATGGCAAGGCTCCGCAGATTAGTGACAAACCTTCAGATGCTAGTGCGCAAAAGTATACTGTAAAAGATAATCAGCGCCTACTTATTCTTGATTCCTATGATAAAAGTGATGTTGGTGTTGTACAGGTAATCGTCAAAAAACAGAGTATTGCATCTAAAAAAAATGGCGATACTGGCAAAAATATTAAGTATGAGCTTTCTACTGACTCCTATAGTAAGGATGACACGCTTAGTAGTGATTATACCTTTACTCCGCCTTCTATTGCAGGATTTGAGTCAAAAATAACTAATATTACAAGTAAAAACATTAGTCGTAAAGATGGTGTTAAGGCTGATGAAGATCTCGATTTTGATGGCTTCTATGACAAAGTACATGAGCTTTATGAAGAAGTAACAGGTGAAGACGCTCCAGACGATGCTCCAGAAGAAGGAAATGATGATGATTGCAAACTTCCTGATTATCATGAAGGCGAAGATGACGAAGATGGAGGAGTTGCTCTTAAAAAGTTAAATGCGAAGATTGCTGAAAAACTTAAAACTGATCCAGCATATAAGAAATATTACGAGTTTAAAAAGAAGTATCATCTTGAGTTCCGTAAATACGTTGCTGGCTTTGAAAAAAAGCTTAATTTTGGTAATGAGAGTGGTTATAGAGAATTTGGTTCTGATAAAATAGCAACTCTCGAGTACAACCGCCAGTCGTACGATGTACAGTTTTATAATGCGGACGGCAATGCTATAAAGGACGACAGTGGCGCTGCTACAGAAGAACTGCCATTTGAGTATAGCTTGACTAAGCGCGGCAACGCTAAATTGACCGGCGACGACGCAGCCTTGTACTACAACGATGGCGCCGTTAAGTCTTACGATGCTTCTGTAACTAAAGACGATGCCGATAACAAGTCTAAGCAGTTCGATGGCAAGTACACTTTCACGCTTAATGTCAAGACTTACTCCATCGAGCGCCCTAAAAATTTGCCAAAAGACTACGTGTTTAAAGGCTGGGCTGTTGATCAAGCCGGCACTCGGTTTATAAATGGCGAAGACAAAGATATTACAGTGCCAGTCAACGGCATTAAGCTTTATGCTGCGTGGGGTAAGCCAGAAGGTATTAAGCACACTGTAACGCTTGACTATGATATGCCTGAAACTGACAAAAACGGCAAAGAAGTAGTAAATTCTGACGTAGTTAAAAAGTTGGAGTTCAATCACTACCATGTTATTGACGAAAAGGAGGATATAAAGGTTCCAACTCGCAAGGGCTACGACTTCTACGGTTGGGAAATTACTAAGAACGGCACAACTTTGCCGTACGCTTTTGGCAACAAGGTAGTAGAAGATATAACGCTTAAAGCCGTGTGGATTAAGGATACTCGCTACAATGGCACTTTTAATCACATATTCTTAAAGCCTGGGTATACGTTTGCTGACTATAAGAATGCTGATGAATCAGCCAAAGCCGCGATGGTGGACCACGTTTCTACTCAAACGGTTTCCGGCTTGCGCGATCATTTGCGTTACAATGCGGAAGCAGTCTACAGTGACGAAACGCACTTCCCAGATAAGCATTTCACAAGCTTTGAAGCCTCGAGTAACGAGAGCCAGAATACTGGCGAGTTTGTTTATCAAACGTACAATACTCGCAAGTACACAATTAAGTATGTAGATCAAAATGGCAAAACGTTACTTCCAGATAAAACAGTAAGTTCTGTAAACCAAAAGCACGACGTGGCGTTCTACACGCCAATTCCTGGCTTTATGCCAAAAAATACGCAGCAGAATATTACTTATACTACTGATAGCGACGGCAAGCAGACTTATGGTATCCCTGAAATCATCTTCAAATACGATGACGTTCGTGTGCTTAAGCGCAAGGACGATACTCAAGTTCGTCCAACCAACTACACGCGCTACGTGTTCAAGGTTGCCGACGGCGAACAGAATATGGGTAGCATTGTTGGATATGATGGTATTACTGCTGGAAAAGGCGGTTTAGTCTACGACGTTATTGGAGGCACGAAGGCTTACCAAATGCCGCTGCCTCAAGACCCAATAGCTAAGAAGGGCTACGAGTTTGCTGGCTGGACTTCTAAGATTTATATAGATAATGGAAGTGGTTCGCAAACGGAAAGCGATGGCTTTGACCGTCTGCCAATTCTTTCTGAATCTCAATCTAATCCAAAGGTTGTTTACATTGCTAAATTCAAGCTTAAGGCTCCTGTTGCTGCAGCTCCGCAAGTGCTTAAGCCAACTGAGAAGATTAGTACTACAAGTAGTGATGACGCTAAGAAGCTTATAACGAATGCTGGTGATTATCCAACTGGTGCCACGTTCAGCTTTGTTGGTGACGAAACATTCGACAACACTCCAGGCTTGCACAAGATTAAAGTGCAAGTGAAGCTTGATGGGCACACTGCTCAAACTGAAGTGTTGTACCGTGTGCTGCCGGATTTGGTGTACGCAAGCGATTGGGAGAAGTTTAAGGCTACTGACTACGGCACAGCGCATGAAAAAGAGTACGCTCCGATTACCTTTACCGGCAAGAATGATGAAGGCACTATTGTTGGTCACGATACGACTGGCAATACTCCTGCTGCTGGCGGAACAACTACTCTTACTGCTTACGTTTATAAGGGTAAGAAAGTTAGAATCCGCGTGCCGCAAGCATTCGGCCAGGATCATAGCGACCAGCATTATCACTACGTGTTTAAGGGTTGGGCAACTGAGGTTGTAAAGCCAACTCATGAGAATCCAAATCCAGAGCAAAAGTTTGATATCGATTCCGAAAGCCGTTATAAAGATATTACGGTGGAAGTTGGCAAAGACGGCGCAACTTATAATGCTATTTACAAGCGAATCGACTACTTCTCCAGCTCTTCCGACAGTGGTGAAGTTCCTAAGGATGCTGTAGTTGCAATATTCAAGCCTGCTCCAGGACGAAAGTGGAAGGACGGCACAGACGGCCCTAAGGTGTTCTACGTAAAGAAGGGTACTGATCTTTCGCAAATTCCTTACAGTGCTGATGACCAGACTAGTGCGTTGAATAGACTTAAGGAAAACCTAACTAACGCTACCGGCAGCTGGTCTCGAAGCGGCATGATTAATGGCAAAGAAGAAGTAACGCATATAGAGAATGTTTCGGATTGGAAAGTCAACGAACCATTCCAAGAGTTCGTGGCAGAGCAAGATCCTTTAGCTACTCCAGAAGTTACACCTAATACTTTGCGTGCAATTTGTAAAGATGAAGGTACTCTTCCAAAGCCAGAAGATTACATTGCTAATTATGCTGATTTGATTGATAAAACTAAGAATCCAAATGTAGAGAGTGTAGCAGTTGAGTATGCATCTACTAAGCCAACTGTTGATAAAGCTGGCGTTTACACTGTTCCGTTAACAGTTACTGTGAAGTACAAAGACGTGGAAAAGTCTGTTTCCTATAAGACTGTTGGCAAGCTTAAAGTAATGTATGACTTGATTTACGGTGAAAATGTAAAAGCTCTTGGCACTAATCCATCTCAAGATGAGATAGATGAACATAATGAAATAGTTAGAAATTATAAGAAGGTTAACTTCATTACGGATGAACGTTATGGAAGTATGGCTAGCGGTTCTCGCACTTTGTTCTATGTGCATACGAATAAGGCTTCTGGCGTAAAAGCTCCGCAGGTTATTGGCAGGGATTATGACGCTGATGGATACCATTACGTGTTCAAAGGCTGGAGAAAGGTTGAGACAGTTGTTGCTCCTGCTGAGAATAGCACTGGGCATACGCGTACAAGGCGTAGCTTGAATGATTATTCAGCAATTCCTGTCACTACTTTGATGGTAAATGGACCAGAATCTGTAACTAGCGTTGATGTGCCAGATACAAAGAAGGATCTTCTAACGGACGAGCAGATTCGTAATAAAATACATGATGCGGATACAACGTATGAGGCAGAGTACGATCAAATACAGAACGTAATCGACGCTTCTAAACAAGACGATATTCCAGACGGTTATGTTGCAACCATATTCCTTCCAGGATTTGGTAGAACGTGGGCTGACGGTTCGTATAAGCCAAAACTCCTGTATATTCGTCACGGAAAAGATAAAGAAGATAATATTAAGTTTGCTAAGAAGGTTGCAAACGACATTGCTGCAACGCTTTCCGGTTTTACAACTTGGCAAATGTATGACGCAAAAGGCGTTAAGTCGAGCGTACTCTTACACGATAATTGGGATATCAGTAGACCGCGCATCTTCGTTGCTGAGCAAAATGGCGTTGACGATGTGAAGATTCCGGAAACAGTTATTGGCGTTGGAGATGCGATTCCAGACGTTAATAAGCTCGTACATAACACTGACCCTAACGTGAGTGTATCTGTAGATAAAAGTACTAAGGTTGATGTTTCAAAGCCTGGAATTTCAACAATTGTTGTGAATGTCACTAAGCCTACTGATGAAACTGATGAGAAGACAGGAAAGCAAAAAACTGTTACAACTAAGTTGCCTGTGCGCGTCTACGTTTTGCCTAGCGTGATTGCAGATAACGATTTGCCTGCTAAAGGCACTGCTGCGGCTAAGTTTGTAGAAAAGAACTACACGAAGGTAACGTATGTAGCTGGTAGTGGCGGAGAAATGAAGTCTCCTGTGTTCACATACTGGGTTCGTAAGAGCGCTAAAAACGTGCAAATGCCAGTTCCAGACGTGCTTGCAGATAAGGGTTACGTGTTTAAAGATTGGACTTCTAATACAACTGAAACTCTGGAAGCTCCAGCAGCTCCAGAGAATCAGCGTAAAGCTACAGAAGAAGAACGTGAAGCTTTGGCGCGAATGGCGATTATGAATGGTATGCCATATATAGCAAATCTGATTCGTAACTCGCGTAACTCGCATAACTCTACGCTTGCTTCATTGCAACATCTGTTGAACGAAGTGCAAAATCAACGCGCTGTGAATGTCTACAATGCTAAGCGTGAAGAATTAGCTAAGATTGCAGAAAGTAAAGGTAAGACTGTTCTAGCTGAAGAAATCCGCAAGTCTAATGATTCATTACAAAGTATTAAGGATAAGCTTGCCAAAAATGGTATTGCCGTTGACAAAATGATTGAGCAAGCTCGTGAAAAGGCTTTGCTTGTAAAACTTGCTAAAAAAGCTGGAAAACTATGGATTGCTGATCAAATTTTAAAGTCTAAGAGTTATTCAATAGAAGCGCTGAAGGATTTGATGCGAAAAGCTGGAATAGACTTGACATTCGCTAATCTTGAGAACGCAATTGGTAGTGATGTTCTTGACGAACAGCGAGAATTGCTAGCTGAACTTGCTGATGAAGCAGGTAAACCATTTGTTGCGAACAAAATTCGCAGCGACAAGAAGTCTAGTTTGGAAGATTTGAAGAAGCTTTTGCGCGATGCTGGCGTAAATCCAGAGATTTCAATGCCGAAGCCGCAGCCAACGTATGAAACTACGATTACTGCAAACTTCGAGAAGATGAAGCCTGTGAATTTGACATTTACAAGTTCTGCGGCTTCGGGTGTTCCTGCAACATTTACTTTGCTGAATTTAACTGAGAATTCTAGTGGCAAGACGAATGTTAAGGTAGATGGCACTGATTTTGTTATTAACAAACTTAATCATGTTACAGGCGGTTCTAACGGCCTTATTCCTTCTTGCAATGGAAATACTTGTACTATTTCCGGCACGCCTAAGATTGTTGATGGAAAGCCGAAAGTAGAAGTAAGGTTTACTACTATTGATCAATACGGTCAAAAAGTTAATGTTACTGTGTATATTGACGTGGTGGATTCGCCAAAGCCAACTCCGTCGCCTGTGCCGCAGCCACAGCCTCAGCCTGTACCACAAGCACCTGAGACACCATTTGTGCCGGATATTGCGCCTTCTGTTCAAGTTACAGAGCCTGAGGTTGAGTACCATCCGCAGCCAGAGGCTCCAGAATCAAAGCCTACACTCGCTAAAACTGGTAGTAGTGTTGTGCAATCTGCAATACTTGCCGGCGTGTTAGCGTCTGTTGGTTTGGCTGGATTCGCTGGCAGGCATCGTCGCAAGCGCGAAGATAAAGAAAGCTAACTTTTGCGCGTCGAGGGTGGTGACTAAAATAACGAAGGTTCCGGTTCACGCTTAGCTATTGGGGCTTTGCGACCCGGGTCGCCCGAATTCCATAGGAGACATTATGAAGCAGGGTATTCATCCCGACTATCACGCAGTGCAGGTTACCTGCTCCTGCGGAAGCACTTTCGTAACTCGTTCCACCGCTAATGGCGATCATATGACGGTTGACGTGTGCTCAAAGTGCCACCCATTCTATACCGGCAAGCAGAAGATTCTCGATACCGGCGGCCGCGTGGCTCGCTTCGAGAAGCGCTACGGTAAGAAGACTAAGTAGCTTTTGTGACGCCAGCCCTGCTTTCGTGTAACTCGCGGAATCGGGGCTGGCGTTTTATGTGCTAAATCAAATATTTTTAACTTAAGGAATATGATGGCTGAGTCAGTAGATGAACAATTTCCGGCAGCAGTTACCGCGTTAGAAGAGTATCGCGATATTGAAAGTCGTATGGGTAGTCCGGAAGTTGCGTCAAATCCGGACGCTATTCGAAAACTCGGTCGCAGGCACGCAGAACTCGGCTCAATCGTAAACGCTTACCTAAATTACAAGCAGCTTTGTGACGATTTCGAAGCCGCAAACGAAATGGCAGGCGACGATCCAGATTTTGCAGAAGAAGCTAAGCGTTTAGAGGCGCAACTTCCAGCAGCAAAAGAAAAGCTTCGCACAGCGCTAATTCCTAGGGATCCGGATGATGCGCGCGATATGATTATGGAAATTAAAGCTGGCACTGGCGGCGAAGAAGCTGCACTATTTGCTGGCGATTTATTGCGCATGTACATGCGTTACGCAGAAAAGCGCGGCTGGACTACCGTAATCCAAAGCGAAAATTCAACGGAACTTGGCGGCGTAAAAGACGTTCAGCTTGCGATTCGCGCAAAAGGTACGCCTGCTCCAGAAGACGGCGTGTGGGCAAGCATGAAGTATGAGGGTGGCGTGCACCGCGTGCAGCGAATCCCAGTTACAGAATCGCAGGGGCGTATTCAAACTTCTGCAGCCGGCGTAATCGTGTTCCCAGAAGCAGACGAAGATGACGACGAAATTGAAATCGATCCAAAAGACCTTAAAATCGACATTTTCATGAGCTCTGGTCCTGGCGGACAGTCCGTGAACACTACTTATTCCGCTGTTCGTATGACGCATATTCCAACCGGCATTGTGGTGAGCATGCAGGATGAAAAGTCGCAGATTCAAAACCGTGCGGCAGCACTTCGCGTGTTAAAGTCACGTTTGCTCGCTATGAAGCACGAGCAGGAGGCGGCTGAGGCTGCAGATATGCGTCATTCGCAGGTGCGTTCGTTGGACCGCTCTGAGCGAATTCGCACGTACAATTTCCCAGAAAATCGTATTGTGGATCATCGCACAAACTACAAGGCGTACAATCTTGACCAGGTTCTTGACGGCGACTTGCAGCCTGTTATTGACAGTGATATTCAGGCGGATGAAGCTGACCGTTTAGCGCAAGCTAAGTAAGTAAGCTGAGTAACTTAAGTAAGCTAAGTAAGTTAAGTAAATAACTAAGTTAAGTAAAATTTCCAAACGGTTCTTAAAATGCGCGAACTTTTGCAAGATGCTATTGCGCGTCTTCACAAAGCAGGCGTGGAGTCTGCTGAATACGACGCGCGTTTGCTGCTGTCTAAAGCTTGCGGCGTAAGCTTAGCTGAGCTAAACAAGGCTCTAATACTCGGCGATTTAACCGATTTTTCGCCAGATTATGCTAGTAAATATAGCGGTTTTATATCTAGGCGTGCCTCTCACGAGCCGTTGCAGCATATTGTTGGCCGCGCGCCTTTCCGCTACTTGGATTTGCAAGTTGGCAAAGGCGTTTTTGTGCCGCGGCCCGAAACAGAAGTTGTGGTTCAAGAAGGAATAGATTGGATTCGCGCAAATAATCTAAAAAATCCTATTGTTTTAGACTTGTGTGCAGGTTCGGGAGCAATCGGATTGTCTGCTGTGACGGAAGTTGCAGACGCGCAAGTATGGGCTGTAGAAAAATCTCCTGAAGCTTTCCAATATTTGCGAAAAAATTTTGAAGAAACTGCAAAAATTTATGAAAATCTGCAGATTTCCAGTCGCTATCATGCTGTTCTTGCAGACGCAACCAAAGCGCATATTTCGAATTTAACGCCGGAACTTGCACAAATTTGCGGCAAAGTAGATTTAGTAATCACAAATCCGCCCTATGTGCCGGAAAATCAAGTGCCGAAGCAGGTTGAAGTGCGCGAGTATGATCCGCCGCTTGCGCTATATGGCGGTTCTGCAGACGGCTTAGCTATTCCGGAACAGATTATGCGCGCGGCTTTTGAGCTACTTCGCTTCGGGGGAGTGATGGTGATGGAGCACGATATTTCGCAAGGTGAGGCGCTTGCAGATTATGCAAAAAACATAGGATTTGGCAGCACAGAAGTCAAAAACGATTTAACGAACAGAGCAAGATTTGTTGTATGCAAAAAAGAGGCTAAAAATGAGTAAAATTTGCAATATAAGCGAAGAATCACTGCAAATGGCAGCGCAAATCATTAACGAAGGCGGCGTAATCGTAGTGCCAACGGATACCGTGTATGGAGTTGCTTGCGATCCGTTCAATGAAGCCGCGGTTGCAAAAATTTATGAGCTTAAGCGCAGGCCGCGCACGAAGGCACTGCAAATTTTAATGAGCGGAGTGGAAGATTTAGAAAAACTTGGGC
Source organism: Gardnerella sp. DNF01141 (assembly GCF_049244255.1). Lineage (NCBI taxonomy): Bacteria > Bacillati > Actinomycetota > Actinomycetes > Bifidobacteriales > Bifidobacteriaceae > Gardnerella > Gardnerella sp. DNF01141. The sequence continues at coordinate 529,775 of NZ_CP058391.1, read as the reverse complement.
TTTATTTGCCGTCACCGCTGGATATTTTAGGTAAAAAGTTCCTTCCAGGCGGATATTCTCCAATTGCGCGCGCAAAGAAAGGCTCGGTTGCTTCAAATCTTGCAACGCTGTGCAAAACTAATGAAACTGATGCGCAAAACAATGCACAAAACGATGCGCAAAATTATGCGCAAACTCAAGCAACTCAAGCAACTCAAGCAACTCAAGGCGTGCGCGTGCCGGATTGCCCGGAATTAATGCAAATTTTGCGAGTTACAGGTCCTTTGGCCGCTTCTAGCGCGAATCGCAGTGGTAACGAAAGTGCAGACAGCGTGGAAGAAGCGTTTGCGGCTTTCGGTAACGAAATTCCGCTGTATTTGAACGCAGGTCCGACTCGCTCGCACGTAGCAAGCACAGTAGTTGGTGCGGATTCAAAAGACGAAGACGGCATTGTGATTTTGCGCGAAGGCGTGATTTCGGAGCGCGAAATTCGCGAGGCTTTGCGAAAGTAGCGAAGTAGCGAAGTAGCGAAAGTATTTACTAATTTTGCGGTACCATCAAATCGATACAATCAAATAAGAAAGCGCGAAAGCATGCGCGAAAAAGATGCGCGCGAATATCAAAATAGCAGAAAGACATAGCCGATGAGGGTATACCTATTTATTGCAGCAATTGCAGGTGGAGCAACGTGGCTGATTACGCCGCTTGTGCGACATCTTGCGATTCAAGTGGGAGCCGTCGGCAAAGTTCGCGCGCGCGACGTTCACACTATTCCGACTCCTCGAATGGGCGGGGTGGGTATGCTTTTTGGATTCGCAGTCGCCATGGCTTTCGCAAGCTCAATGCCGTTTATTTCCGGTCTTTTTGCTGGCACGCATCAGCCGTGGGTGGTGCTCGCCGGCGCTGTTATGATATGCCTGCTTGGGGTATGCGACGACATTTGGGATTTAGACTGGATGCTAAAGCTCGCCGGCCAGCTGCTTATAGCCGTGTTCGTTGCGTGGGGAGGGTTGCAAATCGTAACTTTGCCGCTCGGCTCTCTCGTAACAGCATCGCCAAGCGTATCAATCGCAATAACTGCCATACTTATCGTAGCCTCAATTAACGCAGTAAATTTCGTAGACGGACTAGACGGCTTGGCTTCCGGAATCGTCGCAATCGGCGGAATCGCCTTCGCAACCTACTCTTACATGCTTGCGCGCACGTCGCCATCCTACGCATCAATGGCAACTCTTATTGACGTTGCAATGGTGGGAATGTGTGTCGGCTTCATTTTGCACAACTGGCATCCTGCGAAACTTTTTATGGGTGACTCGGGCTCTATGCTAATCGGCTACTTAATTACGTGCGCGTCAATTATTATGACCGGCCATTTGGATCCTTCCGCCGTGCACACGAGTATTTATTTGCCTGTATTTATGCCGATTTTGCTGCCGATTCTTGTGCTGTTCATGCCGGTTCTAGACATGTGCCTTGCAATTACTCGGCGTGTTGCTAAAGGCCAGTCGCCAATGCATCCGGATCGCATGCACTTGCATCACCGCATGTTGCGCATTGGACATTCTGTGCAGGGTGCTGTGCTGATTTTGTGGGGATGGGCGGCGCTGATTGCGTTCGGCTCTATTATGATTCTGTTCTTTAAAGCTGTGTACGTTTTGATTGGCATGATTATTGCTGCTGCGCTGCTTTCGTTGCTAACAATGCTTCCGTACTTGCGTCGTCGCCTGCCTGAACTTCGCAATTCGTAGAGTTTTGTGCGGAGTTTCGCAAACGTCATAGCAAAAACGTATAGTAACTCTATGGCTACAACTGATATTAACGCGGAATCCGTGTATGCCCCTGTTCCTCCAGTTTTTGCGAAGCTTGGTCTCGCTTATGACGATGTCCTTTTGCTTCCAAACGAAACTGATGTTATTCCGTCCGAAGTGGACACTTCCACTCATCTGACTCGCGAAATTACCATGAAAGTACCGACTATTTCGGCAGCTATGGATACTGTTACCGAGTCCGATATGGCTATTGCTATGGCGCGTAATGGTGGCATTGGCGTACTTCACCGCAATCTTTCTATTGATGATCAGGCTGCGCAAGTTGATATTGTTAAGCGCAGCGAGTCGGGTATGATTACCGACCCTCTTACAGTTCACCCAGATGCAACGCTCGCAGATTTAGATAAATTGTGCGGGCGTTTCCATATTTCGGGCTTGCCGGTAGTAGATAGCGAAAATCATTTAGTTGGTATTATTACCAACCGCGATATGCGCTTCATTGCTTCCGAAGACTACGATCGCTTGAAAGTTAAGGACGTGATGACGCGTGAAAATCTCGTCACTGGTCCTTCTGATATTTCTAAGGATGATGCTCACTGCTTGCTTGCGGAAAACAAAGTTGAAAAGCTGCCTTTGGTTGATGCCGAAGGTAAGCTTACAGGCTTGATTACTGTTAAGGACTTTGTGAAGACTGAGCAGTATCCGGATGCTACTAAGGATGACCAGGGTCGCTTGCGCGTGGCTGCTGGAATTGGCTTCCTTGGGGATGCTTGGCAGCGTGCGTGCGCTCTTATGGAAGCTGGAGTTGACGTGCTTGTGGTTGATACCGCAAACGGCGAGGCTCGCTTGGCTCTCGACATGATTCGCAGAATTAAGGCAGATAAAGCTTTCGACGGCGTGCAGATTATTGGCGGAAATATTGCAACTCGCCAGGGTGCGCAAGCTATGATTGATGCCGGCGTTGACGCTGTAAAGGTTGGCGTTGGTCCAGGCTCTATTTGCACTACACGCGTTGTTGCAGGCGTTGGAGTGCCTCAGCTTACCGCAGTTTACGACGCGGCTCAGGCTTGCAAGGCTGCTGGCGTTCCATGCATTGCAGATGGTGGTATTCACTATTCTGGCGATATTGCTAAGGCTTTGGTTGCTGGCGCTGACACTGTTATGCTCGGTGGCACTTTGGCTGGTTGCGAGGAAGCTCCTGGTGAAAAGGTTCTTCTTCACGGCAAGCAGTACAAGCTTTATCGCGGCATGGGCTCGCTTGGTGCAATGGCTCCTCGTGGTAAGAAGTCTTATTCGAAGGATCGTTACTTCCAGGCAGACGTTACAAGCTCCGACAAGGTGGTTCCAGAAGGCGTTGAGGGCGAAGTTCCATATCGCGGTCCGCTCAACGCTGTGCTTTACCAGTTGCTTGGTGGCTTGCACCAGTCCATGTTCTACGTTGGTGCGCACAATATTAAGGAAATGCAAGAACGCGGCCGCTTTATTCGCATTACGGATGCAGGTCTTCGCGAATCGCATCCTCACGATATTGTGATGACTGCAGAAGCTCCAAACTACAGCGGTTTCCACAACTAAATCGCAAGTTGTGCGAGTTGCGCGCTATGTATGCGACTAAGTCGCGTATAAATCGTGTATAAGTCGTGTATAAGTCGCATATAATTTTGCATTAAACGGCGAAAAGTTAGCTAAGTCTTATTTGCTACTTTCTAACTTTTCGTCGTTTTTGTTTTGACAAGACGGATAAAATTATTATATAGTTAGTGGGATATCCCACCAAAAATGAGGTGATTTTGTGGAAGTAGTGAAAGATTATGACGTGCGTCTTGATAGTAAAAAGCGTGTAACTTTGCGTGGTGCTAAATACCCTTATTACAATGTTAAAGAATGCGATAATGGTTGTATTTTATTAGAGCCTCGCGAGCTTACTATTCCAAAGAGTATATCTTCTAGAACTCTTAAAAGTATGGATGAAGCAATTCGCAATTTTAATATTGGCAAAGTTTCTGAACCAGTTGATCTTTCTGACTTCTAGGAGTAAGTAAATGAACTTCAATATTAGAATGGGTATTCCAGAGATGTCTAATATGTGGGAGAGATTGCGGAAAGAGTTTCTAGAAGGCAGTATAAGTAAAAAAGATCTTTCTCTTTATAAGAAATGGGGAAAATCTATGAAACTCTTATCTGAAAATCCAAGGCATCCAGGATTGCATACTCATGATATTGAAGAATTGACAAATAGATATGGCGTTAGAGTCTGGCAATCATACTTGGAGAATAAAACAAGTAGTGCAATGCGAATGTATTGGGTTTATGGTCCAGATCATATGTCAATAACTATTATCGGTTTGGAACCTCACCCTGAAGATAAGAAAAATGGGGCATATTCTAGAATTTCGCTTTCTGATATGCCAGAGATGTGATTTTAGCGGTTAATAGTCGGTGGGAAGATGTAGGCTGATGAGTTCTAAAAAATATTAGGAAAGGAACGAAAATGGCTGAAGCTAAGGAAGATCTTACGTTTACGCCGGAAGAATCGCGTTTAATTTGGATTGATTGCGAGATGACGGGTCTTGATATTTTCCACGACGAATTATGCGAAGTATCTGTAGTTCCAACTGATTTTAATTTGAAAGTTTTAGACGACGGAATTGATTTAGTGATTAAGCCGAGCGATGCTGCTGTGGCTCATATGAACGATTTCGTGCGCAATATGCACACTTCTTCTGGACTTGTTGACGAGTGGAATAAGAACGGTTTGCCTTTGGAAGAAGCGCAAAAGCAGGTAGTTGAGTACGTAAAGCGCTTCCTGCCGGCTCGCGGAAAAGCTCATCTTGCTGGAAACTCAGTTGGTTCTGACAAAAAGTTCCTCGACCGTTACATGCCAGATTTAATGGCAAATTTGCATTACCGCGTAATAGATGTAAGCACGTTGAAGGAAATTTCGCGCAGACTTTATCCGGACGTTTACCGCAATAAGCCGGCAAAACATGGCGGTCACCGTGCGCTCGCGGATATTATTGAGTCGATTGATGAGCTTCGTTACTACCGTGACATGATGTTTGTGCCAGCTCCAGGCCCAAGTGAGTCTCAAGCAAAAGCTGGCGCGCAGCATATTGAAAGCACGAGCTTGCTTCGTGACTACGAGCGTCGCGGAGAAGCATTAGAAGACGTAAATTCTGCAGAAAAGCGCGACTACTAAATACAACGCTACTATTAAATAAAGCGCGACTACTAAACGCAATAAAAGGTACTGCCAATGAAGCAATCCGAAGCTCTAACCATAATCAACGCTGGTGCAAGCGCGTTCATTACCGGCGCTCCGGGTGCAGGTAAAACCTACGTATTAAACGAAGCTATTCGCGAAATGCGAAAGAACGGTTTAAGCGTGGCTGTAACGGCTTCTACCGGAATCGCAGCAACTCATTTAAACGGTCAAACCATTCACTCTTGGAGTGGAGTTGGAGTTGCAAACGCACTTACGGATACGCTTCTTAAAACCATTAGAGCTAGGCGAGGAAAGCGCATAAAAGCCACGGATGTGCTCGTGCTGGACGAAGTTTCAATGATACACGCGTGGCTTTTCGATATGGTTGACGAAGTATGCCGTAAAGTGCGCAAAAATCCCGCTCCTTTCGGCGGGCTTCAAGTAGTTATTTCGGGCGACTTCTTCCAGCTGCCTCCTGTTAGCACTTCTATGCGAAATCGTGACGTGTTCGAGCCGAGCCCGGAGTTTATTTCGTCGCGCGAAAAGTATGCTGCAGCTGGAAAAAATCCGGAAGGCTATATTACGGAATCTTTCGCCTGGGATGCTTTGAAACCTGTTGTGTGCTATTTAACTGAGCAACATCGTCAAGACGACGGTAAGTTACTTGATGTTTTAACAGATATTCGTAGCGGTCTAGTAAGTGACGACGATAAGCAAGTGTTGGCCAGCCGTCTTGGCGAATATCCTCAAGATGACGAAGTTGCAGTACATCTTTTCCCAACGAACGCGCAAGCAGATGGTTTAAATAATATGCAGCTTGCGGAAATTAATGCTGAGCCTCACGAATTCGTAGCAACGCAAGCTGGACCTAAAAATCTTGTAGAGCGCTTAAAGAAGAACATGCTTGCTCCGGAGCGTTTAGTTTTGAAGGCTGGAGCTGCTGTGATGGCGTTGCGTAACGACCAAGATAAGCAGTACGTAAACGGCTCGGTTGGGCGCGTGTTGCGTTTTGCGCCTGAATCTAAGGGTGGATGGCCGATTGTTGAGTTTGAAAACGGCAATATTGTAACTCTTAAGCCTGCTGCGTGGGAGATGACGGACGGCGAAACTGTACTTGCTAGCGTAAATCAAGTGCCTCTTCGTTGCGCGTGGGGAATTACGATTCATAAGTCGCAAGGTATGACGCTTGATAGTGCCGTTATGGATTTGCGTAGAACTTTCGCTCCCGGAATGGGTTATGTTGCGCTTTCTCGCGTGGAAAATCTGCAAGGTCTTTACTTAGAGGGCATTAATGATCGCGCGTTTAGTGTTTCGTCGGATGCTGTGCTGTTGGACGGATCTTTGCGCGATGCTTCAAAGCGTGCGAGTGAGCTGCTTGCTAGCGATGGTGCTTCTGTGTTTGTTGCTAAAAACGCATACGGTGATTTCGCGGATCAGCAGGAGTTTAGTCTTTTTGAAAATTCCGGCAATGATGTTACGGACGAGTTTTCTTTCGGCGACGAGTTTTAGTGCGATTTTTTGTGGAACATTTGCCGGGGAATTCTCCGGCGTTTGTTGCTGCAGTGGCTGTTTTTTGGAACATTTGCCGGAAATTTACCTGGCTTTTGTAGCTGAATTTGCGTATTTGGGAAACATTTGCCGGAGTTTTAACTGGGTTTTTGTCGCTGCTTTGGCTTGTTTGTTGATGCATGTAAACAAGTGTTTATGTCCTCATGCGCAAATAGATTGGAACGCATGAATTCCAATGTACTTCGTATGTCTCAGCTGTTCCTTCGTACGCTGCGCGAGGATCCTGCAGACGCGGACGTGACTTCCGCAAAACTTATGCAGCGCGCAGGCTATATTCGTAAATCCGCTCCAGGCGTGTGGACTTGGCTGCCGCTCGGGCTTAAGGTTTTGAACAAAGTTCAGGCAATTATTCGCGACGAAATCAACGGTATTGGTGCGCAGGAAGTTCATTTCCCAGCGCTTCTTCCACGTGAGCCTTACGAGGCTACAAACCGTTGGGAAGAGTACGGCGACAACATCTTCCGCCTTAAGGATCGCCATGAGGCTGACTATCTTCTTGCTCCAACGCACGAAGAAGTCTTTACGCTTCTTGTTAAGGATATGTATTCTTCTTACAAGGATTTGCCTGTTACTTTGTATCAGATTCAAACTAAGTATCGTGACGAGTTCCGTCCGCGCGCTGGCCTTATTCGCGGCCGCGAGTTTATTATGCAAGACGCTTACTCGTTCTCGATTGACGAAGATGGTTTGAAGTCTGCTTACGTTGAAGAGCGCGCTGCTTACGCTCGCATTTTCGACCGTTTGGGCATTAAATATGTGATTGTTCACGCTGTTTCCGGTCCAATGGGTGGTTCTGATTCCGAAGAATTCTTGGCTCCAATGCCAATTGGCGAAGATACTTTTGCGCTCGCGCCTTCCGGAAAAGCTTGGAATGTTGAGGCTCTTACCACTCCAGAAATGCCAGATGTTGACTACTCTGCAACTCCTGCTATGGAGACTCTTGATACTCCAGATGCTAAGACGATTGAAGCTTTGGTTAAAGTTTCTAACGATTTGCATCCGCGTAAAGACGGCCGCGAATGGCAGGCAAGTGACACTTTGAAGAACTTGATTATTGCCGTTAAGCATCCGGCTGATGCTGAGGGTGGCGAGCATGATGAGCCATGGCGTGAAATCGTGGCTATTGGTATTCCAGGGGACCGCCAGGTAGATATGAAGCGTCTCGAAGCCCAGTTTGCTCCTGCAGAAATTGAAGAAGCAACCGAGGATGATTTAAAGTCTCATCCTGAGTTTGTTAAGGGCTACATTGGCTTTAGCGTATTAGGTCCTCAAGCTCTAAAAGAGGGTAGTGGAATTGCAAATCCTGTTCGCTACTTGATGGATGCTCACGTTGCAAAGGGAAGCGCTTGGATTACTGGAGCTGACGAAGAAGGAAAGCACGTTTATAACGCTGTTTACGGCCGCGATTTTGAAGCGGACGGCGTTGTTGAAGCGGCACAAGTTCGCGACGGCGATATGAGCCCAGATGGTTCCGGTCCATTGAGCTTCGAACGCGGTGTGGAAATCGGCCAGGTGTTCCAGCTTGGCTTAAAGTATTCTAAGGCTTTGGGCTTAAGCGTTCTTAACGAAAACGGTAAAGCTGTACCAGTTTGGATGGGCTGCTACGGTATTGGCGTTAGCCGCGTGATTGCATGCTTGGCAGAAACGCATCACGATGACGCTGGTTTAGCATGGCCTATGGCAATTGCTCCAGCTCAAGTTCACGTTGTTGCAACAGGCAAAGATCAGGTTGCTTTCGATGCTGCTGAGAAGGTTGTTGAAGAGCTTAGTAAGCAGGGAATTGAAGTAATCTTCGACGACCGTCCAAAGGTTTCTCCAGGCGTAAAGTTTAAGGATGCGGAGCTTGTTGGCGTACCGCTGATTGCTGTTGCCGGTCGCGATACCGTGAACAACGGCACGATTGAAATCCGCGATCGCAACGGATCGAATGTTGAAGCGGTCCCAGTTGACGAGGCTGCAAGCCGCATTGTAGAGCGCGTAAACGCTTTGCTTAAGTAACGGCCTGTTTTACAATTTGCCGCCAGGAATACTACTACTACTACTACTACTACTACTACTACTATTCTTGGCGGCATTATTGTTTATCGTGGTGCGCGAGGTATTATTTACTTTCTTTAGATATCAGCATCACCTCCATATTCGTCGTCCGTGCTGTCTGAGTGAGAGTCAGTACGTTCTATTTTTTCGTTTTGTGACTGATTGCTGTCTTTCGTCTGCCCATTTTTAGCAGTTTCAGCGTTTCTTTTTGTAAATTGAGTAGTTCCGCGATTCAAATCGTGCCCAATAGTAGAAGCTTCCAAAATTACGCGATTATAATCGTTTCCATCTTTCGTCCAGCTTTCTGTACTCAAGTTGCCGTATACAACGATTGCATCACCTTTATGCACGCTTTTTAGTACGTTTGAAGCCAAGGTTCTATACGCTTTCACAGTCATCCAAGTAGTTGGACGCTCATGCCATTGTTGCTCGTCGTTACGGTAATATGATTGCGTGCTCGCAATTCGTAGTGAACAAGCAGGAGAATTTTCGCTGCGCCCAAAGCTTACAGGCTCAGCTCCTACGTATCCACTAATAGTCACGGTCGACTGTTGTTGTGCCATATTTCATAGTCCTTTCACAAATTGGACTGCAGCCATTTCAGCCCCGAAATACAGAGCCATCATTGCCTCTGAGCTTCGCAGCCACGAGGAAATGCCGCAGTAATAACACTATGAACTTTGCGCAACAACTTTGCCAGCAAATTCTTCTATTGTGGTTAAAACCTAGCTTTTATCCACAATGTAATTAATCTCTTGACTGCAGCAAAATACGTAGTAAATGCTCCGCAATTATCTGCACATGCGTAATAATTCCTTATTTCAGGGTAGTATTGAGCAAACGTATTGAAAGTATTGAATGCAGTGAAGAGATATTTATGGTGGAAAGTAATCAGCAATATGCGAAGCATAAATCTAATATGCGCAGTTGGGTTAGTATCCTTGTTGTTTCGGCTGTATGCCTAACTGTGTGCGCAATATCGCAAAATTTTGCTGACTTTACTTTAGAAAATTCTAATGCGTATCATCAGGCATATCGTAACGAATATAATCACGAATATCATCACGAATATCATCAGAATCCAATAATTCAAACAACTAATTCTGCTTCTGCTGCATCTTTTATTCAGTCAAGTAATGTAGCGCATTACGTTCTTTCTTCTATTCGAAATGCAAGATCTAGGCTTTATGATGACCGAAGCACGTATTTTAATGGCGTTCCTTTGCAAGATTACGTTAGCCGTTACGGTCTTACCAAAGAAGCGTATGTTAATAATATTCAGTACGATTCTGCAAATGAAGAGGATGCGTTCCGTCGCGCGCAAGAAACTGCTCAGCATGGGCAGTTTGGCCATTTTGGCCCAGATGGTGTGAGTGAGCCTGATTACACTGGTCGAAAAGCGTGGGGTGAAAATTTAAGTTGGGGTGTGGATCTTGCTGGCTCTATGCAATTGTGGATTCAAGATGAAGAGTCGGCTTTGCGCGCAACTGGTGGAAGTTTTAACGAAGATAATGGTCATTTGTATCAGATTTTGAATCCTAGCAATATTTCTTTCGGCTACGGAGAGGCTTCGGGTGGCCCTTATGGTGTTGTTGGAGCATTGACACTGTCGGAATATAACGGTGATATTGATTATCCGGATGGTAAGATTGGTTCAGAATCTCCCGAAGAGCAAAAGAAGCGTGCTGAAGAGGAGAGAAAGAAGAAGGAAGAGCAGAAGCGTAAAGATGAGGAAGCTAAGAAGAAAAAAGCTTTAGCTAAAAAGAAGCATGTGAAGCATAAGCATCATAAAAAGTTAGCGGAAGCTATGAAGAAAAATGTTTCAACGAATAAATTTATTGTGATTATTTCTGTGATTTTAAGCGTGCTGGTTTTGTGCGCAATTGCAGTGGTGGCTTGGATTTTCTTAAAACGAAGGCTGATTTCTAAAAATAGTTTGCACGTGACGCATATTGCGCGTAGCAAAACAAGTCTACATTTAGAGCAACGCCGTTAGTTTGGCATTCTCGTGATTAAGCTCATTCTATGTTATAGATATTTATTACATGAAAATTTATAGATAGTTATTTTATTTATACAAATAATTGCTTATGATTCTGTATATGGAAGGTAATATTTCTTATGCTATCGGCATTGACGTCGGTTTAAATTCAGTAGGTCTTGCTGCGATTCGTTTGGATAATAATGGTGAACCTATAAGAATACTTAAAGCAATGAGTGTTATTCATGATGCTGGTATTGATCCAAATGGGGCAAAAGAATCTGATACGCGTAAAGCAATTTCTGGTGTCGCGCGGCGTGTGCGCAGGTTGTATCGTCAGCGCAGACGTCGTTTGCAGAAACTTGATTTTCTACTGCATTCATTGGGTTTTCCTGTTGTTGAAAACAAGGATTTAGATTTTTCTGATTCGTTTATTCCATGGATTTTTCGTGCAAAACTTGCTGATGAATATATTGCGGATGAAAAACAACGTAAACAAATGTTAAGCGTTGCAATTCGTCACATTGCTCGACATCGTGGTTGGCGCAATCCTTATCAGTCAATAAAATCAATGACGCAAGAGACTGAGTATTCTGAATTTTACAATGAGTTGTTAAAAAATATTGAAAAATTTGCGCCAGGAGTAGGTTGTGAAGGTTCTACGCCTGCGCAATTAGTGCGTGATTATCTTTTATTGCAACAAGGTAAAGCCTCGCGTCGTTTACGTATAACTACAGACGAGAAAAGGAAAAATCATCCCAACTCATTAAATCCTATTTTACCACGTAAGCTAATGCAAAGTGATAACATGCTTGAGATTCTCAATATTTTCAATGTGCAACATATTGATGACAAGTATGTTAGAGAGCAGATTATTAATGCTGTTTTTTATGCTAAATCTCCGCGTGGCTCTGCAGAAAATCGTGTTGGCAAGGATGCTATAACAGGAAAAGGTAAGCGTGCACTAAAGGCATCGTTAGCGTTTCAGAAATATCGAATCATATCTACTATTTCTAATCTTCGCATAAGAGAAAATTCAAAAGAACGTTGTTTAACAATAGAAGAAAAGCAAAGTGTTTATAAATTATTAACAACTTCGACTGATGAGTCTTCAAAAGAGAAAAGCGCTGAAGCGCCATTATATACTTGGATTGATGTAGCTGATTGCCTCGGAATTGAACGCTATAAGTTACGTGGAGTAGGATCACAAATAGGAGATGGAGAATCTGTTGGTAATCGTCCGCCAATGTTGAATAGTGAGTTAGCTATTATTTATGCAAATAATAAATCTTTAGGGAAATCGTTGCTGACTTGGTGGTTAGATGCTAATCGTACGCAAGAAGATAAAGAAGCTCTTATTGAGATATTGAGCAACACTGTAGACATAGAAGCAATTCATGATAATCCTGAATATCAAGATAAGTACGGTTCAGCAATAGCGTTTATTGATTCAATGGATGAAACAGAAATTGCGGCATTGGAAAATATTTCATTACCTGATGGTCGTGCTGCTTATAGTTTGGAAACATTAGATAAACTCAATAAACAAATGCTTGAAACTGATGATGATTTATTTGAAGCGCGTAAAAAGTTATTTAATTTACCAAATAATTGGCGTCCATCTGAAGCTCCTATTGCAGAGCCTACAGGTAATCCTTCAGTTGATCGAGTATTAAAAATTGTGCATCGATTCCTTATAAGTGCTAAAAATCGTTGGGGCAATCCTGAACGTATTAATATTGAACATGTTCGTTCTGGATTCAAATCTAAAAAAATGGCGAATTCATATAAGGAATTATTAGATAAACGAACCAAAGGTAAAGAAAATCTTAAAGCAATGATGCGAAACTCTTTGCATTTAGGCATGAGTGATTCTATTTCAGATGCAGATATACGCCGTTATGAGGCGGTTCAACGTCAGAATGGGCAATGTTTGTATTGCGGATCTGAGATTACTTATCATACTTGTGAGCTAGACCATATTGTTCCGCGTAAGGGACCAGGTTCTACGAATACTCGTGAGAATTTAGTTGCTACTTGCTCATTGTGTAACGCGCAAAAGTGTAATACTCCTTTTTCAACTTGGTGCGAGCAGTCTACATATTGCAAGAATCATGATATTAGTGTAGATTCCGCTATTAATCGGGTTCGTGCTTTTATTTTCCCTCCTAACTCATACGACAAACGCGGTGCTAACCAATTCAAAAAAGAAGTTATAGCTCGCTTGAAACAAAAGGTTGGTGATGAAGCGTTCGATAATCGTTCTATTGAATCGGTTGCATGGATGGCAAACGAATTGCATCGTAGAATTGATTGGTATTATAATTCGCAGAATTATCAAACAAACAATGGTATTTCCGATATAACTAATAAAGCTCAAACGAATGTTGGAGTTTATGCTGGATCGCTTACTGCTATAGCAAGAAGAATGTCTGGAATTGACGGAAAACTAGAGTTCTTTGATGGTAGAAGAAAAACTCGTTTTGATAGACGACATCATGCAGTTGATGCATCAGTAATTGCAATGATGACTCCAGGAATAGCTCAAATACTTGCAATTAAATGCAATCTGCGTGAAACACAGTTATTGCAAGGTAATAAAGTGGTTCCCGGTGGTATTGATTGGAAAGAATATCCAACGGCGAATGATCAAGGATATCAGCAATATGCTAATTGGTCTGTTCGTATGAATGCGTTATTGAAACTTCTTAATGAAGAAATGAGAGCTGATCGTATTGCTGTGGTTAATTCTATTCGTTTGAGATACAATAATTCTTCTGTTCACCAATATAAGGTAAATGCATTATTGAAGTTGCATGTCGGTGATGAAATCGACAGTGGAACAATCCGACGTTCTTCTACTCCTGCACTTTATTGTGCTTTGACAAGGAATCCTGATTATGATGTAAACAATGGTCTTCCTGAAAATCCAAATAGAGCTATCCTGTTGCATGATAAGAAGTTAAATGCTGATGATTCGATTACTTTTTTCAAAGCACAAGCAGTGCAGCTTTTCGTACGAGAAGGTTCTGCAGAGATTGGTAGTTCTACCCACCATCTACGTATTTATGAATACTTTAAAAAGTTGAAAAGTGGAAAAATTAAAAAATCTTATGGAATGATTCGTGTATTTCAAAATGATTTGCATAGACATATTCATGAAGATTTATTCTCGTGTGATTTGCCTGAGCAGTCTATCTCAATGAGATATGCTGATACGGAAGTCGCTCATGCTGTGCAAACAGGTAATTCTAATTATCTCGGATATCTTGTGCCTGGCGATGAGATTATCGTTGATTTTAGTCATGTTAAATTATCAGGAAATATAGGTACATTTGTAGAATTCCTAAACAAAATAGGTGCAAATTGTGCAGCATATAACCATTGGGTGGTTGTGGGTACAGACACTGAAAAAGTTCTGATACTTAAACCATCGATGATTTCTTCTGAAGGAATTGACAAGTTGTATTCGAATTGCAAGCGCAATAACTTCGATTATTCTTCTTATGAAAAATCTATTAATGAGATTCTAGTTGGTAAAGGTTGGCGTGTTTCGGTTAATGTATTGGCCAAGTATAACGCAGAAACTATTCGACGTAATGCGTTAGGTGAAGTGCGTTGGACATCGCGTTCTCATTTACCTATTTCTTGGAGTTGGAATACTGGAGAAAATAGAGAATAGAGGAATTATGCAGAACGCTTGGCGTGTGATTGATTGCACTAATTTACAAGGTGAATTACGGTATATTCGCGGTAGGATTTTAGTGTGTGATCACGCATTAGAGCAGAAAGTTGAAATTCCTCTAGCAGAAACTGCAATATTGCTTATTGGTTTGCATTGTAATTGTTCTGCAGGTCTTCTTCATCAGTGTGCTGAATATGGTACTTGTGTAATGACCTGTGATTGGCGATGCGTTCCTGTCAGTGCTATGCATTCGTGGGCCAATGTTCCTACGAGAATTACCGTCCGTCAATTGTCGCAGGCAACAATGAGTGCGCCTCGAAGAAAAGCAGCGTGGGCTCAGATTGTTCGCGCGAAAATACGTGGACAAGCGGCTTGCCTTGATTTATTAAATAAAGAGGGAGGTGGATTATTACGAGGACTATCTAATACTGTTCGTTCTGGAGATGTAACGAATAGGGAAGGCCAAGCTGCTCGTGAATATTGGAAACGTATTTTTCCTGAAGAAGAAGATTTTCATCGTAAACCTGGGTCTGGTCAAGAGAGGAATGCTTTACTTGATTACGCTTATATGGTGTTACGTGGTTTTTCCATTCGTGCAGTTTTATCTGCTGGTCTTAATCCAACAATGGGCATGAATCATCATAATGGCACTAATTATTTCTGCTTAGCAGATGACATAATTGAACCATTTAGACCAGCTGTTGATTACGCTGTTTCAAAATTATCATTCTCAGATACTACGAATGATAAGGCAGTTAAGAAGTATTTGATCGACAGTGTTAATCAACAGTTTAATGGTTCTGGACATACGATTCCTAGTGCCTTATCTGATTTAGCTCAATCATATGGCATTTATGTGGAAAAAGACGTGGAAGAATTTCAAGTACCACAATTCGTAAGGAGTGGATTATGAAAGTCGATGAGGACAGTGGTGGCATGTGGTGTTTAGTAATGTTTGATTTACCAGTGAAAACAAAAGTGGAGCGTCATGCTGCAACTGTATTTCGCAATATGCTGCTTGATATGGGATATGCAATGGTGCAATTTTCTGTATATGTTCGTTATAGTCCCACTCAAACAGGAAATAGAACTTCAGTAAAAATAATTAAGGATAATCTTCCGCCGCGTGGATCTATACGCATTTTACATGTCAGTGATCATCAATGGTCATCTGCGCAACGTTATTACAATGCCAGGCAAGAAAAGAAAGAAGAAACCCCAGATGTCGCTATGCTTTTTTAATCGTAAAAAGCTTTATAATAGTTGAAATTCTACCATTCTTGACGATATACCAATTATATCAAGAATGGTAGAAGCTAATTTTCAACACTTATTCGTGATGGTGTTTGCGTGTGGCAATTATATCAAGAATGGTAGAAGCTAATTTTCAACTGGCTAGCAAACATTCGAGACACGGAAACAATTATATCAAGAATGGTAGAAGCTAATTTTCAACGCTGATACAAAGATATCAATAATCCAAACAATTATATCAAGAATGGTAGAAGCTAATTTTCAACTAATGTTTGTAAATGAACTAGAGCTATGCAATTATATCAAGAATGGTAGAAGCTAATTTTCAACGCATACTCGCTTTCCGTGCGCGTTTCATCAATTATATCAAGAATGGTAGAAGCTAATTTTCAACTATGCATTATAAGTTTGCAGTTGACGAACAATTATATCAAGAATGGTAGAAGCTAATTTTCAACAAAATTGTTAAGACCCGCCATGTTTTCTCAATTATATCAAGAATGGTAGAAGCTAATTTTCAACAATATGTTACGCATACCAATTACCAATTCAATTATATCAAGAATGGTAGAAGCTAATTTTCAACAATAATGGCAGTAAACATCAGTCAGAAAGCAATTATATCAAGAATGGTAGAAGCTAATTTTCAACTGTATTTATACAATGCTAGGCATTGACACAATTATATCAAGAATGGTAGAAGCTAATTTTCAACCTAACAAGCAAACCGAGACAGACTTGGCCAATTATATCAAGAATGGTAGAAGCTAATTTTCAACGCTTGTAAACAGAAACATGGGTTGAAAGCAATTATATCAAGAAGGATAGAAGCTAATTTTCAACACTCTTACAAGATCTCGCAGACGCACATCAATTATATCAAGAATGGTAGAAGCTAATTTTCAACAAATAAACAAAAACGGGGAAGCTGGAAAGCTTCCCCTGCAGTTATAGTCATCAAAACTGCTGAGCAATCAAACTGGATAACAAGTCCAGTCTTATTGAAAATTAGCATTCTTAGTGTATCATTTTTAAGAAATAGAAAACAAGTGAATTTTTTAATTTTTGTTAAAAGATTTGAAAAGTAACATATTGATATAATTAATAGATAGTGTAGTTGAAAATATTTTTACTTTACGCATATGTGCGTTTTCTAAAAAGCATCTTCTGTAAATGTATGTATGTAGTCTTCGTATAAACAATATTCATATATTCATAATGGGAACGTTACTAAGGTGGCGTTCCCATTATGTTTCTTTATATTAAGAAAATTATTTACGCGTTATCTGCGAATTGCAGTCATTCTCGTTATTGCAACTTACCAAATGTGCACGCGCTCAGCAGGGTCGAGCCACATTTCGTCGCCTTCTTTAACATCGAAAGCATCGTAGAACAAGTCAACGTTTCGAGCAATGCCGTTAGTACGGCATTCTGCAGGGGAGTGTGGGTCGATTTGAAGGTATTGTTCCGCAATCTCGTTACGAGCCTTGGAACGCCATACAAGCGCGTAGCTTAAGAAGAATCGTTGCAAAGCAGTAAAACCATCTACCTTAGGAGCGTTAAGCAAGGTCTCTCGAATTGCGTCGTCACTTCCTTCGATTTCTTGCCCCTTGCTCTTTTGCAAAGCAAAAGCGTAGGCTTTAAGCGCAATAGTTACGCCGCTTAAATCGCCAATATTCTCGCCGATTGTTAAAGCGCCATTTACGTGAGGCATTGCATTGCGCTCTTCTTTGCTCTTCAAGTGAGAGTACTTAACGATAAGCTGGGTTGGTGTAAAAGCGTTGTATTGTTCAATAAGCTTTTTAGTGCGCTCAGCAAAGTTGGTTTTGTCTTCTTCAGTCCACCAATTGTTAAGAACGCCGTCGCCGTCGTATTCGCAACCCTGATCGTCAAAACCGTGGCCGATTTCGTGGCCGATTACTGCACCAATAGCGCCGTAATTTGCTGCGTCTGGAGCACTTGGGTTAAAGAATGGCGGTTGCAAAATAGCAGCTGGGAACACGATTACGTTAAGCAACGGATCGTAGTAAGCGTTAACGGTTTGCGGAGTCATCTGCCATTCTTCGCGATCCACAGGATTTCCAGCTTTTGCAATATTCCTGCCGAAGCCAAATCGAGAAACTTCGCGCATATTCTCAACTAAGCTAGCATCTTCCTTAATATTTAACGCAGCATAGTCAACCCAATGATTCGTGTAACCAATATTTGGCTCAAACTTGCTAAGCTTTTCCAAAGCCTTCGCCTTAGTTTCCTCGCCAAGCCAGCTGCTGTGCGAAATCGACTCGCGGTAAGCATTAATAAGATTGTCAACTAAGCCTTGCATATACTTTTTAGAAGACTCAGGGAAGTGCAATCGCACGTATTCGCGTCCAACTTCTTCGCCGCAAGAATCGTCAACAACTGCGATTGCTCGCTTCCAGCGGTCGCGTGGCTTTGTGGCGCCAGAAAGCACTTTGCCGTAGAAGTCGAATCGTGCTTGTGCAAAGTCCTCGCTCAACATGCTTGCCCAGCACAAAATCACGTGCACGCGCGCCCAAAGCTTCAAATCTTCTAAATCGGCTTCCTGCCAAATCTTATTCAATCCTTCTATAAAGCTTGGCTCGTGAACTACTACTTTGCTAAAAGCTTCACGAAGGTTGATTGGCTGATTCTTTGCTTCTTCTGAGTTATCGTACGCTTTTTGTGCAGCATCTAAGAAAGCGTTGAGATTAAGCGCTTCAAGCTTTTTTGCCAAATCTGCATAATCGCAAGGATTATAAGTTTTTTGAGAATCGCGAGTTGCAACATTATCCCAGTGCTTGCTTGCGATTTTAGTCTCAACATTCAAGAAACTATCGGCTTGCGCTTGTGTAGTAGTTGCGTCTCCGTATCCGGCCAAGCGAAGCAATGAAGCTACCATTTTTACGTATTCAGTGCGAATTGGAGCGTAGTTATCTTCGCGATAGTACGCTTCGTCTGGCAAACCCAATCCAGACTGCTCAATATGCATAATATTCGTCTTAGGATCTTTAGGGTCTCCGTAAACGCCAAAATAAAACATTGCGCCTGGTCCGCCGTACGGGTTAAGTGCGCCGAGTGTGCGAACCAAATCTTCCTTGCTGGTTGCCGCATCAACAGCGTCTAAATCGCTCTTAATTGGCGTAATTCCAGCTTTTTCAATAGCTGCAGTATCCAAATATTTACGGTATAAGGTTTGTGACTTTGTAGCTGTGCAATCTTCGCTTTCTAAAATATCTCGAATTTGCGTCTCTGCATCTTCTGCAAGCTTGTAGAAAGCGCCGTACATTGGCTTGTCTTCTGGAAGAGTGTAAGTGTCAATCCACGGACCGTTTACGTAACGGAACAAGTCGTCTTGTGGGCGAATAACTGACGAGAAGGAGGCTGGATCAAAATCTACAGCCGAAAGTTCCTTCTGTGGTTCTTTATTGCTGTTATTAGTATTGTTTTCATTGTTATTAAGCATGAGTTTAGCTTACAAGTATTAAGCGACACTATTAGTTATTATTTGTGACTTATTTTCGCCATATTTTGCGCTATTTTCGTGCCTGCGCGTTAGTCTTGAAGCATGATTGAACTGAAAACTCCATCTGAAATTGAAGCGATGAAACCTGCAGGTCGCTTCGTCGGTAGTATTCTTAAAGACTTAAAAGCAATGACCAAAGTTGGCACAAATCTTCTTGAAATTGATGACTTTGTTCGCCAACGCATTATGAGCCGTAAAGGTGCGTCTTCTTGCTATGTTGATTACGCTCCTGATTTTGGAACTGGTCCTTTTGCGCACTATATTTGCACTTCTGTAAACGATGCTGTTCTTCATGGAGTTCCTTACGATTACAACATTAAAGACGGAGATTTGCTAACTCTTGACTTGGCGATTAACGTCGACGGCTGGGTTGGAGATTCTGCTATTAGTTTCGTGGTTGGAAAGCATGCGGATCCTGAGGATTTGCGCTTGATTAAGTGCACTGAGGAAGCTTTGGAGGCTGGCATTAACATGGCTCAGCCTGGAAACCGTCTTGGTGATATTTCTGCAGCTGTTGGTTGTGTTGCTCACGAGTATGGTTACAGCGTAAACCTTGAGTTTGGCGGCCATGGAGTCGGCCATATTATGCATGGCGATCCGCACGTTCCTAACGATGGCACTGCTCACCATGGATACAAGCTTCGCCCAGGTCTTGTTATTGCAATTGAGCCATGGTTCTTAAAGACTACTGATGAGATTTATCAGGATCCTAAGGATGGTTGGACTCTTCGTTCTGCTGATGGTTCTCGCGGAGCTCACAGCGAGCATACGATTGCCATTACGGAGAATGGTCCTGAAATTTTGACCGTAAGATAGTGGCATTAGTATCTTGTATAGAATTCAACTAAATGTTTCATCGGGTTTATATTAGTTTTAATGATTTTTATAACGGTATAAGCATGTGTAATTTTATGTTATAAACTCAGTTTTTACTAATAAAATAAATGGTGCATATGTTATTAATATGCACCATTTATTTATTATATTTTGTATTGCTCCATTTATTTTTTTATGATACATTCATCTTTAATAGCTAGAATGGCTAGCTTATAACACTGTTGTTATAGTTATTTATTAAGAGGGAGATAAGAATAATGAAAAAATATTATTCAAAAACTTTAGCTTTTGTTCTTTCAGGATTATGTGTATTTAGTTGTGCGCAAACCGCTTCTGCAGGTGAGCTGAAACTATGGGAACATGAGTATTTTGAAGGTAATTATGCAGCGTTCTCAAATTGTGATGTAGATTTTCAAGATAATGTTTACGATTCTGGAAAGCAAAATCTTGTTAGATGGGTGAGTATCTGGGATAGTCAGTTGTTTGGTGATCGTCGTATAGCAAAGATATTGAAAAATCGTTCAGTTAAATCATTTAATGTTATTAATGCTGCTGATCACGCAAGTTGCTTTGGCGGAGATTAGTAAATATAGAGAGTAAAACTGTGGAAGGATACTATCCTGCCACATTATGTATGTGAGTATAATGATTATGAAAATACGACGGTATGTTATTGATTGTTTTTTGATATTATGTTGCTTTGTACTTGTTTCTGGATGTAGTGGCGAGGTTACTGCAAAGCCTGCTATAGTGACGTCTACGATTGATTTGATGGGCGATGATTCTGGTATTTCACGTGCAGTTGATTTAGTTGCAGCACAGTGTATGCGTGCAAGAGGGTACGATATTGAACAAGAAAGTTCTTATGTTGTAAATCCTGCAAATAATGTATACGGGGAAATTGGCGGCGTATTTTCTTCGAAAGAAGAAGCCGTTGCAGGAGGTTATTATTCGACAGTTGATTATAGTAAAGGTTACAACGTTATAGATATGTATGGTAACACATTGAAAGGTGTTGCTCATAAAAAATTTGAACTCGATTATAATGGTAATGATAAGTTGATGGATGACGATAAAGATCGTGATTTAGCGTGTGACCCATTAGCTATTAGAATTGTGTATGGATCTCATAAAAGTTATGGTGCTATTGCTGACACAGTGCAAGATTTTTATAAAAGTGGATCTGGAAGTGCTTTAGATGATGAAGAAGTGCGTTCTGCAATTAATGAATATTCTTCATGCATGAGTCGTTCTGGTTATTCCGTCAAAGGATTGCACGCTGGAAAATTTGCGAAAAAACGTTTTGGAGTTTATCGCAAGCTAGGAGACCAGCCAAATGCAAAGGAACGTGCGTTGGTGAGTGCTGATTTTGATTGTCAAGAATCAGTAAATCTTCGCTCAGTTATTAAAAAAGTGTTTTCGCGTATAGCTGCAAAATGGATGGTTGAGAACGAGTCTGAATTGCTTGCTCGGCATGACGCTCTCAGTGCCGCACGTCAAAAAGCCAAGCAAATCATTGATGGTACGTTGACGTATGAGCAATATGCAAAGGATTATCCAGAAATTTTGAAATTGAATAAGCGATAGGTATGCATCAAGGGGAAACGGTCATGACTTCAAACACTGTTGCGTCACTATCTGGAAAACGTTGGCCTATTGTTCTGTTATGCGTATTGCTTGTTGCGTGCCTTATCGTAGGTACTGTATCCGTAACTATAGGTGTAATGAATGGTATTGAGCAAGCGAAGGTTATTAAATCAGCGCCAATCCTCACCCAAGTACAAGCACAATCAGTAGAACAAAAAGTGGATGGAATAATAAAAGATATACCACTTAATACAACATCGCTGAAATTGCCGGCGCAAGGTGTGGTGACGCGTGATGGTGCGCTTCATGGTATCGAATTACGCAATGCACAATTGATAACTGTAGTTGATGAAATGCCGTTAATGGTATGCAAAGGCAATATACCAATGTATCGTGCACTCGGTGAGGGAGACACTGGAGTTGATGTCATGCAAATTCAGCAGTGCCTGTCCAGCGCTGGGTATCCTGCTTACGATAAAGCGGGCATCTTCGGTACTAGTACTATTCGCGCGTTGAGAGACTGGTATGCGGCGCAAAAATTCGGATATTTCAACAAAGAAGGTATGCGCTTGAGTGTTGACCAAATTGATGATGTTGGTCTTGCTCAACATGCAGTAACGTTTGTTCCTGATATGCCGGTTCGTGTACAGGGAGACTGTGGTAAATCAGGGCAATCAGTACAATCAGTGCAATGTGACTTAGTTAGCACTAAGCATGATTATGTGCTAGAGGTAAAATTGAGTGCTATCCAGCAATTTACAAATCCTGAATCACTTGTTGGAAAAACGTTGCAAGGAATACCTGTTGAACAAACAACGTTCACGATTCATCGTATTAAACATAAGAGTAATCCATCTATACAAACTGATGCTATGAATAGTATACAAAAGCCAGTTGATTCTGTGGAAAACAATATGATGAATAATGATTCAGAAAAAGCTAACAAAACACCGGATTTAACGCCTTCAAATAGTGAACAAGTAGGTAGTGTTGATTATGTCTATTATCATGTAAAATCATCGAAACAAGTTACCGATAGTTTGGATAGTATTCCAGTTACTGTGGTTGTGGCTCAATCTGATAAAGATTCATTATCTGTTGCTTCTTCCGCTATACGTTCAAAAAATAACCGCTCATATCTTGAAACTTCTGCTGGGAAAAAGATTGAGGTTACTGTGGGTATATGTTTCCAAGGGCGTTGTGCAATAACAGGCAGGGAAATCAACCCAGGAATGGATGTAGTAATCGCTAAAGGTGATGAATCGTGAGTAGCAAGCAGACAGATTCTGAGGTGATTCGTTTAGAGCATATTTGCAGAAGTTATCCGCCATCAACCCACGCATTACAAGACGTTACTTTGTCGCTATATGCCGGTCATAGTGTAGCTATTACAGGTCAATCTGGTTCAGGAAAATCTACTCTCTTAGGTATTTTGGGATTGCTTGATCAGCCGACAGAAGGAACTTATTTATTTGATGGAGAAGATGTAGCAAGATTTTCGTCAACAAAGCGAGCTCTATTAAGAAGGAAATCGTTAGGATTTATTTTTCAATCATTCAATCTGATTGATTATCTTACTGTGCGTGAAAATGTGATGTTTCCTCTTGATAACAGCACTCTTACTATGCAAGAAAAAAATAATCTTGTTGATACTCAATTAGAACGTGTTGGTTTGTTGCATAGAACTATGGTTAAAACTTCAGATCTTTCTGGTGGCGAGCGTCAACGTGTTGCTATTGCGAGAGCATTAGCTTGTAAACCAAGAGTACTATTGTGTGATGAGCCTACTGGTAATCTTGATACGTGCAACAGTGAACATATATTGCAGTTATTGCTTAGTAGTGTAACATCTGATTCGTTAGTGATTATTGTTACGCATGATTCAGGAATAGCGAAAGCATGTGATCAGCATATTGTGCTTCGTGATGGGTGCATTGTTGGTAATGATATTACGCAAGCAGTAATGGTAAAAAATAGCGAGCATACACGATTAGCAGCACAATTGCTTACAACAGGTGAAGGTCATAATGCGTAACACTTTCAAAAGGGCTATTCTTGCAATTATTCGTCGCCCAGCTAGTACTTTTCCAACTTTAATTGCTATTATGCTAGCTGCTGCTACAGTAATAATTGTTGTTGGTATTTCTTCATCTTCTGCTGCGCAAACTGCTATACGTTTTGAACGTTTACAAGAGCCTGCTATTAGTGTTCATTTACCTTATGAGGCTTGGCGGGAATCAGAAAAATCTCTAACAAAAATGCTATTGAGTGATCCTTCAGTGTATCATGCTGGCACATTTGTATCTTCTGAAGCAACTGGTGTAGCCTTAAAAGTACATGTACCTCGTTGGAGTACATCAATAGAAGCCAATGTTGCAATAATGTCTTATGAAGGATTGCTAGCTCGCGGTGGGCGAATTGTAGCAGGTTCGATTCCATCTAGAACAGATATTGATCCTCTACAAGTGATGTTGGGGAATCGTATAGCAAAAGATTTGGGTTTGTCGTGTAATCATATTGGACAAACACTGCAAGTTGGCAAACACACAATGGTATTTGCTGGTATCGTCTCTGATGCACCAGAAAAATTAGATTTAGCAACATCAATCATTGTAACTCCTCAGACAGCATTTCGAATGAGATGGATAGGAAATCATCGCACATTGCTAATACTAACTGATGAAAGAGCTGTGAAAAGTATTGCAGAAGTAGTTGCAAGTCTAGTCTGGCCGTATGATTTGAAAGCTGTAAGTGTAAAAACGCCAGCAGATCCAGCCAAATTACGTCAAAGCCTTGTTGGCGATGCTCAGAATTTGGCACTGATTGTAAGTGGTGTGATGGTTACAGTAAGTATTATTAGTATTCTCAATACCATGCAATTGGCTGTTTCTGAAAGACATAGACAAATTGGTATTAGTATGGCATTAGGATTTACTCCAAAACAGATTATTACTCAATTCCTTGTTGAAGCAACATTACTGGGTGGAGTTGGTTCTACAATGGGTTTTCTTTTGGGTGCAATTGTGGTTATCTGTGTTGCTACATTCTTCTCATGGCCTTACTTATTACCATATTACGTGCTATTGATAGTACCATTCGGACTGTTTATTGGTGCTTTTGCAGGAATACTTCCTGCATTTAGAGCTTCTCGCATTGATCCTGCGCAACTTTTGCGTACGCTGTAATTGTATGTGTCCCATTTCTTCATCCGTGCTGATGGATACACTAGATACAGTATGAAAAGTGTGTTGTAACCTTCTAACGTCATGAAGAGCGTATTGTACGTAGGGCAACTCGATAAATATGTAAGTGATTAGGAGATGTATATCTCATGGCGGAATTTGATTTTGCACAGGCGCTACGCGATGTTGAATCAAAGTATGCTTCGATTGAGAAGGCTTTAGACGTCGATTCGTTGAAGGCTACGATTGCTGATTTAGAAAAGCAGGCTGCAGAGCCTGGGCTTTGGGATGATTCTGAGCATGCTCAGCAGGTTACGAGTAAGCTTTCCGCGGCTCAATCTCAGTTGAAGCGTTTGCAAGCTGTAGATCAGCGCATTGAGGATACTAAGACTTTAATTGAGCTTGGCCAAGAAGAAGGCGATGCTGATTCTATGAGCGAGGCTCAAGATGAGCTTGGCTCTATTGCTCACGAGTTGGACGATATGGAAGTTCAGACTCTTCTTGACGGCGAGTACGACGCTCGTTCTGCAGTTGTTACGATTCGCTCTGGTGCGGGCGGCGTGGATGCTGCTGATTTTGCTCAAATGCTTCTTCGTATGTACTTGCGTTGGGCTGAGCGAAACGGCTATAAAACTAAGATGATGGACACGTCTTATGCGGAAGAAGCTGGTATTAAATCTGCTACTTTCCAAGTGGATGCACCGTACGCGTATGGTCGCCTTTCTGTAGAGGGCGGCACTCACAGAATGGTTCGTATTTCGCCATTCGACAATCAAGGCCGCCGTCAAACCGGCTTTAGCGCAGTGGAAGTGATCCCTTTGGTTGAAGCTACGGATCATATTGATATTCCAGATTCCGACATTCGTGTGGATACTTTCCAAGCTTCAGGCCCGGGTGGTCAAGGTGTTAATACTACGTATTCTGCTGTTCGTATTACGCATTTGCCAACAGGCTTGGTTGTCTCTATGCAAGATGAGCGCAGCCAGATTCAAAACCGCGCAGCTGCAATGGCTGTTTTGCAGTCGCGTTTGCTTGTGCTTAAGCACGCGGAGGAAGCTGCTAAAAAGAAGGAGCTTGCTGGAGATATTAAGGCAAGCTGGGGAGACCAGATGCGCTCCTACGTTCTTCACCCGTACCAAATGGTGAAGGATTTGCGCACTGGCTACGAAACTTCACAAACTCAAGCTGTTTTTGACGGTGATATTGACGGTTTTATTGAAGCTGGCATTCGTTGGCGTCACGAGCAGCGAGTTGCGGCTCAAAAAGAAGCTGAAAAAGAAGCAGAAAAATAATCTTAAACTAAAGCTAAATCTAGAACTAAAAACCAATAATTACACATAATCTTCGGAAGGATTGAAACAATGTCGCTGATTTCATTAGATCATGTGTCAAAAATATATCCGAGAGGTACGCGCCCTGCACTAGACGATGTGTCTTTGCATGTGGATCGCGGAGATTTTGTGTTTCTTGTTGGCGCTTCAGGCTCTGGCAAAACCACATTGCTTAGTTTGCTTCTTCGCGAAGAAGAAGCAAATGGTGGGGAAATTCACGTTGCTGGTAACGATTTGCGCAGACTTTCTAACCGTCAGGTTCCGCAGTATCGCAGATCTCTTGGCTTTATTTTCCAAGATTATAAGCTGCTTAATAATAAAACGGTTTATCAAAATGTTGCTTTTGCTTTGGAAGTAATCGGCACTAGTAGAGCGACTATTCGCTCGCTTGTGCCTCGCGTGCTAGAAACTGTTGGCTTAACCGGTAAGGAAAATAACTATCCGCATGAGCTTTCTGGTGGTGAGGCTCAGCGTGTGGCTATTGCGCGCGCGTATGTAAATCATCCTCAAATTATTCTTGCAGATGAGCCTACTGGTAATTTGGATCCAACTACTTCTCTTGGAATTATGGAAGTTTTGGATGCTATTAACCGAACTGGCACAACAATTGTTATGGCTACGCATAATGAGGAGATTGTGAACTCAATGCGTAAGCGCGTTGTTGAGCTTCACGAGGGTAAGATTGTTCGAGATGAGCGCGAAGGCTCTTACGATTCTGCTCTTTACTTCCCGGATTCAGATGTTGAACAAAAGTCTAAAGCTCAGCAGTCTGTTGAAAAAAATAGTGAAGAGGCTGAAATTTCAGCTTCAAGCAATCAGCCTGAAAATACGGAACGTCATAAGCGACTTTCTAAAAAAGCTCAACGTGCGGAGCAGGCTCGTGAAACTGTTGATATTGTTACGCAATCTCTTCAAAGTGACACGGCAGAAAATGATGGTATTGCACGCCTTGCTCAGTCTGTTCATTCTGGAAGGACTGGCCGTTACGGTGAAGTGTTCCAGTCTTTGGAAACAACAATGACTTGGGGACGCGGGTTGGTTTCTACAAACGATAAAGACGTTGGAGAGGATGTTTCAGAAGTTGAGATTTCGGAAGATAATAAAGAATCCGCTGAATCTGCAGAAACTGTTGAATCCACTGAATCTCATGAAACTCATGAATCTACTGAAAATTCTGAAGTGAGTGAAAAATCGCAATCTGAAACTAGCGAGGAGTCGCAATCTGTAGCAGAAAATCATTCACAATCTGATTCTGAATCTGAGAGTAAGTCTCAGCTCCCTCCTATGCCTCCAGCTCCACCTAAGCCATCTGTTGCGGCTGCAAATACTAATAATGAGAACATTAGTGTTGACGATAGCAATAATGACACTAATAAAACTGAAGGAGCAGAGTAATGCGTTTAAGATTCATTTTTTCCGAAACATGCATTAGTTTACGCCGTAACGTTTCAATGATTCTTTCCGTTATGCTCGTAACTTTTATTTCCTTCCTTTTTATTGGTGCTTCTGTGTTAATGCAGGCTCAAATCACTAAAGCTAAGGGCGACTGGTATGACAAGGTTGAGGTTGTTGCATGGCTTTGCCCAGATGGAACTAGCCAATCTCCATCCTGTGCTTCTGGAAAAGCTCCAACAAACGCTGAAATAGTAAAACTTGAGCATGTTATTCACCAAGAATTAGGCGACGACGTTTCAAATATTACTTACGTAAGTCGTAATGAATTTTATAAAAATACCTTCCTAAAGCAGTATCCTAACGGAATGTATCAGGGTAGAACTCTTACCGCCGCAGATATGCAGGATTCGCTTCGCTTAAAACTTACTAATCCTATGAAATACCAGGTTGTTTCGGAAGTTCTTTCTGGGCGAGATGGTGTGGAAGAGGTTGTTGATCAGCGACAAATTTTCGACCCTGTTTTCAGTGTTCTTAATAGAGCTACAGTAGTTACGATTGTTCTTGCTGCAGTTATGGTTGTTGTGGCCATTATGCTTACAGGCACTACAATTCGTATGTCTGCAGCGAGCCGCCGTCAAGAAACTGAGATTATGCGTTTAGTTGGTGCTTCTAACTGGACTATTCGCATGCCGTTTATTCTTGAAGGTGCTTTCGCTTCCTTCGCTGGATCTTTGCTTGCGGGCGCGGCATTAAGCTTGGTTGTAAAAGTGTTTGTGACTGATTGGCTTGCGCAAAATGTTCGTTGGATGCCGTTTATAACGCAGTCTACTGTGTGGTTGTGTGTTCCAATGCTTGTTGCTGGAGCTGTTGTGCTTTCTGTAGTAGCTTCTGCTATTGCTTTAAGACGATACTTAAAGGCGTAAGTTAAATTATTTGCGTAAAAAATTCAAAAAAACTAAAAAATTTAGAAAAACTCGCGTGATTCCTTACTTAACGCTATAATTCGCATTAGTAACGTGGAAAGGGAAGTAATATGAGCGTAACTCGACGTAGCGTGTACAATAGGCACAATCGTATAATAGTTAGCTTGGTTGTTTCCGTTGCTATGCTGCTTAGTGGCATTGTTGGTTCGTTATTAACTGCTGATACTGCTAGCGCTGTCAATATGAACGATTACAGGCGTAAAGTGCAGAGGAACGAGAATCTAAAGCGTCAGCTTGCTGGTGTTAATAATCAGCTGGCAAAGAAGATTCTTGAGCTTAATGATTTGAATGAGCGTCAAATTCCAGGACAGGTTCGTGCGGCTCAGCAGGCTGAAGATCAGGCTGCTCAAGCGCGTAGTCTTGCAGAATCTACTCAGCAAAGATTAGAGTCTGCTCAAAAAGATAAGCGCGATTTGGAAGAAAAAATTAAGAAAACTGGCGTGGATTTTGACGATGCAAAAGCTGCTGTAGCTCAGCTTGCTCGTAAGAGTTTCCACGGTTCTCAAGCCTCTGATGTTATGAATATCGTTACGAAGTCAACAACTACTGAGCAGTTTGTTGGCAAACTTCAGTCTGAAGCTGCAGTTGCTCGTAGCGAGGCAAATGCTGCAAACGATGCTGCAGTTAAATTAAATACTTCTATGAATCGTCGTCAGCGTTTGGCTGCTATTGAAACGGAAATCGCAAAACTTAAGCAGCAGGCCGATACTCAGGCTCAAAGCGCGCAGATTGCTGCTAAAGCTGCTAATGATCGCAGGAAGTCGTTGCAAGATTTGCGAGATCAGGGTGAAAATATTCGTAAGCAGCTTGAAAGTCAAAAAAGTAGTTTAACTACTCAGTCTGCTCGTGAAGCTGCAGAAATTGTGGCAATGAAGTCTGCTATTGACGCTCAGGCTCGCGCTCTTGCAAACAAGTCATTTGCTCGAGCTGATCCTAATGCTGGAAATCGTCAGCAGGTTAGGGGAGCTGGAACTAATGCTTCTTTGCCTCCAATGCAGCTTTCCAATGGTGCTGCTAACGGCATGAATTACACTGTTCCTGGCAACTGCCCTGAAGGAGCTAAGTTCTGCTACGGTCATAATACTGGCAATTCTGTTGGCGGTTCTGCTTATCCTGCTCGTCAGTGCACATTGTGGGCTTATTTGCGTAGGTCTCAGCTTGGTTTGCCAGTTGGATCGTATATGGGTAATGGTGCCGAGTGGGCGAATACTGGTCGTCGATTAGGGTATTTAGTTAATCGTACGCCACACGTTGGTGCTGTTATGGTGTTTGCTCGCGGCCAGCGCGTTGGTAACTGGACTGCAGACTGGCAGTATGGTCATGTTGCTGTTGTTGAGCGTGTTAATGCGGATGGTTCAGTGCTTATTTCTGAAGGCGGCACTGGCTTCTCAACATTCCCAGCGTACGAAACTATTTATAATCCAGGCGACTACGAGTATGTGCATTATTAAAGTTCATAAAACGCGTACAAGTAGTTTGTGCGTGTCTTAAAAATAAGCTTGAAGACTCAAGTGCGCTTGCCATAAGATAGAAGTCTTATGGCAAGTTTTGTTTGTGGTCTTAGTATTGGAGGGGAGTTATGGCAAATAAACCTGCTCAAGATGGTACGGTTACTGTAGCTCAAAATCGTAAGGCTCATCATGACTACGCTATTGAAGATTGCTACGAAGCTGGTCTTGCTCTTACCGGAACGGAAGTTAAGTCCTTGCGCGAAGGTCGAGCTTCTTTAGCGGAATCTTTTGTAAATATTGATCGTCGCGGTGAAATGTGGCTTGAGGGGGCTAATATTCCTGAGTATTTGAACGGTACTTGGAATAATCATGCGCCAAAGCGTAAACGCAAGCTGCTTCTTCATGCGGCTCAAATAGCTAAACTTTCTAGGCAGAGTGAAGCAAAAGGATATACTGTAGTTCCGTTGCGTCTGTATTTTAAGGGAAGCTATGTGAAAGTTGAGATTGCTTTGGCGCGCGGTAAGAAGGAATTTGATAAGCGCCAGGCTTTGCGCGAGGAGCAAGATAAGCGCGAGGCTTTGCGTGCTATGCGTTACCGTAATTTGCGCGCTCGTGAGTAGTTTATGTCGTTTTTACGGCAGATTCCGGCCTAAACAGCGCAGCGGTGAGTAGTTTATGTTGTTTACGCGCGGAATTCCGGCCTAAACAGCTCAAGGGTGAGTAGTTTTGGTCGCAAGTAATTTGCTCGCTCAATGATTATCTCAACGCGACACGCCACATATTATACATTATTGCGAATAATATGCGTCATATCTTTATAGAAAGTCAACTATTTCGCCAATAAGCAGTATGTTTATTTTCGTATATACACTATTTTGCATAAATAGTTGTGAAGATAGTAGGGTTATCGTGTATAGTTATACGCATCACTGAAAATTATTAGATTTACGGAGAAGAAAAATGTTCAAATCAATTAAGCCTATTGCTGCTGTTGCTTCTTTAGTTTTGATTGGCACTATTGCTGCCTGCGGTCCTGCTGATTCCAAGCAGAGTGCAGATCCAGATGTTGCCAGAAGTTACGACGTAAGCAATGTTCAAAAAGACGATGAGATTGCAAAGTTGGTTCCAGAAAGCGTTGCAAAAACTGGTGAACTAACTGTTGGCGTAAACGTTAGCTATGCTCCTGCCGAATTCTTCGCTGCTGACGGCAAAACACCAGTCGGTTACGAAATTGATTTTTCTAAGGCTTTGGCAAAGGTTATGGGCTTAAAAGCCAAGATTATGCACGCGCAATTCGACTCCATTATTCCTGCAATTGGCAGCAAGTATAACGTTGGTATTTCCGGTTTCACTGTTAATGCTGAACGTATGAAGTCCGTTGACTTTGTTACTTACGCAAACGCTGGCTTGTCTTTCGAAGTGCGTAAGGGAAATCCTACTAAGGTTGACACAAAGAATCTTTGCGGCAAAAAAGTAACTTTGGAAACAGGCACAGTTGGCGAGCCTATTATGGAAGAAGCAAAGAAACAGTGCGCTGCTAAGGGAGATAAGCCTCTTGAAATCATGAGCTTCAAAGAGCAGACTGACGCAACTACCGCTCTTCTTTCTGGTCGTGCAGACGTTATGTATGCAGATACTCCAGTAGCTGGTTACGCTGCTATTAAGAACGCTGGAAAGCTTGAAATTCTTGAAAACAGCAAGGATGCAGAGCCAATGGGTGCTGCTGTTAAGAAGGGCGATGCTGCAATGCTTAAGGCTGTTAAAGCTGGCATTGATAAGCTTATGAAGTCTGGAATTTACAAGGATATTTTGAAGAAGTGGGGCGTTGAAAACGTTGCTATTAAGGAAGCTGTAGTTAATCCTAAGCTTTAATAAGCTTTGATAAGCTTTAATAAGCTTTAGTAGCATCTTAATCTCACTTATTTCTATGCAAATTTACCGTTTATAACATTAAATGGTAAATTTGCATTACTTTATATAATTTATAAATATTCATATAAACGAAAACTATGGAGAATATGTTGAACTCTTTAACCGCGAACTCTTCTGACGCTAATTTTTCTGACTCAAGCTCTAGCACAGTTCAAGCTGAACGTATTTTGCCTGTTAAAAAGCCTGGGCATATTATTGCCGGCATAATCGTAGCAGTAATTGCATGCTCGCTACTATACGGAATTGTTACAAATCCTCGCTTCGAGTGGGATGTTGTAGGCATATATTTGATTAGCAATAACGTTTTTTATGGCATTGGTTGGACTCTTCTTTTGACTTTGCTTGCTATGGTTATTGCGATTGTGTTGGCCGTTGGTTTGGCTATGATGCGTAAGAGTGTTAATCCGGTTTTGCGCGGGTGTAGTTGGTTCTTTATTTGGTTTTTCCGTGGTGCGCCTGTTTATACGCAGCTTGTTTTTTGGGGCATGTTTGCGGTTCTTGTTCCTAAGTTGAGTTTGGGTATTCCGTTTACTTCTGTGGAGTTTTTCTCTATTGATTCTAATGTTGTTATGACTTCTCTTACGTCTGCGGTTGTTGGTTTGTCTCTTAATGAGGCTGCGTATTTGTCTGAGATTGTTCGTGCTGGTTTGGAGGCTGTTGATGCTGGTCAGGTTGAGGCTTCTAAGGCTTTGGGTATGTCTCGTTCTTTGATGATGCGTCGTGTGATTCTTCCTCAGGCTATGCGTATTATTGTTCCGCCTTTGGGTAATGAGACTATTGGTATGCTTAAGACTACTTCTTTGGTTTTGGCTGTTCCTTTTACGCTTGAGCTTCAGTTTGCTACGAATGCTATTGCGAATCGTATTTATAAGCCGATTCCGCTTCTTCTTGTTGCTAGTATTTGGTATTTGGTTATTACTTCTGTGTTGATGGTGTTGCAGTCTATGTTAGAAAAGCATTTCGGTAAAGGCTTCGAAGCGCGAGATATTGTAAAACATGCGCAATTAGACACAGATGCGGATCAGCGCGGCGACAAATCTTTGCACGCTAAGCAGAAAAATGTTAAAGGGCGTAACGACGCGGCTATGTTGGGCTTTAATGCCTAGTGGTAGCATTGCTTCATATACGAAATTTTGGTGAATAACATGAGTAATACTTTAGAAAATTACAATGAGGGAGCGAATATGACTATTAAAAATAACGAAAACAATCTTCCCGCAGTAATATTAAGCAACGTACAGAAATCATTCGGTAGCCTTAGTGTATTAAAAAATATTAATATAACCGTTAATCCTGGCACGGTAACTGTTATTTTAGGACCTTCCGGATCTGGTAAATCAACCTTATTGCGCTTAATCAATCAGCTTGAAACTCTTAGTGCTGGAAGTATTAGCATTTATGGCGAGCGCATTGGTGTAAAAAAGGTAACGCATAAAGGCGAGGAATGTCTTCAAGCTCTTAGCGATAAAGAGATTTCTAAGCAGCGTTCGAAGCTTGGAATGGTTTTCCAGCGTTTTAACTTATTCCCTCATATGACGGCATTGGAAAATGTTATGGAGGCTCCTGTTCACGTGTTGGGAATGAGTAAGCAGGAAGCTCACGATTTAGCAATTGAAGAGCTTAAACGAGTCGGCATGGCTGAGCGAATGAATCATTATCCTGCTGAGCTTTCTGGCGGCCAGCAGCAGCGTGTGGCTATTGCGCGCGCTCTTGCTATGAAGCCGGAAATTATGTTATTTGATGAGCCGACTTCTGCTCTTGACCCTGAGCTTGTTGGTGAAGTTTTGAATGTTATGCGAAATCTTGCAAAAGATGGTATGACAATGATTGTTGTAACGCACGAAATTGGTTTTGCGCGTGAAGTTGCAGATCAAGTAGTATTTATGGATGATGGAATGGTTGTAGAGTGCGGAACTGCTGATATTATTGACAATCCGCAAACTAATCGTTTCAAAGATTTCTTGCATCACGTGCTTTAAAACTTTTACGAAGCTTTTACGAAGCTTCTAAAAGCCGCAGTAAAGTTGCAGTAAAGTTGCAGTAAAGCCGCAGTAAATCTTTTATAAAATTCAAAAGAATAGCACCGTATTGCTTTATGATTAGTGGTACAGTTGTGCATGTTCAAGTAGATATAGTTGTTAAGGGATTCTATGATTCAAGCGAATTGCGATGTTAAAAAACTTGATGTGCATCGTAAGAATAAGTGGACATTCTTAGGATCTTCTAGGTGGATGCGCTCTATTGCGGCTTTTGTTTCTGCGACTTTAATAGGATTTTCTGGAGCTTGTGGAACAACCGATGCTGTTGGCCGTGACCCTCTTCTTGACCGCTGTTACAACATTAATAGCATTAAAAAAGATGAAAAAATCGCCTCTCTTCTTCCTAAAAAACTGTTGGAAAAAGGCGAGCTTGTTATGGGAACAAACATTGGTTATGCTCCTGCAGGATTTTATGCCAGAGATGGCCGAACTGTAATCGGTTACGAAATTGATCTTAATAAAGCTTTAGCAAAATTAATGGGCTTAAAACTTACTATTGTGAATGCTCCTTTTGATGCTATCTTGCCTTCTGTTGGCAGCAAATTCGATATAGGTGTTTCTGGTTTTACAGTAAGTAAGGAAAGAGAAAAAGCCGTCGATTTTGTAACGTACGCAAATGCTGGATTGCTGTTTGTTGTTCGTAAAGGAAACCCAACAAAGGTAAGTCTTAATAATTTGTGCGGCAGAAAAGTTTCTGTACAAGTAGGCACTACCAGCGAATCGCAAATGTATAGCGCTAGAGACTTTTGTAAAGCGAGTAAAAATAGTCCTTTAGATGTTCTTGCTTTTAAAGAGCAAACAGATGCCACGACTGCTGTTGTGGCGGGTAGAGCGGATATTATGTACGCAGACACTCCTGTTTCTAGTTTTGCTATTGAGCAAACAGATAATCAGCTTGAGGCTTTGGGAACAAGCAAAGACAAGGCGCTTATGGGCATTATTATGCAAAAAGGGGATAAGCAGCTTGCTCAGGCTGTTAAAGCTGGTATTGAAAAACTTATACAAACTGGAGATTATGAAAAAATCATGAAGTCTTGGGGTGTGGAAGATATTATGGTTAAGCATCCTGAATTAAATCCTAATGTGTGATTTTCTGGTATCTTCTGATTTTGATTGAGTTTAGAGTAGTATTGTGAATATGTTTTCTAAAAAGAACAACGACGAGCGTATTCTTCCAGTTAAAAAATCGGGTCCTATTATTGCTGGCGTAATTGTTGCTCTAGTGGCCTGCTCTTTACTGTATTCTATAGCGACTAATCGTCGATTTGAGTGGAATATAGTAGCGAAATATATTATTGACGAAAATGTTCTTACTGGTATTGGTTGGACTTTGTGGCTGACTTTGCTTGCTATGGTTATTGCGATTGTGTTGGCTGTTGGTTTGGCTATGATGCGTAAGAGTGTTAACCCGGTTTTGCGCGGGTGTAGTTGGTTCTTTATTTGGTTTTTCCGTGGTACGCCTGTTTATACGCAGCTTGTTTTTTGGGGTATGTTTGCGGTTCTTGTACCTAAGTTGAGTTTGGGTATTCCGTTTACTTCTGTGGAGTTTTTCTCTATTGATTCTAATGTTGTTATGACTTCTCTTACGGCTGCGGTTGTTGGTTTGTCTTTGAATGAGGCTGCGTATTTGTCTGAGATTGTTCGTGCTGGTTTGGAGGCTGTTGATGCTGGTCAGGTTGAGGCTTCTAAGGCTTTGGGTATGTCTCGTTCTTTGATGATGCGTCGTGTGATTCTTCCTCAGGCTATGCGTATTATTGTTCCGCCTTTGGGTAATGAGACTATTGGTATGCTTAAGACTACTTCTTTGGTTTTGGCTGTGCCTTTTACTCTTGAGCTTCAGTTTGCTACGAATGCTATTGCGAATCGTATTTATAAGCCGATTCCGCTTCTTCTTGTTGCTAGTATTTGGTATTTGGTTATTACTTCTGTGTTGATGGTGTTGCAGTCTATGTTAGAAAAGCATTTCGGTAAAGGCTTCGAAGCCCGAGATTTGACGCGAGGAAAGTACTGCACAAGCCTTGAGGTTGACGTATAATAGAAGATTATGTGTGGAATTGTGGGATATGCGGGTTTTGGCAAGGTTTGCGCAAAACCTTTGGAAGTTTGTTTAGGTGGATTAGAGCGTTTAGAGTATCGCGGATATGACTCTTCAGGCGTGGCGCTGGTGGCACCAGGAATGAGCAAGGTTGCCGTGCGCAAAAAAGCAGGACGCCTAGCTGTGTTGCGAGATGATATTAGTGCGGATCCTATGCCGGAAGCAAGCGCTGCAATAGGTCATACTCGCTGGGCCACGAACGGTGCTCCTTGCGATGCAAACGCGCATCCTCACACAAGTGTTGATGGAAAAATCGCCCTTATTCATAACGGAATTATTGAAAACGCTGTTGTTCTAAAAGAACAACTTCACGAAGAAGGCTACGAATTTTCTTCCCAAACAGACACGGAAGTTGCGGCAAAACTGCTTGGTAAAATCGCGAACGAAATTGTAGAAGAAACCGGTAAAGCAGACTTATTTACAGCTCTTCGCCGCACTGCAAAAATGCTTAAGGGTGCTTTTACTCTTCTAGCAGTGGACGTTCGTCAGCCTGGTATTGTTGCAGCCGTTCGCCACGATTCTCCGCTTGTTGTGGGTCTTGGTGACGGAGAATATTTCTTAGGTTCTGATGTTGCGGCTTTTGTGGCTTATACGGATCGCGTTTTAGAAGTTGGCCAAGATCAAGCTGTTTGCATTGGAAATATGGATCAAAGCGGTAAAGCTGGTTTGCTTCTTACTGATTTTGACGGCAAAGTTGTTCAAAATCCTACGTGTTTTACAGTTGACTGGGATGCGTCTGCTGTAGAAAAAGGCGGCTGGGATTCCTTTATGGATAAGGAAATTCATGAGGATCCGCATGCTGTTGCAGACACTTTGCGTGGGCGTTTTGACGCTCAGGGAAATATTGTTCTTGATGAAGTGCATATTAGTCAAGATGTTTTGCGATCGATTGACAAAATTATTGTTGTTGCTTGCGGAACGGCAAGTTACGCAGGTTTGGTTGCAAAATATGCGATTGAGCACTGGGTGCGTGTGCCGGTTGAGGTGGAGCTTGCTCACGAGTTTCGCTACAGAGACCCTATTTTGACGCATCGAACATTGGTGGTTGCAATATCGCAGTCTGGCGAAACAATGGACACTCTTATGGCTTTGCGTCACGCGCGTGAGCAGGGAAGTCGTGTGCTTGCAATATGCAATACGCAAGGCTCTAGCATTCCGCGCGAATCTGACGCAGTGCTCTACACTCACGCAGGTCCAGAAATCGCTGTTGCTTCTACTAAAGCTTTTGTTGCACAAATCGTGGCAGCATACATGCTCGGCCTTTATTTGGCACAAGTAAAAGGCACAATGTATCGCGACGAAATTCAGCAAATTGTGGCGCAATTAAAAGCTATGCCAAGTAAAATTCAGAATGTTCTCGATACTCAATCTAAAGCGATTATGAAAGCGGCTGAGCATACGCTTGAAGCTAAATCTTTCCTATTCTTAGGTCGTCATGTAGGATACCCTGTTGCGCTAGAAGGAGCGCTTAAGCTTAAGGAAATCGCATATACTTTCACAGAAGGTTTTGCAGCCGGTGAGCTTAAACACGGTCCAATCGCGCTTGTTGACGAGGGCGAGCCTGTTGTAGTAATTGTGCCTTCTTCTCGCGGACGCGACATTTTGCACTCAAAAGTAATTTCTGGAATTGAGGAAGTTAAAGCGCGCGGAGCATTTACTATTGCGGTTGCTGAAGAAGGCGATCCGGATGCTGCAAGATACGCGGATATTGTTTTCTGGCGTCCTGAATGCCCGACTCTTTTAAGCCCGCTTGTTGACGTTGTTGCGTTGCAGTTATTCGCAATGGATATGGCAAAATTAAAGGGTTACGATGTTGATAAGCCTAGAAATCTTGCCAAATCCGTAACTGTAGAATAAAACTTATGGTAACAAAATAGTAGTAGGCGGCAACTCATGCTTACATTCGCAAAAATATTGCAATCGCGCAATAGTTTGAAGCAATTAGTGCTTTCAATATTGTGTGTTTTGTCTTTATTGCTATCTTCCGGATGCGGAAATGCGGATGCTAGAACACGAATCACTGTGTGGTCGTGGGAACCAAGCATGAAGCGTATTGCAAAAGAGTTTGAGCGTCTTAATCCGGATCTTCGTGTTGTTGTAAAAGACACTAGCGGCTACAGCAATCTAAACAGCGCTATTCAAGACGGTTACGGAATACCGGACGTTGCTCAGCTGGAATATTTCGCACTACCACAATACGCTGTAAGCGAGCAGCTGCTGGATATTACTGATCGAGTGCAGGGGACTAGAACTTTCTACACTCCAGGTACTTGGTCTTCTGTGCAACTAGGTGGGCGAATCTATGGCCTTCCAATGGATTCAGGCCCTATGGCTTGGTTTTATAACGATGACGTATTTAAGCAAGCTGGTGTTGACGCAACTAAAATACGCACTTGGGAAGATTACCGTCACGCTGCTAGAAAACTGAAGGATATTGGCGTTTATATTGCTGCAGATTCGGGAGATGCCAGCTTTTATAACGCTATGATTTGGCTTGCAGGTGGACGTCCTTTTATTACTTCGCACGATGGAAAAACAGTTACTGTGCGTCTGGGCTACGACAATGGCACGCAAAAGTTTACTAAGTTTTGGCAGTCTATGATTGACGAAGGCTTAATTGACACACGAACTACAACCTGGACGCAACGCTGGAAAAATGGTATTGGAGCCGGCAAAATTGCTTCTGTTTTTGCCGGAGCTTGGATGCCTTCTATGCTTCTGGAGAATGTGCCAGGTACAGCGGGATTGTGGAAGGTTGCGCATGTGCCAACGCTTCACGGCGAAAAACGCAATGCAGAAATGGGCGGATCTGCGCTATCTGTGCTGAAATTAAGTAGAAAGCCGGAAGCTGCTATGCGTTTTGTGAATTTTGTTTGTCACGAAACGCAAGGTATTAGAATGCGCGTTAACGGTGGAGCGTTTCCTGCGGATGTTGTAACTCTTGCTGACCCGAATTTTCTAAATCGAACAACAATACGTGATTCTCGCGGAATTGACATACCTTATTTTGGTGGTCAGAAATTTAACCGAGTATTTGCTGATGCTGCAAATCAAGTCGATACCAGATACCAGTATTTGCCGTTTGAAGTGTATTCCAGAAATGATTTTCGTACAACTGTTGGGCAGGCTTATGACTGGAGTAGAAAGTCGCGTGCTCGTTTGAATGTGCAGTCTATGATTGACGCTGGAATTACTCAAGATGATGGCAGTCAGCTGTGGCTTCCAGACGATCCAGGTCCTCGTATTTCTATAAAAGATGGTTTAGATTTGTGGCAAAAAGACTTAAAAGAATACGGGTATAATCAAGGTTTTGTTGTTAGATAGTTAAAACTAGCGCAAGTTTTAAAACTAGCGTAAGTTTCTTCTATAAATTTCTGCCATGCCTTTGAAAATCAAATTAGGATCGTAATAGTCGATTGATTTAACATCCTTATCAAACAAACTACCCAATCCGCCTGTGGCAATCACCTTAAATGGCTCATCTATTTCGCTCTTAAACTGTTCAATAGTGCGCTCAATACCACCTAAGAAACTGTAGTATAAGCCGGCTTGCATGGCAGTAAGAGTCGATTTTGCAAGAATGGACTTTGGTCTAGAAATCTCAACTTCTGGAAGCTGAGCTGTATTATCCCACAAAGCTGTGGCTGCAGTTCTAATACCAGTACAAATAAGACCGCACGTAATAGCGCCACTTTTATCAACATAGTTGTATGTTGTAGCAGTTCCGAAGTCAATAACAAGAACGGGTCCACCGTACTCGTTGAACGCACCAACGCAATCAGCCAAGCAATCTGCACCAAGCGATTTAGGCTCGTCAATGCGAATATTCATGCCAGTTTTAACACCAGGGCCAACAATCATTGGGTCAATATTAAAGAATTTTATTATGCTAGAACGAAATGAGTGCATAACTTTTGGAACAACAGAAGCAATTATTACATCGTCAACATCGCTTGCTTTGAAGCCACTTAAATGCAGGAATTGCATAAGTATAATGCCGTATTCGTCACAAGTACGGTTGGATTTTGTAGTCATGCGATACGTGTCGACGATTTTGTTATTTTTTAAAAATCCAAGCACTATGTTTGTGTTGCCAATGTCTACTGCTACTAACATTTATACGCGCTTCCTGATGTTGATATTTATGGTTGGTATTACTCGTTGATAATGCAAGTTTACGAATTGTAGATTTAAGATTTAACGTGCGCGAGATGGGACTTGAACCCACACGTCGTAAGACACAGGAACCTAAATCCTGCGCGTCTACCATTCCGCCACTCGCGCATAACTCATACAAATAATCGAGCGTGGAAAACACAAGTCGTAACACGAATCGTAAGTATTAACACGCTCGAATGAGTCGAGAGCCGCTTGACAGAATCGAACTGTCGACCTTCTCATTACGAGGGAGACGCTCTACCGACTGAGCTAAAGCGGCATGTTGCCCGAGACGCATTCGCGACTCGCGCACAAGAAAAGTATTTTATCGTATTTTTTTAGATTTGTCTAATTTGGCGCGCCGTGCAACAGATAACCCTCCAAATGTGGGGTGTTTGTCTCATGTTGGAGGGTTTAACGCGCCGTAGACCTCCAAATGTGGGAAATGCTCGCGCGGATTATCAGTGTTATTGTGTTCATTTTTGTGTTAAGCTTCGCGTGTTTCTGTCTGCTTTTGTGAGTATCTTGTGAAGTGGACTATAGTGACGATTGTTGTCACGTCAGTTGAAGAAATGAAAGGACCTAGAAATGGCCATCAATCCGCCAGTTGACGCCGTAAAGACCCCAGAGTGGGCTGCATTGCAGAAGCATTACGACGAGTTGCAGTCAGAAGGCGTCTGCCTGAAGAAGTGGTTTGCAGAGGATGCAAATCGTGTGGATAAGTTGAGCTTCGAAGCTGGAGATCTCCACTTCGATCTTTCTAAGAATTTAATCAAGCCTGAAACTCTTAAGCTTTTTGCCGACCTTGCGAAGGCTGTAAAGCTTGACGAGCGCACTAAGGCAATGTACACCGGCGTGCACATTAACAATACTGAAGATCGTGCAGTTTTGCACACTGCTTTGCGTCGTCCTGCAGAGGATGCTGGCAAGTTCATTGTTGACGGCCAGGATACCGTTGCAGATGTTCGTGAAGTTTTGGGTCGCATCTACGATTTCGCTAACGAAGTTCGCTCCGGCGCTTGGAAGGGCGTTACCGGCAAGAACATCAAGACCGTTGTGAACATTGGTATCGGCGGTTCTGATTTGGGTCCGGTCATGGTTTACGAAGCTTTGAAGCCATATGCCGACGCTGGTATTAGCGCTCGCTACGTTTCTAACATTGATCCAAACGACATGGCCGAAAAGACCAAGGATTTGGATCCAGAAACCACGCTTTTCATCATCGTTTCCAAGACTTTCACCACTTTGGAAACTTTGACCAACGCTCGTACCGCTCGTACCTGGTTGCTTAATAAGCTTCAGGAGTGCGGCGCTATTGACGGAAGCGACGCAAAGAAGGCTGAAGCTGTTGCTAAGCACTTCGTTGCTGTTTCCACAAACCTCGAAAAGGTTGAAGAGTTCGGCATCAACCCAACCAACGCCTTTGGCTTCTGGAACTGGGTTGGCGGCCGCTACTCTGTGGATTCCGCTGTTGGCACTTCCTTGGCTGTTGTTCTTGGCCCAGAGCGCTTCGAAGAGTTCTTGAAGGGCTTCCATGCAATCGATACTTACTTTGCTGAAACCCCATTCGAGAAGAATGTTGTGGTTCTTCTTGGTATGCTCAACGTTTGGTACCGCAACTTCTACAAGGTTGCTTCCCACGCTGTACTTCCATACGATCAGTACTTGCACCGCTTCCCAGCTTATTTGCAGCAGCTCACCATGGAATCCAACGGTAAGTCGGTTCGTTGGGACGGCACTCCTGTAACAAGCGAAACCGGCGAAATCTTCTGGGGTGAGCCAGGCACTAACGGCCAGCATGCTTTCTACCAGTTGATTCACCAGGGCACTCAGCTTATTCCAGCTGACTTCATTGCTTTTGTAAACACGCCAAATCCTACTAAGGATGGCGATCAGGATGTGCACGAGCTCTTCTTGGGCAACTATCTTGCACAGACTAAGGCTCTTGCTTTCGGAAAGACTGCAGACGAAGTTCGCGCTGAAGGTACTCCAGAGGAGATTGTTCCAGCTCGCGTATTTAGCGGCAACCGTCCAACCACTTCCATCTTTGGCGATTCTTTGACCCCATTTAGCTTGGGTGAGCTTATTGCTCTCTACGAGCACATCACCTTCGTTGAAGGCACTGTGTGGGGCTTGGATTCTTACGACCAGTGGGGTGTGGAGCTTGGCAAGCAGCTTGCAAAGCAGATTACTCCTGCAATCTCTAAGGACGATAGCGCTTTGGCAGCTCAGGATGCTTCTACGCAGAGCTTGATTCGCTTCTACCGCGCGCATCGCAAGTAGATCGCAAGCAAATAGCAAGTAGATCGAACAAGGTTTATCTATTTGCCTAGAATTTTAAAACCTCTTGGTGAGTGTTAGTCATTCATCAAGAGGTTTTTGTTTAGATAAAGAAATTTCGTCATATCTAGACGTAGATTAATGGCTCTTTGCGTGGGTGAGTAGTTTATGTCGGTTTTTAGCCGGATTCCGACCAAAACGGCGCACGCGTGAGTAGTTTAGGTCGCTTTTTAGCCGGATTTCGACTAAAACAGCGCGCGGGTGAGTAGTTTAGGTCGTTTTTGCGGCAGATTCCGACCAAAACAGCGCGCGCGCGTGAGTAGTTTTAGTCGCCTATGCGCGCAGATTCAACTACAGATTCAAGAAAAGCTGGTGGATTCGCGTATCGTCGTCAAGTTCCGGATGGAAGGACGTGCCGATTTGATTTCCTTGGCGCGCTGCCACCACGTGACCGTCAACAGTTGCAAGAACTTCAGCATTAGAGCCGACTTCTGCAATATAAGGCGCGCGAATAAACGTCATTGGGACTGCACCAAGATCGCCAAAATTAGCATCGCAGTGGAAGCTTCCCAGCTGGCGGCCGTAAGCGTTGCGCTTAACAGTCACGTCCAATGTGCCGAATCCGTTGACTTCATTTCCTTCTACGTTTTTCGCCAGCAAAATCAAGCCTGCGCAAGTGCCAAGAACAGGCATTCCACCTGCAATGCGTTCACGCAAAGGTTCGAGCATATTCTGCTCTCGAAGAAGCTTAGCTTGCACGGTGCTTTCGCCGCCTGGAAGTACTAAGCGGTCAAAAGATTGCTCCAAATCGCGCGCTTGACGAAGCTCAATAACGCGCGCGCCTAATTTTTCAAGCATTAAGCGATGCTCAAGAAAAGCTCCCTGAACTGCTAAAACAGCTACAGTCTTAGGAGTGGTTGCGTTTGAAGTTATAGTAGGGGAGTTTGCCAAAATCATTCGCCTCAATTACTTGACTTAATTACTTGATTTAGTCACTTAGCTTAGTCGCTTGACTATCACTCGCCGCGTTCGGCCATCAAGAGCTTGATTTCCTGCTCGTTAATGCCAACCATAGCTTCGCCCAAGTTTTCGGAGAGCTTAGCAATCATCTTAGCGTCTTTGTAATTAGTCACAGCCTTTACGATTGCAGCAGCGCGCTTTGCTGGGTCGCCCGACTTAAAGATGCCGGAGCCAACGAACACGCCTTCAGCGCCGAGCTGCATCATCAAAGCAGCGTCGGCTGGGGTTGCAACGCCACCTGCAGCGAAGTTTACTACAGGAAGCTTTCCGTTTTGTGCAACATATTTTACGAGTTCAAATGGTACGCGCAAATTCTTAGCTTCCTCAAAAAGCTCGTCCTCGCGCATGCTGGTTAGTTTACGAATAGCGGAATTCATCATGCGCATGTGACGCACAGCTTGAATCACGTCTCCAGTTCCAGGCTCACCCTTAGTGCGAATCATGGAAGCACCTTCGTTGATTCGGCGCAAAGCTTCGCCTAAATCTTTAGCTCCGCAAACAAAAGGAACAGCAAAATCGCGCTTATTAATGTGGTACACGTCGTCAGCTGGGGAAAGTACTTCGCTTTCGTCAATGTAGTCAATCTCAATAGCTTCAAGTACCTGCGCTTCAACAAAGTGACCAATACGGCATTTTGCCATAACAGGAATAGACACAGCCTCTTGAATGCCGTGAATCATTGCTGGATCGCTCATTCGAGAAACGCCGCCGGCTGCGCGAATATCAGCAGGAATACGCTCCAAGGCCATAACTGCGCAAGCGCCAGAATCTTGCGCAATTCGTGCCTGCTCTGGGGTGGTGACGTCCATAATTACGCCGCCTTTAAGCATTTGAGCCAGCTGGCGGTTCAATGCTGTACGGTCTTCGCCGCTTTGGTTTTGCGGATCCGAGGATTCGTTTACAGTTACTGTAGTATTCAAGTTCTCAGTCATCATTCCTCGCTTTGTATTAAATGTGTTTGCGCACGTTTGCAAGTTTATGTTCTGTTGGAATTTAATCACATTCGTAGGATATATGCCTAATAAATAGTACAACCTTGTGCGTTCTTAAAATCGTATTTATACAAATTTTTCATTAGTTTTTTGGATGATTGCACGGTGAGCCTGCTTTTAGCTTGCGCTACGATTAATACTGCCGGCGACTTAGGGTTGATTTTATTTAATTT
This sequence comes from Gardnerella sp. DNF01141, assembly GCF_049244255.1. NCBI lineage: Bacteria > Bacillati > Actinomycetota > Actinomycetes > Bifidobacteriales > Bifidobacteriaceae > Gardnerella > Gardnerella sp. DNF01141. Next base: position 485,318 of record NZ_CP058391.1, on the reverse strand, counting down.
TCAATCAAGCGTCGAGCATAAAACAATTAATAATAAATAACAACTAAATAACTTAGTACCATTTAGAAAGGTTTATGGTATGGGTAACGCAAAACCCGAGGAAGGCGTGCACGAAGAAAACGGCGCGACTGAAAAATTCTCTGGTGAATTTTACGCAACTAATTCTTACGACAATGCGTCTGCAGGTAGCGCGTCTGCAGATAATGCGTCTAAATCAAGTACAGACGACTCGCTTAATGCAGCTGCAAAATCAAACACTTCATCAAAAAATCGCAAGCTAAGCAAGCCTTGGCTATTTACAATAGTAATTGTTGCGATTGTTGTAATAAGCGCTATTTTTGCAACGGTAACTGACCCAAGCTTGTTCAAGTCGCAAAACGCTGTGTCTACAATGTCACACAAAACCGTCACAATCGGACTCAAACTTTCTCCTACGAACCTAGATATTAGAAACCAGTCCGGTTCTTCGCTAGATCAGCTTCTTATTGGTAACGTTTACGAGGGTTTGGTTGCGAGAAATGAAAAGAACCAAGTTTCGCCTTCTTTGGCAAAAAGATGGGAAGTAAGCAAAGACGGCTTACGCTACACTTTCTATTTGCGTAAGGATTCTGTGTTTTCTAACGGTCACAAGCTTACTGCAAAGGATGCTGCGTGGTCATTTAATGAGCTTGTTTCTAAGCAGTATCGCGGCTCGAATATGGTTGGAAAAGTTGAGTCTGCAAAAGCGAAGGACGATTACACATTTGAAATTACGCTTAAAGAGCCAAATGCGAAGCTTTTGTGGGCTTTGTGCTCTCGAGCAGGCTTAGTGTTTGATAAAACAGCTAAATACGACGCTAAAACGCAGGCGGTTGGCTCAGGACCTTACTTAATTGAAAAGTTCGTGCCTTCAGATCGCGTTGTGTTAAAGGCAAATCCGCGCTATAAGGGTATTCATCCTGCTAAAACCGAAAAAGTTGTTGTTCGCTACTTTGTGGATGACAACGCTGCTGTAGACGCGCTTTCTTCTGGAGCCGTTAAAGCTCTTGCTCCTATTTCCGGTCAGCTTGCTAAGCCGTTTAAGGATGATTCTAAGCGTTATGTTGTTCGAGCTGGAAACGGCACAGACAAGTTCGTGCTTGCTATGAACATGAATGGCGAGCATACGAAGGATGCTCGTGTGCGAAAAGCTATTCGTTACGCGATTGATCATAAGCAGATTATTGCGTCTCGAGGCGGCACAGATTTGGCGCTTGGTGGCCCAATCCCATCTCTTGACCCAGGTTATGAGGATCTAACTAAGCTTTACCCTCATAATATTGATCGCGCGAAGTCTCTTATGAAAGATGCAGGCTTCGATAAGTCGCATCCTCTGAAACTTTCGCTTACTTACCCGAATATTTACGGCACTCAACTTGGTGACCAATTGCGCTCGCAGCTTGAAGCTGTTGGTGTTGATTTGCGCGTGAATGTTGTTGAGTTTACAACTTGGCTTCAGGACGTGTACAAGAATAAGCAGTACGATTTGTCGATGGTTGACCACAACGAAAGCCACGATTTTGGCCAGTGGGCGGATCCTACTTACTACTACGGTTACGATAATAAGCAGGTTCAGGACTTGTATGCGAAGGCAATGCTTTGCGCGAATGAGAATGAGTCGTACGAGCTGCTTAAGAAAGCTGCACGAATTATTAGCAAGGATGCGCCTGCAGATTGGCTGTTTAACTATCGCGTTGTAACTGCAAAAGTAAAGAATCTTGAAGGAATGCCTTTTGACATGAATCAGGAGATTTTGCCGCTTTACAACCTTCGTTTAGTTAAATAATTAAAAGGCTGAAGCAAAAGTTAAACAAGTAATTAAAAATTGATGCAAAAAGGGGAGTTATTAATGTTTCGCATGATATGCCAACGTTTGCTGCTTTTTATTGTGGCTTTGTTTTGCATTTCTGCGGCTGTTTTTCTTGCGCTTCGTGTTCTTCCGGGAGACGTTGCGCAAGTTATGGCAGGTCTTAACTCCCCTCATGGAAAGGTGGAGCAGCTACGCGCCGAACTCGGCTTAAATAAGCCACTTTTTACTCAATATGCCGATTGGCTTCTGGGTGTTATGCGTGGAGATTTCGGCGTTTCTGTTCTAACGGGCAGGCCCGTGGTTTCAATGATTTTAGGCCGTGCTACTATAACGTTTCCGCTGATTTTTTGGGACTTGCTATTGCGCTCGCAATTGGTATTCCACTTGGCTGTTTTAAGGTAACTCATGAAGGGAAGCTATCTCAAGTGGTTTCTCGATTTACTGCTATTTCTGCAGGATCTGTGCCAGCTCTTTGGGGTGGAATGATTCTTATTTTGCTATTTGGCAAAGGTGTTGGCGTAGTGGGTCTTCTTCCTACTCAGGGTTTTCCAACTGACGGCTGGAGTGATTTTTCCGAAGCGTTTTTGTCTCTGCTTTTGCCGGCGATTACGGTTGGAATTATTGTTGGCTCTAGTTTTATGCGCTACACTGCAGCAATTCTTGAAAATATTGCTAATAGTGAAATTGCTGCTGAAGCAATGGCTTGCGGAATGACTCGTAAGCAGGTTGTTTGGCGAGTTGGTTTGCGTCTGGCTCTTGCTCAGTTAGTTTCTGTTATTGGCTTGACTTTCGCTCACATGGTTATGGGTGTGATGGTTATTGAAAACCTGTTTTCTTTACCTGGAATGGGTATGGGTTTGGTTCGAGATGTTGGTTTGCGCGATTTAATTGCCGTGCAGGGTGAACTTTTTATGCTTGCGGCTCTTTTTCTGCTAATTGGTTTTGCAGTTGATATTGCTCACAGGCTGCTAGACCCTAGGTTGTCAAGGTGATTTTGTGAAAAAGATGCAATTTACTATTCTAAAACGTATATGGCGTGCTTCTTTTGGTAAATTCGTATGCGTAACGCTTTTTCTTTGGCTTGCTATTGCTGCAATCTCACTGTTTTGGACTCCTTATTCTCTTCTAAAAACAAACGGCTACGAAGTGTGGCAGAAGCCGTCTTTGGCACACTTACTTGGTACTGATGGAACTGGCGCCGACATGCTTAGCTGGCTTATGGCAGGTTCTCGAGTGGAGCTTGTTATAGTTGTTTGCACAGTTATGATTTCTGCTTTAATTGGCACGGTTTTGCTTAGCATTATGATTTCGCAGTATAAAATTATTCGTGCAACAAGCGTTATGGCTGTTGATGCTCTTATTTCTGTTCCAACTGTTCTGATTGCTCTTATGCTTGCGGTTCCGTTTGGCGCAAACGTTTTGGTGATTGTGATTGCTTGTGGATTTGGATACGGTTTTAATCTGGCTCGTATTGTGCGTCCAAGCGCAAAGCTTGTTTTGCAATCAGATTACGTAAATTCAGCTATTTCTCAAGGCGCTTCAAGAAGATATGTGCTACTTCGTCATGTGCTCCCTAATATTACGCCTGTAGCGCTTGTGCAGCTTTCTCTTTCTGCAGGTACGGTGATTTTGGCAGAAAGTGGATTAACTTACTTGGGTGTAGGTGTGCCGTCGGGAGTTCCTAGCTGGGGGCGTGTTTTGGCAACTTCCGTAACGCTTATTCACGTCAATCCTTTGGCTGTTCTATGGCCGGGATTAATCGTAACAATAGTTGTTGTTGCTCTTAATCTGCTAGGTGACGTGTTGCGCAAAGTATTGGATCCTTGCGCAAAAAGTATGAATAAAGTAGGCGCAAAATGAGCTTAAATATTCAAAATCTTACGTTAAATCTTGGTAAAAAAACTATTCTTAACAACGTTTCGCTGCATGTTGAAGATGGTGAGCGTGTTGGCTTAGTTGGGGCTTCTGGCTCTGGAAAATCTATGCTTCTTCGCGCTGCAACCGGCTTGCTTCCGTCTGAAACTAAAATTTCTGGATCTTGCATGCTTGGGGGAGTTCAAACTGTTGGCGCTAGTGATGAGAATCTTGCTCGCCTTCGAGGAAAATACGTGGGCGTGGTATTTCAGCAGGCTAATCGCGCGCTTAATCCAATGCTAAGTGTTGAGGAACAGATTTCGCTTCCTTTGCGCATTCACTACCAACTTGATGCAGATGACGTTCATAATAGAGTTTGCGTAATGCTTGAAAAGGTTGGTTTGCCGCAGAATATTATTTCTAAACGCACTTTTGAACTTTCTGGCGGACAGCTGCAGCGAGTTGGTATTGCAACAGCTTTAATTACTTCTCCGCGGCTTATTTTGGCTGACGAACCTACTACTGCTCTCGATAGTGTAACTCAAAAAGAAGTTGTTAACATGTTGACTTCGCTTGTTGACAACATGGGCGCTTCTATGCTTTTTGTAACTCACGATTTTTCTGTGCTTTCAAAAGCTGCTAAACGTTGTTATGTTCTTGATTCTGGGCGATTGGTTGACAGTGCAGAAGTCCAAGATTTGCTTGAAAATCCGCGCGTTACTTCAACTAAGCAATTGGTTGATGCTGCTAAAAAGTTGACTTTAAGAGCGCAAAAAATAGATTCTCAAAATGTAAGTCGCGAAAGTGTAAGTCTGGAAAGTGTAAGTCTGGAAAGTGTAAGTCTGGAAAGTGTAAGTCTGGAAAGTGTAAGTCTGGAAAGTGTAAGTCTGGAAAGTGTAAGTCGCGAAAATTCTGCGCTTTTAACTGCAAAAAACATTCACGTTACTTTGGGTCGTGCCTCAGCTCGCGCAGAAGTTTTGAAGGGTGTTAATCTAGAGCTTTTCAAAGGAGAATCGCTTGCTATTATTGGCGGTTCTGGCTCTGGTAAAACAACTCTTATTCGCGCAATGTTAGGTCTTCAAAAAATTTCAGATGGAATTGTTACTTATGATTCACAAATAGTGAATTCTTCTGCAAATCACAAAAAAATTTCCTATTATAGTGCGCTTCGTAAAGAAACTTCTCTTGTTTTTCAGCATCCATTTGCGGCTTTAGATCCGCGCTGGACTGTTCTAAAAAGTGTTGCCGAACCGCTTAATATTTGGCGAAAATCTCTTCGATTAGACGATGCAACTATTTGCAACAGAGTTGAAGAAATGTTGCAAATAGTAGGATTAAATCCTAAAGATTTTTTGGCACGTTATCCTCATGAGCTTTCTGGAGGTCAGGCTCAGTGTGTTGCTATTGCGCGCGCACTGATTAATAATCCTCGAATTTTGGTTGCAGACGAGCCAATGAGTGCAATTGACGTTGCTGAAAGAACTCGTATTCTTGAAGCTTTTGCGGCAATTCGAAAAGAGCGCCCAACAATGTCGTGTGTTTTCGTAAGCCACGATTTAGGTATGATTCAGAATTTAGCAACACGCGTAATTGTTCTTAACGATGGAAAAATTGTGGAATCTGGAAGAGTAATCGATGTTCTAAATAGTCCGCAAAATGACTACACTCGTGCTCTCGTAAACGCGGCAATCATGTAAATAAATCTTTCAACTAATAAATCTTTCAACTAATTAGGCAACTACCGTCTACTATAGAAGTACTTAGTGCGTAAAGAGTACGTTGTTTATTGTGTAGTTAAGCGAAAGGAATACTTATGAATAAGCAGGATGCGTCTAGACCTAGACCAGAAAGTTTTGAACTAGATCATACTAAAGTAAAAGCACCTTATGTGCGCTATATCAATACGCAAAAAGGTCCTAATGGGGATGTTATTTCCAACTATGATATTCGTTTAACGCAGCCTAATGAGGAAGCAATTCCTACTGCAGCTTTGCACACAATTGAGCATATGATTGCAGTGTTACTTCGCGAGCGTATTGATGGCTATATTGATTGCTCGCCTTTTGGTTGCAGAACTGGTTTTCATCTGCTAACTTGGGGCGAACACAGCACAGAAGATGTGGCGCGCGCTTTAAAGGAATCTCTTGAGTTTATTGCGTTTAAGGCGACTTGGGATGATGTTCCTGCAACAACTATTGAATATTGCGGTAACTATAGAGACCACAGTTTATTTGGTGCTAGTCAATGGTGTAAAGATATTCTAGCGAAGGGAATTAGTTCGGATCCTTTTGAGCGCAAACTTGTGTAAGTAATAATTAGCTAATTTTGCGTAGTTTTATTTGCTTTCTTTTAGAGGTTGACATGGAAGATGTAACATTGAGAAAAGCAACTCTTGGTGACTTGCGAAATATTGAGCATATTTATGAAAATGCTCGCAAATTTATGCGTGTTACAGGCAATCCTCATCAGTGGGGGAATAGTTTTCCACTTGTTTCAAGTGTTATTGAGGATATTCGTTTAAAACGTTTCTATTTGATTGTTGACGAGGACCCAGAATCATGTAACGAGCGTATTCTAGCGCAATTCGCATTATGCGAAGGTGTTGATGAAGTGTATGCCAGTATTGACGGTGCGTGGCTTGATGATATTTCCCCCTATGTAACAATTCACCGCTTAGCATCTTCGGGAATAAAACCAAAAATGGCAACAGCGTGCTTGCATTGGGTGCAGCAAAACTATAATAATGTACGCATTGACACACATCCAGATAACGTAATTATGCAAAAAGTAATTACGCGTGCAGGGTTTAGTCGTTGTGGATTGGTCGTTATTCCAGATCGTGTACACAGTGCAGTACGTATTGCATATCAATGGATGCAAACACTTAATCATGTCATATGAAATGCGCGTGTGTTCTTAAAAGCTTATGGAGAGTATACAAAAGAGCATGTAGCATTAAAAGCATACTAAATCAGTTAGGTGAGTTATGAGTACAGATTTAAGTCATGCGGCAAGTAATAGTGCACGTAATGCGGCAATGTTAGAAGCAAACTATGCTGGCGCTTTAAGTACATACCCAGGTCAGGTAATCGTTGATTTGAAGGCGCTCCGAGATAATATGCGCACTTTGGTTGCGCGCGTTAGTCAAGATTTGCAGCCTGGCAAAAATGCGCCGGAAGTTATGGGGGTAGTAAAAGCAGACGGATACGGTCACGGGCTTATTCCTAGTGCGCTCGCAGCTTTAGCTGGAGGTGCTACTTGGCTTGGCACAGCTCAACCATACGAAGCGTTACGTTTGCGTGCAGCTGGTATTGATTCAAACCGCTGCCATATTCTCACTTGGCTTACAAGCGCTCCAACTACCAGATTTGCGGATTTAATTTCAGAAAATATTGATATTTCTGTTGGATCTATTGACTCTCTCGACGCTGTGGCTCGCTCTGCACGTGCTTTAGGAAAGCCTGCGCGCGTACACGTAAAAGTCGATACAGGTTTTGGGCGAAACGGTTTTACTCCAGAAGGTTTTAGTGCCGCTTTAGAAAAATTGCGTCAATACTCTAGCGAAGGTGTGATCGAGGTTATTGGCCAATGGAGTCATTTAGCTGTGGCAGATTCTCCAGACGTTCCAGAATTTGTAGACGCAACAGACCGACAAATCCAACAATTCCACGAGTTTACAAAACGCATGAAAGAAGCTGGTTTAGCGCCTAAAATCCGTCATTTAGCAAATACTGCTGCAACACTTAATCGTCCAGAAATTCGTTTTGAGCTTGTTCGCCCAGGAATCGGTTTGTACGGCTACGAGCCGGATCCTGCAATGGGAACTTCTCAAACTTACGGATTGCAGCCTGCTATGACTCTTCAAGCCCAGCTTGGCACTGTAAAAACTGTAGAAGAAGGACATGGAATTTCATACGGACGCACGTATTTAACTCCAAATAATACGAGTACTGCTATTGTGCCGCTTGGCTACGCTGACGGAATTTTGCGTTCTGCTTCTGGATTCGATATGCAAGGTGCGCGTCATGTTAATAAGCCAGGTGGTCCGGTTAGAGTAGAAACAAATAATGGTGCTCGAATTGTGAACGTTTCTGGGCGAGTTTGCATGGATCAGTTCATAGTTGATTTAAAAGGCAATGCTGCAGAGTTAGGTGTTCGAGAAGGCGATACTGTAACGCTTTTTGGACCTGGAAGAGGCTTGGAATTTGCTGAGCCTACTGCAGACGATTGGGCAAAAGCTGCAGGAACAATCAGCTACGAAATTATGACTGGAATTGGCGCTCGCGTGCCTCGTCTCTACCGCAATGCTTACGAAGTGCTATCTTCTAGCGATATTTCAAAACTGGACGCAAAAAGTCTTATATAACTTGTTACTGTTTGTTTTAAGACAGTTAATAAAAAATAGTCTTAATTGCAAATAAAAGAGGTGCTAGATGTGCAACGAAGTAATTGCATCAGATAACGAAGTCGTTGGCGAATACGATTTGCACGACACTGAGCGCTGGGCGAGTGAGCCTCATCACACTCGTGCTAGAACGCCTTTTGAAAGGGATCGCGCGCGAATCATACACTCGTCTGCGCTTCGTAGATTGGGTGCGAAAAGCCAGGTTTTAGTTGCAGGCTCGGATGATTTTGCTCGAACTCGCTTAACGCATACTCTAGAAGTTGCACAAATTGGTAGACAGATTGCAGCAATGCTCGGCTGTGATCCGGATGTTGTTGATTGCGCTTGCTTGTCTCACGACTTGGGTCACCCGCCTTTTGGCCACAACGGTGAGCGTGCGCTCGCAGAGTTGGCGAAAAATATTGGTGGTTTTGAAGGAAACGCGCAAACTCTTCGCTTACTTACACGCTTAGAACCGAAAGTTTTGCGGCAAAACGGCAGGAGTGCAGGAGTAAATCTTACGCGCGCAGCATTAGATGCTGCAGTGAAGTATCCGTGGGGATTAGAAGAAGCTAAGGCGCACGACAAAGGTGAGCGCGATCTTAAATTCTGCGTGTATCCGGATGATCGTGATGTGTTTGAATGGCTGAAAATTGGCGCTCCTAAAAACTCGCGTCCAATGGAATGCCAGATTATGGATCTTTCGGACGATATTGCTTACAGTGTGCACGATATTGAAGATGCGATTGTAACCGGCGCTTTTAATCCTGCTTTAGTTGCGGATTCAAAAGTCGTAGATAAAGTTGTTGAAGAAACTCATGCATGGTATGGAGATCGTTGGGATGTAGATAAACTTTTGGCGGCTTTGCAGCGTTTAAGGAAGCGCGCAATGTTCCCTGATTCTTTCGACGGTTCACGCCGAGCGTTAGCGCAGTTGAAAAATATTACTAGCGCTCTTATTGGACGTTTCGCAAGTTCTGTTGAGCACGCTACGCGTGAGCGTTATGGCAACGGTCCGCTTGTTCGTTACCGAGCAAACCTTGTAATTCCGGAAGATACTTCCTACGAGATTGTAATACTTAAAAGTTTGGCAGTGCACTTTATAATCGCTCCTCGCGAGCGTGAAGTTTATAAGCGCGAACAGAAGATTTTGACGGATTTAGTGGAAGTCTTTATGAGCAAGTCGCCGCGTTCACATGATGCTATGGAAGAAGTGTTCGTAGGGGATTGGAACGAGTGCACTAATGATGATGAGCGTCTTCGTGTGGCAATCGACCAGGTTGCAAGCTTAACAGACGGTTCCGCCGCAACTCTTCACGCGGCTTTGTGTTAGGTGCTTTTGCTAAGTGCTTTGTGCAGGGGGAGCTGTGAGTGTAGATTTGTTGTAAAGACTAAATTGTGCGAAGAAGGTTGCTATGTTTTGTATAAATTGCGGAAATAAGATTGACGAAAGTGACAAGTTTTGTGCTTTTTGTGGAGCGCTTGTTGAAAATGTAGAGCAGGAGCAGCAACCTCAAGCAAACCAGCAACTCCAATATAACCAGCAACCGCAAGTAAACCAGCAACCACAAACAAACCAGCAACAACAGCAACCACAGCAGTCACAGCAACCGACGAATCAGCCAAATCAGACGAATCAGCCAAAAGAACTAAACCAAAATAAAGCGAATCTTCTTAACAATCGCAAACGTCTTGCAATTATGATTACTAGCATCGTGCTAACCATAGCGCTTGCGATTACTGGAACAGTTTGGTATTTCACAAGAAATACTCCTGCAGCTTTTACAGTCTTTAACTCAAAATCGGAAGTAATTCCTAAAGCAAAGGCTGGAGACAATGCGGATGAAGTTGTAAAATCATTGAAAAATAATGGTTTCCGCACGAAAGTTATCGACGAGTTTGGCGGCGAAAAGAAGGGCAACTTCCTTCGATACGAAAACGTTAAGTCGGGTTCGAAAGTGTCAACTAAAATAGTTGTGAAAATTCTAAGATCTAAAGGCCCGGGTGTTCCTGCGAAAGGCGTTGTTGGCGCAAGTTTAGACAATGCCAAGAAAATTGTGAAGTCGATGGGCGTTCCAGTAAAACTGCATCACGTTCCTTCTACCGATGCTGCAGACGGTAAGATTGTTGCTTCCAGCCCAATGCCTGGAAACGCTGTTGGCAAAGACGGTGTAATAAATATTGCTGTTGGCGAAAAGTGCGATGGCGTGCCGGTTGACGTGTTTGGCTTAGATAAAGACAAAGCCAAGGACATGCTATCTTCTAAGCCTTTCAGCGTGGATCTTCGCCCGAAGTTCTCGTCTGCAAAGTATTTCGGCAAAATCGTTGGCGCCTACCCAGCTTTGGGCACTAAAGGCAGTCCTAAAGCCGTAACGCTTTACTATGGCGTTGACGCATCCAAAACAAAAGATGTAGTAACAGAGCCAATGGATTACAACGGCAAAACAGCCTACGTAGTGGACAGAGCTGGTTCTTTCGTAGGAAAATGGTGCACAAAAGACAACAAGTGCATAAAACTTGTCCCTGAAGATATTCTCGGAGAGAGCAATAGAATCGGCGGAGTAATGACATCCGAAGTTGCCAAAAATACTCCTCCCAATACTTTATACAATATAAATGCTCTATACTTGAGTTCATGGGGTCCAGACCCATCAGATTACGCAGTATTCGATAAGAATCTTCCAAATACTTCAATCATGCGTAATCATCTTATTTCCGGCGATACAGGAACTGTTGAATTATATGCTGGCCGAGAATCGCTTCGTTGCGACGGACACGCTATTTATAATTTTGGTGATCCTTCTCTGTGTGTAAACGGTAAATATCTTGGTGCTGCTGACATGGCAGATAACAAAATTGATCGCGAAGCAGCCTTGGAAGATCCAGGTATAAACGTAGGTCTTTATTACGTAATGCAAGATTTTATGGTGGTTGTGCCTGTTGGTGCGAAGTTCGATAAGCTTGTAAATAGCGGATATTTCGCTGGAAAAGTTGAAAATAAGCCTGATTTGACACGACCATTTATTTTGCGCAGGAATCCTAAGCTATACAAAGAAACGCGCAAGAATTTGGCCCCTGGAGAAGTCAATTGGATTGATCCTTTTGTACCTACGGAGCGTAGTCGCGCAGTTCCGTTCGCGCCTGCCCCGGACGATTCAAACGCGTACTATCTTGTGGAAGAACCTTTCGACTGGAGTGCAATTCCTGGCGAATCACTGTGATTTGGCCGCGTTTGACCACATTTGCCGTGAATATTCACGGCGTTTGTTATCGCATTAAAAAATTGCGCAAGTAGCTGTAGTATAGAAAGCAAATTTCTCTGTAGATGAGATTGCTGCGCGTATGAGAGAAGGTTGCGATGTTTTGCATAAATTGCGGAAATAAGATTGACGAAAGTACCAAGTTTTGCGGTTTTTGCGGAGCTGTTGTTGAAAATGAAGCTCAGTCGGACTACCAGCAGTCTCAGCCGCAGCAGCCGCAATATGATTCGCAATACCAGCAGCAGCCGCAACAACCGTACTATAATCAACAGCAAACCCAATATCAGCCGCAATATAATCCGCAGACGCAATACCAGCAGCAGTCGCAATATAATTCGCAATACTTTCAACCAAATCCCGCAAAAGCAACAAGCCCAAGCAAAACCAATTTTCTCAAAAATCGCAAACTAATTATCATCAGCGCATGTGTTATAGCAGCGGTTGCAATTATTGCGGCGGCAGTCTTCTTCTTTACTTCTCCGCATTTTCGTAAAGCAGCGCCATCTGAACGCATAGTCGTACCTAAAGCAAAAACTTCACAATCTGCGCAAGATGTTGTACGCGAACTGCAAGAAAAAGGTGTTGAAACTCACTTAGTAAAAGATTTCGGAGGAAGTAAACCAGGTAATTTTGCTCGGTATCAAAACGTAAAACCTGGGCAAGTTATTCACGGAAATCACGTTGTAACGGTCGTTGAATCCAAAGGTCCTGGAATGCCGGAAAAGGGAGTGATTGGAAAAACTGTTGAAGAAGCAGCGCCTCTATTAAAATCAATGGGAGTTCCAGTAAAAGTTTACAAAGTAGCCTCACTTCATCCTGGAAAAATCGCCGCAACTAACCCAATGCCAGGCGAGCCTTTAGATGAAAATAAAGAAATCTTCATAGGTGTTGGAGAAGAAGATAAATATCCTGATAGCGGCAGGTCTGTTCCTGTTGAATTATTCGATAAAGATAAAGACGAAGCGTACAAAATGATGTCTGATGAAGGATTCAAAGTTAGACTTGTACCAAAATATTCATCCCGAAAACACTTAGGCAAAATTGTTGGGTCTAATCTTGGATTAGGGCAATCACATAGGGGAGATACCGACATAACGCTTTATTATGGCGCTGATGCTTCTGAAACTAAGAAAATGTTTACTAGCAAGCGTGGATATGGTGAAAGTAATCAAGCAACTGTAGTTTCTACATTAGTTCCATTTGTTGGAAAATGGTGCACTAAATCTGGAGATTGCTTAGAGTTTGAACCTACAAATTATGATACAGAAATAGGCGAGAATACTAGAGTGCTTCTTCGTGGCGCCCATGCTATGGATGATTTAGTAGATGATGAAAATAATAAAGATTATGCACACAGTTTCGCAATGTGGCAGTATACACAGCAATTATTGGGTGATGCAATTGATACTGATGATAGTGATGAAGATAAGAATTCTCTTCCTTTGCGCAATACATTGATTTTTGGTGATTCTGGCATGACTGAAATATTTCGCGATGGTGGAGATCCTTATTGTGGCAATAAGGTATACAATGTGCATTCGGGGTTGTGTGTTAACGGACAATTCCAAGATTACCAAGATTTAGATAGCAATTATCCAGATTATTCTAGCAATAACTTTATTGATGTGCCGGGAGTAAATAAGGGTATAACGTATAAGATGCGCGCGTATTTTGTGCTTGTTCCTGTTAATGCAAAGCTCGACGAACTAGAAGCAAGCGGATTCTTTAAGGGCGCAGGTAGCACGAAACCTGATATGAATCGTCCATTTATTTTGCGTAGAGATCCTAAATATTACAGTAAATCAGAGCGAACAGTTGCTTCAAAAGATGGTGATATGCGAGACAATCCTTTTGTTCCAACTTCTAAACATAAAGCAATACCTTTTGCTCCGGCTCCAGACGATTCAAACGCTTACTATTTAGTTGAGAAGCCGTTTGATTGGTCTTGGTTCTTTAAAGATAGGGAATTGTAAGCGCAAGTAAAAGAACGAATCTGTATAAAGTTTGCTGGTTAACGCAAGTGTTGCACGTAAGTTCTGTACGTAAGTGATTTACGCAAGTGACATATGCAACTTGTACGCAAGTGATACGTTTTTAGCGCTCTTTACAACGATTCGCTAGGATTTGCACTCCAGTAGAAATGCTCTTCCACAAGATAGTACGCGTGCGAATCGTCCGGGGCAGGTGCGAATGGAACCGCGCGTCATTGATAACACGGCAAATGTGGTCAGCTGAGACTGAAGCGACAACAAATGCTGGGAAAATAATACGGCAAATGTGGTTAGCTGAGACTGAAGCGACAACAAATGCCGGAAAATATACGGCAAATGTTTCCACATACCGCCAATACCACTCGCCGCCGGTTTGCGATAAGCTAGATACCATGGTTGGAATGATCGCAAAAGAAGATATTGAGCGCGTGCGCGCTGTGGCAGATTTGTATGATATTGTATCTGCAACGGTTACGCTTAAGCCTTCGGGAACTGGCACTTTTGTAGGTCTTTGCCCATTCCACGATGAAAAAACACCGAGTTTTAGCGTGCGTCCAAGTTTGGGCGTGTGGCACTGCTTCGGATGCGGTGCAGGCGGCGACGTTTTTAAGTATGTTGAGCAGAAAGAAAACATTGATTTTCGCGAAGCTGTTGAGTTTTTGGCAGATCATTACCACATTGAAATGCACTACCAGCAGGCAGAAAAAGGCGACTCTCAATCGCACGGTTCTAAGCGAGCCAGGCTTTTAGAAGCAAATGAAGAAGCTCAAAAGTTTTTCGCTTCAAATCTTAATACTGAGGAAGCTGCTGCCGCGCGCGAATTGCTTGCCGGACGAAACTTTACGCCTCAGCAAAGTGCGCGTTTTTCTTGTGGCTACGCTCCTAAAGGCTGGGATAATTTAGTCAGATACTTAGCTAATAAAGGTTTTACGCGTCAAGAGCTGCTTGACGCTGGCTTAGCTCGACTCGGTCAGCGAGGAATATACGACTACTTCCGCGGTCGCTTAACTTGGCCTATTCGCGACTCGACTGGTAGAACTCTTGGCTTTGGTGCAAGAAAGCTTTACGACGACGATTCTATTAGCGCGAAATATATTAACACTCCCGACACTGCACTGTATCGAAAAACGCAGGTTTTGTATGGAATTGACTTAGCTAAAGCAAATATTGTTAAAAAGCGTCAAGTTGTAATTGTTGAAGGCTACACGGATGTTATGGCATGCCATTTAGCTGGTGTTGATACTGCTGTTGCTACTTGCGGAACTGCTTTCGGCGTTGAGCATGCGAAGATTGTGCGTCGTCTTATTGCTGATGATTCTTTGGGTGCAATTCAGCTTGTGGGGCCTTTGAAGGTGGATGGTCAGTCTGTAAGTTCGCGCATCGTTTTTACTTTTGACGGTGATGCTGCCGGTCAGAAGGCTGCGCTTCACGCTTTTGGCTTAGACTCTGCATTTTTAACGCAAACTTTTGTTGCTGTAGCAGACAATAATCTTGATCCTTGCGATTTGCGTATTCAGCGCGGTGACGACGCAGTGCGCTCGCTGGTTTCGCACGCAAGTCCGCTTTATGACTTTGTTATTAATACTGTTATCAATCGTTTTGATACTTCGTTTACGACTGGTCAAATGGGTGCGGTGAAAGCCGTTGCACCTCTTATTGCGCAAATTCGCGACCGTTCGCTTCTTGACTTGTATGCTCGCAAAGCTGTGCGCGCAATTGGTGTTGATTTAGCTGTTATGCGTCGTGAAGTTGAGGCTTCTCGCCGCCGTTTGCAAGTTCGCGACGACGACGCTTACGCATCTAGGTATAACGCTACTCCTGCTGGATTGCCGCAGGCTGTTGCTGAGCGTGATGCAGATTCTAAAGCTTCTAGAATGGCGATTGTTCGAAATGCTGCGCAAAATCAGCGTTATTATCGCGTTGATGATGCTGTATTCATGTGCGAGCAGCAGTTTATGGCTTTGTTGCTGCAAGTTCCGCTTGCGTTTAATGAACAATTATTTGCGCAGCTTACGTTAAATAATTTTATTACACCAGTATTTCGAACGCTGTTCCAGGCGTTTGTTGCTGCGGGAGGATTGCCGACTGGCAACGTTACGCAAGGATTATGGTTGCATATGATGACTAAAGCAGCTGGTCCTTTGCTGGAGTCTGTTATTACTGAGCTTTCGGTAATGCCATTGCCGCTTCCTTCTACTGCAGATGCATTGGAAGATGCAGGCAATCAACAGAATCAGCAATCTTCAAACGGATCTCCTTCGGATGTTTTGCGAAAAGCTACTGTTGCAGAAAGCAAGTATGCGAACGAGCTGCTTATTCGACTTTTAGACGTTGGTTTCATGCGTAGAATCGGTGCAGCTCGAGCGCGTATGGCGAAACTCAAGGATGGCAAGGAAAAGCTTGAGCTTCTAGGAAAAATTACTTCAATGGAAGCTGCTCGCAAAAATTTGCAGTCGCAAATCGTGTAGTGTTTTGTTTGGCTAATCTCTCCAAACGCGAAACAATTTGCGCGTTTGGAGAGCTGTGTCAGTTACTAAAGTCAATATCGCCGAGCTTTTCAATAAGCTTCATATTTTCGCTGTAATCAACTGGGCAGGAAATCACGTCCACTCCGCTTTCTTGCTCCAAAGCTGCGCGAAGCATATTGTACAAATCTTCCGGCTTTTTAACAGCGTGACCGCGCGCGCCAAAGCTTTCAGCCAATTTTGGCACGTCCGGATTATGGAAATCAACGTATTCGTGCTCGCCTGCGTGAAGCTCCATCTTCCACTTGATTAAGCCGTACGCGTTATCTTCCCAAACAAGAACAACCATGCGGCTTCCAACGCGCACAGCTGTTTCAATTTCTTGCACGTTCATCATAAAGCTTCCGTCGCCCATCACAGCCAAAACTGGTTTCGTGTTAATTTTGCCGGAATTATCGCGAATAAACGAGGCTCCAACAGCGCCTGGAAGCGTCCAAGCCATAGTTGAAAGACTGTTGTCGATTATGCAAGTATTAGGGTGCATAGTTGGGTACAAGCGTGCCATCCACATTTTCAAAGCGCCCGTATCTACAAGCACCTTCGTGCCTTCAGGCACAGCGCGGCGAATATCGTAAACTACGCGCTGTGGTTTCATTGGCATGCTTTCGTCGTTTTCGCAAGAATGTAATTCTTCCGTAAGTAGTTGTCTAATACGAGGGTGACTTACGTCGAAAGTTACGTTGCGTGTTTTTAATACTTCTGTAAGAGTTTTAAGTGTCTGCCCAATATTTGCCATAATATTCAACGCAGTAGGGTAGTGCGCGTCGGTATCTTCCACAAAAGTATTGATGTGAATAATAGTTTTATCAATATTCGGGTTGATTTTCTTAGGATCAAACTGTTGAATTGAAAAACCTACGGCAATAATCAAATCAGCTGTGTCAAAAGCAAAGTTTTCGTAGTCGCGATGCATAAATCCAACGACTCCAAGCGCATTCGGATGATTATCTGGAAAAACGCCTTTTCCTTCAAAAGTAGTTGCAACCGGCACATTAAGCTGCTCGGCAAAAGCAAGAAGCTGCTCCTCAGCGTGCGAGCGCGCAACGCCGTTTCCGGCTAAAATAATAGGCTGTTTTGCTTTACTAATAATTTGAGCAGCTTCTTCAATAGTGTCCGGAGCTGGCATAATGTGAAGCGGATGTGGTAGCGGAAGCGGCTTCGCGTCGTTAGGCGCCGGCATTTCGCTAATATCTTCCGGAATAACAAGGCACGTTGCTCCAGGCCTGTTACGACCGGCAATTGAGAAAGCTTTTCGAACCATTTCCGGCGCAGACTCTGGAGCAAGCATCATAGAAGACCATTGCGTAATCGGCTGGAAGAGCGCAACCAAATCAATAATCTGATGAGATTCCTTATAAAGCCTAGAAACATTACCTTGTGCGCAAATCGCCACAAGCGGCGTAGTGCTTGCGTTTGCTTGAGCTACAGGAAGCGTAAGATTTAGTGCGCCAGGGCCTAAAGTTGCCAAGCATACGCCTGGTTTTCCAGTAATATGAGCGTATGTTGCTGCCATAAAACCAGCGCCCTGCTCGTGGCGAGTAAGCACAAAACGAATGCGACCGTCGCGCTCAATTGCTTCAAGAAGCGGAATATTTTCCTCACCTGGAATGCCGAAAACTACTTCAACGCCTTCGTTTACTAGGCATTCAACAATTAAATCTGCAGTGTTGCGCTGATGGTTTTCGCGAAGATGTTTTTGGCGTGCAAGCTTTTGTTCAATCTTCTTACTTTCGGTTTCTTTTATGTCTGCCATATTTCGCTTCTTATGTAGTAAACAATTATTTGTTTAGTGCCAACAAATTCTTTTCTAAATAATATACGTATTCCTGTCTTTTGCGACATTCTTTGCTGATGCGCGTGTCACAAAAAAGGGCGGAATTTTGTGTTAGCTATTTTAGGCTAAATCATGCTATTAATAGTTGTTAATTTATTGCTATTGCAACGATTTTGTCGGGAGTTTAACCTGTTTGTGGGATTGGGTTTCTAGTACAATGGAAGCATTGTGTTTATTGCTTTACGGAGGAATGATGAAGCGCTGGCTGTTAAATTTGGTCAAGTGTGAAACCATTCTTATTGTTGCGGCAATTTTGGCAATTATTTCATGTTTTTTCGTTCCTCCTGATTGGCAGTATCTTAGCTATATTCACGTAAACACAATTTCTCAGCTTGTTTGCCTAATGATGGTTGTGTGCGGATTTCAGCGCATTGGTGTATTTCGTGCGATTGGTGCGCGTCTTTTAAGGCATGTTAGGACTGAGCGTGGGCTTGTGATTGTGCTCATGTCGCTAACGTTTTTCTCTGCAATGTTTATTACGAACGATGTTGCTCTCGTAACTTTTGTGCCTTTTGCGCTTTCTGTGCTTGTTATGGCGAATGCTGAAAAACGTTCGATTCTTGTAATCACGCTTATGACTATTGGCGCGAATGTTGGCAGCATGCTTACGCCTATTGGCAATGCACATAACTTGTACTTAAAAGCGTTAACGCATATGTCTACTAAAGACTTTTTGAAGATTATGTCACCGTATACGGTTACGGCTGCGGTTCTTATGATTGCGTTTGCTTTTGTGTTCTTTAAGTCTCGTAAGGTTGATCAGTTTGCTGGCTTGCACGGTGATGATATTGAGCAGAGTGTACTTGCTCCTTCGCATGGTCGTCCGCAGCCGGATGAGATTCGCGTTATGGGCTACGGCATGAGCTTTACTCGTTGGCGCGTTATTGTTTACAGCCTGCTTTTTGTGGTTTGCTTGTGTGGTGTTAGTGGTTGGATTCCGGATTGGATTATGGTTGTGATTATGGTGGTGGCTTTCCTTCTTTGCGACCGTCATGTGTTCCGTGTTCTTGATTGGGCTTTGCCGCTTACCTTTATTATGTTCTTTATTTTTATTGGCAATATGCGAAGAGTTCCGGGCTTTAGTGATTTTGCACAAATGTGGGTTGGTACGCATCCTATGGAAGTTTCTATTGCTTCAAGCCAGTTTATTAGTAATGTTCCGACGACGATTTTGCTTTCTGGATTCTGTGATCAGTGGAAGATGCTGATTATTGGTACGAATCTTGGTGGAATGGGTACGCTTATTGCTTCTATGGCTTCGCTTATTTCTTACAAGGGAATTACACATCAGTATCCTGAGCATAGGGGACGTTATTTGCTTACGTACACGATTGTGAACGTTTTCTTCCTTGCTGTGTTAATGTCACTTGCATGGATTATTGAGTAGTGTTTTTGTAAGTTTTAGCAGTGACGTTTTGTAAATAGGATTTTTGCAAGTTTCATATGTGACTTTTATATGTGACTTTTATAGGCGACTTTTTAGGTGACTTTTATAGGCTATTTCTGTTATTTTCTGTTTTTAAGGCGCGTTGATAGTGCCGTTTTGGTATAATAGCCATTTGTTTGCCTCTGTAGCTCAAAGGATAGAGCAACGGCCTTCTAATCCGTTGGTTGCGCGTTCGAGTCGCGTCGGGGGCACTTTTACCAAGCCCGAAATTATTGGAATTTCGGGCTTTTTAAAAGTGCCGAGCTTGCTCAAGGTTGAAAGCACGGTGTGCTTTCAACGCAAGCGAGGTCTGTGCGCGTCTTTGTGACGCGTGCAGCGTGTTCTTGTTGGGTTTGTTTTTGTTTTTGGTTTCTGGTGTGGATATTGTTTAAGTGAAAATCGTCTTAGAAAAAATTTTAGATTAGATTGATTTTGATGTATCAGGAAGTGGGAAAGTATATAAGCGAGAAAAGTAAAGAAGCAGCTTATGGATCAAATTTTGTGGAAAATGTTGCTGATTTTTTCTCTGAAAATTATCCTGATTTAAAAGGATTTACCCGTAGGGGACTTTATAGAATGAAGCAATTCTATGAGATATATAAGGATGATGAAAAAGTGTCAACGTTGTTGACACAATTGAGCTGGTCTAATCATTTGAAAATAATATCCGGATCTAAAAGTAAAGAAGAAAGAGAATTCTACATTAACTTAGCGATTCATGAGAATCTAACTCACCGAGAGTTGGTAAGGCAGATTGACAGTGGCTATTATGAGCGTTATATGCTTTCAAATAGTAATAATTTGCCTGCCATACAAAGTGTAAAACAAGAGACGCATAATTTATTTATGGACAGTTATGTTTTAGAATTTCTTGATGCTCCAAAGATTGGGAATGAAAGAGAATTTCAGAAGTCAATTCTCGAGAATTTGAAGAACTTTATTTTAGAGATTGGGAAAGATTTTTCCTTTATAGGTAATGAGTATAGGGTACAGGTTGGCAATCATGATTACTATATAGATTTGCTGTTCTATCATAGGGGACTATCTTGTTTAGTTGCATTTGAATTAAAAATTGGAGAGTTTAAACCGGAATATATCGGGAAAATGAACCTCTATTTAGAAGCACTGGATAGAGAAGTAAAGAAACAAACTGAAAATCCAAGCGTAGGAGTAATTCTTTGTGCTTCAAAAGATGATGAGGTAGTAGAATTTGCATTAAGTAGAAGTCTTTCACCTACGATGGTATCGGAGTATACATTAAAACTGATAGATAAGAATTTGTTGCAACAAAAATTAAAAGAATATATAGATATTACGGAAGAAACAAACGAATAAAATTTAATAATTATAATGTGTAAAAGGTGATTAGAATAAAATCTAACCGCCTTTTTGTATTCTGAAACTGTTTGTTTTTTTTGTTTTTGGTTTCTGGTGTGGATGTGTGAGATAGGAATTACTTATCTCGCAGCACGAGTTTTGCGGATTCTTTTTTACCGTGTCGCGAGTTTTGGGGATTTCTCTCCTCGCACGTCCCGTCCTTCGGGCGCTCTGGTTGCTAAAAGAGTTTATTGTGTTCGCCTTTCTTAAAGAATGTAGCTTCTCAGTCCTCTTTTAGTGCTCGTAGAGAAATCCCCCAAACTCTGCGTATTAATCGTTAATAACCGTGCCTTATCGCAGAGATTTTTCGATTTTTCTTCTTCGCTTGGCGAATCAGCAGCCTGCGGCTCTACGCGCGACGATCTGCTTTCGCGCTGCGATTTATTAGTTGTCTGATTGATTTAAATTGCTAAAAGTATTGGTGTAACTTGAAAAATCTATGGGGGGGGGGTATAGTATTTAAGGCTCAATACGGAGGGAAGGAGATGTGCCAATGAGTGATTTACATCGCGGTAGCCGTTTTCTTCGATTTTTGCGTTCGATTGGCGCTAAAACAGCGTGTGCTCGCCGTGCAATTGTGGCGTTTTTTGTTGCCGCTGCTACGATTCTTGCCACTTTTATGATTATGCCATCCGCCTCTATGGGCGCTAGTTCGCAAGGCGAGCCTAATCAGGTGCAAGCTCAGTCGCAAACTAATAGCGGAAATGCTGAGCCTAAGACTGCATCAAGTACTGGAGCTGGCGTAAAAGACGGTGCTAAAGAAGCTAATGTCGCTGAGACTAGAAATCCGCAAACTTCTTCAAGACCAGCCGGCTCGGATGCAGGCAGCGCACAAAACGTTGACTCAACGAAGCAGCAGCAAAACAATGCTGTAGAAGGTGCAAACAAGAGCCTTAAAGACACTGCCGCTGACAAAGATGCTGCTAAAGACGCTGAAAAATCCGCTAAAAAAGACGAATCTGCAAATAAATTGCTTCGCAAAAGGCGTGAACTGGATCGCGCTGCCACTGACAAAGTTGATCTTCCGCCAGAGTGCAAAGTACTTAACAAAAAATCTTTCAAATCATGCTACGAGATTAGCTACGATTTTGGTACTGCTGCTACTGTCGATAATGGTAAGACTATTTTAATAAAGCGTGGTAGCACTATAACTATTAATCCAAAATTCAAAATTAAACTTAAGGGTACTAATAGGAAAGACGCCACTATGCCGAGTGGCTTGTGGTTTAAATTAGAAAAGAGTGGTAGAAATCCTGTACCAAGTTGGGTGAATTTTGAAAAAACAGAAAATGGTAGAATTATTAAAGTTAAGGATACTGAAAATGAAACAGGCTTTGATGATGGTTCTATAACTTTGCGTCCAAATGGTAAATGGGATTACGGCAGTTATGAATTCAAAGTTTTTGCATATTACAAAAATAAAAAAGAAGAAATACACGCTAAAATAAGTGTAAAAGTTGATCTATCTGACGAGCAGAAGAGTAATTTAAACAATGATTTATCACTGAGCTTATACGATTTTGAAAATGCTCAGGATGGTACTGCGGTAACTGATAATAAAATTACTATAAAGCCAAAGTCTAATGCTTCAGCTACTGGTGGAAGTGCTGCTGGCAGTGCTGATAATAAAGACACTTACGATCCTATTAACAAGCTTTTTATTGGTTCTAAGTCAACTAAAAAGCCTGGTGTTATTTATCACCATATGATTTGCCATGAAAATGGTAGTAATGATGATGCCAGTTACACGGTAGACACTGTTAATGGTTTGAGCCTTAAAGATAAAAAGGATAGTCCTTCTACAAATAAGCAGACTCAGTTCAAGCATATGGAAAATCAGACTCGACCTAGTGAAAATGCAGATCCGTACACTGTATATGAAGAAAATGACGATACTGAGCGCTCGCAAAGCTGGATTAGTGGGACGCCAGAAAAGGCTGGAACTTTTGAGTGCAAAGTGTTTGCTATTAAGGATGTTCAATATAGTTATACAGGTAACATTAAAATTCATCCAAAAACAATAGACCATTTCAAGGATCAGATAAGTTATGCTGATAAAAAAAAGAATTTATTTGAGAATCCAGATAGTTTAATTTCATTTACCTATGTGAATGTTAAATATTTTGTTGGTGAAGATATCGACGTGGCTTATAAGTCAGTTACGATTGAAGTGAAGTCGAATAAAAAGAAGCTTGAGGTTAAAGATGGCGATCTTAAGCTGAATGTGTATCCGTTTAAGAGTGCTGATGCTGGGGCTAGCGGGTCTTCTAGCGGTGCGTCTTCTGCGTCTGCTGCGTTGGGTGATGGCGACACTGTGTCTGTTATGAAGGGAATGGAGCTTAAGCCGTTTATTGAAGCCACGTCTGAGGCGGATTCAACAAAACAAATTACGCTTAGAATGTTGTGTGCAAAGGGCGAGAAGCCGCAAGGAAGTAGTGCAGGCGCAAGCTCTGTAGTTGACGCAGGTAGTGCAGTCGGTGCAGGCACTACTGGAAGCGAAAGCAACGCAGGCGCTACAGATAAAAATGGTCTTGCGTACAGTAACTGGCAATCGCCAGAACAGCTTGGCTTTAATTTCCCAGAAGGTAATGCTCAAAGTACATGTAATTCAAAAGAAGGTGAGCAGTCTTGCTCGCTTGTTGGGTCTGCCACTAAGTTTGCGGCTACTGCCAACGCCAGCGCTACATTTAAGCCAACAGAAACGGGCGATTACCAGTGCTATGTGTACGCGCTGAAGCAAGATGCGCTTGATAAATTCAATGCCGAAGTAGCTAAAAGCGACGTAAAGCCAAATAAAATATCCACTGCCTTTGCTGGTCTAACAGCCAACAAAGACTATGCGCAGTTGGCTATTAACATTCACGTGTCAGAAGATTTTACTTTGCCGCACACGGGTGGGCAGAGTTGGAACTTGCAGCTGGGCGCTGTAGCCGCCGTAATGGTGAGCGTGCTTGCTGCAGGATTTGTGGCAAGTCAAACTGAAGCATGCAGAAAGCTGCTTTACGAAAGGCGGCGATGCTAATGTGAAAGCTGCCTATGTAATCAAGTTGTGCGCGCGTATTGATTTACGTGCGCGTAGTCAAAATAAAACATAATTAGATTAACTAAACCAATATATTGCAGAGAAATATTCCAGAGAAATATTCCAGGTAGTCAAAAACAAAAACAAAAACAAAAACAAGTGCCGAATGGGTACGCCAACAAGGCTCAATCGGTACGCAAACACACAAAACACAAGCTACAAAACACAAAGTAGCTTATTTCAAACAGCTCTTAGGGGCGCGATTAAAGGAGAAATGATGAATAAACTAACCAAAAAGTGCGTTGCGGCGATTGCGTCGCTCGCGATGGCTGGCACGCTGTGCGTTGCTGGCGCCGTAACCATGGCCGGCGTTGCGTGGGCTGGTGGGCCTCCAATTCGCCAAGGCTCTGTTACAGCTAATGCTCCGTGGGATAAGAAGAATACTAAAACAACTGGTACTATTACAATCGTCAATTGCGATGCAAAGGTGGTTGCTGATTCCCAAGGCCAATCTAAGTGCGAGTCTGGTCACAAGCCACTTACAGGCGCTGAATTTAAGCTTACACCAATCAAGAAGATTGGCGATACTGAGCTTAATGCTGAAGCTTTCAAGAAGGAAGAAATTTGGGCCAAAATTGCTGGAACAATCGACGCTTTGAACCGCGGCAAAGAAGGCGAAGCAAAGATTAATCTTGATAAGAATTCAAACAATATAAAGACTCAAACCGTTGGTGCCAACGGCGAAGCAAAGTTCGAAAACGTTGCTCTCGGCTTCTACAAGGTTGAAGAAACCAAGATGCCTGCTGGCAACTACGGCGCAAACGACATGACTGTGTTCTATATGACTTTGCCGCAGATTGAGCGTACGAAAAATAAGGATGATGCCAACAAAGTCGATACAAACTACAACTACAATCCTGTTGTAAAGATTAAGAACAAGGATCTTTCTAGCGCAATAACAAAGGTTTTCAGCACCGAAACAGGTAGCAACGCCGTTTCGGTTAAGGATACTTTTGACTACAAGATTAGTGCGGAAGTGAATCATCCTGCTGGAACTTTGGATGCAAAGAGCATTCAGGATTATGCTGTATTCGATGACGCTCCAACCGAGGCGTTTGAAACTATTACGGCGGACACTGCTGTTAAGTCTGTGACTGTTGATGGTGTTAATGATGCTCTTACGAAGGACACGGATTACACCGTTGAAATAAAGAAGAACGATACTGCAGCGGCTATTACAACTGATGGAGACGACAATAATCTCGCAGCCCAACACACGCGTATCTTGGTTAAGTTCACTGAAGATGGCTTGGGCAAAATTGCCGATGCTTTGAACAAGGCAAAGACTGGAACTGAGCCTAAGGTTCATGTTACAGTTTCGCTCAAGTTAAGTGATTCCTATAAGAATGATACTGACAAGAAAGAGATTAAGAACAAGTCTGGCTTCTTTAAGTCTCATCCAGATAACGCCACTAAGGATCCAGACCCAATCGTGTCTGGCGATGATGGTAAAGGTACTTCTACCGTTAAGCTTGGCTACCTTCAGGTAAATAAGCACGATAAGAAGACTCCTGCCACCAAGCTTCAAGGAGCTGAGTTTAAGATTTTCAACTCCGAAGAAAAAGCAGATGCTTGCAAGGCTGCTTTGCTTAAGCGCGCTGCTGATAGTACTGATATTCCTACTGAGTGCTCTGATAATGCTTCCAAGCAGTTCACTGGAACCACAAACGATCAAGGTAAATTTGACACTGATCAAAAGGTTTTAGCTGGTCAAATGATTTACCTTGTTGAGGTTAAGGCTCCTACTGATTACGCTTTAGCTAATGAGGTTAGAGGTGTAACTGTTGAGGAAGGAAAAACAACAACAGTTGACTTCCCTAATACCAAGATTAGTGATCTCAACATTGAATCTTGGTTCAACCTTCCTGCAACTGGTGCTGCTGGCGTGATTCTGTTTGCGCTTGCTGGCATGGGCTTGATTGCGGCTAGCGTGTTCCTGTACATGCGCAATCGCAAGGAAGAAGAGCAGCAGCAGAACGCTTGATGCGCTTTCTAAAGTTGGTCTTGTAGTCTAATGGCAAAGTGTGAGTCTAGGGTTTACTTAACTAAATCCTAGACTCATATTTGTGTGGTGAGATTTGAGATTTTTCGCACTGAGCGAGGCGAACGTCAGAGCCGTAGGCTGCTGATTCGCCGAGTGAAGAAGAAAAATCGAAAAATCTCTGCGATTAGCACGGTTATTAACGAATTAGCATGCAGAGTTTGGGGGATTTCTTTACGAGCACTAAAAGAGGACTGAGAAGCTACATTCTTTAAGAAAGGCGAACACACTAAGTGCCTTTAACAGCAAGAGCGCCCGAAGGACGGGACGTGCGAGGAAAGAAATCCCCACAAACTCGCGCAACAGCAAACACGAGCGTAGCGCTGCGAGATAAGTAATTCCTATCTCTCACAGCACTTCAGAAAACACGCCAGCCAAACACCAGTCAAAACTCATAGACGATACTCAAAAATCAGTAAATCAAAGATAAGAAAAACACGAACCGAGGAAGCATGAAATTAAACAGCGCTGTTACGAAAGTATATGCTTTCTTCAAGCGACCCACAGCAAAACTAGCAGCAAAACCAGGAGCAGAGCCTACGCCAAAAAAGCCTAAGTCGCATCTTCGCCGCATTTTAGAACCAATCGCGCTGGCTGTCGCCGCAATTCTGTGCTTCACGTACCCAGTGGCTTCTACGCTGTGGAATAATAACGCGTCTAAGCAGCTTTCTGCCGCTTACGACAAGCTTAGCCGTGAGCAGCCTAAAGATGCGCGCGCAATTAACTTAGATAAGGCGCGCGAGTATAACGCGCATCGCAGCGCGATTTTTACGGCGGACCCTTATAATGGCACGGAAGATTTTAAGAAAACGCCTGAGTATAAGGATTATGAAAAGCAGTTAGATGAGCCGATGGGGATTATGGGAATCGTAAAAATCCCGAAGATTGGCGTTAAGCTGCCTATTTATCACGGCAGTTCGCAGGATGTTTTAGCGTATGGCGCGGGTCACCTGTATGGCACGGATTTGCCAGTTGGCGGCAAAAACAGGCATGCTGTTATTACGGCGCATACGGGTTTGCCGCATGCAACTATGTTTGACGACTTAATCTACCTTAAAAAAGGCGATTTCTTCTATTTTGATGTGCAAGGTAAAACCTTAAGATATAGGGTGTTTCGCATTAGCGTTGTTGACCCGAATGATATTAGGCTTATTCAGCGCGAGAAGGGGCGCGATTTGGCTACGCTGCTTACTTGCACGCCGTACGGTGTGAACTCGCAGAGGCTGCTGGTAACGGGGTATCGTGTGCTGCCGGATCCTGTTAAGCCGCCTGACGATCATTTGCAGTGGCCGCTTTGGATGACGCTGTTTGTTATTGCGCTTGTTGGGTGTGCTGTGATTTTAACTACTATGATTGTTGCAACAATTTCCGCGCGCAAAAATAAGAGGAATATTCGCGGAAGGCATTTGCCTAATGCGTCTAATGCGTCTAATGCGGAGCGTTTGTTAGCGCGCTACTTATCTTCATTGCGGCAGTTTTCGCATAAGCCGAATACTTCTAGCGTGTGATCAACAACAGTGTATCCGTGAGATTCAGCTATTTTATGAATCCATCCTTCGTCATCGGGTGGCTCAATATCAACTGTTTTTCCGCAGCGTTCGCACACTAAATGGTGATGGTGTGTGTTTTCGTCGCAAATGCGGAATAATTGCTGACCGTTAAAGCGCACAGTGTCTACTTCGCCGCTTTGAGTTAGCGCGTTAAGCTGACGGTAGACTGTAGCCAAGCCAATAATTTCGCCGTCTTTTGCCAAAAGTCTGTGCAAATCTTGTGCAGAAACAAAATTGCGAGATTCGCGCAAATAGGAGAGTACGATTTCTTTTTGTCGAGTGTGACGACGTACAGGTTCGCTAGTCATCTCGAATCCTTTCGTTGTTCATCACAGTATTCAAGTTCGTCATCCCAGCAGCCTGTTGAATCTAATGCTGCTGCGGCTTCAACTGGGTCGTCGCTTAGTACTGTAATATGACCCATTTTGCGGTTTTTTCTAACTTCCGCTTTGCCGTAGTCGTGCACGTGCCATTCTGGGTGCTCTAAAATAAGTGAGCGCACAGGAGCCACATGCTGTCCGAGCACATTTACCATAACAGCAGGGGAAAGTAGGCAAGGCTTCTTTAAAGGCCATCCAACAATTCCTCGAATATGAGCTTCGAACTGATCCATATCGCAAGCTTCAATCGTATAATGTCCGGAATTGTGTGGACGTGGAGCAAGCTCGTTTACTACTACTTGATTATCTTTAGTAATAAAAAGCTCAATTCCTAACGTTCCTGCGAGCTCAAATCCGCGAGCTAATCTTAAAGCTAATTCGTGCGCTGCATGCTCAACTTGTGGATCAACTACTGCCGGAGCCAAGGTCATGTGCAAAATACTATTGTGATGCACGTTTTTTACAAGCGGATACGTTACAAAGTCTTTGCCGTTTCCGGAAACAAGAATAGAAGCTTCAAAAGCAAAATCAACAAAACCTTCTAGAATTGAAGGTGGGAATTTGCCGCCGCGATCTGCGCGGTGGTGAATATTTGCAACGTCTTCTTCTGTGCGCAAAACATCCTGACCGTGACCGTCGTAGCCGCCTCGACGAGTTTTCAAAATCGCCGGCAAGCCTATTTCGTCAATAGCAGTATCTAAATCGTCAAGATTATTTACTTCGCGCCATTTGGCTGTTTTGATTCCGTGGCTATTAATAAACGTTTTTTCGCTTACTCTATCTTGCGTAACTCGCAACAAGTCTGTGCCTTGAGGAATAGCAGTAAGATGACGAACTTTATCGAGTGCATCCGCATTTACGTTTTCAAACTCGTATGTTAGTACGTCGCAACGTTCTGCAAGTTCGCGCAAGCCTTCTGGGTCGTCGTAATTAGCTTCAACCTGCAAATCTGCTACTTGGAACACTGGGCAGTCAAGAGTTGGGTCAAGAACGCCAATTCTAAAGCCCATGTGGCGAGCTGCAATAGCCATCATGCGCCCTAACTGGCCGCCGCCAATAATTCCAATAGTAGAGCCTGGCATTAAGCGTTCAACAGCGCCGTTAGTTACTTCAGATAAGGTTGGCATTGGATTCCTCAACTTTCGCTTTGAGTTCTTCGCGATATGTTGCGAGCTCTTCTGCAAGACGCTCGTCGGTTGTGCTTAGAATACTTACTGCAAGCAAACCTGCGTTTGTTGCTCCAGAATTTCCAACTGCAGTTGTTGCAACAGGAATACCTCCTGGCATTTGCACAATGGAAAGCAAAGAATCCCAGCCCGAAAGTGCGTGAGATTTTACTGGCACGCCTATAACAGGAAGTGTGGTTTGTGCTGCGATCATTCCAGGCAAGTGAGCTGCTCCACCTGCTCCGGCAATAATAATATGGAATCCTTCTTTACGAGCATTGTGCGCAAAGTCTGCCATAAGTTCTGGCGTACGATGTGCAGAAATAACTTTTTTCATGTAAGGAACTTGGAATTTATCTAGGATTTCACAAGCGTTACGCATAGTTTCCCAATCGCTTGAGGATCCCATGACGACAGCAACGGTTGGCTTTATTTCTAACACGATGAACCTCCCTGACGTGCAATTGCTACTTTACGCAACACTAGGGAGAACTCGCCGAAGTTTTATGCAAAACTTAACAAATTATTTGTTAAGTTCACGTGTTTTTGGCCGTAATGATTTAGCCATTTCCAAGATTTGTTTTGCACTAGCTTCAGGTAAGTAAGCGTGTGTTACAGCCAAAGATATTTGTGCAAGTTTTGCAGAATCCAAATAGCATACGTAAACTGAGCTAGCTTCCGGCTGGAACTTCTTTTTGAAGAAGTAAAGCGATTTGAATCCGTAAGCAGGTTCCAAAATATCGGACATCATTGCCAGAGCATGGTTAATAACATTTGAAGATTGTTGAGAATCTGCTATTGTTGCGTTTTCGCTTTCTGAGCTTTCGCTTTCTGAGCTTTCGCTTTCTGCATTTTTACTGTCTGCGTTTTCGCCTATTCCTGCCAAAGGTGCTGCAGATAAGCTCATAAATTCCACGGCAGATTCAGGATTTTCTAATCCCTCGTCGCGCAAGCGTTCTGCCATTCTTGCAATCAGCAATTCCATAATTCCGTTTGGACTATCTGTGCGATGTCGCATAAAATCAAGCGTCCAGCCAATAATTTTATGATTTCTATAAGTAGGCATCCAGCTTGTTACGCCCAGTACGCGTTCATTTTCGTCGATTGCGTACAGTATTTTTACGCGCTCGTCTTGAAGCTCATCCAAACCACCCAAAGTAAATTTCATTTCCGGAAGGGATTTAAGCTCAGCCCACTCTTCCGAAATTTCAACAATCTGCTGCTGAACGTCAAAAGAAGCTTGTTTATATGTTGTTAAAATATCGCTTATTCCATCTCGTTTTGCTTTATTGATAGCGGTACGAATATCTTGCCATTTTTTTCCGCGAGTCTGCCACTTACTTGGGTCTACAAGCATATCTGTTCCAACTTTAATAGACGTAAAACCAAGCTTTTCTAACTCTTGACGCACATTCTCATGAACTGCGTAAAATGCTGGAGACCACGAATTTTTTTCGCATAAGCTAATAAATCCACGAAGATCTTGCTTATATTCTTTGGAATCTCCAAACGGCCCGGTAAGAGTAAGTGCAATATCGTAGCTTAAGCGGTATGCGATTGCGGATTTTCCGCTTGGGGAGAACCAATAATGGTTATTTGGCCAAGTGGTCATGAAGCTCATAGTGTTTCCGCCAAGTTCCACAAGTGAGCTTGCTTTTTCTCTATCTTTTTCGTTGGTTGAAATTTTGCTTCTAAACCATGTAAAGCAAACTATAAAAAGAACAGCCCAAAATATTACGCCAACAGATTGCGCTAATATGGAAGATAGTGGTGTTTCCGTGCGAAGCATTGCGTTAGAACGGTTTCCAAAGCCCATAGGCATCCATCGTCCAGGTAAATCTCGCAAAAGATGATGAATATTTGCAATAGGCTTAAAGTTGTCTGCTATCATAAGGCCAAAAGTTACGTAGCCTACAGCTGTAATCCACAGCGTTACAATAATTGCGACTAATCCTACGCGAACTTGAAAACGGCTTGTAGTAATCGAAAAATGCTTAAGATTAATAGCAAGAAGAATAGTCATAAGCAGAGGCGGAAGAGCGGTAAGCATAAACGCAACAGCAACAGCATTATTCTGGTGTATTGAAATATGCTGATTTGTTGCAATAAGCGGCAAAATTGTGAAGTACATTCCAGCATAAAGCACAGTAATTGCGTTAATAACAATGGAAGTCCATGCTGCAAGCTTACGTCCGCGTAACATTCCCCACGCAACAATCAGCATAGTTACAATTGGCAGAAGAATACGAATCCACACTCCGCCAATAGTCGCGTGATGCAATCCAGAATGAAGCAAGCAACTATTTGCACTGTAATTGCTAATGCAGCGAGTAATCCACGGCTTTGAACCCATTTGCGGAGACATAAACAGTCCAAGAGTTGTAAGAATGCCGGCGTGTGAGCGCGAAGATAATGCTAATAATGGTCCAAGAGCAATAATTCCTTGAGCGTATGCAAAAAGCTTTCGAATCTCGTAATCTGTGCCTTCCCACCAGTTTACGTTATGCTTTATTCCCTTTGGTTTGCACACAATATTGCCAATAATATGGCCTGTAAAAGCAGCAATAATAGTGCAATAGTCGCCAGGGTTTCCACTATAAAGCATCATTGCAGAAGTAACAGCGTAGCCGATTACAAGCATTCGTCTATGCCACAAAATCGATTCGTTTGCCGAAGATGCCATAAAAGCGCCAATAAACAGCGTAAATGGAGACAATCTTATAGGGATTCTAGTAATCCAGTGCATGTTGCTAATAAGCATAGAAAGATTGCCAATAATCGTCAGTCCAACAACTATTCCAATTAGCGTACTAGATACAGCAATAGAAACAATACGAAGTCTGCTTATGCGAGTTTCTGCAACGCCTATGAGAATAATAACGAGGAAACAGTTGACTAAAAGTGAAGGCATGCTGTTTACGAAAACAAGCGAGTGGCAGATTTTTAGCAGCAGCTCCGACATGTTTGCGTGGCCGAAGAGGAAGCTAGATCCTTTTGAGGGATGGTGTCGCATAAAAAGTTGCGCAAGAGTTGCGTTTGTGCCGTAAGTGTATATGTGCATTAATGTTCTTGTAAACCAATGTGCGAAATTTATAACAATAAAAATGCATGTGATTGTAAGAGCAAAAACGCGCTGGCGAAGCCAGGAAATAAAGTCGTGCAGAAAAACTCTAATATGGCTAGATGTTTGATTGCTGCTACGGTCTAAGCTTTTTTGTTGACCATCTTCCTGGCTTCTGAGCTTATGCTTATTGAAAAAAGACAGTGCCATATTAGTCTCGATTCACTTTTTTATGAACAAGAATTTTTACATTCGGATACGTATTTAGATTTGGAACAGTTTTTGAAATGCCTGTTTGCTTGCAGAAAAGATCAAGAACTACTTTCAATCCTGCTTTTACTGTATGCCAATCGTGTCCAGAATTTTTAGCGAGCATTGTTAAAACGTTAATACCTGCGCTGTGTGCGCTTAAAGCAATAGTCGCCTGATTTGCTTGAGATTTAGGATCCCAATAGCCGGCAATAGCATAATAGTTTTGTTTTAGCGGAGCGTTTTTTCGCATTATTTTACTAGGAACGTGACGCTCGTATGCTGAAGTATTTCCGTTAAAGTAGCGTTTAATTGTTTCTTGACGGTTTTGATACGTTGGTTCTAGTTCGCCGCCGGCAGAATACATGCTTCTAAAAATATTCGGATGCGCTGGAACTAATTGAGTAGCGCAAGTTCCGCCTTGAGAAAAGCCTCCCATAAGCCACATGCTTGGGTCTTTGCTTACTGGAAGATTTTTGCGAATCCAGTTAGGCACGTCGCGAATTAAATACGTTTCTGCTTTGCCGTAAACTCCAGTATCTGCACAAAGTGAGTTATGTGTCGCTTCACCGTTTTGATCTGGGGCTACAACAATAGGAGCTAAGCCTTTATGAGATTTTGCGTAATCGTCTAAAGTTTCAGCAATGTCGCTGGCTGCAAAGAAGTGATTTGGGCTACCGGGCTGTCCTGCTAGCATAACCATAACTGGAAGCTTTGGTGGATGCTTTACAAGCGCTGCAGGAGGCAAATAAACGTTTGCTGTGCGAGCTTTGAACTTTGAGTATGTGTTAGGAATGTGTGCTGAGCGAAGAATACCTTTTTTAGGCATTTTTGGAAGCTTATTTTGTTTTGCTAAACTGTACCATTCTTCAATGCTTGCAGTAGCAGATTTTTCCTTATTAACCTCAAGCTTTGGGAAATTACCCATTCCAAAAATTGATCCAAGTGTTGTGTATTCACCGTAAACCATATCAACTCTTAAAGCTGTGCTAATAAGAGTTAAAACAATAGCAATAACAGCAACTAGTCGTTTCCAACCTTTAGTGAACACGAATGCTGTGCCAGCAAAGCCAACAAGAGCAAATCCTATTGCAACGCAAATAATAACAAGCCAACCAAGGCTTACTCCAAACACAAGGAATACGTCTGAAATTAGCCAAGCAATTAATCCGCCAACTATGAAAAATATGCTTGCAACACCTAGCTGTATAAGCAGGTTTATTATGCTAAATAAGTGTTTTGAGCGTTTTGATTTAGTGAAAATCAGCACGAATAAAGTTAAGCCGGTTAAACTAAATAAGCTTGTTGGTAACCAGCCTTGCAAAAGACTTATTTTTGCCAATTGCAGCATGCTTGAATCCTACACTTTCTTGCTTAACTACGTGCAAACAACTTTTAAAGTGAACGATACTCGCAATATTTCACCCAACTGAAATATAGTTTATGTATCTTAATTTTTTCTTAATATTTGCTTTAGTTTTTATAGTTTTTGCTGTTCTATTTTTATAGTTTTTACTGTTCTAATCGTAGTTGCCGAAACATATATTGTAATCCACCGGAAGTATGAAAAATATCAGCATGTCGAGCTACTTGTACTAATAAATATGCAAGTATGACGATAGCAATAACTACAATAATCAATTATTGTGCATGTATAAGGATTCGTTTAGCTAGGAACGATTGGAATTATTATGGATGAAATTGCGCTGGAGTCTTCAAAAAGCGAGAAGGAAGAGGGTGACTATAAGGGGGAAGACTCTAAAGAGCAGAGTAATTCCAAAAATTTCTTTTCATCTTTGCTAAAGATATTAAATAAGCATCAAATAGCTATTCCGCGCTGGCTTTATATAGTATTTTTCGTTCTAAATAGCGTTGGAATGATGGTTATTTTTCAGATGGGCGTGCAAACAGGCTCTCGCAGCCAGGTTTTGAATGGTCTGATTGAAAATATTACGCGAATGTTCAGCAACATTTGGGAAAATTTAAACTTCATATTTGTGCTTAATTTGCTTATTTTTGCGGTTATTTATGGATTAATTATTATTCTTACTAACCGTTTTTGGCTTACTTCAATGGTTTTGCTGTCTCTTTGCATAATTATTTCGATTATTGAGTACATGAAGATTTTTGTGCGAAATGAGGCAATTCTTCCTGCTGACCTGAATTTTTTGCAAAGCGATACCGGCAATATTTCAACATTTTTGCCGCCTAATGCTGCTCGCGTTACTTTATACGCAATAATTTGCGTGATTATTTTCGTTGTAGTTTTTATGACGATTCATTTATTAGATAAGAACCGTGGAAAAGTAGTTTGGTTTGAAGACAAGCGTTTGCGCTACGGTGTGCGAGCTGGAATTTTTGTGCTGATTTTCGCATCCTTCTCGTGGTATGTTGCTTCTGTTGGCACTGTTGGTTCTGTTGCTAATTCTTTTAACCAATTTATGGGCGACCGTCCTGCAATGTGGGATTCTGCTTACGATGCGCAACTTAACGGACCAATAGTTGCTTTTACTAGGCAGGTTAATCCAAAAATCATGTCGAAGCCTGCAAACTATAGCGAAGAAACCATGAAACAAGTGGTAGCTCGCTACGAGAAAGCAGCTAACAAACTTAACGCTTCTCGTAAGAATAAAATAAATAACAGCACTCTTATTGTTATTCTTTCCGAATCTTTTGCAAATCCTTCACGCGTTCCTGGAATTTCTTTTAATAAGGCGATTATTCCTTTTATTGACAGTGTGAAAAAGAATACGGATAGCGGTCTTATGCTTTCTTCTGGCTACGGCGGAGGAACAGCAAATCTTGAATACATGACTATGACCGGTTTAAGCATGGTTAATTTTGATCCTTCGCTTACAAGCCCGTATCAGCAGCTAGTTCCTAAAAAGTCGTGGACTCCAACAATAAACCGTTATTGGAACGATGGTAAAAGCTCTTTTGCTTTCCACCCGTTTGAGCCTTCCATGTATTTGCGCGCTAAGAATTATAAGAAGTTCGGTTTTACTAAGTTCTATTCTTTGCGCAAGCCGGATGTTATTAAGTATCAGAAGCGTATTGATTTAGCGCCGTACGTGTCGGATGATTCCGCGTATTCCAGCGTTTTAGAATCTATTTCGCGCAAGTCTTCTCCTGATTTTATTCAGCTTGTTACAATGCAAAATCATATGCCTTATAACGATTGGTATAAGAATAATGATTTTAAGGTGTCTTCTACTGATTCAAGCAAGCCTTTGGGTGAGGAAGAGGCTTCTATTATTCAAACATACGCTAAAGGCGCAAATTATACGGATAAAGCAACTTCTAAGTTCCTTAATAATCTGAACAAACTCAATAAGCCTGTAACCGTATTGTTCTATGGTGATCATCTTCCTGGAGCATACTCTACAGCTAGTGCGGATAAGAATAATTCTCTTATTTTGCATTTAACAGATTACTTTATTTGGTCAAATAAGGCTGCTAAAGAAAATCTTAAATCTTCTAAGAAGATTAACGCAAAAACAGAAGCTTATTCTTCTCCAAACTTCTTTATTTCCCAGGTTGCGCGTCATATGAACGCTAAGGTTTCGCCGTATGTTGCTTTCCTTACAAAGCTTCATAAGCATATTAGTGCAATGGAGCCGCCTGTTGTTAACACAATTCAAGGCTGGGATAGAATCCCTGAGGGTCAACCAATTTACCTTGATCACGACGGCAGACCAATGGTTTACTCAGCAATGGATGAGCAAACTAAGCAGCTTTTGGACGACTATAAGCTTATACAGTACGATGTTACAGCCGGAAAGAACTACACTCGCAACACTAACTTCTTTACTATGCCGTAGATAAGGCACGGTTATTAGCGAATTAGCATGCAGAGTTTGGGGGATTTCTCTACGAGCACTAAAAGAGGACTGAGAAGCTACATTCTTTAAAGATAGGCGAACACAATAAGCGCCTTTAACAGCCAGAGCGCCCGAAGGACGGGACGTGCGAGGAGAGAAATCCCCCAAAACTCGCGCCACACTAAACAAAAAGTTTATAGCTTATGTGGTTATTTAAGCGCTTTTGAAGCTATGTCGTGCCTAAAGAACATGTGTGGAAGATTAAGATTGTCCAATATTGCGTAGACCTTCTTTTGCGCATCTTCTACGTCTTCTCCGTGCACTTGTACAAGCGCTACGCGTCCGGAAGAAGTCGCGAGATTGCCGGTTTCTTCCTGGCTTTTAACTCCTGCATAATACACGTGCTGACCTTGATTTTCATCAACAGGAATGTGCGGAAGTGGAGTTCCAGTAACTAAAGTTCCAGGGTAGCCTTCGCTTGCAATTATTACGCCGAGCGTAACACCGCTATTCTTCCAAGTAAAAGTTGGTGTTTTATGCTGCAAAATATTCCATATAGCTGCACCAAAATCTGAAGTAAGGCGAGGAAGCACAACTTCTGTTTCTGGGTCTCCAAATCGAGCGTTAAACTCAATAACTTTAGGACCCGAAGCTGTATCAATCAAACCTGCGTAAAGTATGCCTGTAAAAGGCGTTCCTTCTTTAGCTAAGCCTTCAACAGTTGGTCGCACAATCTCGTCAATAGCGCGCTTAACAGTTTCGCTACTGATTTGTGGCACAGGGCTATAAGCTCCCATTCCGCCAGTGTTTGGTCCTTTATCGCCATCGTAGGCGCGCTTATGATCTTGTGAAATTGGCATAACCCAAAAATCAGTGCCGCTTACAAAGCTCATAAGCGAAAACTCTTGTCCTTGCAAAAATTCTTCAATAACAACTTTTGCTCCGGCTTGACCAAAACGGTGATCAACGAAAATATCTTCCAAAGCTTCAATTGCGGTTTGCTCGTCCATTGCAACAGTTACGCCTTTTCCTGCTGCTAAACCGTCGGCTTTAATAACAATTGGAGCACCATGCTCAAGCACGTATGCGCGTGCTGGTTCTAAAGCGTCAAAAGTTTGGTAGGCTGCTGTTGGAACGTTGTGGCGATGCATAAGCTTTTTTGCAAAATCCTTAGAGCCTTCGATTTGAGCCGCCGCCTTGTTTGGGCCAAAAGCGGGAATGTTATTGGCTTCAAAATCGTCCACGATTCCGTTCATAAGCGGCACTTCTGGGCCAATAAACGCAAAGTCGTAGTTGTGCTCTTTAACGAAGTTAATAAGAGCTTCGTGATCCGACTGACTAATGTTTACGGTTTTAATTCCATCTGCTGCAATACCCGGGTTTCCAGGCGCAACCGTTACTTCTTCAACGCTTTTGCCTTTAAGAAGTGCGTGTGCAATAGCGTGTTCTCTAGCGCCGGAACCAACAACTAAAACTTTCATTTTCTGTCCTTTATAGTTTTATTGCAACTCAACTGCAGCGTTTTCGCGCTCAATCATTTTGCCAATAACATAAGCTGTTTCGTTATTTTCGCTTAGTGTGCTAAGTGCTTCTTCGGCCTTGTTTTTATCAACCGCCAAAATCATGCCGATTCCCATGTTAAAAACATTGAACATTTCTGCATGATTAACGTTTCCAGCTTTTTCAATAACGTCAAAAATAGGCGGAACATTCCAGCTTGACGTATCGATTTTTGCAGCCAAACCGTCAGCGTACATGCGTGGAATATTCTCAATAAATCCGCCGCCTGTAATGTGAGCCACTCCCTTAATAAGATGCTTTGCAAAAAGCGGTTTCAAAGCTTTTACATAAATTCGCGTAGGTTCGAGCAGAACTTCGCCAATAGTTTTTCCATCTAGCTCTTCAAGTTTGGTGTTTACGTCGTAGCCTGCTTCTTCAAACAAAGCTTTACGCACAAGCGAGAAACCGTTCGAGTGAACTCCAGAAGAAGGCAAGCCTATTAGAACGTCGCCAGTGGTGATTGTGGATCCGTCAACAATATTTGAGCGTTCTGCAACGCCAACTGCAAAACCTGCAAGATCGTACTCGTCCTCTGCATACATTCCAGGCATTTCAGCAGTTTCGCCGCCAATTAAGCCTGCTTCTGATTGCACGCAACCGTCTGCAACTCCTGCAACAACCTGCTCAAGTAGTGCAGGATTATTTTTTCCGCAAGCAATGTAGTCAAGGAAGAACAGTGGTTCTGCGCCTTGTGCTGCAATATCGTTTACGCACATAGCAACGCAATCAATGCCGATTGTATCGTGCTTATTCATCATTTTGGCAACCATAAGCTTGGTTCCAACGCCATCCGTGCCAGAAATCAGCACTGGCTCTTTGTAGCCGAGTGATGCTAAATCAAATAAGCCGCCGAATCCGCCGATGCCGCCCATAACGCCTGGACGCTTCGTGCGATTCACATGTGATTTAATACGACGTACTACTTCGTATCCTGCTTCTACGCTTACGCCAGCTTCATCATATGCGTGCGGCATGTTGATTCCTTTCCTAAATTGTTATACGTATTTTCTTAAATATTTGTTAATAAATTGCCGTAAATAAGTAAAATATTAAGTTATATAAGGTTTTCGTGTGAATATTTACTGTGTTTCCTTACTTCCTGCAGATGCTCGCGTTCTTCAGTAGTAAGTGAAGCCAAGAATTCTTCTCCGTAATCGTCAAGTGCAGTAGGGTAGTCGCCATTAAAGTATGCAACACACAATCCGCCATAAGGAGCAGGCTTATTTAACCCAATTGAGTCAACTAAACCGTCCAAAGACAGGAACGCTAAGGAATCGGCGTTAATATACTCGCGAATCTCCTCAACTGAATGTTTTGCTGCAATAAGTTCTTTAGTTGTTTGAATATCAATACCGTAGAAGCAAGGATATTTAAGAGGTGGGGAAGAAATACGCATATGCACTTCTTTAGCGC
This sequence comes from Gardnerella sp. DNF01141, assembly GCF_049244255.1. Taxonomy (NCBI): domain Bacteria; kingdom Bacillati; phylum Actinomycetota; class Actinomycetes; order Bifidobacteriales; family Bifidobacteriaceae; genus Gardnerella; species Gardnerella sp. DNF01141. The sequence goes on along the minus strand of NZ_CP058391.1, from coordinate 446,516 downwards.
CAGCTTCTCGAAGCAATTGCACAATGCGCTTAGAAGTTGTGCCGCGCACGATTGAATCGTCAATAACAATAACGCGTTTTCCTTCAACAACACTGCGCACAGCAGAAAGTTTCATGCGCACACCCTGCTCACGCAATTCTTGAGTTGGCTGAATAAAAGTGCGAGCTACATACTGGTTTTTTATTAATCCCATTTCGTTAGGAAGGCCACTTGCTTCTGCGTATCCTGCGGCTGCAGAAAGAGAAGAGTTAGGAACTCCAATAACCATGTCTGCTTCAACAGGGGATTCTTGAGCTAAACGAGATCCCATGCGCTTTCTTGCAGCATGCACGTTAATTCCGTAAATATTAGAATCTGGGCGAGCAAAGTAAATAAACTCCATTGAGCACACTGCTTGTTGCACATGATCCGTGTAGCGCTCAATCGTGTAGCCTTCGTCGTTAATAACGATTATTTCTCCAGGCTCAATATCTCGAATAAATTCGGCGCGAACAATATCAAAAGCGCAAGTTTCAGAAGAAAGAACGTAGGCGCCGTTTTGCATGCGACCAAGAGCAAGCGGGCGGAAGCCGTTTGGATCCGTAGCGCCAATTAAAGAATCTTCTGTAAGAAGCAGGTAAGCAAATCCGCCGTGAACAGTTAGTAACGCTTCTTTAAGACGTTCCATAAAAGTTGGTTTATTAGAGCGTCTAATTAAGTGCATTAGTATTTCAGTGTCGGAATTTGAGTGGATAATAGCGCCATTGTCTTCTAAAGAATTGCGTAAGCTTGTGCAATTCGTCAAATTTCCGTTATGAGCTAAAGCTGCATCTCCATCGTGGAAGCGGAATAAGAAAGGTTGAATGTTATCAACACTTCCAGATCCTGCAGTAGCGTAACGCACATGGCCAATAGCACGATTTCCTGTTAAACGTTCCATAACCTGCTCGTTGCTAAAAACTTGCGTAAGTAGGCCTAGTCCGCGATGTCCGTGAAGAGTGCCGTTATCGTTAGATACTATTCCAGCTCCCTCTTGGCCGCGATGCTGAAGCGCATGCAAGCCAAAATAAGTGAGCCTGGAAGCATCTTTGTGACCCCAAACACCAAACACTCCGCACTCTTCGTGAATGTCCTCAAGCTCTGCAGACATCTTTAACCCCCTTGTAATCGCTTACTTTAATTCGCGAAACTATACTCATTGTTGCACATGCTTCTAATAAGCTAATGTTACGTTTCATGCCGCTCATGCTCACGCCGTGAAGTACTGGACTCCGGCATCAAACAGTGGCTGTTCGTGGAAATCAGGAATGTTCACGTACAAGCCTTCGCCTGCTCTCTCGCAATGACCCATCTTTCCAAAAACTCGACCATCTGGGCTGGTAATTCCTTCAACGGACATAATCGATCCGTTTGGATTCACATTCAAACTCATGCTTGGAACGCCATTACTATCAACGTATTGCGTAGCTACTTGGCCGTTGTTAATAAGCTTTTCCATAACTTCTGGCGTTGCAATAAAACGACCTTCGCCATGAGAAATAGCAACAGTGTGAATATCGCCAACTTCAGTATTTTTAAGCCATGGAGACATGTTTGAAGCGACTCTAGTACGCACAATTCGGCTTTGATGCCTGCCAATCGTGTTATAAGTAAGCGTTGGGCAGTTAGAATCGATAGGAACAATATCGCCAAAAGGCACTAAACCAAGCTTAATAAGTGCTTGGAAACCGTTGCAAATGCCCAGCATAAGTCCGTCTCGATTCTTAAGCAGATCGCGCACAGCGTCAGTCACTTCCGGATTTCTAAAGAAGGATGCAATAAACTTTGCTGAACCGTCCGGCTCGTCGCCGCCGGAGAAGCCGCCAGGAATCATAACAATCTGGCTCTTATTAATCTCCTCAACAAGTTTCTTTGCAGACTCTGCAATATCTTTAGCGCTCAAGTTGTTAATAATAAGCGTATGAGCGTCGGCACCTGCACGCTCGAAAGCAGCTTGAGTATCGTACTCGCAATTATTTCCAGGGAAGACTGGAATAATAACGCGCGGGTGAGAAAGCGGCTTTGGCTTTCCTGTGTGCGCGTGGTTTGTAGTAGAAGCATTATTTTCGTTACTAATAGTTTCTACAATCTCACCAGGCTTTTTATATGGGAAGATTGAGGAAAGTTCGCTTTCCCAAATCTTTTGCAAATCGCTTAAATCAACTTCTTCGCCATTTGCGGAAATAATTGCGTAATTCTCAGTCGTTTCGCCAATAATCTCAACGTCAACCAAGCTTGTGTTATCTGAAGATGGAACCTCAGCGTTTTCTTTAAGCTCAACGTAGAAGCTTCCGTATGCTGGCTTAAATAAATCATCGTTGCTTAAATTATTGAATAATTTAAGACCGATATGATTTCCAAGCGTCATCTTGAATAAGATTTCCGCGCTCGCACCGTAGCCAGGAGTGGCAACAGCAAGAGCTTGCTTGTTCTTCGTAATATTTTCGATTAATTCAAGAGTTTTAAGGAAACTTTCCTTTTCTGGAGTAATTCCGTCGGATTTATATTGTGGAGCAATTCGCAAAACCTTATGATTTACGCCCTTAAATTCTGGCGAAACAGTTAAACGCGCATCTCCAGTAGAAACAGCAAAGGAAATTAAAGTTGGTGGAACATCCAAATTCTCAAAACTGCCGCTCATAGAATCTTTGCCGCCAATAGCGCCAACACCAAAATCAAGCTGAGCGCTTAAAGCGCCAAGAACTGCTGCAGCTGGCTTTCCCCAACGTTCTGGAACATCGTGAGGCTTGCCAAAATACTCTTGCAAACTCAAGTAAGCACGTTCGCGCGTGAAACCGCTTGCTGCTAGCTTTGCCAAAGACTCAACAACCGCAACATAAGCTCCAGTAAACTGATTATTTTCCATCAAATACGGATTAAAGCCCCAAGCCATTGCGGAAGCAGTGTTTGTTTCGCCAAATACTGGGAATTTAGCAACCATAGCCTGAGCTGGAGTAAGCTGACGACGTCCACCAAAAGGCATAAGCACAGTTGCTGCACCAATTGTAGAATCGAAGCGTTCTGCCAAACCCTTGTTTGAAGCAATATTAATGTTTGAAACAAGTAAGCGCATACGTTCAGTGAGAGTCAAATTAGACTGATTCTGCCATGGGTTATCGTAAGATTTTCCACTTTCAATATGAAGAACCTGCTGTTTTGGAGCACCGTTAGAAGCCAAGAATGAGCGGCTTAAGTCTACAATGGTTTTTCCGCGCCAAGTCATGCGCATTCGAGCTTCTTCGGTAACAGTCGCAATGATTTCTGCTTCCAAATTTTCTTCACGAGCATACTTCAAAAATGCATCAGCATCATTGGCAGCAACATCAACAGCCATACGCTCCTGGGATTCAGAAATAGCAAGCTCAGTGCCGTCGAGACCCTCGTACTTTTTAGAAACCTTGTCGAGATTAATAGTTAAACCGTCGGCAATTTCGCCAGTTGCCACAGAAACGCCGCCAGCGCCAAAATCGTTGCAACGCTTAATAAGTTGGCAAGCATCCTTGCGGCGGAATAACCTTTGCAATTTGCGTTCAATAGGAGCGTTACCTTTTTGAACTTCTGCACCGCATTCTTCAATGCTTTCAACATCCTGCGCTTTTGAAGCGCCAGTTGCACCGCCAATGCCGTCGCGTCCAGTTCGTCCGCCAAGAAGAATAATCACGTCTCCTGGAGCAGGAGTTTCCCTGCGCACATGGTCGGCTGGGGTAGCGGCAACAACAGCGCCAACTTCCATACGCTTAGCAACATACCCAGGGTGGTATAACTCATGCACTTCGCCTGTAGCTAAACCAATCTGATTTCCGTAAGAAGAGTAGCCGGCTGCAGCAGAAGTTACAATCTTTCGCTGCGGCAGCTTACCGTTTAAAGTTTCACTAATAGGCGTGCGCGGATCTGCAGCACCGGTTACGCGCATAGCTTGGTAAACGTAGGATCTGCCAGAAAGAGGATCTCGAATGCATCCGCCAATGCAAGTTGCAGCTCCACCGAAAGGCTCAATTTCTGTAGGATGATTATGCGTTTCGTTCTTAAACAGGAACAGCCAATCCTCATCGTGGCCGTTTACATCAACCTTAACTTTTACCGTGCAAGCGTTGATTTCTTCCGACTCATCCAAATTTTTAAGCTCGCCAGTATGCTTCAAATATTTAGCACCAATAGTTGCCATATCCATTAAGCAAACAGGCTTATTTTCGCGATTTAACTCTTTTCGCAAATCAAGATAACGATTAAACGCTTCTTGAACTGTACTATCGTCAATCGTAATATTTGTAAGCTCCGTGCCAAAAGTTGTGTGACGGCAGTGGTCGGACCAGTACGTATCAATAACGCGAATTTCTGTAATAGTAGGATTGTGATTTTCTTCCCTGAAGTATTGCTGGCAGAACTTTGCGTCAGCCAAATCCATCGCTAAGCCGCGATCCTCAATAAACTTCTGTAATCCAGATTCGTCTAAATCGTTAAAAGTATTAATTACTTCAACGTCCGCAGGAACTACTGTTTCTCGCTGCAAACTCTTTACTTCGTCAAGACTTGCCTCTCTAGCCTCAACAGGGTTAATAACGTAATGCTTAATAGCATCCATGGCTTCTTCGTCAAGATTGCCTTTTAGCGCAATTACTTTAGCAGTACGCACAGTTGGGCGCTCACCTTGACTAATAAGCTGAATGCACTCGCTTGCGGATTGCGCGCGCTGGTCGAACTGACCAGGCAAAAATTCAACAGCAAACACGTGCTCGCTTGTTTCAATAGGCAAATAGTCGTAGGTGTTATCAACCGGCGGCTCGCTTAATACAGTTCGCACAGCAGTATTGAACAAATCTTCGTCAATACCTTCTAAATCGTATCTGTTGATAATTCGTGCGGAAGTAATCGCGCTTATGCCAAGAATTTCCTTAAGCTCATGTAAAAGTTGTTGAGCTTGAACGTCAAAACCATTGCGTTTTTCCACATATACGCGAAATACCACGAGAAACCTACCTTGTTGAAAGTGCGGTATGAGCAGTGTTTGTTATGGGCTTTTAAGTTATAAATTGTTAGTTAAGTTATGTGTTAAGTTGTGGCTTAAATTATTGGTTAAATTATTGGTTAAATTATGTAAGAATGCGTGTGGCTCGCACCCCTAAGGGCACGAGCCACAACAAAACTTTATTGATTCACACAATCATCCGGTTTACGCACGCAAACGTTTAAACCTTCGCTTTTTGCTAAGTTTTCCAGCCTGCTGTGAATTTCTTCATAAGCCGGTATTATGTCTCCCAAATCGCGTCGGAATAAGTCTTTATCCAAATGACTTACGCCGTTCGTGCCAGAGTTTCCGCCAGCATTGCGTTTATCCCAAAGTCTGCAAGTATCAGGCGTAATTTCGTCCGCAAGAAGAATATTGCCTTGCGCGTCCACGCCTTCTTCAATCTTGAAGTCAACAAGCTGAACATCAATCTTGGAGAAAATATCAAGCAAAGCATTGTTTACAGCGTGAGCTTGACGAGTGATTTCCGCCATCTCTTCATCTGTTGCTAATCCAAGAGCAACAACGCCTTCTGGGTTAATAAATGGATCGCCAAGTTCGTCGGACTTCACGCAGAACTCCAACAATGGCTTCTTTAATGGGGTTCCTTCGTTAACGTTATAACGTTTTGCGAAAGAACCAGCAGCAGTATTGCGCATAATAATTTCCAGCGGGAACATGCGCATACGCTTTACGAGTTGTTCAGTATCGGAAATACGTCCGAGGAAGTGGCTTTTTACGCCGCGCGCCTCAAGTAAATGGAATAGTAAAGAAGTAATCCGGTTGTTTAAACTGCCTTTACCGGCGATCTGAGCTTTTTTCAGACCGTTACCAGCGGTTGCTTGGTTCATATATTCAACCCAGAGCACATTGGTGTCATCGGTAGCGTACAGTTTTTTGGCTTTGCCTTCATACAACTTGTCAAGTTTTTCCATGATATGCCCTCTCTTACGTGCATTCATAGTTGTAGGCGCAAACCAACAGTATTTGTAGGTTTACCTGACCTTGGCCAGCACGATTAGCGTAACAATTGTTACCTACAAAATTTCCGGCAAATATTGCCGAGGTGCAATATAAATTATTGTTTAATACCTTTATTTTCAAAGTATTTCAGCATTTGAACTGTCCGTATGCAATTCTCTTATAATGCGTGTCGCATTTTTTCTTGCAGACTCTTGACTAAATCCTGTAGCAAGAGCAACAGCCATACGTCTGTGGCTGTGAACTGAAGGCTTAGCAAAAATACGCAAGCCGCTTCTATAATTTTCGTCCGCTTGTAGAGCATTGGAAATATTAGTAAAGCCAACTTCTCCTTCGCCCTCAACAACAATCGCATGGCTTGCAGCAACCTCGTTATCTTTTAACGAAAGCGAAGTGAAGTTTGCTGTAACAGGCACGCCTAAAATAGCGAGCACATGAAGCGCAAACTCGCTGTAATGTTGCGAAATCATAGTTACCATGCCAGTATCGTGCGGGCGAGGAGAAAGCTCGTTAAAAAGCAACGAACCATCTTTTAACACAAATAGCTCAACACCATACACGCCCCAACCGGTTTCGTTAGAATCGTGAGCAATATTAGTTAAACCTTCTACGGCACGCTTTGCTATATTCTTCGCATTAGTGCGAATCGATTCAGGAATATTCGCAGGCTGCCAAGATTCCCTATAATCGCCATCCTGCTGACGCTGAGCAATTGGTTCGCAAGTAGTAATTCCTGCGCAAGAACTTATTGTAAGAACTGTAAGCTCGTAGTCAAGCGGAGCTAAAGCCTCAACAATAACGCGAGAACACTCGTTTTCGTGGCCGGCTGCCGCGCGTCTTCCATGCTGAGCTTCATCCCAAGCAGCTTTAAGTGCTTCTGGGCTTTTAACTATAGACTGTCCGTGACCAGAAGAACTCATAACAGGCTTAACAACGCAAGGGTAGCCAACGTGCTGAGCGCCATCATCTAACTCCTTATAAGAAGACGCAAAACGGTATGGGGTAGTAGGCAAACCTAAATCTTCGTGAGCAATCCTACGCAAGCGCTCGCGATCCATTGCAATTGCTGCTATATCTGCGCTAGGAACAACCTGGATATTCTTTTTAGCAGCATCTTTCAAAACTGTAGTAGCAATAGCTTCAACTTCCGGAATAATAATATTCGGATGCGCTTTATCAATAAGATTTTTAAGAGAAGCAGCATCAGACATATCTAGCACTCTGTATTCGTGAGCTATTTGCATTGCAGGAGCGTTTTTATAGCTGTCTGCTGCACAAACGCGTACGCCTAATCGCATAAGCTCAATCGCAATTTCCTTGCCAAGTTCGCCTGAACCGAGAAGAAGTGCGGTCAGGTTGTTGCTGTTTTCAGTTACGCCAAATATGCGCTGATTTTGCTCAGAAAAACTCATATAACTATTGTTGCATTTGCTATTGTCGAATAATTTATGTTTTGACTGCGACGCGCCGAAGTGTGTTGAGCTAGCATAAATCAAGAAAATCGTGTATAGTATTCCTCTGTTGTGTGATTCGATTCGTTTTATTCGTTTCATGCGCATGGTGGCTATAGCTCAGTCGGTAGAGCATCTGATTGTGGTTCAGAAGGTCGCGCGTTCAAGCCGCGTTAGCCACCCCACTTAAACGGCTGGTATTTATCGGCCGTTTTTTTGTTATGTAACTGCTCCCGCTTAAGCGAACGCAGCCTATGGAGTAGACTGGTATGGTTACACATATGTATGTTGATGATGACATGGCGTACTAATAGCACATAGTGCAGAAGGAGTATTGTATGGCTGGTAAGGCAGCGCCTAAGGAACCATGGTGGCAGACAATGCTTCTGTTTGTGCCAAGACTTTTAGGCAAAGCAGTTCGCTCACTTTTTGGGGTAGGTGAATACGATGAAGCTTACCGCAGGGACGGCTTATGCTTTGTTATGCTAATTCTTGCCGTATTATTCTGCGCTTCTGAATGGTTCCATGTAAGCGGTTTTATTGGCGTTGGGTTGCATATTTTAGCTTCGGGCGCTCTTGGCGTTATGAGCGTCGTGCTCCCTGTGTGGCTAAGTGTTATTGCTTTTCGCTTAATGCGAAATAGTGGAGCAAAATCTGGGAATCATCGAGTTGTTTTTGGTTTTATTATTCTTCTGTGCTCAATATGCTCGATTCTCGATATTTCTCTTACATCTAAAAGTCACGCTTTTGATTTTGAATCAGTTAGAAAAGCGGGCGGATTGCTAGGTTTTGCTTTAGGCTCTCCACTATCTTGGGGTTTTTCTCGCATATTTGCTCTCATAATTTTCGTAATCATCTCTATTTTTGCAGTTTTAATGATTGCTCGTCTTCATGTAAGCGATATTGCAAACTGTGTTGTGTCAATCTTCTCAAAGAAAAACAAGAAAAATTCGCAGGATGAGGATTCTTCAGACGAGTCAAATGAATTAGACGAGTCGGATGAATCAGACGATGTGAATGAATCAATTAAATCAGGTAAAACTAAGGATTCGTATGAAGATGAGCCTTTGGAATTTGCCGAAGGTGTGCCAACGCACGACGGAAAATCTTCTAAAAAAGAAAGCGCTAATTTAGGTGCAGCTTACTTGCTGAAATTGTGGAAATCTCTATTTAATCGAAAAAATAAAGAAAAAGACAATACTTTGCTCGACGAATATGCTGGAGATGACGCATTTTCGCATGCTGCAGCCGTTAATGCAGAAACAAGTGAAAATCTTGATCGTGTTAAACCTCAACCTAAACCTCAACGCGTTAGAACAGTAAGCAATGTTGAAGGCTACAGCGAGAATTATATTCCTGTAAATACTAAAGATTCTTCGCAATCAAATAATGATAAATCAAGCAATAATCCTAGAAGTGCTTCTTCTTCGCCAATACTAACTTCTGCAGAAACCTTGCCTAAAGCTCCTATGAGCGGTTCTGTTGATTCTGCTAAAGATCCATGGTCTAGTATTCCGGCGGAGCAAATGGATCAATATAGAAAAGATCAAGAAAATGAAGATAATTTAGCTGACGAAAGCGCTAAAAATAATCTAAACTCTTCGGAAGATTCTGCTTTGCAACCGTACATGCTTCCTGATTTGAACATTCTTGCTCATGGAAAACCTCATGCTGCTAGAACTCAAGCAAATGACAATGTTATTCGTGCTCTAACTTCCACTTTTGAACAGTTTGACGTCGATGCTCGAGTAGTCGGTTTTCTTAGAGGCCCTTCTGTTACGCAGTACGAGGTTGAGCTTGGACCTGGTGTAAAAGTTGAAAAAGTTACGAATTTGCAAAAAAATATTGCATACGCTGTAGCAAGTACGGATGTGCGTATTTTGTCTCCAATTCCAGGAAAGTCTGCTATTGGTATTGAAATTCCAAACGTAGACCGCGAAATTGTGCATTTGGGAGATGTTCTGCGCTCGCAAAAAGCTCTTAACGACACTAATCCTATGCTTACAGGCGTCGGAAAAGATGTTGAGGGCCATTTCGTAACTGCAGCTCTCGATAAAATGCCGCATTTGCTTGTTGCTGGTGCTACTGGTTCTGGTAAGTCGAGTTTTATTAACTCAATGCTTACTTCGATTATTATGAGGGCTACTCCTGAGCAAGTTCGCATGATTATGGTTGATCCTAAGCGAGTGGAGCTTTCCGCGTACGCTGGTATTCCGCACTTGCTTACGCCGATTATTACGGATCCTAAGAAGGCAGCTCAAGCTCTTGAGTGGGTTGTTAAAGAGATGGATGCTCGTTACGACGACTTGCAATTCTTTGGTTTCCGTCATGTTAAAGATTTCAACAAGGCTGTTCGTGAAGGCAAAGTTCATGCACCGGCTGGCTCCGAGCGAAAAGTTGCTCCATACCCGTATTTGCTTGTGGTTGTGGACGAGATGGCTGATTTAATGATGGTTGCTAAGAACGATGTTGAAAGTTCTATTCAGCGCATTACTCAGCTTGCTCGAGCTGCAGGCGTGCATTTGGTTCTTGCTACTCAGCGTCCGTCCGTTGACGTTGTAACCGGCTTAATTAAGGCGAATATTCCTTCCCGCTTGGCTTTTGCTACTTCGTCTGCAACAGATTCCAGGGTTATTCTCGATACTGTTGGTGCAGAAACTTTGATTGGTCAAGGCGACGCTTTGTTCCTTCCAATGGGTGCTGCAAAACCTCAGCGTGTGCAAGGATCTTGGGTTAGTGAGTCGGAGATTCGTAAAGCTGTGGAATACGTGCGTACTCAGCGCAAGCCAAAGTATCGTGAAGATATTGAGCAAATGGCTCAAAAAGCGGATGCTCAAGCTCAAAACAAGCTTAAAACAAGCGATATTGGAGACGATATGGACGAGTTGCTTCAGGCTGCTGAGCTTGTTGTTAGCTCGCAATTTGGCTCTACTTCAATGCTTCAGCGTAAGCTGCGTGTTGGTTTTGCTAAGGCTGGGCGACTTATGGATTTGCTGGAATCTCGCGGCGTTGTGGGGCCTTCTGAAGGTTCTAAAGCTCGCGAAGTTTTGGTTCAGCCGGAAGATTTGCCAAAAGTTTTGGCATTTATTCGTGGCGAGTCTGACTCGTTATAAAGTAGTGTTATTGTGTTGCACAACTGTGTTGGGTGGCGCGCTAGAAGTTTTTAGTTTGCGATAAGATAAAGGTATGCGTATGAAGAAGAATGCTAAGTCTTCGTTTTTTGAAGGCTGGAATTGTGCTCCAAATATCGTAACTTATGTGCGTATTGCGTTGGCAATTGTTTTTATTGTTTTATATTTGCTCGCAGGTGAGTGGGGTCATAACTCCGTACCAATGCGTTGGGCGGCGTTTGCTGTGTTTGTTATTGCGGCGGTTACGGATAAGCTTGATGGTTGGTTAGCTCGTAAATATAATCAGGTTACCAAATTAGGCAAGTTGCTTGATCCAATTGCAGACAAAGTGTTAATTTTGGCAGCTCTTGTGATTGCTTCTATTTTTGAAGAAGTTATTTGGTGGATTACAATCCTGTTCTTAATCCGTGAAATCAGCATAACAATTGTTCGTTTCTGTGTTATTGGCCGAAATGGTAGGGTTATTGCCGCTTCTTCTGCAGGAAAGTACAAGACTTTAACTCAGGTTATTGGTCTTGCAATGATTATTGCTCCTATGGCTGTTATTTTTAATACTCAAGTTACGCCTCCATGGTGGCTTACGCTTTACTATTCTGTAGCTTTTGCTTTGCTCGGTATTTCTTTGGGCTTTGCTTTCTACTCTGCAGTGCTGTACGTGTACAGTGCTTTCTTTGAGAAGGATTCTGTTGATGATTCTCAAGCAGATAAGCAAGTTAATGAAGCTCCATTGCCGCCGTTGCAATGAATAATTCTTCTCCTGTGTATCTCAAAAACCTAGCTGCGCGCATATTATCTAATAGCGTTCAGCTAGGTTTTCATATTGCTGCTGCCGAATCTTTAACAGGCGGTTTACTTGCAGACGCTTTTGTTTGCGTTCCTGGAGCTTCTCGCGTATTTTGTGGCTCTGCTGTTACTTACGATATTCACGCTAAAACTAAAATTTTAGGCGTCGACGCTCATCTTTTACAGACAGAAGGTGCGGTTTTTAGGGATGTTGCTATGCAGATGGCAGTGGGGGCGTCTCGCATATACCGTGGTGCTGGTTGGGAGTATGAAGATGATTCTTCGGTAGATTCTAGATTTCCAATAATTGGTCTTTCAACAACCGGAGTTGCAGGGCCTGGTCCGGACGGAAGTAAACCTGCTGGATTGGTTTATGTTGGCGTTTTGCTTCCTGAATCTTTTAATTTGCGCGATTTGATTTTGCAAAAATCTAGTGAGCTTCTTGACCTGGATTGTGTTAGCAATATGTGGGATTACATTTCTAAAAAAGATGTTGTTCTTGTTTTTGAACTTAATTTAGAAGGTAGTCGTGAGCAAGTGCGTAAAGCTACGGTACATAATTTGCTTAAAATTTTAGATTATTTACTGTCTGTATTCGAGTAATATTTGAACTTTTGGCTGATTTACAAGCAAGACACGCAGTATCGAACAAATGTTCGCATTTGTAGTATACTTGAGATTGTTGAGATGATTGCAGCGCGCTCAAGCGTCATGGTGAATATTTAGCTTTAGCTTTTATCCACATTGCTCAAAAGCGCTTGCAGCAGCATCGCGTGTCGAACTAATGTCGTTCGATACATAACGGCATGCGAAAGGAGTAGCAAACATGGCGCAAACAGCAAAAGGTAAAAGCACTGTTGATCGTCTTATTGATGCAGATAAGGCAGATCCTCGTCGTCAAGCCGCGCTGGAAACTGCATTAGCTAATGTTGAAAGACAATACGGAAAAGGTTCTGCAATGCGCTTGGGTGACAGGCCTATGCAAGGTGTAGAAGTGATTCCTACAGGTTCAATCGCTTTGGATACTGCTTTGGGTATTGGTGGTGTTCCTCGTGGACGTATTGTTGAAGTTTACGGTCCAGAATCATCTGGTAAAACAACTCTTGCATTGCATATTGTTGCTAATGCTCAAAAAAACGGTGGAGTAGCAGCGTTTATTGATGCAGAGCACGCTTTGGATCCTGTGTACGCTAGAAAACTCGGTGTAGACACTGATGCACTTATTGTTTCTCAGCCAGACAACGGTGAGCAGGCGTTGGAAATTGCGGATATGCTTATTCGTTCTGGCGCTTTAGATGTGATTGTTGTTGATTCTGTGGCAGCTTTAGTTCCTAAGGCTGAAATTGATGGAGATATGGGAGATAGTCACGTTGGTTTGCAGGCTCGCTTAATGAGCCAGGCTCTTCGTAAAATGACTGGTGCTCTTTCTCAAGCTGGAACTACCGCTATTTTTATTAATCAGCTTCGTGAAAAAATTGGTGTATTCTTCGGCAATCCTGAAACAACTACTGGTGGTAAGGCTTTGAAATTCTACGCGTCTGTGCGTATGGATATTCGTAGAGTTTCCACTATTAAAGAGGGCGAAGAAGCTATTGGTAATCGCACTAAAGTTAAGATTGTTAAAAATAAGATGGCTCCGCCATTTAAAACTGCTGAGTTTGATGTTTTGTACGGTGAAGGTATTTCCACAGAAGGTTCTGTTATTGACATGGGCTTGCAGGCTGATGTTATTAAGAAATCCGGTTCGTGGTTTACTTACGAAGGTGAGCAACTCGGTCAGGGTCGCGAAAACGTTCGTAAATTCCTAAAAGATAATCCAGCTATTACTGAAGAAATTAGCGAAAAGATTAAGGCAGCATTAGGTTTAATGCATCCAGATGATCAATTTGCTGAGGATCCAGAATTGGATCGTGCAGATGAATCTTCTGATGCTAAAAGTTCTACTGCAAAATCTTCAGCAGAAAAGTAATAGAAGATTAGCGTATAAAGCGAATTGATATGGTGATTAGTGTAGCGAGTTTTCTTCGCAATCATCCAGTAACGCTTACTAGAGAAGGTGATGAAAGTAATGACGTCACTCTTAATACTCGTAGGCGCACATCGCGTAAATCATCACGTTTAAGCGCAAAAACTAATACAAACAACATGCCGTATGTAAAAGGCGCTAACAAGTGTGATTTAAACGATAAGAATTTCGCAAGTGACGAGCTTTGCGCGAGTAACAAGCCTTGTGAAGGTGATGAAGATGATTGTAGGGAAGCAGCTTTAAGACTTTTAGATTATGCTCCTCGCTCTGTAGCAGATATGCGTCAGCGTCTTAAAGAAAAAGGATACTGTGAAGTTGTTGTTGATTCGGTTATTAATCGTTTAATTGAATTGCATCTTCTTGATGACAATCAATACGCTCAAATGGTAATTCGCTCTTGCGTAGTACGGCTTCTTGGTGCTAGAGCTACACGCATGGAATTGCATCGTAAGAATGTTGATCCTGACGCTATTTCGAAATGCGTGGAGTTAGCTCAAAACTCTGGAGTATTTACTGAAGCAGCTTGGGAGCTTGGCCGAAAAACTGCTCAACGTACGAAAAATCTTGAGCCTTTAGTTAGAAGACGCAGATTTTTTGCAGCTGCTGCTAGAAAAGGGCATGATTTAAACGTTATTAACGAAGTATATGCCGCTTTGTTTATAAGTGATAATGAATAATAAAAGAGGCTGGTTTCTAATAAGCCAGCCTCTTTTTATTGTTTTTATTGTTTTTACTATTTTACTATTTACTGTTTTACTTTTCCTTTACCTAAATCGCGTTCATTTAGCGAAATTATTCGCCTGCGTTTGAACATAGCTAGGCATTTGTGAAATATCAATAACATCAGTAAAACGTGGCGTCTTATTTTCAAGTTCTCTAAGCATGCTTGGAGCTTTCGTTCCTGTTGCTTCACTAAGAGCATCCATGCATTGGAAATCATCCATATCTTTCACATTCTTAAGTCCTAAAGCTTCAGCCACTACGCGCGGGAACTTATAAGGGCTTGCAGTGCTTAAAAGCACTCGCGGCACGTTTTCATCATGCGGAATATGCTGCATAACAAAGTATCCGCAAGCAGTATGAGGGTCAATAACATACTTGTACTTGTTCCAGCAGTCAGAAATAGCTTCGCGAATCTGATCCTCATTTGCCCAGCCACAGCCAAAAATAGTTCGTATTTTTGCAAGCACGTTTTCTGGAATCTCAAAAGCGCCCCACTGAGCTAAATCATTCATAAGCATTTGTATTAAACGCGTGTCTTTATCGCACATGTAGTAAAGCATTCGTTCCAAATTAGAAGAAACCAAAATATCCATAGAAGGAGCAACAGTGTGATGGAATGGGCGCTGACGGTTATAAGTTCCGCTTACCAAAAAATCGAATAAAACATTATTGCTATTGCTTGCAACAATAAGATGTTTTACAGGAAGACCAAGCATTTTTGCGTAATATCCAGCAAGAATATCGCCAAAATTACCGGTTGGTACGCAAAACTCAACTTCGTCGCCAAGAGCTATTGCTTTACGCTCAACAAGCTGCTTATAAGCCGCAAAATAGTATACGACTTGTGGCACGAGTCGTCCAACATTTATTGAATTAGCAGAAGATAATTCAGTGTTCGAAGATTCTTCAATATTTTTATTAAGATCACTATTCGTGAAAATCTGTTTTACGCCAGTTTGAGCATCGTCAAAATTGCCTCGGACTGCGCAAACTTGCACGTTTTTACCAGCTTGAGTTGTCATTTGCAATTCTTGAACACGGCTAACTTTTCCTTCTGGGTAAAAAGTAACCATAGAAGTGCCTGGAACATCGGCAAAACCAGCCAAAGCTGCTTTTCCAGTATCTCCAGAAGTTGCGGTCAAAATCATAACATTCTGATTATTGTTTGATTCAGATTTTTCGGTTTTGTTTTGGCTGCGGCTCATAAGCTGTGGAAGCATTTGTAAAGCCACGTCCTTAAAAGCGCAAGTAGGACCGTGGAAAAGTTCCATAACAAAATCGCGAGTATTTCCAAGCTGACGAATTGGAGTAATGTCAGAGTTAGACCATTGGTCTGCGTATGCAAGCTTTACGCAATCAGAAAGCTCTTCTTGAGAGTAATCAGGAAGCAAGATTTGCAAAATATCTTGAGCTATTTCCTGGTAGGATTTTCCTTGCAATTTAGAAATATCATAACGCTCGCTACCAAGGCTATCAGCTACAAATAATCCGCCGTCTTCGGCAATACCTTGACGAATTGCCTGCTTAGCAGTGCAAGTTGGAGTAGTTGCGCGCGTGCTATGAAAAATAGCTGTATCTTCTGCCATAATGTCTCCGTAACCGAATAATCATATGGAATATTTGTGCAAATTATGCATCGTCTTATAAAAATATGCTACCCGAAGCGCTGGGCGAACGGGCGTGTGCTAATCTCATAATTATGACAACTCTTGATTCTAAACAGGAAAATGAAGCCAATAATCTACAGGTGGGAGCGTTGAGCGTTGACAATTTAGTTAATGGGCGCGCGGATTTAGCAAGGTTTGCTTGGCGAGATTTTTCTAAAACGGATACTAGAACAAAAAATGAGCTTCTTGAAAAAATGGCAGACGCTTTGGATTTAGCAGCTTTAGATATTGCTGCCGCTAATGAAAAAGATCTTAAAGAAGCCGAAGCTAAAGGAATGGATGCTGGAAAGCTTGACAGGCTTAAATTTGACGAAAAGCGTGTGAAAAATTCTGCTCAAAGCGTAAGGAAAATTGCGCAATTGCAAGATCCTGTAGGAGAAGTTGTTCGCGGATACACTCTTCCTAATGGTATTAAACTTTCGCAAGTTCGTGTGCCAATTGGTGTTATGGGAATGATTTATGAGGCTCGCCCAAACGTCACTATTGATGTTGCAGCTTTGTGTTTAAAGTCTGGTAATGCTGCAATTTTGCGAGGCGGAAGTGCGGCTCAAAATACGAATCAAAAAAGCATTGAGATTATTGGAAGTGTGCTTAAAAAAGCCGGTTTTAGTGCAGATTTAATTCAGTCGGTTGACGATTTAGGTAGGTCGGGGGCAACGGCCATGATGCACGCGCATGGTCATATTGATGTTTTAGTTCCGCGTGGTAGTGCGAATCTTATTGCTACGGTTGTTAAAGAGTCTACAGTGCCGGTTATTGAAACTGGTGCTGGAAATGTGCATATTTATGTAGATAAAAGCGCTGATATTAAAAAAGCTATACCGATTGTTATTAACGCAAAAACTCAGCGCGTAGGCGTGTGTAATGCGGCAGAAAAATTATTGGTAAATCGCAATATTGCGCAGGAATTTTTACCGCAAGTTGGCGCTGCTTTAGCTGAGCATAATGTTATTTTGCATGCTGACGATAAATCTTACGAAATTTTGCAATCTGCTAATATTGCAGGTTTACAGCTTGAGCATGCAACTTGCGAGGATTGGAAACGCGAGTATTTGTCTCTAAATATGGGCGTAAAAATTGTGGACGATGCTTTTGATGCTGCAAATCATATAGCGAAGTATTCTACTGGGCATACGGAAACAATTATTGCTGAAGATTACGAAACGATTCAAAGTTTTATTGCGAATGTTGATTCTGCAGTGGTGATGGTGAATGCTTCAACGCGCTTTACAGATGGTGGAGAGTTTGGTTTTGGTGCTGAGCTTGGAATATCGACGCAAAAATTGCATGCAAGAGGCCCTATGGGATTGCGTGAGATGACAACAACCAAGTGGATTGGCTACGGCAGCGGTCAGATACGCGAGTAGTACTGGTTTTGATAGTTACGTGGCGGTAAGGTAAGAGTATGCCTAATGATATGCCTAAGAATGATGTGAATATAACTCCGGCTGAAGCGCTTAATATTGCGGCTGAGCGTTTGTCGATTGTGCGCTATGTGTTTTTGGTGCAAATTGAGGATGGTATTGCCTCCGCGCAACAGCGTTCCTCGCTTGAATATGCGGATGCTGTGCTTATGGGATGGCCGGATGCTGATGCAAATGACGTAACGCTTCCTGAAGATGATGCGTTTTCTAGCGTTCTTGAGCAAATGGGTCGAATGGAAAAGAATATTCGTGAATTTAGTGCTTTAGAGCGCAATAATGATGTTGATGCAATGACATCAATGCTTGTTAAAATCACTGAATCTGTGGCAAAAATTCGCGGCACGTATCAGCCTGATTTCCCTCTTCCAACTTTTGCTGAAATTCAGCGTGTTGTTAAGGACGAGTGGGATGAGGAGATGGGGAATATTAACCCAGATAGTGCGAATGATGCTTCTGGGGTGGTTAGTGAAACTGAGGCTGAAGATAAGGAATCTGAAGCGAATGAGTCCTGAAAATAACACGGATGCGCAGCGGCGAATGTCTGACCTGTTTCAAGGTTCGTTTACCGGAAAAGAATCGGCTCCTCCTGCGGTAGCAACTTCTATGCGAAAGCGCACTTCTGCACGCGGTAACGTTCATGAGCGTCAGCGTATTGGCATTATGGGTGGAACTTTTGATCCTATTCATAACGGCCACTTGGTTGCGGCTTCTGAAGTTGCGTGGGTTTATGATTTGGACGAGGTTATTTTCGTGCCAACTGGTAGGCCTGTTTTTAAGCTTGATAAAAAAGTTACGAATGCTGAGGACCGTTATTTAATGACGGTTATTGCAACGGCTTCTAATCCTAAGTTTACTGTTTCTAGGGTTGATATTGACCGTCCAGGAGTTACTTACACTATTGATACTTTGCAAGATATTCACGCGCAGCATCCGGATGCGGAGCTTTTCTTCATTACTGGAGCGGACGCTGTGGCGGAAATTATGCAGTGGAAGAATGCGCGCGAAATGTGGAATTTGGCGCGATTTGTGGCAGTAACTCGCCCAGGGTATTCTAGGCCGGAAAAGTTGGAGTCTAATTTGCCTTTTATTACTAGGCAGCTGAATGTGAACAGTGCTGGAAATGTTGCAAATTATGACGATATTGTTCACTGCGATTCTGAACATTTGCCGGTTGATATTTTGGAGATTCCAGCATTGTCGATTTCTTCTACGGATGTTCGCCGTCGCGCTGAGCATGGTGAACCAGTATGGTATTTAGTTCCAGATGGAGTTGTGCAGTACATTGTTAAGCACGGCTTGTATAGGTCGTGACTATTTACTTTTTCGGCTTGTCGCCGCAAGTCTGCGCAAAAAGTTAGTATTAAGTATGTTCATTTCGCGAACTAAAGCGAACTAACGTTTGGAGATATGGTGAGCATCGTCCTTGAAGGAAAGCCAGATAAAAACCTTGTTCTCGTTACTGGTCGCGCCCATCCGAAGCTTGCTCGTGATGTAGCAGACCAGCTTGGCATTGATGTATTGGAAACAACGGCATACGATTTTGCTAATGGTGAAATGTATGTTCGTTACACGCAGTCGGTGCGCGGTACGGATGTGTTCGTATTGCAGAGTCACAGCGATCCTGTTAACAAGTCCATTATGGAACAGTTGATTATGATCGACGCTTTGAAGCGCGCTTCTGCTCGTTCGATTACTGCAGTTTGCCCACTTCTTGGCTATTCTCGTCAGGATAAGAAGCATCGCGGTCGTGAGCCTATTTCTTGCCGTTTGATGTTTGATTTGCTTAAGACTGCTGGCGCTGACCGCATTATGAGCGTTGATTTGCACGCGGCTCAGTCTCAAGGATTCTTCGACGGTCCGGTTGACCACTTGATTGCTATGCCTGTTTTGGTTGATTATGTGCGTGATCGTTTCCGTGATGATCTTGCAAACGTAACTGTTGTGTCTCCAGATGCTGGCCGTATTCGCGTGGCTGAACAGTGGGCGCAGCGCTTAGGCGGCGGTCCTTTGGCTTTTGTGCATAAGACTCGCGATATTACATGCCCGAATAAGGCTGTTGCAAACCGCGTTGTTGGTGACGTTGCTGGTCGCGATTGCGTTATGGTTGACGACTTGATTGATACTGCTGGCACTATTGCTGGCGCTTGCAACGTGTTGAAGGAAGCTGGAGCTAAGTCTGTTACAGTTGTTGCAACTCACGGCGTGCTTTCTGGCCCTGCGGTTGAACGTTTGAAGGCTTGCGGCGCTCGCGAAGTTGTGTTGACGGATACTGTGCCTATTCCGGAAGAAAAGCGTTGGGATGGTTTGACTGTTCTTTCTATTGCTCCTCTTCTTGCAAGCGCAATTAAAGCAGTATTTGAAGATGGTTCGGTTGCGAAGCTTTTCGACACTTATCCGGAGCATCACGGTCAAGGCTTCCTATTTGCGTAAAATTAGTAATGTGCGTGTGACAGTAATAAGTGATTTAATATCCGTACATTTTTATTGCTGTACATTTTGGTTGTTATTTGCTTAAGATGACACTAGCGGCTTTGCTGCTGCACACATTGACCAAGATGCCCAACCTCTGAGCTAGGGCTTTCGTTTAATTGCGTTGCTGATTTTACTTTGATTGGTTAGTTGTGCGGGGTGGAAATTGCTTGGTCGAGCAATATAAAAGCGGAGCGATAGTAATATCTTTTTGATAAATAAATATTTTTGAAAGAAAGTAAGTAAAAAACTAAACTTAACTATGCAACCGCTAAGTCCAAATAAGGTATAAGAGTGTAGCGCTGCGAGACAAGTAATTTGCCACCCACGCACACCTCACCAATGAAATCAGCACACGCACATTAAACTGTCTAATAATGTGCGCCACGCCAAATTTGACGAAGTCAATTCGTGTGGCATAATAGTGACTTGGCGGTTTTTCCGCCGTTCCCTCATGGTGTAATGGCAGCACACGGGTCTTTGGAACCCTTTGTCTTGGTTCGAATCCAGGTGAGGGAGCTTATACAGGCGCTACTTGTTTTGCAAGTAGCGTTTTTGTTTTGGATAAGCGTTAAGACGTAATAGAATTAAATCAGTAAGAATATTATTTATACAACATAAGGAGCATGCGTGGAAAAGCATGATGTAGCTGCGGCAATAATTTTGGCAGCAGGTGATGGGACGCGTATGCGTTCAGCAACTCCGAAAGTACTGCATCCGTTTGCTGGAAAAACTTTCTTAAATCGTGTTATGAATGCTGTGGCTGGCGTAAATCCAAATAAGCTGGCTGTAGTTGTGCATGCTCAGGCTGAGCGTGTAACCGCTGCCGCTGTTAGCTATAACGAAAATGTGCATATTGTGAATCAGGACGAAACTCCTGGAACTGGCCGCGCAGTTCAGTGCGCTATTAAAGATCTTAACGAAATCGCTAAAAAAGAAACTGGCGAAACGCTAAAAGGTGCTGTGTTAATTGCAGCAAGCGATATGCCTCTTTTGGACACTCAAACTCTTCAATCTTTAGTAGATTTTCACAATAATCATGGTAATGTTGCAACTGTTCTTACAGCAGTATTAGACGATGCTACTGGCTACGGCCGTATTGTTCGCGAAGCAAACGGCGATGTTTTGCGAATCGTAGAGCATAAAGATGCAAATGCTGGAGAGCTTGCAATTAAAGAAGTAAACACTTCCGTATACGTATTTGATGCCGATGTGCTAAGTGATGCAATCGCAAACTTAAATTCTCAAAATGCTCAAGGCGAGTTTTATTTAACGGACGCTTTGGAGCATGCTAGAAAGTTTGGTCATGTGGGAGCAATGTCTGCTCCAGATCCGCTTAGCGTAGAAGGCGTAAATACGCGAGTGCAATTGGCTGCGCTCGCAAAAGCTTATAATAGGCGCGTGTGCGAGCATTGGATGCTTGAAGGCGTAACTATTCTTGATCCGGATACTACTTGGATTGAAGATGACGTAACTCTTGCTCAAGATGTAACTGTTCTTCCTGGCTGCTTCCTTCAGGGTCATACTACTGTTTTAAGCGGCGCTGTTGTTGGCCCTTATACGACTCTTATTGATGCGCAAGTTGACGAGGATGCTGTAGTTGAGCGTTCGCGCGTGCAAGAATCGCATATTTGCAGGGCTGCTAACATTGGTCCGTGGACGTATTTGCGCGCAGGAAATGTGCTTGGTGAAGAAAGTAAGGCCGGCGCTTTTGTGGAAATGAAGAAGGCGCATATTGGTAACGGCACTAAGGTTCCGCATTTAAGCTATATTGGCGATGCAAACTTGGGCGAGCGTACGAATATTGGTGGTGGCACGATTACTGCAAACTATGATGGCGTGCATAAGAATCATACGAGTATTGGTTCTGGTGTTCACGTTGGTGCAGGTAATCTTTTTGTGGCTCCAGTAAATGTGTCTGATGGCGTAACTACGGGTGCTGGCTCTGTTGTGCGTCACGATGTTCCAGCTGATTCTATGGTGTATTCGGAAAATACTCAGCACGTAATTGAAGGCTGGAAGCCTAGCTGGGAGCGTTAAATTATTTATAAAAGGCTTTAGAAGGCGGTAGATTATGGTTGATTTTGTTGAAAACGTTGCGAGTAACGTAAATAATTCCATTAATAGTGCGCATGAAGGAATTGCTCGTTCTGTTATGCTTATTCGCCACGGTCAAACTCCGTATAATGCACAGTTCCGTTTGCAAGGCATGATTGATATTGCTTTGGATGAGTCTGGAATGGATCAGGTGACTCGCTCTGGAAAAGCTTTGCGCGTGCTTTTTGGTGCTTCTGATTTAGAAGATCCAAAGGACCCGAACAGCACTGAACACGTGCGCATTACGCCAGAAGAAGCGGACGCGAGTTTTGTGGCGATTGTTTCTCCACTTATTCGTGCTCAACAGACTGCTCATGCTTTTGCAGATAAGATTGGGCTTCATGTGCATGTTGAAAATGGTGTGCGCGAGCGTTTCTTTGGCGAGTGGGAAGGTTTGAATCGTCAGCAGATTAGCGAGCAGTGGCCGGAAGATTTCAAAGCTTGGGTTGAAGGTAAAGGCGGGGAGCTTCGTCATGGTGCTGAAGCTAAGCAGGAAGTAGGAGAGCGCGCTGCTGCTGCAGTAGAAGATTGGACTCGCAAAACTGGCGCAGACCGTGATTTGCTAGTATTTTCGCATGGTTCCTGTCTTTCGCAAACTGTTCATAAGCTGCTTGGATTAGATAAAGTAGATCCTTCTTACAAGACGATTGGCGGCATGGGAAACGGCCGTTGGGCGCGCTTAATTCCAAGTCTTAACGCTGATGGTTCGATTCATTGGCGTTTGGATGCTTATGATCAAGGTCCTGCAGCTGACCCTACAAGCCAGCGTCTTATTCGCATTTGGGGTGCTGCGTAATCTCTCCTTTACCGCTTAATTACCGAAAGCTACCGTTTAGCGATTTTGTAAAGACAGACTATTTACAGTGCCGTATAGTCAAAATTACAAAACAAAAAGCTAACAAACGCTAACAGTAGTGTACGGAAAGGAGGCTTGATGAAAGTAACTATTGCTATCGTTCCGCCTGAGGAAGAGCAGTCAGTTCAGTTGTCAATTCACAATATTGACGATGAGCTTAAGCACATTATCGCTCAGTTACAAAGCATTGACTCCAATGATGCAAATGTAAGAAGTGCTGAAAATAATACTGAAATTAATACTTCAGATAAGTTGAGCAACAATAATCCATTCATATACGGTTATATTAACGATTCGATTATTGTTATGCACGAGCCAGATGTGATTATGATTTGCGTTGAAAATTCGCGCGTAATCATTCACGGTGATAAAGGCGAGTGCGTGTCTTACAAGCGCCTAATGGATTTTGACAATCCGCAATTCGCGTCGTTTGTGCGCATATCTAAATCCGCAATCGTGAACTTGAATCGCATTGTTCGAGTCGATCCAGGATTTGGTGGAAGTATGAGCGTAAAAATGGACGATGGAAGCGTTGAGTGGATTAGTCGCAGATGCTTAGCTGGGTTCAAAAAGCGCTTAGGGATGTAGTTATAGTAATAACGAATGTAGCTAGAATGTAGTCAAATATAAAACTATCAAAATTTTAATACTGATTTTTTTTAATACTAGATTTTAATACTTAAAAGGAAGCGATTATTATGGAAAAGCAAGTTACAACTTTAGGTAAAACAATTGTAAAAAATATTGCTAAAGGCATTAGCATAGGATGCATTATTTTTACAGTAATGTCTTTTATTTCAAGCCTGTTAGCGCATAGCGCGGTTGGAAACAGAATTGCATCTTATGCTGTAGCCGCGTTTGTTATAGGCATAGGCTATGGAGTATTCGCTATTTTTTGGTCGAATGAACGCATGTCAAATCTTGCGAAGTTCGTTTTTGCGCTAGTTCCGCCAATTGCTATTCAATTTATTGTGTCTGTGATTGTTGGATGGATTTCATTTAAAGATGATCCAGCGGTGATTTGCGGATGGATTGCGTTCACTGTTATTTTACCGATTCCTATTGCTGCAATAATTTATTACTTCGAGAAGAAGAAAGCGGAAGAAATGAATGTTAGGTTGCAAGCATTGCGTAAAGAAAATAAGTAAATTAGAAACAACTAAATAATTAAATAAAGAATTGAGTGGTGTTCATCTTCGCCGTTGAGGACGAACGCCACTCGATATTGTATTCCGCTTGCTTGAAACGTACTAATTCGGCGTTTTGCGAAAGCTATAAATTAATCTTTTGCGATTGTTTTGCCGGCAGTAGCTCCAGAAGTCAAGTCCTGAATCTCAGTGATTTCCATAACTGGAACTGCAGCTGGCTTCTTTGTGCCTTTTTCTTCGGCCACACGAACCTGCTCCTCGTAAATTGCGTCATCGGTGTGAAGAGTTACGGTTCCACGGAAGCGATAACCCTTCTTTTCTGCCAAATTAGCAAAAGCAACTACTAGCTGGCTGCCGTCTTGCAAGTTCTTATAATGCTGACCTGCAGTGCGCTCGTGGTAGGCAAGGTGGTTGTCGTCAAGCACGAACATAGACATTTTTGGTCCTAAATCAAGTTCGCCATCTTTGCTTACTGTTGCAATCCAAGCCAAATTATTAGCAATAAATTCTTTCATATCTGCATTAAGAGTTGCCATAATATTTCCTTTCGTTATTAGTAAAATTGCGCGCGTCTGTGGTGTGCAATTAAACAAGTCATTACTTTTACATTACGCTTCTTTAGAAGAGTATACGAGTGTGTGCTGCAAAAAATTACGCAGTTGTGATATAAATCACCGAATTTTATAAAAATTACTTATGTGAAAGATATAAAGCAAAATAGTTAAGTATATCGGTTTTATGAAGCGCGTATCGGAAATTTTCCTGAGGAACGCCGAAAAGTTGTACTTTTCCCGATTTTATGGCTAATCTGTGTATTTTATAAACTAAATTCACTAAATAAAAGAAAATTTTAAGGAAGATACTTTAATGAAGTAACTTTTATGAAGCGGCTTTAAGGAAGCGACTTTTATTAGTGGATTAACTTTTATAGTTGAAGGGGAGGCATTATGAAAGCTGATGGTGAAGCAGCTAAATCAATAGTTGATAAATCTGGCATGCCTAAAGGGAACAGTGTTCATATTTCTCAACTAATGTTGTTAGTTTGTGCTGCTATTTGGGGTGGCAGCTACGTTTCTTCAAAGTATGCTCTCGAAGTTTTTCCGGTTCAATGGCTTATGGGAGTGCGCATGATTGGTGCGTGCGCGATTATGTTTATAATTTTTTTCGGCACTCTTCGTAAAACTTTTACAAAAAAATTGATTATTCCTTCGCTAATAACTGGTGTTACATACTATGCGACTTTAGTTTTGCAAACTGAAGGATTGCAAACAATTGATCCGGGTCGTAGTGCTTTTCTTACTGCAGCCTACTGCGTTATTACACCATTTTCAGCTTGGCTAATTGTTAAGAAAAAGCCTACAATACTAGGTTTGATTGCTGCTGTAGTTTGTGTTGCTGGCGTTGGTTTTGTGGCTTTAAAGCCAGGAATGTTCGCTCTTACGCTTTCTTATGGTGATATTCTGACTCTTGTATGCGCTGCAGTTTTCGCTTTTAATCTTACGTTCCTTGCGTATTATTCAAGAAAATATAATCCTGTAACTTTAACTTTTGGACAATTTGTTGTTTCAGGAGTGCTGTTCTTAGCTGGAGCGTTAATTTATGAGCCTTTGCCTAATTTCAACGGCGCGGATAATCTTTCTATTTTTGCAAACATGTTCTACTTAATTGTTGTGGTGACTGTTGCTGCGCAAATTATGCAAAACTATAGTTTGGTTAATCTTTCTACGGCAAACGCATCGGTTATTATGTGCACTGAAAGCTTATTTACTCTACTATTTTCTACGCTGCTTTACCATGAGTATGTGTCAAATATGGCATTTGTGGGATTTGCTTTAATATTTGCAGCCATTATTATTGCAAGCTTGGGCGAACATTATGGAAGCAAAGAAAGAACTAAGTAGATTCCTAAAATAGCTATCCAACTCATGCCTTGAGTGATACCATCGTTGTGAGTGGTAATTTGTAATTTGTAATAAGTTTATACATATTGCATTTATGTTTCGCAATACATTGTTAGGTAGTTAAGGTAAACACGTGAAGAATTTCTTCAAAGGCATATCATTTACGCAGGTTTTAGCGGGTTCGCTGGCAGCAGTGACCTCGTTTTTGCTCGCTTCTAAAATTGGTATTGCCGGTTCGGTTATTGGTGTGGCTATTGGTTCGATTGTGTCGGCTGTGGCTTCTCAGCTGTATCAGAATGTTATTCACGCTTCTTCTCGCAAGTTAGCTGAAGCAAATCCTAAGAATCTTAATAATTCTGATTCTGCTGGCACTTCTGACGCTGCTGGTTATGCTAATGATTCGAAGCAATATAAAGATAATGTTCAAACTCTTAACATGCATCCTGTCTACAATGTTGAAGTAAGAAATGCTGGATATAAAGTCGCGGGAGATGATGCTCGTATGGCGTATTCTAGGCAAAATAGTGAAGTTAATTCTGGGCGAACTATAAGCTCTGAAGCTAAAGATCCAGAATTAGAAAATACGCGACTTTTAGAGCTTTCTGCTTTACGAGAGCAGCGCGAAGAAGATATGGAATTGTCGGAAGGCGAGTTGAGTCAGCCTGTGCCGTTATCTAAAGCTATTCGCGATTCTAATTATGCTAACGAAAGTAATTTAAATCGACCTAAGAATAGTTATGCTGCAACTATTGCTATAGCTGTAATAAGCGCTTTAGTTGCTGTTGTTGTTACTGCAGGAATTGTTTTGCTTTTTACGCAAGGCAAGGGAACGGACAATATTCAGCCTCAGCAGATTCAGCAGAAGCCTAAAAATCAGGTAAATCCTCAACAAAATAGCAATAATGGCGTTGAGCATAAGAAGCCGTCTGATAGTGATTCAGAAAATCAGGATTCAGAAAAAGAGGATGAAAACAACGGTTTACATTCCCGCGATGACTCAGATTCTAATTTAGGAAATTCTACTGACGGTGAGCCTGGTGGTGATAATTCTTCAACAAGTGGCGGATCGCATTCTGGAGAATCAACTTCGGGAAGTAACTCAAGCGGGGAGTCCTCCTCGTCGTCAACTGCTCCTGGTGGTGCTTCAGGTAGCTCTTCTAACGGTGGTTCAGGATCTTCTTCAGGGGGAGCTTCAGGCGGAGCGTCTACTTCTGGAAATGCAGAAAATTCCGGTAGTTCAAACGGTAATTAAGTAGCGATATTTTTAGTAATATTTAAGCTGATTCGACACGCCGCATTTGGATAGAGCGCTAATTTGTTGTATTCTATCAAAGGTTCGCTTGAACAGCATAACTAAAAATGGGGCTATGGCGCAGCTGGTAGCGCATCTCCATGGCATGGAGGGGGTCGGGGGTTCGAATCCCCCTAGCTCCACGATTTATCTCGGCAGGTTACATAATTTGCCGAGATTTTTTTTTTATTCTTTTTTCGCCACGCCGCAATTCTGTATGTTTGTCGCTAAGTAGTACTAATAATGAACACCATCGACCAGAGGTTGCGCTCAACAAGAGTAGTAAGTATGAGCTCGGAAAAGCGTTGATTACTTACAAAAGGGGAGAGCGCCGAAGTTTACTGCTGATTTCCAAAGGTAGTATGCTGGGACTTGGTTTAATAAACCAAGTACTGTCGCAGCGATTTCGGCATTCGCTGCGGAGCGCTATCGACACGCACGCTGTTGCTTGTTTTGCCTCTGAGACGACATAAAAGGAGGAAAAATGAGTAATAGTTCATTACCATCTACTGCTGAACAAACTTCTCAGCAGAATCACGATGTTCATCGTGCTTTGAAAACACGTCATATTTCCATGATTGCTTTAGGCGGCAGCATTGGTACCGGTTTATTTGTTGCTAGTGGTGCAACAATTCACATGGCTGGTCCTGGCGGCGCTTTGCTTGCGTACGGCGCAATCGGCATTATGGTTTACTTCCTTATGACTTCTCTTGGCGAAATGGCAACGTTTATGCCAATTAGTGGCTCGTTTGCTTCGTACTCCGGACGCTTTGTTGATCCTGCTTTAGGTTTCGCAATGGGCTGGAACTATTGGTTTAACTGGGCTATTACGGTGGCTGTAGACGTTAGTACTGCAGCAATTGTTTTGCAATACTGGTTCCCGAAAGTGCCAATATGGATTTTCTCGCTTTCGGTTCTTATGCTTATTTTGCTGATTAACGTTCTTACAGTTAAGTGCTTCGGCGAAACAGAATACTGGCTTTCTATTGTGAAAGTTGTTGCGGTTATTGTGTTCCTCGTTGTTGGCATGCTTACAATTGTTGGCATTATTGGCGGCAAAGCTCCATTCTTGCAAAACTTTACGCATAAGGATGCTCCGTTTGCCGGTGGTGTTCCTGCAGTGTTGTGTGCGTTTGCTATTGCCGGCTTCTCGTTCCAAGGAACTGAGCTTATTGGTATTACTGCAGGCGAGTCTGCAACTCCAGAAAAGAGTATTCCAAAGGCTGTAAAGCAAGTGTTCTGGCGTATTCTTCTTTTCTACATTCTTGCGATTTTCGTTATTGCATGCATTATTCCTTACACCGATAAGAATTTGCTTGGATCCGAAGTAACTGATATTGCTATAAGCCCATTCACACTCGTGTTCCAGCGTGTCGGTTTTGCAGCCGCTGCAGCAGTTATGAATGCCGTTATTTTGACTTCTGTTATTTCTGCAGCAAATTCTGGAATGTACGCTTCTACTAGAATGCTTTATGCTCTTGCAAAAGACGGTAATGCTCCGAAAGTTTTCGGCAAAGTAAGCTTCCGTGGTATTCCAGTTCCAGCTTTGATTGCAACATTTGTGGTGGCTTTGTTCACGTTCTTCATGAGTATTTTTGGCTCGCAAATATACATGTTCTTGGTTGCTGCAAGTGGTTTAACAGGCTTTATTGCTTGGGCGGGTATTGCTTTAGCGCATTACCGCTTTAGAAAAGCGTATGTGGCTCAAGGACATTCTTTGGACGATTTAGTGTACCGAGCAAAGTGGTATCCTTTTGGTCCGATTGTTGCGTTCCTTTTGTGCGTTTTGGTTATTGTTGGCCAGGATTTGCACTCATTTGCAACTCTTAACTGGCAGGCTATTGGCATTACGTACATGTCTGTGCCACTGTTCTTGATTTTGTACGTTGGATACAAGATTAAGAATCATACTAAGGTTATTCCGCTTGAAGAAGTTGATTTAGCCGGTATTAAAGCTGCTAATCAAGTAAAAGCTTAAGAAAGTATTTAATTTATAAAGGCACAAATAAAGCTCCCAACGGATTCGTTGGGAGCTTTTATATTGAGTCAGATAACAGCGCAATATGTTTTATTGTCTTCTTTTTCTTTTTGCTACTATATCCGGTTTTTTAGAAGGATTTTGTCTACTTTTGTATCACTGTTTGAATCTTTTTGACCATCATTTTCTTTAGTATTTCAGTTGCTGCCGCTTCCGGTGCTTCCACTTCCGCTTCCGCTGCCATTTCCGGTGCTGCCGCTTCCGGTGCTTCCGCTTCCGCTACCGCTACCGCTGCCGGTGCTTCCGCTACCGTTTCCGGTGCTGCCGCTTCCGGTGCTTCCGCTACCGCTACCGCTGCCGGTGCTTCCGCTACCGCTACCGCTGCCGGTGCCGGTGTTGCCGTTTCCGGTGCTGCCGCCGTTTTCGTCTCCGTTGCCGCTGTTGTTTTTGTTTTTGTCTTTGTCTTTGTCCTTGTTCTTGTCCTTGTCTTTGTCTTTGTCTTTGTCTTTGTCTTTGTCTTTGTCTTTGTCCTTGTTCTTGTCCTTGTCTTTGTCCTTGTTCTTGTTCTTGTCCTTGTCCTTGTCTTTGTCCTTGTTGTTATCCTTAGGTGTGGTATTCGTCTTTTGAGGAATAATGTTAGAGCGCCTAATCACACTGCTGGTTGTTTTCTGTATTTCCTTTTTCTCTTCCTTCTTTTCTTCTTTCTTATCTTTGTCTTCAGCTTTTGTGTCAACGCTATCTACTAATTCAATAGCTAAAGCTCTAATTTCTTTTGCTTTAACCGCATACCATTCAGAAGCTGCCAAAGCCTCAGCGCTTTGGCTACCAAGCTCTTCCGGAGAGTTTGCTGTGCAGCTTACAGCTTCAGGAGTTTTCTCTTTTATTATTTCCGCAAGCTTCTTGCCATTTTCAGACTTATCTTTCGAAAGCTTAATAAGAATTCTGTTTTTTACTAAAGCGTCCCACGTTTTCTTAGCTTTCATAACTTGGGCAACTTTAACTTCGCACTGTTTACGTGCAGCCTTTGTGCGCTCGGTTTGTTTTACGTACCAAAATGCGCCAAGTGCGCTAAGAGCTAATGCAAGTACAACAATACCTACAATAAGGATGATTAGCTTCTTCTTTTTGCCTTTATCGGCACTTTCGGAGGTGTGTTGAATCATTGTTTTCCTCTGTTTGTTAATGATTGCCCAATGCGTATCTTCTGATGACACATTTGTATCTATTTTACGACAAAGCTTTTAAGTTAGCCACTTTGTTAGGCGTATATCTTGTTGATATTTGAGGGTGTTGCCTTAAGCCTAATTAGCAATTCGCGGGGTATTCTCGTGTTTTTAAAAACAAAAAAGCCACTGGACTTCCAGTGGCTTGATGGCTCCTGCGGCTGGGCTTGAACCAGCGACCATTCGATTAACAGTCGAACGCTCTGCCAACTGAGCTACGCAGGAATATTTTGTGCAGGCTTACTGCCGCGCACAAGACATTTATATTACACGGAATTTTTGAAGATGCAAATATGGCGTGTTTTGGCGTGTCGAAATAGTGATTATAAGCATATGTTTTATCCACAATGCGCTAAAAGCTTATGATTTTGGCAAATTAGCTGCAAAACTTTTATAAAAGTCGCTTTATAAATATTTATGGGGGATATATGTGTATTCGCAAAAATTATGAATTATATTGCCGAATAGCTGCCTGCTTGGGGATTTTTATAATCTCAGTTATTTTATTAGATACGCTGTTTTCGCAATACGAAATGCAGCAAAATAATCCTGCTAAATACTACGCTTCTAAATCTTTAGGCGTATGCTGTAAAAGCTGCGCTCTTGCTAAAAGTTTTTATAGTGAAGAAACATGCAAATCTGCTATGAAGTGGCCGGTAAAGCCTCCTCGTATTGTAAAAGCTTTTAATCCGCCGCCTAAGCCTTGGATGGCTGGGCATCGCGGTGTGGATTTAGCAGCTTCAAAAGGAACTCCTCTTTATGCTCCTGCAGATGGTGTTATTAGTTTTGTTGGTAAAGTTGCTAGAAAGTCTGTTGTAACAATTAGGCATGGTGAGCTTACTTCTACTTTTGAGCCTGCGGTAACAAATCTTACTGTTGGAGTGTTTGTAAAGCAGGGGCAAAAATTTGCTCATGTTGAAGGTGGGTCGGATCATTGCGCAAATCGCTGCGTGCAATGGGGTCTAAAACGAAAGAATCGTACTTACGTAAACCCTGCAAGTATGACTGCTCGCAAAAAAATCGTTCTTAAGCCAGTCAACTAAATAGCATAATTAATATTCATATTTGTAGAAAACTGAACAAAATCTGCGTCAATCTTGTAGATATTGCCATAGTGTGAGGGTGTGAACAGCGTATAGTAAAGATTAATATCGATTATGCAACACAGGAGCGCATATGCAAGAATATTCTCGTCCACTTGATGAAGCTATTGATACAGATGTTAATATTTTTTCTCTGCTAGAAGATCGAGTTTCTCGCTGCGCGAATGATTCGTTAATTGAGTATGTTGATTCTTTAGGTTCGTGGAAGTCTTATTCTGCTAAAGAATTTCGAGATATGGTAGTTGCTGTTGCTAAAGGTTTTATTGCGCGCGGAGTTATGCCGGGGGATTCTATTTCGATTATTGCGCATACCTCATGGCAGTGGACGGTTCTTGACATGGCTATTATGTCTATTGGCGCTTTAACCGTGCCAATTTACGAAACTAGCTCATCTATTCAAATACAGCATATTGTTGAGGATTCTAAAGTTTGCTCAATATTCGTTGAGTCTGCCGATATGCTTCCAAAAATAGAAGCTGTTAAGGATGATTGCTCTACTCTTCACGACGTTTATGTTATAAACCGTGGAGCGCTTGATGCTTTTATTGAGTACGGTAAAACTGTAACTGATTCGGAGTTTTACGAGCGAGTTCACGCGGTTTGCGGAAGTGATTTAGCAACAATTGTCTACACTTCCGGTTCAACAGGCGAGCCTAAAGGAATTGAGCTTACGCATAGTAATTTTGCTTTTATTGCAAAGTCAGGCGTTGTTTCTATGCCAGATATTGCCTTAAAAGGTAATCCTCGCTTAATGCTGTTTTTGCCTCTTGCTCACGTGTTCGCAAGATTTATGCAATTCTTCTGCTTTGCTGGAAACGTTACGCTTGGTTTAACGAGCAATTTGAAAACAGTTTTGTCTGATTTTCAAACGTTTAAGCCGACTTTTATTCTTGGCGTTCCTCGTATTTTTGAAAAAATCTATAACGCTGCTTCGCAAAAAGCCGGCAGGGGAGTTAAAGGTTTTATTTTTGCTTATGCGGCAAAAGTTGCGCGTCAATGGTCTTATTCTCAGCAGTCTAAAGCGATGGTTCCACCTATGCTTGCTTTAAGCCACGCATTATGCAAAAAATTAGTTTATAAGCCACTTTTGCAAGTCTTTGGCGGTTCTGTTTCGTACGCTATTTCCGGAGGCGCTCCTCTCGATATGTCGATTGCGCACTTCTTTAACGGCATCGGTTTGCCTTTGCTTGAAGGTTACGGAATGACTGAAACTTGCGCTCCGTCTATGGTGAATCCTACAAGCGGATACCGTATTGGAACTGTTGGCTTGCCGGTAAAAGGCGTGTCTGTTGCAATTGCGGATGATGGTGAGCTGTGTATTAAAAGCCCAGCAGTATGCAAAGGGTATCATAATAATCCGGAGCTTACTCGTCAACAAATTGTAAACGGCTGGTTGCATACGGGTGACTTTGGTTCTTTAGATGATGACGGTTTTGTGCGTATTACCGGCAGAAAGAAAGATCTTATTATTACGGCTGGCGGAAAGAATTTATCTCCAAACGCGTTAGAAGCTTCGTTAATGTCTTCTCCAATTGTTTCTCAAGCGGTTGTTATTGGAGACAGAAAGCCATTTGTTGCGGCGCTTATTGCGCTTGATTTGGCGGAAGTAAATTCTTGGCTTGCTTCCAGAGGAGCGTGCAAAGTGCGCTCGCTTAAAGAAGCGTCAGTAAACGGAATTGTGCGTGCAGAAGTTGAGCGTGCCGTCACTAAAGCTAATTTGCTTGTTTCTAGGGCGGAGTCTATTCGTAAGTTTGAAATAGTGCCGGACGCTTTTACGCAAGATAACGGTCTGCTTACGCCAAGCTTAAAAGCTAAACGTCAGGCAGTTGTTGAGCGTTACCACGAGCTTATTGAGCGCGTTATTTACGCTCCTCGAAAGCACTAAGCGTAACTTTACAATCCTGCATCAGCTAGGGAAATGTAGCCCGGGTCTATTAGGCGAGCCTTCAAATTCGTTGCACTAACTGCTATCAGCTGTTCATAAACAGTTGGAACCGTAATTCCAGGCTCAATTGTCGATTGTTTTGTTGCAATCTTTGTAGAAAGATTTCCGGTGCTATTTAACGAATCGCACATTTCTGTAATATCTTTACTAATCTGTGCCTGATGCTCAATAGTTGTCATCCACTGCTTGCCGCTTACAATATTTGGCATAATATTCTTGTATGCTCCGTAGCCGGTTATTGCAGGCCATTTTTTTGCGTTAGCAGCATCGTTAGCATCTTCGGACTGTTCCTTGCTAATTTGCGCGTCTTTTGCGTTCTTATTGGAGCTGTTTTTAGGAGAAGGAACAGGGCGCTTAATAAGATTTCTTTTACCAATGAAGTTTCCAATAACATTCGGCAAAGTAAACGAAGGATTTATGTCTGCAGCGCTTCCTTCGTAGCCTAAATCGCTTAAAGTTTGCGAAGCTTGCAAAGCAACTTGATCGTCAAGAGCAATAATGCCGTCAACATGCATTGGTGAAGGAGTTAGAAGATTATCGTTTTTAGTAATACGATTCTTCAACTCAGTTTTTACAGCATCCGAATTATCTGCGTCAAAAGCAACGTTAATCCAGTCTTTTTCGCTACTATTTGCATGCAATTTTCCGGAAGTGCTAAGCAGAGTGCCAGAAGCAAAATATGGTCTAAGTACTTTCCACATTCCTGCAAAAGCTTCTTTTGCAAACTCGTCTTCTAACTGTGTTGAGGAGCTGTTATCTGCATTATCTTTTGAACTATTTTCGCCACTATTTTGAGATTCTTGATTATTATTTGAGGAAGAATTTTGGTTTTCACTGTTAGAATCTGCATTATTTGAGTCAGAATCGTTTGAACCGTTTGAATCGTTTGAGTTTTGACCGTTTGTGCCACTATTAGTTTTTGCGTGCAAATTTATATTTTTCTGATTGTGGCATGGCAAAAGAACTTCAATATAGCGCGGATTTTCGCGAGTAGCACGGTCGAGAGCAAGTTTTTGAACTAATGTTTCTGCTTGAGTTTCGCCAATGCTACTAGCGTCAGAAAGGTGGAAAAGAACATCTGGCTTAAATCCTGGAATTGAACGCGAAAGCATAACTACGTGCATTCCAGATTTTTGAGCAAGTCGAAGAGATGAGGCTAAACGCTTTTGAGAAAGAAGAATATTTTTGTCTGTGTCTTCAGAATCGTTTTTACCCGCTAAAAGACCCTGCTTATTTTTTGTGTCTTCTGTTTTGTTTGACGTAGGCAAAGTTGCGTAATCCCCATAATTATTATTGCCATTCTTATTAGTCCATGGAGCAATAACAATAGTGGTTTTACTCAGCTTCTTCTTAATTTTTTCGTTTGAATTGCCAGTATTTTGCTTATTTTTATTGTTATGATTTTCTAAATGCAATGGTGTTAGCAAATTCACAACATAATCCTGCACGTCTTGACTCTGCTGCGAAAGACTAGAAGAAGTTTTTGTAGTAATAGAATCATCGTTAAAACCCTTATTTTTTAAGTCTTTAACGATTTCTGGAACAAGATGATCCCATGTGCTTAGTGGCTTGTGTCTTGTTAAAGCTAAACCATCTGAAGGGGTGAAAATAACAACATTTCCGCGATACGTTTGCTGCACGTTTTTAGGACTGGAAGAAGTTTTAGAAGTAGTTCCGCATGCACTAACAACAAATAGTGTTGAAACTAGTGCTGTTAGCACAACTATAATTCTTTTCCAAGTGCTTACACGCAAACGAATCATACTAATGGCCTTTCGTAATTTTTACGATTAAGTCTTTAAATGTTTTATTTGTTTACTGCTGAAAATCAGCTATTTAATAATCTTCTGCACATTTCTCGATACTCGCTTACGTATCCGCCGCCAAAGAATACGCAGTGGCCTGCAATAGGGTAGAGCTGCCAAATAATCATGCGCTGCTCAAAACCTGCCTTAAGTGGATGTACAGACTGGTATCCGTCCAAAATCTGCTTAAAATAGCTGATTCCAAACAGGTGAAGCATAGCTAAATCTTCTTCGCGGTGCCCGCCGTGGGCTGCAGGATCAATCAGCACAGCCTCAGTATGCTCTCCATCCTCGCTTTTAGTCCACAAAACGTTTCCGCTCCACAAGTCGCCGTGAACGCGCGCAGGCTTATCTTCCGCAGTCTTTCCTAATAAATCAGGCAGCGCATCAATAACTTCGTTCGTAAGAGCCAAATCGCTTTTAGTAAGCTCTCCGCGAGCAATCCCAAGCTCAACCATAGGACGCAAATGCCCATCCGCAAGATAGTCAATAACGTTATTCCACTCGCCAGTTGGCATATTAACAGGGTCGCTTAAAGGTCCAAAATAGCATGTTCCATCATAATCAGCAGGAGCTTGACCAAAATATTTCGCACCATAGTCGTGCATGTGTGCAAGAGCTGCACCGAACTCAAAAGCAGCTAAAGGAGTTGGGGAAGCAGTGTCAATTCGCTCAATATTAAGGTAGTCGTTTCCCCAATCAAACACTTTTGCAACTCTAGGGCCGCCAAACTTATGGGCTTCTTGCAACCATTGCAAACCCTTGCCTTCGCATTCAAAAAAACGCTCAGGTGCGTATAATCTGCTTTTTTTATACACATTATTGTCCATAGCAGCCTTCTTAACGTACTAGCATATACAGCTTATGCATATACGGCTTATCGTTACACACTTAATAAATATTTTACGAATAAACTAAATTATTCCCAATCTCACTATTTTACTGAAGTATTAGCACAATCAGACAAGCTGTGTTTAAATGCAGGGCAGAATGTTTTTGCAAACTGATAGCCAAAAAGCAATCCTGCTAAAAATAGTGCAGAACCCAAACCGGTGTAAAACACTGCAATAAACTGTTCGGGAGCTATGTTGGTTGCGCGCAAAACAATTCCAAAAGTCATCATAAAAGCCATGATTATAAAAGATTTAACGTCAAAGAATTTGAGGAAAAATTGTTTTTCTTTGTATGCGAGGATTCTTTGAGTATGTTTTTTAACGAGTTTTCCAAAAATCAGGAATTGGAATATTGCAAAAACAACTAGAGACAAAGCGTAATTCAGCGGTTGCAAATAATTCTGGTAAGCCAACAAGCCAATCTTAAGAATATTAAAACCAGCAGCGCCCCAAACTAAGCAAGCAATAAGTAGTAACGTATTTTTTTGTACTTTCAATTCACAACCTCTTTAATATTTATAGTTTTATTGAATTTTACCTAATTTTCTAATCTTTATTCGCTTAAAAAGTTTATTTACTATTGTAATGATTTATTTTGCAAAATAAGCATAAAATCTTAATTTTGTGCGCGTATTAGGAAAACTTACGTTAAAACTACATATTTTCTCAATAAAATATCAATAAAACTTGTAAAAAGTGTTGCATAATGACTGCATAAGACGCTATAGTCCTAGGGTATGAACGACAACGATCAACAGTATGCAACAGCTGACAATAAAGCTACTATTGCTGAGCCAGCTTTTCGTTACAACGCGCAGCTCGCACAAGATATTGAGCAGCGCTGGCAAAAAACCTGGGACGAGCAGGGCACGTTCTGGGCTGCTAATGTTAAGGGCAATTTGAAGGATGGCGAAGGCAGGAATGCTGACGGTCGTCCTTCTTTCTTTGCAATGGACATGTTCCCGTATCCTTCCGGTAAAGGCTTGCACGTTGGGCATCCTCTTGGATACTTGGCAACGGATGTTGTAAGCCGCTACCACCGCATGAAGGGTGAGAATGTTCTTCACGCAATGGGTTACGACGCTTTTGGTTTGCCGGCTGAACAGTATGCTGTGCAAACTGGTCAGCATCCGCGCATTACTACCGAGGCAAATATTGCCAATATGCGCAGGCAGCTGCATCGCATGGGCTTGAGCTTTGATGATCGTAGGTCTTTTGCAACGATTGACACGAATTATGTGCGTTGGACGCAATGGATTTTCTCCAAGCTTTATGACGCTTGGTACGACCCTGATTTTGTTCGCAAAGACGGCGGAAAGGGTTCTGCTCGACCAATCTGCGAGCTCGTTGACGAGTTTAAGAGCGGTAAGCGTGAAATCCCAGGATTTGCAGGCAAAAAGTGGGAAGAGCTTAACAAGGTAGAACAAGCGGACGTTTTGAACGACTTCCGTATTGCTTATATTTCTAAATCTCCTGTAAATTGGTGCCCAGGTTTGGGAACTGTGCTTGCAAACGAGGAAGTTACTGCAGAAGGTAAGTCTGAGCGCGGAAACTTCCCAGTATTCCAGCGCAACCTTCGCCAATGGTCCATGCGAATTACAGCTTACGGACACCGCTTGGTAGAAGATTTGAACACTATTGATTGGCCAGAAAAAGTTAAGCTTATGCAGCGAAACTGGATTGGTGAATCTCACGGCGCGTCCGTGCACTTTGAAGTGCCATGTGCGGACGGCGAAACACGCGATTTGGAAGTGTACACTACTCGTCCAGACACGCTTTTTGGCACAACTTTTGCGGTTGTTTCCGTAGATCATCCAATTCTTAAACATATTCCAGAAGCTTGGGAAGCTAGCGTTCCAGAAAGCTGGAAGGGTGGCTACGCAAGTCTTAAAGAAGGCTTGGCAGAGTATCAAGCTCAAGCTCGCGCAAAAACAGCTAAAGATCGCACAGAAGACGCAGGCGCAAAAACAGGCTTGTTCACTGGTCTTTACGCAATTAATCCTGTAACTGGAGCAAAACTTCCGCTCTTTACTGCCGACTACGTGCTTATGGATTACGGCACCGGAGCAATTATGGCAGTTCCTGGCGGAGATCAGCGCGATTACGATTTTGCAAAAGCCTTCGGTTTACCGGTAATCTACACGGTTGAGCCTCTGCCTGGTTCTGACGAAAAGTTGGCAGATTACGAAGGTAAAGCTCCGTTCGTGTCACACGACGGAATTGTTATTAATTCTGCAGTAGAGCATACGCACAAGCTTGGTGACGCTTTGTCTATTAACGGTTTGCGCGTGGATGAAGCTATTAAAAAGGTGACGACCTGGCTTGAAGCTGCAGGCGTAGGAAAAGGTAGGGTTTCTTACCGACTTCGCGACTGGCTGTTTTCTCGCCAGCGCTACTGGGGTGAGCCATTCCCAATCGTTTACGACGAGGATGGTGTAGCTCACTTAGTTCCAGATAGCGAGCTTCCGATTGCTTTGCCGGACGTTCCAGACTATCAGCCAAAAACTTACGCTCCAGACGACGCAAATTCGGAGCCTGAAGCGCCTTTGAGCAGAAACGATGATTGGGTAAAAGTTCAGATTGATCTTGGAGACGGTGTAAAAACCTACTACCGCGACACCAACACTATGCCGAACTGGGCTGGTTCCTGCTGGTACTACATGCGCTACTTGGATCCAAATGACGCTGAGCACATGGTTGACAGCGACGAATATGACTACTGGATGGGTACGAAACGTCCAGGCAAAGAGCATGTATCTGGCGGCGTTGACCTTTATGTTGGTGGTGTAGAGCATGCAGTTTTGCACTTGCTTTACTCCAGGTTCTGGCATAAAGCGCTTTATGATTTGGGTTACGTGGATTCTGCAGAACCATTCCACCGCCTGTTTAACCAGGGCATGATTCAAGCTTATGCGTACACGGATGAGCGCGGACAGTATGTTCCAGCAGACGAAGTTGAAGAAGTCGCATCAAACGGCGCTGGTGAACCAACGTTTACTTGGCATGGCGAAAGTGTGAACCGTGAGTTCGGTAAAATGGGCAAGAGCTTAAAGAATATTGTGACTCCGGACTACATGTACGAAAACTACGGTGCAGATACGTTCCGCTTGTACGAAATGAGCATGGGTCCGCTTTCTGAGTCTCGCCCTTGGAACACGCGTAACGTTGTTGGTGGCATGCGCTTCCTTCAGCGCTTGTGGCGTAACGTTGTGAACGAAGAAACCGGCGCTTGCGTAGTAACAGAAGATGCACTCGATGAGAAAACGCTTAAGCTTCTTAACAATACAATTGCAGAAGTGACTGTGGAAATGGAAGCAATGCGTCCAAATACTGCAATCGCTAAGCTGATTGTGTTGAACAACCACTTGACTTCGCTTCCTCACGTGCCACGAGCAGCTGTTGAGCCACTAATTCTTATGCTGGCTCCAATTGCGCCGCATATTTGCGAAGAAATGTGGAGCAAGCTTGGGCATGATAAGTCTATTGCTCACGCAGATTGGCCTGTTGCGGATTCTCGCTACGTTGGTGAGGATACTGTTACTGCCGTTGTGCAAATTAAGGGCAAGGTTCGAGCAAAGCTTGAAGTTGATCCAAATATTGACGCTTCTGAGCTTGAAAAGCTCGCTTTGGAAGCTGTAGCTGATCGCTTGGGTGGTAAGGCTCCGCGCAAGGTGATTGTGAAGGCTCCGAAGATTGTGTCTATTGTGCCTGACGAGAGGTAAGATTCGGCTTAATTAATGCTGTATTGCGCGACGGCCTGCTTTCGCGCTTTACAGCATTTTTTGTTATTCTTGGGTTTCGTCTATGAGTTTTGTAACTGATTTAGTTTTTTGGTTTTGACGAGGCTGGAAAATTTGTGTTTGCGTGCGTCCCGTCCTTCGGGCGCTCTGGTTGCTAAAGACGCTTATTGTGTTCGCCTATATTTAAAGAATGTAGCTTCTCAGTCCTCTTTTAGCACTGAACACAATTTTTCCAGCCTCTCAACACATTAAACCGCAACACAAAACTCATAGACTAGTTAAGTTTGTTACGCAAGTGCGTGGTTTACTAAGTGCAACTAAAGTCACACAATTAAGCTGCGGGGTAGTTTGTGGTTTTTGTGTTTAGTGTGGTGTCAGCAGAGCTTTAATTTTAGTGTTCTTTGAACAGTAGAGAATGTTAAAGGTTTTAACCACAGGGGATGATTTTTGTTGCGAAGTGTTATAAGTTTCCCAATAGTTAAGTTAAGAACTTTAAGATTTGGGGGATTTAATGGAAGACTTTGGGCAAAATTCTGGTCGGCATTATTCTAATAATTTGCCTATTGATAGGCCTGGTATTGACTTGCCTAGGCGGCGTATTGCATCTTCTTTAGAAGAATTTTCTAAACGAAGTTTTGACGACGACTTTAGCGAAAATATGCGCGAAAGTATGCGCGAAAGTAAGCGCGAAAATTATTTTGACTCTTTTAACTCTTTTGACGAAACTATTAGAAACATAAAATCTTCTCCGCGTTTTCATATGAAGCCAGTCCATACTTTGGCAATTATGTTCGTGCTTGTCGTTGCATTGTGTGCGAGTCTTACCATGCTTATTTCGCAGTCGTTAACGTATCAGCGTGTGCAAAATAGTAAGTCTGAATCATTGCAAAAAATAGAAGATAATGCGGATTATTCAAAGCGTTCTTTTGACGATTTAGAAGATAGTAATTCTAAGAAAAATAACGAAAATGGTGAATCTGACTACGGTATCGAAAGTAGTGAAAGTAGCGAAAGTATCGAAAGTAGAGAAAGTATCGAAAGTAGCGAAAGTGGCGAAAGTGGCGAAAGTAGCGAAAGATCTGAAAACGGTCGAAACAGTCAAAGCGGAAAAAGTAGGAAAAGTAGAAAAAGCAAATCTGTTTCTAATAAGAGTGATACTTTTCGCATAAATATTAACACTGCAACAGTGGATCAACTGCAAAGCTTAAAAGGAATCGGCCCAAAAACAGCTGCGCGCATTATTGCTCATAGAAAACGAGTTGGCGGTTTTAACAGTTTGGAAGATTTGCTGCAAATAAAGGGCATTGGTCCTAAAACTTTGAATAAATTCCGCGGAAATGTTGAAGTTAAATAGGTGAATTATGCGAGAAAAAGTAGAAAACGTTTCTGGAAGTCGAGATTTTAGAATGATTCCTGTTGCTGCAGCTTACTGGGCTGGATGCCTAATAGGAAAATGGTTGAGCCAAATGCGAGTAATCCACGCAGGAATAGTTGCAATAATAGGATTTTTCTTCGCTTTTTTAGTAGCATTTTTTCTGCGTCGTAAATGC
This sequence comes from Gardnerella sp. DNF01141, assembly GCF_049244255.1. NCBI lineage: Bacteria > Bacillati > Actinomycetota > Actinomycetes > Bifidobacteriales > Bifidobacteriaceae > Gardnerella > Gardnerella sp. DNF01141. The sequence goes on along the minus strand of NZ_CP058391.1, from coordinate 405,308 downwards.
AATGATTGGAGCAGAACTATTCAAACAGTAGCGTACGTTTCTTTAGCAGCATGCATGATTTCATACCTTGGCCAATGCGTGCTTTCAAAAGACGTTATTATGCAAGAAATACGTGCAGAAAACCTTACTAAAATTCATTATTCTAACTATAAATCTACTTTGAATACTCATATTGCGGAGGCGGAAGTTAGAGTGTTGACTCCTTTTAGAGCTTCGAAAAGTTTTAATGGAGATTGTCAAGCTAATGTGCGCGTCTACAAATTTGCAAACACTCAAAGTTACGTTAATGCCAGGTTTTACGCATACAATCCAGTTTGCAGGAATATTAGTTACGGTATGAGGATTCGAGTTCCTGTTAGCTTAAAATCTTCGCGTTTTGACAATAAGCCTGAATTGCATGTGCAAAAAACTCAGCAAAATGTGCAAATTATACAAGGCGCAAACTTTTGGCAAAACTCTGCTAACAATTTGTGGAAATCATTTTATAACGTAACAAATAACCTTGATACTCAAGGAAGAATGTTGGTTCCGGGAATAACTATTGGAATGTTGGGGCAAGAGTATGTGCCAACGGAAGCAACAAATTCGCTAAATCCAATAGACGCAACTTATTCAACTATGACTCGTCAGCATTTTCAGCATGCTGGAATTATGCACGTTATGGCTGTTTCAGGAGGCCACTTTTTGCTACTTAGCATGATTATTTACAGATGCTGCTCATATTTACTACTTCCGCGTTGGGCTACTTCTTCAATACAAATTGCGTTGCAGATTTCTTTAGCCGCAATAGTTTACCCTTCAGCATCTGTACTTAGGGCGCTGATTATGGGAATAATATCCGCGGTTGCGTGGTGCTGCAAGCGCCCATACCAGTCGGCAAGCGCGCTAAGTTGGACTGTTATTGGAGTGTTACTAGTAAACCCTTCGTACGCTTGGGACTATGCTTTTGCGCTTTCTTCTGCAGCAACTTTGGGAATTGTTGTTATGGGAGTGCCGTTGTCGAAAACATTTTCGCAATATGTGCCGCATTTTATCGCTTCTGCGCTCGCAATAACTTTGTCTGCACAATTGTGGACGATGCCAGTGCAAATTCTTATGCAGCCGGAAGTTTCTTTTATGTCTGTGCCGGCGAATCTAATAATTGCGCCTTTTATGGATTGGGCAACAGTATTCGGCTTAATTTCGCTTGCTTGCGCGAGTTTTAATGCTGGGGCATCGCTTGTTTTTGCGAGAGTTTCATCAATTGGAACAAGTTTTATGGAAAAGTGCGCGTATTGGTGTGATGAAGCATCTTTTGGCGTGTTTCCTTGGATGAAGGGTGCTGCTGGAGCGTGGATGATGGCATGTGCAGAAGTTGTAATATTTGCTGTTTTTATGCTTGTTTTTCGCAGTTTTCACAATCGTTACTACGTTCAGCGCATAAGCATAATCGGGCAATTATGGGCATCTTCTGTAAAGCGAACCATAAGTGAAGCCGCGCAAATCTTCGAGTAGTTAAATATGTACGCATATTCTAGAGGAATATTATGATGGTTAAAGTTAGTTTGTTTAAGGAGCATTATGGCAGCAAGTAATAATCGCGCACAACGTATTATGCCGGTGACTCTTGTAGTTGGCGGGGATGATTACTTAAATAATCTTAATGCTAGAACTTTGCGAGAAAAAATACAGAAGAATGCTCCGGATGCTGAAATTATTGAGCTTGACGTTTCATCCGCAGATAAGTACGCGTTTGACGAAGCTGTTGGCCCTTCGCTTTTTGGCGACGGCACAATCGTTACTATTAACGATTTGCAAAATGCGGATGAGTCTTTAGTAGAAGCGATTGAAAAATTCTGCAAACAAGCTCAAAATAACGAAAATAATTTTGTAGAATCTTCTGCAAGCTGGGTTATTGCTCGTCATGAAGGCGGTCTTAAAGGAAAATCTATTGTTATTCGTCTTACAAAAGCTGGTGCTCAAATAATCACAGTGCCGGATCTTAAAAAAGACGATGCAAAACTCAACTTTGTTATGAGCATATTTGATCGTTACAATCGAAGCGTTGAGCCGCAAGCTGCGCAACGACTTGTGGCGGTTTTGGGTGGAAAAACAGGCGAGCTTGCAGCATTGTGCTCGCAATTATGCTTCGACTATGACGATAATCCAATAACTCTTAATATTGTTGACCGCTATCTTATTGCAGATCCGCAAGTTACCGGCTTTTTTGTGGCAGATAAAGCTGTTACAGGTCACTTAGGCTCTGCGGTGCTTTCTGCAAGAACTGCAGTTGCGCAAGGAGTTGACCCTATAGCGTTAATCGGCGCTTTGGCTTCAAAAGTTCGTTTAATTGCGCTTGCAATGGCAGTTCGTAACGGCACGATTTCTAGTGCGGAAGCGAAAGCAAATCCGTGGGCGTTTAAAATGGCAATGCGTCAGCTTGCAGGCTGGAGTAGTGCTGGAGTTTCTAAAAGTTTACAAGCTTTAGCTTGGGCGGATGAGCAGTGCAAAGGCGGATCTAGCGACGCGAATTATGCGCTTGAAAAATGCATTATGATAATTTCGTCTAAAGGAAATTAAAAATCGTAAATTACAAATATTATGTGAAAGATTGTGTTAAGTATGAAAGAAGAAACGGTGTTAGAACAGCAAAAAGTTCGTACTGTGCCTACGGATACTAATATGCGCGAGCTTGGTAAATCTGTGGCAAAACTGGTTAAAGAAGGAGACGTTTTGCTGCTTTCTGGTCCTCTTGGGGCTGGTAAAACAACGTTCGCTCAAGGTTTTGGCGCGGGTCTTTCAATTAGTGAGCCGATTGTGTCTCCAACTTTTACGATTGCGCGTGAATTGCACGGCACTTTTGCGGATGGTAAGCCTGCAACTTTAATTCACGTTGACGCTTACCGTTTGGGTGGTGAGAATTTTGCCCCGGGCCAAGATACTGTTTCGCGTTTGCTTGACGAGCTTGAATCTTTGGGTCTTGACGAAGCTTTGGAAGAGCCAGGAGACGGCACTGTTGTGCTTATGGAGTGGGGTGAGCAAATGGCTGGAGTGCTGGCATCTGAGCGCTTAGAAGTTCATATTGCAAGGCCTATTGATTCTTCGCAAGTTGACGACTTTACTAGTGATGGTGAGCGAATCGTAACTTTGAAAGCTGTTGGCAAGGATTGGCTTAATCGACTTGCAAAATTGTAATTAAGAAATACACGGAAAATATAGCAGAAAATATTACAACAAATATCGCAATAAATAAAGCAAGTTGTGGTAAGCGAGTAAGCTAGTCAGGTACATGACTTCGAGGAATAAACATGAGTAATACGCTGATTATTGACACATCATTTGGTTCTACTGTTGGAATTGTGGGCCATGAGCCAATCGTTGAAACCGACTCTCGCACTCACGTGGAGCGTTTGCAAGTAAATATTGCGAAAGTTGTGGAAAATGCGGGGCTTAAGCCTTCGGATATTAATCGTGTGGTTGTTGGAGTAGGTCCTGCTCCTTTTACTGGTCTTCGCGCGGGATTAGTTGCTGCGAAAGCAATCGCGTTTGCAAATAATGCCCAAATTTTGGGGTGCGATAGTCTTCTTCCTCAAAGTCTTATGATGCGCTCTGGTGCATTTAAAGAAGCTGTAAAAAATGGCAGTATAGAAAAGAATTTGCTGCTAAATCTTCCGGATTCTGCTGATTCTTGCGATTCTAATATTCGTAACTATGTGCTTTCGCTAAACGATGCGCGCCGTCGCCAAGTGTACATGTCTTTGTACGACGATGAAGGAAATACGTTAATCGATATGGATATTGACTATCCGCAGAATGTTGTGTCTCGTGTGAATGAGTATTTAGCTAGCGTAAATGACGAAAATTATTGCGTGGATGTGCTCGGACACGGTGCTAAAAAGTATGCTGAAGATTGGCGAAATATTGCTCGCGTTGGCGTTATTGCCGAAGTTTCTGCACTTGATTTGGGTGTGAAAGGCTTGCAGATTTTCGAACAGTGCTCTTTGGAATGTGCAAATAAAGATGAGCACGTAAAAGCTGTTGAACCGCTGTATTTGCGCCGTCCGGACGTTTCCGTTCCAAATCCGCTTAAGCACGTACTTGGATCTGGCGAAGCAAATAGAGCTAAAGAAAAATAGAAGCGTTGTAACGATTTGAGTAATTATGATTGTTGATATAACGCGTTCTAAATTTCCAGCAGTAGCCGAAGGTTGCAATATAGTGTCGAAATGCGATTTTACTTGCGATGAGTTAGCGCAAAAAATAGCGCCAATTGAAGCCGATTTGTTTGGAAAAGGCTCATGGAATGAGAGCATGATTTCGCAAGAATTGCAAGCTCCTATGCGCGCGTATTATGCTCAAATCGACGAAAATACGCATACGTTATGCGGGTATGCTGGCTACTGGTTTGACGGCGATGACGCACAAATCATGACAATTGGCGTTGCAAAGCAATATCAACGAAAAGGAGTAGCCTCTAAGCTTTTATTAACCATGATTAAAACCGCAAAACAAATTGGCGCTAAACGCATGCTTCTGGAAGTGAGAGTTGACAATGTTCCTGCGCTCGCACTGTATAATCGCTTTGGTTTTGCGAAAATGGGTTTGCGAAAAAGATACTATCAGCCGGAAGGTGTTGATGCGTACACAATGTGCGCTGATCTAACCACAAAAAATAACGGAACTGAGGAATAACGAGGAATAGCAATGAGCGAAGCAATCGTATTAGGAATTGAATCGACTTGCGACGAAACAGCCGCAGCTATTGTGCGCGGACGTACGCTGGTGTCAAATGTGGTGGCATCTTCAATGCAGGAGCACGCGCGTTACGGTGGTGTAATTCCAGAAATTGCTTCCCGCGCTCACGCTGAAGCTTTTGTGCCGGTTGTTTCTAAAGCTTTGGCAGACGCAAACATGGATTTAAGCGATGTTGACGCGATTGCAGTAAGTGCAGGCCCTGGTCTAGCAGGCTGCTTAGCTGTGGGAGTTTCTGGAGCTAAAGCCTTGGCTTGGGCTGCAAATAAGCCAATTTATGGCATTAACCACGTAATCGGGCATATTGCAGTAACGCAATTGCAATTCGGTGACGTGCCGGAAGATGTGTTGGCTTTAATTGTTTCCGGCGGCCACACTTCGCTTCTTCACGTGAATGATATTGCTAGAAGCATTGACGTTGTTGGCACAACTTTGGACGATGCTGCAGGCGAGTGCTTTGACAAGGTTGCGCGACTTCTTGGATTCCCATACCCGGGCGGTCCTCATATTGATAGGCATGGCAGGCTTGGCAATCCGGATACTTTGAAAGTGCCGCAAGGTTTGACGCAAGGTCGTTCCGGCAAGGAGCATCCATACGATTTCAGTTTCTCGGGTGTAAAAACTGCTGTTGCGCGCTGGGTGGAGGCACGTGAGGCTCAGGGTCTTGAAATTCCAGTTGATGACGTGTGTGCTTCTTTGGCTAATTCTGTGGCGGATGTGCTTTCACGCAAAGCTATGATGGGCTGCGAGCAGTACGGTTCTAAAACGCTTATGATTGGCGGTGGATTCTCCGCTAACTCGCAGCTTCGTGAGCATTTGCTGGCTTGCGGCAAGGAGCATGGAATTGAAGTGCGTTTGCCGGAATTGAAGCTTTGTACGGATAACGGTGCGATGGTTGCAATGCTTGGCGTAAATTTGGTGGAAGCAGGGGTTCGCCCTTCAGCGCCTGACTTTGCTATTGATTCTGCTATGCCGCTTACAACGGTGAGTTTATAATAGTAGAAATAATGAAAGTCGCGCTAAAAAGTCGCTCTAAAAAGTCGCTCTAAAATAAGTGAGGTGTTTTGTGCAGTCAGTTAATTCGCGTAGTGGTGTGTTGCGAGTAGGTGAAAAGATTCAGTTCACCGATCGTAAAGGTAAGCGAATTACTGCACAACTTGTTTCAGGCGGGGTTACGCAAACTGAGCATGGTCTTATTTGTCACGATGACGTGATTGGTCAAAGCGAAGGCGTTGTAATTACTACTGTTAGTGCGAAGCGTGAAGCTCAACAAACTATTGCTGATCCTTCTAAATCGTCCAACAAACCTTGGAAAGCAGCGCGCGCTATTGGTGGCTGGGATTACGTAGTCATGCGACCGCGCATGGTTGACTACGTGCTTTCTATGCCTAGAGGCGCGCAAATTATGTATCCTAAAGATATTGCGCAAGTAATCGCTTTAGGAGATATTCGCTCCGGTATGCGCGTTTTGGAGTCGGGCGCTGGATCTGGCGCTATGAGCTTAAGCCTTTTGGACGCAGTTGGGGAGAGTGGAAAGCTGACTACTATTGAGCTTCGACCGGATTTTGCGCGTATTGCCGAGTCCAACGCAACTTTGTACTACGGTAAGCGTCCAGAATGGTGGAATTTACTTACTGGCGATTTTGATTCTGTTGCAAAAACTTTAGACGCTCACAGCGTGGATCGAATTATGCTAGACATGCTTGACCCTTGGAATCGACTTGAACAAGCGCATCGCGTTATTGTGCCTGGTGGCGTGCTTATTGCGTACGTTACGACTACTACGCAAATGTCTCGAATGGCTGAAGCTTTGAGAGAAAGCGGCGTGTGGACTGAGCCGGAGATTCAGGAAACATTGGAGCGCACTTGGAAAGCGCAAGGTTTGGCTGTTAGGCCGGATCACGCGATGATTGGACACACTGGATTTTTGATTGTTTCGCGCGCAATGGCTGAAGGTTTTAGCGCTTTGAAAAAACGTGAGCATGGTACTAAAGATACTGTGAGCGATATTGACGATATGACAGCCGAAGAGCGCGCTGAGCAGTTGGAAGACTTGTCTTTGCGCGATATTTCGGATCGTAAACTTCGTAAAGTATTGCGCGATTTAGACGTGCAGCTTGCGCAATTGCCGCAAGATTTGCAAGCTTTACAATCGCAAGTAACTGTGCAATCGCAAGAAATAGAGCATAGTCAAGCTAAGTAGGAGATCATTATGGCATCACCAATGAAAAAGCTTATGAAGAAAGCACATCATAGTAAGTATGTTTTGTTGCTGATGCGTCACGCTAAAGCTGAGGCGCCTGAAATGGGTGATGACTGGGGTCGTGGCCTTACCGATAAGGGTTTGAAGCAGGCGAAAATTATGGCAAAAGGCTTGGAGTCTTTGAAGCTTGTGCCGGATTATATTGTGTGTTCTAGTGCGAATCGCACTGAGCAAACTTTGAAGCGAATGTTGAAGCGTTTTGGCGATGCGCCTGTGGTTGAGTCGCGCAAAAGTCTTTACGATGGTGGTATGCAGTCGGTTATGGACGAGTTGCAGGCGGTTCGAGGTGATGTTCATACGACGATGATTGTGGGTCATGAGCCGACGATGTCTATGGCTGCGCAGTGGCTTTCTTCGCCTGATTCGGATCCGGATGTGCTTGGGGCGATGCGTTTGGGGCTTGCTAATGCGTCGATTGTGGTGCTTGCTTCCGATCGACCGTTTGCAACTTGCGGCTTGCGAGGCGCCACGGCTCTCGCAATCCTAACCCCCAAATCCTTCGCCTAGCTTTGCAGTATTGCTTTTGTGAACAGTGATTTTGTGGCTTTGCAGTATTGCTCTGCGGACGGTGATTACTTGTTGCTTAGCAAACACTAGCGTCATTGCTGCTGCACACATCGCACCAACCACTCCTACCTACCGCGCACCCACCCATAGCTTAATTTCGTTACTTTAGTGTATGAATATTCGTGTGGTGAGATTTGAGATTTTTCGCACTGAGCGAGGCGAACGTCAGAGCCGTAGGCTGCTGATTCGTCGAGCGAAGAAGAAAAATCGAAAAATCTCTGCGATGTGCATGGTTATTAACGAATTAGCATGCAGAGTTTGGGGGATTTCTTTACGAGCACTAAAAGAGGACTGAGAAGCTACATTCTTTAAGAAAGGCGAACACGCTAAACTCTTTTAACAGCCAGAGCGCCCGAAGGACGGGACGTGCGAGGAAAGAAATCCCCCAAACTCGCACCACATTAAACAAGGTGGCGCGCTAGTAATTCCCATTGCTCACAACTGGTTAGTTCATACGAAATTAAGCATATAAATTAAGCTTATAACGACACCCCAAGTTCTTTAATGACCACAGTCGCGCATTTCTTTGCTAGGCTAAAGCGAGTCGAAAGAAACAAATGTAAATGTGAGTCGAAAAGAAATTTTTTGGAGGATGTATGTCTACGGTTTTAACTTCGGTGTCTGGTTTTCCACGTATTGGTGCTGATCGTGAGTTGAAGAAGATTATTGAATGCTACTGGAAGCAGGATGCTTCTTTGGATGATGTGCGTGATGTTGCTCAGTCTTTGCGTGCTAAGCATTGGCGTTTGCAGGCGGAAGCTGGAATTGATTTAATTCCAAGTAATGATTTTAGCTACTATGATCAAATGCTCGATACTGCTATTTTGCTGGGTGCTGTGCCGGAGCGTTATCGTAAATTGAATTTTGAGCATGCTGAGGATACGCTTTTTGCTATTGCGCGTGGATACCAGGGTGAGCGCGGCGATGTGACGGCGTTGCCGATGAAGAAGTGGTTTACTACTAACTACCATTATATTGTGCCGGAAGTTGAGAATCCGCAAGACTTGCGTTTGGCTGGAACTAAGCCTTTTGACGAGTTTTTGGAGGCTCGCGCGCAGGGCTTGGAAACGAAGCCTGTGTTGATTGGTCCTTATACTTTTTTGAAGTTGGCTCGTACTCCTGAGGCTCAGGAGTTGGAAGTAACTGAGTCTGTGATTTCGGCTCTGGCTAACGCTTATGCGAGTATTGTTAAGCGTTTTGGCGAGCTTCGCGCAACTTGGCTGCAGTTTGATGAGCCTTATTTGGCGCTTGATAAAGAAGATGGCGATTTGGAGCTTTTTGAAGCTTTGTATAAGCCTTTGCTTGATGCTAGAAGTGGGGAAGTTAAGATTCTTCTTAACACTTATTTTGGAAATATTGCTGACGCTTACGAAACTGTGAATAATCTTGGTTTTGACGGCGTTGGTGTTGATTTGGTGGAAGGCAAGGATGAAAATCTTGCTGCCATTGAGCGTTATGGTGTGAACAATAATACTACGCTTTTTGCAGGCGTTGTGAACGGCCGTAATATTTGGCGTAACGATTATGCTGTGAGCCTTGGGCTTATTGACGCTTTGCGTGAGAATGTTACGGATCGCGTGGCTGTTTCTTCTGCTTGCTCGCTTCTTCACGTGCCTTTTAGCACTGTTGGTGAGGATGCTTTGGGCGCGGATGTTTTGCGGCATTTTGCTTTTGCTGTTGAAAAGTTGAAGGAGATTCGCGATATTGCAAATCTTGCTGCAGAAAGTGACGAAAGCCGCAAATCAAGTAACGTTTTGGCTAAAAATCAGGCTTTGTTCGACGGTTCGCGCGTGAAGGCGGATGCTGCTGTTGCTAATCGTCTTTCAAATCTTAAAGATTCTGATTTTGTGCGACTGCCGGAAAGGGCTGAGCGCCAGCGTTTGCAAAAGGAAGCTCTTGGCTTGCCGGATTTGCCAACTACTACTATTGGATCCTTCCCGCAAACTAAAGATATTCGTAACGCTCGTGCCGCTCTTCGTAAGGGTGAGATTTCGCGCGAAGCTTACGACGAGTTTATGCGCGATCGCATTGCCAAGTGCATTGAGCATCAGGAGCAGATTGGCTTGGATGTGCTTGTTCACGGCGAGTTTGAGCGCAACGACATGGTTGAATATTTCGGCCAGCATTTGCGCGGCTTTAAGTTTACGAAGAACGCTTGGGTGCAGTCTTATGGTACGCGCTGCGTGAAGCCTCCAATCGTTTGGTCGGATGTTTCTCGCGAGTCTGCGATTACTGTGGCTTGGAGCGCTTACGCTCAAAGCTGCACTAAGCATATTGTTAAGGGCATGCTTACTGGCCCTGTGACGATTCTTAACTGGTCTTGGCCTCGCGAGGATATTACTCACGAGCAGCAGACTCAGCAGTTGGCTCTTGCTATTCGCGATGAAGTGTTGGATTTGGAGCGCGCTGGTATTCGCGTGATTCAGATTGATGAGGCTGCTTTGCGCGAAAAGTTGCCGCTTCGCCGCTCTGATTGGCATAAGAAGTATTTGGATTGGGCGATTGCTGCTTTCCGCTTGGTTCATTCTGCAGTTACTGCGACTACGCAAATTCACACGCATATGTGCTATTCGGAGTTTAATGACATTATTCGCGACATTGATGCTATGGATGCGGATGTGATTTCTTTCGAGGCTTCTCGCGGCGACTTGGTTGTGCTTGACGCTATTCATGACGCGCATTTTGAAACTGAGGCTGGCCCTGGCGTTTACGACATTCATTCTCCGCGCGTTCCTGGTAAGGCTGAGCTTGTGGAGCGTATTCACGAGATTTTGCGCAAGATGCCTGCTGAGAAGCTTTGGATTAACCCGGATTGCGGTCTTAAAACGCGTGGCGACGCTGAAACTTGGCCAAGCTTGGAGAATCTTGTTGCTGCAGCTAAAGAGGTTAGGGAAGAATTGCAAGATAACAAGCTAATCGATCAGCCGAGCAGGGGGTGAGTTGTGACTTATAAACCAAAGTTTTCGCTGGAAGTTTTTCCACCTAAGCGCACATCTCCTATTGGTACGATTTACGATACTTTGGATGGTTTGAAGGGGCTTGACCCGGATTTTATTTCGGTTACTTACGGTACTGGAAAGCTGCAGGATCGTACTGCTACCGCGCGTATTGCGCATACGATTCGCTCCGAATATGGCATTGATGCTGTTGCTCATTTAACAGCTCGCTACCTTAATTATGATGCTGTTGATGAAGCTTTGGAAATGTTTAGCAATGCTGGCGTTTCCGGCGTTTTGGCTTTGCGTGGCGACGTGATTGCAGGCCAGGAAGCGGCCGGCGTTTTTGAGCACGCTAGTGACTTGGTTTCCTACATTCGTTCAAAGCACCCGGATTTGCCTATTCTTGGCGCTTGCTACCCGGAGAAGCATCCGGAAGCGGAAAGTTTGCAGGCGGATATTGAGAATCTTAAGCGCAAAGTTGATGCGGGTGTAACTCACTTAATTTCGCAACTTTTTTACGATAACGAGGATTTTTTGCGCTTCCGTGATTTAGCTCGTGCGGCTGGCATTAACGTGCCGATTGAGGCTGGTGATGCCTGTGGCGAATGCTTCGCAAGTGCAGCGCATGACGAGCTTGTGTGCGTCTCGTATTACTTCACAAGTTTCCGCAATGATGGATCGTTGGGGGAGTAACGCTGAGTGCTTGCGCGATGCTGGTAGCATTTTTGCTTCTCAGCAGATTAACGATTTAATTGCCGAGGGTGTGGATGGTATTCACTTGTATACAATGAATCATCCTGGGATTGCTCGAAGGATTTGGTCGAATGTGAAGCCGCTGTTTACGAAAATTGGGTAGGAGCGTTAAGAATCGCTAACCTTCCGGAGGTAACTTTTTGATCATTATCTCGTGAGCGTGCATGTTAAGTGCGCTTACGAGATAAGTTTTATGTGTGTGAGCGCGTGCGACTGCGTATAAATGTATATCTATGTATAAATGCATAAAATAATCGCGTTCTATATTAAACATGTGTTTAGAATCGCCATTAAAACTGTAATCTAGCTTACACTTATTATATTAATTTTGATCACAAAAACCTGACGAAAACGTTGGAATAAAGCCCCGCGGGGGGGGTCTAGTAGGCTATACATCATAACAAATATGTTGCAAAAGCCTTGTATATTCAGTATTATTGAATATAAATATCAATAAAAGAGATAGCGATTCAGAGAGCTGTGCAGAAGTTTCATATGTGTTTGACCGTAGTTCAATCAGCGTTTGATTGCTGCAGCAAGCTCTTCACTAATAAATTCATAAAGACTTGTTAAGAGAGAATCTGGTATTAAGGAGATAGATCATGGCCAGCTCAAATTCTAGGAAACACGCACGCAAGGTAACTTTGGATGCTGCAGTAAATAACGCAATTGAAAAGGCTGTTGACGCTCGTAAGGTGGCTGCGTTTACGGTTGGAGCCGCAGGCGTATTAGCCGGTGCGGCGTTCGCTTTTGGAGCAACTCCGGCAATGGCTGCGGAAGCTGGTGCTGCGGCTGAGCCTGCTAAAGCTCCTATGGCTGCTGGCGAGAAGGCTGGGGCTAATAAGAAGGATGATTCTGAGGTTAAGGTTGAGGCTGAAGAGAAGGCTTCTGTAGACGAAAAGGGTAAGGATGCAGAAACTGGTAAGTCTGATAAGAAGGATCAGACTGAAGCTAATAAAGAGGCTGGGGATACCAATAAGCAGGCTGAGAAGAAATCCGAGAATACTGTAAATACTGATGGTACTGAAAATAACTCGACTGTTGTAAAGAGTCGTGGTAAGCGCTCGGTAGATAATCCACCGTCTGACGATGCTGCGGCTGTTCAGGATCGCGCTTCTGATGGTTCAGCAAGTCAAGATCCTAATAAAATTAATCCAAACACAACGGATTCCACTAATACCAAGATTGAAATTAACGAGAATAACGCTGACACTGTACCAAATGCGTATGCTTGGGGAAGCTCAGACAATACGTACAGCGTAGATGGTGAAAAGCATACTGTTACTTTCCATTTCGCAAAGCCAAAAGATGGCAAGATTACCAGTATCGCTATTTTCCCTGCTAAGACGAATGGTTTCAATAATGCAAAAAGTGAGAGAGGTATTGATTTTTACTCGAAAGATTTAAACAAACACCAACCTTATTCTGGTGAATATAAGTTTACAGAGAATTCTGACGGTTCTGCAACTCTTGAAATGAGCACCCTTTTTAGAAAAGGTGATATCGGTGGCGCTGAGAAGTATACAGCCAGTCGCTCTATTTTCGTGTATGTAACTAATAAAGATGGTAAAGAAACTGTTGCTTATAAAACAAACGTATTCCGTGCTGTAACGCTTGTTCCGCCAAAGACTTCCGGCTCTGTGGTTCTTAAGTATAATCAGCCTCTTACGGCAGAAAAGGTTCAAGCAGCAATTACTGAAGCTGGCAATATTAATACTGCGCGTAGCGATAAAAAGTCGGTGAATGATCAGCTTTCTGGTAAATTTACAGAAAATATTAACTTAAAAGCTGATGATGCTTACGACAAGACTACGTTTGATGCTATTAATAAGGAAACCTCAGCTCAAGGCGCAAAAGATAAGACTTACGTAGTTGGAGCGAAGACTCTTAACACCTATATGGTTACGGATTTGGGCTTTAAGTCTGAGGCGCTTCCGCTTACGGTTGCGCGCTACGATACGCGCATTGATAAGCCGATTGTTGAGGACACTGACCCGTCCAAGGTGTCCGACGAGGTAAAAGCCGATATTAAACGCAAGCTTGCGCGCCTTAATAACGTAAGCCTAGATCAGGTGACTATTAACGACCAGGGTGAATTCACTATCAACTTTGCTGGCGTGGATCCAAACGACGCGCCAAAGATTGCTTTGCGCGACCTCGTTTTGAAAAAGCTTGAAGAAAAGGATATTTCTGTTCCTACAGCCGACAAATCAGTCATTGTCGCTAATCCTCTTGGATATTCAAGCGCCGAACTTGACCGAATTAAAACAGCTATTTTTGACGCTAACAAAGACAACAAAGAGCTTGGCCTTACCAGCAAAGATCAAATTACACTTTCCTACATTACGGGTGACCTTACTGGCGCAGGCGATGCTAATAAAGGCCGTTCAAACGGCTTACAAGAAAATAATATTAATGTAACCATTAAGACTGATAAAGCACTTGCGAAGTTTACATCAGACATAACCAAAGATAAACTCACGCGTCTCCCAGATATTCGTACTGATTATAACGTTGAGCTGGTAAAGAAAAAGCTCGATGGTCGCGATAGCGATGAGGGTTTCTCGTGGAGTGACGATAAACACACTACACTCATCTATCGTTATGACCCAACCAAAGCTCAAAAGTTCACCGCTCCTGAGATTGTGAAACTTATCAAAGCCACACCTAAGGATCAGAAAACAGGTTTGCGTCCGCTTACGGGTGGTGAAGAGCTCGATCACGAAGGTTCGCACGGCAAGCCGACCAAATCTCATATGCATTATTCAATTGATAAAAATGGTGAACCTACTACCGAGCTGACCCTTGGTATGATGAATGGCGCATATTGGATAGGCGATCCACAAGTTGCTAACTCAGATGCGAATATGGGTGATGAAGAGTCGCAGGTGGGTAAGTATACATGGGACGACGAGGCTGGTTCTGTAACTGTTGCTGCTAAGCAGAACAAAGTTTTTAAGACACGTCTTTTTGTTGCACCATATGCTTTGACATATTATCGCGGTGTATACACAGATCCGTATAAAAAGAATCCAAACAACACGCCTAAGGCAATTAACGTTATCTTTGTGCCGCAGACGAATCATAAGACAAAGGATCTTTCTAAGTCGATTGGCGAGCACAAGACTATTAAGGTTGATAATACTGATGTTCCAACCGAGTCTACGTACTACAACGCATCTGATGCTAAGAAGAATGCGTATGATAAGGCGCTTGATGCTGCCACTAAGCTGTATGCACAAGTAAAGGATACGGACGAGTCGAAGCTTACCGAAGAGCAAAAGGCGCAAATCGATAACGCGACGATTAACCTTAATAAGGCACGCGCCGAGCTTGATGGTGATGCTACCAAGAAAGAAGAGCTTAAGAAGTCCATCGACGAGAACGGCACAGCTGCTCAAGGCTCTAGCGCTGCAACTGGTACGCAAGCAACGAACCAGTTCAAGAACGTAAGCGATCCCGACTTCAAAGATGCTGATGGCAAGCCTGATACCAAGAAGAATGAGGATGCTAAGAAAGCTAAAGAAGCCTACGACAAGGCTCTCGAAGACGCTAAGACGTTAAATGACGACGAAAACGCCACGCAAAAGGCTGTTGACGACGCCAAGGCGAAACTCGACGCTGCACGCGCAAAGCTTAACGACTTCACCACCAACAAGGATGAGTTGAATAATGCCATCGCTCAGCATGGTCATGTGAACACGGGTGATGCTACGCAAGCTGATCCTAACGAAAAGCTCAAGACTGCCGACCCAACCTACCAGAACTCGAGCGAGACAGAACGTACAGCTTACGATAACGCTGTGACTGAAGCAAATAAGGTTGCGGCCGATCCAAAAGCTTCGCAGAAGGAAGTAAACAAGGCTATTGAGGATCTTAAAAAGGCTAAAGCGGATCTCGACAAGAACGCAACCGACAAGTCTCCTCTTGACGCTGCCGTGCAGAAGAGCTTCGATAATCCTGATCCAACCAAACCTGACAAGCAAAGCGTGTTCTACAAGAATGCAAAGGCGAAGACTAACGATCCTGATGCCCAGCAAGTCGTTAAGAATTACGACGACGCGCTAAAGAAAGCTAAAGAAGTTCTCGCCAATGACAAAGCTACAAAGGCAGATGTAGAAAAGGCCAAAAAAGATCTTGAAGACGCTGAAGCAGCACTTCATGCTGATAAGTACTCTACGGATAAAACCGATCTTGGTAAAGCGCTTGCTGACAACTTCAGTGGTTATTTGATGCCAGCGTACTTCAATGCCTTTGATAAAGCGCAAGCTGAGGGCAAAGATTCTCAAGCTGCAAAGGACTTCAAAGCCTATAACGACGCTTATCACGCTGCCAAAGACTTGATGGATGAATTAAATAAGCCGGGGAGCACCGTAGATCAGAACAAGGTTGATGCAGTTAAGAAACAACTTCTTGACGCCCGTAAGGCAATCGATAAGTACGCCACCGACACCAGCAAGATTTCGGCGGCGTTGCTTCAGAGTTTGGCTATTCATAATAGCCCAGCGTATAAAAACGCGTCCGCTGGTGCTGAAGGATCGGATGCTAAGAAGGCTAAAGACGCATATGACAAGGCACTTGAACAGCTGCAAAAAGCCTTCAATGATGAAATGCCCCAAGATACGGTTGATGGAAAGCCTGATAGTGATCCAATCTCAACAAATAATATTCCTGCAAAGGATGGAGATACTAGTAGCCCTGACTATCTTAAGAGCATCCAGTCCCACGCTAAGGGTCAGCCTTTGAATAGGGATGTGACAAAGCTCCTTGAAAAGCTTAACAAAGCTGTTGAAGGTCTGGATAAGTTTAAGACTAAGACCGACGAGCTGATTGAGTCGATTAACGAGGACGCAACCACGCATCCAAGCCCTGCGTTTAAGAACGCCTCGCAGCAAAATTACCAGAAGGATGATGGTTCGGGACCGGATAAAACCAAGAACGATGCTGCGCGTAAGGCTGCCGGTGATTATGGTAAAGCTCTTAATGAAGCTAAGGATTTGTTGAAAGATCCAACGGCTACGCAGGAAAAGGTAGATGCTGCTAAGAAGAAGCTTGATGAAGCACGCAAGGCTCTTGATGCCTACAAGACTAATGTTGACAAGCTCAAGGAAAGCGCCGAAAAGCACGGTAAAGAGAAGCAGGGTGACACGCCTGCTACCGAAGGTACTGTTACATCCGACGCATACCGCAATGCGTCTGATCCTCACTTCATGAAGGCAGATCCAAATGACGCAACTAAGTTAGTTGAAGATACCGAGAAGAACAAGCAGGCGGCAGAAGCTAAGAAGGCATATGACAAGGCATTGGCCGAAGCTCAAGAGCTTTTGAAGAAGCATGACAGTGCAGATACGCCACAAGACGCAAAGCCAACGCAAGCAGAAGTCAACGCTGCACTTAAGGCTCTCGATGAAGCACGTACCAAGCTTGATGATTACAAGACGAATGCCGAAGCTCTTAAGGATGAGGCAGCGAAGTCTACTGCTGACGGTTCAACCGCAGCTGGTACTGAATTCGAGAATACGTCGGAGTTCAAGAACGCCGACGCAGATACGAGCGAAGACGCCAAGGGGGATGTTAAAGCCTACAAGGATGCTCTCAAGAAAGCTCGTGAGCTTGTAAAGGCTGCTACGGAGGCAGGCAAGAAGAACAGCGAGCGTCCAACGCAGCAGCAGATTAACGATGCGCTTGACGCTCTTAAAGCAGCCAAGAAGCAAATTACCGACAACTACAAGACCGATGCAGCTGCGCTTAAGGATGCTAAAGACTTTGCAAATGACGCCTTTAAGAAGACGCCTGAGTATAAGAATGCTGTGGCTCTTAAGGATGATCAGAATGCAGATGCAGAAAAGAAGAGCGCGGCTAAGACTGCCGTTGAAGCTTTGGATGAGAGCACTAACGACAGCGCTTTGAAGAAGGCCATCGAGATTCTTCAGGCATTCGACGATAACGGCAAGCCAAAGCAGGAGGGACCAGCGGGAGGCAGAATCCCAACTCAGAAGGAAGTTGATGAAGCGCTTCAGACTTTGCAAAAGGCTATGGACAAAGTCACAAATGGCTACAAGACTAACGCAGACAAGCTTAAGAACGAGGTTGGCGATAAGGATCAAGACGGCAAGCCTGTAACTCCTCCGTTTGAAGCGTCTGTGCCATACAAGAACGCGCTCGCGAAGGCCGATGCAGAGGAAGATAAGACTTCGGATACTTCCGCAACCAAGAAGCTAGAAGCCTACAACGAAAAGCTGAAAGCTGCTCAAGACTTGATTGCTCAGGTAAATAGTACCGACCCTAACGCCGATCCAGATAAAAAGCCAACTCAGAAGCAGGTTGATGAGGCTCTTGCAGCTTTGAAGAAAGCTAAGAAGGACATCGATGATGCCTTTGCAACTAATGCTAGCGATTTGAAGGATGAGGCTGCGAAGTCTACTGCTGATGGTGCAACTTCCGTTGGTGACAATGACTTCGAAAATACTCCAGAGTTCAAGAATGCTGATGCTAAAAAAGCTGATGATGGCAAGTCGGATAATGCTGATGTCGATGCTTATAAGAAAGCGTTGAAGAAAGCTAGGACTTTGCTTAAAAAGTTCGATGATAACGGTAAACCAAAGTCTGATGCAACCGACATCCCAACTCAGCAAGAAGTTGACGAGGCTCTTAATAATCTGAAGGAAATTAAGGATAAGATTACTAAGAACTACATCACCAGCCCGAAGGACCTGTATGACGAAGTTGATAAGTCTAAGGACGGCGACGATACTGACACCAACACAGACGTATTCGAGAACACTCCTGCGTTCAAGAACGCGACTGCTAAGGGTGATGACGCATCTAAGCAAGCTCTTAAGGACTACAACGATAAGCTCAAGGCTGCCAAGGATATGCTTGAGAAGTTCGACCGCACTACTGGCAAGCCAAAGGATGGTGCAACTGGCGTCCCAACTCAGCAGCAGCTCGACGCTGCTCTAAAGGCTCTCCAAGACGCCAAGAAGAAGATTGAAGACAAATACAGCACGGTCAAGTATGATTTGCGCCAAGAGGCTGGTGATGACTTCACTAAGTCTCCTGAGTATCAGAATGCTCAAGCTAAGGGTGATGATGCGTCTAAGCAGGCTCTTGACGAGTACAAGAACGCGCTTGACGAAGCTAATTCTGTGCTTGCAGATCCTAACGCAACTCAGGCTGAGGTTGATGCGGCTTTGAAGCGTCTTCAGGATGCTAAGGCTAAGCTTAAGGCTGGAAATAGCACGGATAAGTCTAAGCTTCAGTCCGAGGCTGACGGCGATGCTGACTTCCGTAAGTCGCCGTACTTCATTATTGGCAATAAGGCTGATATTGAAGCGTATGAGAATGCTTTGGCTGAGGCTCGTCGCGTGCTTGCAGATCCTAATGCTACGCAGGCCGAGGTTGATGCGGCTTTGAAGAAGCTTAAAGATGCTAAGAAGCGTATTCTTGACTTCTTGAGTCACTTCGGCGGCTCTGGCAATGGTACTGGAGATTGGAATGGCTACGGTTTTGTAAACGGCCATGAGTCTTATGGTGCTTTGGTAGATAAGACTGCTTTGCAAATCGAAGTTAACAATGCTGTGGAAACTAATGCTAATACTGCTCAGGCTGTGGCTTACAGGCAGGCTTTGGCTGAGGCTAAGAGCGTGCTTAACGATCCTAATGCTACCCAGGCTCAGGTTGATGCGGCTTTGAGGAAGCTTCAGGCGGCTAAGGCTGCGTTGCTTAATAGTTTGAGTGGCGCATCTGGCCATAAGATTGCTAAGACTGGTGCTGCAACTGGCTTGTTTGCAGGATTTGCTGCAATCTTCGCAGGTCTTGGTGCTGCAGGCGTGGCTTCTCGCCGTCGCAAGCATTCTAACGAGTAAGCTCTAGCGTAACTAGCGTAACTAGCTAGCGTAACTAACTAATCCCTCGCGATTTATCTTTCGATAATCCGCGAGGGATTTTTGTACGCCACCACAGTGTAGAGTTGCGGTATGGAAAGTGCGAATAGAACAGATAGTGCAACTGCTGAAACCAACTTAAACGAAAGCAGCGCAAACTCTTCCGCACTCACTTCCAGAAGTCTTATTAGAGCTGGCTTTGCTCGCCCGGATTTTGCGCGCGAAACTATCGTAAATATTTGCGAAAATTGCATGAATCATGCTGTTAGTCTGCAGCAATTTCTTGAATGCGTAAGTCGCTGCGCAGATCCGGATGCTTCTTTAGTTGCGCTTCAAAATATTATGCAGGCGCAGCCGCAAACTATTGCTGATATTGCTTCAATGTCTACAATATCGTCTATGAATTGTCCGCTTGCTTCGCTTATGCAGGTGCTTGGTGCTTCTAGCGCTATGGGAATGTTTATGCGCACGCATCCGGATCTTATTAAAGCGGCTTCATATGATCCTAATCATCTGTTTTCAATGACTTTAGATGAGCGTTGCGCTGATCTGCTTTGCGCAATTCAGGCTTACAAGGCTACTGTGGTTTCTTCGGCAAATGATGCTTCTAACACAATTTACTTGACTTCTCTTGGCTTTGCTCAAGCTGTTTCTGCTCTTCGTGCGCGCTATCGTGAGCATGTTGCTGCAATTATGGCGGCTGATTTAGCGAGCGCTGACCCTGTTGAAGTGCAGCCGGATATTAGCCGTAAGCTTTCCGACTCGGCGGATGCTGTTTTGGAGGCTGCTTTAGCGATTGCTCGCGGACAGGTTACTGGTTCCTCCGCGTGTAGGTTTGCGATTATTGCTATGGGTAAGCTTGGTGCGCAAGAAATTAATTACGTTTCCGATATTGATTTGATTTATGTTGTTGAGCCTGCAGATTCCGGAAACAAGCAGAATCAGGATGCTGCTTTGCGCGTTGGCGCGTCTATTGCGATGGTTTTACAAAAAGTGTGTCAGTCAACAGTTGTTGGCTCTTTGGAGCCGCCTCTTTGGCAGATTGATACTGCGCTTCGACCGGAAGGTAAGGATGGTCCTCTTGTTCGAAGTCTTGAATCTCACCGTGAATATTACGAAAAGTGGGCGAGTAGCTGGGAGTTTCAAGCGCTTTTGAAGTCGCGTCCTGCTGCGGGTGATGCGGATCTTGGAAAAGCTTACCGTGCTATGGTTGAGCCTCTTATTTGGAAGGCTTCTCACCGCGAGCATTTTGTGGCAGACTGTCAGCATATGCGTCAGCGTGTGGAGTCGCTTATTCCATCTTCGCAGCGCGATTTAGACATGAAGCTTGGACGCGGTGGTTTGCGAGACGTTGAGTTTACTGTGCAAATGCTGCAACTTGTGCACGGAAGTGAGGATGAGTCGCTTCGAGTAAGGGATACTATTTCTGCTTTGCAGGCGTTGGCTCAAGGCGGATACGTTTCTAGGTCTCAGGCAGCGCTTTTGGCGGAACACTACCGTTTTGAGCGTGTTCTTGAGCATCGTCAACAAATGTGGAACATGCATCGCACGCATTTATTCCCTGATTTGGGTGCGCAAGGAAACGGCGGTTTGGATCGTGCGCGCACAATTTCTACCGAGCAGCTTAATAATAATGATCAGATTCGTCGTCTTGCGCGTGCTGTGCGGCTGCGGCCGGAAGAGTTGGTTGAGCGTTTTGATAAAGCTCGCCGCGAAATCCGCAATTTGCATAAGGATATTTACTATCGTCCTATGCTTCCGATTAATGCTCAAACGGATGCAGATCCTATTGTGCTTTCGCCGGAAGCTGCTCGTGCGCGCTTTGCTTCTATTGGTTTTGCGGATGCTGCAGCTGCACAATTGCATGTTGAAGCGCTTACAGAAGGGCTTTCTAGGGCTGCTAAAATTCATAGAATTCTTCTTCCAGCGGTGTTGAAGTGGCTTGGTGACGGCCAGAATCCGGATATGGGTTTGCTTGCGTGGCGGCGTCTTGCGGAGCGTTTTGGCGGTAAGAATACGTATCTTGGTTTTTTGCGTGATTCTCCTTCCGCGGCTCAGCGTCTTTGCCACGTTTTGGCAGATTCGCGCTATCTTGGTGACGCCATGATGCAGTCTATGCAGTCTATTACTTGGCTTGGCGACGATGAGGTGCTATCTGCGCGAGATAGAGCAAGTCTCGACATGCAAACTAGCGCAATGGTTGCTCGTTATGCTAGTAATATTGCGGATTTTGCGCAGTCTTTGCGCGCTCTTCGCCGTCAGGAAATTGAGCGCGTTGCTTTAGCTTGGATGTGTGGTCTTATTGATGACGATACTTCTATGCGCGCTATGAGCGATGTTTTTGACGCTGTTTTAGACGCGGCTTTGTGCTGGTCTATGCGCGAGGCTGCTTTGCGCATGAATTTTACCGCTCCTCAAGCAGAAATTGCGATTATTGCTCTTGGCCGCTACGGCGGTAGGGAAGTAAACTTCTGTTCGGATGCAGACATAATGGTAGTTTACAAGCCGGTTGGTGAAGATTGCGATTTAGAAGCAGCTCACCGTTTTGCGCAAACAACTGTAGATATTTTGCGAAATATTTTGCAAGGTTCTCTTACTCTTGAGCCGAAAATCATGGTTGATTTGGATTTGCGTCCGGAAGGAAAAGACGGTCCGCTTGTTCGTTCGCTGGAGTCTTGTGAAAAGTATTATCGTCAATGGGCTAGTACTTGGGAGCATCAAGCTTTGCTTCGAGCACGTTTTGCTGCAGGTTCAAAAGAGTTGGCTGATGCGCTACTTGATGGCGTTGTGAACGATTTGCGTTACGCCAAAAATCCTCTTAGTGAATCTCAGCTTGCTGAAATTCGTAAGCTTAAAGCGCGTATGGAAGCTGAGCGTTTGCCTAGGGGAGTTAGTAGGGACAGGCATTTGAAGCTTGGCCGCGGCGGTTTAAGCGACGTTGAGTGGACTGTTCAGCTTTTGCAATTGCAATACGCTGGCACTTACGAGTCTTTGCGCGTGGTCGGCACAATGCAAGCTTTGAAAGCTTTACAATCTGAGCATTTGATTGAGAATGAGGATGCTCAAATTTTGGAGCGCTGCTGGCATATGTGTTCTGCAGTGCGCAACGCGAACTTCCTGTGGTCTGGGTCAATGTCTCGCGCGGATGTGATTCCAACAGACTCGTATTCTTTGGGCGGAATCGCCACTTACCTTGGCTACGAGCCGAATCAGGGCCGCGTTTTTGAAAACGATCTTTTAGCAACCATGCGTCAGTGCCGAGAAATCATGTCTCGTCTTTTCTACGCTCGCTAATTTTTGCTGTAGTTAATGCTAGTATGTCGCCACTCCGGATGTGGGATTCGTCAACGCTAATCAGTAAAATTGTGTAGGTCGCGTGTGATTGCGGCCGTCTTGCCAACTGACGAAAGGTAAGCGATATTTATGACGAACGCAATGAACGCCTCTAGTTCTTCTAATTCATCTAGTTCTTCTAATTCTTTGCATCAGACTTTTTCTTGCAGCACGATTGCAAATTCTCTTGCCGGTAAAAGTGTTGTTACATTAGATGATATTTCAACTGCGCAAATACGAATGCTTTTAGACAAAGCGCGATACATTGATTCGCACCGTAAAGAAGTGGCTCACACTTGCGATGGCAGAGTGTTGGCCACTCTTTTTTATGAGCCGAGCACGCGCACTCGTTTAAGCTTCGAAACCGCAATGCTGCGTTTAGGCGGAAAAGTAATCGGTTTTGCAGGCGCGCAACTTTCCAGCGCAAGTAAAGGTGAAACTGTAAACGATACTTTGAAAGTCGTTTCTAACTACGTTGACGTAGTCGCTATGCGTCACCCAAAGGAGGGTGCTGCTTTTGTTGCAACGCAAGCTGTGAGCACGCCTATTATTAACGCGGGCGACGGCGGACACATGCATCCTACGCAAACTCTTGCAGACTTGGCAACTATTCTTGCTCGTTTTGGTCGACTCAATAATCTCACTGTCGGCTTGTGCGGCGACTTAACATATGGTCGTACAGTTCACTCGCTTATTGAAACTTTATGCCGCTTTGGAAACGTTCATTTTGTGCTAATTAGTCCTGATGAGCTTAAAACTCCGCAATATGTTATTGATCGCATAAACGCAACCGAATCGTGCTCTTACGAAGAAACTCGCGACTTGATGGAAGTAATTGGCAACTTGGACGTGCTTTACATGACTCGCGTGCAAGAAGAGCGTTTTACGGATCGCGAGCAATACTTGCGACTTCGCGACACGTATATTTTGACGGAAGAAAAATTGCAGAAAGCTAAGTCGCATATGCCTGTGCTGCATCCGCTTCCTCGAATTAACGAGATTGCTGTTGATGTTGATAACGACCCGCGCGCAGCATACTTTGAGCAGGTTAAAAACGGTATGCTTATGCGCATGGCTTTGGAAAGTTCCGTTCTTGGCGACGAGCTTTGCGGCTACGAGCCAACCGATTTTGTGAACGTTACAGAAGACGAGCTGCAATCGGTTGACGCGCACGGAATTTCCTTGGCAGATCCTCGCGTGCACACAACCGACGAGAATGCGCCTGAAACTCTTACTTGCCCGAATCCTCGCTGCATAACAAACAGTGAGCTAACTCTTAAACGCAAGTTCTACAAGGCTGATTCCGTAAGGCATGAGTATCGCTGCATGTATTGTGACGAAGAAGCAGAAAATAAGTAAAATTTACGAAAACTTACGCAAAATTTACGAAAACTTACGAAAACTTAGGCAAAACGGGAGTGATATGAACGAAGCTGGCACATTAACTTTGCGCAATATCTCCGTGTGGGATACTGGCGAGCGAATTGATCTTATTGTTGATGGCGTTCGTCAGGATGCGCTTATAGAAGGCAATGCGCGCATTTCTGGTGATATTGATGCAAGCGACTTGGTTGTTGCTCCTGGTTTTGCTGATCCGCACGTGCATTTTAGGGATCCTGGTCAAACTGAAAAAGAAACCATGATGACCGGCGCAGATTCTGCGGCGGCAGGCGGCTATACGCAAGTTTTGATTATGCCGAATACTGTTCCTGCTCTTGACTGCGAGCCTTGGGAAGATGCTCCTTTTGATGTAGAAAACGTAGTTGACTATTTGCAGCGTTACGGCTGCATTTACGGCGTAAAATTACCGGTTCGCTACGATTTAAGCGTGTGCGCATCTTTGGGTCGTAAAGGCTTAAAACCAAGCAATATTGAGCTTTGGGAAAAGTATGTTGCAGGAATTAGCGACGCCGAAAAAACTTCTCCTATGAAAAAGCATCCTATTACCGCCATAAGCGACGACGGTGCTGCAGTTCCTGAACCGATTTTGCGAGATGTTTTAGCTATGGCGAAGAAAACTGGTTTGCCTTTTGTTGAGCATTGTGAGCATCATGATACGGGAGCAGTAAACGATGGGCCGGTTGCAAAAATGCTTGGCGTTGGCGGAATCCCAGCTTCAACAGAGCTTGCAATAGTTCAGCGAGATATTGACGCTTCCCGCGAAACTGGGGTGCACGTGCATTTTCAGCATGTGAGCACGGCGGCAGCTTTTGAAGCGATTCGTAAAGCGAAAAAAGAGGGATTGCCAATTACTTGCGAAACAGCTCCGCACTACCTGGCTTTGTGCGACGAGGATGTGCTGAAGTACGGTTCAATGGCAAAAATGAATCCGCCGCTTCGTTCTAAAGCAGATCGTCAAGCAACTCTCGCTGCTATTGCAGACGGCACAATCGACATGATTGCAACAGATCATGCGCCTCACACGGCGGAAGAAAAATCGGGCGATTTTGCAGAAACTCCTAACGGAATTATTGGGCTTGAATGCGCGTACGGCGTGTGCCGCAAAGTTTTGGTTGATGCAGGATACACGGATGACAAGCATTTAATCGAATTAATGGCAGTAAATCCAATGCAATTAATGAGCAGAAGACCTACGGATATTGCGGCTTTGCTTAACGTTTCTTCACGCTGCGCAAACAAGCGAACTTTGCGCTTAAATATTACTGAGCATCCTGAAAACGTTGATTTAGTGCTGATTAATATGCGAGAAAAGTGGGTGGTTGACGCAAATTCCTTCCATTCTAAAGCTCGAAACACTCCTTTTGACGGCTGGAAGCTTACAGGCAGGCCGGTTGCGACGATTATTGGTTCGGAAATTGCGTTCTCAAGACTGTGATTGAAGTTTTTTCAATAATGTGATTGAAATAAATAATTTAGGTTGGTAGTAAATGGATGAATTAATTGATGCGATTGCAGCAAAGCAAAATCCTAGCGTTGTGGGATTGGACCCTAAACCTGGTATTGTTCCTGCGGAAGTTATTAGCGCTCTTGCAGACGAAGTTTTGCAAGAAGTAGAAGGCGAAGAAGCGCTGCCAACGCTTTTAGCTACGGCTTATTTTGAGTTTAATCGTGCGATTATTGACGCGGTTGCGGATTTTGTGCCTGCTGTAAAGCCACAAATAGCAATGTATGAAGCGCTAGGTTCTGCCGGAATGGACACGTACGCAATGACTTGCGAATACGCAAAATCGCGTGGACTAATCGTAATAGGAGACGCAAAGCGCGGAGATATTGGCTCTACAGCTGGTCAATATGCGGCTCATTTAAGCGGTTTTGCTAACCTTTCTGCATATTTTGAAGACGAAAATGCTACTGGTAACGTACTGCCTCAATCTATTAAAAATCTTCTAAAAAGCTCTAAAAATCTGGACGTTTGGCATGAAGATTCGCTTACAGTAAACCCTTATATGGGTTCGGATGGTGTGAAGCCTTTTATTGATGAAGCAGTTTCGCATAATAAAAGCATTTTTGTGCTGCTTCGCACTTCGAATCCTTCTAGCAAGGAGCTTCAGGAGCTTATTTTGCAAGACGGAAAGCCAGTGTATGAGCATATGGCGGATTTGATTGAAAACTGGGGTACTTCAAGCATTGGTAAGCACGGTTATTCCAAGGTTGGTGCTGTTGTGGGCGCTACGCATCCGGAAGAAGGAAAGCGTTTGCGCGAGATTATGCCGCACACTTTCTTCCTAGTTCCAGGCTACGGCGCTCAAGGTGGCACGGCTCAAGATGTTGCTGGAATGTTTGATGCAAACGGTGATGGTGCTATTGTAAACTCTTCTCGCGGTATTATTGGCGCGTGGAAAAAGTCTGAAGATTACGCTAAAAATCAAGGAAATATGTCTCTTGATAATATTCTTGATATTGTGTGCGAATCTGCAGCTGTTGCTGCTAGAAATATGCGCGACGACTTGCGGACTGCGGTGTATCGCTAGAATGTATAACTAAAATAAATATAACTAAAAATATAATTAAAACTTAAAAATAAAACGCAACGGTACAAAACACAT
This sequence comes from Gardnerella sp. DNF01141, assembly GCF_049244255.1. NCBI lineage: Bacteria > Bacillati > Actinomycetota > Actinomycetes > Bifidobacteriales > Bifidobacteriaceae > Gardnerella > Gardnerella sp. DNF01141. The sequence goes on along the minus strand of NZ_CP058391.1, from coordinate 378,829 downwards.
ACAAGGGTAGGGGAAACCACATGAGTGATGGCATGTTTATTCCAACGCGAAAAGCCTATGGAAACGCCATAGTTACGTTACGTGAAGACGCTTTTGACTCTTCCGGTTCAACTTGTGAGGATGAAAGTAAAAGCGCAAAATATTCGCGTCTTTGGGGGCGCAGGTCTGTAGAAGTGCTTAATAACGAGCAGCTTGACGAAGGCGTGTATCGTTTGACTTTGCGGGATGCGGAGATTGCGAAGAAAGCTACTCCTGCGCAGTTTGTGAACTTGTATTCCCCTGACCCAACTGCTATGCTTCCGCGTCCTTTTGGAGTTGCAAGCGTTGATGGAGATACTTTTACGCTTATTTTTGCGGTTGTTGGCAAGGGTACGGAAGTTTTTTCGCATCTTCGCTCTGGAGATAAAGTTGACGCATTAGGTCCTTTGGGATTGGGCTTTAATATTGATTCTCCTGCGCATTACGTGCTAGTTAGTGGCGGATTGGGTGTGCCGCCTTTAATGTTCGCAGCTCAGGCTTTGGGTGCGCGCAAGGATTCTAGCGTAACGGCAGTTCTTGGCTACCGTAGTAAGCGTTTTGCAGACGACTTAATGAAGGAATATATTTCAGACGTGCACAGTATTACGAATGCTGAAGGAACTGTTATTACGCTTCTTGACGAACTTGAAAAAGTTAAGCATTTTGATTTCGACGACGATTTGCCAACGGTTATTTTGTCTTGCGGACCATTGCCAATGATGAAAGCTGTGGCTCACTGGGCGCATGAGCGCGGCGTTAAATGCCAGCTGAGTCTTGAGGCGCGTATGGGATGCGGTTATGGAACTTGCGTTGCTTGCGTGGTTGACACTTTGGAAGGCAGGCTGAAAGTTTGCAACGACGGTCCTGTTTTTGATGCGAATCGTTTGGGTTGGGAGTAAAATCATGAGTTCTGTAAATAATTCTGTAAATAGCGTAAATGCCGAAAATAATTCCGAAAATAGCGTAAATTCTGCAACAAATTCCGCTGAAACTTTAGGCTTTGACACAAGCCATGTGTGGAAGCATCCAACTCAAGTTGCGGGCGTTAAGTGGAAGAACATGGTTGGTACAGCTTCCGGAACCTTCCAACTCGCAGCATGCAGGCGCTTTTACGACGTGAGTCAACTTGGCGCAATCTGCACTAAAGGCGTTTCTCCAGTTCCTTGGGAAGGAAATCCTTCTCCGCGCACTGCAGAATCTCCTTCTGGAATGGTAAACGCAGTCGGCTTGCAAAATCCGGGAGTTGACCATTATCTTATTGACGAGTTGCCAAAACTAAAATCCATGGGAGCGCTTGTTATTACTAATGTTGCTGGACACAGCGACGACGATTATGCGCAAGTTGTGGAAAAGCTCGCTGATTCTGCGGCCGACATGCTTGAAATTAACGTTAGTTGCCCGAACGTAACTCACGGCGGAATGAGCGTTGGTACGGATCCGGTTGCATTGCACCGCTTAATTACGCGTCTTCGCGCAATGACAGATAAGCCGATGATTGTAAAAATGACGCCAAACGTGACGGATATTGTGTCGATTTGTAAAGCTGCGGTTGATGCTGGAGCAGACGCTTTAAGCATGATTAACACGCTTGTTGGTTTGCGAATTGATATTCGAACCGGCGAGCCGATTATTGCAAACCGCACGGGCGGCGTTTCCGGTCCGGCTATTTTCCCAATTGGACTTGGATTCGTGTGGCGAGTTCGCCAAGCTATGCCAGATATTCCAATTATTGGCATTGGTGGCATTGATTCTGGCGAAAAAGCTTTGGAATACTTGTATGCTGGAGCGAATGCTGTAGAAGTTGGTGCTGCCGCTTTGGTGGACCCTACTGCTCCGATTCGCATTGCTCGCGAGCTTGATAATTTGCTTGATTCGCGTCCAAAGCTTGCGTCTTTGCTTGCTGAAGGCAAAACTTGGCGCTGAAATTAAGAAAGTAAGCGTATTTAGAAAGTATTTAAAAAATATTTTAAGAAAGAGAGCTAATTATGGCAGAATTAGACGAGCGTTTTACAAAGTTTTTGCTCGATTCAGGCGCGCTTAAATTCGGTGACTTTACGCTAAAATCTGGTCGTAAATCGCCTTATTTTATTAACGCGGGCGCTTTTGACGACGGCATGAAAATCGCAAATCTAGGCGCATACTACGCTCAGCGCGTAATTGCAGGAATCGAAGACGGCAAACTTCCGAAAAATATCGACACTGTTTTCGGCCCTGCTTATAAGGGCATTCCGCTGGCAGTTTCTACAGCAATGGCTTTAACAAATAATCACAATATGCCAGTCGGCTTTACTTTCGACCGCAAAGAGCGTAAAGATCACGGCGACGGCGGAATTATGGTTGGAAAACCGTTAAAAGACGGCATGAAAGTTCTGCTTGTTGACGATGTGATGACTGCTGGAACTGCAGTTCGCGAAACTTTGCCGAAGCTTAAAGCGGAAGCAAAGGTGGAAGTCGTTGGCTTGATTTTGGCAGTAGATAGAATGGAGCGCACAAAAGACAGCGAGCTTTCAGCAGTAAAAGCAGTAGAGAAAGAATTCGGATTCCCAGTTTTGCCGATTGCAAACGTGCGCGAAATTTTCGCCGCAGCTGAGCGTATTAAAGGCGACGACGGAAATCCTGTAATGAGTGAGGAATTAGCTTCGCGCGCTGCTAAATATCTTCTTCAATATGGCGCTTAATAAATATCTAAAAATCTTAGAGTTTTCCGCAAAATGTTGTAAAACGTGTCGTGTAGAACAACATTTTGCGGAAGATTATTGCAAATGTTTTAGTTTTTCTTTAAAACAAAGGTCACAATTCCAGAAATTGTAGAACCAAATACAACTAATATAGCAATCGCTAATACATTCGTATTCTTGTTTGAAGAGGCTGATTTTGCGATAGAGTTATTATTTTTTAGTGCGCCCTTCTTTTTATTTACGATTTTACTTGAATCATCATCTTTAGAATTGTTTTCTTTAGAATCATTGCTTTGCAAATCTTTGGAATCAGCCTTATTGCTGCTCGATTTGCTGCTTGGCTCGGTATGCTTCTTATTTGTTGCAGTTTTTTTGGTGATTTCTGCTTTGTAAGAAGTATCTTGATTTTCTTGTTGCGATTGAGCTGATTCTGCAGTCTTAGTTTCTGCAGTCTTAGCTTCCGCAATTTTAGATGGTTCTGCAGAATATGCTTTTGCAGCAGCGCTAGCTTGATAATAACGGCTATAGTTATAGTCATTTTGATTGAACGAAGCTAATAGTCTATATAACTTGAGCAAACTGTAATCAGAATCAGAATCCGAATTAGAATCCGAATTAGAATCCGAATTAGAATTCGAGTCAGAATCCAAATCAGAGCCCAAAGATTCATCTGCACTAGGCTCAACAACGTTTGAATTTTCCGTTTGAGTACTTTGAGTTTTAACAGTTGTTTTAACAGTCAAATTAAAATCTTTACTGAAATCAAGATTGCTTAAATCTGTGTTAAAAACAGAGTTGCCATTATTCCAATCTGTAATCACTTCATCTTTTAATCCGAGCATTGCAGCTAAAGTTGTATTTGCTGCGTTTGTATCTAGATTATGGAAGTCAACTATTTTGTTGTCTGCATCTTGGCAATTAACAATTGCATCAACAAAATTATTCTTTCCATTTGTATTAACCAAGCAACTAATACTAGCATCACCGTGCTCTATTGCGGCCATAAAGTATCCGCGTAAGAATCTTCTAGGAGCCTTATTATCGCTTGATTTTGCGTTATTTTTTATTAATTCTTCTGCACTATTTGAGAATCCACCTTTTTTAATACGAAGATTTCCACCTTGTGCGCTTGCTTCTTTCCAAATGTCAGTAAGTGCCGAAAGATTTGTTTGCTTAAGGTCAACTCCAGATTGAATAGTAATATCATCGATTTTGCTGCCGCCAAACATGTTTTTAACACCTTGGTTTAATGAACCAGTTTGAATATTAAGAGCTTGCGTTAAATCCCACTTAGAAATATCTAGCGAAGTTATAGAAGAGTTTGCAAACATATCGTTCATATCTGTTGCGCTAGAAGTGTTCCATTTTTCGATTCCCGGTATTTGCATTAAATTAAGAGTATTTGAAAATACTTTTCCCATATTCCAAATGTTTTTTGTATCCCAATTTTCTAAGCCAGTTATCTTTTTAACGCCACTGTTTTCAAAAAGACCAACAATATTTCCAACATAAGAAGTTTTCCATTTTCCAAGATTAGCTTCTTTAAGCGCGGTTGTTCCAGTAAACATTCTGCCAATGTCGTTAGTATTGCTAATATCCCAGTTTTCAAGCGCTTTAATGTCTTCTAGCTTGTTGGCGTTCATAAACATTCTTCCCATTGAAGAAAGATTGTTGTTTGTAAACACTTCTAGGCCTTCGGTAGTTGTTAATCCACTTTCTTCAAACATTCCAGTTGCTTCATCGCAGTAGGTGTTGTCCCAAGTAATTCCCTTAACGTTTGAAAGGTTATGTGCTTGGTAGAACATGTTGTTCATATGATGAACATTGCGCGTTTTAAAGTTTCTAATGCCGTCTGCAGATTCGATTGCGCTACCTTCGAACATGCTAGTCATGTCGGTAACGTTGTTAGTGTTCCACTTTTCGTCTAATCCGTGAACTGTGTGCAAATTTTTTGTGTTTCTAAACATTAGCTGCATGTTTTCAACGTTGCTAACGTCCCAGTTAGATATTGGATTTATGCTGATTATTCCGCTATCTTCAAACAGGCTGCTCATATCTGTTACGCGGCTTGTATCCCAGTCTTTAGTTCCATTAATGTTTTTTAGCTTAGGAGTTGAAGAAAACATTCCAGACATATCTTCTACATTAGAAGTGTCAAATAAATCCAAATTGTTTATTGTTTCTAGATTTGCAAAGTTTGAAAATAGATTGCTAGCGCCATTGCCGAGTTGTATTTTTCCAGCATTTTCAGTTTGATCGCCTGATTGAACAATATTTATGACTTTGACTTTAGATGTATCAAAATTTACGCCATCTGGATTATTTTTATTAGATGAAATTATCTTTTCAATTGAGTTGGATGCAAAATCTGTTCCGTTAATTTTTGATATTTCAAGAGTATTGGTGGATTCGTCAAACTTCCACTTTAGCCCAGTAGGAGTTGGATCAAAGAATCCCTGATATTTTGCTTCATGCCAAGTGTTTAGTGTGTTTTCTTTGTTTTCTTTGTTTTCTGGATTAGTCGCAACAGATTCTTTTTGCTGCGTTAACCCTGTGTTTAATTCTTCGCTAGCAATGGCTTGATGAACTGGTATTAATGAGCAAATCATTGCTGCGCATGCGCAAGATGCGAATATATGTTTCTTCATGGTTTTCCTTCTGGGTTAAATCATGTGTATGTTCGTTTTTGTTCGAACGTGTTCATTATATAGACGCATGTAAACAAAAAAGGAAGTTATGTTAGTTTATGTTCTTTTTTTGTAAAAATAATTATAAATTAATGTTTTGTAATGATGCTTTTATATGTGATTGAAAAATATCAAAAGATTGTAATAATCTCTATAACATGGAAGGCAATGATAATCGATATCAAGATACTAGCGATTTGGATTCTTTTAATAATCCTGCTCAGTATGAGCAAGAAAATATTTTTGGATCTTCTAATGATGATTCAAACAACTCCTTGTTAAGCGATAAAAAGGATATTGCTGTTATTGTTTGTGTATCTCTTATATCAATCGGAGTTGTTGCTGGATTATGGTTTGCATTATTTGCTAATAACTCTAAGCCTAATCTAAAAGCAAGTGAGCCTTCTAAAATTTGCATTCAATTGCGCAAAAAAGTAATCGATGCTAAAGAAGAGCTTAAAAAAATTGTATCAAGTCAAGATGTTAAAGATGCTTCTAATATAAAAGCTGCTGATTTTGATGAAGATTTTGATGCCACTAAAGACGCTGCAGATGATTTTGAATCTTCTCTAAGCTATGCTAATGATGACTTAAATGATGATATTCCAGTATGCCCACTTGGCGCGGATTCTTACGATTCTACAACAGTTGAAAATAAGCTTTCAGACAAATTGGATGCTTTGCGTAAAGATGCTAATTCTGTTAAAACGCATGCAAAGAATTTACTAAAAACTAGCAGAACTGCTTTTGGTGATCAATTATTAAATCTTGTTAAAAAAGCTAGAGAACTTGTAGAAAAAGCGAAAAATTTGCCTATTTTAGCTGCTGCTTCTAAAAGTCTAGAAAATGCTATTAATGATGCTGGCAATGCTCTTGCTAAAAGCAGCAATAATTATCAAGAGTTAAAGCAAGCTTATCAAAAAATAAAAGCTGTTATAAGCAAGTGCGAAGATAGAATTAAAAAAGTGAGCGATAGATTTTTAAGTAGAGATGGCAATGGGTATCCTTTTGATGCTCCACATCCTAAGGATGATCAAGGTGGCTATATTCCAATGGGTCGTAGTCAAAACTCAGAGTCTTCGGAACAAAACGATCAGAGTAACAAATAATTGCGTTAAATGCGGTTGTTATTTTAGTTGTTATTTTAATTAGTTGACGCTTTGTGGCATAATAAGCAAGGTTTATTTCTTAAGCTGCTAAAATTGCAGCTTTATTAGCGAAAGAAACGGGTAACTCGTGGCACAGACTACCAATGATATTAAGAATGGTTCGGTTTTGAACCTTGATGGTCAGCTTTGGACCGTCGTTAAATTCCAGCATGTGAAGCCAGGCAAGGGTCCTGCATTCGTGCGTACCACCATCAAGAACGTGCTCTCGGGCAAGATTGTCGACAAGACTTTTAACGCCGGCATGAAGATGGAGTTCGAGACCGTTGATAATCGTACCTTGCAATACTCCTACGAAGATGGCGACAACTTTGTATTCATGGACATGACCACTTACGACCAGGTTTATATTCCTAAGGTTTTGGTTGGTGAGCAGAGCAAGTATTTGCTTGAAGGCACCGACTGCATCGTAAGCTTCCATGACGGCACTCCTTTGAGCGTTGAGCTTCCAGCTTCCGTAATTTTGACCATTACGCACACTGAGCCAGGCTTGCAAGGCAACCGTTCTAACGCTGGCACTAAGCCTGCAACCGTGGAAACCGGTGCTGAAATCCAGGTTCCACTCTTCGTGGGTGAAGGCGAAAAGGTGAAGGTCGACACTCGTGACGGCTCTTACCTTGGTCGCGAAAACTAAAGAATTAATTATCTAATTAAAAAATTAGTTATCTAATTAAATTAGCTATTTATTTCTAAATAATTTTTATAGTGTGACCCGGTGGCGATTATTCGTTGCTGGGTCGCGTAATTTTTAATACAACTTTATTAAGTAATTTTTATACGTTACACAGAAGGGCGCTATTATGGCACGTTCCACTGCTCGTAAGAGGGCTTTGAATACGCTTTATGAGGCGGATGAAAAGAATCAGCCTATTCTTTCTTTGCTAGAGGAGCGCGTTAAAGAGCCTGGCGCTCAAACTCCGCTTCCAGAGTACGCTATTGAGATTGTTCGAGGCGTAGGAGAGCGACGCAACAGAATCGACAAGACGCTTAACCGTTATTCAACCGGCTGGAAAGTTGGCAGAATGGCAGTTATTGACCGCAATATTTTGCGCATTGCGGTGTGGGAAATGCTTCTTAACGAGGAAATTCCAGACAAGGTTGCGATTGACGAGGCGATTGCGCTCGCAAAAATGTATAGCGATGAGGAAGCTATTGCGTTTATTCACGGTCTTTTGAGCGCGATTATGGCAGATAAAGACGCTTGCTTAGCAAAGTTTAATGGCGAAGCTTCTACTGACGACGCTGCTACGGAAGAGTCTACCGAAGAAGCTGCTGCCGAGTAATAAGCTTTGCAGTTGTGCTCTGTTTCCATCGATTTCTGTTGATTAGCTAACACTAGCACTAATGCTCTGCTTATGCCACACTAAACATTCCTATCAATTACAAGACAAAGCGTAAGTTATTGCGCTATTCCACGCACTTTGCGTAACTTTTTGCACGAGTCTATGAGTTTTGTGTTGTTGTTTAGTATGTTGAGAGGCTGGAAAAATTGTGTTCAGTGCTAAAAGAGGACTGAGAAGCTACATTCTTTAAAGATAGGCGAACACAATAAGCGCCTTTAGCAGCCAGAGCGCCCGAAGGACGGGACGCACGCAAACACAATTTTTCCAGCCTCGTCAAAACCAAAAACTAAATCAGTTACAAAACTCATAGACGAACTCAAGAATGCAGGATGCGCAATAACTTATCGCCGGCGCGTCGCCCGTCCGCCAATCTGAGTAGACTTGCCACGAATATCCTAAAGCCATAAGGGGGTTAAGGTGGATTACAACGACACCTTTGCCGGATTCGGCAGTGATGATGCAGTATTGGTGTTGGAGGATGGTCAGGTTTACGTTGGTAAGCCTTTTGGTGCGCAAGGTTCTACGCGCGCTGAGATTGTGTTCTCCACGGGCATGACTGGTTATCAAGAAACATTAACTGATCCAAGTTATGATCAACAAATCGTAGTTCAAACATTCCCACACATAGGTAATACGGGAATGAATCACGAAGATCCTGAATCTAATCGCATTTGGGTTGCGGGTTACGTGGTTAAGGAGCCAAGCCCAGTAGTTAGCAATTGGCGCGCTGAAGGTTCCTTGGAAGACGATTTACAAAAGCAAGGTATCGTTGGCATTAGTGGTATTGATACTCGAAAGCTGGTACGTCATTTACGCTCGGTAGGCGTTATGCGTGCCGGCATTTTTTCTAATAAGGCCCTGGTTGATTCGTCAACCGGGGCTTTTCGTACCGTCGCTTCTTTCGTTGACGAAATTAAGCAGACTCCTCAAATGCAGGGCTTGCGTTTAACGGATGAAGTCAGTACTAAAGAAACGTATACGATTGAGCCTTGCGGAGATTTTGAAGGAAAAGATTCGCTTTACACGGTTGTAGCAGTCGACTTTGGTATTAAATCTATGACTCCTCACCGTTTGGCTGAGCGCGGCTGCCGCGTGCATGTTGTAAGCTCCTCAATAAGCTTCGAATCGCTGCAGGCTCTTAACGCAGACGGCGTATTTTTCTCGAATGGTCCTGGAGACCCTGGCCAAGCAAATCGCGAGGTTGAGCTTTTGCGTAAAGTTTTGGACGCAGGATATCCGTTCTTTGGCATCTGCTTTGGAAACCAGTTGCTTGGTCGCGCTCTCGGATTTGGCACTTACAAGCTAAAGTTTGGCCACCGTGGTATTAACCAGCCTGTAAAAGACGTTACAACCGGAAAAGTGGAAGTTACGGCTCACAATCACGGCTTCGCAGTGGATGCTCCTCTTGACGGACCTGTTCAATCTCCTTACGAAAACGGTCACTTTGGTCGCGTGCTAGTTTCCCATATTGACTTGAACGACAATGTTGTAGAAGGCTTGCAATGCCTTGATATTCCAGCGTTCTCTGTGCAATATCATCCGGAAGCTGCAGCAGGCCCGCACGACGCTTCCTATCTGTTTGACCGCTTTGTGCAATTGATGCGCGAAAACGCTCGAAAAAGCAAGTAATACTCGAAAAAGCAAGTAAGATTTTAAGATTTACGGAAAGAGAAATTTACTATGCCAAAACGTACTGATATTAAGTCGGTTATGGTAATTGGTTCAGGCCCGATTGTTATTGGTCAGGCTGCAGAATTTGATTATTCTGGAACGCAAGCTTGCCGAGTTCTTCGCGAAGAAGGCATTCGCGTAATTTTGGTTAATTCCAACCCGGCTACGATTATGACCGATCCGGAGCTTGCGGACGCAACGTATATTGAGCCAATTGACACTTCGATTTTGGAGCGAATTATTGCGAAGGAGCGTCCGGATGCGCTTCTCCCAACGCTTGGTGGTCAAACTGCGCTTAACGCTGCAATGGATTTGGGTCGTGCAGGAATCCTCGAAAAATATAACGTTGAGCTTATTGGTGCTTCTTTGGAAGCAATCGACCGCGGCGAAGACCGTGAGCTTTTCAAAAAAGTAGTTGAAAAAGCTGGAGCGGAAAGCGCAAAATCCTTTATTGCTCACTCAATCGAAGAAGTAGACAAAATTGTTGAAACTTTAGGATATCCGGTAGTAGTACGCCCAAGCTTTACAATGGGCGGACTCGGCTCTGGTATTGCTCATAACGAAGAAGAGCTTCACCGAATTGCAGGAGCCGGCATTCACTATTCTCCAACAGACGAAGTGCTTATTGAAGAAGGCATTGAAGGCTGGAAGGAATTTGAGCTTGAGCTTATGCGCGACGCAAAAGATAACGTCGTAGTTGTTTGCCCAATCGAAAACGTAGATCCTGTAGGTGTTCACACCGGCGACTCAATTACCGTAGCTCCATGCTTTACTCTTACAGACCGCGAATATCAGAAGATGCGCGATATTGGTATCGCTATTATTCGAGGCGTAGGCGTTGACACAGGCGGCTGCAATATTCAGTTCGCAATCAACCCTCAAACCGGTCGCATTATCGTAATAGAAATGAACCCGCGCGTATCTCGCTCTTCCGCGCTCGCATCTAAAGCAACCGGCTTCCCAATCGCAAAAATCGCAACGAAACTTGCTCTCGGCTACACTTTGGACGAAATTCAAAACGATATTACGCGTTCAACTCCTGCAAGCTTCGAGCCAACAATCGACTATGTTGTAACGAAGATTCCGCGTTTTGCTTTCGAAAAGTTCCCAGGAGCAGACACCACGCTTACAACTTCCATGAAGTCAGTTGGCGAAGCAATGGCTTTGGCTGGAAACTTCCAGGAGTCCCTTGGAAAAGCAATGCGCTCAATCGACAAGCGTCACGCATGCTTTAGCTGGGACGGAGAGCGCCCAAGCAAGGAAGAAGTGATCAAGCTTCTTGAAGAAATGCATACTCCAACAGAGCATCGTTACTTGCAAATTCAGCGCGCGCTTTGGGGCGGGGCAACGCCGGATCAGATTTTTGCCGCAACAAAAATCGACCCTTGGTTTGTTGAGCAGCTGGCTCAAATTAACGAGACTGCGCTCGCAGTTCGTGAAGCTGAAACTTTAACTCCTAAAGTTTTGAAGCGCGCTAAGCTTGCTGGTCTTTCGGACGTTCAAATTGCGCATTTGCGTAATCTTGGTGACGAAGGTGAAAACATGGTTCGTGAGCTTCGTTGGGCTTACGGTTTGCGCCCTGTTTACAAGACGGTTGATACTTGCGCAGCCGAGTTCGACGCGGCAACTCCGTACTACTATTCTTGCTACGCTGACGAAAGCGAGTTGAAGAAGCGCGATCGCGAAGCTGTTATTATCCTTGGCTCTGGCCCGAACCGAATTGGTCAGGGTATTGAGTTTGATTACACTTGCGTTCACGCTGTTCAGGAATTGGGCAAGGATTACGACACCATTATGGTTAATTGCAATCCTGAAACAGTTTCTACAGATTACGATATGTCTGACCGCCTTTACTTTGAGCCGCTTACTTTCGAAGATGTGCTTGAAATTTACGAAGCAGAAAAGAAGCTTGGTCCTGTTAAGGGCGTGATTGTGCAGCTTGGTGGTCAAACGCCGCTTTCGCTTGCTGCTCGTCTTAAAGCTGCAGGAGTTCCAATTTTGGGAACAACTCCTGAGGCTATTGATTTGGCGGAAAACCGTGAGCTTTTTGGTGAGGTTCTTCGCCAAGAAGGCATGAATGCTCCTCGCTACGGCACAGCTTTAAGTCTTGAGGAAGCAAAAGATGCGGCTCACGCAATCGGCTACCCGGTTCTTGTGCGCCCAAGCTACGTGCTTGGCGGTCGTGGCATGGAAATCGTGTACGATGATGCTCAGCTTGCAAAGTATGTTGATCGCGCTTTGGATGAGGCTCGTGCAGACACGGTTGTTTCTGGCCGTTTGCCTTCGCCGCTTTTGATTGACAAGTTCCTGCAAGACGCTATTGAAATCGACGTTGACGCACTTTACGACGGCAACGAGCTTTATATTGGTGGCATTATGGAGCATGTTGAGGAGGCTGGCGTGCACTCTGGTGACGCAGCTTGCACTCTTCCTCCAAGCACTCTTTCGGACGATCAGATTCGTCGCCTTCGCGAAGGTACGCTTTCGATTGCTCGCGGATGCTCTGTTCGTGGTCTTATTAACGTGCAGTATGCTTTTATGGCAAATACTTTGTACGTAATCGAAGCAAATCCTCGCGCTTCTCGCACGGTTCCGTTTGCTTCTAAAGCAACGGGCGTTGCTCTTGCTAAAGCTGCTGCAAGAATTATGGCTGGCGAAACCATTGCTCAGCAGCGTAAGCGCGGACTTCTTCTTCCAAAGGGAGACGGTGGTGATATTCACCCAGGTCAGCAGGTTGCTATTAAAGCTTCTGTGCTTCCTTTCAAGCGTTTCCGCACTCCTGTTGGACGCACGGTTGATATTTTGCTCGGCCCAGAGATGCGTTCAACCGGCGAAGTTATGGGCTTCGACCGTGACTTCCCTCACGCTTTTGCTAAGAGTCAGCTTGCAGCATACAAGGGCGGTTTGCCAACCAGTGGCAACGTGTTTGTGTCTGTAAGCGATGCGGATAAGCGTCAGCTTCCGCTTCTTGCAGTGCGCTTAGTAGAACTTGGTTTTACTATTTGGGCTACTGAAGGTACTGCTTCTGTGCTTCGACGCTACGGCATTGATTCTGTAATCGTAGACAAGCTTTCTAGTCAAGGCGACACGGCGAAAGATGTGTCAAATGGCAGGAATGCTCACGAAAGAATCGGCAAAAATGTTGTGGAGCTTATTGAGAATGGTAAGATTGACATGGTACTCAATACGCCGAATTCAAGAGGGTCTCGCACGGACGGCTACGCTATTCGCGCAGCAGCTGTTGCGGCAGATCTTCCGCAATTCACAACTATTACCGAATTTGCGCCAGTATTAATGGCTATTGAGGCTGTTAAGAACAACGATTATCAGGTGATGAGCATTCAAGAGCATGCTCAACAACTGTTTGCAATTGAACAGGCAGAAAGTTAAGAAAGTCGGGCTTAATACATGACCGAGAGCATTCGTGATCAAGAATTACAAGCGCAGCGATCCGATTTTGGCTTGCGCTTGAAGAACGCTATGGCCAAGTATGGTCCGCTATGTGTTGGTATTGATCCTCATCGCAAAATGTTGCTTAATTGGGGATACAACATGGATGCTCTCGGCGCTGAACTGTTTTCAATGCGCATGCTTCAGGCTATGAACGGCAGGGCAGCGGCAGTAAAATTCCAGTCCAGCATGTTTGAGCGCTACGGTTCTAAGGGTTTCGCAGCGCTTGAACGTGTGCTTTACGCGGCTCGTCAAATGGACGTTATTACGATTGTTGACAGCGGCCATGGTGGATTGTCTACTACGATTTCTGCGCTTGCGGACGCATATTTTAAGCCGGGCGCTCCTCTTCTTGCCGACGCTATTACTCTTCTTCCGTATTACGGCGCTAGCTCAATGGGCGGCTTAATTAACGAAGCGCTTAATAACGGTCGCGGCGTTTTTATTGCGTCGCTAACTTCTAACCGCGAAGGCGCAAGCTTGCAAACTGCAATTCGCCAAAGTGGAACTTACCGCGGAACTACAGTAGCTCACGGAATTGCTCAAACAGCTCAAAGTTTTAACAATAAAACTAAGGGCTTGGGTTCAGTCGGCTTAATTGTTGGCGCTACTATTGGAGATTGGATGAACGGCGGCGGAATTGACGTAGCAAGCTTTACCGGCCCAATTCTTTCCCCAGGTTATGGCTGGCAGGGTGCTGAAGCTAACGACTTAAAGCGTGTTTTTGCCGGTACGCATGGTAATGTGTTGGTAACTGTTTCTCGCTCTATTGCGTCTCATGGGCCAAGTATTGGCGAACTTTCTGCCGCAACAGAGCGAATAGCGTGGGATATTCGTCAGGCTCTTATTGATTCAGGCGAACATGCGTAATTGAGAGGTGAGGTAAATGTCTACCAAAGATGATGCGGCTGCTTCTGAGTCTTCGAAGACTAAGCGTCGCCTAATCGTATTAACTGGTCCTACTGCAGCCGGTAAAGGTACGGTAGAAGGCATACTTCGCGAGAAACATCCTCATATTTGGTTGTCTGTTTCTGCAACTACGCGCGCGCCTAGACCTGGTGAGTTTAATGGGATTCAATACTGGTTTTTAGATGAGGAAGAGTTTGAGCGGCGTAAACGCAATGGAGAATTTTTAGAAACTGCTCTTGTTCACGGCATGGCACACTATGGCACTTTGCTGCAGCCTGTTTTGGAACATCTTGAGCAGGATATTCCAACTTTGCTGGAAATTGATTTGCAAGGCGCTAGGCGAGTAAAGCAAGAGGCTTCGCGGCTCGGTCTGGAAGTTGTATATGTGTTTATTGCGCCTCCAAGTTTTGAAGAGCTTAAGCGTCGTCTTATTGGCAGAGGCACTGAAACACCTGAGCAGCAGGCAAAACGTTTGGAAACAGCAAAGGTTGAGATTGCTGCAGCCAGCGAGTTTGATGTTGTTATTGTAAACGACAATGCTGAGCGAGCGGCGGACGAACTTTGGAACGTTATTGCTCGTGAATACGATCTGTAAATAACTTATAAATAGTTTATAAAGAAGTTATAAATAGAACTTACCGCAATATCCAATCTATAGCCTATAATAGGCGTTTTGGAACTATTGTGGCACCATAGAATTTGGAGAATATCATGGCATTAGGCACTCAGCCAACACCTACGGGTCTTGCGAATCCACCAATTGATGATCTTATGCAACATGCGGATTCCAAGTATGCGCTTGCCTTATTTGCTGCAAAACGAGCACGTCAAATTAATTCTTATTTCACGCAGCTTAACGAAGGTTTGCTTCAAAATGTTGGTCCATTAGTTGAGTATCAAAATCAAGAAAAACCTTTGTCTATTGCTTTCCGTGAGATTAATAGAGGCTTGCTTGAAGAGACGCTTGGTGAAGACGATTTAAGCGAAGGCAATTAATTTATTTATTAATTAGTTAAGTGATTGATTAATAAAGCTTATACTTATTGCTTTAGCGTCTTTTTATGCGCATAATCGCAGTCGTATCATCTGTGCTTGAAACTCGGATGTGCGGCTGCGTTTTTCACTTTACGAGTATTTGTATTGGAGGGGATTGTGGAAGAACTTAAGTTAATTTCTGCAGAATCTGTTACTGAAGGTCATCCGGATAAGTTGTGCGATCAGATTGCCGACGCTATTTTGGACGATATGCTCCGTCAAGACGCTCACGCTCACGTTGCTGTAGAAGTTTGCGCTTCTGTAGGCCAATTTGTGGTGTTTGGTGAAGTTAGAGGCGAAGTTTATAGCGATATTCCAGGAATTTTGCGCTCTGTGGTTCGTAATGTTGGGTATACGAGTTCCACTATTGGTCTTGACGCTGATTCTTGCGGAGTCATGGTTTCTTTAACTGAGCAGAGTGATGAAATTAATCAAGGTGTTACTCGTTTAGATGCAAATAGCGAAAGTGCTGCTTCTCGCGAGGAACGTTATGCTGCTCAAGGTGCTGGAGATCAAGGTGTTATGTTTGGCTACGCAAGTGACGAAACTGACACTTTAATGCCGCTTCCAATTTATCTTGCTCACCGTTTAGCGCAAAGGCTTTCTAAAGTTCGAAAAGATGGTATCGTTGCGCATTTGCGTCCGGATGGGAAAACTCAGGTTACTATTGAGTACGATTCCAAAGGCGCGCCTAAGCGCTTGGATACTGTTTTAATTTCCACGCAGCATGATCCTGAAGTTTCCAGCGATTGGCTTCAGTCTCAGCTTGTTGAGCATGTTGTTAAGCCTGTGTTGGACGAAGTTCTTGCTCAAAAAGTTGCGCACGATTCATACCGTATGCTTGTGAACCCTACTGGCTCTTTTGTTTTGGGCGGCCCTGCTGCAGATTCTGGTTTGACTGGTCGAAAAATTATTGTTGACACTTACGGTGGTGCGGCGCATCATGGCGGCGGAGCTTTTTCTGGAAAAGATCCAAGTAAAGTTGATCGTTCTGCGGCTTATGCAGCTCGATGGGTTGCTAAGAATATTGTTGCAGCAGGTCTTGCTCATAGGGCAGAAGTGCAGGTTGCTTATGCTATTGGTATTGCGGATCCTGTAAGCGTAAACGTTGAGACTTTTGGTACTGAAGCTGACGGTATTACGCGTGCTGATATTGCTCGTGCTGTGCGTGAAGTATTCGATTTGCGTCCGGCTGCAATTATTGACGAGCTTAATTTGTTGCGCCCGATTTACGCTAAAACCGCGGCTTACGGCCATTTTGGTCGCACGGATGTTAAATTCCCTTGGGAAGAAACGAATAGAACTGATCAGCTTCTAGCCGCATTAAATCTTAAGTAGAATCTTAAGTAGAATCTAATTTAGAATCTAAAAAGCTAAAAGTACGAGCTAAAAGTAGAAGCTAAAATGGCAGAGCAACCTTCGTTAGACGGATTCGCGCGTAAAACTAAACGCAAGCGTAATGCTGTTTCGCGCGTTCCTGCAGACGATTGTGCTATTGCTCACGTAATGCTAGATGTTCAGGCTTCACATTTAGGTCGTACTTTTGACTATTTAGTGTCCAAGGATCAAGATGATGCTGCTCAGTCGGGAGCTTTCGTGCGCGTACGTTTTGGTGCGCAAAGGCTTACAGGTGTTATTTGGTCTCGTTCTTCTAATAGTGATACTCCTTCTTCTGCTTTGCGATTTTTAGAGCGTGTGCTTCCATCGGATGTGCTGATTTCTAAGTCTTTGCGCGAAGATATTGACGCTATTGCAAAAGCTTATGGTGGAACTAGCGCGAATATTCTTCGTCTTGCTGTGCCTCAGCGAGTTGCCAGAGTTGAGCATGAGGAAGTTTTTGATAGCATACGCTTGCATCGTAGAAAAGATTGGTGCATAAATCTTAAAAAGCTTTTGGAAAGCAGTAATAAAGCTTATAAGTCTAATGAAGCTAATGAAGCTAATGAAGCTGATTCTTCTATCGCTACTTTCGCTAGAATGATTGAATCTTACGAAAATGCGGATATTTTGCATGACGCTTTAGTTAAAAAAGCTAGTAACGCGGATTTTGACGGCGAAAAAATCGAAAATAATAATTCTAAATCTACCACTAAATCTGATGTTAAATCTTTTGTAGTTGATGCACCTGCCGGCTCTTTAAGAATGGCTCAAGATTTAGCTTGGATGATTGTAACGGCTGTAAGTCAAGGGAAGCAGGCTGTTGCTGTTTTGCCAACGCTTAGGGAAGTAAATGACGTTATGCGTGCGCTTATGGCTTACGGATTAAAACCGTATAAGCGCGTTAGTGAAAATCACCGTGGTTTTTCTGCAGGCGGTTTTGATGGAGATGTTGCGCGTCTTTGTGCGGCGGATGCTCCGGCTGACCGTTATAGAGCTTGGCGTGCAGTAGCTTCCGGAATAGTTCCTTGCGTGCTTGGAACGCGCGCTGCAATGTATGCTCCGGTTGAGGGGGATGCTTTATTCGCTATTGTTGAAGATACCGCATACCAGTATGCAGACGGAATGATGCCTTACGCTCAAGCTCGTGGCGTTATGAGACTTCGCGCAAAAAAGCATGGTGGCGTTTTTGTAGCAATGTCGTATTCTAGAAGCGCGTTAAGTCAAAGCGAAGTAGATTCGTATTCTTCCAATACGCAAGTTGCAAAAGATGTAAGTGGAAGTAGCGTTCCTGTAACAGTTCGCAAAGAATTGCGTGAAAAAATAGTTCCGTGGGTTCGCTGGCTTAATCGAGAAACTTTGTCAAAACTTGCTGACCCAAGCATTGGAGCTAGAATACCGCATACCGCTGTAAGAGCAATAAACGAGGCTCTTGCAGACGGAAATCCTGTGCTGCTTTCTATTGCTCAAGATGGCGTTACTCAGTCTGCAATGTGCTCTTCTTGCCTTCACCAGGCTCGTTGCAGGCGTTGCACTGGACCTTTGGATATTAGTTCGGGGATTAAATCCCTTCGATGCTTATGGTGTGGTGCAAGCGCAATCAATTGGTCCTGTGCTAATTGCGGAAGCACTAACCTTCGTGCAATACGCGTCGGTGCTGCAGGTATTGCGCAAGAAGTGTCAAAACTGTTTAGAAACGTGCCTATTTTGCTTTCTTCGCCGCATCAGCCGAACGGAATTATTCAGTTCATAGATAAAAAGCCTGTAATTGTTGTGGCAACCTCCGGTGCAGAGCCGCGCGTTCAATCTCAAAATGGTGCGCAAAGCGGCTCGTATGGCGTTGTGGCAATACTCGACACTTGGGTGAGCTTGTATGCTTCGGGGCTTGATTCCAGAATTGACACACTTACCGCTTGGATGAAAGCTGCAAGCTTGTGCGCTCCTAGAATTAGCGGCGGAAGTGTTCTTTTGATTGGCGAAACGTACCCAATTTTGGCTAGAGCGCTTACTTTGTGGGACACAACGCAACTTTCGCTAAACGAGCTTTCGGAGCGTAAGCAGGCTGTTTTGCCGCCATTTGTGACTGCAGCATGTGTGTGGGGAGAGCGCGATGCGGTTATGCGTGCGCTTGAAAATATTGGGGCAATGCAGGAAAATCTTGGGTGCGAAATTAGTCAAAATAATCAAAGTGCTAAAGCTAATATTTCTGATCAAAATGCTGATTTTTCAACAATTCCTCCATTGTTAGGCGTTGTTCCAATGCACCCGCCTGTTACAGACAAATACCAGCATTTTGACGATTTTGACGACCGTGTAAAAGCTGTAGTAAGAGTTCCGCTTTATTTAAGACAAGAATTAGTGAGCCGATTGCACAAGGAAGTAGCGCATCATGTGGCAAAGCGTGCCGCAGGAGAGTTGCGTTTTTGTGTCGATCCAAAAGATTTATTAGCGTACTGAGGAGTGATTATGCCAAAAATATATCATTGCGCAGTTTTAGGAGATCCTATTTCGCACTCGCTATCTCCCGTATTGCACAACGCGGCTTATAAAGCTTTAGGGCTTACAAATTGGCAATATAGCAAAGAAAAGGTAAGCGAAGCTGAGCTAGCTGATTTTATTGCGCATCTTGACGATTCTTGGAAAGGCTTAAGCCTTACAATGCCGCTTAAAAAAACCGTAATGAAACTTGGTACTCCTTGCGACTACTGGTCTCAAACGCTTAAAGTCGCAAACACAGCGATTTTTACCAGCAATCCTGCAACAGCTTCGCCTTCGCAAATTGAACTGTGCAACACAGACGTAAGTGGCATAATCAGAGCTTTTGTTGTAGCTTTGCACGAGCGCATAAGCCAAGTAAAAAAAGCTGTTATTATTGGCAGCGGCAACACGGCATCTTCGGCAATGGCAGCACTTATAGAAATCGCACAAGCCTCAAAACTTGAACAGGTTAAAGTTATTGCTAGAACCGAAGATAACGGTAGCGTAAAAGGAGTTGAACGTTTTAATAATCTTCTGCAAAAGTACTGTACTGATTTTCCAAATAGCAGAAGCATAGAGCCGTGCTTAGAAAGTAGCGTAACTGAAAGTAGCGTGACTGAAAGTAGCGTGACTGAAAGTAGCGAAACTGAAAGTAGTGTAACTGAAAGTAGCGAAACTGATGCAAAATACGAATCAGTGCAAGGTATTGAATTTCCAACACTTAGCGAAGAAGTATTCGAATGTGACGAATCTCTCATTTTGCAATCTTTAAGTTCATTAGACGCAATTCGTGCAATCGCAGAAGCAGATATTGTAATAAGCACCGTTCCAGCGCACGTTGCAGACGGCCTGGCAATAGCGTTAAAAGCATACTGTCAAAATAGGTGCGTAAAAAGCCTTGGAACACTTCTTGATGTTGTGTACGATCCTCGACCAAGCATGCTGCTTAGCGCTTTTAGACAATACGGATTAGGAATTGGCGGCGAAGAAATGCTTTTGTACCAAGCTTTAGAGCAAGTAAAGCTTATGACGTTTGAGTACAGAAATTCTAAAGTAAAATCGGAAGTAAGTTCGGAAGCAAGTTCGGAAGAAAAATCGGAAGAAAAGTCGGAAAATAGTTTCGAGAATGCTTCTGACAAGACCGCAGATTACGATAATTCTAAAGATTGTGAATATTTAACTAATTGCATGCGAAAAGCATTACAGGAGGCATTATGAGCGCCGAAGATCAAGCTGATGCGAAAAGTGATATGCAAAATAGTGAGCAAAATAGTGAGCAAAATAGTGAGCAAAGCAATCTGCAAAGCAGCCTGCAAAATAGCACTCATCAAGAATTAGACTCAAATACTCACGGTGCAATCAATATGCAATTAGCAGACGGTTTTGAAGTTATGCTAATCACAGGCATGAGCGGAGCTGGGCGCTCGCACGCGGCTAACGCGTTGGAAGACATGGGGTGGTACGTTATTGATAATCTTCCTCCAAAACTGCTCATACCGCTGGTAGATATGATGACGTCATCCGGCTCAAAAGTGCATAAGCTTGCTGCTGTTATTGACGTGCGTTCGCGCGGATACTTCGACGATCTGTTTGCGGTTCTTGCGCATATTGACGAGCTTGGAGTAAAAACGCGAATCTTGTTCTTAGACGCTTCCGACTCCGTGCTTATTAAACGCTACGAGTCCGTTAGAAGGCCCCATCCTTTGCAACGCGGCGGCAGGCTTATTGACGGCATTTTAGAAGAGCGAGAGCTACTCGGTCATTTGAAAGATTGCGCGGATATTATTATCGATACTTCAAGTCTTAGTATTCATCAACTTTCAACCAAACTTTACGAAGGATTACTTGGCAAAGGATCTTCCACCGTAGCCGTGCACATTTTCAGCTTTGGCTTTAAGTACGGTATGCCAATGGATGCTGATTTTGTGGTTGATATGCGCTTTTTGCCTAACCCATTCTGGGTTCCGGCTCTTCGCGATTTAACCGGAAAAGACAAGGCTGTAAGTGATTACGTGCTTTCTAATCCTGCAGCGGTCGCTTTTTTGGACTCTTACGAAAAGGCGCTGCTCACTGCTATTGACGGTTTTGCTAAAGAAGATAAGCATTACGTTACGATTGCAGTAGGCTGCACAGGTGGTCAGCATCGCTCAGTTGCTACAAGTATTGAGCTTGCAAAACGCTTGCGATTGTACGGTTTGCAGGTTACTGTATCTGCACGCGAATTGCAGCGCAGGTAGCAAGTAATAAAGCAAGTAATTTAGTAAGTAATAAAACAAACGCAAAAATTTTGTGCTAAAAGTATATGCAAACGTGTGCAAATAACGCTAAAATGTCCAACGTATTCTGTATCACAGAAAGCCGGGCATGTCGTTTTCAAACGCATCATGCGAGTATCCAACAGCACGCATATTTTAAGAAGAACAAAAGTAGGAGGTTGTCCCTTGGCTCTTCTTGACGACGTCAAAAATGAACTCGTTTCCAACAACAATGAGCTCCCGACGGTCATTATGGCTCAAGCGGCAGCTATGATGCGCTTTGCTGGCGGTTTAAGGCCAGTAAATAACCAAGCTGTGATTCGCGCTCAGTTTGACTCTCAGCGTTCCGCACAGTGGCTTGTAGAGGTCTTAAAGACGCACTTCCAGCGCGAGGCGACCATCTCGCAGGTTTCGCGTCAAACTCCAGCAGGTACTGTTCTTCGTTACGACGTAGTTGTTGATCATGGTGCTGCAGCATTAGCATTACAATCTGGTTTACTTGACCGCCGCATGCGCATTGTTGCAGGACTAGCCCCAGAAATTATCGGCGGAAGTATCGCCCAAATTAAGGCAGCGTGGCGTGGTGCCTTCCTAGCTCACGGCGCAATTTCCGATCCTGGCAAAGCAAGCTACTTGGAAGTAGTGTGTCCAACTCACGAAGCTGCAAACGCTTTGCAAACTATGGCAGCTCGTTTAGGTATTACAGCTAAAGCTCGCCAAGTGCGCAGCTCTGAGCGCGTAACTTTGCGCGATTCCGACGCAATCGAACGCATGCTGAATCTGATTGGTGCTCCTCGTTCTGCTCGCGAATGGACAGGAAAGCGCTCAGATGGTGAAGCCCGAGGAAAAGCTAATCGTCTTGCAAACTTTGATGATGCGAATATGCGTCGTAGTGCGAAAGCCGCTGCCGAAGCTTGCGAAAAAGTTCGTCACGCCTTCGATATTTTGGGTGACGATATTCCAGATAATCTGTTGATGGCTGGAAAGCTTCGCTTGGAGCACAGCGATGCAAGCTTGGAAGAGCTTGGTCATTTGGCTGATCCTCCAATTACGAAGGATGCTATTGCAGGACGAATTCGTAGACTTTTGCAGCTTTCGGCGAAGGTTGAGAAGTCGCGTATGCAGCAGCTTTAGTGCTGTTTTACTGCTTGTTTATTGTAGAGTTAATTTTTAATTGCGCGAGTTTGCGGTTTTCGCTTCTCGCGCTTTTTGTTTGCGGTATTCTCGGGTTTCGGCTGGTGGGTTTTTGGAGTGGCTGTGTGATATGGATTGTTGAAGACTTGCGGTATAATTGCACACGGCATTGAGTTAATGTTTAGGCTGATTTTACGTCTTTTTGAACGCATTAAGCCAGTATGGTAAGCCAATAGATTTGGAAAGGATACCAATGAAGACACTGAAAGATTTGGGAGATTTGAGCGGCAAGCGAGTTTTGGTTCGCGCAGATTTTAACGTTCCTCTCAAGGGTACTACGATTACCGATGATGGTCGTATTCGTGCTGCTTTGCCAACAATTAAGGCTTTGCGTGAGCAGGGTGCTAAGGTGATTTTGATGGCTCACCTTGGTCGTCCAAAGGGCCAGGTTGTTCCAGAGCTTTCTTTGGCTCCAGTTGCAGCTCGTTTAGGCGAGCTTCTCGGCGTGAAAGTTGCTTTGGCTGCAGACACCTACGGCGAGGATGCTCAAGCTAAGGTTGCTGCCATGAACAACGGTGACGTTGTTTTGCTTGAAAACGTGCGCTTCAACGCTGAAGAGACCAGCAAGGATGCTTCCGAGCGTGCAGCTTATGCTAAGAAGATTGCTGCTCTTGGAGAGGTTTTTGTTTCCGACGGCTTCGGTGTTGTTCACCGTGCTCAGGGCTCTAACTACGATGTTGCTGCAGACCTTCCAGCAGCTGCCGGCTTGCTTGTTGAAAAGGAAGTTAAGGCACTTTCTCGCGCAACAGAAAATCCAGAGCGTCCTTTGACTGTTGTTCTCGGCGGCTCCAAGGTTTCCGACAAGCTTGGCGTTATTGAAAACTTGCTTTCTAAGGCTGATCGTCTTGTTATTGGTGGCGGCATGGTCTTCACCTTCCTCAAAGCTTTGGGTCACGAGGTTGGTACTTCCTTGCTTGAGGAGGATCAGCTCGAAAAAGTTAAGGGCTACATTGAAACCGCCAAGAAGAACGGCGTTGAGCTTGTGCTTCCAACCGATATTGTTGTGAACGCTGGCTTCCCAGCAGGTGATACCCCTGTTGCTCCAGAAGTTGTTCCAGCTGACGCTATTCCAGCAGACAAGATGGGCTTGGATATTGGCCCTGATTCTCAGAAGCTTTTCCACGACAAGATTGTTGACTCCAAGACTGTTGTGTGGAACGGTCCTATGGGTGTGTTTGAAGTTCCAGAGTTTGCTGCTGGCACTCGCGCTGTGGCTCAGGGCTTGGTTGACGCAACTAAGAACGGTACTTTCACCATTGTTGGCGGTGGTGATTCTGCTTCCGCAGTTCGTAATCTTGGCTTTGCGGAAGATGGCTTCTCGCACATCTCTACTGGCGGTGGCGCTTCCCTCGAGTTCTTGGAAGGCAAGACTCTTCCAGGATTGAGCGTGCTTGAGTAAATAAGCTTTACGCAAGTCGTAAATAAATTTTACGCAAGTCGTAAGTAAACTAAATGTTTTCAATTATGCCGGCTTTCGATTTTATGAATCTTTTGTAAATCGGAGTCGGCATAATACTAATTCGCGTAAAATCTTGTATAAAATTTTGTATAAAATCTTGCGTAATACTATTAATCTTCAATCCTCAACTTTTAAGGGTGATTATGGTTGTTAAAAGAAAGCCGCTAGTCGCAGGTAATTGGAAAATGAATTTCAATCACCGCGAAGCAACGCATTTTATACAAAAATTTGCGTGGCTTTTGCGTGACTGGCATTACGACTACCGCGATTGCGAAGTGGCTCTTATGCCTTCTTTTACTTCTATACGAAGCGTTCAGGTTCTTGTTGAGTCTGATAGTCTGCCAATATTGTACGGAGCGCAAGCAGTTTCCGTTACTGCTCAAGGTGCTTTTACAGGCGATGTTTCTGCAGATATGCTTGCTAGTCTTGGATGCTCAATGGTTATTGTTGGGCATTCTGAGCGCCGAAAGTATCATCCGGAAGACGATGCGAATATTGTAGACCAGGTGCGTGCGGTTCTTGCGGCTGGAATGACTCCAATTTTGTGCGTAGGTGAAAGTTTTGAGGAACGCAAGCAGGGTATTGAGCTTGATTTTGCTGTTGGTCAGGTTCATGACGTAACGCGCGATTTGGACACAAAACAAGCTAAGCGCTTGATTATTGCTTATGAACCTGTGTGGGCAATCGGCACGGGCATGGTTGCTACTGCTCAGTCGGCGCAGGAAGCGGCTTCTGCTATTCGCGAAGATTTGCTCGCAACTTTCGGAAGTGACGTTGCGGATACTGTTCGTATTCTTTACGGCGGATCTGTGACTTCTTCCAACGCTGCAAGTCTTATTGCTGAGCCTGATGTTGACGGATTTTTGGTTGGTGGAGCTTCTTTGGATGCAGAGGAGTTGTCGAATATTGTGCGACTCACCGCAGCACAATCGCGTCTATAGGTCAACGGTTCTTATTAAAATTAGTCGAGTACTCTAAGACAGGAGGTTACTTGTGTCCGCTCTGAAAATCGTTTTGCAGGTAGTGCTTGTGCTTACTAGCATTTTGCTCACACTGTTAATTTTGATGCACAAGGGCAAGGGCGGCGGCCTTTCCGACATGTTCGGCGGCGGTTTAACGAAGAACGCCGGTAGTTCTGGTGTTGCAGAAAAGAATTTGAACCGTTGGACAGTGATTATTGCACTGATTTGGGTTGCGGTAATTGTTATTTTGAACTTAATGACTAAGTTCTCTCTAATTTAAGTATTCTTTTTTGGAAAGAGCATGGTCAGTAGATTGTGCTCTTTTTGTTTATTTAGGTTTGTTTATTTAGGTTCATTTATTTAGGTTCTTACAATGCTGCGTTTTTCTCCTTCTTTAGTAATTGCTGATCTTGACGGCACTATGCTTCACGATGCCGATACTTTTGAAGGCCGCTATTTAAGCAGCGAAACTGTGCAGGCAGCTGAGCGATTGCGCGAATCTGGGATTCCGCTTGCAATTATTACGGCTCGTCCTGTTGGCAGTGCTTTCGATTTTGTTCACGATTTAAAAGCTCAAGTTTGCGCGTATCTTAATGGAGCGCTTATTGATTTTGATTGCGCGCATAGTACTGTTAGTGAGCTTACTTCACAACGAAACATTGATACTCTTACTCGTTTTGGTTTTGACTCTCAGCATGCGAGTGATGTTTGCTTGCGATTGCTTGATAAAATTCCTACGCTCCGTCTTGGTATTGTTATGAACGACGTTCGTTACACGAATTTTGACGTGCGTATGCTTTGGAATGAGCAAGATTTTGTTATTACTGACTTTTCTGACGTTCCGCACGGCATTGCAGACAAAATTATTATTGTGCCGCAAGATAGCGAGAAGAATGATCTTCAGCGTATTATTCCGGATGATTTTTCCTTGCATATTAGCGAAGACGTACTGTGGATGCTTACAAATCCTCTTGCAAACAAAGGGCATGCGCTGAACGTTATTTGCGATCGTTTGGGCGTGAAGCCTAGCCGTACTGTTGTTTTTGGCGACGATATTATTGATATAGATATGTTTCGCGCCGGAGGATACGGTGTTGCGGTTGCGAATAGTAATCAGCGTTTGCTTGCGATTGCGGACGAGGTTTGCGCTTCCAACAACGACGATGGCGTTGCTACCTGGCTTAAAACGAATTGCTCTAGTGATTTATTGTAATCATCATAATCGGACGCAAAATCTAATACAAATCGGACGCAAAATAGCTATAAATCGGACGCATCTTGTAAAATACGGACGTTTTCTTGTTTTTTGGACGCAAAACTACTAAAATCAGTCATAAAGAATATAAAATCGGACGGAAAATATATTTGCATCTTAAAACGTCCGATTTTATGCACGGATATAAATACAAACTTAATTAAAAAAACGACATTGCAACAAACCTAACTTACAAAGCGAGACCACAATGCTCAATATAAATTCACTATCTTCACTAAGAGAGAGTAATCAATTAGAAGCAAAAGTGGCTTCAAATGGTACGCCGAGAAGTATGTGGGAAACGTATTGTGCTTTTGCTAACACGAATGGTGGAACTATCTTGTTGGGTGTAAGTGAAGACGCACAGCATAATTTACAACTTGTTGGCGTAAATAATCCTGAACAAATGGTAAAAGATATTTGGGATACGCTAAATAATAAGAATAAAATTAGTTCGAATATTCTTATTGAAGAAAATATTTCTATTGAACAAACGGATGATAATAAATCTATTATTCGCATAACTGTTCCAAGAGCAAATCGTTCTGATAAGCCGATTTATATTAATGGAAATCCTATAGGTGGTACGTATCGTCGCAATTTTGAAGGCGACTACAAATGTTCGCAAGAAGAATATCAAGCTATGGTTCGAGATAATGGTTCGAGTGTAAATTCTATGGATCAATCTCCACTGCTGCAGCGTAGTGTTGACGATTTTGATATGGATACTGTACAATCCTATCGCAATATGCTAAGTGCAGTGCGTCCTCAACATCCTTGGCTTACGCTTGATACAGATGAATTTCTTATGAGAATCGGAGCATTAGCAAAGGACGAGTCGAATAAGTTACATCCCACTCGAGCAGGTCTTTTAATGTTTGGTCATGAGTGGTGCATTCTTACGGAATTTCCGTACTATTTTCTCGACTATAGAGAAGTTACAAATGCTAACAGTAGGTGGAGTCATAGAATTACCAGCTCGGATGGTTCGTGGAGTGGGAATCTTTATGATTTTTGGAATACTGTATGGCAACGTCTTTCTCGTAAAATTGATGTACCATTTCTGCTTAATTCGCAATCATTAAGAGTTGACGATACTCCTTTGCATA
This sequence comes from Gardnerella sp. DNF01141, assembly GCF_049244255.1. Taxonomy (NCBI): domain Bacteria; kingdom Bacillati; phylum Actinomycetota; class Actinomycetes; order Bifidobacteriales; family Bifidobacteriaceae; genus Gardnerella; species Gardnerella sp. DNF01141. The sequence continues at coordinate 351,783 of NZ_CP058391.1, read as the reverse complement.
TGGCAGTTAGAGAAGCCCTTGCAAACACGTTGATTCATGCTGATTATTATATGAGGGGTAACACTGTTATTACATATAATGATGCTGTGAACAATGAGATTGATAGTTTTTCACAGTCTTCTATAGAACCCAATAGTGTGAATACTGGTTTTAAGCTTTCTTTTGCAAACCCTGGGTGTCTACGTATGCCTATAGAAGTGGCTTTAGCTGGAGGTTTTTCGGATTCTCGGAATCCCGCACTTCTTAAAATGTTTGCACTGATTTCTGTTGTTGAACGTGCAGGAAGTGGATTTGATGCCATGAGAGCTGGTTGTGATTGGGCTGGAATAAGCCATCCAAAGTTAAGTGAGTCATTTAATCCAGACCGTACTACTCTTGAATTTTTTGTAAGCGATAATAATAACTTTGTATCTAGTTCTGCAAAAAACAAAACTAAGCTTAATGGTGATTCGTCAAATTTAGTGAATAGTACTTATAATTCAGAACTTACTGCAAATACACTTTTGCAAGATTCTAATAAATCAAATAAACGTATGAGTGTTGACGATTGCTATAAAAAGATTATTGAAGCATTGCATAATCATGGAACAATAAAACGTGAGCAAGTGCAAAATATTCTTAACGTGGGTAGTACCAAGGCTAAGCAATTGTTGTCTAATCTAGTTAGTAGGGGAGATATTTCAGTTTGTGGAAAGGGCCGAGCTACTACTTATATTTTTAACCACTAGGTAAACAAAACCGCACATGTGTGGAAAATAATCTACTTATTCTAAATTTTGTATACAAACAGTTTTACAATGTATCATCAAAATATTTTAGTAGATTGTGAATAAAAAATGAGTAAACAGATGATCGAAACAGAAAGATTAATTTTGCGCGCCTGGACTCAAGATGACGCTGAAGATTTATTTAAGTATGCTGCAGATCCAGATGTTGGGCCTATTGCAGGATGGCCTGTTCATAAAAGTATTGAGGATAGCAAATCTACTATTAAGAATGTTTTTCTTAACGCAAAAGAATGTTACGCTGTGTGCTTAAAGTCAAGTAACAAAGCGATTGGATGTATTGAGCTAAAGCTTAACGGTCATACGGATATGACTTCTAGGGATGATGAGTGCGAGTTGGGTTATTGGGTTGGTAAGCCTTTTTGGGGCAAGGGTTATATTCCAGAGGCTGCGAAAGCTTTGATTCAGTACGGTTTTGACGAGCTTAACATGACGACTATTTGGTGCGGATATTACGATGGCAACAATAAGTCGAAGCGCGTTCAGGAAAAGTGTGGTTTTGAAGCATATTGCGTGGATTCTTCCGTTGATGTGCCGCTTATGCATGAAACTCGCGTGCGCCATCGTAATGTTTTAACCAAATCTCGCTGGCAAACTCTTTCTGGCAAGTAATTACTGTTATTTTCTCAGTTGGCTGACTGCGTTAGTAACGGTGTTTGGGTGATTACCGTTACTTTTGCAGATACTTGACTGCGTTAGTAACGTATAATCTCGCTTTTTCGTTACTGACGCAGTTGGTGCGCTGCATTAGTAACGGATAGACGTGTTTTTTTGTTACTGGTGCAGTTGGCGCTCGCGCGGATTACGCGCTCGCTTACGAAACTCGCGTTGGAAGTCCACTGGACTTCCAACTTAAGCGAGTTTCCGCTCCGAGTTGCCTTCGCGCGCTAAATCGCAGCGCTCAGGCAGGTCGTCAGCGCACACAAAACACAACCAGATTCCCAATGAGCAACCGCGCGAATCTGCCCTGTCTTCGTCTTTTCTGACGAAGACAGACCTCGCTTGCGTTGAAAGCACACCCGTGCTTTCAACCTTGAGCAAGCTCGGCGCTCCGAGTTGCCTTCGCGCGCTAAATAGCAGCGCTCAGGCATGTCGTCGCGCTGCGTTAGTAACGTTTGAAGGTACAGCGTATATGCACCTGCGCTTATTTCATATTAGAGTAGTAAAAATGCTGATTTTGGGGTAAATTTGCGAAATAAAATTGTCGATTTTGGGGTAATACGCTAAAATAAAATTGTCGATTTTGGGAAGAAAGGTGGAATTACAATGGTTTACGAAGGTGATAAATCAACCCTCAAGTTCCCGCGCAAAATCTATTCCGAAATGCTAGCCTGGAAGCGCGAGTCCAAAGGCAAAACAGCGTTGCTTATCGAAGGTCCGCGTCGCGTAGGTAAATCGACAATCGTAAAAGAATTCGTCCAAAATGAGTACGAGAGCTACATTCTTGTCGATTTTTATACCGCATCGAAAGAAGTAAAGGAGCTGTTTGATGACCTTTCGGACATAAACTATATTTTCTTGCAGCTGCAGCTAGCGTACAAAACAAGCTTAAAAGAGCGCAAATCTTGCATTGTCTTCGACGAAGTACAGCTTTGCCCTAAAGCGCGTCAAGCCATAAAAGCTTTAGTAAGTGACGGAAGATATGACTATATAGAAACCGGTTCGCTAATTTCGATTCACAAAAATGTTAAGGATATTCTTATTCCTAGCGAAGAACATAAGTTGAAAATGTATCCGATGGATTATGAGGAGTTTACTCGAGCGCTTGGTGATGAAGTTACTATTCCGCTTCTGCGTAAACTATATGATTCTAAAAAGCCAATCGGTCAGGCTGCATACAGGAAGATTCTTAGAGATTTTCGTCTTTATATGCTGGTCGGTGGGATGCCGCAAGCTGTAGAAAGTTATATTGAAACTAACGATTTTAGTGCTGTGGATCAAGTGAAACGCGACATTCTTTCACTGTATGAGGATGATTTTAGGAAGATTGACGCGACTGGTAAAATTTCCGCAATTTTCGACGCTATTCCTGCGCAACTTATGTCTAACACGTCGCGATACCACGTTTCTAGTGTTCTTGCTGGGAAAGGTGCGGATGATATTCTTGAGCAGCTCGCACAGCTAAAGGATTCCGGAACCGTTCTCATTGTGAATCACACTTCTGACCCTTCTGCAGGAATGGCTCAGTATAAGGATTTGACTAAATTTAAGCTTTTGCTTGCGGATACTGGGTTGTTTGTTACGCTTTCTTTTAAGGATAAGTCGTTTACGAGCAATGATATTTACGCGCGATTACTGAGCGGTAAGTTGCAAGCGAATCTTGGGTACGTTTATGAGAATATGGTTGCACAAATGTTGAGTGCGCATGGGCACGGGTTGTATTATCACACTTTTGCGGAGGATCTGATTGACGAAGGCGATGGTGTAAGTGGCGATTGCGCAAGTAGTGATGGTGCAAGTAGTGATGGCACAAGTAGTGGTGCTGCGATTAGTGCAGAAAAGCGTGGTAGGAGCAATTATGAAATTGATTTTTTGATTGCGGAAAATAATAAAATTGTGCCGATTGAAGTGAAAAGTTCTGGATATAAAACTCATGCTTCGCTTGATGTTTTCTCGCGCAAGTTTTCTTCGCGTATTGCGCGCGAGCTGCTGATTTACACTAAAGACTATCAGCGCGTTGGTGCGATTGAATGTTTGCCGATTGTTATGGCTGAGTTTCTGTGAGCACTATGACCTAACTGAGAGCTGCTGTTGAACATTTGCCGTAAGTTTCCTCGGCATTTGTTTTCTAGCGTTACCGTTACTTTTTGCAGATACTTGACTGCGTTAGTAACGTATAATCTCGCTTTTTCGTTACTGACGCAGTTGGTGTTCTGCGTTAGTAACGTTTGATGCTGTTTTTTCGTTACTGACGCAGTTTGTTGACTGCGTCAGTAACACTGGGTAGCTTATTTTATTGCGATTGATAAAACACAAAACAAAAACCGCGCCCGCGTAAGATTAGTACATACGCAAGGTGCGGCTTTCGTTATTTAGCAGTTTCGCTGATTAGCAGTTTCGCTATCAGACGATTAGTAAAATCAGGAGTTTACGCGATCGATACCAGACTGAACGTCTGCAATCACGGAATCCCAAGACTTGATGAAGGCGGCAACACCGTCGGCCTCAAGCTTGTCGGTAACGTCCTTAATGTTGATGCCAAGCTCAGCAAGCTTGTTCATAACAGCGTGGCTCTCTTCGTAAGTGCCCTTAATGGAAGCAGCACCGTTGCCGTGATCAGCAAGAGCGTTCAAAGTCTTTTCTGGCATGGTGTTAACAACATGCTCAGCAACCAACTCATCAACGTACTTGCAATCGGAGTAAGCTGCGTTCTTCGTGCCGGTAGAAGCCCAAAGTGGACGCTGCTTCTTAGCGCCCTTGGCTTCAAGCTCAGCCCAACGTGGGTCAGCTGCGAACTTCTTTTCGAAGAGTTCGTAAGCCAAGCGAGCGTTAGCAACAGCAGCCTTGCCTTCAAGAGCCTTAGCTTCAGCGGAACCGTTAGCTTCGAGGAGCTTATCTACGGCGCTATCAACGCGGGAGACGAAGAAGGAAGCTACGGAACCAATGTGCTTCAAGTCGTGGCCGTTAGCGGCAGCCTGAGCGATACCTTCGATGAAGGCGTCGATAACCTGCTCGTAGCGCTCGAGGGAGAAGATCAAGGTTACGTTCACGGAAATACCCTTAGCAAGGGTAGCGGTGATAGCTGGAAGACCTTCCAAAGTTGCAGGAATCTTGATCATAACGTTTGGACGATCAACCTTTGCCCAAAGCTCTTCAGCCTGCTTCTCGGTGTTGGCGGTATCGTGAGCCAAGCGTGGGTCAACTTCGATGGAGACGCGGCCGTCAACGAAGTCGGTCTTTTCAGCAATCTCGCGGAAGATATCGGTTGCGTTACGAACGTCGGTGGTGGTCAACTCGCGAATAGCGGTTTCAACGTCGACCTTGCCGAGTTCCTTAAGCTGTGCATCGTATGGACCGACCTGGCTCAAAGCCTTCTGGAAGATGGATGGGTTGGTGGTAACGCCAACAACATTCTTGTTAGCAATCAAATCCTGCAAAGAGCCGGACTCAATGCGGGTGCGGGACAAATCGTCCAACCAAATAGAAACGCCGGAATCGCTAGTGCGCTGCGTTGCTTCAGTCATGTTATCTCCTTAACACTGTGCTCCACCAATTGGGGCACGTCGGTATTTTGGCGTTTTTACAAGAAACAGCGGTTGATGCCAAACCAACGGTAGCTCGGCATCAACACGCCGTCGCTGTTTCTTGTGAAGTGTTTCGTTAGCACTTCGAGTTTTGTGACATACCAATTTTATTTTGATACATCAAGATTTTTTTATTTTGCTTACTTTATCTTAAGCGCGAGCTTCTTCGATAGAAGCCTTAGCAGCTTCTACTACATGCTCAGCAGTAATGCCCAAGTCGATCATGTTCTGACCGCCGTCACCCTGCAAGCCGTACTGTTCGATAGAAACAGCCTTGCCGCAATCGCCAAGATACTTGTACCAAGGCAATGCCAAGCCAGCTTCGATGGAAACGCGAGCCTTAACGGACTTTGGCAAGATTGCTTCCTTGTACTCTTCGTCCTGCTCTTCGAACCATTCGAGAGATGGCATAGAAAGAACGCGAGCCTTAATGCCTTCAGCAGCCAAAGTCTTGGCACCGGCAACAGCCCACTGAACTTCGGAGCCAGTAGCCATGATGATTACGTCTGGAGTGCCTTCGCAATCAACCAAAACGTAAGCGCCGTGCTTTACGCCTTCGCGAGCCTTTTCAGCAGTCTCAGCGAGGGTTGGAACGCCCTGGCGAGTCAAAATCATAGCGGTTGGGTAGTTGTTCTTCTTCTCGAAGAAGTAGCGGTAAGCTTCAGCAGTCTCGTACTCGTCTGCAGGGCGCACAACCTCAAGCTGAGGAATAGCGCGGAATGCAGCCAAGTGTTCGATTGGCTGGTGAGTTGGACCATCTTCGCCCAAAGCTACGGAATCGTGAGTCCAAACGTAGAGGTTTGGAATCTCCATCAAAGCAGCCAAGCGAACTGCTGGGCGCTCGTAGTCAGAGAACTGGAAGAAGGTGCCGTTGAATGGGCGAGTGTCAGAACCAAGCAAAATACCGTTGGTAATAGCACCCATTGCGAACTCGCGCACGCCGAAGTGAAGCTGACGGCCGTGCTCGGAAACGTTTGGCCAAGTGCGGGTTGCGTCTTCGGATGGACCGAAGGAGTCAGCGCCCTTAATGTTGGTGTTGTTGGAGCCGCCCAAATCAGCGGAACCGCCCCAAAGTTCTGGCATAACAGCAGCAATTGCGTTAAGAACTGCGCCGGAAGCCTTACGAGTAGCAACCTTAGAGCCAACTTCGAAGCCAGCAACCAAGTCGTCAATAGCCTTGTCGAAGCCTTCAGGAAGCTTGCCGGCCTTAAGACGCTCGTAAAGAGCAGCCTTATCTGGGTTGGCAGCAGCCCACTTTGCAAGAGCTTCATCCCAAGCCTTGTGAGCAGCCAAGCCGCGCTCTGCAACCTTGCGAGCGTGAGCCAAAGCTTCTTCGTCGATTGGGAACGAAACTTCTGGGTCGAAACCGCAAAGTTCCTTCAAGCCCTTCACAGCTTCCTCGCCAAGCTTGGAGCCGTGGGAAGCTTCGTTGTCGGTCTTGCCTGGGGTTGGCCAAGCAATCAAAGTATTAACCTTAATGAAGTGAGGCTTGTCGGTAACTTCCTGAGCCTTTTCAATAGCAGCAGCCAAAGCCTGAACGTCTTCCTTGTAGGAGCCGTCTGGCTGGATGAAGCTAACTTCATCGGTGTACCAACCGTATGCACGGTAACGAGCAAGAATATCTTCAGAGAAGGTGAGCTTGGTGTCGCCTTCAATCTGAATGTGGTTTGCATCGAAGATTACGGTCAAATTGCCGAGCTTCTGGTTTCCAGCCAAGGAAGCAGCTTCAGAAGAAACGCCTTCCTCAACGTCGCCTTCGCCGCAGATAACCCATACCTTGTGATCGAATGGGGAAGTGCCGGCTGGAGCTTCTGGGTCAAGAAGCCCGCGCTCAAAACGCTGGCCGTAAGCGAAACCAACAGCGGAGGCAAGACCCTGGCCGAGTGGGCCGGTGGTCATTTCGATGCCTGGGGTTAAGCCATACTCTGGGTGGCCTGGAGTACGCGTGTCAGCGCCGCCACGGAAATACTTGAGATCGTCAAGAGTCAAGCCGTAACCAGAGAAGAACAACTGCACGTATTGCGTAAGCGAAGCGTGACCGCCAGAAAGAATAAAACGATCGCGGCCGGCCCACTTTGGGTCAGCAGGATCGTGCTTAATGAAATGCTGGTACAGGGTGTACGCAATTGGTGCCAATGAAACAGGGGAGCCAGGATGTCCGTGTCCTGCTCGCTCAACAGCATCAGCCGAGAGAACCTTCGCCATCTTTACGGCGCGCTCGTCTAATGCAGACCAGTTGAAATCGGTCATGTGATCTACTTTCCTTCCAATAATTCGGGTTTTTAAGCACAGCTTACGCTGGCTTTTTACCCTCTCATTGCCCTTCAATCCTATCTTTCGCGCGCGACGAATATGTTACAAAGTGTGTCAAAAGTTTGCTTTTATGTTCTGTTGTGAGTTTGCTTTTGAGTTCTGCTAATAGTTTGCTTTTATGTTCTGTTGAGTGCTAAGAAATAGACTATTATAAGAATATTAGAAATACTAAGAATATTAGAAATATAGTATTTAGACGTATTTGTTATTTATTAAGGAGCGGTAATGCAGTCACGACGCATGATGATTTTGCGCGCAGTTGTGGAGGATTATATTCGTTCTCAAGAGCCTGTTGGTTCTGCAGCTCTTGCAAAGCATCATCAGCTTGGAGTAAGTTCTGCGACTATTCGTAACGATATGTCTGCCTTGGAAGAAGAAGGTTACCTTGTGCAGCCGCACACTTCTGCAGGACGCATTCCTACCCAAAAGGGGTATCGCTATTTTGTTGACGGCATGGCTGCAGTTATTCCGCTTTCTGAACCTCAACGTCGCGCTATACGTAACTTTTTAAGCGGATCTGTTAGTTTGCAAGATACTTTGCAACGTTCTGCGCGTCTTCTTGCAAGTATTACCGGTCAAGTCGCGCTAGTCGCGTCTCCAGCATTATCTAAATCGAAAGTAAAAAGAATTGAGATTGTTCAAGTATCGTCTTCTACGCTTCTGGTTGTTGTAATTACAGACGCTGGAGGCGTAGCCCAGCACATGATTCAAGCCTCTAACATAAATCCAGACGACTTATTGCATTTAGTTAATATGGTTAATGAGAGCTGCGTTGGAGCATCCATTTTAGATGCTTCTAAGCGCGTTTATTTGCTTGCAAATCGCAAGGATTTAGCGTCAGCTTTGCAAATTATTAGTCAACTTGCTAACGCTTTAGAAGACATGCACGACGGAGAACACACTCATGACTTGTATATGGCGGGGGCTTCCCAACTTGCGCATAGGCAAAGTATTGGCGATTTTGCTTCCCTTTTTGACGCACTTGAAGAGCAGGCTGTTATTATGCGACTTATGACTTCTTTAAGTGAGGAAGCGAGTGATTGCGAAAGCGGAGTTAGTGTTGCAATCGGCTCGGAAACACACACTCCTGGTTTGCTTAATGCGTCTGTTGTAACAAGCGTTTACGGCTACAATGCTGATTCTGATTCCGCGTTTATTGGCTCAATTGGCCCTACTCACATGGATTATGCGGCAACTATGACAGCTGTTAAGGCTGTTGCGCGCTACCTTAATTCGTTTATATCCGAAAATTCTTAAAATTAGCTGTTTTATAGCTGGCTGTGCCTTATGCAAAAATGATTTATGAAAAGGTAAAAGGGGAATTAATTGACTGATTACTACAAGATTTTAGGTGTTGATCATAACGCTAGCGACGACGAAATTCGCAAAGCCTACCGTAAGATGAGCCGCAAGTATCATCCGGATATTGCAGGCGCTGAGTTTGAAGAAAAGTTTAAGGAAGTAAACGCAGCTTACGACGTGCTTTCTAATCCAGAAAAGCGTCGAATGGTAGATATGGGCGTCGACCCTAACGATCCTTCTGCAGGAAGTGCTGGAGCTTCAGGCGCTGGATTTGCAGACATGGGCATGGGTGATATTTTTAGCCAGTTCTTTGGTGGCTCTTTTGGAACTTCGCAAGGCCCAATTTCTAGGGTTCAGCCTGGTGAGGACTCTTTAGCTGAAGCTAAGATTGATTTGAAAACGGCTATTTTTGGCGGAAATGTGAGTGTTCGTATAACTGCTTTTGGAGTGTGCCAAGATTGCAGTGGTTCTGGTTCTGCAGATTCCGCAAATTCTGCTCCGGAGCAGTGCTCGCAGTGTCATGGAACTGGCTTCTGTCAGAAGGTTGTGCGCACAATGCTCGGTCAAATGGTTTCTTCAATGCCTTGCGACAAGTGCGAAGGTCACGGCACGATTATTAAAAATCCGTGCCAAAACTGCCGTGGTCGCGGACGAGTTCGCGCGGTTCGCGAAGTTGGTGTGAACGTTCCTGCAGGTATTCGAGATGGCAGCCGTTTGCGTCTTGCTTCTCAAGGTAGCGTTGGAGAGTGTGGCGGCCCTGCTGGAGACTTGTATGTTGATATTCACATTCGCGCCGACAAGCAGTTTACGCGAAACGGCGACGATTTGCATTGCTGGATTACTGTTCCTATGAGCTGGGCTGTGCTTGGTCACGATGTTGAAATCGAAACTTTTGACGGATCTCAAAAGCTTGAAATTCCTGCTGGATGTCAGAGTGACGACACTGTAACTCTTGAAAATCTTGGAGTTACGAAGCTTCGTTCTAAAGATCGCGGCAATATTATTGTTCATGTTTTGGTTCAGATTCCAACGAAACTTAGTGCAGAAGAGCGTTCGCTTATTAGTAAGTTTGCTAATTTGCATGACGGTGACGTAAAGCATGTTAAGCAAAATTCGCTTGACGAGCAGTCGGGTGAGCGAAAAGGTTTCTTTAGTAAATTAAAGGAAGCTTTTGCTGGATAATTTTTTGCTGGATAATTTTTGCAGTCTGATTTTGCAGTCGAATTTTTACGTCTATTAAAAATAGAGGAAATATGGCATTACCAATTTTGTTTGCAGGCACTCCGGAAGTTGCTGTTCCATCTCTTCGTGAGCTAGCTAAAGATAGTGAGCATTTTGATGTTCGTGCCGTTCTTACGCGTCCGGACGCTCCAACCGGTCGCGGCAGAAAGCTTGTGCCAAGCCCAGTAAAACAAGCTGCTCTTGAGCTCGGCTTGCCAGTAATCGAAATTGACCCTAATAAAGACGAAGCTAACTTCCTTAATAAGCTTGCCGAAACTGGCGCGAAAGCTGCAGCGGTTGTGGCATACGGCAAGATTTTGCGCCAAAACGTTTTAGACGCGTTGCCGCTCGGCTGGTATAATCTTCATTTTTCGCTTCTTCCGCAGTGGCGAGGTGCAGCTCCTGTTCAGCGCGCAATTTGGGCTGGGGATGATATTACAGGTGCTACTGTTTTTCGCATTACGCGCGGCATGGATTGCGGCCCTATTTTGGCGCAGTTTACTACAAAAATTGATACTCGCGAAAATTCTGGCGATCTTCTTTCTAGGCTTGCAATCGACGGTGCGCCTCTTCTTGCAGCATCTCTTCGTGGCATGGAAACTGGCGAAATCGTGCCGGTTGAGCAGGATCAGTCTCCTCAAGAAGTTGCGCAAAAAATCACGGTTGAAGATGCTCACATTGATTTTCATGCGCCGGATTTTGCGGTTGATCGTCAAATTCGCGCATGTACGCCAAATCCGGGCGCGTGGTGCGAGCTTCATGCGGACGACGAGAATAACGCAGAGCCGATTACTTTGCATGTTTTGCGCGCAAAGCCTGCAGACTCTAACGATCCGCATTCTGAAGAATTGATGAAGCTTAATCCTGGAAAATTGCTTGCCGGCAAAAAGCAAGTTTGGATTGGTACTTTAAGCGGCGCGCTTGAGCTTTTGGAAGTAAAAGCGCAAGGTAAGAAAGCTATGAAAGCGGCAGATTGGGCGCGCGGAGCAAGGCTTTCTGCCGAAGCCTACTGCGCATAATTATTGCGCATAAAATTATGAGCACGAACTTTTCTTCTCTATTGCCAACTTTAGCCAAGCCGGGGCTTTTGGTTATGGATGTTGATGCAACGCTTATTGAAGAAGAAGTTATTGATTTACTCGGTGAGGAAGCTTGCTGTGGCAAGGATCTTTCTGCGATTACAGCGCGCGCAATGCGTGGAGAAATCACTTTCGACGACTCTTTGCGTTCGCGCGTAAGTATGCTTCGCGGCTTAAATATTGACGAGTGCAAAAAGCGTATTATTTCTAAAATTCACGCAACTAAAGGCGCGAATGTTTTAATTGACGCTCTTCATGCGCGCGGTTGGAAAGTTGGCGCAGTTTCTGGTGGTTTTCACGATATTTTGGACGAATTTCTACCGAGTTTGAATATTGATTTTTGGGTTGCTCACCATTTAGAGTCTATTGACGGCAAGCTTACAGGAAACGTGCTAGGAAATATTATTAACGCTAATGCAAAAGTTGAATCCCTTAGAGCTTGGGCGAGTGATTTTGGCGTTGAGCGCGAGCAAACTGTTGCCGTGGGGGATGGGGCGAATGATATTTCAATGATTAAATTCGCCGGATTAGGCGTGGCTTTTTGCGCAAAACCAGCAGTTCAAGCGGCTACTCCTTACCATATTCTTACTCGCGATTTAAGTGCTGTATTGCGTTTTTTGAATGCGAATTAATCAGTTTTTGAATGTCTCTTGTTTACTGTGGCGCGAGTTTGGGGGATTTCTCTCCTCGCACGTCCCGTCCTTCGGGCGCTCTGGCTGTTAAAGGCGTTTATTGTGTTCGCCTTTCTTTAAAGAATGTAGCTTCTCAGTCCTCTTTTAGTGCTCGTAAAGAAATCCCCCAAACTCTGCGTGCTAACCATTAATAACCTCGTTTTATCGCAGAGATTTTTCGATTTTTCTTCTTCGCTCGACGAATCAGCAGCCTACGGCTCTGACGTTCGTCTCGTTCAGTGCGAAAAATCTCGAATCTCACCACACGAATATTCCTCGAATGAATTACGAAACATATTGAGATGCAAAATAAATCTTGCATTTATAAAACGAAAAGTTGATGAATGTACATAAGCAATGTAAAATAATGAAGCAATGACTAAAGATTAATGATTAAATTTTTTGTGAAAGTTCTGTAGCTTTTATCCACAGAGCATGAATGTGTTGGTAAATCTTTCTATTGATTAGTAAAATAACAGTTAGTTTTTGAGAGAAAAGTGTGCGTAAACGCAGGAGATTCAATAGTTTACGTTGAAATTTGCGTACGAAGGGTAGGGAGTGTAAGTTGAATTTACGAGAAGTTGCGCTTGAAGTTGCGCGTATTTTGGAAGACGTTGGTAAACATGCGTATCAGGATCAGTTAAGTCCTCAAGATATGACGTCGCTTGCTTTGGGTGGTTCTACGCAATCTGAATCTGGTTTTGCCGACAAGCTCGTGCGCTTTATTCAAAACCGTTTAACCTACGTGAATCCTTTCCAAGGTTTTTGGCGCACTAGGCCGGAACATTGCAATCCTGGAGACCGTTTTTGGTGCGTTGGAAACGTTGACGGCGCTATTAATTTTAATCGTGATATGGCTGAGTGGACTATCACTGTTTCGTTGTTTGAATTTAACGATGAAGGTTCAGCTCGCCCTGTGCTTGGCGTGGTTCATGCGCCGGCTTTAGGGTTGACTTATCTTGCTGCGAAAGGCCAAGGTGCTATTCGCATTCGTAGGACTCCGCAAGGAGAGAAGCGTGAGAAGATTACGCCTTCCACTACGTCGACTTTGCGCGGTTCTGTGGTTTGCTACGGAATGTCTTATATACCGGGCGAATCTAAGCGTTCGCTTGACGTAGTTTCTTTGCTTGAGGAAGGCTGTCCGGCTGATATTAAGCGCATTGGTCCGGCTTCGCTCGACTTGTGCAAGGTGGCTGACGGCACGTACGACGCTTACTTTGAGCCGCATTTGCACCAGTGGGATATTCCAGCTGTTTCTGCTGGAGCTGTGGTTGTGGAAGAGGCGCAGGGGCAGTTTTGCCAGTGGGATGGAAGCCCTATTCATTGGCGACGCGAAAATGATGTAGTTGCTTCTAACGGTTTGCTTATTAACGAGTTAAAGCCGTATCTTAAGTAAGCGTAAACTAATTTTTGCACAAATAACGTAACTATTAGTTTTGCTCTAAAAGTAGCGAAAATCACATATAAAAGTGCTTGAAATGTATGAATTTTTGAGTAAAATACTGGCTGTGCTGGTTTCAGATTGCTAAAAATCTGATGTGCTGAACACATATTAAAACGTTGGCACTGTGATTTAGGCAGTATGATGACACTAATTGGTAGGAAAAACGCTAATTTGCCGAGTTTGATTTAATACGCAAAATCTCTCGGTTGAATAAACGGAGTAAAAGAAATAATGAAGAAGAATAATATTAACGCAAATAGTTTTGCTGATTTACTTAAGTCTGCTAAGAGTACGTCTTATGCGCCACTTTCTAAGAGCGTGTGCGCTGCAATGCTCGCAGGTGCTATGGTGCTTGGGGGGGGGGGTATTCGTTTCTCCTGCTCCTGCCTATGCTGACGGTTATGTGAGCCCTGACGGTAATAATATTTACTACGGTTACAAGTCTGACGCAGATTACAGTAAAGATCGAATTAAGATCGAGGTTCATTACTATAGCAATATGAAAGATGCCGAAGAAGACAATATTGCTAAACAAGATCCTTTAGGCAAATATGTACATGTAAAGTACATTGCAAATCTTAATAAAGATGGAAACACTTTTGATAGGTGGGCATTCCGTCCTATGTGGTGGTACGGTGTTCCAGCTGGTTTAACTGACGTACACGATATTAATTATAGTCGTTTTGAAAAATACACTGATACGAGCGCGTCTGCTCCTTCAACTCCTGGCATTCGTAAAGATAGCGATAACGTTACCAAACATTATGCTAATTCAAAGGATTGGAAGGGTATTTCTAACTTCTATATTACCGATCCAAGCAAGCTTACTTCTATGAACGGTTTGAAAACGCTGCTTGGTATCGATGGTGGTAATAACAAAGGCTACGATAATAAAGGCGATACCGCTGGTAACTGGACAGAGTTTTACGATGCTACAAAAGGTATGCAGGGAATGTTTGTCGACTGGGAGTCTGCAGGTAAGCGTTATTATCAAATGACCTACGTTGCAGAACTTACCGAACAAGCATGGCAACAGCGTGATGAGCATCCTTTGCGTTTTGGTGCTGGTGTGTATCGTTTTGCTGGTAACTGGCATATTGCTACTGGTCAGATTCATCGCGCTCCAAAGATTGCAGACAGTTTGAAGGTTAAGTATCCAACGCAGACTCCAGTTGCGAATGTTAATTCACTGACTACTGAAGAACAGAACAAAGTTAAGACAGCAATCAATGATGCCAACAACAAAACTCCACACTTCAAGGATTTGCTTGACGGAACTGCTGGCATAAAAGTTGATGCAGATGGTACTGCAACGCTTAAGTTCAAGGATAATACAACTCTTGTTATGCCTGGAAAGTTGCTTGTAGTAGAAGATAAAAAAGATAACGTTAAGTTCCCACCTGCGTATCCTGCTCCGATTGGCGTTGTGAATCCTAAGAGTTTGAGCGATGCGGATCAGAAGGCGATTATTGAAGGCTTTAAGAAAGCTAATACAGGCAAAGAATTCCTTAATAAAGTTAAGGATCAAGACGCTGATGCTTATACGTTTGATAACAATAAGCAGGAATTGACTATTAATTACAAGGACGGCTCTTCGCTGACCATTCCTTACGATCAACTGGTGTATCAAGGACCAAAAATCGCTGATTGGGCGCCATATTCTGTGCCGGATATGATTACGGTTGATAACCTCACGAATATTACCGATACTGAGGTAACTACCATTAAGAAAGCATTCGACGATGCCAATAGTGGCTTGGATGTCTACACGAATGCGAAGACTAAGGACTCTACTGGTTACTTAACAATTGATAAAAAGACCGGCAATGCCACAATCAAGTGGGAAGACGGTTCTACGACAGAAATTGCTTCTTGGCAATTCTTGAAGGAAAAGGAAAAGACTGCACCTGCTCCAGAACCTTCAACGCCTGTTGCTGAAGAAAAGACCTTTACAGTTGATGCACAGGCTTCGCAAATACAAGTCAACTTCAACCCATTCAGTATGGCTGAAAGTGATTTAACAACTAATTCTGCGCAGATTGACCCTATTAAAGACGTATTGAAAGCCAAGAAAGGTAAGGATTCTAAGAATCCAAATACGCAAGTAAATATTGATAGCGTTGAATATAGTGTTGAAAACGGTATAGGATACATCACATTTAAGGCAAATGGATACAAAGATGCAAAGTATCCAATGGGTATGTTCTTTAAGCAGAGGCCGGATAAGCAGACTCCTAAGGAAACTGAACATAATCCACAAGGAAAGGACCAATATAAGTACAAAGTTCAGCCTGTAGAATACGAAGGTAATTCCGTTACCCCTCAAGACTGGATGAAGGCTTTAAAGCAGTTTGTTAAGTCTAACTACGGTAAAGATTTAACGAGTGATTCTGCAGTTGTTGAAACATATGTATTGCCTGAAGGTATAACACCTGTAGAAGGTACTAAAGGATTACAACGTTTCGTTAAAGGTAAGAATGGCGATAATGGTGTAACTACTATTCATGTTGGTAATGATGGAGTCTTAGAAGTACAAGGTTACGAAAATGGAGATAATAATCTGAAGACTCTATTCACTGTTCCAGCAAGCGAGTTGTATGTTAAGAAGAATGCTAGTGGCGTTGATCACACTGTTTCGGATTTGAAGGATCTTGCTAAAAAGATTCGCGATGCAAAGAAAGCCAGTGGTGTAACAGACATCGATTTCAAGCGAGCTGGTATTGATGATGCTAGTGACAACACTATCAACGGCATGAATGAGAAGCAGCTTCGTGAGCTTATTGCCAAGCTTACTAATGCTACAAAGGCTGAGTACATCTACACTGCAAGCCCAATTGAAATTGATCGCGATCCAAATGCTTCCGACTTTGCAGCAACAGATGACGAGGTTCAAGCAGCTGTTAAAGCATTCTTAAAGGCTAACTACACTGGTGAAGGAATTGATAGTTATACTATCACTGGCAATAGTGGTAACTTTGATAACATAACGTGGACGCCTAAATCTGGCACTAAGAACCTTGAGCTTAAGTCTACCTCTAATCCTGCTGGTATTGATTCATTTACTCTCAACTATGATGATGCTAAGAGTGTCAACTTTAAGAATGGCGATACTGTTCTGTTCAATGTTCCTGCAACTGAGCTGTACAAGAAGAAGGAAGCGTCTAAGCCAGCTCCATCCGCTGAAGACCTCAAGAAGCTCAAGGAGCAGGCTAAGGAGCTTATTGACCGCAATCCAAAGCTTACTGATGCACAGAAGAAAGATTACAAGAAGAAGATTGAGGATGCTACTACCAAGGAGCAAATCCAGAATATCCTCAAGGAAGCTAATAATCAGTCTGCTGCGAGTACTGTCACTCCTGAACAGCTAAAGCAGAAGGAAAAAAGGGAAAAGGAAAAGCGCGAAAAAGAACAGCGCGAAAAAGAACAGAAAAAGCAACTTGGTGAAGACAAAACCAAAGCCAAGGAAACTATCGAAGGCCTGACCAATCTGACTGATGGCGATTCTGGCGATAAGAAGAAGTTATCAGGTGAAATTGATAATGCTCAAACTTCTGAGGAAGTTAAGAATATTATCGAAAAAGCCAAGGCGATTAACGACGCTCGAGGTGCTTTGAAGGAAGGCGCGCTTCCATTCTTAAGCCACGGCAAGGGAGAAAGCGACAACGACGATAAGGCTCTTAAGGAGCTAATCGGTGCTGACCCAACTCAGAAAGATAGCACACTCACTGCTTTGGAAAATGCTATTAAGGACATTTCCAGCGCTCAAACCTCCGCAATCCGCGCTGCTATTGACGCTGCAACACGCCAAAATGGAATTAATGAGCAAGCTGCAAGGCAGGCTGCTAATGCCAAGATTGCTGAGTTTGAGAATAAGCTTACAGCTGCTGAAAAGGTTCTTACCGATAACACAACAATCAAAGCTGACGATAAGACTGCTGCTACTAACGCTATTAATGAGGCAAAAGCTGCTATCACAACTGCCAAGACTCGGATAGATAACGCTACCAAGCCTTCTGAAATGTTGACTCATTTTACCGACGTTAAGGATAAGTTCAATACCGCTAATGGCAAGGTCAATGATGCTGTTAACAATGCTCAGAAGGAAAACAAGAAGGGTAACACCAACGATCCTGATGCTACTACTTTCCAATCCGAGAAGGATAAAGCCAAGAAAGAGATTGATAACATTCCTGGATTGACCGAAGAAGAGAAGACTGAGTACAAGAAGCAGATTGATCAGTCTACTCACACTGGCGATCCTGAAGCAATCGTAAATCGTGCTAAGAAAAACGATAAGATTAAGAAAGCTTTGAAGAAGATTGACGACTTCAAGCATCTTAATAATGCGCAGAAGGAAGCCTTCAAGAAGATTATTGAAGACACTGACGCTTCTGATCACAAGAATGCTGACGGTACAACTTCTGACGACATTGACGATGCGCTCGCCAATGCTGCAAACACCGATAATGCTATGGCTCGTCTTGAAGAGTTGAAGACTAAGGCGGATGAGTTTGCCAAAGGTGAAAAGTACAAGGCCTTGCAAGACGGAAATGAGCAAAAGAAAGCATTTGATGATGCTTCTACTGCTTCAGGTGCTGTACTCGATAAAGTTAAGGGCGATGCTAAGGGTGCTGATGAAGTCAATACTTTGTATGATGACCTTCTGAAAGCAATGCGCGCTATCGACCCTAATGCCCAGAGCGCTGGTCTTAAGACCGATGCACTTAAAGCTGAGATTGCCTCTGATGAGACTTTCAAGCCAGATACTACAGCAAATCCTGCAAAGCCAGGCAATCCTGTTTACAACACTTCTTCTAAGGCTAAGAAGGATGAGTTTGACAAGGCGTTAGGTGAAGCTAAAACGGTTTTGAATGGTGCTGGTAATGCTGATATTTCTACTGCAGATAAAGAAGCAACAGAGCAAAAGGAGATTGACGCTGCTCTTGACAAGCTTGTGAAGGCTCGCTTAGCTCTTGACGGTGTTGACACAACCAAGTTGCAAACTGAGATTGGTAATGCTCCTACTGTTGAAGAATCTGATGCTTATAAGTTTGCAACGAATAAGTCTGATTATGACACTGCTCTTAAGGATGCTAAGGAGCTTATCGATAAGCTGACCGGTAAGAAGCAGGCTAGCGCAGACGATCATCTTGACACCAAGGAGAATAAGCAGACAGCTTTGGATGCGGCTTTGAAGAAGTTGCAAGACGCGGCTAAGGCTCTCGATGGTAAGAAACCAGTCGAGCCAACCCCAACTCCAACGCCTTCTGTTGATAAGTCTCACTTGCAGCAGGGCATTAACGATGGTAGCGATGTTCATAATTCGGATGAGTACAATAATGCTCCTTCGGATAAGAAGCAGGCTTATGATCACGCTTTGGATCATGCTAACGAAGTTAATAATGATCCAAATGCAACTCAAGATCAGGTTGATGCTGCAGCTCAGAAGCTTTCTGCTGCTCGTAAGGCTTTGGCCGCTGCTAAGGCTCATGCGGCTCAGGTGCGTGCTTCTGTGCGCGCTCAGGTGTTGAAGAGTGGCGTGTCTCAGCTTAGTAAGACTGGTAGCAACGTGTCTGTGATTGGCTTGCTTGCTACTGTTGCTGCTGCTGGTGCTGCGTTCTTCGTGAGCAAGCGCCGCGGAATCTCTCGCCATAGCAACAACTAGGCGAGAGGCTGCAAAGCCTGCAAAGCATGTAAAGCCTGCAAAGCCTGCTGCTTTGCTAGACAATAAATAAATAAATACTTGCCCCACTTCGCATCTTTCTTCACTCCGCGAGGTGGGGCATTTTCGTATGCGAATATTTTTATTTAACACGAATTGAAACAGTCACGAAAATATGGGAGAATTGCCACATGACTACAGTTATTATGCATACTTCTGAAGGCGATATTAAAATCAACCTGTTTGATACCAAAGCGCCTGAAACCGTCAAAAATTTCGTTGGCTTAGCTACCGGTGAGCGCGAGTGGCTTGACCCATTCAGTGGAAAACCTTCGCATGAGCCATTTTACGATGGTTTAACTTTCCACCGCATTATTAAGGAATTTATGATTCAGGGTGGATGCCCACTTGGTAACGGAACCGGTGGACCTGGCTACGAGTTTGACGATGAAATTGACGCATCCTTGAAGTTCAACAAGCCTTATTTACTCGCTATGGCAAATGCTGGAAAGCGTCGCGGTCGTGACGGTCGTTTGCATGGCACTAACGGCTCGCAGTTCTTCATCACAACCGTTCCAACTCCATGGCTTGACGGTCATCATACAATTTTCGGCGAAGTCGCTGACGATGAATCGAAGGCCGTTGTTAATAAGCTCGAGTCGGTGGCAACCGATCGCTCTGATGCTCCTCTTGAGCCTGTTGGCATTATTTCTATTGAAGTTTTGTGAAGTTTAAGCTGGTAAATAAATCAGCAATAAAAAAGCGAGCTTTATAGTTAAGCCATGCAAGATTCCTTGCAAAACCTAGCTATAAAACTCGCTTCGGTTGTTCAACCTTCTTCTGTTATGCATTATCCATTGTAGGTATTTTATTCATTACTTTAAAAAGTAATTCGTGCGCTGTAAGCTCACATAAGCTTGCCTACAGCGCTTAAGTTCGCGCTTATTATCGCTTATTCTTTAACACTTTGGTAAAGCGACGAGCCAGATTCCTGGAACTTCTTGCTCATCTCTTTCATGCCGTCAGCAATAGCCTGGTTTCGAGCTTCTTCAACAAGCTGCTCCTGCTGTGCAGCTCCACCAAAGCGCTTACGAATATTTTGCGAAATAGCCATCGAGCAGAACTTTGGTCCGCACATCGAGCAGAAATGCGCCATTTTTGCTGGTTCTGCAGGAAGCGTATCGTCGTGGAAGGCGATTGCGGTATCTGGATCGTAGCTTAAGTTGAACTGATCCAACCAGCGGAACTCAAAACGAGCCTTACTAATAGCGTTGTCGCGATCCATAGCATGTGGATGATGCTTAGCAAGATCAGCCGCATGGCAAGCAATCTTGTACGCAATTACGCCCTGCTTCACGTCATCCTTGTTAGGCAATCCCAAATGTTCCTTAGGGGTTACGTAGCAAAGCATTGCCGTGCCGTAGCGCGCAATTTCTACGCCACCAATTGCTGAAGTAATGTGATCGTAGCCTGGGGCAGTGTCGGTAGTCAAAGGACCAAGCGTATAGAATGGAGCATTCTGGCAAATCGCCTTCTCCATTTCAATATTCATGCGCACAGTGTCGAATGGTACGTGGCCAGGGCCTTCAATCATCACTTGCACATCATGCTGCCAAGCAATCTTAGTAAGCTCGCCAAGTGTCATAAGTTCGGAAAGCTGAGCCGCATCGTTAGCGTCAGCCAAGCTACCTGGACGCAAACCGTCGCCCAAAGAGAATGCAACATCGTACTTTGCAAAAATCTCACACAATTCTTCAAAGTGCGTGTACAAGAAGCTTTCTTGATGATGCTGTAAGCACCATTCAGCCATAATCGAGCCGCCTCGAGAAACAATGCCGGTTACGCGGTTTGCAGTAAGCGGCACGTAGCGAAGAAGCACGCCAGCGTGAATAGTCATGTAGTCAACGCCCTGCTCGCACTGCTCAATAACAGTGTCGCGGAAAAGCTCCCAGCTTAGCTTAGAAGCGTCATCCTCAACCTTTTCCAAAGCCTGGTACATTGGCACAGTGCCGATCGGCACAGGGGAGTTGCGCAAAATCCATTCGCGCGTCGTGTGAATATCGTTACCGGTGGAAAGATCCATAACGGTATCCGCACCCCACTTCGTTGCCCACGTAAGCTTTTCAACTTCTTCGTCAATAGAAGAAGTTACGGCAGAATTGCCCATGTTTGCGTTGAGCTTAGTTAAGAAGCGTGAGCCAATAATCATAGGCTCTGCCTCAGGATGGTTAATATTGCAAGGAATTACAGCGCGTCCTGCTGCAAGTTCGGAGCGAACAAGCTCTACGTCGCAATTTTCGCGTGTTGCAACGTACTGCATTTCTGGGGTTATGATTCCGTGGCGAGCGTACCACATTTGCGTAATCGGATGATCCGCGCCCTTCATTGGCTTATGAGTGCGACCACGCCATTCTTTAGAAGCCTTACCGCGTTTAATTGCGCGCTTTCCGTCGTCTTGAAGATTACGCCTGCGACCCTCATATTCCACAACGTCACCACGGTCACGAATCCAGTCAAGGCGAAGCGGAGCCAAGCCTTCCTTAGGATCGCACTTTGGACCTTCAGTATTGTAATCCTTAAAAGGCGGATTAGGGCCAACGCCAGGAGTGTCCGAAAGCTTAATCTCAGTGTATGGAACTTCCAAATCGTAAGAACCGTACTCGTATTCAAAATGAACTGGAGTAGTTTTGCGAATATGAGCCTTGTCTCGCTGAGTGCATCCGCGTGATGCAATATCTACGCGCTGCTGCTTAGCTAACTTTGCTGCTTCTTTTGCTTCTTTAGCGTTAATAAAAGTTGGTTTCTTTTCTGCAGTTTCGTTAGATTCGGAGTTTGAAGCTTTTTCGTCAACAACTACGCGCTTAGCGTAGCCGTGCTTGCTTTCTTGGCGCACCGACTTCCAGCTTTCAACAAAATCATGCATTGTTGATTCTGGAGTTTGCGAAGCATAAATCGGTTCTGTAACGAAGAAGCCTGCAGCTTTTGTGCGAGCAATCATAGATACGTCTTCAAGCTGAGTTCTTCCGCCAACCAAAACTGGGAAATCGCTTGCGGAGCAAATCGTATTAATTTTTGCTTCGTCCAGCGTTGTGTGATTTGCTTCCAGTTCGTAAGAGGCAGTAGAGTTTTCTTGCCCCTCTTCTGGGTTTCGCATTGCTTTTACGCAAATGTAGTCAATGCAACCATCTGGAAGCTCGTTAATAACCTTAACTAAGCTTTCTGTTTCAACTGTTAAACCAATAACAGCATCCTCGCCAAGCAAAGCGCGCGCCTCTCTAGGTTCCATGTCGCTTTGAGCTAAGTGAACGCCGTCAACTTTAATGCTTTGATTTCTAGCCTGCCAAGCAACATCAACTCGCTCGTCAATAACAAAAGTTACTGAATCACACTTGTTATTGTCTTCAATAATTTGCGCAATATCTCGAGCAATAGTTGTGATTTCTTTTGCGCTTTCATCGTTTGCGTGCAAACGAATCAACGTTGCTCCTGCGCGCAAAGCATCATCAACAATATCGGTAAGCGGACGATTATTACAAGCTTTTGGGTCTGCAATAAAGCAGGCGGTGAGATTGAACTGATCACGCATTGAGGCGTATGGATAATTCGAGGTCATACTAAAATCGTTGCTCCCTACGTTGTATTAACTAAACAGGTTCGAAGGGTTAGGTTTTGCCTATCTCAGCCTTCTAAAAGAAAGCACCCCTGCAAATGTCGAATTATCAGCCATTTTACACGATTACATGCACTTTTTATTAAAGGCATGTTGCGAAGACTTTGTTTTTGTAAAGTTTTCACAACATGCCTTAGTTTTACAAAGTTATAGTTTGTAAGTTTTAGCGCTCGTGGTGATTTATAGTGCGTGAAATAAAATCTCCCAAGCTTTGCACAATCTGCACAAGAATAATGCAGAGCACCACGGCAACCGTCATAACATCGTACTGGTAGCGCTGGTAGCCGTAACGTATTGCAATATCTCCAAGTCCGCCAGCTCCAACTGTTCCAGCCATTGCACTAAAACCAAAAAGCGTTATGAATGTAAGAGCAGCGCCGCGAATAAGCGAAGGCAAAGCTTCCCAAAGCAGCACTTTGCACACAATTTGAAGTTTGCTTGCTCCAAAGCTTTGTGCAGCCTCAATTAAGCTTCCGTCAACTTCTGCCAAAGACTGTTCAACAATTCGCGCCACAAACGGAGCTGCTGTAATAACAAGCGGCACAATAGCGCCTGGAACTCCAAGAGATGTGCCAACAAGTAGGCGAGTGAACGGAATTAAAGCAACAAGAAGAATAATAAACGGCACTGAGCGCACAATATTAACAATCCAGCCAATAACAGCGCTTAAAGTTGCGTTTGGGCAAATGCCCTTTTTGTCCGAAATAATAAGCAGCACACCAATTGGAAGGCCAATTGCATAAGCTAAAAGTGTTGCAACAGAAGTCATTACTAAAGTATCTTGCACGCCTTCAATTAGTAAATCGCCATAGTTATCAATAAATTGTGTAGCAGTTTCTAGCATTTTACTTCACCTCGCCTGCAAGTGTGTAGTTTTCGGTAAAACTCTTCTTATTTCTATGATTTTCTACTTTGTCGTCTGCAATAAGCGTGCGCAAAATATCGCTTTGTGGATTTGCGAAAAGTTCTGCAGTATCTCCTAATTCCACAATATTTCCGCCGTCAATCATTGCCACACGGTCGCAAATATTTCTAGCAACTGCCAACGAGTGCGTAATAATAACGAGTGTTACGTTAAGCTCGCGGTTAATTCGGCGCAATAAGTCAAGTATTTGAGCTGTTGTAGTGGAGTCGAGTGCGCTTGTAGCTTCGTCGCAAAGCATAATCGAAGGATTATTTGCCAAGGCTCGAGCGATTGCTACGCGCTGCTGTTGCCCGCCGGAAAGCTGGCTAGGGTAGCGGTCTGCAAGATTTTGCAAGCCAACTAAGTCAAGCAAATAGTGTGCGCGCTCTTCACGTTCTTTTTTTGGAGTGTGATTTAGTTCAAGCGGAAAAGTTACGTTTCGCAATACTGTTCGCTGCTGGAAAAGACTAAAGTTTTGGAAAATCATTCCAATATTCGCGCGAACTTTAGCAAGCTCTTTATCTTTTACTTCGCTAATATCGTTGCCGTCAATTATAACTTTTCCGGAAGTTGGTCTTTCAAGCAGATTCATGCAGCGCACTAATGAAGATTTACCGGCACCAGAAGAGCCAAGTATTCCGAATACTTCGCCAGATTCAATGGTGAGATTAATATCGTGCAATGCTTCATGCGCTTCGCTACCTTTTCCGTAGCTTTTATGAAGATGTTCAATCTGAATCATGCTTATTCCCTAACAGCTTATTATTCTTAGGATACTTTAGGTAAGTTCAATACTTAACTAAAATATCTACACTACGTATATTACAAACTAAAAAATACTAAAAATACTGCCGCAAAGCACACACCTTGCGGCAGTATGTGGCTACTTGTTATTCTTTAGAAAACTGGAAGCACAGCGCCCTTATAATTCTTGGTAATATAATCGCGAACCGCACTTGTTTTCAAAGCTTTAATCAAGGCTTTAATCTTAGCCAGCTTTTCTGAACCCTTCTTTACAACAATAATGTTTTCGTAAGTTTTAGCGGCAATGCCACCAACTTTTTCGGAAGTAAGAGGATCCTTAGTTGGGTTAAAACCAGCCTGAATAGCGTAGTTTCCGTTCATTGCAGCAAGATCAACATCCTTAATAGCTGTTGGAACTGCAGACGGGTCAAGCTCTTTGAACTTCAAATTCTTAGGATTGCTCGTAATGTCGTTAACTGTTGATTTTACATCCTTTGGATTCTTCAACTTAAGCAAGCCGGCATCCTGAAGAAGCAGAAGTGCGCGGGCCTCATTAGAAGGATCGTTTGGAACTGCAATAGTAGCGCCGTTAGCTAAATCCTTAATGGTTTTTGTCTTTCCCGGGTAAAGTCCAAATGGCTCAAAATGGATTCCTGCAATTGAAATCAGATGCGAGCCCTTTTCCTTATTGTAGTTGTCCAAGTATGGAAGATGCTGATAGTAGTTTGCGTCAACTTCGCCTTCTTCGGTTGCAGCATTTGGCTGAACGTAGTCGGTGAATTCCTTAACAACAAGCTTGTAACCTTCTTTTTTCAAAATTGGTTTCACAACATTGTTAAGAATTTCAGCATGTGGTGTTGGCGTTGCTGCTACGGTAATGGTTTTGTCGTTGCCGTTTGCGCCTTTAGCGCTTCCGCATCCGCTTAAAGCAAAAGTTGCGAGCGCTGCGAGTGCTGTGAGCGATGCAATAACCTTAATCCTGCGCATATTTCCTTCTCCTTGGTTGTGGTTTTGTTTACCTGTTTGTTTGTTGTTTTTGTTGTTGTTTGTTTTTATTTTTCTTTTATTTTGTTTTTACGTTTCTCCCCTTCGCGAGTAACGAGTTCTCAATATAGGCCAGAAAAATCAAGAATTCTACAATTTGCTTATTAGTAATATTTATGACGTGTTACTAATCCGCATGCTTACGGCATGTGCGGGGAAAAAATAAGTTTTTCAACACGTCGCTTACTTGCGTAACGCATGCTATTAAACTAGGAAATATGAGTTTTTTGCGATTGGCATTAGCGCAGATAGATACCTGCGTTGGAAACATTGATAGCAATGTTGAAAAAGTAGTGAAATACGCAACTTGCGCCGCAAATAATGGTGCGAATATGGTTGTGTTTCCAGAAATGACATTAACCGGATATCCGATTGAAGATCTTGCTTTAAGAGGAACTTTCCGTGCTGCCGCGCAAAAAGCTGCAGATTCGCTTGCTAAAAAACTTGCGGAAGAAGGCTTGGGGGAGCTTTACGTAGTAGTTGGCACTGTTGGTTTCGACGAGTCTGCCGGAAAGCCTCGTAACCGTCTGCTTGTGCTGCACGAAGGCGAGTCAGTGCTTAAGTACGATAAGCATTTTTTGCCCAATTACGGCGTTTTTGACGAGTTTCGTATTTTCTCTTCCGGAAATAAGTGCGAAATTTTGCAGATTAATAATATGCGCCTTGGTTTTGCTATTTGTGAAGACATTTGGCAAGATGGCGGACCTGTTGCGCGCTTGGCGGAACTTGGTATTGATGCGCTTGTAACAATGAACGGCTCTCCTTACGAGGAAGGTAAAACTCATGTGCGCTTGAACTTGGCTAAAAAGCGGGCTGCGGAAGTTCATGCTCCGGTTGTGTACGTGAATCAGGTTGGTGGCCAAGACGATTTAGTATTTGACGGCGGAAGTTTTGTTGTTGATCTAGACGGAACTTTGCTCGAGCGATCGCCAATGTTTGCCGAAGACTTGTCTTTTATTGATTTTGACACTTCGCTTTCTTCTCAAAAATCTTCTAGTATTGCTCCAAAACTGGATTCAGACGAAGAAGTTTACAGCGCTTGCGTTCTTGGTCTTCGCGACTACATGCGTAAGAATGGTTTTAAAGGCGTGTGTTTAGGTCTTTCTGGCGGTATTGATTCAGCTTTAGTTGCAACTATGGCTGCGGACGCGTGTGGCGGCGAAAACGTTCACGGAATTTCCATGCCGAGCATGTATTCTTCTGACGGTTCTAAAGATGATGCTTGCGATTTAGCTGAGCGCATTGGAGCGCACTACGACGTGCAGCCGATTGAGCCGCTTTTTAAAGCTTTCCAATCGCAACTTTCCTTGCAAGGTGTTGCTGCAGAAAACTTGCAGGCTCGCGTTCGTGGAGTAATCGTAATGGCTTACTCAAATTCTCTCGGCGTGTTGGCGCTCGCAACTGGCAATAAATCAGAGCTTGCTTGCGGATACTCAACAATTTACGGAGATGCGGTAGGCGGGTATGCTCCTATTAAAGATTTGCTAAAAACGCGTGTTTGGGCTCTTTCTCGCTGGCGAAATCGTGCAGCTAAAGCCGGAGTAGGCGTTGGCATGCTAAAAATTGTTGGTTTTGAGGATGCTAAAAAGAAAGATACTCCTAAAGACGGCATTTTGATTCCAGTAAACTCTATTGTTAAGCCGCCTAGCGCGGAGCTTCGTCCGGGGCAAAAAGATTCCGATTCTTTGCCAGAATACGAGCTTCTTGACCGTGTTTTACAAGCCCATATTGAGCATGCTCACGGAAGAGCTGATTTGCTTGCCGACGGTTTTGACTCTCATACGGTAGATACGGTTATGCGTTTGGTAGATCGCGCAGAGTGGAAGCGCAGGCAGTATCCGTTGGGTCCAAAAGTAAGCGCTATTGCTTTTGGTAGGGATCGCAGAATGCCTGTTACAACCGCTTTTCGCGAATAAAATGTGACATATCTCACTAGATTTCTTGCAAAACTCCTCGCGCACTCTTCTACGCATGCCTTAATATTGTTATTAAGACAGCGTGAAGGTGCGCTGCATTACAAAAGGAGCTTAAAAATGACATCGGTTGATGCTTCCGTTCTCAACGAAGAGGATCTTCGCACCAAAGCTTGGGACGGTTTTGAAAGTGGCAACTGGCAGAAAGATATTGACGTTCGTGACTTCATTTTGAAGAACTATACGCCATATGAAGGCGACGAAAGCTTCTTGGCTAATGCCACAGAAAAAACGAAGCACATGTGGAAGTATCTTGACGACAATTACTTGGCTGTTGAGCGTGAGCGTCGCGTATACGATGTTGAAACTCATATTCCTGCAGGAATTGACGCAATGCCAGCAGGCTACATTGAAAGCCCAGAAGTAGATAACGTAATCGTAGGTCTTCAAACTGATGAGCCTTGCAAGCGCGCTATGATGCCAAACGGTGGTTGGCGAATGGTTGAGCAGGCTATTAAGGAAGCTGGTAAGGAAGTAGATCCTCAAATTAAGAAGATCTTTACCGTTTACCGCAAGACGCATAACGATGGCGTGTTTGGTGTTTACACCAAGAATATTAAGATTGCTCGCCACAACAAGATTCTAACCGGTTTGCCAGATGCTTACGGCCGTGGCCGTATTATTGGCGATTATCGTCGCGTGGCTTTGTACGGCGTGAACATGCTTATTGAGTTCAAGAAGCGTGATAAGGATTCGATTCCATACCGCAACGATTTTACCGAGACTGAAATTGAGCATTGGATTCGCTTCCGCGAAGAGCATGACGAGCAGATTAAGGCTTTGAAGCAGCTTATTAACTTGGGTAACGAGTACGGTTTGGATTTGACTCGTCCAGCTCAAACCGCTAAGGAAGCTGTTCAGTGGACTTACATGGGCTACCTTGCTTCTGTTAAGAGCCAGGATGGCGCTGCAATGAGCTTCGGCCGCGTTTCCGCATTCTTCGATTGCTACTTTGAGCGCGATTTGAAGGCCGGTTTAATTAACGAAACCGATGCTCAGGAAATTATTGATGCTCTTGTTATGAAGCTTCGTATTGTGCGCTTCTTGCGTACTAAGGATTACGACGCAATCTTCTCGGGAGATCCTTACTGGGCAACTTGGTCCGATGCAGGCTTTAGCGAGGATGGTCGCACTTTCGTAACCAAGACTTCCTTCCGTCTGCTCAACACTTTGACTCTTGAGCATCTTGGACCAGGGCCAGAACCAAACATCACCATTTTCTGGGATCCAAAGCTTCCAGAAGCCTACAAGCGTTTCTGCGCACGAATCTCTATTGACACTTCTGCAATCCAGTACGAGTCAGATAAAGACATTCGTGAGCACTGGGGTGACGATGCTGCTATTGCTTGCTGCGTTTCGCCAATGCGCGTTGGTAAGCAAATGCAGTTCTTTGCAGCCCGCGTGAACTCCGCTAAAGCTTTGCTTTACGCTATTAACGGTGGCCGCGATGAAATGACCGGCATGCAGGTTATTGACAAGGGCGTTATTGAACCAATTCGTCCAGAAGCTGACGGCACTCTCGACTATGAGAAAGTCAAGGCCAACTACGAGAAGGCTTTGGAATGGCTTTCCGAGACTTATATTGAGGCTTTGAACATAATCCACTACATGCACGATAAGTACGCTTACGAGTCCATTGAAATGGCTTTGCATGATAGGGAAGTCTACCGTACGCTTGGCTGCGGTATGTCCGGCTTGTCTATTGCAGCGGATTCTTTGGCTGCCTTGAAGTATGCAAAGGTTTACCCAATCTACAACAAGGATGCTAAGAATACTGAAGGCCACGAGTACGAGTACATCGAAGGCGCAGACGACGATTTGGTGGTCGGCTACAAGACGGTTGGCGAATTCCCAATCTACGGTAACGACGATGATCGCGCCGACGACTTGGCAAAGTGGGTTGTAAGCACAGTTATGGGCCAGGTGAAGCGTTTGCCTGTGTATAGAAACGCCGTGCCGACACAATCAATTTTGACAATTACTTCTAACGTTGAATACGGCAAAAACACCGGTTCTTTCCCATCTGGACACAAAAAAGGCACGCCGTACGCACCAGGAGCAAACCCAGAAAATGGAATGGATTCTCACGGAATGCTTCCATCTATGTTTTCTGTTGGTAAGATTGATTATGACGATGCCCTCGATGGCATCTCACTGACCAACACCATTACTCCTGATGGTTTAGGTCGAGATGAAAGTGAGAGGATTGATAACTTGGTCGGCATTCTGGATGCTGGCAACGGTCACGGACTGTATCACGCAAACATTAACGTGTTGCGTAAGGAACAGCTCGAGGATGCAGTTGAACATCCAGAAAAGTACCCGCATTTGACGGTGCGAGTTTCTGGCTACGCAGTGAACTTCGTGAAGCTCACTAAGGAACAGCAGCTCGACGTTATTTCTCGTACGTTCCATCAAGGATCAGTCTCTGACTGACTCATCTAATCTATGAGCGCCGGGAGCGAGCTTAGCTTCGCTCCCGGTTTACTTATTTGCACAACGGTTAGACGCAAGTTTACTGTTGCAACAGTTACACATTGCAATAGTTACACACAGCTAAATAAGTTTGGAGGGCAGAAAAGTGGTTGAAAATACAGCGTTTCGTACTACTACTCAGCATATGCTCAAAGAGTCAAAAGAGTATGCTCGTCAAACTTTAATGGGTGGACTTTCCGGCTTTGAGTCGCCAATTGGTTTGGATCGTAAAGATCGCTTAGTAGCTCTTAAAACAGGCGATATTGGGTTCGTGCATTCGTGGGATATTAACACTTCTGTTGACGGCCCTGGAACTCGTATGACAGTGTTTATGAGCGGTTGCCCGCTTCGCTGCCAGTATTGCCAAAATCCTGATACTTGGAAAATGCGCGACGGCAAGCCTGTCTACTTAGATGCGATGATTAAAAAAGTTGACCGTTATCAAAGTCTTTTTAAGGCAACAGGCGGCGGAATCACTTTTTCTGGCGGCGAATCCATGATGCAACCAGCTTTTGTATCTAGAGTCTTTCGTGCTGCAAAAGAAATGGGCGTTCACACTTGCTTGGATACTTCCGGCTTTTTGAATCGCAATTACACGGACGAAATGATTGAAGACATTGATCTTTGCCTTCTTGACGTTAAATCCGGAACTGAAGAAACATATAAAAAAGTTACCGGCGGCTTGCTTCAGCCAACTATTGATTTTGGTCAGCGCTTGGCGAAGGCTGGTAAGAAGATTTGGGTGCGTTTTGTGCTAGTTCCAGGTTTGACCGACAGCGAAGAAAACGTTGAAAAAGTTGCCGAAATTTGCGATTCGTTTGGGGATGCTGTTGAGCATATCGACGTGCTTGGCTTCCATCAACTAGGCCGCCCAAAGTGGCATGAGCTTAGGATTCCGTACCCTCTTGAGAATCAAAAAGGTCCTTCTAGGGCGCTTAAAGAGCGAGTTGTAAACCAGTTCAAAGACCACGGTTTTGTTGTTTACTAGACTGCGTTTAGACTGCATTTAAATTGCGTCAAAAATGTAACTGTAATTTAGGCAATCTTTGCGTATAGTATTGTTTTTTTTTTTAAAGGATTTTGTATAATTACACAAACACCCTTTTTAGAGAAAGGATACGCAATGAAGCGCAGAATAGGTTGTTGGATTGCATTAGCTTTTGCATTAGCGTTAGCTATTTTTGCACGGTGTAACGATCAGTTTGGCTTTGGCACAGCGCTTGTTATTTTAATTGTTTTGCCGATAATTTTGTTGCCGATAAATATTGTTGCATCTTTCGATAAGAAACTTCTTATTGAAGTGCCAATAATATCTATTGCTATAACCATTGCTACAGAACTTGCCACTTTCCCAATAAGAGATTTAGGTTTACATTCTCTCTATGTTATCCCAACAGTTTTAGTTTCGGCAGTCGCATTTACTCTTACTAGATTCCTTAAAACTAAGCTTGTTAAGCACATAAATGACGAAATAGCAAACAATAAAACAGATTGATTATTTATTTGATTATTTATTTGATTATTTATTTTTGAATAGTCGTAGTTGTGTGCGAAAGTTGAAGCCGTGTTAAAAGATGCATAATCTTTCAACACGGCTTAAATATTTTTTTACGGATATTTTGCAAAAAGTACAGAATATTTTGCAAAAAACGTAAGAATTTGGGTAAAGCATGCAATCGGGAGGCGTACTTGAACGAGGAACCAAAGCTCTTAAAAGAGCCTAGAGACGGTGTTCCAGAAGTCATTGATACGCTTGAAGCATATAAAGAATATTGCAGTTTATTGGCAGCGGGCTCTGGCCCTTTGGCTGCGGACGCTGAGCGAGCTTCCGGTTTTCGCTACAATCATGAAGATTGGTTGATTCAATTTAAACGCAAGGGTGCAGGAATTGGTTTGCTTGATCCTGTCTCTCTTAAGAAGCTCGGTGTTGATTGGCATGAGTTTAACGAGGCAATAGGGGATTCGCCTTGGATTATTCACGACTCTATGCAAGATTTGCCAGGATTTTTCGACATTGGTTTGCGTCCGCGTGACTTATTTGATACGGAAATCGCGGCTAAATTACTTGGCAGAAAGCGCTTCGGCTTAAGTTCTGTAACCGAATATTATTTGGGTTTGACGCTCGCAAAAGAACATTCTGCAGCGGACTGGTCTTACCGCCCTCTTCCTAGAGATTGGCGAAATTACGCGGCTTTAGACGTTGAGCTGTTAATCGAACTAGAAGAAGTGATGCGCGGCGAACTTAAAAAGCAAGGAAAATTGGATTGGGCTAAAGAAGAATTTAAGCACTTGCTTATAAAGGGCGCGCAAAAGAAAGCGCCTCATCCTCGTCCGTGGCTTAAAATTTCGCATATAAATGTTCTTATGCACGATCGTGTTGGCTTAATAATTGCAAAAGACTTGTGGCAAGAGCGTGATGCTTTAGCTCAAAAATACGATATTGCGCCTAATCTTTTGCTTTCTGACTCAGCAATTATTGAAGCCGGAAAGCGTAAGCCGCGTAATGCTCGCGATTTTCGTTCTATTCGTTCACTAAACGAGCGTGTGCGCATTCACACAGGCAGCGAACAAGACAAAATGTTTGAACGTTACGCGCCAATTCAGCGCAAAATTAAGCCATCTCTTTGGAAGAATATTATTGAAAAAGCGCTTAATCGTGCAAAATCTGGCGAAACAGCCATGGATGATTTTTCGGAAATTGCGCATAATGATTCTGACGATTTTAAAGATTCTAAAAGTTTGCAACAGTCTCAAGATTCGCAATCCGCACCTCGCTCAATGCGCTATTGGAAAGAGCATCATCCCGCTAGATATGAGCGTTTGCAACGAATTCGAGCAGTTCTTACAAGTATTTCGCAAGACACGCATACTCCAGTAGAAGTCATTATTAAACCGCAAATTATTCGTAACTTATGTTGGTGCGAAAATATTACGGATGTTGACGTTTATTCCTTCTTTTTGGAACAAGGCGCTAGGCCATGGCAAGTTGCACTTATTGCTGAGTCCGTAACTCGCGCTATCATGTAACGGTTGTGCCATACGGCAGAAGGTAGAAAACGTAATTTCAGGAGCGCAAGCGTGAAAATCAGCGTCAGGAATCTTGAGCCAACTAAGGTTAAGCTCACTATCACCGCAGATCTCGAAGACTTCAAGCCATTCTTGGATGAGGCTCGTAAGGAGATTGCAAAGCAAATTAACGTGCCAGGTTTCCGTAAGGGTCATGTGCCGGGCAAGATTGTAGATCAGCGTGTCGGTTTTGCAGCCGTTGCTGGTGAAGCCGTTAATTCCGCTGTACCAGAGCTTTATTCCAATGCTTTGGAAGAAAAGAAGATTCGCCCAATGGATCAGCCAGAGTTTGACGTTCAGGAAGTTCCAACGTCTACTGAGGCTGATACAACTCTTAAGTTTGTTGCAACCGTTGAGCGTCGTCCAGAGTTCAAGCTGAACAAGTTCAAGGGCGTTGAGATTGAAGTTGAGAAGCCAAAGGTTTCCGACAAGGATGTTAAGGCTCGTTTGGAAGCTCTTCGTCAGCGTTTCGCAACTTTGGTTGGCGTTGATCGTCCAGCTACTAAGGGTGATTACACCAATATTGATTTGGAAGCTCGCATTAACGATGAAGTTGTTGACGCTCAGGAAGGCGTTAGCTACGAAATCGGTTCTGGCGTTTTGCTTGACGGCTTGGATGAGGCTTTGGATAGCCTTTCTGCTGGTGAAGAAACCACCTTTGAAGGCAAGCTTGAGTCCGGTAAGCATAAGGGCGAAAAGGCTCAGATTAAGGTTAAGGTTAATTCCGTAAAGACTCAGGAATTGCCAAAGCTTGATGATGATTTCGCTCAGGAAGCTTCTGAGTTTGACACTTTGAAGGAATTGAAGGCAGAAATTCGCAAGTCTTGTGAACAGGCTGCTGAAGGTCGTCAGGCCACTAACGCTCGTGACGCATTCCTCGTTAAGCTTCAGGAAGAAGTTGAAATTCCTGTGCCAAAGGGTGTTTTGGACAAGGCTGTTGCTGAGCATTTGAAGGGTATGACTCCAGATCCTGAAAAGGCTACTAAGAAGCAGAAGGATGAGGCTCAGAAGGCTGCAGAAAAGGAAATTCGCGACCAGATGGTTCTCGATGCTTTGGCTGAGCAGATGGATGTATCCGTTTCTCAGGCAGATGTCACTAACTTCTTGATTTCTGTTGCTCAGCAGTACGGCATGGATCCAAACCAGTTCATTAATGCAATCGTGAACAATGGTCAGCTTGGTTCTGCTGTTCAGGAAGTTGCTCGTTCTAAGGGCTTGCTTGCTGGTATGCGCGCTGTAAAGTTTGTTTCTGAAGGCGAGGCTCTTGATTTGAGCGCATTCTTGTCTGAAGAAGATGAAGAAAACGAAAGCGTAGAAGCTGCAACTAAGGCTGCTGCTGTTGCTGACGAGCTTTCTAAGTAGAAGTAGAGTAGAATTAACTAAATTCTAAGTTACTTTGTAAAGGCTTTAAGTAAGACCTGACGGAATTATTTTTCTGTCGGGTCTTATTTATATAAGGATTGCGAGAAGTTATGGATAGTAGCTCTGGAACAAAGTCTGAATCTTGCTCAAGATTTGGCGGTTTAGTTAATCTCGCAATTCGAGTAGCGCGATTTGCTGCAACTTCTGTTTTTCTCGGTATTCTTACAGGCTTAGGTGCAACAGTTCTTACGCTTATTTTTTACGCAGTACAATACCTTGCTTTTGGCTCAATTGAATCTGCTAAAAACGCTGTATTTTCAGCGCTTCCGTGGTATCGCTACGTGCTATCTACAACCATTTCTATGACTATTGCCGGCCTAGCTTGGTATTTTTTGCGCAAAAGAGAGAATCCTCCTCGTATTGTTACAATTCCGCAAGCTGTTTTCGGAAGCAATATGCCAATTTTTTCTACTGTCGCACACATTTTGCTGCAAATCGGCATTGTTGGCTCTGGAATTTCAATCGGCAGGGAAGTAGCCCCGCGAGAATTGGCCGCAATGATTGCTCAGCATTACAGCCGTATTTTTCATGTGCCTGCTAAAACTCAGCGCGTGCTGATTGCCTCTGCTGCTGGTGCTGGCTTGGCTGCAGTGTATCACGCGCCTTTAGCTGGCACTATACTTGCATTAGGTCTGCTTAGTAAAACTCAAGGTCTTGGTTTTTATGCGTGGCTAAATCGTGAAAATGGTCCTGCATTGGTTAATGTAGTTAAAAATATTGCGCAATCAGAGCGCATGTATTGCTTTCCTTTTGCGCTTGTTATGAATTATGTTGCTGCGTTTGTTGTTGAATTGTTATTGCATCATTCTAGTTATTACAATATTCCGCAATTTTCTTGCGCGATTTCTTGGCAAATCTGCGTTTTAGCTGTTGCTGTTGGTGCAGTGTGCGGTTTAGTTGGCTACGTTTTTCGTTTGGGTATTGTTTGGTGTCGCACTCATGCTTTGCGTGGCGTAAAAATGTTGTGTTTTATGCCTGTAGCTGGCTTAGTTATTGGTGTTTCAGCTTGCGGTTTTCCGCATATTATGGGCAATGGTAGGTCGCTTTCTCAACTTGCTTTTTCTGTATCTACTTCTTCGCATGTTGAAGTTGTCTCGAATATTATGATTATTTTGCTACTTCTTGCAATGATGAAAATGTTTGCTACTTTGATTGTTTTGCGAGCTGGTGCTTCCGGTGGCGTGCTGCAGCCGAGCATTTCAACTGGCGCTTGCATTGGTCTTGTTGTAGGCGTTATAAGTATGAAACTTCCATTTATCGGTAGCATGCTATTGAATCAGCCTGAAGTATTACTACTGTCTGCTATTTTTGGCGCTGCAAGTCTATTGACTGCAAGTCGAAAATCATTATGGTTTGCGCTTGTACTTGTGGCGCAATTAGTGGACGTTCCGCTTATTATGATTGTGCCGATGGCTGTTTCCTGCATTGCTGCACGAAGTGTAACGCTGCCGCTAAGAATTTTTAGACGCAAATAAAGTATGCGCCTTTGCCTATTCAATGAGTAACAAAAGCGCATACTTGCATATAGTATATTTGTATATTATTTACTCATCGATGAAGTCATCTTTATAAATAACACTGTCGTCGTTATTTAAAACAGTGTAATACAAGTGTATTGGGGAACTGACCTTATTCTTAGCTTCTTCAACTGCTGGGAACAGATTTGAAAGGAAAAGCCTGTCAGAGAAAGTAGCTTCAGCCTTTGAAATTGCATTGTCAGGTACACGATCTTTGAATTTAATAGTTATATTGAGGCTATCTCCCTGAGCATCAAACGTTGCGGATACGTCATCATCGCCTCTTTCTTCAAAGTCTGATGGATGGCAATCTGCGTATTCTTCAATATTGGCGCTTTTTTCTGCAGAACAATCGGAATGTTTTTTAAAAGTGCCTGAGATTAATCCGCCGAAAAGTATTACTGCTAGTACAATAGCAACAATTACAGCAATTCTTTTCTTATGCTCATCTGCTAGTGTCGTATTTACGAAGCTTATTACTTGCTGCTGAACATTTTTATATGTTTTTATTAAATTATCGCTGTTTATGTAAGTGTTTATTGGATTATTGTTATTCTGATAGCCATTATTCTGGTAAGTATTGTTCTGGTAGTCATTCTGGTAGTCATTCTGGTACCAATTGTTCTGGTAGTCATTCTGGTAGTTATTCTGGTAGTCGTTCTGGTAGTCGTTCTGGTATCCATTATTCTGGTAAGTATTGTTCTGATAAGTATTTGCTGGATTTGCATTATTTTGGTAACCAGAATTCATGTATGAATTGTTTTGATAAGTGTCCGTTTGATTCGCATTATTTGTGTAAGTGTTTTCTAGATTCGCATTATTTGTGTAATCGTTGATCTGATTCTCATTGTTTTCTTCTGTATTTTGAGAATGATTGTTGTTTGGTAAGTTGTTGGAATCCATGTTCTCTCCTCTGTGAGCGAATTTACATTCAAAAAAAGATATACTAAATATTTTATATCAAATCTATATAATAGTTGAATAATTATCTGAATTGATTTGTAGAAATTCAGTGTAGAATATTTCGCTGATTTTATGCATACAATATTTTCTATACGGTCACACGCACACGATAATCTAGGAATACTTAAGTTTATGGTAAGGAGATAAGGTGACTGAGCTTTTTACAGCTTCTCCTGTTATGGAACAGGCGGAAGCGTCTTCGCCAACCGATTCTATTTTTAATCGGTTGCTAAAAGATCGCATTATTTGGTTGGGATCTGAAGTAAAAGACGAGAATGCTAATATCATCTGCGCTCAAATGTTAATGCTTGCTGCGCAAGATCCTAAGAAGGATATTTGGTTGTATATTAATTCTCCTGGTGGTTCTATTACCGCGGGTATGGCAATTTACGACACTATGCAGCTAATCGAACCAGATGTTGCAACTATTGCAGTCGGCATGGCAGCTTCTATGGGTCAGTTCTTGCTTAGTTCTGGCACTCCTGGTAAGCGTTATATTACGTCTCATGCGCGCGTGCTTATGCATCAGCCTTCTGGCGGAGTTGGCGGCACTGCTACGGATGTGCGTATTAATGCAGAGCTGATTATGGATATGAAGAAAACTCTTTCTGAATTAACAGCTAAGCAGACTGGTCATACCGTAGAAGAAATCTACCGAGACAACGAGTATGATCACTGGTTTACTGCTAAACAGGCGTTGGAGTATGGTTTTGTAGATAAAATCGTAACAACTCCTGCTTCAATGCGAGGTGAGGAGTAACTTATGGCAAGTGAAGAAGCAAAGTTTGTTGCACGTGCTGAGCGTTTGGCTGGTTTTGGCGGCGTTTCTTGTGCACAGCAAATTACTAACCGCTACGTTTTGCCGCAGTTTGGTGAGCAAACCCCGTACGGCTTAAAAACGCATGATCCGTACACGAAGCTTTTTGAAGATCGTATTATTTTTATGGGCGTTCAGGTTGACGACACTTCTGCTGACGATATTATGGCTCAGCTTTTGGTGTTGGAAAGCATGAATAGTGAACGCGACATTATGATGTATATCAATTCTCCCGGTGGCTCTATGACTGCAATGACTGCTATTTACGACACAATGCAGTATATTGGTCCAGATGTTCAAACCGTATGCTTGGGTCAGGCTGCATCTGCTGCTGCGATTTTGCTTGCTGCGGGAGCTCATGGTAAGCGTATGATTTTACCGAATGCGCGCGTGCTTATTCATCAGCCTGCAATGGGTCAAGATTTTGGTAAGGCTACTGAAATTGAAATTCAGGCTAAGGAAATGCTTCGATTGCGAGAATGGTTAGAAAACACTCTTGCTAAGCATACCGGTCAAGATGTTGAGCGTATTCGCAAAGATATTGAGGTGGATACAATCTTAACTGCTCCAGAAGCTAAATCCTACGGTATTGTAGATAAAGTTCTTGAGCATCGAGAGTAGTTTTTGTAGAAGCTAAGCAAACTCCGGTCGACACGCCGGAGTTTGTGTTTTGTTTGTGATGGTTGTATATTAGTCAAGTTGCCGAAAACGAGAGAGTTCTTCTTGTGGACGGAAAACATGCGCCAGTAGCCCAACGGATTAGAGCATCTGACTACGGATCAGAAGGTTGCAGGTTCGAATCCTGTCTGGCGCACGAACAAAACGCGAAGCATTTGCCTCGCGTTTTTTTTTATCTCATCTGTTTGGTTTATCCCTCTCCGCTATACTAAAAAGTGCTGCAAAATTAATATGTTTTGCATAACATTGGGAGGAAATATTTACAACATGATACGACGCAGCTGGATAATAGTACGCAATATAGCAAACAATGAGCGAATTTCTGGCTTAATTATGCTTGGTTTTGCTCTTACTGGCTTATTGCTTGCAAACATTCCTTTAACCGCGCCAGTATTTGAAGCTGTTTCGCATACTCATATTGGTATTCCGTTTACTAATATTCACATGTCGATTAGCCATTGGGTTCAAGACGGCGTGCTTACTATTTTCTTCCTTTCTGTTGGTTTAGACTTAAAACACGAGCTTATTGCAGGATCTCTTTCTGATCCTCGTGCTGCTGCAATGCCAATGATTTGCGCAGTTGGTGGCATGATTGCCCCGCCGTTGCTTTTTGTTGCCACAGTAACAGTCTTTTCCGATCTTCACGCCGGTCAGGAGATTATGCGTCTTACTTCCGGCGCTTTACCTTCGTTAGGTATGGTTCGTGCTGGTTGGGCGATTCCAACTGCAACGGATATTGCTTTTTCGCTTGCAGTATTAGCTTTATTTGCTAAAACTTTGCCTCATTCTTTGCGTGCGTTTTTGATGACTCTTGCAACTGTTGACGATTTGCTTGGAATTGCGCTTATTGCAGTGTTCTTCTCTTCTCTAAACGCGTGGTACTGGTTTGTTGGCGTTGTTGTGTGTGGTCTTATTTGGACCACTTTAGTGCGTCTTAAACATGTTCCGTGGCCTCTTGTGGCGCTAGTTGGTATTGTGGCGTGGGTAATGATGTATGAAGCTGGAGTGCACCCAACTTTAGCTGGTGTAATGGTAGGATTACTCACTCCTGCGCATCTAGTTCACGGAGAAAAAACTTTGCGCGCGGAGCGTTATCGCGAAAAAATTCAGCCTGTATCTGCTTTAGTAGCGTTACCTATTTTTGCGCTTTTTTCAACCGGCGTGCATTTTGAAACGCTAACTTGGGAGCTGTTCTTATCTCCAATTCTTATTGCTATTACTATTGCTCTGGTTGTTGGAAAACCATTGGGAATTATGGTAACTGCTTGGCTTTCAAAGCATTTACTTGGCTTAAAAGTTCCGGACTCTTTGCGTGTAGTTGATTTGCTTCCGACTGCTTGTGCGTGCGGTATTGGTTTCACAGTCTCGCTACTTATTGCTTCTCTTGCATATTCGGACGCAGATTTGTCTGCAGAGGCACGTTTTGGTGTTCTTGTTGCTTCTATTGTTGCAGCTGGTGTTGCGGGATTCTTGCTTTCTATGCAATCAAAGCATATGGAAGAAGAATTAGATGATATTGAAGATTAGCTTTTTTGTATTAGCTTTTGTGATTATTTTTTAGGATTATTTTTAGGATTATTTTTAGGGAGTAGTTATGAATAATAGTCAGGAAAATTATTCTTCAGAAGTTCCACCTTGGTCTAATACATATCATCGCGGTTCTGTGCTTATGCGCGGGTCTATGATTCCTAAAGAAAGCACAACCGAAACGCTTCTTCGTAAAGATAGAAGTCAGCAGATTGCGGCAGGCGTTGGTGCAGACCGAGATAACAAGTGGGATTGGCGAAGTGCAGACCCTTGGCGCGCGCTTCGAATTCAGGCTGAGTTTGTTGACGGTTTTGACACTCTTGCTGGATTAGGACCTGCTGTTAGTGTTTTTGGTTCTGCGCGCATAAAAGATGGCGAGCCGGAATATATGGCCGCGCTAACTATGGGCAAGGAGCTTGTAAAACGCGGTTTTGCGGTTATTACAGGCGGTGGCCCTGGCATTATGGAGGCTGCGAATCGCGGTGCTGCAGAAGCGGGCGGCACTTCGGTTGGTTTGGGTATTGAGCTTCCGCACGAGCAGGGTTTGAATCAGTGGATTAATCTTGGAATGCAGTTTAGATACTTCTTCGTTAGAAAAACAATGTTTATGAAGTATTCTTCCGGAATTATTGTGTGTCCTGGCGGATTTGGCACAATGGACGAAATGTTCGAAGCTCTAACTCTTGTACAAACGCATAAGGTTGCGCGAGTGCCGGTTGTGCTGTTTGGAACTGAGTATTGGAAGGGCTTGATTAACTGGTTGCAGTCGACTGTTACTTCTCGTGGATTAATTTCGTC
The DNA here is from genome assembly GCF_049244255.1 of Gardnerella sp. DNF01141. Lineage (NCBI taxonomy): Bacteria > Bacillati > Actinomycetota > Actinomycetes > Bifidobacteriales > Bifidobacteriaceae > Gardnerella > Gardnerella sp. DNF01141. The sequence continues at coordinate 311,464 of NZ_CP058391.1, read as the reverse complement.
TCTTGACCCGCACTTGTTTGCTGTTACGGACGATCCGCTAGAAGCAGTGCGCATAGCGTCTGGTACTAATTAAGATTAATCGAGTCGCATTTTTAAGCGAAAACGACATTTTCTTTACAGTTACGTATAAGTTTATATTACAATTCGTTTAATGTGGCGTGAGTTTTTGGGGATTTCTTTCCTCGCACGTCCCGTCCTTCGGGCGCTCTGGCTGTTAAAGGCGTTTAGTGTGTTCGCCTTTCTTAAAGAATGTAGCTTCTCAGTCCTCTTTTAGTGCTCGTAAAGAAATCCCCCAAACTCTGCATGCTAATTCGTTAATAACCGTGCTAATCGCAGAGATTTTTCGATTTTTCTTCTTCGCTCGACGAATCAGCAGCCTACGGCTCTGACGTTCGCCTCGCTCAGTGCAAAAAATCTCAAATCTCACTATACGAACATCCACATGAATGAATGACGACGCAATTAATATGTAAATCAACCTACAAGTTTTTGCGCTCATTCACTAGTGTTGTAAGTTGCCAAATTTCTTCGCCGACGTCAATTCCGCGCGGACACTGCCTTGAGCACGCACGAACCGACTGGCATGCACTAATTCCGTCGCTGCCGTCAATCAAATCTAATCGACGCTCTGTTGCATTGTCTCTAGAGTCGTAAATAAAACGAGCCGCGTTAATCAAAGCAGCAGGCCCAATAAAAGCCTCGCCGCCGGCGTAGATTGGGCATATTCCTTCGCACGCACCGCACATAATGCAGTTACTTAAAAGCTCAAACTTTTGCAACTCTTCAGGATGCTGCAAAAACTCAATAAGCTTAAGTTTTCCTTCATTATTTCGCACAGAAACGTCTGCTGCTTGTAAATAAGGTTCTAAACGTTTTATTTGCGAAACCATAGGTGAAAGGTCGCAAATAAGATCGCGCTGAACTGCAAATCCAGCAAGAGGTGCAAGTTCGATAATACCGAAACTTCCATTTTTTTGAGCTACAGTCTGCGTAGATTCTTTTTGTAGAATTGGCGATTTTGCTGAGCTTTCGCCGCTACTTGAAGTTCCGGTTTTTCTAAATCCGCGAGATTGCACGTTATTTGTGATTTCTGGACGAGCGTTCGCGCCTATTGTTGCGCTGCAAAGTAAAGTTGGCATGCCGTTTACGTTTGCAGCATCCGATCCGCAAACTCCGTGGCCACAAGAGTAGCGAAAAGCCAAAGTCGGGTCGATTGTGCGCTTAATAGTTAGCAAGCAGCTAAGAATAGTATCCGTTGAACGAACTCGCAAAACGTAATCTTGAACCCAATGCTTGCCTTGAATGCGTTTCATAGAAGGAATGGAAGATTCAGCATCGCTATCTTCTTTTTGTGCAGAATCTACTTTTGCAAAAGGATTGCTACGCTTTTTTCGAGCAAATGGACTTTCGTGACGTTTTCGCACGAGTTTAGTAGCGTCTTGCGGATTTTGCGTTTCTTCGCACGGCGCAAAGCGCGAAATACGCAAAGTAACAAGCGCAGTGTTATCACCAAGCTCATTACTCATTGCAACCTCCAGTACGTACTGTTCTAGTTTGCCACAATACTTGCACAGAAATATTTTTAGTACTTGGCGCATCCTCACGTTAGGCTTTAGATTATGACTGACGCTTTATTTTTGCTAGATACTGACCACGATAATGCTCCTGTGCTTGCAGATGGGATTGAGGAAGGATGGACACTTACGCTTCCTTCCAGCGTAAAACGCCACGCAATATCCGCTATGCGCTTGTTAGAGGGTGACTCTTTGCAACTTTCTGACGGCAAAGGCTTGCGAATTCACGCAACTGTTACGGATGCGGAAAATGGTTTAGTTCGCGTCGATGCGTTCACTCGAGAAGCGCGTTGCACTACGCGTCTTGCGCTTGTGCAGGCTTTAGCAAAAACCGGCCACGATGAGCAAGCAATCGATATGGCTACGCAAATTGGCGTAGATGAAGTGATTCCTTGGTGCGCTGACCGCTCAATCGCAAAGTGGAAGCCTGGTCGCACGGATAAGCGTTGGAATCAGGTGTTGCAGGCTGCTACAGAGCAGTCTCGAAGAGCTTTTATGCCGGAGCTTCAAGAATGCGTGTCCAGTAAGCAGATTGTTGCAATATGTAGACGTGCGTGCGTTTACGGAAACCTAGTAGTGGTATTGCATCAGGATGCAACCGACTGCTGGAGTCAAATCGAGCAAGCTGTAAACACTCTTACAGAGCGCTGCCTGGATGATGGCAAGGAGCGCACTGTTTACGTGCTTGTTGGTCCAGAAGGCGGAATTAGTGACGACGAGGTTTCGATGTTTGTTGACGCTGGTGCTAAAAGCTGCGTTTTGGGCAGCAATATTCTTCGCGCATCCACTGCAGGACCTGTGGCACTTTCGCTTCTTTCGCGCGCTTTAGGCCGGTACGAATAGTGAAAAAATCATAAATAAAATGCGCAAGTTTGTGTAAAATAGTATGTAGTGTGCCGATTGCTTTTGGCTTTTGGCATGAATTTTATTTCGTAATAAAAAATAGGGGAGAAACCATGAGCGATGCAACTATGAGCAATGCTGCGAGCCATACTGATCCAGACTGCATTTTTTGCAAGATTATTGCCGGCGAAATTCCAAGCACGCGCGTTTACGAAGATGATTCGGTAGTCGCTTTTAAGGATATTAATCCGCAGGCAAAAGTGCATGTGCTAATTGTGCCGCGCAATCACTATAAGAATGTTGCTGAGCTTGCTAGTAAAGCTCCTGAAACTTTAGCTCATATTGCTGGTGTTGCGCAAAATATTGCTAACGACGCGTTTAATGGAGACTACAGGCTTGTTTTTAACACTGGTCTTGCAGCTGGTCAAACAGTATTCCATGTTCATGCACATGTGCTTACTGGCGAAAAGCTTGTGGAAGGCAGCTTGTAAAGCTTACAAAATAGCGCACTTTTACAAAATAGCGCGCTCGTGCAAAATCTAAACTAGCAACACTTGAAAAATAAACTTCGAGAGGAATAACAAATAATCATGAGCATTGAAGTCATGAACGAAACCGTGTGGCGAATCGACGCTAAAATCTTCTCCGATCTTGGAATGTGGGTGTTGCAGCAGATGAAAGTCAGCACGCAGTCAGATTTATCAATTACTTTCGTTGATCCGGAGCCAATTGCCTGCCTTCACGAGCGCTGGATGAACCTTGAAGGTCCAACAGATGTTATGAGTTTTCCAATGGACGAACTTACTCCTGGAAGCGATGACAAAGTTTCCGAGGGCATGCTTGGAGACTTGGTGATTTGTCCTTGGGTGGCTCAGCAGCAGGCGCTCGCGGCGGGGCATAGCACAATGGAAGAGATGATGCTTTTAACCATTCACGGCATATTGCATTTGCTTGGTTACGATCACACAACTCGCGAAGAAGAAAAGCAAATGTTTGGTTTGCAGCGTCAGCTTTTGCTTACTTTCTTCGCTGCACGTTCTGGGGAATTGTATGACGCTACTCTTCCGGAAGGAGCTGTGAACGAGCTTGAACGTTACGATGCTGAGCATGATGCAAGCGGAGGCAGAAATAACAAAAGCAAGTAAGCACGAGTAAGCACAAGTAAGCAGTCGTAAGATTTAAGAGCATAATTATGGAAGATATTAAAGCATTTTTTACAAATATATCGTTACCGGAACTTCCGTTGCACGTGTGGCTAGGATTAGCCGTTTTGCTTTTGCTTGCAATTCTTCTTGTGTGGCTGTCTCTTGCAATGGCAGCTGCAGAAGGGGCAGTGCCTAAAGTTACGCGAGCGAGCTTAAACAATCTTATGATTGAAGCTCAAACTCACGATGACGACACAAGCGCAATAGTGCGTATGCGTAGAATTGCAAGAATTCATCGGGTAAAAAAGCTTATTTCAGACCGTTACGCAACTTCTAGCGCATGCGCTTTTGTGCGCGTTCTGTGCAATGTGTTTGACGGCGTTATTATTGCTGCGGTTTCGGCGTTTTTCGGCGCTCCAATGTGGCTTACTTTGGTTGTTGGCGTTGTGGTTTCGGTGATTGTTGCTGTTATTTCTATGCTTGTTCGCCCGCGTTCTGTGGGAGCTGCTCAGCCTGTGGCAAAGTTGATGAGACTTTCTCGCATTGTTTCTATTGCTATGGCGATTAATCCTCTGGTGCATATTGCTAGCGATGCTGACGTAACTTCTAGAAAAAAGAATGTTGATCTTTCAGACGATGAGGCTTTGGAAGATATTCAGCTGGATCAAGCAAAGGCGAGTATTGATCGCCTTGTTGAAGCGAATGATTTTGACCCTGAAGTTTCGGAAATGATGCGCAATGTGCTTACGCTTTCAGACACTTTGACTCGCGAAATCATGGTTCCTCGAACCGATATGATTTGCGTAAAAAGCGACGAAACGCTGGAAAATTTCCTGAAATTATGCTCAAGATCCGGATTTTCTAGAGTTCCTGTTATTGGAGATTCGGTTGACGATTTAGTTGGCGTTGCTTATTTGAAGGATGCAGTAAGAGCTACCGTGTTTAATCCTGCAGCTTCTTCTAGAGCTGTTGACACTATTAGCCGAGACCCTATGCTTGTGCCGGAGTCCAAGCCGGTTGACGATTTATTCCACGAAATGCAGCGAATTCGTCAGCATGTTGCTGTAGTTGTTGACGAATATGGCGGTATTGCAGGCTTGGTTACTATTGAGGATGCTATTGAGCAGATTGTGGGCGAGCTGGAAGATGAGCATGATCGCACGCAGCATGCGGATCCGGAAGAAGTAAGCGATGGCGTGTGGAAGATGCCTGCTAGAACGCCGATTGCGGATTTGGAGGATATTTTTGAAGTTCATATTGACGAAGACGATGTGGACACCGTGTTTGGTTTGCTTACGAAGCTGCTTGGTAACGTGCCGATTGTGGGATCTAGTGCGGTTACAAGAGGCTTAAAATTAACTGCTGTGGATTCTGCTGGTAGACGAAAGAAAGTCTCAACTATTTTGGTTGAGCGCGATGTTAAGGGCTTAGAAGAGCCTAAAGACGAGCAGTCTGAAAATAGCAGCGCGGTAAAACTTTCGGAAAAAATATCTGAAAAGATTTCGGAAAAACTTTCGGAAAAGATTTCCCCACAAGCGCTGGAAAGTAAGCAAACTAACGCGCTTAAGCAAGCAAGTAATATGAAGCAAACGAATTTACTGAAGTAAACGAATATGCTGAAATAAAGAACTGGACGGTAAGAATAACGTGAATAATATTAACAACTTCGACGATAACAGCGACTTTGATGATAAAAGCGACTTTGACGACGAAATGTTTGCAAATCTTGACTCCTCAACTCGCGCAACGATTTCTACTCCGGATTTTAACGGTTACCGTTCCGGATTCGTAGCTGTAGTTGGTAGGCCAAACGTTGGCAAATCTACGCTTATGAATGCTCTTATTGGCACGCAAATTGCTATTGCCTCGTCTCGTCCGGAAACTACGCGTAAAGCTATTCGCGGAATTGTTACAACCGATAATGCGCAAATGGTTTTGGTTGATACTCCGGGTATTCACCGTCCGCGTACGCTTCTTGGTCAGCGTTTGAACGATATTGTTGACGAGTCGCTTTCAGATGTTGACGCGATTGCATTCTTGCTTCCAGCAGACCAGGAGATAGGACCAGGAGATAAGCGAATACTAAGCCGTCTTCGCTCCGATTTTGCTAAAAAAGATGAGCAAGGCAATTGGACTTGGAAAGTTCCGCTTATTGGTATTGTTACGAAAATCGATACGCTTAGCCGCAGTGAGTTAGTTGCGCATTTGCTTCAAATTCAGCAGTTTGCCGATTTTACTGATATTGTGCCTGTGAGTGCGTTGGAGCGAGACAATATTGACGAAGTTAAGAATGTTTTGATTCAAAACTTGCCTGAAGGCCCGCAAATGTATCCGGCGGATCAGCTTAGCGAGGAAAGTCCAGAAAGCATGATTTCGGAGCTTATTCGCGGCGCATTTTTGGAAGAATTGGACGACGAGTTGCCTCATTCTTTAGCTGTTGTAGTTGACGATATTTGCTACCCGAGTGATGGCGAGGATACTCAATACGACGACAACAAAGCGCATGTGCTTGTGTCTGTTTATGTTGAGCGAGATTCTCAAAAGCCGATTATTATTGGGCATCGTGCAGAGCATTTAGTGCGCGTAAAGAAGCGTTTGAGAACTGCTGTAAATCGCATTACTGGCACGAAAGCTGTGCTTGAGTTGCATGTGAAAGTTGCAAAGGGCTGGCAGAGCGACCCTAAGAAGCTTGAGCGTTTGGGGTTCTAGTAAGCATATTTTGATTAGCGTTTTTTGACAAGCGCGTTTTGACGAGCATATTCTGCTTAGTGTGTTTTTATTAGTGTTTTAAACCTTGCGCTTATAAAAAACCGCAGCCGATACACGTTCGACTGCGGTTTTTGTTTTAGTTTTTTTGTTTTAGTTTTTATGTAGTCGCTCTATTTTTATGGAGTAAACCACATTTTCAACTACATGCGACGGTGACGTGCGAAAGTCACACCTCCGCCGATTGCAACAATTCCAGCAATCACAACTGCCGCAACCGCGCCAATTGTAAGAGTGTTGTTGGAGCCGTTTTGTGCCTTTGCAGAATCGCCGTTTGCTTGAGAATTCTTGGACTCTTTGTTTGGAGAGCTGTTTGGCGTGCTGTTTTGAGCGCTGCTATTGCTATTAGAATCCTGAGTTTCTTGCTTTGCGGAGTCTTGCTTTGCAGATTCCTTCGATTCAGAATTCTTAGAATCCTTAGCGTTCTTACTTTGTGCTACGCCAGCGTTAGGAGTTGCGGCCGCATTTGCAGAAGCGGTGCGGTTGGCGTGCTTCGTGTTCTTTGCATTCGCATGCTCTTCCTTAGTAGACTTTCCAGTTTCACTCTTGGAAACAGCCTGTGTAGCGTGATTTTCTGCTGTAGCTGAAGCAAATTCGTTAGATTGCTGTTCTACGCCAACAGCAGGAACGCTGACATGTGGTGTTTGTGGAATGAATGGAACATTACTGTTTCCTGTGTTACCAGTGTTACCTGTGTTACCGGTATTTCCGGTATTGTTTGTGTTTCCTGTGCTACCTGTGTTGCCAGTCTTGCCAGTATTACCAGGTTCAGGTACTTTAGGTTCTGGTGTAGGTGCTGGAGGAACGGATGGTGTAACAGACTCTGGTGCAACTTCTTTCATCTGTTTCGCGAGTGTTTCTGCAGACTTTGTAAGAGATGTAGCAGTAGTTTGCAGGCCAGTACTCTTTGTTGTCAGAGTTTGCATGAAGGTGTTAAACGATGGGTAAGCTGCCAAGAATGTTGACTGCATGAAGGATTGCTGAGTCGTTTTGTCAGTAACAACAGCCTTAAATTTTGTTTCTGCAGCTTTAAGATTCTTCTGTATAGTTTGAATCTTGGTTTTAGCTTCTTCAACAACTTTCTGAGCATACTGAACCTTGGCTTGAGCGGCTTTAACCTTCTCTTGTGCAGTCTTTATCTTCTCAACAACAGTTTTCTTTGCGGTTTCAACAGCTGTTTTTTCTGTCTCAACCTTTTCAGCAGCATTTTTAGCTTTTGTTTTCAATGCTTCAAGCTGGCCTGTTGCTGTACTCTGAGTGTCTTTAGCACCTTGAAGAGCGGTCTGAGCAGCTTGAACGTTACCGTTAGCTTCAGTAACTTCCTGAGTTTCAGTTTGAATCTGAGTTGTAAGCTCTTCAATCTTCTTAGTCAGTGTAGTTACCTTATCTTTAGCTACTTGAAGCTCTTGATCAGCCTTATTTTTGGCTTCTTCAGCAGTTGTAACAGCCTGTTTGGCTGATTCTACATTAGCTTCAGCAGTTTCAACATCCTTAGTAAGTGCGCCATTAACTTCAGTTTGCTTTTCATTGGCATTTCTGCGTGCTGCTACAGCGTCAGCCTCGGCTGTTTGGGCCTTTGACTTCAACCCTGTTGCGGCTGTTTGCAAGGTACTAAGTTCGTCTTGAAGCTTCTGAATCTTCTGCTTTCGCTCATTTTCGTTTAGCTGAGCAGCTTCTTTAGCCTTCTTAGAAGCCTCATCATACGCATTCTTAGCAGTTTCCCAAGCGCTCTTCAGCTCCTCAGCCTTCTTAGCAGTATCATCCTTAGCTTTATTTGCTGCTTCAGCATCCTTCCTAGCCTGCTCGAAGTTCTTCTTTGCTGTTTCAATCTTCTTTTCTAGATCCTCAACAGCAGAGCGCTCATCAGTAGACATATTATGCTTTGCTTTCAAAGCTTCATACTTAGCGTTAAACACTGCCATATTAGCCGAGTTTGCATCAGCATTCAGCTTATTCAGTTTCTTAGCTTCTTCGTCGCTTAGCGAAGGAGTGCTGCTTGTAACTGTGCTTTCATAGCCATTAAGAAGTTTATTGTACTCTTCTATGCTAATTGAGCTTTCTTCATTGCCTCCGTGCCATACTGCAATATCTTGGTATCCCAATCTGTTTGTATGTGAATTATCTGCTTTAGCAAATCCTGAAGCAAAGTTATTGTTTGCGGAGAAGTTAGTGTAGTGGCCGACCACATTCTTAAACAGATTCTTCGCTTGTCCGTTTGAATCATCCTTAAATAGAGCTAGAGTAGGATTTTCCCTTAGATATGCTCCAAAATCTGTGCGATGGTTTTTGAGTGCATCTAAGCCATCTTCTGTAAACTCGTGACCATTCCACTTTCCATCTTTAAGAGCGTTATCATATATTTCCTTTTCCAAGCCATACCATCCGTCAACAGCGTTGTGCTTCTCGTTGGCAGTGTATTGGCATGAAAGATGACCATTACCGGTATTGCATTGTTTAAGATTCTGCTTTGGCCTCTTAGGATCGTAGTTATTATAATCTCCATCCCAAGCGAGATTTTCTGCAACATTAGTAGCATATGCATGAGTTTTCAACTCGTCTGGAGTTTTTGATCCCGTGGTATCGTGGCATGCAGCGTGAGCTTCAGTTGCTGCAGAATAGAAGGAGTGCACGATGCTTTCTGCAATAAGAGTTAGACGCACTTTAACAGTTTTCATGCCAGAAACGTCATCTTTGCGATAATCATCAAGAGCTTTGTAATATGTTGCTGCCTGCTTCATGTTTTCCAAAGAGTCAGCGCTACCAACGCGACCCAAACCAGGCTTCACCAAGTCGTTATACCATGTTGGAGCATAAGCAGTGTATCCTGGCCAATAATATCCTTCTTTTCCAGGCACAGGCATATTAGGAACTTCATAAGATTCGCCCTTAAGAACTTTTTGAGCACGTTTTGCATCCTCAATAAGATCAGCGTTCTTGTTTTCCTTCTTGCTTTCAGTATCAATCACATACTGCAAGAACTTGTAGAAGTCAGACTTCTGCTCCACAGGAATATCATCCTTAGGAGCGTTATTATCTGCTGCATCATAAGCTGCTGCTTTCTTAGCAGCTTCACCTTCTGCAGAAGTTACTTTCTCTACTAATGCTGCGTAGTCTGAATTCTTATCTTTCAGCGCCTTTTCTGCGTTGGTGAGTTCGCCTGCTTTAGCAGGGATTGCATTATTCGCATCGGTAGCTTCCTGAGCTTTAGCAGCTGCTTCCCTTTGAGCTTGGTCAGAAGCTTCTTTAGCTTCTTGAGCTTTTTCTTTAAGCTTTTGCATCTCAGCACTTGTTGTTCCAGAGTCAGCTCTTTGCAAATTATTTATAGCAGTTTGCTTTTCTTCCTGCTGTTTTGTATTATCTTTTACAGCTTGCTCTGCTTCTTGTTGTTTTGCTTCTTTTTGATCAGCCTCGCCAGAAAGCCTATCTGCTTCTCCCTGAGCTTTCTTTTTATTATCCTTAGCAGTTTGAAGCTCAGTATTGGCAGAATCTAGCTTGCCTTTTTCAGTGTTTACTTTTTCTGCAGCTTGAGCCTGCTGTTGAGTTTTATTAGTAACGTCTTTGTTTGCAGTTTCAAGCTCGCCTTCAGCTGCAGTTTTTTCGCCTTGAGTTTCCTTCAGCTTATCTTCAGCAGTCTTCTGATTTTCTTTTTCTTTATCAAATGCAGCTTGCTTATCTGCAACCTCTTCGTTTGCGTTATCTACTTCAGTTTGCTTATCAGATAATTCCTTATCGGCTTTACCTTTTTCTTCCTCAGCTGTTTGAGCTTCTTTTTTCTTGTTTTCTAAGTCTTTCTGAGCTTTAGTTACTTCATTGTTAGCATCAGCGGCTGCTGTATTAGCATCACTTGCTTCGCTTTCAGCCTTATTAACTTCCTCATCAACTTTGTTTTTCTGCTCATTAGCTTCAGCCACAGCCTGCTTAGCTTCTTTTTGAGCTTTATCTGTAGCACTTTCTCCAGTCTGAACTGCAGGAGTATTAGAATCTGGCGGAGTAGTAGTGTCAGGAGTAGCGGCGTTGGCCACATTTGCCATTCCGAATAATGCAAGGGAACTTGCGCCTAATGAGATTGCTACTGCGAGTTTGGCGTTCATATTAACCTCTCCTCTTAATTGTTAATGGAAATCAGAAGATTTTCATATCTCTTGCCAAGTTTTTAGAAAAGCAGTATTGCTATGAATGTAGCTTTTCTTTTAACTTGCGTTCAGAAAATATTGTATTCTTCAACGGGGGGGGGGTATCAAGTTTTTTCACGCCAATATTATCAAATACCCATGGATTATTAAGGAAACTTTATGGATTCGCGCAAGTCGCATGCGAAAGCTTACGCTTACTTCTCATAAGAAGCCTACGCTTACTTCCCGCGCGAATCTTACTCTTTCTTGCAAGAAGCCTACTTTTACTTCTTGCAAGAAAGCATATGCTTGCCTACTCTTACTTCTTTCGCGAAGTGTACATCTGCGTATTAAGCAGATTTGCGTAATACTTAATAACGCGTGGGCGAATAATCTTCATAGATGCTGTCATTAAGCCATTTTCTTGCGTAAACTCTTCTGGCAAAATAATGAACTTTCGCACAGATTCCGCGCGCGACACGCCTTCATTGGCAAGATCTATAAATTTTTGTACTTCGGCGCGCACAACAGCGTTATTTGCAGCTTCGCTCATGCTCATAGTTTCATCTAATCCCTTAAGCTTAAGCCAGTTGCGCAAAATCTCCTCGTCTAAAGTAACAAGTGCGGAAATAAACGGACGCTTATCTCCAAGCACTAATGCTTGAGATACAAGTTCGCATCTCTTAATCATCTCTTCAATAGGTCCAGGAGCCACGTTTTTACCGCCGGCTGTAATAATCAAATCCTTTTTGCGGCCGGTAATATAAAGCATGCCTTCGTCGTCAATTCTTCCCAAATCGCCTGTTGCATACCATCCGTCTTCGGTGAACGAAGTTTCAGTTGCTTCGTCGTTCTTATGGTACTTGTGGAACACGCATGTGCCTTTAATTTGTACTTCGCCATCTTCTGCAATGCGCAAAGTAAAGGCTGGGAACGCAATTCCAACCGAGCCTTCTCGGAAAGGAACTCCGATTGGAGTAAACGCGCATGGTGCAGTGGTTTCAGTAAGACCGTAGCCTTCGTACACAGGAACTCCTGCTCCTCGGAAGAAGGAAAGCAGCTCAGGGTCGAGTGGAGCGCCGCCGGCAACAATCCAGTGCGCGCGTCCGCCAAGAGCCTGGCGAAGTGGACGGTAAACAAGTGGATCGTAAGCAGTGCGGCGAGCCTTGGTAAGCGCTTTAGCATCACCAAACTCTTGAACTTCCTTCATATACTGCTGAGCCGTCACAACAGCACCCTGGAAAGCCAAGCCTTTAGCGCCGTGACCAGCCTTCTGTGAAGCAGCGTTATACACTTTTTCAAGAACTCGAGGAACAACAATCATAACCGTAGGTTTTGCAACCTGCAAATCAGAAATTAAAGTAGAAATTCCTTGCGCAATGTAAATTCGCAATGTACTTGCAACAACAATGTAGTTAATCGCCCTTGCAAAAGAGTGTGCTTGCGGAAGGAACAAAAGCACAGAACCGTCTTTTTCGCTTAACAAATCTGGCAGGTAGATTGGCAGGTTTAGTGCGGTTGTGCAGTAGTGTTCGTGTGTCATTTCAACGCCTTTAGGCGCGGCTGTTGAGCCGGAAGTGTAAACAATTGAGCACAAGTCTGTTTTCTTTACGGAATCAATACGCTCGTCCAATTCTTCGTCGCTAACGGTAGAGCCAAAAGCCTTAAGCTCTTCCAATCCGCCTGTTTCTAAGCAAATAATACGTTCCAAGCTTGGGCATTCTTCAATAGTGCCGTCTGCTTTATCTCGCATTTCTGTAGTTCCAACAATAAGAAAACGCGAGTCGGAATTATTAACAATGTTGCGAATCTGCTCTGCAGAATCCGTGTCGTAAATAGTGGCGAGCACGCCGCCGCAAGCCATAACAGCAGCATCTGTAACATCCCACTCGTACGACGTTTTGCACATAAGAGCAATAGCGTCCCCCTTGTGCAAGCCGTAGTGAATTAAGCCTTTTGCTGCATCTCTAACTTCTTTAAGGAACTGATTTGCTGTTTTAGTAACCCACTGATCGTTTTCTTTGTAAGTGTAAAGCGGGTCGTCTCCCATGCGTGCAGCACGGTCTGCATACAAGTCGTAAATACTTGTTCCTTCGTCCAGCGGTGCAGCACTTTCCGTTTTTGTGGTAAGCAAACCTGTTTCTGGGTCAATAAACGTGGTTGTTGGCATTCCTGCGCCCCACTCTTCTACGCGTGGAAGACGTTTATTTTGCGAAAGTAGAGTATTTGTAGAAGATTCTTGTTCTTCATTCTGGTAGCCTGGTTCGCCTGCGCGATCGTCGCTGACTGGGTGTGCGAAATTGCTGCCAATACGCAATGCTTTACGTGCAAGATTAAACGCTTGCTGTTGGAGTGCATTAAAGACGGACACATCTGCTCCTTAATCATGCCTTAGCGGCTCTTAAAAGCGCATAGTTTCAAAGTGCGCTTAGTGCTGTTATCTATAATAATCGTTTGTGTGCTCAAGTTGTGTAAGTGTTTGCATATTTTATTTTATTTATTAAATATGAGATTGAAAATTAGTCTTGCTCTGTGGTTACAATAGAGAAGTTGCTTTGGCGAGGGAATATGCCGATGTCTTGTTGGCAAAGTTCCGTTATCGACTGGGCTGATGCCACTTATGGTTTTCGGCGCGTCGGTGCGCCTGAAGCTGGATTAACAAACAAAACTATCCAGACCATAAGGAGACCGATATGGCTACAAAGATTACTCTTGAGGGCGAAGCTCGCACTGAGTTTGGTAAGGGCGTTGCTCGCCGCTTGCGTGTTGCAAATTTGATTCCAGCAAGCCTTTACGCTGGCGGTGCTGAACCAGTGCACGTCACTCTTCCAATGAGGGAAACCACTTTGGCTTTGCGTCACGCAAATGCTTTGTTCACTATTAAGTTTGGCAAGGAATCTCGCATTGCAGTTGTTAAGGATGTTCAGCGCAATCCTGTTAAGCGCATTGTTGAGCACATTGACTTCTACGAGGTTAAGGCTGGCGAAAAGATTGATGTTGAAGTTCCAGTCTTCGTTGAAGGTACTCCAAAGGGTGCTGCTGTTGCATTCGTTGACGTTCAGGAGCTCAAGGTTCGCGCAGACGTTGCCAACTTGCCAGAGCGTGTTGTTGTTAACGTTGATGGCTTGACCGATGGTACCAAGGTGTTTGCTAAGGACGTTAAGCTTCCTAAGGGCGTTGTGCTCGACATGGATGGAGAAGAGTCTGTTGTTAGCGTCACCGTTCCTGAAGATGCTGCTCCATCCGAAGCTGCTGCTCCTGCTGCAGATGCTGCTGCCGCTCCAGCTGCTGCTCCTGCTGCAGAAGAAAAGTAAGTTATAAAGTAAGCTATTGTATTTAATTACTAGTTAACTTATAACTTATAAATAGTTTAAAATTTTAAGCCGCATAAGAACTGACTTATGCGGCTTTTTTGCATAAAATCAATAAATTTGCTAAATAATTTTTATTTTAAACCGTATTTTTTGAAATATTTCTTAAAATATTTTGGCGTGTAAGTTTTGCTAAACGCAAGAATCGTATTATTCTATACGTTAATTGCGTTAAAAGGCAATCAAAAATATTACAGATAGAAAAGAGACATAATGGCTGATTTAGAAATCGCTCCAGAGTTTTCGGACGCCTATGAATCTGATGATCATAGCAATCCTGCTCTGTTGAACAAATTGGCTGGCAACTTTGAAGTTCTGCCTAACGATAATCCTGTTTCGGACGCAAAGCGCAACGAACTTATTGATAAGCCTGCTTTCGGTCAGATTTTCTCCGACAATATGGTTCATATGTCTTGGACTAAAGGAGAAGGCTGGTCGGATCGTCGCGTGGAGCCTTACGGACCATTGAAAATGGATCCAGGCGCATCCGTTTTGCATTACGCTCAGGAATGCTTCGAAGGTTTGAAGGCGTACAAGCGCGCCGACGGTTCAGTTTGGCTGTTCCGTCCAGATATTAACGCTGCTCGCTTCCAAAATTCTGCTAAGCGTTTGTATTTGCCAGATCTTTCTATTGACGACTTTATTGGTTCTGTTGCAGCTTTGGTAAAGCGAGATAGAGAGTGGGTTCCAAGCCGCCGCGAGTATACGCTTTACATGCGTCCGTTCATGTTTGCTTCCGAGCCGTTCCTTGGCGTTCGTGAAGCTCATGAGGTTGAATATTGTGTTATTGCTTCTCCATCAGGCCCATACTTCAAGGGTGGCTTGAAGCCTGTGAGCATTTGGGTTGAAGATCAGTGGTTCCGTACAGGCCCTGGTGGCACCGGTTTTGCTAAGTGCGGCGGAAATTATGCTGCTTCTTTGCTTGGCGAATACAAGGGTATTGAGCATGGTTGCGAGCAGGTTTGCTTCGTGGATGCTGCAACTAAGACTTATTTGGAAGAGCTTGGCGGCATGAACATGTTCGCGCTCCACAAGGATGGTCATTTGGAAACGCCATCTCTTACCGGCAGCATTCTTCCAGGCGTTACGCGTCGTTCTTTGATTCAGCTTGCTAAAGAGGCTGGTCACGAGGTTGTTGAAACTATGATTCCGCTTCAAGGCTTGCTTGACGACATTCGTTCTGGCGAGGTAACGGAAGTATTTGCTTGCGGTACTGCTGCAATCATCACGCCAATTGGTCGCTTTAAGTCAGACGACTTCGATCTTAAGGTTTCTGACGGTGGTGTTGGTGAGTTGACTCAGGCTTTGCGCGACGAGTTACTTGGAATTCAGCTTGGCGATGTTGAAGACAAGCACAACTGGATGTGGAAAGTTTGCGACTAATTAGCTGTTTATTAGCTAATAATAAGCTAATAAATAGTTTGCAAACGTTTACGTAAGTTGCAAATAATTTAATATAAATAATTTCGGGTGGCGCGTCGTGCTATATGTATGTAGATTCATATAAAGTGCGGCGCGCTACTTATTTGCGTAATGTGTTTTGCGTAATCGTAATAATTATTTTTTGAAGGGATATTTTGTGGAAGGCGCATTAGGGGATAACATATTCTTTCTAATTGTTGAATATGTTGCTGTTGGCTGTTGCGGAATGGTTGGCGGCCTGTGGGCTATTCGTAAAAAGTACGATGTTTTTGCCATTATTACCACTTCTTGGATTACTGCGTTGGGCGGCGGAATTGTGCGCGATGTTTTACTTGGAGCGTTACCGCCAGTTGGAATTGCGGATCATGGTTTTGTGATTGCTGGCCTACTTTCCGGCATAATTGTTGCGATTGCGCATCCAGAGATTGATAAGTGGCGTTGGTTTATGCTTACGCTTGACGCGCTCGCATTGGGGTTGTTTGCTGTAAACGGCACAGCAAAAGGCTTAGATTTTCACATGTCTGGCACGACTTCAGTATTTTTAGGAATGGCAACCGCTTTGGGAGGCGGTTTGATTCGCGACATGATTTTGAATCAGGTTCCGGTTATTGTTCGAGATAAACATTGGTATGCTGTTCCGGCTGCAGTTGGTTGCGTTCTTACGGTTTTTGTAGTTAAAGCAAAACACGCTGGCTGCTTTGGTGTAACTGTTGAGATTATTTTGGATGTGCTTATTGTTGCGCTGGTAGTTGCAATGCGTTTGCTATCTGTAAAATTTGACTTGACTTTATTCGGAGCAATGAATCGCACTGAGCCGATTAAAGTGCGACGTCCGCGCATTCGCCGCTTAAACTTAAACAATCGCAAACGCAGATAGTTTTAGATAGTCTTGAATATATTAAGCGCAAATAATCTAAATGAGTTTTAATCGTAAATAAAAATAATCCCCAGCGCCTGTTGGTACTGGGGATTTTCCTTACATGCTGTGTTATGCAGTTACCTGCACAAACTTCACAGAGCGTTAATCGCTACAGCAAGACCGGACTTGCGGTTTGCAGCCTGATTCTTGTGAATCACGCCACGGCCTGCAGCCTTGTCAAGCTTCTGAGCGGCTACTGCGAAAGCGGCCTGTGCTGCAGCCTTATCACCAGCGGTGATGGCTTCGCGAGTTGCACGAATAGCGGTCTTCAAAGCAGACTTTACTGCTACGTTACGCTTGTGTGCTTTCTCGTTGGTGAGCACGCGCTTCTTCTGCGACTTAATGTTTGCCACTGTTACTCCAAACGACGTTTGCTATATAAGGACATACAAAGCGTAAGTGTATCATGATTATTGGATAACTTTACTAGCCTCTATTGTTTGTCGTTGTGTTTATGTTTTTTTGTAAACATTTGCAGGAAATTTAGCCGGCGTTTGTTGTCGTTTTGGCTGTGTGTGACCACATTTGCCGTATAATTTCCCGGCGTTTGTTTTAGTAGAATAGGGTAGTAGAGTTGGTAAGATTAATTACTTGCGTAGCTTACGCAATTTAATACTATCCGCGTATTTAATAAGGAGATGCTTGCTTTGATTACACCGCATAACCAGCCAGGATTTACGGATCAGTCGTTGATACGCAATTTCTGCATTATTGCGCATATTGATCACGGCAAGTCTACTGTAGCTGACCGCATTTTGCAGCTTTCCGGAATCGTGCCAGAGCGCGAAATGCGCGACCGCTTCCTTGATCGCATGGATATTGAGCAAGAGCGCGGAATTACTATTAAATCGCAGGCTGTTCGAGTGCCGTGGACCTTTGAAGGCAAAGAGTATTCGCTTGGAATGATTGATACTCCTGGTCACGTTGATTTTACTTACGAAGTTTCGCGCGCGCTAGCAGCATGCGAAGGTGCGGTTTTGCTTGTTGACGCAACTCAGGGCATTGAAGCGCAAACGCTTTCCAATCTTTATATGGCAATCGACCACAATTTGACGATTATTCCTGTGCTAAACAAAATCGACTTGCCAAGCGCAGAACCAGACAAGCATGCTGAAGAAATTGCTGGCTTAATCGGATGCAAACCAGAGGATGTTCTGCGCGTTTCTGGAAAAACCGGCGAAGGTGTTAAAGACTTACTTGACCAAATCGTGCTGGAAGTTCCAGCTCCAACCGGTAATCCTGATTCTCCTGCTCGCGCGCTTATTTTTGACTCCGTCTACGATTCGTATCGCGGAATCGTCACCTATATTCGTATGGTTGATGGCGAACTTAAGTCTCGCGAAAAATTGCATATGATGGGAATCGGCATGACGCACGATCCTATTGAAATCGGCGTTATTAGCCCAGATATGACTCCAACAAAAGCGCTTGGAGCTGGGGAAGTCGGCTACGTAATTACAGGCGCAAAAGATGTGAGTCAATCTAAAGTTGGCGACACTATTACCAGTGCTGCGCACCCTGCATCTGAGCCTTTGGAGGGATATAGAGACCCTAAGCCTATGGTTTACGCTGGCTTGTTCCCAATCGACAACGCGCAGTTCCCTGAACTTCGAGACGCTCTTGACAAGCTAAAACTTAACGACGCTGCTCTTATTTACGAGCCAGAAACGTCGGTTGCGCTGGGATTTGGTTTTCGCTGCGGATTCTTAGGACTTTTGCACATGGAGATTGTTTCCGAGCGCTTAAGTCGAGAGTTTGGCTTGGACCTTATTTCAACTGCTCCAAACGTAACTTACGACGTTACTAGCGAAGACGGCAGTGAGCATCACGTAACGAATCCTAGTGAGTTTCCAGAAGGCAAGATCAAGCGCATTATTGAGCCGATGGTTGCGGCAGATATTATTACGCCTAAAGAATTTATTGGTGCTGTAATGGATTTGTGTCAGGAGCATCGCGGAGAAATGGGCACAATGGAATACATTAGTGACGACCGTGTGGAAATGCACTACAGGATTCCTCTTGCGGAAATCGTTTTTGACTTCTTCGATCAGCTTAAAAGCCGCACAAAAGGCTACGCTTCTCTTGACTATCACGAGGATGGTGAGCAGGCTGCTGACCTTGTGAAGGTTGATATTCTTATTCAGGGAGATAAGGTTGACGCTTTTAGTGCGATTGTGCACCGAGATAAGGCTTATTCTTACGGTGTTATGATGACTAAGAAGCTTCGCGGCCTTATTCCTCGTCAACAGTTTGAGATTCCAATTCAGGCGGCAATCAGCTCTCGTATTATTGCTCGCGAAACTATTAGCGCGCTTCGAAAAGACGTGCTCGCAAAATGCTACGGTGGCGATATTACGCGTAAACGTAAGCTTTTGGAGAAGCAGAAGGCTGGTAAGAAGCGCATGAAAATGCTTGGGCACGTTGAAGTTCCGCAAGAAGCATTCGTTGCTGCATTGGCTACAGACGAGAGCGCGAACGACAGAGACACTAAAGATAAAATTCGCGCAGCGCAAAAGTCTGAAGGATGAGTTTAGAGTTGGATGCTGAATTAAATAAATCAGCTATGCAAACTAAAAGCATGCCTTTTGAAGTGTACGTGCACGTGCCGTTTTGCTTGAGACGCTGCGGTTATTGCGATTTTAACACGTATACAGCTCGCGATTTAGGCGAAGGTGCGAGTCGCGAAGGTTATGCTGATGTTGCGATTCGTGAAATGCAACTTGTAAAAAAGTGGCAGGAATTTCACGGAATTTTCGAGCCTGAAGCGCAATCTGTTTTCTTCGGCGGAGGCACCCCAACCGTTCTTAAAGCGCGTGACTTGGTGCGAATTTTGCAAGAAGTGCGTAACTTGTGGGGATTGAAAACTGGTGCGGAAATTACTACCGAAGCAAATCCGGATACTGCAGATGAGTCTTATATTCAGGAGCTTGCAGAAGGCGGATTTACGCGAATATCTTTCGGAATGCAATCAGCTGTGCCGCACGTGCTAAAAACGCTTGACCGCACGCATACGCCAGAAAACGTAGAGCGCGGAGTTAAAGCGGCGAACGCTTGCGGTTTGCGTTCAAGTGTTGACTTGATTTATGGAGCTCCAGGGGAAAGCTTAGACGATTGGCGAAAGTCAGTAGAAATGGCTTTAAGCTTAGGAGTAAACCATATTTCTGCGTACGCGCTAACCGTTGAGTCGCGCACAAAAATGGGTCGTCAAATCGCTGCTGGAACAATTCAAGCACCAAACGACGATGATGAAGCTCAAAAATACGAGTTGGCAGATAGTCTTTTTAGTTCTGCTGGCTTAGAATGGTACGAGATTTCTAATTGGGCGCGAACTGGTTTTGAATCTCAACACAATCTTGGATACTGGCGAAATATTGATTGGGCTGGAATAGGACCTGGAGCGCACTCTCACTACAATTCAGCGAGCGCTCTTAGCAAGCAAAGCGTGGATTCGGATGCTAAAAAGGCGAATCCTAGTCAAGAATACAATTTGCGCGCATGGGATATTTTGCACCCAAAACGCTGGGCTCAGGCTATTAACGCAGGAAATGTGCCGTGGCAAAACTACGAGTGCATAAATAGCGAAGATGCGCTAATTGAAGAAGTAATGCTTGGGTTGCGCATTAGAGATGGGCTTAGTGTTGATGAGTTGTGTGGAAAGATGCGTAAAAATAATCGCGTATTTGACGATTCGTATTTGCAAAAAGTTATATGTGAAGTTTGTAATGAAGATTTGGCAGTGTTGAACAAAAATCGTATTATTGCCACTCAAAAAGGGCGTTTATTAAACGATTTATTAATCGAAAAAATTGTTGACGCGTGTGAAGAAGGTCTTACCGTGCTAAAATAGTGCGTATTGTGTAAGTTTTGTGCAATAGATGCGTTGTATGCGAAAATTTCAGCGTAGAAAGGAACTTAATCATGGCAAACCGCAAAGAGCGTCGCGCAAGGGATAAGCAGAATCGTAGGGGTATTCCTTCGCAGTATGATGAAACAAAAGGTCGCGCTCGCGGCGGCATGATTGACGAGTATAATTTGCAAGAGCGTTCACGAAAGCTTCAAGAAAAGGGTGCTGGCCCTTGGAAGCCGACTTCTAACGTGACGGCTGAAGAAGAAAAAATTGCACGAAATATTCGCCGAGCTGAATCAGGCGACGACACTTGGAACGCTGTTCGTAAGGTTATTGGCGTGTGCTCTTGGGCTGTGATTTTGCTTTCTGCATTCGCATTTTTGGTGATTATGTGGTTCCCAAGTCAGCCAATGGTGCTTGTTATAACGATTGCTGTGTTGTTTGCTTTGGGCGTATTTGGGCTGTTCTTTAGTTTTAGCAATGCTAAGCAAAATCCTCATCTTGACGAGCATGGAACTGCGCTTTAGGTCTAGAGTTTGGGCCGTTTTGAAATTACTAATTGATGTTATTTTAAACGTCACTGATTGTGATTTCGTTGGTTTAGCAGCATTTCAAATCGTCTAATATCTTCCTCATAGGTGATTTTGAAACAGTCACGATCTCCCTTAGAACAGTGTAGGGTCTCGCCAAGTCGATTCATAAGGACGGCTGTGCCTTGGTAACCGAAATTTTCGTTCTTGTGTTGATATGCCCAAAGTAATTTTTTTAGTCTAAATGTATGGGGGTTTTGTATTACAAATAAATTTTGACTAAAATTCAGTGAAGTTATTTTACAGTTTTCAATAGATGCAGTTTCGTCTATTTGCTCGTAGCATGCTACAGCATTTCCAAATTTTTCTGCAACATAAAATGAATCCTCTATCATTTTCGAAGTAACAAGTGGTCTTACCGCTTCGTGAATTAGAATCAAAGGGTTCGTATTTATGTTTTGTTGTATTCCATCTATACATTTACTTGTAGATTCAAATATATTCTTTCCCCCGTCAAAAATATGCTGTACTTTAGTGAAATTGTAATTTTTACATATTATCCTTAGAGTCGTAATCCAATCAGTTAAGCAAGAAATATAAATTTCATCTACACTGTCATTATTTTGGAAGCATTCTAAAGTGTGAGCAATAATTGGTTTTTCTTTCACAGGGATAAACTGCTTAGGTATATTGTACCCGGTGCGGATACCTATTCCTCCAGCTTGAAGTAATACAGCATGCATATATGCCTCAATCTATTGTATATATCGTTTTGTCTTTATTGTAATAATTGATAATTATCTGAGAAATTTCTTCCGGATAATTGTATGATGCATTGACAAAGACATCAACATCTTTTGCTGTTGACAGTGATACAACTGGTACACCATCTATGTATTTTCCTTGAAGATTTTTGTCAGAATCCACGAAATAAGAAATATTTATATTAAATAGCTTAGCTACTTTTAAGAAATCCTTACCTCGTTGTCCAGCAGCAAAAATAGCAACTTTTTTATTTCCTAATTTTTCTATTATATCAACCATACTTTTACTGCTGGGTATGTTTAAATGTTTTTCTATCAGCTCTCTTTTAAAGAAGTTTGGATTTTGAATAACTACTTTTGCTTGAGGGTAGTCTGAATTTGTATGATTTTTATTTTTTAAAAATGTATTGCAATTGACTATTTGAGTATTTGATTCGCCAAGAACAGTATATACCGTTTTTTTGATAGTATAATTATCATAGAGTTTAAGAGTTCCAATATGCTGTGCTTCTTCAACATTTGGTGTTTCAATTAACCTTCTCCATATATTGATGAATCCAATCTTATTTTTTAATAATTTGTTAACATCAAAGAACTCACGATACTGCGACCATAAATCTATGAAAGCGTAGATTCCGCGTTGGCATGCTAATGCACGAGGAAAATTTTCTTCTAAGCCAGCTGGTACTATGCTATCTAGAATAGGACCGTTACTATCGTATGCTAGAGTTGTTCCGCAAATATCGTTAATAAGTGGTTCAAGAGTTTGAATTTGATACATGAGTCTCTTTGTAAAATGAGTATTTTCTCCCGCCATTCCTAGCCAACTGTAAATGTGGAGCCCATTTTGTATATTTCTTATTTGTGCAGTGTCAGATCCCATCACAATAAGATGTGAGATGTTTAGCATACATCTCTGCATTTTAAGTATATCGTCAATTAGAGATTCAGAGGTTCCTGAAAATCCGATGTCGACTGTCGCCATTTTTTGGTTTGATTTGTTTGCAATTATTTTATGAAGATTTTGACAAAATAAATTACGCTGGTGCTCACTATAAGATGTAATTTTGTATTTGTTTGAATATAAAAATTGGGAAAATTGTTCTAAATAATTTGCATTTTTCAGGTCACGCATAGTTTGGAATTGAGAAAATTCGCTTCCATTTAAACCTATATCTTTGCAAAGTACTGACGGTGTAGCTTTTGATTTGATTAGTATTTGTTCCATTTTGTAAATAAAATTATTACTGTTTATGCTAGCATTAAATAGGAATCTTCTTGAGCAGAATATGGGTTCGCACTGTATTTTAGTTAATTTTCTTATACAAGTAGACAGTACTGTGGCCTCTCTCATCAATGGAAGAAGAATTTTTATGTTATTTTTATTGCAAAACTTAATAATCCATTCTGTATAAAGTGCATATACTGGTGCGATAACTGATGCGCCTAGATTATAGAAAAACTTTTCATCTTCTGTTTTTTCCTTACCGCCATTTGCTGCAAGTTCGCGAAGAAATCTAATTTCTCCAACAGTATTACCGAAATAGTATTTTTCAAATGCAAATGCGTCAAAAGGTTTTGCTTTGTTTTCAATAGATCCATTGAAGTTAATTGTACCTCTGAACTTAATAGAATGATGAGCAAAAAGTTGAAAAATCTCTTCACGTGTAAAATACGGAGGTGCTTGGATGATACTATTACCAAGTGGTAAAACATCTCGATTTACAATGCTATATTTCTTTTCAGCCTCAATCTCTAAATTGTATATTTTTATATTAATATCATCTTCAAAAGGAAGAGACATGCAAATGTTGTACAGCTTGCTGCTGTTTATATTTTTCATAGTATGTAGAAATAATGTTTGAAATGTTTCAGGCGAATAGTCTATAATATCCACCAGTTGTTCTCCAACAAGAATATGTATATCGTCATGCCTATTAAGCTTATATTTAAATAACTCTGAAAATTGTATTTGTGTTGGCTGATTAGTTAGCATGTTAACATCTCCTAATAAGTTTTGTCGACAGTATAAGTATGCGCATCAATGATTAGACAAGATTATGCTTTTGTGTTAATTTTCCTTTGAGCGAAACTATGTAGCGTATCATCCAGAGCGATACTGCTTTGGGTTAAGTATCAGAGTGTCTTAGGATAATTTTTAGACATTTTGTGCAATTATAGCACAATGTTCCATAATTGTCTTTCCGTTAAGCCCCATTTTAATTCTGTGGTTGTTGTAAAAACCAATATAAGTATTAATGGTTTGACATAATTCTTATGTACTATCTCAGTTAGGTGGATAATACATTTCTGTTTTCATTCGTCCAAAAAAGCCTTCACGTGCAGCATTATCTCCACCATTTCCTTTTTCTTGACATGGAGCGTGTAATCCCATTGATTTCAAGCTCAGCAGTGAGCGCTTAGACTGCGAGAATCACACAACTCAAAACCTTCCAAATGCGCGAGCGTTATCTCCTTTACACGCATGTAAAGTATTAATCACTTTTCAACAAAATTCCGACATTTTATTTACAACGCTGTAAAGGAATCGTCGTTTTTGCAGATTCGGGAAACATTTGTCAGGTGGAGAATGCGCAGGAAACAGATTTGATTACCGCAAAACGCTTGTATTACAAGGCCTAAGGCATGATTCCTTACACACGTTGGCCTATAACCGCCTTAGCTAGTCTTAAAAATCTACTCGTTGAATACGTCGGAGTGTGTTCCCGTGCGAGAAGCAGTTAAAACAAGCTCATTTTCCTTAATTATGTAAATAAGCAGCCAATCTGCTCCTACATGGCATTCGCGAAATCCTCGGTATTTACCTTTAAGCGGATGATCTTGATACGATTCGTCAAGAATCTCTTCGTTGCGTAACTTTTCAAGTAATATATCAACAAGATGTGTATCGTATCCGCGCTTTCTGATTCGCTTCATGTCTCTTTTAAACTGTGAAGTGTATGTTAAAGTAAGCATGATTAATCTTCCTTAAAAACGTCGTCCATCATCTTGGACACTGAGTTATAGCGTTTTGCTGGAATTTTTCCAGATAGAATATCTTCGGCTTCCTTAAACGCGGCGATTGTTTCTTTATTGTATTTTGGCTGCTTTAAGTCGAATGGGAGTCCTTCTACCATAAGTGACTTGTGTAAGAACATGTTGATTGCATCGCTTAGAGTTATGCCGAAGCTGGCGAATAATTCTTCTGCTTGCGCTTTAACATCCTTGGTGACGCGCACGTTAATGCTTGCGGTTTTTGCTGAGGCCTTTGCTGGGGTCGATGTTGCGCTGATTGCCATAATATTCTCCTTGATTTTATGTATATAATGCTTTGCTTCTATTATTGGGTTAGATTTTACGCGTTAAATTTGCTTATTTCTCTAGTTTTTCTAGTTTTTGATATTCAGCTATCAACTTTTATTACATTCTACAATGTATTATTTTGTTTTACAATATGCTATAAACGTTTTACGTTGTGTTACTATTGCATTACATTTGCTTCTTGCTGCTCTTGTTACGAGATACGCTTTCTGACGATGTGTGCGCTCTACTTAAGCAGCCAATCCGTAAGATTAATCGCCTTATCCCGTAGTAAGAGTTGTAGTGTCAAAACTTGCAAAAATTCAAAGTTTTTGAATCCTACGTTAAAAACTTTTATATTTTGACAAGTTTTTGAATTCTACGTTAAAAACTTTGTGTATCGCACTAAACCGCGCTCCTCACCAAACCGCTCCTCACCAAACCGCTCCTCACAAAACCACGCCTACACAACAGGATGGTTCACGTAATAGTCGTGAATAGACTTCTTGGAAATTATTTCCTCGCTGCCTTGATTCGCAGGTATTCCGATTCTCGCTCGAATCCATGGATCTTCTTTGTGCGTTCTTTCACTGAGCTGATTTCCTGTAAGATTTCCAAGCTTCGCACACACTTCCTTTATGATTTTCACCTGCTCATCTTCTAAATCTGCACATCTTTCCGGAAGAGAAATCAGTAGTTCTTCTTTGCGAATTGTAAATCTTCCTCGATGCCTGTTGAATAATTCCAATGAAACTGGACCGTTTGTCCAAGCTTCAAAATCTTCCGGGAATAGTGACAATCCAGTTGTTGCTAAGCTGTGCGCTTGAGAATAATATACAAGCTTCTGCAGTTTCATAGTTGTCATTGGCCCCATAATTTCCAATATTTTTGCCGCTACGTTAATAATGCTCATCGCGCACCTCCTTTTCTTTGCGGCGAATTAATAGAGATTTTATGAATAGCAAAAGTGGGCGTCAATTCGATTAAAGAAATGTGGATAACTTTCAGTGTTTTTTGTGCGCCAGTTTTGAGTGTCTAATTGCTAATTGCTGATTTCTGATTTATAAAATTAATCGCGCGCAGTTAACGCATAACGTATTAGCTGCGAGCGTATTTATGTGTTGTGCGTCTTAACCTCGCGCTACGTACACTACACTACACAACACTACTTTGAGTTGCTTCTCTTTGTTTTGCATTGATTGCGCAATGCAAATGTAATTGATTGCGCAATGCGTATGTTTATGTCTAATTTTGTGAATCAATAAGCGTGTAGCCGTGCCTTGTTATTACAGACTTAAGCTGAGTAAGGTAGGCGAGTGAGGCTTTAGAAAGTTTAGTTCTTTCGTTGGTAATCCAGCCAACAAGCATAGTGTCGTCGCATTCTAGCGGAATTGTAACGATTTTTTCGTTGTTCAAGTCGCCGTTGTTAATTCCAGTGCAAATTGTGTAGCCGTTTAGTCCAATAATAAAGTTCAGGATTGTTGCGCGGTCGGAAACGTTGATTTTTTTCGGCGGACGAGTTGGCCACACTGCTTCCTCCGCAAAGAAGAAGCTTCCTTCTTCTCCCTGCTCGTACTGAATGAACGGGTATGGTTTCAAGTCTTCCAAGCTCAGGCTTTTGTGAGCTGCAAGAGGATTGTTTCTGGAAAGAAAAACGTGCAATTTTGCTCGGAAAAGAGGGTGGAATTCCAAATGTTTTTCGCGAAGCAGTTTGCCAATTACATCCTTGTTGTAGTCCGAAAGGTACAAAAGTCCAAGATCTGCGCGCATATCGCTTACTTGCTTAATAATATTTTTTGTGCGCGTTTCGCGAATAGAAAACTCGTATTCGTCGGAATTTATGCTACGAATCATATCAACAAATGCTTCAATAGCGAACATGTAGTGTTGTGTTGCAACGCTGCACAATTGTGGGCGTGGCTTTGTGCTTTTGTAGCGTTCCTCAAGCAAATCAGCTTGCTCAATGACTTGTCGTGCGTATGTTAAAAATTCTGCACCGTCGGAAGTTAAAACAATTCCTTGAGTTGATCTTGTAAAAATCTCAATATTTAGCTCACGTTCAAGCTCTTTTACAGATGAGCTCAGTGCAGGCTGTGAAATATAAAGTGCTCGCGCTGCTTCGTTCATTGAACCGCAGTCGACGATTTTCACAATATATTTCAGCTGTAGCAAAGTCATATTGAGCTTCCTTTATAAACTTTTGTAAGTTGAGTAGTGGTGAGTTAAATAAGAGCCGGTAACGAATTTAGCAAAAGGCGTCGCCATGCGAATTTGCCAAATTAAAGTTTAACTCCAATTGCTGCTAAATCTTTACGCGCCTGCTCGGCTGTTGTAAAAACAAAACCGTGCATGCCAACAGCGTGAGCTCCGTCAATATTTGCAGGCTTGTCGTCAAAGAATACTGTGTGTTCGGCTTCGAGATTAAATCTCCTCATTGCAAGCTCAAAAATTTCCGGCTGTGGCTTGTGTAAATGTTCAACGCCAGAAATAATAGTGCCCTGTAAAAGAGTTGAAAGTTCTGGGAATTTTCGAAGGGCCAGCGGGAAAGTTTCACTCGACCAATTCGTAAGTCCCCACACTCCGTAGCCTGCTTTTTGCAAATCGTGAAGCAAATCAATCATTCCTGGCATCATTCGCGTTAAAACCTGATCATAATTTGCGCAATACCAACGGAATGCTTCGGCAAGCTCGTTTCCAAATCGGCGTTCATATTCTGGCATAAGATCTTTCAACAGCTCGCCACCGTCCATGCGGTCTTCAAACTCGTAGAATCCTGCTAAATCATCTTTTCCAAAGCTTCCGTTAGGGCAGATTGTGTCAACTAAATTCGGGAACTGTTTTTGCAAGCAATTGCGGCAATTCCATTCGAGTAGAACTCGGCAATAATCAAACATAACGTCGTGAATTTTAAGCGGTTTTGTGGTGTTCATACTGATGTGCGCTTTCTTTTAGTAGTTTCTGCTTTGCAAGTTACTTCATGTTTATAAGAATCCCAAGTACGTGGGGAAGTGCGCTAATTATGTCGCTTGCCACAATTGGGTGTTCTAAAGCCAACGGCTTTTTTGCTTTTAACATATCTTGCACGAGCTGAGCGTAGCTATTTCCTCCGCTGCTTCTAGAAGCAAATACTGCGCAAATTCCGTGAATTACTGCTGCACTTGCTGCAATAAATGCGTAGTTTGTGCGGCTTTCGTCTTGCTTTTCGCGCTGTGCAAGTAGAGCCCCTAAAATTCCTGCTAACACATCCCCAGATCCTGCAGTTGCAAGCCAAGTTGGGCCGTACTGAGCAACGTATATTGGCGTATGAGTGTAGTTTGGGGAGGCAACGACTGTTTTAGCGCCTTTAACAAGCACGGTTGCTCCAGTAAGATCTGCTGCTTTTTGAGCGTACTCAACAGGATTTTTCAATATTTCTTGAGCGCTTATTTCTAAATCGTATCTTTTAAAAAGTGAACATAATTCGCCTGCGTGAGGAGTTAAAACTACTTTTGCGCAAACTTTTTTAGGAAGTAAATCTAAAGCTCCAGCGTCTACACATATTGGGGGGAGTGCGTTTTGTGATTGTGATTGTGATTGTGATTGTGATTGAATATTGCTTGATTGGCTTTCGTTTTCATAGTTTTTAAGTATGTTTGCAATTTGTTCTCTTTGCTCTTGTGCGCTTTCGCTGTTGCAATGGCTTGCGTCTGGTATGCCAGAGCCGACTGTTATTGCGTCAACTTTTCCTTGCAAATTTTGCGATGCTACTACTTCGGGGGATGCTTGTAATACTAAGTTTTGTGCGCGAATAGGGCCTGAATAACGAACCATTCCAATATTTGCGTATGCGGCTGCGCGAGTGCTTAATACGGCGGCTCCCGGATACTCGTTAGATCCAGTGATTACGCCTAAAACTCCTCTGGAATACTTATTGCTCGACTGATTCGGTATTTTTAGGCATTTACTAGCATCTTTTGTTGCTAAATTTACAAGTGGGCTCATATATATGATTGTAGTAAATATTTGCGATTGGTGCGCTATGTTTTATCGATTGTATATTCGTTTGCGTATACACTATTTGCCGTCAGAATGCAAGAAAAATCGTGATTATAACAGACGAAAATTTTGCGACACGCGCTTTTATAAAAAATGTAAAGAAATTTTTGAAATATTGTTGACCCTCGTCC
This sequence comes from Gardnerella sp. DNF01141, assembly GCF_049244255.1. NCBI lineage: Bacteria > Bacillati > Actinomycetota > Actinomycetes > Bifidobacteriales > Bifidobacteriaceae > Gardnerella > Gardnerella sp. DNF01141. Next base: position 282,705 of record NZ_CP058391.1, on the reverse strand, counting down.
ATATTTTATTTAAGCTATAAGCGTTATTGCGAATGATTATTTTTTTCATGAACAATTTTTCATGGCTACTTTACGCAATCAACCCATGCAATAACAGTAAAGATTCCCGAAAGGAACGAGTGTGAAAACTTCACGAATTTTCGCAACTGCCGCTGCGGTTGCACTTTTAGCTACTTCTATGAGCGCTTGCGGCTCTTCTAAAACTGCCGAAAACAATGCAAAAGGCAATCAGGTAAACGTAGTGGCAACAACAACGCAAATTTGCGATTACGTAACTCAAATCGCGTCAACTGCAGACGCAAATTCTGGTTTAAGCCTTAATAAAACCGATTCCCAGGGCAAAAAGTCTGTAATCGGAGCTCCAGCAAACAAAGCAAAGTCAACAATTAACTTGACTTGCTTGCTTGCGCCAAACGCTTCTGCTCACGAGCACGAAATGACTCCAGCGCAGTCTAAAGCTCTTTCAAAGGCTGATTTGATGCTTGTTTCCGGCGTTGATCTTGAGCACTTCTTGGATCAGGCTGTAGAAGCAACCGGTTTTAAGGGAACAATGGGCGTCACTTCCGGTATTCTTACCGCAGACGAAATCAAAGATCCAAAGGCTGAGGCTGCTAAGGAAAAGAATCTTCCTTACAAGGTTGACCGCGGTATTGCTAAAGTTCATGCCGAAAAGTGGCCATTCCCTCCAGAAGAAGGCGAAAAGGAGCCTGAATTCCAGTACGATCCGCATATTTGGACAAGTACCAAGAATACTATGATTCAGGTTAAGAATATTGGTGCATTCTTAGGCAAGGCTCTTCCTGCAAGCAAGTCGATTTTCGACGAGCATGTTGAAAAGTTCGTTAAGGCTTTGACGGATTTGGACGCTTGGGCAACTAAAGCCTTGAACAGCGTGCCACAAGAGCATCGCGTTCTCTTTACTTCTCACGACGCATTCGGTTACTTCTCTCGCGACTACAATGTGAAGTTTATTGGTGCAGCACTTTCTGACTTCAACAGCCAGCAGGATGCAACAGCGGACCACATTAAGAAGGCTGCGGAAGATGTTAAAAAGTCTGGCGCTGTGGCAATCTTTGCAGAAAACTCCAACAATTCCAAGTCAATTAAGGCTGTGGCTACAGCTGCAGGTGTAAAGGCTATTATTGGTGACGATGCGCTTTATGGCGACTCTTTGGGACCAGTTGGTTCTGCAGGTGAAACCTACATTGGCTCCATTGTTCACAATGTTGAAACATTGGTGAAGGCTTGGAATGGTAAGGTTCCGGACCTTCCAGAGTCAGTTAAGTCGGCATTAAAGAAGTAGTTTTAAGAATCAAAAGATTCTAAAAAGATACTGAAAAGACTGGAATTATAGTGAATAAGAGCGTCCTTGCAATGAAGAATTGCAGCCTTGCTTACGGTTATAAAACTGTGGTTACAGGTATTAACGGTAGTGTTGAACCTGGAGAGGCTTTGGCTTTAATAGGGCCTAATGGTTCTGGAAAAACAACGTTTTTGCAAGCCATTATTGGGATTGTGCGCGTAAGTCACGGCGAACTTAGCATGCCTAAAGATTTGTCTATTGGATACGTGCCTCAGCAGGTTGATTTGGACTTGACTTTCCCGATTACTGCTCGTCAGGTTGTTGCCATGGGATTGAGCAGAAAAACTGGATTCCTCGGTTTGCTTAAAAAAGAGCAAAAACAAGCCGTTGAGGACGCTCTTAATCACGTTGGATTGCTTAACCGTGCGGATGTTCGTTTTGGTGATCTTTCGGGCGGTCAGCGCCAGCGCATTTTACTTGCGCGTGCTATTGTTGCTAAGCCAACTTTGATTCTTCTTGACGAACCATTTAACGGTTTAGATGAGCCAAATCGTCGTGAGCTTCTTAATATTATGAAAGCCGCTAAGCAAGAGGGAATAGCTTTTGTTGTTTCTACTCACGACTTGGTAATTGCGGATGCTATTTGCGAAAAAGCGTTACTTTTGGCTGGTCGCCAAGTTGCGTTTGGTCCGCTTAAAGAAGTTATGACGAAAGAAAATATTACTTGCGCATACGGCGGAAGCATGCCTGCTGCTTCTGCAGGTCTTACTTTTTCGGAAATTGCGGAAGGCTGATTTAAATGCTTGCCCAATTAGTTGAGTTATTAAGACAATCGTTGGAATCAATTCAAGGCTTTGATTTTATTGCTTCTGCTCCTTACATTTTCCGCCCATTCTGTCTTCTTATAGTTCTTTCCGTAGCTAGTGGAATTGTTGGAGTATTTGTAAACTTGCGTTGTGCAGAATTTAATGCGGAAGCTATAGTTCACGGCATTTTCCCAGGAATTGTGGTCGGAGCTTTATACGGTGGCATTAATCGTATTATTCCGGGTGCTGCAATTTGCGCAATATTTTTAGTTGCAGCTCTTGTATGGGCTTCTCGCTCGGCTAGAATTAACGAGTCTGTTATTGCTACTGTTCTTACGACTTTCTTTGCGCTCGGCGTAGTAATTTCGCTTAAAAAAGGCGATATGTCTGGGCAACTTGAATCGCTTATGTTTGGCAGACTTCTTGACGTAACAGACGAGCGCATGACTCAAGCTATGTTGATTTGTATTTTTGCAATTATTGTTATGTTAGCCACATGGAAGCAGCAAATTATAGTTGCTTTTGATCGCGCAAGCGCTCCTCTTATGGGCGCTAACACTTTGCTTGTTGACATTGTGCTAAACGTTGGAATCGCGGCAGTTGTTGTTTCAGCGTCTTCTGCGGTTGGTGTTCTTCTTGTTATTGGATACCTTGTTATTCCGGGTGCTAGCGCTCGATTAGTTTCGCGCACTGTTTCTGGCATGGTAGCTGTTGGCATTGGTGTTGGTATTTCAGGCGTTTTGCTTGGAATGTACGCTATGAATCTTGAGCTGGATCACCCTGTTTCTCCGCAGGCTGCAATTGCTTTAAGTATGTGCGCAATGTTTGTTGTTGTGCTTATATTGCGATGGGCTTTCCGCTTTGTTTCCTCAATAATTCCGGCGCATGAATCAAATAAATCAATCTTAAAAAAGCAGGGAGCTTAAATGGTAAGTATTTGGCAAATTATTGCGCTCCCGATTGTTGAAGCGATTGTAGTTGGCGCATTATGTGGTTTCGTAGGGTCTTTAGCTCTTCTAAATCAGCGCATATTCTTTACTGAATCTATTACGCACGCAGCTTTTCCTGGAGCTGTTCTTGGAGTAGTCTGCACATCTATATATACAATCGATCAGAATGTGCTTTCATTAGGATTATTTATTGGGGCTGCAATTGCGTGCGTATTTCTTTCGTTAGTAATGCACGCACTTTCGCATATTAAAGGTATTTCTTCTCAGGCTGCTGCAGGAATTACTCTTACTGTTGGTTTTGCTAGCGGATATTTTTTGAATAAGTGGTTTGCGCCTCTGCCGCTTCGTATTGAAGGATTTTTAACCGGATCTTTGCTTAATTGCACTCCTGCAGACGTGATTTCAGCCTCTGTAGCTTTTTTGCTTGTTTTAGGATTGTGGATTTTTAACGCTGCTAATCTTGTGCACTGCTCTTTTGACCCAATCAATTACCGCGCTGCTGGCGGAAAATCTGGTTTTATACAAGGTATGGTTCTGGCTTTAATCATTATTACAGTTTCTGTTATTATTCCAGCTGTTGGAACGGTTGTTTCAGTATCTCTTATTGCTGCTCCTGCCGCAGCTTTAAAATCAAGAATCGCCTCTATTAATAAATTTGTGCTATCTTGCGTATTTTCGTCTATTTTAATTGCGCTCACAGGCTTAGCTCTTGCCGTAATATTAAAGCTTTCAGCAGGAGGCACTATTGCTATTTGTGCTGGAGCTTTCTTCCTTCTAACTAAACTTGTTGAGCGGATTGTTTATGGCATTTGCAAGTGCAAATCTGTTACAGCATAGTTGAAGTCTTACGAGTGTCCTAAAGTATCAGTGGATTGCGCGTGAAAAATGCGTGCGATTGACGTCGTTTTTGCGTTTAATTTAATAAAATTTTAACCGCATGAAATTCGACGCCACACAAGTCCAGGTCTGCACATTAGTAACGCAAGACCCCGATAGAAAAGGACAATTATGGCTGAAAATACCATCTCCATCACCGTAAACGAGGAACGCAAGGAGGTGGATGCAAGCTTCACTGGCGTTGAACTTTTCGCGGAAGATAAGAATATTATTGCCGTGCGTTTAAATGGCGAGTTGCGTGATTTGTACACGCCTCTTCATAACGGCGATAACGTGGAATCAGTAGCACTTGATAGTGAAGATGGCATCGCAATCATGCGTCATTCCGCTACACACGTGATGGCTCAAGCTGTTCAAGAAATTAGACCAGACGCAAAGTTGGGCGTAGGTCCTGTAATTAAAGACGGCTTCTACTACGATTTCGATGTTGATACTCCATTTACGCCAGACGATTTGAAGCAAATCGAAAAGCATATGCAGCGCATTATTAAAGAATCTCAAAGCTTTAGCCGCCGCGTTGTAACAGAAGACGAAGCGCGTGCTGAAGAAGCAAATCAACCTTATAAGTTGGAGTTGATTGGAGATAAGGAAGCTGCTCTTGATCCAGCTGCTGCTGGCGAAATCAGCAAGCACGAGCTTAGCATGTACGACAATTTGGATCGCGAAGGCAATAAAGTTTGGAGCGATCTGTGCCGCGGACCTCACTTGCCAAACACTCGCTATATTAAGGCTTTTAAGCTTGAGCGTGTGGCTGCAGCCTACTGGCGTGGCTCGGAGCAGAATCCTATGCTTCAGCGCATTTACGGTACTGCATGGCCTAGCAAGGAAGAGCTTAAAGCTTACACAACTCGCATGGAAGAGGCCGCTAAGCGCGACCATCGTAAGCTCGGCCAAGAGATGGATTTGTTCTCCTTCCCAGATGAGATTGGCCCAGGCTTAGCAGTGTTCCATCCAAAGGGTGCTGCAATTATTAACGCAATGGAAGATTATTCGCGCGAGCAGCATCGCAAGCATCACTACAGCTTTGTGCAAACTCCGCACATTACTAAGGGTGGATTGTACGAGACTTCCGGCCACTTGCAGTGGTACAAGGATGGCATGTATCCTGCAATGAAGCTTGACGAAGAGCGTGACGAAAACGGTAACGTAACTCGCCAAGGTGCTGACTACTATTTGAAGCCAATGAACTGCCCAATGCATAATTTGATCTTTAAGTCTCGTCAGCGTTCGTACCGTGAGCTTCCTTTGCGCTTGTTTGAGTTTGGTACCGTGTATCGCTACGAAAAGTCTGGCGTTGTGCATGGCTTAACTCGCGTGCGTGGTTTGACTCAGGATGATTCGCATATTTACTGCACTCGCGAGCAAATGCGCGACGAATTGAAGAGCTTGCTTAACTTTGTGCTTGGTCTTCTTAAAGACTTCGGTTTGAACGACTTCTACTTGGAGCTTTCCACTAAGGATGAGCACAAGTTTGTTGGTTCCGACGAGATTTGGGAAGAAGCAACAAACACTTTGGCAGAAGTTGCTAAAGAGTCTGGTTTGGAGCTCGTGGACGATCCAGGTGGAGCAGCATTCTACGGTCCGAAGATTTCTGTGCAGGCTCGCGACGCAATCGGCCGCACTTGGCAGGTTTCTACTATTCAGCTTGACTTCAACTTGCCTGAGCGCTTTAAGTTGGAGTACATTGCGGCTGACGGTAGTCACCAGCGTCCGGTGATGATTCACCGCGCACTCTTCGGATCTATTGAGCGCTTCTTTGCTATTTTGCTCGAGCATTACGCGGGCGCGTTCCCAGCATGGTTAGCTCCAGTTCAAGTAACTGGCGTTCCTGTTGCAGACGAGTTCGCTCCACACTTGCAAAAGTTTATTAGCGATTTGGAAGAGAATATGGTTCGTTGCGAAATGGACAGCTCCGACGATCGCTTTGGCAAGAAGATTCGTAACGCTTCTAAGTCTAAAGTGCCTTTCACTTTGATTGCTGGCGAAGAGGATGTGAACAACAATGCTGTGAGCTTCCGCTTCCGCGATGGCAGCCAATTGAACGGCGTTCCTGCCCAGCAAGCTAAAGAGTGGATTCTTTCCATTATTAAGCAGCGCGTTCAGGTGAATACTGCTGAAGATTTCGAGCGCTACACTAAGTGATTTAAGTTATAACTTAGGTTCTAACGTAAGTTTCGGTGTAAGCTGAATCTTAACTAGAAAAAGCCCACACTTCTTAACGTTGTGTGGGCTTCTTTTATATCTAAATCTCTACACTGTTACTCTCGCAGATTAACTGCGTTAGTAACGGTGTTTTGCTTATTACCGTTACTTTTTCAGTTTGTTAGCTGAGTTAGTAACGGTGTTTTGCGTATTACCGTTACTTTTTCAGTTTGTTAGCTGAGTTAGTAACGGTTTTTTGCTTATTACCGTTACTTTTTCAGTTTGTTAGCTGAGTTAGTAACGGTGCTTGTATCTTCTTACAGCCGCATGGTTAGTATAAAAGTGTTGTTTGAACACAAGTTTTACTTGCGATTATGCTTAGGAGGGTTGATTCAATGTTGGAATCGTTACGCAGTAGTTTTAAGCGTGTTATTGATCCTGTTGCAAAATTGTTGGTTCGCCTAGGCGTAAGTGCTAACGCTGTAACAGTTGTTGGCACATTAGCAGTAGTTGTTATATCTTTCGTAACGGCTTTTACAGGACAACTTTTTGCAGGAGCAATATTTCTTACGATTTTCGTACTTGCAGACGGTTTAGACGGCTCAGTTGCTGCACTAACTACTGGTGGCACTCGTTTCGGCGCATTTCTTGACTCAACTCTTGATCGCATTGCAGACTGGTCCTTATTTATGGCAGTGTTTATTTGCTTGTGGCGGGCAAATAATAAAAATGTGTGCATTTGGATGCCGTCCATTATTGGAATGTCGTTAAAATATGCTGGATTATTTACTTGTTTGATTGCGCTTATGGCTGCTTTTGTAACGTCGTACACTCGCGCTCGCGGTCAGTCAATTTCGGTTGATCCTAAAAGTGGATTGATTACTAGAGCAGATCGTGTGGCTCTAATTCTTGTTGCTATGGGAGTATCTGGTATAACTAATCAACTTTTCTGGTTAAGTTGCGCAATGATATTGCTTTCTATTGGCGGTATTGTAACTGTTATTCAGCGTATTCTCGAAGTAAAGCACGGTCTTCAACAAAAAGATAAGTAAAATTGTCGCGAAAGCGCAATAAAATCGTTTCGTTTGATTAATTGTACATTTTAGGAGTATCATGTCAGGTCATTCCAAGTGGGCGACTACCAAGCATAAGAAGGCCGCTATCGACGCAAAGCGTGGCAAGCTTTTTGCCAAGCTTATTAAGAACATTGAAATCGCTGCTCGTTTGGGCGGTGGAGATCCTGATGGTAACCCTACGTTGTACGATGCCATCGTTAAAGCTAAGAAGGCTTCCATGCCTGCCGATAACATCAAGCGCGCGGTGAAGCGTGGATCTGGTGAAGAAGCTGGCGGCGCTAACTACGAGGAGATTGTTTACGAAGGTTATGCTCCTGCAGGCGTTGGTTTGATTATTGAATGCCTTACCGATAATCGTAATCGTGCTGCTGCTGATGTTCGTTCCACTCTTACTAAGGGTAATGGTTCTTTGGCAACAAGTGGTTCTGTGAGCTTCAACTTTGAGCGTAAGGGCTTGATTGAAGTTCCATCCGAAGGCGTTGATTACGATAAGCTTTTCGAAGTTGCTGCAGAAGCAGGTGCTGAGGATGTAGCTGACGATGGTGATGTGTACTCCGTTTACACTAATTCCAGCGATTTGGTTACCGTTCGTAAGGCTTTGCAGGATGCTGGTTTCGACTACGATTCTGCAGATATTATTATGCATCCAAATAACGAAGTTGAGTTAAGCTTTGAAGATGCTCAGAAGGTTTCTCGTTTGATTGATAATCTCGACGACCTTGATGATGTTCAGAATATTTACAGCAACTGGACTGCATCGGATGAAGTTATGGCTCAGCTTGAGGAAGCAGAATAGTTTCATATGTTGATTTTGGGCGTTGACCCCGGGCTTACACGCTGCGGGGTCGGCGTGATTGAAGCCGGCGTTTCGCGTCGGCTTTCTTTTATTCACGTCGATGTACTGCGATCTGATCCGAATCTTTCTCAAGATTTGCGTTTGCTTAAGATTTACAATGGTTTAGTTGAAAAGATTGAGCGCTTTTCTCCGGATGCTGTTTCTATTGAGCGTGTTTTTGCTCAGGAAAATCTAAATACTGTTCTAGGAACTGCTCAAGTCGCTGGTCTTGCTATGTTGGCTGCCGCTCAACGCAATATTCCAGTCGCTTTGCATACTCCTACTGAGGTTAAGCTTGCTGTTGCTGGCAACGGTAAGGCGCAAAAGCCTCAGGTTGAGCGCATGGTTGCTCGTCTTCTTGGTCTTAATATGCTTCCAACTCCGGCTGATGCTGCTGATGCTTTAGCTCAGGCAATTTGTCACGCTCTTCGTCCGGAAGGTGCTTTGCAAGGCGGCGAGCGAGAGCAGCATTTAACGCCAGCTCAAAAACAGTGGGCTTTAGCTCAGCGTGCGGCTCGCGGTGTAGCTTCTGTCTCTCGAGGCATGTAGGATAATAATAGAACAGATGTTCTATTATTTGTTTTTTGACTTGTCTGCTACTTTGTGCTGTGAGTTTTTATTGCTGGAAGGTGAGCGTTTATGATTGGTATGCTTGTTGGTAAAGTAGCGTCTGTTGATGCTCGCACTGCTCTTATTCTTGTTTCAGGCGTTGGTTACGAAACTTATATGCCTTCTCAAGATTTGTCTTCTTTGCACGAGGGGCAGGAAGTTCGTGTTTATACTTCTATGCAGGCTTCTCAGGATTCAATAACTTTATACGCTTTTACAACTCAAGCTGCTAAACGCATGTTTTTGCAGGTTCAAAAAGTAAGTGGTATTGGTCCTAAAGTTGCGCTTTCAATTCTTTCTACTCTTAATGTTGATCGTCTTTTGAAAGCTATTTCCGAAGGAGATGTTACTGCTCTTTCTTCCGCGCCAGGCTTGGGTAAAAAAGGTGCTCAGAAGATTATTCTGGAGCTTAAAGGTTCTATTAATCTTAACAGTTTATCTGCAGACGTCTCTGACGCTTCAAGCAGCAAAACTATTGATACTGGCGTTAGCGCCGTAATTGATGGTCTTGTTTCTCTTGGTTGGCGTCAATCGGATGCTCAAAAAGCTGTTGAACAAGTTTGCGCTGAAAATAATATTGTTGCTCCTGTAACTGAAGCAGATATGCCTAATGTTTTGCGCATGGCATTAACTTTGTTAGATAGGGGTAGATGATTATGTTGTTTAAAAATAAAGCATTGGGGGAGTTGAAATGAGTGATGAATATGCAATTGCACTAAATACTGGTGTTTCGGAAGATTCTTTGCGCATGGTTTCTTCTGCTCCTTTAGCTAATGAGCAGCTTAGTGATGAGGAGCTTCGTCCGCGCGCTTTAGAAGGTTTTATTGGCCAGCCTTTACTTAAAGCACAGTTGCAATTATTTTTGGATGCGGCCAAAAAGCGCGACGTTCCGCCTGACCACATGCTTTTGGCTGGTCCTCCAGGTTTGGGCAAAACTACTCTTGCAATGATTGTTGCAAACGAGCTTCAAGTTCCTATTCGTATTACTTCCGGTCCTGCTATTCAGCATGCTGGAGATTTAGCTTCTATTCTCAGCGCTTTGGACACTGGCGAAGTTTTATTTATTGACGAAATTCACCGTCTTCCGCGTGCTGCCGAAGAGTTGCTTTATATTGCGATGGAAGATTTTCGCGTTGACGTTATGGTTGGTAAAGGTCCTGGAGCATCTTCAATACCGCTTACTTTACCACGTTTTACAGTAGTTGGCGCTACTACTCGCGAAGGCATGCTTCCTTCTCCATTGCGCGCTCGCTTTGGTTTTACAGCTCACCTTGATTTTTATCCTCACGAAGAGCTAGAAAAGCTTATTGAACGTTCAGCTAAAGTTCTTGGAATTAATCTTAAAGATCAGGCTGCTAAAGAATTATCTTTGCGATCTCGTGGAACTCCTCGTATTGCAAATCGTTTACTTAGGAGAGTGCGCGACTGGGCGATTGTTCACGACTTGGATTGTGTAAATCAAGATGCTGTTGTTGAAGCTTTAGCATTGTATCAAATTGATACTCAGGGTTTAGATAGGCTCGATATTGCGGTTCTAAAAGCAATGGTTTGCCAATTTAATGGAGGACCGGTTGGTCTTAATAATTTGGCTGCAATGGTAGGTGAAGAAGCGGAAACTGTTGAAACTGTTTGCGAGCCGTATTTGGTTCGTGAAGGATTCTTAATTCGTACACCTAAAGGTCGTGTTGCGACTGTTAAAGCTTGGGAGCATTTGGGTTTGAAAGCTCCTAGTAATGTCAGCTAGATGGCTTAAAATAATTGTCTTGGACGGCATTTCGGCCGTCTTATGGTTGGACACTTAAGGAGTTTATTGTGCCTCAATTTTTCCAGCAGTACGGTCTTCTTATTGCGCTTATCGTAGTAATGGTTGTTATGATGTGGTTCCAAACTCGCAATGCTAAAAAGCGTCAGAATGAAATGCGTTCATTCCATGAATCTTTGCAGCCAGGTACTGAGGTTATTACAATCGGCGGAATTATTGGCAAGATTGTAAGCGTAGATATGCAGTACGAAGAAATCGTTATTGATTCTGAAGGTAGCTTAATGCGCGTGTCCTTTAGAGCTGTAAACAGGTTGTATGTACGTCCTGCATTTATTAGCGACGAAGAAGCTGCAGATAATGAAGCTGAATCTAATGCAGAATCTGCAGAATCTGCAGAAGCTACACAAGCTTCAGAATCAGTAGAAGCTGAAAATACTGCAGATACTGCAGAATAAAAAATAAAGCTTTTAGTAAAATTTATAATTAAAAATTTTTAAGTCGTGATGTGTGAAGTTTTTACTTCGCGCATCACGCTAATATGCAGATTTTTTCCATATTCCAGAATCACATCTTGCGAAGAAAAGAACGTTAGGATTATGACAACAACGGATATTACAGCAAAATCGTTGAGAACAGTAAGTAAAGATGATTCAGATTATCTTGCTTCATTAATTCGTACCGTTCCAGGATTTCCAAATCCGAGTATTGTATTCCGCGATTTTCTCCCAATATTTTCTAACGCGCGTGCTTCTCGTATTCTTGTTGACTCTTTAGTAGACGCTTTGCCTACTGAGCCTGATTCAATCGACTTAATTGCAGGTCTTGAAGCTCGCGGTTTTCTTTTCGGCCCACTGCTAGCAGAACGTTTAGGTAAGGGTTTTCTTGCTATTCGTAAAGCTGGTAAGCTTCCACCTCCAGTTATTAGCGAATCTTATATGCTCGAATATGGTCAGGCTAGTATTGAAATCGAAAGTGATGCTATTAAACCTGGCCAGCGTGTTCTTATTGTAGATGATCTTATTGCAACTGGAGGAACTGCTAAAGCAGCTGCAAATATTGTTAAAAAAGCTAAAGGGCAAGTTGCAGGATTTAGTTTCGTGATTGAACTTACTGGCATTAGTGGAATGAACGATTTAGAGGATTATCCTTGCAGCAGTTTAATGACTATGCCTGCGTAGAGTTTAGCAAAATATAAACAATTTAAAGCACTAGGATTATTTTACTAAGATTAGTTTTACACGTTTGAAATAGTACTGAAAGGAGAAGCTATGGTTGAAAAACTTAAGTCATCCTTAATCAGTGTATCTAAAGGTGTAATTACTCCGTTTATTGTAATTTTTGTTTTTTCTCTTACAATAGGACTTTTCTTATCTCTTACTTTACTTATAGTTTCTATTGAAGAAGGAACCGGTAATCTTTCTGATTCCGCAATGTCTATGACTTGGGCTGTATTTATGTTTGCTCAAGGAATTGGTCTTACTTTTGACAATTGTGTGCTAACAATAACTCCTTTAGGTTTAACAATTTTGCTTATAGCTTCTCTTTCTAGCCTAATTAGAAAAGTTGAAGGCGGCTCTACAGCATACGTAACAGGTACCGTATTTTGGGTTGCTGTTAACGTAATTCTTTCGCAAAATACGCATATAACTTTGGTTGATTCTGTTCCTGTTATTATTTTCAAAACAGCTTTAATATACTTAATATCTTTGTTTATTGCTGTTTTCCCGCGCAGCTTAGTTTATAAAACTTTTAAGAAGCGTTATAAACAAGTGTGCCCTGAATTTGCGCAAAAAAATATTCTCATAATTAAACGCTTGTCAGTTATTTTATTTGCAATATACTCGGCTGTGGCTTTAGTAACTGTAATAGTTTGGTGCTGCACTAATATTGGCTCTGTTAATTCTTTCTTTATAAAACTCGGTATGCAAAATGGTTCGCGTATTCTTACGTCAATTGCATGCCTTGTGTGGTTGCCAAATATAGCTATTTGGGCTTTGTCTTGGATTTGCGGAGCAGGATTTAGTATTGGGAAAGTTGCGCATTTTACTTTGGCTTCCTCAATGCATAAATCTTTGCCACCTGTGCCAGTTTTTGGAATATTTCCTGAATCAGTATCCGATTCGTTATACCGAAACGCAATATTGAGTGTTATTCCAATAATTTGTTTTGCGGTAATACTTTTAGTAATATTGCATAAACGCGGTTGTGGATTGCGTTTGAAAAATATTGAAGATAAAGAAGAGCTTAAAGCTTTTGCTATAGGTCTAGCTCAAGCAGCTGCAGTAAGTATTTGCATCGCTTCTTTAATAACAATTATTTTTACTATTGTTTTTGCTTTGGCCAATGGATCTTTAGGAGAGTACAGGCTTTCTTTTGTTGGAGTTGACATTGTTGAAAGCACTAGGGCTGTAGGCCATCTTACTCTTTATGCTGTTTGTGCAGCTTGGCTTATTGCAGTTCTTGGAATATTGCTATCTTGGGCAATTCGTTACCTTTTTTCTATGCTGCTTAATAAAAATTCTGCGCAAAACAAAACTTTTAATGTTGAAGCTGAAACTACTTCTGAAAATCTTACAGAAGATAATACAAATAAAACAGATACCGAATTAATACAACGAAAATCACCTTTGTCTTTGAAAAAAGCCGCTCCTAGAACGGTTTCATCAAAGACCAAAAGAGAATAAATTCCTCACCACTATTTAAGGAAGGACGACCGCCGTGCAACAGACACATAGCCAAGAATCAAATGCAAATGTGCTGATAACCACAGGGGAAAGGTCAATTCGCCGTGTGTTAGTTTCAGTTTTTCATAAAGAAGGACTTGAAATACTAGCAAACGCGTTTATTAAAGTTGGTACTGAAGTAGTGTCAACTGGTTCTACTGCTTCTAAATTAGCCGAGCTTGGTGTTAATGTTACTGAAGTTTCTACTGTTACTGGTTTCCCAGAAAGCTTAGATGGTAGGGTAAAAACTTTGGATCCGCATATTCATGCAGGAATTTTAGCGGATATGAATAATGCTGATCATGTAAAGCAGCTTGAAAACCTTAATATAAAGCCGTTCGATGCTGTGGTTGTTAATTTGTACCCATTTGTTGACACGGTTATGAGTGGTGCTGATAATGATGCCATTATTGAGAAAATTGATATTGGCGGACCTTCTATGATTAGAGCTGCTGCAAAAAATCATAAGTCTGTTGCTGTTATTACGGATCCTAAAGACTATCAGCTTTTGGCAGACCGTGTTTCTTCCGGCAAAGGATTTAGCTTAGAAGAGCGCGAATATCTTGCTGCTAAAGCATTCGAGCACACTGCTTCTTATGATGCTGCAATCTCTCAGTGGACTCAAAAAGCGTGTCCAAAGCCAGAAAGTCTTAACGCAAAAGATGTTGAAAACGAGTCTAAAAACGCTGAATCCGTGTTGCTTCCTGCAGAATATACGCGTACTTGGCATTTGGAACACGAGCTTCGCTACGGTGAGAATCCTCATCAGCAGGCTGGATTGTATGTTGATCCATTGCATAATGGCGGTTTAGCTCAAGCTGAGCTTCTTGGCGGAAAACCTATGAGCTACAACAATTATGTTGATGCGGATGCTGCTTGGCGTGCAGTTTGGGATTTTGCTCCACAAATTGCTGTTGCTGTTTGCAAGCATAATAATCCATGCGGCTTGGCAATTGGCGAAACTGCTGCTGTTGCTCATAAAAAAGCTCACGCTTGTGATCCTGTAAGCGCTTACGGTGGCGTAATCGCTGCAAACACTACAGTGACTTTGGAAATGGCAGAAAGTGTTCGCCCAATTTTCACAGAGGTTATTGTGGCTCCAGACTATGAGCCAGAGGCTTTGGAATTGCTTCGCACTAAGAAGAAGAATCTTCGCATTCTGAAGGTTGCAACTCCGCCTGTTTTGGATTTGCAAGTGCATCCTATTGACGGCGGTGCGTTAGTGCAGTCGGCAGATAAGATTGACGCTTTTGGAGATAATCCAGAAAACTGGACTTTGGTTTCCGGCGATCCTGCAGACGTTGATACATTGCGTGACTTGCAATTTGCGTGGCGCTCGCTTCGTTGCGTAAAATCTAACGCTATTTTGCTTGCGCACGACAACGCTACTGTTGGCATTGGTATGGGACAGGTTAATCGCGTGGATTCTTGCCATCTGGCTGTTGAACGCGCTAACACTTTGGCAGATGGTGTTGAGCGTGCTAAGGGAGCTGTTGCAGCTTCTGATGCGTTCTTCCCGTTCGCTGACGGCCCTCAGATTCTTATTGAAGCGGGCGTTAGTGCAATTGTTCAGCCAGGCGGCTCTATTCGCGACGAGGAAGTGTTCGAAGCTGCACGTTCTGCCGGAGTAACAATGTATGTAACTGGCACTCGTCACTTCTTCCACTAAATTCTCGTAATTTAGTAAGTAAGTAAAATAAGTAAATTCATATTCTAAAAATGCAGCGTTCGATAACTTCAAGCGCTGCATTTTTTGTTTTTTTTTTGTAAAACAACTTGTGTTTTATTATTGCAAGTTATGTATTATACAAGTATGACAAATAGCGAGCAGCAGACTAAGGGTAGTAAAACAGAGCATCCGTACGTGTCGGAAAAGTCTGAAGGAAAACCTTACGCTGAGTGGATTGTAGCAATTATTGTTTCAATAAGCGCAATACTAGCTTTTATTGGATACGCAACAGCCGCCGCAGCTATTGTTTCTGTGACGGCCATCTTGCTTGGAATTATGCGATTGATAATGCGTCAGCGTAGTTTATGGAAGGTTCGTTCCGTGAGCTTTGATGCTTTTATAAGCATTGCTCTTGGAATTGGCTTACTTGTAACGTGCGCTTCAATCGCATTTTTGTTGTAAAAGAAATATAGCAAACAATTGCATTTATTACTTTTACTAGTTTTATTGCAACTGTTTGCTACATTTATTACTATTTTTTTTTATTACTATTTTTACTATTTTCTATTACTATCTATAGTTTTCTTGAAAATTGCTCATGTTAGTAGCATCGCTCTGCATATTGTTAACGCTATTTGCTTCACTAAATCCAAAATTAGCTGAATTTTCATCATAATTTTGAATTGCTACTGGAGCTTGATTAGCGTTGTTTGCATGAGTGTAACCCGATTTTCTATTCTCAAGATTTGCAGAAGTGGTAAGTAATTTAGTAAGCAAAGTAACAAAACCAACAAGTGCTGCCGCAAAAATTGGAGCAATCCAGAAAACCCACAACTGAGTTAATGGCTTAACTTCAAGCTCTTTAAAGTTTGCAACAATTGCGATGCCTGTAGAACGTGCAGGATTAAGACCCGAACCTGTAACCTGGTAGGTAATAAGCGTTGCAGCTGCGTAAGCAATACCCATGTGAGTGGAATAGCCGCAATTGGTCTTGCCGTTATCTTTTGTGTAATTCATTGCTGTAGCAACAATTATTGCAACTGCAATTACTTCAACCAATAAGGCTGTAATAACGCCGAAGGAAGAGTTTACGCTTTTTAGCTGCGTTGCAGAAATAGAGCCTTGTTCGAAACCGTTTACAACAGGAGCGAACCAGTTAGCATCTTTCACCATTTTTGTTTGAGGCAAAATGAACACAAAAGCGCTCGCTGCAAAAATGGATCCAAGAACTTGCGCAATAATATAGCAAGGGCCTTCCAAATACGATGTGCGTCCTGTAAACATAGATGCAATAGTTACAGCAGGATTAAGTTGTCCGCCAGAAACTTTGGATGCAATAGAAATTGCTGCAGCATACGCAACGCCTGTTCCTACGGCAATCATAAGCAAATTAATGCCGTACATTGCTGTTGATAGTGAATAAAAAGTGTAAATTGTGAACATTAATAGCGCTGTAGCAATAAACTCGGTTGCTATTTTAATAACAAGTGGAGAGTCACTTTTAGCTTCTTCAGAAGTTGTTTCCGGTGCTTCAATCATAGTTTTCCTTACTTTAATACGTGTTGCTGTATAGTTTGCAACTTATTAAAACAACTGCTATAGTATCACGGCCATGCCATACGGTAGCATAGAAAAAGTGGTAATTTTCTTATTTATCACAATTGCGAAAGTAATAGAAAAATTATAGTAATAGAGAATTGTTTGATTTAGTGCTTAAAAATAACTTATTTGCGCATGTTTGTTAAACAATTCATGAGGTCACGTTGGGAGAACGATGCCAAACGCATATTCCCGCGCCAATCAGGCGCATTCAGATGACAAAAACGCCATTCGACTGCAGAAGCTGCTTGCTGAAGCGGGATTTGGTTCAAGACGCAAATGTGAGGAGATTATTCTCGATGGGCGTGTTGAAGTAGACGACGAATTGGTTACAACACTTGGTACTCGCGTAGATCCAAAGCGTCAGAAAGTGCGCGTTGATGGGTCTCGAGTAAAGTTCAACACGAAGCTTGTAACTCTCGCATTGCATAAGCCTAAGCGAGTTTTGAGCGCTATGGACGATCCTAAAGGTCGTTTTACTTTAAGGGATATTGTGGGAGACAAGTACGAGCGAATCTTCCACATGGGTCGCTTGGACTACGATTCGGAAGGTCTTATTCTAATGACCAACGATGGCGAGCTAAGCCAGCATGTTATGCACCCAAAGTATGAGGTTGAAAAAACTTATATTGCAACGCTTGAAGGCAAGATTAACGGCATGGTTTGCCGCCGCTTGGTTTCTCAAGGCGTAAATCTTGAAGATGGTTGGATTAAGTTCGACCGCTGCGCAATAATCGACCAGAATCACGACACAACCATGGTAAAAGTCGTGTTGCATTCTGGCAAGAATCGTATTGTGCGTAGGATTTTTGGAGCTGTTGGATTCCCTGTAAAGCGCTTGGTTCGTACGCAAATCGGCCCTATTAAATTAGGGGACTTAAAAGCTGGATCTTACCGCGTTCTTTCTCAAACAGAAGTGCGCTCGCTTTCTAAGGAGGTTGGCCTGTGATTTGTGTAGCAATTGATGGACCAGCAGGAGTAGGTAAATCTTCTACTTCTCGTGCTTTAGCGCAATACTACGGTTTTGCGTATTTAGATACGGGTGCAATGTATCGAGCTGCTGCATGGTGGTGCTTAAATCAGGGTATTGATTTAAGCACGCAAATTGAATTAGACAATGAAGGTCAGCCTGCAAATCCAGCTGATTTCGAACGCTTTAATCAGATTGTTGAAGCTGTTGGAGCATTATTTACTGAAAGTGACGCTGACTTTAGCGTGGATCCTAAAAATCCTGTGGTGACTGTCGAAGGTGAAGATATTAGCGAAGAACTGCGTTCCAGTGAAGTTTCGTCGCACGTATCTACTGTCTCTTCAATTCCTGCAGTCCGACGCATGCTTATTGCTGCTCAACGCGCGTATATTTCTGCTGAATCTGCAGATGATTCTTTCTCTAAAGGTGAGGGCATTGTTGCAGAAGGTCGCGATATTACTACTGTTGTGGCTCCTAATGCGCAAGTTCGCGTTCTTCTTACTGCAAGGGAAGAAGTTCGTCAAGCTCGCAGAAACAAGCAGGAAATTTCGCAAGAAAGTTTGCAAAATAATCAATCTTCTGAGGAAGACGATATTCGTGCTCGCGACGCTAAAGATGCTAAAGTTACGAGTTTTCTTCAGGCTGCTGATGGTGTTACAACGCTCGATAATTCTGATTTGACTTTTGAGCAGACTCTTGATGCTCTTGTTGAAATGGTTGATGCTGCAATTGAGCAGGATGAGTATGACCGTTATGCCGCTAATCTTGAAGGCTATGATCTTGACGATGAAGACCGCGCGCTGCTTAGCGGAGATTTAGCAGGCGAAGATGAATCGAAAGATACAAAAGCAGTTGGTGTAATCGCTGTTATTGGTAGACCAAACGTTGGAAAATCAACGCTTGTAAACCGTATTCTAGGTCACAGAGTTGCTGTTGTAGAAGATACTCCGGGCGTTACTCGAGATCGCGTAAGCTATGATGCTGAGTGGGCTGGAACCAATTTTAAGCTGGTTGACACTGGCGGCTGGGAAGCAGACGTTGAAGGAATTGATTCTTCTATTGCTCAGCAGGCGCAAATAGCAGTGCGTTTAAGCGACGCTGTAATTTTCCTTGTTGATGGTCAAGTTGGTTTAACAGCCACAGACGAGCGCATTGTTTCAATGCTCCGCGCTGCAGGAAAGCCTATAACATTGGCTGTTAACAAGGTTGACGATGCTAGAAGCGAGTACTTGACTGCAGAGTTTTGGAAGCTTGGAATGGGAGAGCCGTACGGAATTTCTGCAATGCACGGCAGAGGCGTTGGAGATTTGCTTGACGCGGCAATTAGCTCTTTGAAAAAAGCGAATAAAACTTCAGGATTCTTAACTCCGCAAGGTCTTCGTAGGGTTGCTTTAGTTGGGCGTCCAAATGTTGGTAAGTCTTCGCTTTTGAACCATTTAGCTCACGAAGAGCGCGCTGTTGTAAACGATTTGGCTGGAACTACTCGTGACCCTGTTGATGAGGTTGTGCGAGTTGACGGCGAAGACTGGCTGTTTATTGATACTGCTGGTATTAAGCGCAGGCCTCATAAGCTTACTGGTGCAGAATACTATTCTTCGCTACGCACGCAGGCTGCGATTGAACGTTCGGAGCTTGCTTTGATTCTTTTCGATTCTTCCGTTCCTATTGCGGAGCAGGATCTAAAAGTTATGAGCCAAGCTGTTGACGCAGGTCGCGCAATCGTACTTGTGTTTAACAAGTGGGATTTGATGGACGAGTTTTCAAGGCAGCGCATGGAACGCTTGTGGAAGACTGAGTTTGAGCGCGTTACTTGGGCTGAGCGCGTAAATCTTTCTGCAAAAACAGGCTGGCATACGAATCGTCTTGCGCGCGCCATGCGAACAGCTTTAGATAGCTGGGATAAGCGTATTCCTACGGGTAAGCTTAACGCTTTCTTAGGTCGTATTCAGTCTGCTCATCCGCATCCTTTGCGAGGCGGCAAGCAAGCGCGAATCTTGTTTGCAACGCAAGCTTCTACGCGCCCGCCGCGTTTCGTAATATTCGCAACAGGCTTCTTAGAGCACGGATACCGTCGCTTTATTGAGCGATCTCTTCGCGAAGAGTTTGGATTCGAGGGAACTCCTATTCAAATCTCCGTAAAAGTGCGAGATAAAAAGAAGCGCAAATAGAGCGTAATTAGGTCGTAAGTAAAGTCACGATTAAAGCGTAAGTAAAGTAGGAGCGTATATGGCTGGATTAGGCGAGTTAGCTCTTGATTTGCATCATGCTAGCGAAGACGAGATTTTTCAAGCATTTGTTGATTGGGTTAAAGATAACAAACATGTAGATTTATGGCCGCATCAAGAAGAATCCGTTATGGATTTGCTTGCAGGAGACCACGTAATCTTAAACACTCCAACAGGTTCTGGAAAATCGCTAGTCGCGCTCGGCATGCATTTTGCAGCGCTAGCCACAGGCAGACGCTCCTACTATACTGCGCCAATTAAAGCACTTGTGTCCGAAAAATTCTTCGACCTAGTTGCGATTTTCGGGCGTGACAACGTTGGCATGATTACTGGCGACTCGCATATTAACGCTGATGCTCCAATAATCTGCTGCACTGCAGAAATCTTAGCAAACCAAGCGTTACGCGAAGGCGCAAATGCAGAAGTTGATTGCGTTGCAATGGACGAATTCCACTACTACGGAGACCCAGAGCGCGGGTGGGCTTGGCAAGTACCGCTACTTACGCTTCCAAACACGCAATTCTTACTTATGAGCGCAACTCTTGGAGACGTATCGGATATTGCAGAGCGCTTAGAAAAATCAACAAAAAGAAGCGTTGATATTATTGCTAACGCGCCAAGACCAATACCACTTGAATACGAGTACACCGATAAGCCACTTGCTACAACTGTAGAACTCTTATTCAACAAGGGTTTAACGCCAATCTACGTAGTTCATTTTTCGCAAGACGCAGCTCTGGAAACAGCGCAAGCGCTCGCAAGCACGGGAGTTTCAAGCAAAGAGCAGCGAGACAAAATTGCTCAAGCAATTAAAGGCACAAAGTTTACTACAGGATTTGGCAAAATCTTGCAAAGAATACTTAGAACCGGCGTTGGAGTGCATCACGCTGGCATGCTTCCACGCTACCGCAGGCTCGTCGAACAGCTGGCTCAACAAGGGCTGCTACCAGTTATTTGCGGAACGGACACTCTTGGTGTTGGTATTAACGTGCCAATTCATTCTGTTGTGCTTACAGCGCTCACAAAATTTGATGGGAATCGTAGTCGAAAACTTCGCGCTCGCGAGTTTCATCAAATTGCAGGCCGCGCAGGCAGAATGGGATTTGATACCGAAGGCTTAGTGGTTAGCGAGGCTCCAGAGTTTGAGATTGAAAACGCTCGCGCTGTTGCAAAAGCCGGCAATGACCCTAAAAAGCTTAAAAAAGTTAAGCGTAAGAAGGCTCCAGAAGGATTTGTTGTTTGGGGCGAGCCAACATTTACTAAGCTTATTGAAAGTGCTCCAGAAACTTTGAATCCACACATGGTTGTAACGCACTCAATGATTTTGAACGAAGTTACGCAAGGTGGAGATGCTAGAGCGCGCGTGCAAAAACTTATTGAAGATAGCGCGCAAAAGCCGCAAGATAAAGAGAAACTGCTTGAACGTTGCGACGATATTTTCCAAACTTTACTCGATACTCAAGTTATTGAATGTAAAAAGCATGCGGACGGTTCTTGTGATTATGAGCTTGACGTTGCAATGCCTGAAGGTTTTGCGCTAGATCAGCCGCTTTCGCCGTTCTTGCTTGCTGCTTTGGAACTTCTAGATCCAGAATCTGAAAGTTACGCGCTTGACGTGATTTCTATGGTTGAAGCAACTTTAGATGATCCTAAGCCTGTTCTTCGCGCGCAGGAGCGTAAGGCTCGTGATGCTGCTGTGGCTGGCATGAAGGATGATGGCGTTGACTACGAGGAGCGCATGGAACGCTTAGCTGAAGTTAGCTACCCTAAGCCTCTTGAAGATTTGCTTGAGCCTGCTTTTGCACAATATCGCAAGGATGTTCCGTGGGCAAACGACTACTGGATTAAACCTAAATCTGTGCTCCGAGACATGGTTGAAACAGCATCCGATTTTACTGGCTATATTTCTCGCTATGGCATTGCTAGAAGTGAAGGAACGCTTCTTCGCTACCTTTCGGATGCTTACCGTTCTCTTGCTCGCACTGTGCCGGAAGATATGCTTAACGAAGAGTTGCGTGACATTATTTCCTGGCTTCGTCTTGTTGTTCGCTCTATTGATTCTAGTCTTGTTGACGAGTGGGAGAGTGCAGGAGGATCTGACGCTGAAGCTAGTGCTGTAACTCTTGCAGCTCCTGGAACTTCTGAGTCTGTAGTTGAGGATCGTCGTGGTCTTATTGTCCTTATTCGAAACGCAATGTTCCGCCGCGTGCAACTTATGGATTTGGAAGATGCGGATACTTTAGGAGAGCTTGATAAAGCTTGGGGTTACGGAGTTCACGAGTGGAATGATGTGCTTGACGACTATTACGACGAGCATGAGTATGTTGGAATAGATGCCAAAGCTCGAAGCGGAGACTTATTTATTCTTGACGATTCGCTTGAAAAAAGTGAGCATTCTTGGAAAGTTCGGCAGATTATCGACGATTCTGACGGGGATCATAATTGGGCTATTACTGGCATTGTTGATTTGGATACAACTCAAGATGAAGGCGAAGTTGTGTTCTTCGATTACCAAGTTTCGCACGTCTAGTGTTGTAAACTTGTCTTAGTTTGTAACCAACAATTAGAATCGAACGTTTGTTCTATACATATTGTAAGCTGGTATTTATGGAGCAGGATTTATTTGCAGCAAGTAGCGCGCCTAGCGATGTAACTCGTCCGTTGGCAGTGCGTATGCGACCGAGCCGCATTGAAGACGTGCTAGGGCAGTCGCATGCGCTAAAAGAAGGCTCTCCTTTGCGAAGGCTTGCAAATCCGCAGTCTAAAGGCTCTCTTACCTCGCCAAGTTCTGTTGTGCTATTTGGCCCTCCAGGAGTCGGTAAAACTACTCTTGCATATATTGTTGCTCGCCAGTCTGGGCGAGTGTTTGAAGAGCTTTCTGCTGTAACTTCTGGTGTTAAAGACGTTCGTGCAGTGCTTGATCGTGCGCACGAGCGTTTAGTTAGCAAAGGCCAAGAAACAGTACTTTTTATTGACGAAGTTCACCGTTTTTCTAAATCGCAGCAAGATGCTCTGCTTCCAAGCGTAGAAAATCGCGACGTAACTTTTATTGGAGCTACTACCGAAAACCCAAGTTTTTCAATCATTAAACCGCTTCTTAGCAGATCAGTAGTAGTAAAACTTGAGTCGCTTAGTGTTGAAGATTTACACACGCTTATAGAGCGCGCAGTAACTAGCGAAAATGGGCTCAACAATCAGCTTAAAATTGACGAAGACGCAATAGATTCTATTATTCGCTTAAGCGGTGGAGACGCTCGCAAAACTCTTACTATTTTAGAAGCAGCAGCAGGAGCAATAACAGGAGATTGTGCATTGCAGCACGGCAAAAATAAGCCTGTTATTACTGCCGATATCGTTTCTAACGTAATGGACACTACTACAGTTCGCTACGACAAAGATGGCGACGATCATTACGATGTGATTTCTGCTTTTATTAAATCGATGCGCGGAAGTGATGTTGACGCTTCATTGCACTATTTAGCGAGAATGCTTCGAGCTGGGGAAGACCCGCGTTTTATTGCAAGGAGAATTATGATTGCTGCTGCCGAAGAAGTTGGTATGGCAGCTCCGCAAATTTTACAAGTAACTGTTTCTGCAGCTCAAGCTGTTGCTCTAATTGGCATGCCAGAAGCGCGCATTATTCTTTCGGAAGCTGTGATCGCTGTAGCAACCGCTCCTAAATCAAACGCAAGCTACAATGCTATTAATCAGGCTCTCAAAGACGTTGATGATGGAAATATTGGTCAAGTTCCTCTTCATTTGCGAAACGCTCCAACGAAACTAATGAAAAGTTGGGGGAATCACGAAGGATACCAGTATGCGCACGATTGCCCTGGAGCTGTAGCATCCCAACAGTACATGCCAGACGAACTTGTTGGACGCGAATACTACCATCCAACGAATCGTGGATACGAGCACGAGCTAACTCAACGCTTATCTCAAATCCGCACAATTCTTCATGAATCTAAAGAAAGTAGAGAAGTTGGCAATGAAGAAAAATAACGCTTTTTTGTATTATTGCGTATCAACCATTGTGCTTATTTGCATGCTCACAACATGGGTTGTGTATGTTCGCTTCACTGTAGACACAGTGCAAAACAGCGGTTTTTCGCTGAAAAATGTTATGAACAACAATGCTGTAACAGCTGTAATTGAACCAAATAAGTCAAATAATGCTCTTTCTTTAGCAGGTCGCGCTTATAAAAACGTGCTTGAAAATCTACACGGAAAATACAAGTTCAAAAATGTTCCAGATTCCTTCGGATATTACTATGACTTATGGGATTTTAATAATGATAAGATTCCAGAACTTATTGTAACTGCAAGAAAAAAATTATGTTACGATGAAAATAAGCCTCGTTTTACTAAAGTATTTTCTTTTGATGGCAAAAAAATTGTTGAATCGCAGTTAATTGAAGATTTAGGACCGTCTCGTGATGACGAATTTTCAGAAACATTAATGTACGATCATAATCACAATGGCATAGTTGTGTATTATGTATTTGATGCGCTTAAAGTTCGTCGTGATACTTATAAGCTTACTGAAGATTATAAGTTTAAATTAGATTCAAGTGTTGAAGATAATTCGGCAGATCCTAGCAATGTAGGCGATCTTGATGCAATGTTTGTTGATGTTAAAAATCTTAAGCCTGTAGACAATCTAATTAATAATATGACTCTTAGTGAAAAAGAGAAGAAACACAATAAGTATATTCAAGATTTACGAGATGATGGATACACCATTCTTACCGGCAATGTTCAAGAGATGAATATTGACGAAGTAAAGCAAACAGCACCGCCGGATGCGATTTTAGATGATTATTCTTATTATTTCGTCAACGATTCAAAAATTGTTTACACAGTAAATATGCCATACAAAACCATCATAACTGTTGGAGTTGATGGCAAAGGTACGCCAGTTCCCGACACATACGTTTACAAACGTTTCTTTGTTAGTCCTAAAGCCGGAGAAATGAAAGATTATGTAGGAAAGAACGTAACCATAGCAGTTAAAAAGGCTACTTCAATATGCTTTTGCTTAGAACCAAGTTACGATGACCCTAGTTACAACTCTCTAAAAATCATTACAGACTAAACGTAAACTGAAGGTTTACGCGTTATCAAATCGTGCAACTAGAATCATACGTAAGAATTTCATTTAAGAGAGATTGATCAATTCGAAATCTAAGTCAGTGATGCTTATTTTGTATCATATTTGAGATGGAGGTTTATTATGAGTAAAGCTAAAAGTTACTTTTGGGGATTTGTTGTTTTTGTTATAATAGCCGGTTTATTCTATTGCGTTCAGCACAATGGATCTTTTAGTGGCGTGCGAAATGCTCTTAATATAAAGCCAGATCTTAACGCTATTAGCGAAAAGTGCAATCTGCCAATAAAGCATAGCTATGCTCTTGGTGGAGCTAAAGCGATTGTAAAAGTTGGAACAGGCGATGATTTTGAAAAAGATGCGTCATGCGTTCTCAACGAGTTTCCGTCCGCTGAAAAAAATCATAAAAAATTAGAGAATATACTTTACAAAAATGGTAGCCCCTTCGATATGAGTGATGACAATCATATTTTTATTGTTGGCGACCCATGTTCTGTAATAATTTTCCCAACTACTGCTGGCGATGTGATGATTGTTGGAGATGCTAGTAATCTTTCCCACATTGACAACAACTCGCTTATGGCAGGTTTAATGAAAGATGTTTCTTCCAATTACGGTGAATGAGTTACGCATAAAACATATAACACATATAAAACCTACGTTTTAGTAAAAACAAGTATAGTGCTACAACTTGGCGAAAGTAGAGATGTTTGCAATGAAGAAAAATAATGCTTTTTTGTATTATTGCGTATCAACCATTGTGCTTATTTGCATGCTCACAACATGGGTTGTGTATGTTCGCTTTGTTGCCGACACTGTACAAAACAGCGGTTTTTCGCTGAATCATGTTGCCAGTAGTACCATAAGTGCTATCACAAAACCGCATACTCGCAGTGCTGACGATATTCTTTCTCAAGCTGGTAAAGAATACAAAAAGGTGCTTGAAAATTCATCGTATGTTTCAAATAATATCCCACAAGATTCAAAATACTATTATGACTTGTGGGATATTGATAATGATACTATCCCAGAAATGGTTATTATTTCTGCAGATGAATTTAATAGTAATACTACTAAGCATATTAAAGTATTTTCATTTAAGAATGGCAAGTTAGTTAAATATCCAGAAATTATAGATAATGCGCATGATGAAAATGAGAATTCAGGAACAATATATTTTGATCCGCACCATAAAGGAATTGTAATTCTGCGCGCTATTGAGAAAAATTCTCCTGATGTTTTTCCATGGAGTAAAACAATCTATAAGCTAAATGAAGGCAACTTTACCAATACTCGGTCAATTGTTTATCACCCATTAGATAAAGATAATACATACGATCCAGTTCCTGGCACTGGTGAGATAAGTAAATTATTACATCCAACTTTTGTGTCAGTTGATGATTTTACTGATATTAATATGATGATTAATGCTAAAAACTTGACTCAAGCTCAGCGTAAGCATAATAAGCTTGTTCAATTTTGGCGCGAGAAAGGTTATCAAGTATTTACTGGAACTGTAAAAATATTAAATGTTGATGAAGCATATGATTTTCCTGGAACTACACCAAATAATACTGGTAAGAAAGACAATGTTCTAGAAGAAAATAAAGATAATATTTATACGGTATTAGTATTAGATAGGAAGATGTCTGTTGGAGGATACTGTAATGGTACGGATTGTGGAGTAAGACAAACGTTCAACTCTCTTAATAATATCTTGGTTACTATGAAGATTTCTAAATCAAATGAAAGCAATAGGTTTGAAAAATATAATAACAAAAAAATTACTATTGCTGCTCAATATGGGGGTGATGGATCAAATTGGCTAGATCTTCCAGCAGGTCAGTCAACAGTTAGTGGCGTACAAATCATTGACAAATAGCAAGCTACTATAAAATTAAGCTCCATGAATGTTGAACCGCCTCAGCAGTTTTTCAATCATGGAGCATTTTTTATTTACGAACTATCGCAAAAATATAAAAATATTAAGAGAGAGTTTTATTCACGCACAAGCATAATGTGTTCAACGCTGTCTAGTGTAGAGACGCGGAACAATACAAAGCGATTGCCGATTACTTGCACAACTTCGGCACCGAGTTTTTCTGCAAGAGCAACAGCTGCTTCTTTAGCGCTTAAGCCGGAACCATCTTGCACAGCGCACTTCATAAGTTCGTGATACTGCATGGTTTCGTCTGCTTGCTTTACGGCTGCATCAGTAATATCGTTCTTGCCAACGTACAAAAGTGGGCTTAGCGTATTAGCAAGCGCGCGAAGCTGCTTAGTCTGCTTTTTTGTCAATGCCATAAGGCGTCCTTTCAAATGCAAGTTTAATCAAGCTCAATCAAACAAAAGTATTGCATAAATTACATAAGTGCTTAACGGATTATACAGTATCTTGCGAATTATTTCATACAAAAATTGCAACATGCGTATTTTGTTCTATATAACATTTATAAACTCATTGCAATAATTGCGCTAACAAAACCAACGGCCACAACTAATAGCAGAACATCTTTTGCGCTAACTTTTAACGTGTGCAAATGAGACCTTGTTGCGCTTGGCGTGTAGCAGCGTGTGTCAAGCGCTAAAGAAAGTGTTTCTGAGTGGCGAATAACGCCTGCAAAAGCAGGAACAATAAGCGAAGAAATTGCGTGGATTCGTTTGCAAATTGAGCCGTCTCGTATGCTTCCGCCTCTAGCGGTTTGAGCGTGCGCAACTTCTACTGCCTCGTTAGAAAGCGTTGGCAAAAATCGCAATGCTAGGCTCATAATAAGCGATATTTCCTGCGTTGGTATTCCAATAGTTTTAAGTGGTGAAAGCAAAGACGTGCAGGCTTCGGTTAGCACTGTTGGGCTTATTGTAATAACTAATATTGCGCCAATAATAATTACAAGCGAGAATCGTGTGGCAAATAGTATTGCGCAATGAATGCCGTCGTTCGTTACAATAATTGGCCCAAGTTTGCAAAGTATTTTGCCTGTGCGAACGGCAAGAATATTTAGTAATCCCGAAAAAGTAAATACTGCAATAAGCATGTGTAGTGAAGAAATTAGTTTTATGAATGGTATTTTTGCGGCAATGATTAGACACAGTGTGGCAAAAGCAAGAACAGCTAACTGCGTGTAATGAGTAATGCTAAAAGCGCTTAGCATGAGCATAAAGCAGGATAGAAGCGTTATTCTAGGATCAAAAGAGCTAAGTAGTGAGGTTGATTTTTCTTGCGTAATCGTTTCTTGCTTAATTTTTTCTTGTGATGACTTCTTTTTATCTTCTAAACTTTCACTATTTTTTGTTTTTAATGTTACTAATCTTGCGCCTAAAGCTTTTACCTCATGAATATTATGCGTAATAACAACAATTGTTACGCCTTGATTATTAAGTTCGCAAAGAATTTGTAATAAACGCGATGCTGCTTCAAAATCTAATCCTGCTGTTGGCTCATCAAGCACAAGCACTCGCGGTTTAAAAGCAAGAACTCCTGCTATTGCCACAAGACGCTGTTGGCCTCCGGAAAGAGAAAAAGGTGATTTTTCAGCCAAATCTTCAAGATTAAGCAGCCTCAACGTTTCATCTACGCGTTCTTTAAGAGCGTCTCCTTTTAGACCAAAATTTTTAGGACCGTAAGCAACATCTTCGCGCACAGTATTAGCAAAAAGCTGCTGCTCTGGAAGCTGCATAACGTAGCCAATAGTTTTGCGCAAGTTTTGACGATCCGCTTTAGAAGTTTTTCCACTAACAGGTATTTTTTCTACGATTATAGAGCCAGATTCTGCTTTTAACAGTCCGCACAAAGCTTTAGCTAGAGTGGATTTTCCGCAGCCGTTTTCGCCCATTATTGCAACTATTTCACCTTCATTTACGTCAAGTGAATAGTCGTTAATTGCAGCTGTAGATTTATTATCGTATTTAACGGTTAAGTGTGATATTGAAATTGCTTTATTTGCATGCGTGCTATCGTTTATATTTTCGTTTCGCTTCGGGTAATTATTAATATTTTCCTGCGATTTTTTTGAAAGACTAGATTTAGAATTGTTTAAATATGATTCAAGTTTTTCTAAACAAATTTCGTGAAGCACTCCATTTTCTAGCAGAAGTATGCGATCTGCATTCTTGCATTCGTCAATTCTATGCGTAATCTGCACAATACTCGTGCCGCTTTTATGCAAATCATCAAATAATGTGTCAACGTTTTCTCGAGATTTAGAGTCGAGCATAGAAGTAGGCTCATCTAGCACAAGTAGCTTTGACTGCATTGCAATAGAGCCTGCTAAAGCAACTTTCTGCATTTGTCCGCCACTCATAAGACTCGGGTTAGAAAGTCTATGATTTTGCATGTGAACAGCTTCTAAAGCATTGTTAACTAGTTTTCGCATTTTATGCTGTTCTACGTTTAAATTTTCTAGTCCAAAAGCAACATCATCTTCAGTAACAGTAGTAACAATCTGATCTTCTGGACTTTGGAACAGAGCACCAATAAGCTTTCGCGCATTTTTGTAAGCGTCAGCATAAGCAGTAGTATTTTCAAAAACTTTTTCGCCGCACAATTTAACATAGCCTCTATCTGGAGCTGCTAAACCTGCAATAATTTTTGCCAAAGTTGATTTACCAGAACCGTTTTTGCCCACAATAGCTACGCGCTCGCCAGGATTAATTGTAAGACTTAAATTATTAAGCGTCCAAGTTTTTCCATCATCGTAGCTGAAGCAAATATTTCGCAACTCTACTAGAGTATTGTTTTCAACTGCGCAATTTTGAGCTTTGTTCATACTACTGCTTGTGCTGGTATTTTGCATAGTTTATGCCGTTTAGAAGATTTACTTGCTGTGGTGAAGTAGTTTAGAAACTGGTTTATAAGCAAGCATTGTTACTACAACGTGAAGCGCAAGTTTAATAATATTAAACGGTAGCAGTGCTGGAATAATAAGAGCCGCAACTTGCGAAACAGTCATGTGAGCGTAAAGAGGAGTAATAACAAGATTTCCCGCTATTGCGAGCGCAATAGCAACAATAGAGCCTGCCGAAAGTGCAATGATTGCGCCTTTTTTGGTATGCATTTTTTTGTATAAGATTGCTGCTGTAACGCTAGCTCCTAAAGATACTAGCACTGCCATAACTGTGCCCAGTGGATTGGTAAATAAGTGTGGTGCAAAGCCGAGTATGCTTACGATTGCTGCCGCTGAAGGCCCGTATGCGAATCCTGCTACGAGGCACACGATTCCTGAAGGATCGTATTTTAGGAATGAAAAGTCTGGAATTAGTGGAAATTCTATGAAACTCACAGCCATTGAAAGTGCCACAAATAGAGCATATTTTGCGATTTTTTCGCTAGACCAGCTAGAGTTTTTTGCATAAGTTTGATGATTATTTGTATTAGAAATACCCATGATGGGACTCCGTTTCTTTCATCCGGACTGTAACCGTTGGCTTCGGAATTTAACCGAATCAGCAGCTTTTACACCGCTCGCGGGCTTCAAAAAGGTATAAAACACGTATTTTGTTACCGCCAGTAAGGATTTTCACCTTCCCTGAAACTGACTATTCTTTTGTATCTCATGCTAAGAACATTGTTGTAATAATTGTGTGGCGAGGGTAGGTGCGAGAATACAAGTATGAGCAATATGGGAACAAAGAAAATTGTTAACAGCAAAGCCAATAGCGTATGTAAGAGTATTGATAAGCTTGCTGTTGTTGTGGTCACTTATAAGCGTCAGGAACTTTTGGATAATTTGTTCCATTCTTTTGAATGTTTGAACGAGTGTCCTTGGCGAATTGTTGTTGTTGACAATGAGTGCAGCGATAAAACTCGCGAAATGGTTTCTGGTCTTGAAACTGATTTAACTAATCGTTGGGGTAAGGCAGAAAAAGACGATGAGGGCAATTGTTCTCACGTTGTTTATGCTCCGCAGGATGAGAATCTTGGTGGCGCCGGCGGTTTTAGCGCTGGCGTAAAGAAGGCTTATGAGCTTGGTGCTAAGTGGTTCTGGGTTATGGATGATGATGTTGAAACAGTGCCTGAGTCTATTGAGCGTCTTGCTCCTTGGACTAAGCGTCATGCTGTTGTTCAAGGAAGTCGTTTAGATTACGACGGCGGTAATTTCTACTGGCAGTACGATTTTTTGGTTCCTCTTGGTATACCGAATCCTATTGCGCCTTCAGCTTTTGGTAATGCGGGTTATCGTGTGATGAACACAATGTGTTTCGAGGGTGGTTTAATTCGTCGAGATATTGTTGAAAAGATAGGCTTTCCGGATTCTCGCTACTTTATTTACTGGGATGATACTACTTACGGGTATCTTGCTAGTAAGGTTACGAATCCTATTGTTGTGCCGGATATTATTCTTCGTCGCACTCGCGATATTCCAAATTGGGATATTGCAGGAGTTCGACAGCTAAACTCAACTTCAGATATGAATCGTTACCATATTATGCGAAATCGTGGGTTTATGGCCCGCTACTTTATGGTTCATGGTGATTTTCATCCGTTTATGTTTGCACTTGGAACTGCTTTAACTGCTGCTAAAGAGATTATTCGTCTGTTGGCTGTTGATCGTGAGCATATTCTTTCTGGTATTTGGAAATTATTTACCGGTTGGCTTGCTTCTAGGAAGATTTTGCACGACGGAACGTGGAAACCTATGCCTTCTTTGAAGTAAAAATAAAGCAGAAGTGAAGTAGAAGTTAGCAATCAGCAAGCGTGTCGCAATAAATATACGATACAATATTTGTGAATATCTTGTTATCAGCACACATTCAGAGGGGAGTGTTAGTGAGATGATTGACACTGCACAAGCATTTGGCGTCGATATTGGTGGTTCTGGAATTAAGGCTGCTCCAGTGAATTTGGAAAAGGGCGAGTTTGCAGAGCCTCGTTATAAGATTCTCACTCCTGCAGTTTCTACGCCTCAGGCGGTTGCGGATATTGTTCGTCAGCAGCTTGAGCATTTTGAAGTTCCTGCAGATGTTCCTGTTGGAATCGCTTTCCCTGCTCCGATTAAGCCAGGCAAGAAGCTTGATTTTATGGCAAATCTTGACCAGTCTTGGATTGGTGTTGACGTTACTGAAGTCTTTAGTGAGGCTTGCGGTCGTCCAGTAACAGTTGTAAACGATGCTGACGCTGCTGGTTTAGCTGAACAGAAGTTTGGTGCCGCTAAAGATAAGGATGGCTTAGTTATTGCTACAACGCTTGGAACTGGTATTGGTACAGCTTTGATTTACAATGGCGTACTTATTCCAAACACTGAGCTTGGTCATATTCAGCTTGAAAAAGGTAAGGGAGATGCTGAAAAGTATGCTGCTTCTTCCGTTCGTGAAAAGCTTGATATGGGTTACAAGAAGTGGGCTAAGCGCTTAACTAAGTACTATGGTTTGATGGAAAAGTACTTCAACCCTGATTTGTTTGTTGTTGGTGGTGGAGTTAGCCGCGTAAGTGAAAAATTCCTTCCACATATTGATATTAAGACTCCTATTGTGGTTGCAACTTTGCATAATGAGGCTGGAATTATTGGTGCAGCTTATTATGCAATGCAGAAGAATCAGCAACAGGACTAAATATTAATAAATAGTAATAATTTATTTGTTGTTGTTTTAAGCTGGGTGCAGGTTTAATCTGTTGCCCAGCTTTTTTATACCAGGTGTTAGGGTTGTTACGTGCGATTTTCTTCAAGAGTAGACGTAAGCGAGCCAAATCCTATTATTTTAGCGCAGAGAAAAGCTGTGGCTCGAGGCATAAAGCTTACTAAATTAAACGATTCTAATCCTACTGTTCACTCTCTTGCACCTAAATGTTTATCTGAAAGTTATGCTGCAAATCCTAGAGGACCTATTGAATCTCGAAAACTGTTAGCAGACTTTATTAATAAGCGCGATAATCGCACTAATACTTCTACTCCTTCAAAGCTTAATCCGGATCAGCTTTACTTACTTTCTTCAACATCTCAAGCTTACGCATGGCTTATGATGCTTCTTTGTGATGCGGGAGATGCTGTTATTGGTCCTACTCCTGGGTACCCGCTTATTGAGTCGATTGCGCGCTTGCAATGCGTGAACGCAATACCGTATCCTTTGCATTACGACGGTTCTTGGACTATTGATTTGCCTCGCGTAAAAGAGCTGCTTGAAGATAAGTCTTTGCGCATTAAAGCACTTGTGCTTATTAATCCGAATAATCCTACCGGCTCTTATGTAAAAAGTGAGGAGCGTAAAGAATTATTGCAATTATGTCATGATAATGATGTTGCAATAATTGCTGACGAAGTTTTTTACGATTATTATCTTGAGCCTTTTGAAACAAACGCTAGGCTTGCTGGGGAATCATCTACTCTCGTGTTTGCTTTGGACGGTTTTTCTAAAATGCTTGCAGCTCCTCACGCAAAAGTTGGGTGGATTGAAGTTTCAGGTCCTAAAGATGATGTTTACGAAGCTCAAAAAAGGCTTGATGTTATTGCAGACGACTTTTTGCCGATTGGAACAACGGTTTCTAAGCGTATACCTGAGTTGTTAGAGTATGCTTCTTCGCAGACTCAAAAGGTTCGTAACCGGGTTAGTAAAAATCTTAAAACTCTTCGTGAAACTTTAGCATCCTGGCCTAATTGTTGTGTTAGTGCTTTGCGTGCAGAAGGCGGTTGGAATATTTTATTGCGCGTGCCATCATGCATTGATGACGATGTGTTAGCGTTGCGCTTAATGCAAGATTATCATTTGGTTTCGCAGCCCGGATACTATTTTGACATGCCAGTAAATGGGTATCTTGCTCTTTCTTTGCTTCCGGAAGAATCTCAGTTTATTGTAGGTTTGAAATCACTTTTAAAAACTGTTGATACTCTTCTTTGTGAAGAATAGTTTTACTAAAGACTTTTATTAAAATAGCGTAAGCCAGGAGCGAACCAAATACCATAAGTCTGGGTTAAAACGAAGTGTGCTATCTTCACGACCCGTAACAAACCAGCTGAGTGCTGCAATAATAATCGACACAAAAAGTAGTGTTATTACAACAAAACGTATGCTGTATGAAATAGTTTTTTTCTGCCAACAATCGTCTTTTTGAACAGAAGCAGCATGCTCTAAAAGTAAAGTTACGCCAACTACCGCAGTAATTGCAAAAGTCCACGCGAAATCTGCAATATATCTCCAACCAATTCCTGCTTTAAGACTGTCAAAAACAATAAGAAATACGCCAATTATTAAAGAAGTTATAGAAATATTCCACGAAATCTTGTGCAAGCAGCGTTTTCTCATAGCTAAAGCCGCAAAAGACGAAACTAATGCGAGAGGAGAAAGCACGAACATTCCGCCAATCATAGGCTCAGCATACTGCCATCTGTCAAAAGCAACAGGCTGAATGCCAATCCAAGGGAAAGTTGGAATTAAACGTAAAGGTAGAGCAATATAGCTAAGAATAGACGGCAGAATATTTTGCGATGGCAAACGCATAGTTGTCATATCTGTAATAGTGATTTGATACTCGTTGCCAAAATTTAATGGTGAACCAAATCGCAAAAGATTATACACGCCAAATGGAATTGCAGTAATTACTGCTGGAAGAATCCAAGCTGTAGCATAGAGCAAAGGAATTCTCCAATATTCAGCTTTCTTCCAATCTTTACTAAAATCGTTAAACGATTTTTTCAAAATAGGGTATAGCACAGGAATTGCAAATAAGACTGCTATCACAAAAGTAGGTCTGCAACCTAAGTTAAGCGCTATAAAGAACGATCCCAAAGCAATATTTCTAAAAGAATTAGTTTTACTATTACCGAATGCGCCCAAATAAAACCATAATCCTAAAGATGTGAAAAATAGTGAAGCTGCCATTGGAACGGAATAGAAAGATGTTCTAAACCACAAGTAAACCGTGTTTGCGCTAATAAAGAACAGTGCTAAAGAAATTGATACGGTTCCTAAAGAAGCATTTTTTACAGTATTCTCAATTATGCGAATAACAAGTAAAGATCCTGCAATAAGAAAAGCAATAAGAAACACGAATGTTGCAACAGTAGTTGGAAGCATTGCTCCGCCTGGAATCCAAATACTTGTAATAAGACGGTAAGGCAAAAACAGTAGTACTGCTGGAAGAATACCAAAATACGAATACCAGTGCCCCTTATAGTATGCGTAATCCCAGTACATGTGAGGAACTGAATGATTAAGAAGATTATTCCTAGCCATAGGATCATACGGGTTTGGCAAGGTGGTTAATTCGTGAGGAACAGGAAGATTAAGATGAACCTGCCCTTTTGCAAGAGCGTCAGCAGTATGAGCATACTGGTCGAAATCGTAAGCGTAATTTCCAGGCGAATCAAAATGCATTGGTGTAGCATTGCGCAAATTCCAAATAATTGTTGCAAGTGCAATGATTATAAAAGGCATCCATGATGCGAATAAGTAGAATCGTTGAGAAATGCTACTTGTGTTGAGTTTAATTTTCCAAAGCTTAGACCAAGGATTCCATAAAGCTATAAGTATTGCAAAAACAATTAGTATGCTTACGCGTCCCCAAGACCAGCTAAAAGGCGCTCTAACATTAGCTCTAGCATCCTCAACATCAAGTATTGCTCCAGCTGGATGTTGAAGCCATACTCTAACTACGCACGGTTGATCAACTACTTCTTCAGGAATGCTAAGTAGGGAAGCGTTAAGCGCTCGAGGATTTGTGCTTTGCGGTTTGCTTAAATATTTATTAGCTTCAACACGCGTGTGAATATCGTCTATAATTTGCTGCTTTTTATAAAGCTTATTTTTAATGCTAGAAGGTTGAAGACGAATATAAGGCGAGCTTCCATCTGAAATAACCTCTAAGTATGCTTCGGAAGGGTCTGTTATAAGAAGACCGCCTGATTTAAGACGTTTAACGCCGCTTCCTAAAGAATTGTGAACAGATGCGCTATCCGTACTTCCTGTAACACTGCTCCAAAATGGAATGTTTCCAATAGAACATTCAAATAGTGTAATTATAAGCAAAACAAGAAGTGGAATGTGTAAAAAACGCCATGTGCAGCGCATAATGCGACTGTGAGTTTGCCTGCTAGTATGCGAAATAGTATTGCTAGAATCTTGCGGCAAGTTTTTAAGCATGGACGTTGTAATCACCACATAACCATTCTATTTCAAAGTTTCGAGCATTTTTCTAACTATTCTTCAGCAACCAAGTCAAGATATTCGTCGTTCCACAAATCTTCGTCGCCGTCAGGCATAAGAAGAACACGCTCAGGGCGCAAAGCTTCAACAGCACCCTCGTCGTGTGTGACTAGCACAATTGCGCCCTCATACTTAGATATAGCTTTTAAAATCTCGTCACGAGACGCAGGATCCAAGTTGTTAGTAGGCTCATCGAGAAGCAGTACGTTAGCTTGCGAAGTAACAAGTGTTGCGAGCGCAAGACGCGTTTTTTCGCCGCCGGAAAGCACTTTAGCCGGCTTCATTGCGTCATCACCAGAAAACAGGAAGCTGCCAAGCATAGAACGTGCTTGTGTGTCATCTAGGTTTGGAGCAACGTGCTGAAGGTTTTCAAGAACTGTAGCGTCTAAATCCAAAGTGTCGTGTTCCTGGGCAAAATAGCCGATTTTGCAGCCGTGACCGTACTGAACTTCTCCAGTGTCTGCCGTTTCTTCTCCTGCTAGAATGCGCAAAGTTGTGGTTTTTCCAGCACCGTTGTAACCCAAAATAACAACCCTAGAACCTTTGTCTATTGCAAGATTAATTCCAGCGAAAACAATGTTAGAACCGTATGCTTTAGAAATATCCTTTGCCATAATTGGTGTGCGACCGCATGGGGATGGTTCTGGGAAGCGAATGTCTGCAACTTTTTCGCGGCTTTGAGCTTCGCTGGTTTCACTAAGTAAACGTTCTGCTCTGCGCATCATGTTTTGAGCTGCTACTGCTTTTGTGGCTTTTGCGTGCAGACGAATACCTTGCTTCATAAGGCGTTCTGCCTTCTTTTCGGCGACTTCGCGCTCGCGGCGGCGGCGTTCCTCGTCTACTACTCGCTGATGCAAGTATGCTTTCCAACCCATTGAATACATGTCTATTTGGGCGAGTTGAGCATCCAAATGCCAAACTTTGTTTACTACTTCGTCAAGTAGTTCCGTTGAGTGGGAAATAACAAGGAAGCCGCCTTCGAAACGTTTCAAATAATTACGCAACCAAATAATTGAGTCGGCGTCCAAATGGTTCGTAGGCTCATCGAGAATAAGAGTGTCGGCGTCAGAAAACAGAATTCGCGCAAGTTCGATGCGTCTGCGCTGTCCGCCGGAAAGAGTGCCAAGAGTCTGCTGCATAACTTCTTGAGGTAGTCCCAAGCTTGTTGCCATTGAAATTGCTTCAGACTGTACTGCGTAACCGCCTGCTTTTTCAAAATCTTGCATAGCTTTGTCGTAGCGGTTCATAGCTTTAGTCATTACGTCCGGGTCTGGATCGGTCATTTCTTTTTCTGCTTTGCGAATCCTAGACACAATGGAAGAAATATCTCGAGCACTCATAATGCGATCAATTACGCTTTGCTCAGGGTCTGCTGCGTGAGTATCCTGAGGCAAATATCCTAGGCCTCCGCTTACTCTAACGGATCCTCCTGCTGGAAGCATATCTCCAGTAATTACTCGAGTAAGAGTTGTTTTGCCTGCGCCGTTTCTACCGACTAAACCGATTTTGTCTCCCTTTGTAACGTGAAAATCGGTAGGGTTTAACAGCGTGCGCGCACCAATTTGAATGGTTAATGCTTGTGCGTCAATAGGCATAGTTTATAATCCGTTCCCCAAAAATTAGGCTTTATTTTATGTGTAATAAGTAAAGTATTGCCAAACTCACTATTGTACCGTGTGCTAGTAACGAATATGTGATTATAAGTTAGCAAAATACTTTAGTTTTTCGAACACTTGTTCTAAATGTAATTTTATAGTATAGTGGTTTGTTAATAGTTGGGGAGTGTTAATGGGGTTAAAAGTGGAGGTATGCGTTTGAATCAGCAAGTAAGTAAGCAGTCTGATGCTTTGCAAGCATTACTAGATAACACTACGTTTTCTTCGCATGACGGAAAAATAATATCGGATTTGTCTAAAGTGCCTTCTGAATGGAAAATCACTATTCAAGGAGCGCGCGAGCATAATCTTAAAAACGTGAGCTTGTCTATTCCTCGAAATCGAATGGTTGTTTTTACTGGTCTTTCTGGATCTGGTAAATCCTCTTTAGCTTTTGACACGCTTTTTGCAGAAGGTCAACGACGTTATGTTGAGTCGCTTAGTGCATACGCTCGCCAATTTTTGGGGCGTATGGATAAGCCGGATGTTGATTTTATTGAAGGGTTAAGTCCGGCGGTTTCTATTGACCAAAAAACTACTAATAGAAACCCTCGTTCTACAGTTGGAACAATTACTGAAATATACGATTATTTACGATTGCTGTTTGCTAGGGTTGGAGTTCCTCACTGCCCTGAGTGTGGTGAGTTGGTAAGTGCACAAACTCCTCAACAAATGACAGACGCTTTGCTTTCTAAGCCAGAGCGTACGCGTCTGCAAATTTTATCTCCTGTTGTTAGAGGTAGAAAAGGAGAGTTTAAAGATACGCTTGAATTGTTGCGTTCAGACGGTTACGCGCGAGCAATTATTGACGGTCAAATGCATGAACTTTCTGAAGATATTACTCTTGAAAAACAAAAGAAACACAATATTGAAGTAGTAATTGATCGAATAGTCATAAAAGAAGGCATTCGCGTTCGTTTAACAGACTCAATCGAAACAGCATTAAAACTTTCTAAAGGTGTTATGGTTGCTGATTTTGTTGACGAGCCAGAAAACTCTCCAAACAGGCGCCAATCATTTTCCGAGCACAGGTCTTGCCCTAATAATCACAAGCTAGATCTTGAAGAAATTGAACCTAGAACATTTTCGTTTAACGCACCGTACGGAGCGTGCTCAGAATGTTCCGGAATTGGCTACAAGCTTGAAATTGACCCTGAGCTTGTTATACCAGATTCAGACAAATCTCTTTCTCAAGGAGCTATTGAACCTTGGGCAATGAATAAGTCTGCAGGAATGTATTATCAGCACGTACTTTCAGGTCTTTCTAAAGACATGGGCTTTAGTATGAATACGCCTTGGAAAAATCTTCCAGAAGACGTACAGCATGCAATAATGTACGGACATGATTTTAGCGTAAAAGTCTCGTACAAAAACAGGTGGGGAAGGCAGCGCGAATATTCTACAGGATTCGAAGGAGTTGTGCGAACGCTTATGCGAAAGCATGACGAAACTGATTCGGATCAAATGCGCCAATACTACGAGTCGTACATGCGCGAAGTTCCATGCCAAAAATGCCATGGAAAACGCTTACGTCCAGAAGTTCTTGCAGTTACAGTTGCAAATACTTCAATATCTGAAATATGTGATATGCCAGTTGAGCGCAGCCTAGCATGGGTTAATGAGCTGCATTTAGAAGGATCTAAAGCACTTATTGCAGGAGAAGTATTAAAAGAAATCCGTGCACGACTTGGCTTCTTAAACGACGTAGGATTAAACTACTTAACTCTTTCAAGAGCTGCAAAAACATTATCAGGCGGCGAAGCACAACGAATCCGCCTAGCTACACAAATAGGCTCAGGATTAGTTGGAGTTATGTACGTGCTTGACGAACCATCTATTGGACTTCATCAGCGAGATAACGAGCGACTGATTGCAACATTGCATCATTTAAGAAACCTAGGAAACACTCTTATTGTTGTAGAACATGATGAAGAAACAATTCGCGAAGCAGATTGGTTAGTTGACATTGGTCCAGAAGCAGGAGAACACGGCGGAGAAGTAGTGTACTCCGGTCCTGCAGCAAATATTGTGAAAGCAAAACGTTCGATTACAGGCGACTATATTTCAAGAAGACGAATAATTGAAGTGCCAAAAAATCGTCGCTTAATTAACCCAGACCGAATGCTACATGTTATTGGAGCTCAGGAGCATAATCTTAAAAATATAGACGTTAACATACCTTTGGGAGTATTTACTTGCATCACAGGAGTATCGGGATCTGGAAAATCAACACTAATTAACTCAATTTTGTACCCTGTTCTTGCAAACAAACTAAACGGCGCTCGCATAGTTCCTGGAAAACACAAGCGTGTGGAAGGATTGGAATATTGCGATAAAGTAGTTCATGTTGATCAAAACCCTATTGGTCGAACCCCACGTTCTAATCCTGCAACCTACACTGGCGTGTGGGATAAAATTCGCACACTTTTTGCTCAAACTCCTGAAGCAAAAGTTAGAGGCTACGGTCCTGGAAGATTCTCATTCAATGTTAAAGGTGGCCGTTGTGAAGCCTGCCATGGTGACGGCACCTTAAAAATTGAGATGAACTTCCTGCCAGATGTGTATGTAGAATGCGAAGTTTGTCACGGAAAACGCTACAATCGTGAAACATTGGAAGTTACTTATAACGGAAAGTCAGTTTCTGACGTTCTTGACATGCCAATTTCAGAAGCTGCAGTATTTTTCAAAGCATACCCGTCTATTGCACGCTACTTGGATACTTTGGTTCAAGTTGGATTAGGTTATATTCGTTTAGGCCAAAGCGCGCCGACTCTTTCCGGTGGAGAATCTCAGCGCGTAAAACTTGCTACAGAATTGCAACGAAGGTCAACTGGCAAAACAGTGTATATTCTCGACGAGCCTACTACTGGATTACATTTTGAGGATGTTAGAAAGTTGTTGAATGTTTTGCAATCGTTGGTAGATAAAGGCAATAGTGTTATTGTTATTGAGCATAATCTCGATGTTGTAAAGTCTGCTGATTGGATTATTGATTTAGGTCCTGAAGGTGGAGATTCTGGCGGAACAGTTGTTGCGGAAGGAAGTCCTGAAACTGTTTCACTATGTGAGGCAAGTTGGACTGGTAAATTCCTTAAACCAATGTTAAATTCGTAAAATTAAATTCGCATATTGTGCGTAAAGCTTAAAATGATTGTTCATATTTTGTGCTTGAAAGGAGGTGAAAATGCAGAATAATAATCTTAATAAGAATTTGCATAAACCAGATAACTTGCAAGAATTAGATCAAATGAAAGCGAACGAAAAATGGCGAAAAACGCAATCATTTGAAGATGAACATTATCTCGAAAATTCAGAAAATTCAGAAAATTCAGAAAATGCTAGCGAAAAAGTAAATGCTTTTGGAGCTCCATTATTGGGGGATAGTCGAGACTTGTTCCGTCCAGCGGCTAAAGATATTCCAGCGCAACCTGGAGTATACAAGTGGCGTGATGCAGATGGTCGAGTAATTTATGTTGGAAAAGCAAAAAATTTGCGAAATCGTTTAGCAAATTATTTTCAGCCACTTTACCAATTGCATCCTCGCACGCAATCAATGGTACTTGCAGCTAGGAGCTTGGAGTGGACTGTTGTTGCTACAGAATTTGAGGCGCTTACTCTTGAATACACTTGGATTAAAGCTTTCGACCCGCGTTTTAATGTTGTTTTTCGAGATGATAAAACTTACCCTTATGTTGCGGTATCTGTAGGAGAAACATTTCCTAGAGTGTGGATTACTCGAAATCGTTCCGCAAGAAACGCTAGATATTTTGGACCATATGCAAAAGTTTGGCCATTGCGTCACAGCTTAGATTTGCTTATTAAAACTTTTCCTGTTAGAACATGCTCGTCTGCGGTTTTTAATAAGGCTCATAGAACAGGGAGACCATGTTTGCTCGCCTCGATTGGTAAATGTTCGGCTCCATGCGTTGGAAATATTAAACCGGATGAGCATCGTTATTTAGTTGAGCGCCTAGTTGGGGTTCTTACTGGAAGCGTAGGCTCATCTTATATTTCTCAAATAACTCGTGAAATGAAGCAAGCTAGCGAAGAGCTAGAATTTGAGCGTGCTGCTAAATTGCGTGACGAAATTTCAGTATTAAGCACTGTTTTACAACAAAATTCAGCTGTTTTTGACGACGATGTGGAAGCTGACGTATTCGGTTTTTGTACCGATGAGCTTGAAGCTTCAATTCACGCATTCTTTGTTCGTTCTGGAATGATTCGCGGCGAGCGCAATTGGTCTGTTGAGCGCAATGAGCAAATAACTGATGGTGAACTTTTAGCGGATTTAATTACGCATGTTTATGCAGAATATGAACATAATGTTTTTAATGGTAAGAATACTTCTATAAGTATTAAGAAGATTCGAGATGCTGTTAGTGATACGCAAAAAGCTACTGCAACTGATGTAATATTGCGAGCTCAAGCAACTAGAGAGCGTAGAGAGCGCCAAGAAACTACGGGGCGCGAAGATTTACTAGCTCCTATATCTCCAGTTCCGCGCGAAATAATAGTTCCAATTTCAATTCCTGAAGATCGTCAAGAAGAGCTTGAATCATGGCTTAGTAATATGCGCGGCTCTAAAGTAAGTATTAGAGTTGCGGAGCGTGGAGAAAAGCGAGCTCTTATGGAGCGTGCTAACGAAAACGCTTCTCAAGCGTTAACTCGCATAAAATCAAGTCGTATTAACAGCATAGATATTAGAACTGAAGCCATGAACGAAATTTCTAAGGCTCTTGGCATGAAGGAATCTCCTTTGCGCATTGAATGCTACGATATTTCAAATACTGTAGACGGTAGTTATCAGGTTGCTTCTATGGTTGTGTTTGAAGATGGAATTGCGCGTCCTAGCGAGTATCGTCATTTTGTTATTCGCGGAGAAAATGGTGTTGGAAAACTTGATGATTTAAGCGCAGTTTATGAAACAATTTTTAGAAGATTTAAGCATTCTGATTCGAATGTTGAATCTGAAAATTTGAATAACTCTACTGTTGTTGCAGATTCTAATCAGAATCGTCGTTTTGCCTACAAGCCGCAACTTATTATTATTGATGGCGCAAAAGAGCAAGCTAAATCTGCTAAGCGCGCAATGCTGGACGCGGGTATTAGCGGTATTACTGTTTGTGGTTTAGCTAAAAAACTTGAAGAAGTATGGCTTCCAGATGAAGATTATCCGATTATTTTGAAGCGTAGTTCAGAAGGATTGTATTTGTTGCAGCGTGCAAGGGATGAATCTCATCGTTTTGCTATTACTTACCATCGTAAGCGTAGAAGAAAAGGTGCTTTGCATTCAGCTTTTGACACTATTCCTGGAATTGGTGAAGTGTATCGTAAACGTTTGCTTTCTTCCTTTGGATCTTTAAAAGAGTTAAAGAAAGCTTCGTTAGAAGATTTACAAAAGGTTAATGGCATTGGTGAAAGTAAAGCAAAAACCATATTTGACGCTTTACATTCTGAAACAGCTGGCAGCTAGTTGTCGTAAAAATTGCGGTTTCAATAGTGATAGTTGAAAATAGTGTATAAATTGTATCAACAAAAAACTCCACCTTGTAGAAGATTCTCGCTTGATTCGCAAAATATTAATCTACAAGGGGGAGTTTTCTGTAATTTTTATTAAATACTTATGAAACATTTGTGAACTTTATTACCGTTTGCTAGCCCAAATCTGCATATGTACAAATCCATTTATTGTATTTGTGCTCCAAAACGATTGAAGCCCAGTATTCTACAGGTCCTGCAGAAATATGAACAACGCCTTCAAAATGATGAGGATTCGTTAGCATTCCATTAACAAAACTCGGCACTGCCGGCATCGCACACAATGCTGAACGTGTTTTCATATCATTCTTATATTGGAAGTAATCATCCATTAGCTTCCACATGTTATTTAATTTTGTAACACACTTTGGTGTTAGCAATTGTTTCATAGCTGTAGAAGTAGGTCTTCCTCTGGAAATATCAGAAGCAATGCAAGCTATTTGGCAAGTTCTTAATGCAATCTTAACAAGATCTTTTTCATCTTGATCGTCAAAATAGCATGTGCCAATATGGTACTCCAGTTTTTTGCGCGATAAGGCAATAGACAGTTCGCCTTCGTACACTGGTAACGATGTGCGAGCGTTAAAAACAACATGTGGCGGATGCTCATTGTTATCGTTGCTATTATTTGATGACTTGTTGTTAAGCACGTCATCATTTTCGTCATCGTTATCCATTTCATATGTATCAACTATATTAATTTTCATTTTCTCTCCTGTATCTCATCTGCTCTATGAGCCCTTAAATTTCAGTACTTGCTAAGCTCATATCCCTACAAAATCAGCAAGTTAGATAAAAGCTTACAACGCGAGTTTTCGTCTATCTGTGTAAAATGCAAAAATGTGGATAAATTACAAAATATTCGTCATTTACCTTGAAAATAAACGATTTTAAGCGTGTTGAGTTATACACATTACGGTTTTATCGGTGTGTCGTATGATTTGGATGAATATTTTGTATGCATTGTTATGCAAATTTGCTTATAAAAACCATTAAAAATTAGATTTTTCAACATCAAAAAGCTACTGATAATAGTTGTAAAACATTGCGGATAAAACTTCGTCAGCATAAGGCACTAGCCTAATAAGTATGTCTCAGGAAATTGAAATTGGTTTGGGCAAAAACGCCAGAGTTGCATATTCGCTTGACGATATTGCTATTGTTCCTTCGCGCCGTTCGCGCGACCCAAAGGC
Source organism: Gardnerella sp. DNF01141 (assembly GCF_049244255.1). Taxonomy (NCBI): domain Bacteria; kingdom Bacillati; phylum Actinomycetota; class Actinomycetes; order Bifidobacteriales; family Bifidobacteriaceae; genus Gardnerella; species Gardnerella sp. DNF01141. The sequence goes on along the minus strand of NZ_CP058391.1, from coordinate 238,513 downwards.
TGTATCTACTTCATGGCAGGTAGATGCTTATACCTTTGATATTCCAATTATTGCCGCTCCAATGGATTCAGTTACAAGCCCAGATACTGCAATTGCTATTGGTCAAATGGGCGGTCTTGGAGTTCTTGATTTGGAAGGATTATGGACTCGTTATGAGAATCCAGAGCCTTTGTTAAAAGAAATATCCGAGTTGCCTTGCGAGGTTGCAACGCGTCGAATTCAGGAAATTTACACTGAACCAATCAAGCCTGAATTAATTGCTAAGCGCTTGCATACTATTCGTGACGCTGGTGTTACTGTTGCTGGCGCTCTTTCTCCTCAGCGAACTCAGGAACTTTACAATACTGTTCTTGAAGCTGGTGTTGACTTGTTTGTTATTCGCGGAACTGCTGTGTCTGCTGAGCATGTTTCCACAGATCACGAGCCTCTTGATTTAAAGAAGTTTATTTACGATCTTGATGTGCCTGTTATTGTTGGAGGCTGCGCTGATTACACTTCTGCTTTGCATTTGATGCGCACTGGAGCTGCAGGTATTTTAGTTGGATTCGGCGGTGGTGCTGTGTCTGCAACTATGAACACTTTGGGAGTACAAGCACCTATGGCTACTGCTATTGCTGATGTTGCTGAAGCTCGTAGAGATTATATGGATGAGTCCGGTGGTCGATACGTGCAAATTATTGCAGATGGCGGAATGGGTAATTCTGGCAACTTTATTAAAGCTCTTGCAATGGGAGCGGATGCCGTTATGCTTGGAACTCCATTAGCTCGCGCAACGGAAGCTCCAGGCCGTGGCACTCATTGGGGTGCTGAAGCTCGTCATTTAACACTTCCACGCGGTATGCGCACTAATGTTGGAACGGTTGCTCCATTGGAAAACATTCTATTTGGTCCAAGTCACGAGGCTGACGGTACAACGAATTTTGTTGGTGCTTTGCGTCGCACAATGTCTTCTACCGGATACGTGGATGTAAAGAGCTTCCAGCGTTGCAATGTTGCGTTTAACCCATTCCATCAGGATGTTCGTTAAGTTTATTTCAGCATAACTTTGTATATAGAATATGCGGTTTAGTGCACGAATTGTGTGCTAAACCGCTGTATTTTTAGCATATTGCGAAAGTTTTTAGTATAAGCGCTTGTAAAAATTCGTTTATTTAAATATTTTGTTAGCTAATAACAATATTAATCTCTATTTTTTGTATGGCTTACAGTAGTGTCGGCATAGGAATCAAGTACAATTAATAATATGCTCCGAGAATTTTCTGTAGAAGTAATTCACCCAACTCAAGACGGTGACACCATTTACTCGCTTCTTTCTAACCGTGCTATGCGCGATCCGCAAGGTATTGTTGCGCAGTGGCAAGATGACGACACTCGCCAGTGGCATGATGTTACTGCTGCTGAAATGCTCTCCAAGGTAAGGGCTGTAGCTAAAGGTTTAATTGCTCTTGGCGTGCAGCATGGATCAAAAGTTGTTATTTATTCTGCTACATGCTACGAGTGGGGTGTTGTTGACTTTGCATGCGCTTGCATTGGTGCAGTTAGCATCCCTATTTACGAAACGGATTCTGCTTTACAAGCTGCAGACATTATTAACGAAGTTAAGCCGGTTATTGCTTTTGCTGGTGACGATTCTCATGCCCAATGCTTAGAGCGAGTTCGCCAAGATTATAAGCGCATTACTCTCAAAACCGTATTCAATTTCAAAGCAGGCGGTTTGGAAGCAGTTATTGACTTTGGTAAATCAATTAGTGAAGACGAGCTAAATCAGCGTGTTAGCGCTGTTAAGGCAGACGATTTGTCTACTATTGTTTACACTTCTGGCTCTACTGGAAAGCCAAAGGGAGCTATGCTTTCTCACCGTAACTTTACGCATATTGTTTTTGCAGGATACGATGTTCTTAGCGACATGCTTTGCAAACCAAATCGTTTACTTCTGTTCCTTCCTCTTGCGCACTGCTTTGCTAGATACATTCAATATGTTGCTATTGGCGCGCATGGTGTAATTGGTTATGTTCCTAACGCAAAACATTTACTTGCAGACTTGCGTAGTTTTAAACCAACATACTTATTAGGTGTTCCTCGAGTTTTTGAGAAAGTTTACAATGCTGCTTCTCAAAAAGCTGGTGCAGGTATTCGTGGTCGTATTTTTGCTAAAGCTGTTAAACATTTTATTCAGTGGTCTCGTGACAACGTTGATGGCAAAGCTCATTCTTTGGCTTCGCGCATGAATCACGCTATGTATATGCGCACAGTTGGTTCTTCAATACGCTCTGCTTTAGGCCCTAATCTTTCATGGCTTGCTTGCGGTGGTGCTCCAATTAATGCTGATTTAGCGCATTTCTTCAACGGTCTTGACGGCATTACCTTCATTCAAGGTTACGGTATGACTGAAACTGCAGCTCCTTGCGTAGTTAATTTTGAACACGCAAATCAGGTTGGTTCAGTTGGTCGCCCAGGTCCTGGAATCACAATTCGACTTGCTGACGATGATGAAGTGCTTATTAAAGGACCTAACGTTTTCATGGGTTACTACAATAAGCCTGAGCTTACTGCAGAAGTTATTGACGAAGATGGCTGGCTTCATTCTGGCGATCTTGGTGAAATTGATGACGAAGGCTTCCTATCGATTACTGGTCGCAAGAAAGATATTATTATTACTGCCGGAGGCAAGAATATAAGTCCTGCTCCTATGGAAAGCATTATTGCGCAATGCCCACTGGTTTCTCACGCAGTAGTGGTTGGAGATGGAAAGCCATTCGTTTCTGCATTGATTGAGCTTGACCCAGACATGGTTCGTTCATGGCTTAAGAATAAGAGCATGGATGTTGACTTATCTATGAAAGAAATTGCTAACAATGACGCTGTTCGCTCTGTTGTTCAGCAGTTTATTGATCAAGCAAATAGCACTGTTTCTAGGGCTGAATCTGTTCGTAAATTTGTTATTTTGCAAGATGAGTTCACTCAGGATGCTGGAACTTTGACTCCAAGTATGAAGATTGTTCGTCCAAAAATACTTGCACGTTACGCAGATATTATTGAAACTCAATTGTATGCTCCAAAGCCAAACACGCGTCCTTTGCCTGCAACTGTTAAGATTCTCGACAAAACTACCGAAACTGTTAAGCAGGCTCAAGAAACAGTTAAGCAAGCGCAAGAGGTTGTAACTCCTCGAGTCCGTCAAGCAATTGATCAGGCTGCAACTCATCTTAAGCATTTTGGTGAAGAAGCTTCCTCGGAATCATCTGTTTTGTCTCGCGATGATCAAGACAATAACGATAATAACGTACGCAACAACGAGTGAAATTAATTACTAATCTGCAATAGAAGATAATGTGTAATTAGTTACACTTGATTAAGGAGTTTTTGCGTGGCAATTAGAAAAATTCGTGTTGTTCCAGATCCTGTTCTTAGAACACCTTGTGACGAGATTCGTGAGATTACGCCGGCTGTTAAGCATTTGGTTGAAGATTTGTTGGAAACTGTGAACGATCCAGGTCGTGCAGGATTGTCAGCTAATCAAATTGGCGTAAGTTTACGAGCGTTCTCTTACAACATTGATGGACGTATTGGCTATATTCTAAATCCTGTTCTTGAAGATTTAAGCGGAGAACAATACGACGATGAAGGCTGCTTATCTGTGCCAGGATTGTGGTATAAAACTCGCCGATATAATCATGCTCGCGCTCGCGGTATTGATTTAAACGGTAAAACTGTTGTTCTTGAAGGCGATGGTCTTATGGCCAGAATGTTGCAGCATGAATGCGATCATTTGGACGGTCATATTTATTTAGACAGGCTAGAAAAGGACGTTCGCAAGCAAGCTATGCGTGAGCTTCGCAACAATATGCGTTCCTAACTTTGGCTGATTAAATATCGTATCTAGTATCTGATATAATTTCGCTTTGCGCGTCCATTTTGAGCATGAGTATTGTCGCGTTATATGAATGCTCGCTTTTTATTGTCTACAAGGACTCGCAAATACGCGCCATGTACGCGTCCGTTCGTGTCGGTCGGCTTGTGTTTAGACGTATGTTTAAGCCAAGTTGCATGCGAACAGACATGGCCAGGCAAGAACCGACAAGAAAGGTATATAGATATGGCACAGATTACCATGAGTGAAATGCTGAAGGCTGGTTTGCACTTCGGTCATCAGACTCGTCGCTGGAACCCAAAGATGAAGCAGTTCATTCTTACCCAGCGCAATGGTATTCATATCATCAATTTGTTCAAGTCTCTCGACATGATCGACAAGGCTTATGACTTCATCAAGCAGACTGTTGCCCACAATGGCACTGTTCTCTTCGTGGGCACTAAGAAGCAGGCTCAGGAAGCTGTACAGAATCAGGCAACTCGCGTAAACATGCCTTATGTTTGCGAGCGTTGGCTTGGCGGTATGTTGACCAATTTCCAGACCGTTTCTACTCGCGTAAAGCGTTTGAAGGAACTTGAGGAAATGGACTTCAGCGATGTTCGTGGATCCGGCTTGACCAAGAAGGAACTTTTGCTTCTCGAGCGCGAGAAGGACAAGCTTTCCAAGCAGCTCGGTGGTATTCGCAACATGAACCGCACTCCATCTGCCATGTTCGTTGTTGACATTAACAAGGAAGCTTTGGCTGTTGAAGAAGCTCATAAGCTTGGTATTCCAGTCGTGGCAATCGTTGATACCAACACTGATCCTGAAGCTGTTGAGTACCCAATTCCAGCTAACGATGATGCTATTCGTGGCGTTGAGTTGTTGACCAGCTTAATGGCTGACGCTGTAGCTGAAGGTTTGCTTGAGCATGCTGGTAAGGGCGCTAAGTCCGAAGGTAATGATGCTCAGCCAATGGCAGCTTGGGAAAAGGAATTGCTCACCAAGGAAGGCGAAGCTGAAGCTAAGCCTGCTAAGGAAGAAAATACTGAGGCAAAAGCCTAGTAAGCTAATTTGCAACCAGATTCTTAAATTAAAGCTGCAAAATCCAATTAATTATTTGCTTTTTGCAGCTTTTAAGAATCATATTGATACGAGGAGAACAAAATGGCAGCAATTACTGCAGCGTTGATTAAGCAGGTGCGTGAAGAAACTGGCGCCGGCATGATGGACGTTAAAAAAGCTCTTACTGAAGCTGAAGGCGACGTTGCCCGCGCTAAGGAAATCATCCGCGCAAAGGGTATTCAGGCCGCTGGTAAGCGCGAGGGCCGTAAGGCTCAGGAAGGCACCATCGCTTCTAAGGTTGTTAAGTCTGCTGAAGGCGAAACTGGTTATGCAGTTGAGTTGAATTCCGAAACTGACTTCGTGGCAAAGACCCCTAAGTTTGTGGAATTCTCTAACACTGTTCTTGACCATGCTGTTGAAGCTAATGCTTCTACTGCTGAAGAAGTACTTGCAGCACCAGCTGATGGCACAACTGTTAAGGAATCTGTTGAAGAAGCAGCAGCTTTGTTTGGCGAGCACGTCAAGGTTGGTCAGGTTGCTAAGGTAAGCGGTCCACACGTTGAGATTTATGCTCACAAGAAGTCCGTGGAATTGCCTCCAAGCATCGTTTCCATGATTGCTACTGACGAAGCTGGCGCAAAGGTTGCTCACGAAGCAGCTTTGCAGATTTCTGCTATGGGTGCTCAGTGGCTTCGCCGCGAGGACGTTCCAGAAGAAGTTTTGGAATCTGAGCGTCGCGTTGCAACTGAGAAGTCCTTGGCTGAAGGCAAGCCAGAGAAGATTGTTCCAAAGATTGTTGAAGGTCGTATGAACGCCTTCTTCAAGGAAACTGTTCTTCTTGAGCAGGCTTACGTAAAGGATCCATCCAAGAGCGTTGGCGACTTGTTCAAGGAAGTCGGCGGTACCGCTTTGGCATTCGCTCGTCTTGAGGTTGGTAAGGGCGCTGCTGAATAAGCATTGCTTATGCTAAGAATCTATTCTGATTCTTAAACTATTGGGCTGTGTACATTTTGTGCGCAGCCTTTTTATTTATTTGACAGTTTAATGTGTGTTAAGTGTCGCGTTTTATAGATAAAATAGCAAAGATATACTTGCATTCGCCGTGATGACTGGAGGAATCTGTATGGCAATTGCACAAGCGGAGGAAAGCAAGTCCCGTAGGGTTTTATTGAAACTTTCAGGCGAAGCATTTGGCGGCGGCGCTGTTGGCATTGATACTCATGTTATTCGAAGGATTGCTGGGGAAATCATGACTGCAGTGCTTGAAGGTGTTCAAGTGGCTATCGTTGTTGGTGGAGGTAATTTCTTTAGGGGAGCAGAGTTGCAGCAGGCTGGTATCGATCGTAGCCGTGGTGATTACATGGGTATGTTGGGTACGGTTATGAATTGTCTTGCTCTTCAAGATTTTCTTGAGCAGGCAGGGCAGGCAACTCGTGTACAAACTGCTATTACTATGGGACAGGTTGCAGAGCCTTATATTCCATTGAAAGCAATACGTCATCTTGAGAAGGGTCGCGTAGTTATTTTTGGTGCTGGTGCCGGTATGCCATACTTCTCAACAGATACTGTTTCTATTCAGCGTTCTTTGGAAATCCATTGCGATGAAGTTTTAATGGGTAAAAATGGCGTTGATGGAGTTTACAGTGCGGATCCTCGTAAAGATCCTTCTGCTCGAAAATTTGTAACATTGAACTATCAGCGTGCTCTTGTTGATGGTTTAGCTGTCATGGATGCGTCCGCACTTTCTATGGCTAGAGATAACAATCAAAAAATTCGAGTGTTCGGCTTAGAGGGTGAAGGTAACGTAACTCGTGCTCTTGTTGGCGAACCTATTGGTACATTAGTGTCTGACGCAGAACCAACATTTGCTTAAATATTACAAAGGAGAACACATGTCAGCAATTATTGATCAAGCAAAAGAGCAGATGAATAAGTCCGTGGAAGCTACTAAGGAAAATTTCATGGGTATTCGTACTGGTCGTGCTAATCCTGCTTTATTAAATGGAATTATGGTTGACTATTATGGTGCTCCAACTCCGATTAAAGCTGTAGCTTCTATTGGCGTTCCAGAGCCACGAACTCTTTCTGTTACTCCTTTTGATGCTTCTCAAGCGAATGCTGTTGAAAAAGCAATTCGTGATTCAGATTTGGGAGTTAGCCCTAACCGCGACGGCAATGTTATTCGCGTAACTATGCCAGAACTTACTGAGGAACGTCGCAAGGAATACGTTAAACTTGCTAAGAACAAGGCAGAAGAAGGCAAAGTAGCTGTACGAAATATTCGTCGTAAAGCCAAGGAATCTATTGATAAGTCTGTTAAAGATGGTGATCTTGGTGAAGATGAAGGCGATCGTTTACTTAAGGAACTTGATAAAGTAACTAAGCAGATTACTGATTCTTTGGATGTTTTGCTTGATGGTAAGCAAAAAGAAATTATGGAAGTCTGAGTTTCAACAGTTTTTCTTAGATTTTTGTAATCAATCTGAATGGGTGTCGTATGAGTCAACAAAAGCAGCATGATTTTGTAAGCGAATTAAATCAAAAGCGAGCTGACTGCGCTGCAAAAAAAGCAGATGCTACTTCTACTAATCAGGAAGAACGCGGCACCCATGAAACTTTAACAGACATAAATCGCCGAACTGGCCGCAATATGCCTCAAGCAATTGCAACAGCAGCAGTTTTGGTTGTGGCTATTGTTGCATGCTTACTTATTAGCATTGATGTTTTCGTTGTATTAATGGCTGTTTTTATGGTTCTTGCGTTGTGGGAGTTGCACGTTGATTTTGCAACTCTTGGGTTGCGTATACCGTTTGTAACTTTGTCGCTTTGCTCTCTTGTTACTATTTTCTCAACCTATTACGCAAAATGGCACGCTGTTGCGATGGCTAGCGGAATTACAGCATCATTACTTCTTACTGTAGTTTGCGCAACTCTTAGTAACACTATTTCTACTCGAACAATGCATGCTGTAGAAAAAAAGCTTAACGGCTCTAATTGCTCATCCTATGAGCATACGCTATTTACAAATATGTCTGTTTCTCTATTTGTAGTTTTGTATATTCCGCTTTTAGCTTCCTGCATTGTTCTAGCTTTAACTAATACTCGTTATGCTATTGCTCATGCTATGCTTTTAGTATTTTTGCCAGCATTAAGCGATACTGGTGGACTGTTTGCTGGTGCTTGGCTTGGTAAACATAAGCTTTCTCCGCGTATTTCCCCAAAGAAGTCTGTTGAAGGCTTGATTGGCTCTATGCTTTTTGCTGTTGTTGGAGCGTATGCAATTATTGCAGGTTTTTACGGTTCTTCTTGGTTTAATTTCTGGTGGATGCCGTTAGTTATGGGCATTTCTTCAGGTATCGTTGGTACTTTTGGTGATTTATGCGCATCTATGCTTAAGCGCGATATTGGCATTAAAGACATGGGTCATCTGCTTAAAGGACACGGTGGAGTGCTAGATCGTGTAGATTCTATTTTGCTTTGTGGTCCTGCTCTGCTTGTTCTTGTGCATCTTGCTCATTTTTAAGCATAGAATCTTGAATATTGTCAATCTTTAGAATCTCAATCTTGGGTTTAGACTAATATCGACGCCATGACAGTCTGTTTTATTCCATCACCAAGTATTTCGCAATTTTCACTTGGGCCTATCAATATAAAGTTTTATGCGCTTTCTATTCTTGCAGGCATATTGATTGCAATGTTTATTACCAATCGTCGTTGGAAGCGCATAGGTGGTGATTTTAATCAGATTCTCGATATTATTCTTCTAAGTCTTCCTATAGGCATAGTTGGTGCGCGCTTGTACCACGTAATTACAACTCCAGAAAGATTCTTTGGACCTCATGGTGATTTCTTAGAAATTTTTAGAATTTGGAACGGTGGACTTGGTATTTGGGGAGGAATATTTTTAGGTGCGATTGCTGCATGCATTTTTTGTAAGCATCGCAAATATCCTGCCGGTTTGCTTGCGGATGCTGCCGCTCCTGCAATACTTATTGCACAAGGCGTAGGTAGGCTTGGTAATTGGTTTAATCAGGAGCTTTATGGTGCTCCAACAACATTGCCTTGGGGTTTGAAATTAAACTATAATGCAACTCAAGCTATTGGTCATGCTGAGCGCTGTTACGATGGTTTAACATGCCCAGCTGGAACATTATTTCATCCAACATTTTTGTATGAAATGATTTGGAATTTCATTGGTGCAGTACTGCTTATTTGCTTTGGTAAAATGCTTATGGCCAAATTAAAAGCAGGCTCGTTATTTATGTTGTACGTTATGTGGTACACGCTTGGTCGTGTTTGGATTGAAGCTTTGCGTATTGATTTTTCGCATGTTTTCTTAGGCGTCAGAATTAACGTATGGGTTTCTATTATTGTTTTTATTTTTGCCGCAGTAGGATTCGCTTTACTTCAAAAAAGTAATACTACACGCGAAATGTTAATTGAACGTCTTATTGACATTACTTCGGATGAGCGTGAGCGCGAAGAGCAAAATGTTTCGTCAAAGAAAATACAATCTACTTCAAAAAAGTAGTATTAAGTACAGTTTTTAGCATTCTAGTCTCTTGCATTTCCTAGAATGGAACACATGAATATACAAATAGCACCTAGCATTCTTTCCGCAGATTTTTGTAATCTTGAGCGCGATCTTGACGCAATATCGAATGCGGATCTTGTTCACGTAGACGTGATGGATCATCACTTTGTACCGAACTTAACTTTGGGGGAGCCAATTGTTAAGCGTATTTGCGAAGTTACCAAGCTTCCAGTTGATGTTCATCTTATGATTGAAGATCCTGATCGTTGGGCTCCAGAATATGCTAAGCTCGGGGCTGCTTCTGTAAGCTTCCACATGGGTGCTACTCATGCTCCTGTGCGTTTAGCTCGCCAGCTTAGGGATATGGGTTGCAAAGCATGCTTTGCTGTTCGCCCTGCTGAACCAGTTGAACCTATTTTCGATATTCTTGACGAATTCGACATGGTTCTTATTATGACAGTTGAGCCAGGTTTTGGCGGCCAGAAGTTCTTGAGCAATCAGATGAATAAAGTTCGTCGTTTGCGTGATGAAATTACTCGCAGAGGACTTCAAACTCATATTCAGGTAGATGGCGGAGTTAGCCCTTCTACTGCCGCTACAGTTGCTGAAGCTGGAGCTGACGTTCTTGTGGCTGGATCTGCAGTTTATGGAGCTGAAAGCCCTGCAAAAGCTATTGAAGCTATTAGAAATACTGCTCAAGCTGCGTGGCGTGCATAGTTAGTTGGTATTGGGGCATCAAAAATGCCCCAATATTTTAAATCATTTGTAACAACTTTTTGAGCATATAAATATTTGTTCCAGTAAATGAAATATGTGATTAAGGAAGAATTATGGTTAAGTTCGTGATGAATCAGGAATACAGTCCTAAGGCGATGAATCGCGTTCTAACTGTTCCTAATCTTATTAGTTTTCTTCGCATATGCTCAATCCCATACTTAGCTTGGCTTATTACTAAGCATCATATGATTCTTGCATTGGTTGTTTTAGCTATTTCTGCTTTTTCCGATTGCATTGATGGCTATATTGCTAGGCGCTGGAATCAGGTAAGTAAATTAGGTCAAATTCTCGACCCTATAGCTGATCGCCTTCTGATTATTTTTAGTACTGTAGCGTTGGCAATTGCAAGAATAATACCGTGGTGGGCGCTTGTATTAGTGGTTCTAAGAGATGTGATTATGGCAGCTTTGGTGGTTCTTTTGGCTCAACACGATTACGGACCGTTACCGGTTAATTTTGTTGGTAAAGCTGGGACTGCTCTTATTATGTTAGCTATTGTGTCTCTTATGATTGTATATGCTGTTAACACTGAGGCCATGTTTGTACTGTATGCTGCCGCTATAGCTTGCGGAGTGTGGGGTATTGTACTTTACTGGTATGCTGGTTTGCTTTATTACAGACAAGCATATGTGCTACTTTCTGGTGCAAAATCTAAGTAAACTATGTAGGTTAATATGGCTCAAAATAGTGCATTAGATAACGCTCAGAATGATTTTGGAGAAGAGAAGTCTGCTAAGACTTCTAACTCTTCTAGCGTTTCTAGCGTTTCTAGCGTGAATATGCCTGAGTCTTTTGCAGCATCGGATGGTATTGCGTTATCTCGTCGTCGCGCACTATTCTCCAAATACTTTACAGGTCTTGAATATCACCATGTTGTTCTAACTGCAGATCGTTTTGCGCATAGTCACGATCGGCGTCGATATATTGATGATTATGCTCTTCGTTTAATTGACGACTTAACCAATCGGCCTGTTGACCCGCTATTTATGGATGCTCGTTTAGGCAAACAGCCTGTTAAACCATGGCACAAGTGGTTTACGCGTATCATTGTTTTTCTTATTTGTATTGCTATTGGGACTGTTGGTAGTCAGTTTGTTCGCAAGCTTCACACGGATCCAAGAAAAGCAATACGCTCTTCTTTAGCGAACGAGTTAGTTGGTTATACGAATCGCTTTGACAAGCTTGTTAAAGAAGTAACTCAGCTTAGAAACAGTGTTGATCATGAATCGCAGCGTATTACAACTGCCGAGGAAGATGAAGTTAGTAAATCCGACGATATGGTTAACGGTACGCATGCTGTTGAAGGAAGCGGAGTTACTTTAACTATTGCAAATCCTCTTTCTGCTCGGTCTGACACAAATAGTGGTTCATTGCCTAGGGAAAATAACGGTGCTCGTATGCGCCTTGTTACAGATAGAGATATTCAAAGACTAGTTTCAACATTGTGGGAAGCTGGAGCTGAAGCTATATCTGTTAATGGGCATAGAATTGGTGCTCAAACGTCTATTCGTATTGCTGGTCAAACAATTCTTATTGGTGTTAATCAAACACAAAGCCCTTACGTTATTGAAGCAATTGGTGACACGAATGAATTAATGCGAGCATTTAATGCAGCAAAACGTGTACGTTGGTATACTTCTTTACTTAACGCAGGTATTAATCCACAAATTTCACCTTCCAGGGTTATAAAACTAAACGCAGCTAGTACAGGTGATATTAATTTTGCTAGCGAAAGAAATAGGAGATAGGAGATAAGCATGGCAGCAATTCTAGGCTTGATTTTAGGCGTGCTAATTGGCATTGTGGTGCATCCAGATATTCCTATTGTTATTCAGCCATATTTGCCGATTATGGTGGTCGCAGCATTGGATGCATTGCTTGGTGCGGCTCGCGCGTATTTTGAACGAAACTTTTCGGATAAAGTTTTCGTTATTTCGTTCTTCTCAAACGTTATTGCAGCGACTTTACTTGTTTTGCTTGGAAACCAGCTTGGTGTAGGCGCTCAATTGCAGACTGCAGTTATTGTTGTGCTTGGTATTCGAATATTCTCGAACGTTTCTGCAATTCGTCGCTTTATTTTCAGGAGTTAATATGCGACCACTGTTTTCTAATACTTCTCGAGGGGATGACATTATTCATAAAATGCGCAGACAGAATGCTCACGATTCTGAAAGCGATGCAATTCAAACGGGTTCGTTTCCGGCTGTTCGCCGTAGAGTAAAGCTGTCTTTAAGCGGTCATATTACTTATACGCGAATATTTACCGGACTTTTAATGATGCTTCTTTGTGCTCTTTTAGGATTTGCTTATATGATTCAAGTTAATAGAAGCAACTCTTTACTGTATGAAACAATGAGCGAGGAAGAACTAACTCGACTTATAACCGAAACGCACTCTCAAATTCAGAGTCTTGAAATGAGAAAAAGTGAATTGACCGGTCAGCTTGATTCTTTAAAGCAGGCAGTTAATAAGCAGGATGAAGCGCGAAGAATTGCGCAACAAAACGCACAAGCCAATGGTCTTATTTCTGGTCGTCTTCCAGCTGTTGGAAGGGGTATTATTATACACATTACAGCAGGAGAGAAGGAAAATATTGACGCCGCAACAATGTTTCAGCTTTTGGAAGAATTGCGAAATTCTGGTGTAGAAGTTATGTCTATTAATGATGTTCGCATTGTAACTTCAAGCTATATTTCGCAAACAAAGCATGGTCTTTTATGCGACGGCGTTATGATTGATCCGCCATATATTGTTAAAGCAATTGGAGATCCGCAGAATCTTCAAAATGCTGTTAATATTGCTGGTGGTGTTGGGTCGCGTTTGAAGGTTAAATTCGGCTCTTCCGTTTCGGTTTCTGTGCCAGATGAGGTAGAAATTACTGCGACACGCGAGCCAAAACAGTACGAATATGCAAAACCCGTCGAGTAACAAGGTAGAATAGCAAGTATGACTGAACCAATTCCTACCGCTGGCGAAACAACTATTATTGGTATGCCAGCTATTCATATTCCAATGAATACTACTTCGGATCGTCCTTTGCAGCAGGATGATTTTGACACAATATCAAAATTGCTGCCTGGAACCGCATTGTTGATTTCAACTAGGGGAGCGGTGTCCGGTTCTCGTTATCTTCTTGACGAGGATTTGGTGTCAGTTGGTCGCGATTCACATGCTGATATTTTGCTCGATGATTCAACTGTTTCTCGCTCTCACGCAGTGTTTAAGCGCGTTAACGGCGTCTTTAGCATTATTGATGCTGGAAGCTTGAACGGAACTTACGTAAATCGTGAAAGAGTGGATGAAGCTGTGCTTCATAATGGTGATGAAATCATGATTGGTAAATTCCGACTGGTATTTTTCGCTCATGACGCAGTTACAGTCCGATAATTCTTCCGATAATTCTTCTTATGCTGTTCAGGGGGAGCTTTTTGGTTTTTCGCTATCATCTGATCAGCTAGGATATCGTGGTAGCGTTGCTATGAAGGTTGCTGGTATTACTTACCGGCAGTTAGATTATTGGGCGCGTAAAAGCATTATAGAGCCTTCGATTCATGCATCTAATGGATCTGGTTCTCGTCGTTTGTATTCTTTTAAGGATATTGCGATTATGGCGGTTGCTAAAAGGCTGCTTGATGCTGGCGTAAATTTAGTAAATGTTACGACTGCTATTATTTTTCTCAATCGTTATTCTGAGGATCGTTTGCGCAATATGACGATTATTTGCGACGGACAGTCTGTTCAAGAATGTGATGATAATCAAGAAAATATGCGTCGTATGCTTGCTTCTGGTTTCGCTGTATTTGCTATTGCTGTTGGGCGTATTGTGGCGCGTGTAGAAGATGATTTAGCTTTAGAAGCATCTTCTGAAAATACTAAAACAGAATACAACAAGAAAATTTCTGGCAAATCTGCATCTAAATCTAATTTAAAATCATCTCTTACAAAAACGTCGTTGAATAAGCATAGTTCTTGGAATCTCGTTCAAGAAACGTGGGGATAGGCATGCTTGTAGCTGTTAGTATCGCTATTATTATGTTCTGGTTTGCATCAGTAGCGTTGTTCTCATATAGTCTATTTGCTTGCTTACGTTTTTTAGTAAGATCTCAAAAAAATGCTTATTCTAAATCAAATATAAATAAGCAAAATTCGGTTCGCTTAATACCTTGGAACATTGTTATTACGCATTGTTGTGGGTTGCCGTGTGCGATGATTGCATACATGCTTTTGCATTTTGTTCGCGATTTTGGATTTGTTTACAATAATTATTTCTTATTAACGGACTCAACTTTGATTCCTTCATACGTAATTATTATCGTGCTTATTCTTGCAAACGTTTCTACAATGATATTTTGTTCATACAGAAACTTAAAAGAATAGATTATTTTGCAATAGTGCTAGGGCTGTAAATTAGGTGAGATTTTACTGCTTCTGTTTGCGTATTCTGATCTAATTTGACATAACGTACATTATCGGATAAATATATCAAGTAAATACACTCAAACAATAAACTCAAACTACATAAACTACACAGTAATGTAAAGAAAATGTCGCGCGTCTTACAAAAGTATTATTAAATAATAAGTTAAGCGAAATATTCTAAAACTGTTGTGCTTAATTCGCTTACGTTGTCAATAATCCTGTAAGATCCGTGTGCTTTAAGCTCACCAGGTTCAGCGTAACCCCAAGCGCATCCCAAGCAATCTAATCCGCATTCTTTTGCGCCGTCAGCATCAGTCCAACGGTCGCCAACCATAAGTGCTCTGTCGCCTTTAGCTGGATCATAGCCAATCTCATCAAAAACGTATCGAATAACTTGCGCTTTAGTAATACGAGACATATCCCGACTTGCGCCATAAATTCCGTCAATAAGATTATTAAATCCGAAATAATCGCAAATAGGTTTCATTTGATATTCAGGCTTGCATGATGCGGTTGCCAAATAAAAACCTGCTTTGCGTAATTTAATAAGCTGCTCAGGAATACCATCGTATACTTTATTGAGCAAACAACCTGGGATTTTGCTTCCAGGAACGTTCGGATCGTCAAATGTAGCAATCTCAGAATAATATTTGCGATAAATAGCAAGACCCTGCATCTGCAGATTTTCAGGAACTTTAATTCTCTGGAAGGATTCTAAAATAGACGGTCCTATAAAACGTTGCATTTCAGCATCGTCAGGAATAGGCTGACCTAATTCTTTCAAAGCAAGCTTAGCGCAGGTAATAATGCCTACGTCAGACTTTGTTAAAGTGCCATCAAGATCTAATAGCACAACATTTCGTGAGATTTTTCTCGAGTTCATCGAGCAATCACTCATAGTCAGGAATCCAGCCTTCGTGATGCATTTTCAAACGCTTATCTAGTAAAGTCTTCAATTCGTCTTCACTACGGCGTTCAAGCAACATGTCCCAGTGTGTGCGAGACGGCTTGTTAAAATCGTCGTCAGGACGGTCGTCTTCGCCTTCGCGATGAGCAATTGAACCGCAGCGGCACTCCCATTCTTCAGGAACATCAGCACCTTGAGCAAAAGGAAGTATTGTGCGGTGACCCTTTGGGCACACATATGCAACATCCTCGCGTGCAGCAAAATCTACATTATCGTCAGATTCCAAAGATTTTGCACCAATGCTCATACCGCGTAAACTGCGTTCTGCCATAGTATCTCCTTATTTAGTACTTTATAAAACTACCTAATTGCACGGACTAGCTGTTGTACATGTTACACATCCGAATATGCCACGACGCCACGGTTCATAAGTAATGCAGCTTCGTGAGCGTTAGATGCAAGATTTTTATCTACACCGCTTATAGCTTGTAAATATTCTCCCGCTGCGTAAAGCTGGGTGAGTAAATCAATAAGACGTTTTGCTTGACGAACAAAATCGCCTCCAGTATTGTCTGTATTTTGCAAAATGTCGGCTAAATCTGCTCCCTGAGCCCAATCGTACATAATATCAACAGCACCAAATTCAAGCGGTCTTAAAGCTGGAAGATGGGCGTTTGCGCACAATGCGCTTGTTCTAATAAATAGATCCTTCATGCGCGAAACAGTTGTAAATACCGCTCCATTTTGACCACCCGGGTATCTTTTAGGCTCTCCACCTGAAGCTCCCCTAGATTCGTATACTAAAGCAGATAAGCATGATAATAATTCAAGAGGCGTAAGATTATTAAAAATTCCTTCACAAATCGCCTCAGCAAAAACAATATCTAGTTCATTATATAGTCTTCGCAACAATTGTCCGCGATCAGTAAGGCATAAAATATTTTGCATGTTATTATCTTTGGAAGATTGCAAATAATTCAAACTGTACAATACGTCACAAATATGGTCAAAAGTTCGCGCAACAGAACCAGTACGAGATTCATAACGTTCACGCACCTGCTCAAGCTCCTTATGTTCGCGCATCCAATGGTATCCCCAACGTAAATGTTGTTGAATATCTGGGCATGCAGCACAAGGATGCTTTCTCTCTTCTTCGCGAAGCAAAGAAATAGTGTCATCTAGCTTCTTAAAAGCTGCACTTCTTTCAGCATCCGTCTTAAATAAAGTGTGTTTAAGCTTACGACGCTGATCATGCTGAGCTTCTTTAAGTTTCATGCGCAGCTGAAGAAAATCAGCAAAATCTCCCTGTTCACAGTGAAAAGCTTCTTCATATCCACTAAGAGCTGTTTCAAGCTCGTTCATACGACTATGTAAACGTTGGGCTGAAGCATTAGCTTCCCACTGTGCAAATGAGCAATCCAAAGTTGTGCGAGCAGTATCCGCATCGCTTGAATGCAGCAAATTAACAGCCATGTTAAACGTTGGTACGAAGCTTGAATGTAAAGGATACACGCGCTTACTAGAAAGTGCTGCAGCTTGAGCTGGCACAAAATCAGCATGATCGACTAATACAGCATGACCAATATCGTCAATTCCGCGTCTTCCAGCACGGCCTGTAAGCTGCGTAAATTCGCCTGGAGTAAGAGGAACATGACCTGTGCCATCAAACTTTACTAGCTTTTCTACTACAACGCTTCTTGCAGGCATATTTAAGCCCAAAGCTAGTGTTTCTGTTGCGAAAACAACTTTAATAAGTCCGCGTTCAAATAGTGTTTCAACAATATGTCTAAATAATGCAATCATTCCAGCATGATGAGCTGCAAAACCTTGTTCAAGTGAAAACCTGAATCTTTCAAAAGAAAGTGCATGCAAGTCTTCTTTTGAAAGTTGATTTGCAACCATGCTGTCAACGATTTTGCGAATTTCATACATTTCATCATCGGAAGTAAGAATTAATCCAGCATTCAAGCATTGCTGAACAGCCTGATCGCAGCCTGAACGAGAAAAAATAAAGTAAATTCCAGGAAGCATCCCTAAGTAATCTAATTCGTCAATAACAGCCCAACGTTTAGGAGTATGTCGGCGAGTAGATTTATCTGACTCGGCCACTCCCCTTCTAACAACACGCTTTTTGCCTTTTCTATAACGGTATTTGCTGTCACTGTATGAATCCTGGCGTCTACGAGCGCGATGCTCCCATTCGTTAAGTTTCCTAGTTAATGCAGGATTTACGCGTTTAGTTTCGTTTCCTTTATTGTCGCGATCATATAAATCCAATAATTCAGGCTCAGTTCTGCCATCTTCCTGAATAACAACATGTCTTTCAAGAGGTACAGGCCTGTGCTCATCTACAACCAAATGTGTTGTTCCACGCACAGATTCAAGCCAGGAGGAAAAATCTTCCACATTAGAAACTGTTGCAGATAAACCAATGATTTTCACTGTTTTAGGAAGGTGAATAATAACTTCTTCCCAAACTGCGCCACGGAATTTGTCTGCAAGATAATGAATTTCGTCAAGAATTACAAAGCCAAGAGAATTAAGCGTAATAGAGTTTTCATACAGCATATTGCGCAAAACTTCAGTTGTCATAACAACAATATCTGCTTCAGGATTTACAGATGTGTCTCCTGTTAGTAAACCAACATTTTTAGAACCGTACTGTTCGCAAAAATCATGATATTTTTGATTACTTAAAGCTTTTATTGGCGTAGTGTAAAAGGCTTTTACGTTACGCTGTTGAGCTAAAAATACTGCAAAATCTGCAACAACGGTTTTTCCTGCACCTGTAGGAGCAGCAACTAAAACATTATTTTCAGCTTCCAGCGCATCAATTGCTTCACGCTGAAAATCGTCTAAATCAAAAGGCAAAGAACGCTCAAAATCTGCGGCCATTGAACGCTCATGCTTAATAACTTCACGAAAAGCAGCAAAACGTTGAGCAGGAGACAATAAAACGTCACCATTTTTGCAGTTATCTGTTTGTGAATTATGCAAAATATGCCCCGCTCTATCTTTATTGTTCAAATTGTTTTATGAGCTTTATAGTTTAATATCTTCTTCTCGAAGAGATTTTTCATCCCAGTGCTGCCATATTTTACGATGATTTTCGCGAATTTTTTGATGGCGTTCAAGCACTTTTTCTCTGGTTTTTTCATAACGTTCTGCAGCTTTTTGAATAGGCAGAGTAAAAAGAGGATCTTTAGGCTCGTCGTCGTTTTCATTAGACTCGTTCAAAGCTTCAAACTTAGAGGCTGCACTATCTGTAAAGTTAACGCAAGTCCTAGCTAGTTTTATTGCGCTTAAAACAACTACCACTACTCCGGCGGCAATCATGCACAGCATAAACACTGTAATGACTAGCCAAATCCACCATGGCATATTACTCCTCCGAGTTCGTGCTATCAGCGTGATTAACGCTTAATTCACGCTGTGCGCGGGCAATAATCATACTGCGCAATGTTTCTGGAGCAACAGCAGTAATGTGGCGAGCATGAGCAATACAGAATGCAACGAACCAAGAATCTGAAGAAACCGTAAGATGAACCTCAACTCCGTTTCCGCAAGGTTTAATAGTAGCTCCAGATAAATTCTTTAAGAAATTAAGCTCTGTTTCGTCAGTAGTGAAGCAGGTTTCAGTACCATTGTCAAAACTCCACTTACGAAGCTCGCTAACTGGAACGTCTGGAATTTCTAATTTAGACACAGGCTCCACAACTTCCGCACGCTCGATTCTAGCTACGCGAAGCACCTGCCAAATTCGAGGTAAGCCATTTGCCTTGTTAATAGTCGTATCTTTAGAAACAAACTCGCGCTTATCTTCAGGTGTTTGATTCTCAACATCAGTCCAAACAGCAACGTAGTAAACGCCTTCATCAACATAAATTTTCGAAGGAGCCACAACTTTGCGTCGAATACGGCCAGCTCCATCGGTATACTCCATATCCAACAAGGCGGAGGCGTTAATAGCACTACGCACAATCGAGCAATTGCGAGGCTCGATTTCGTAGCCTGTTAAGCTTAGCCAAGGAGTTTGGCCTGGAAGCACGTGGCGACGAAGACGCTTATACAACGATTCAGCTTGCGCTCGCTGCTCAACTGGCAACAGTAGAGAGTGTGCCAAATAGTTAGCAGATGCAGTTAGCATACTCAAATACTGTTGAGAAATACCGGCAAGACGCTCCAAACCCAAAGAGTTTGTTGCAGAAACAATGCCCTCGTTTTCAAGAAGAGTCCAATCAATGTCAAAGAATTGGCTGCCTGCCATTTCGCCATCGTCGGAAACAGTAGTAAGCGTATTAATATCTTTGTGAAGAATCGTAACGAAACGACGAAGCTCATCCTCATTCTTTGGCTTTCCAATAAAACGCTCAGCTAGTTCGTTTAATGGGAATTCTTCTCCAAGATGGGCAGATAAGAAAAGCATCAAACGCAAACGACGGTCAACCTCGCTGCCCGTTTGGAAGGATGAGCCTTTCTTTGCGTGAGATTTATCTGCTTCAGCATCTTGCGCTTCAGTATTTTGCAAAGGTGCTTCGTTATCTTCTTCGCTATTAAGTTTGTTATTTTCGTTGCATGCTGCAAAATCTACAGCTGCGTGCAAGCGACGGTGGAAAGCGTCAACTGCCTCTTGTGGGCTTACAACGCTTGAGCCTGGATGCTCTAGCACAAACATCGCTAAATCGTCTGCATCTGTATAAGCAACATTTAAGTGTTCTCCGTCAACGTCAACTGTTGCTGCAAAACGACGAGAATCAATAACTTTCACCAAAGAATCAGGAAGCATTTGAGTACCTAAACCAGGCGCAATAGAATCCAAACCTAATCCAGGAATAGGAGTTTGAGGAACTCGTGGAGCTGTGCGAGAAGTACGCTGCTGCTCATGCTGATCCGATTCAATAGAAGAAATAGACATTGAGCGAGCAAGATAATTTGCTGCTGCTAACACTGGCAATTCAGATTGGTCAAAACGTAAACGCACGCGAGGCTCATCGCCTAATTGCAAACGATATGAAGCAAAGTCTTGACCTTCGGACTTCGATGAGTATTCAGGCTGCCTAGACTCGATTGCAATTCCCATAGCAGCTAGTTTTGCGCGATCTCGCTGGAATTGTTTTGCGAATGCTGCTTTGGCTGCTTGGTCAGCAAGCTCACCATAAGAATCTGCGTATGCTT
The DNA here is from genome assembly GCF_049244255.1 of Gardnerella sp. DNF01141. Lineage (NCBI taxonomy): Bacteria > Bacillati > Actinomycetota > Actinomycetes > Bifidobacteriales > Bifidobacteriaceae > Gardnerella > Gardnerella sp. DNF01141. Next base: position 217,786 of record NZ_CP058391.1, on the reverse strand, counting down.
TAACGCGCTGTGCAATTTGCCGCGAAGTCAGCCATTGCGGGAATGCGGAAGACAATACAGCGAGCACATCGAGCTCGTGTTTGCCCCATTTGTCGGAAAAACGTCGCCTTCCGTTGCTTCCTTCTACCATTGGTCCTCACGTATCATGTTTGAAATCTGTTTACTTATGTGTAAGTGCATGCAAAACTTGCAAAATGCGGTTTTATTTGCGCTGCAGTATTACACAACCTTTTCTATTTTAATGGTGTTTTGCGGTACGTGTGGACATTTTTTGAAAAAAGTTACAATAATTCTATATTTTTTGTTCACACAAACACAAACAACGTTGAAAATACGCCATTTTTTCGCGACACGCCATACTAAACCCATGAATCTGGTTCAATTCCTTGCGGTCCAACAAATTCTCCATTTGGAACATAACTTGGCTCACCAGTGTCTTCTAATACTGCGTCAGCAAACATTGATACCTGGTTGCCAAAAGTCCAATCTCCCCTAATTGTAACCGATTTTGCAGCAGCTAAAGCTGGTACGGAGTATGGGAATCTCTCGTTAAAATCGTTTATGTTCTTGTAATAGCGTGGATCCAAATCAATATCTGGGAATATGTAATTTCCATCTTCCATCTCGTAAGAATCAGTAAGATGGAATCTGTCGGATCGCATAATAAACAAGTCATTTGTGGTTTTAACAGGCAAGAAACGCATACGGTCTACTTCCACGCAAAGCGCTTCGTCAAAAAGCGATGCAACAGCGCCCATTGCTGTTTCTAATTGGACTACTGGAGTGCTTGTTTCGTCAGTTGGGTCAACTGTTTTTCTGTTACAAATAACAGGAAGTGGCAAAACTCCATCATGTTCTTCCAGCTTTTTTTGCAACGCGTCAACACGAACCCAAATATTATTCGTATTAAAATATGGATGCTTTTTAATACTTTGCGCACTTCTGCGATCTTCCGGATGAACCTGTGTCATTTCGCGAAGCATTAATCTTCCAGTTTGAGCATCTCGAACAATATGCCCACCTTTTCGATCAGCTTGGGTTCGTTTTGCAACTTCAATCATGATTGGAGCGCCAGTATTTTCAAAATGCTGTGCAAGTGTTCTTGAAGGTCTTGCGCCTAAGTTGTCGGAATTTGAGATAAACAAATACTCAATACCGTGCTCTTTTAAAGTTTGTAATAATTTAGATTCCCACAGAGTTGAAAAAATATCACCATGTCCAGGAGGACACCATTCAAGGCAATGATCTTTTTCGTAAGAAACCGGATCTCCTGTTTCTTCAACAAGTTTAGGCTCTTGATGCTGAATAATTTCAACTGGAATATCTTCCTGAATAAACTTACGATTGCGTTTTAGAACTTGCAAAGTATCGTGAGAAGTGCGGAAAGAGTTCATAAAAATCAGTGGAAGCTCAACTCCTAAACGCTGACGTGCTGTAAGAACCTGACCGATAATAATATCAATAAAGCGCATTTGACGAGCTTTATGTCTGCGAACTGGTAGTAAAGATTTTGCGCAAGACAATCCCATAGAAGTTCCCAAACCGCCGTTCAGTTTAATAAACGCTGTTTTTGCGAATGCGTTCACTGCTTTATCGTGATCAATAGTTTCGTAAATTTCGTGAAAAGTTGGAACGCTTTTAATAGGCTCAATTGTGCTTTCGCGAATAAACTCCCCTGAATTATCCCCAGATTTATTTACGCTCCAAACGTTATACAAGTGCTCAAATTGTTCAATAGCAATTTCGCTCATTCCTTGTTCGCGCATCTTTGCAGCGGACAATTCAAACGCGCCATCCATGTATTAGCCTCCTTGTATGTATGTGGCCATAAATAGTTTATGACCTTAATAGTTTAGCTACAAAAAGCGTAGTCAGCAACTAAAGTCACTAACTACGCTTCCTAAATTTTGCTACAAATTTTAGCTACAAGCTAAGCTTTTGGATTATCTTTTTTAATATCTTTATGATTATCCTTTGGCTTGTTTTTTGATTTGTTGTCAAAATTGTTTTGAGCATTCTTAAGATTTCCTTCTGTCTCGTCGCCAGTTTTTAAGTGATGCTCATCATAGCCTTGTATGTAGCGAGTTCTACGCCAATGATGGATAGAAGCGTTAGTTCCACGGTGATGGACGTGATACTTACGAGGAGTACCGCCATAAGGCAATTCCTTAACCTCGTTAGCCACAGCCATCTGGTTCACGTTAGAAGGATCCATAATAGCAATTGGTGCAACAGGGTCTGCCTCTGTTGGAGCCGCAGTGCGATTCTTCAAGTGAGCTGGGAGCCATTCTGCAAACCAAGATAGCGCAAGGCAAATCAGGAAGTATATAACTGCTGCCACGCTTAAAGTTTGCAAAATATTAAAGTACATTGATCCAAGTCGACGAGATTCCTGGAGTAAATCAGTGTACATAATAATCGAACCAAGAGCAGTATCCTTCAAAACAACAACAAGCTGAGTTACTGCAGCAGGCATCATAGCAATAATAGCCTGTGGCATTTCGATTTGTGTAAGAGATTGGTATTCGCTTAAGCCTAATGCTAACGAAGCTTCGCGTTGTCCGTTTGGCAGATTACCAACGCCTGCTCTAACAAGCTCGGCAACAACGGAGCCGTTGTACATAATCAAAGCTAGAACTACAGCCCAGTATGATGCCTCTTTCATGCCAGAAAGTGCAAATGCTCTCCACAAGAAAATCATAAGCATTAATACTGGTACGGCTCGGCAGAACTCAACTATTACTGCAGAAATACTACGAATAATGAAATTAGGTAAAAGACGGCACAATCCAAAGAATAAGCCGAATATTATGGAACCTACTACAGCAAGCATGGAAGCTTTCAAAGTCATCCATAATCCTGGAAGATAGAAATCAACCCATGCTTCAGATTCAATAGCTGGATTCCACAATACCCAAGAAAGCTGGTTTTCTCCTTCTGGTGGATTGCTAAGTCGCATTAGTACAGCAATAACGAATACAGCAAACACGCAGGCTGCAATAATATTTGCTACTCGAATCTTCCTAAGAGCTTTAGGACCTGGAGCGTCAAATAATAATGATTGTTCACGTTGTTTAGCCATCACTATCACCTTCTTACAGCAAGCTTGTTAGACAGATACGTTGTCAAAATTCCAATAGGAATAATGAGGATGATGTATCCTAAGGCGAATATTAAGAAGATTGGTACGATTAAATCCGCATGCTTCTCAATCATTTCGCTCATCATTGTTGAAGTTTCTGTTGCAACAGATGCTGCTGCAGCAACTGTAGAGTTTTTAAGCAATGCAATAAAAGTGTTACCCAAAGGTGCTACAGATCCGCAGAATGTTTGTGGCAAAATCACTTGCGTTGCCGACTGGAAGAAGTTTAATCCAAGAGCGCGGCAGGCTTCAGCTTGACCAACAGGAACAGTGTTAAGTCCGGATCTTAAAGATTCGCACACAAACGCTGCCGTATATAGTGATAATCCAGCAATTGCAAGCCAGAAGAAATTCACTTCAAAAATTGGTGAGAAACCAAGCTTAAGCTGAGCGTACACGCCTAACACCATGAAAACCATGATGATTGTAAGAGGCATGTTTTTAAAAAGCTCAACGTAGGCAGTTGCAACCATGCGTAAAGAAGCCACAGGGCAAATGCGCATCGTAACAAGTATTACACCAATTATTGTTGAAAACAGTACACTCCATAAGGTGATTTCAATATTGACCAAGAATGCTCCTGGAATATTGTAGGAGGTAAAAAGTTGCACGAAATCTTGCATATTACATCTCCCCCTCTTGAGGAATTGGCGGATTATACTTTGCGTTTGGCTTAAAACCAGTTCCGCGCAAATTATCGTCTAGAGCTCGCTTCCAAGATCCGTTATGAATCATTTCTTTTAAGGCGGCGTTAATTTTCTTAGCTAAGCTAGTATTTCCTTTTTTGATGCCAATTCCGTAATATTCTGCGGTAAATGGTTTACTAATAAGCTTTAAACGACCTCTAGAAGCTGTAGCTAGGCCAGCAAGAATAATATCGTCAGTAGTTACAGCATCCACAATGCCTGAGAATAATGCAGTTGCACATTCAGCATAGCCTGGCTGTTGCATAAGTTGTACCTTTGAAGAGTACTTCTCTTTAATAACTATTGCAGACGTTGAACCAGATACTGAGCATAAACGCTTACCATCTAAATCGTTCGGGCCACTCACCTTATGCTCATCTTTGCGAACTAGTAAATCTTGTCCGGCAATAAAGTAAGGTCCTGCAAATGAAACCATTTTCTTGCGAGCGTCAGTAATGGAATATGATGCAACAATCATATCGACATCACCGTTTTGAAGCATTGCTTCACGCTGCTTAGATGGTGATTCTTTCCATACGATTTGATCTTCTGAATAGCCGAGCTTTTTGGCAACATACTTAGCAACGTCAACGTCAAAGCCAACGTAAGTTCCTGCTTTTTTGAAACCCATACCAGGCTGATCGAATTTAATACCAATGCGTATTACTTTTTTACCATCGCTACGATCGCAAGCTGTAAGCGGCATAACGCAGCATACGGTACAAAGCATCGCTAGTATCGCACGAAAAATGCGATTATGTAATATTTTCATATCTTTTCCCTTCATAAGAACTGTTTTCGCATGTTTTGGCGTTTAAGCTAAAACGAAATTGAAAAAAGCGCTATTAGTGCGTAAGAATCTTGGAAAGGAAATCTTTTGCTCGATCAGTTTTTGGATTCTCGAAGAATTCTTCTGGAGTACCCTGTTCGAGGATTTGACCATCGGCCATAAACACAATTCTGTCAGCAGCTTTACGAGCAAAGCCCATTTCGTGCGTAACACAAATCATTGTCATGCCATCTTTTGCAAGCTCAACCATAACATCCAGTACCTCGTTAACCATTTCTGGGTCAAGTGCGGAAGTTGGTTCGTCAAAAAGCATAACTTTTGGTTGCATTGCTAGCGCTCGAGCGATTGCTACGCGCTGCTGCTGCCCGCCTGAAAGTTGTGAAGGCATTTTATTGGCCTGATTGTCTACTCCTACCCTAGTAAGTAATTCCATGGCAAGAGTTTCAGCGCTTTGCTGATCCATGTGACGAACTTTCATTGGTGCAAGAGTAACGTTTTCGAGTATTGTTTTATTTGCAAAAAGATTAAATGACTGGAATACCATTCCAACTTCTGCGCGCAAGGATGCAAGCTCTTTGCCTTCCTGTGGAAGTGGCTTGCTATCTATGCGAATATCTCCCGAATCAATTGTTTCAAGACGGTTGATTGTACGGCACATCGTTGATTTTCCAGAACCGGATGGGCCAATAATAACGAGAACTTCGCCTTTATTGACAGTGAGATTAATATCTTTAAGCACATGTAGTTTTCCGAAATGCTTTTCGACATGGCTTAATTCTACAAGGGGATTTGCCGCTTTGAGCACTTTAGAAGTGCTATTAGTCATATCCTCGGCGTTTGGATCTGACTTTGATACTTGCTTATCCATAAAAAGAAGTCTAGCCAAGCTGTGTTACGGTTATTTATCGCCACCGTTACGTTTTGTTACTCTTAGGTTACAAAAAGCCGTTGATTGAGGATTATTAAATCAACAATCAACGGCTTCGTAACAATAAGTTAAGAGTAGATTTTATTTACTCTTCTTCTTCAGGATCGTAGTCTACGCCAGTTTCTGCGCGCTGTTCGTCAGAAATTGGAGCTGGAGCGCCAGTTAGAGGATCGCGACCGCCGCCAGCCTTAGGGAAGGCGATTACGTCGCGAATCGAGCTTGCTCCTGCCAAAATTGCAGCAGTACGATCCCAACCCAAAGCAATACCTGCGTGAGGTGGAGCACCATACTTGAAAGCTTCAAGCAAGAATCCAAACTTTTCGTCAGCTTCGGCCTTGTCGATTCCAAGAACGTCAAGCACGCGATCTTGAATATCGTCGCGATGAATACGAACAGAACCGCCGCCCATCTCGTTACCGTTGCAAACAATGTCGTAAGAATCGCTCATTGCATGCTCTGGGTCTTTATCGAACTTGTCAATCCAATCAGCAGATGGCATTGTGAACGGATGGTGCATAGAAGTCCACTTAGAATGGCCAACTGCAACATCATCATCGTCTGGATCATCTGTGCGCTTAAACAATGGGAAGTCAACAACCCAAGTGAAAGCAAACTCATCTGGGTGAAGCAATCCTGCGCGGCTAGCAAGTTCAACGCGCACTGCACCAAGCAAAAGCTGGGAAGACTCACGGCTGCCTGCTGCAAAGAATACTGCGTCGCCGTCTTCTGCACCAACAGCTTCCTTCAAACCTGCGCGCTCTTCTTCGCTAAGATTCTTAGCAACAGGGCCTTTAAGCTCGCCATCTTCACCGAAGACTACGTAAGCTAAGCCCTTAGCACCACGTTGCTTAGCCCAATCCTGCCAAGCGTCAAACTGACGACGAGGAGTTTCGGCGCCACCCTTAAATAGCACAGCACCAACGTAAGGAGCTTGGAATACTCGGAATGGAGTGTTCTTAAAGAAGTCAGTCAACTCAATAAGTGGGTTTCCAAAACGCAAATCTGGCTTATCTGAACCGTACTTATCCATTGCTTCCTGCCAAGTGATTCGAGGCAAAGGAAGAGTGATTTCGTGGCCAGCTTCCTTCCAAATAGCGGCAATAACGCGCTCTGCCATAGCCATAACATCTTCTTGGCTTGCAAAGCTCATCTCCATATCTAGCTGAGTGAACTCAGGCTGGCGATCTGCGCGGAAGTCTTCATCGCGATAGCAACGAGCAAGCTGATAGTAGCGCTCAACACCAGAAACCATAAGCAACTGCTTTAATAGCTGAGGAGACTGTGGAAGTGCGTACCAAGATCCTGGAACCAAACGTGCTGGAACAACAAAATCGCGAGCACCTTCTGGAGTGGACTTAATAAACGTTGGTGTTTCTACTTCTGTAAAGTCCATATCTTCCAAAGCGTGGCGCGCAGCCTTAGCCATGTTTGAGCGAAGCTTTAGATTTCGCTGCATTGATGGACGGCGCAAATCAAGATAACGGTACTTCAAACGTACGTCTTCGCTAGGTAGCTTGTTTTCGGACTCGTTTTCCAAAGCTGTAGAAACTTGGAATGGAAGAGCGTCGGATTTAGCGAGAATTGTAACAGTTTGAGCAACAATCTCAATTTTACCGGTTGCTAAGTGGTCGTTTTCATTACCATCCGGACGCAAGCGAACCTCGCCTGTTACCTGCACAACAAACTCGCTTCTAAGCGGGCGTGCAGTTTCCTCATCATAAATAACAACCTGCACCAGGCCTGTGTTATCACGGACATCAACAAAGGCAACGCCACCGTGGTCGCGGCGACGATCAACCCAACCAGCAATGGTTACATTTTGTCCAACTAATGTCTCAGTCACTTCAACGGCATGGTGTGTGCGATACGCCGTCTGGCTCATAAGTCCACTTCCTTGTTTGAATAATTTTGTTAATTTTTGTTTTGACTTTAATAGTTTAGCGCATGAATCGCGCTTTCAAATATTAAAATCTTAAAAAGCAAATCTCAAATCGCAAATCTTTAAAAGCAAATCGCAATTATTGAGCGCAAGAAACAGTTTGATGTGCATATGCATCATCTGGCTGCCAAGACGTAGCGTCTGCGCAAACTTGCTCTCCCGTAATAATGTTCTTTACTTCATCATGGCTGGATTCAGAATCTGTGCTGTCTGCTGGGAACCATACGTAAGGAATACCCAGCTTATCTGCATACTTGATTTGCTTACCGAGTTTTGCTGCAGTTGGTGCAACATCAGCTGAAATACCGCGTTCGCGAAGCTTTCTAGCAATCTCGTTGCATGCGGGACGATCTTCTTCATTCCAAACTGCAACCATTACTGCTGCAGGAGAAACTCTAGAAACTGTAGCGCCGGCGCTATGAAGCATGTAAGAAACCAAGCGAGACAATCCAATAGAAAGACCTACGCCTGGATACTTCTTTTTGCCTTGAGAAACAAGATTATCGTAGCGTCCGCCGGAGCAAATAGAGCCTAAAGATGCTGCATTATCAAGGAAAGTTTCATAAACGGAACCAGTGTAGTAGTCAAGTCCTCGAGCAATCTTCAAATCTGCAACAACAGCGCCCGGGCGAATGCGTGCAGCTTCGTCAACAATCATTGCGAGCGTTTCAACACCTTCTGTAGCTAAGGCATACGATTCGTTATCTTCGCTCGTAGAAATATTGTGTTTATTGCATAAAGATTCAAAGCTGGACTTTAGTTCTTCCCCAGTTTTTGCAGTAAGCTCAGCTAATTCTAAGCAGGCAGCAGCTTGAGACTCATTAGCTCCGCACTCTTTTATAAGAAGTTTAGATACTTCTTCTGCACCAATTTTGTCTAGCTTGTCGATTTCGCGAAGAACACCCTCAATATCTGTTAAACCAATACCGCGGTAAAAACCTTCAGAAAGCTTACGATTATTTGCGTGAACTGTAGCTTTTGGTAAACCAAATTCTCTCAATCGCTCGAGAGCTTCAACCATAACCAAAGGCAATTCAACTTCGTAATGAGAAGGAAGCTCTCCGTTGCCAACAACATCAATATCCGCTTGCACAAACTCGCGGAAACGACCTTCTTGAGGACGCTCCCCTCGCCAAACTTTTTGCATTTGCCAGCGTTTAAACGGGAACGTTAAATCTCCAGTATGTTCAACAACGTAACGGCTAAGCGGAACTGTTAAATCAAAATGCAAGCCAATTCGTTCTTCCACGGGTGTGTCAGATTCGTGACCAACTTCTTGCAATCTTGACAATAAATAAATTTCTTTACTTGTTTCGCCTTTTTTCAGCAAACTTGAACCCTGCTCTACGGCGCGTGTTTCTATGCCAATAAAACCGTTTAGTTCAAAGACTTCTCGAAGTGTATCTACTACTCGCTGTTCAACAGCGCGTTCACTAGGAAGCCATTCAGGGAAACCTGATATAGATGAGCCTTGTACCATGTCCACTATAATAGGTGGTGTTGCGGAAAAATCATGGCTTACCGTCATACTTATTCGTAACATTGTTACCGTGCATCTGCTGTAAGGAGTCGACCGTGACCGAACAGACTAAACCTGAAGAAACTACTAAAACTACTACCACGCCAAAGCCACTTGCTCCATCGCCTGCGAGCTTCGCGCATAAGACTCGTGTTGTTGCTCAAGCACCAACTATTTCTTATAGCGAAGAGGATATTAAATCCGCAAAAACCTTTGGCCGTGTTGATGAAAATGGCACTGTTTATGTTACTGAAAATGGTACTGAACGTGAGGTTGGTCAATACTCCACTGGCACTCCTGAAGAAGCATTGACTTTCTATATTCACCGCTACCTTGATTTGAAAATTAAGCTCGATTTATTCGCTAAAAGGTTGGAATCAACCAACGTAAAGGTGAAGGAAATTGATGAAACGCTTAACACTTTGCAAGAAGAATTAGCTGAGCCTGCAGCCGTTGGTGACCTTGCTGCTTTGCGTGCGCGACACGCCGAGCTTAAAGCAAAGGGAGATGAAAAGAAAGAAGAAATTGCAAAAGCCCGTAAAGAGGCTCTTGAAAAAGCTTTGAAAGAGCGTTCAAATATTGTAGAGCGTGCTGAAGCGTTGGTTGCTAAAATGGGCGATTCAACAAATTGGCGCGAGCTTAACGATAAGCTTCGCTCTCTTTTCGACGAATGGCAGGAACATCAGCGCACTACTATTCATTTGAATAAGGCTGATGCAGACGCTTTGTGGCAGCGTTTCTCTAAGGCTCGTTCCGCATTCTCCCAAGCTCGTAACTCCTGGGTTAAGGAGCGTGAACATGTTCGCAATAATGCTAAGCAGCTTAAGGAAGCAATTATTGCTGAAGCTGAAAGCTTGAAGGATTCAACTGACTGGCGTGAAACTTCTACTAAGTTTAACGCTTTGATGGATCGTTGGAAGAAGGCTGGCAATGCTGGACGTCAGCACGATGATGCTTTGTGGGCTAAGTTCCGTGAGGCTGCTGACGCTTTCTACCATGCTCGACAGGCTGATCGCGAAAAGTTGAATGCTGGAGAGCATGAGAATCTCGCTAAGAAGGAAGCTTTGCTTGTAAAAGCAGAAGCGTTGCTGCCTGTAGAAAATGAGGAAGCTGCTAAGAAGGCTCGTAAAGCTTTGTCTGAAATTCAAGAAGAGTGGGATGCAATTGGCTTTGTTCCTCGAGAAGATATGCGTCGCATTGAGGCTCGCTTGAATGATGTTGATAAGAAGATTAAGGCTGTTGAAGAGGCTGCTTGGAGAGATGCTGATCCTGAAGCTAACGCTCGTAAGTCCAGCTTTGCTTTGCAATTGGAAGCGCAGCTCGAAGAGCTTAACGCTGCTATTGCTAAAGAAACCGACAAGAAGCGTAAAGCTAAGTTGGAAGCTGAAAAAGCAACTAAAGAACAGTGGCTTAATGCTGTTAAGTAATTAGTTTTATAAATTAAATAACAATATGGGGTTTCTTGAAAAATCAAGCGGCCCCATATTTATTTTTGATTAGATTCTTCCATTAAAGATTTAGCAAGTTGCACAAAAGTATTAGCAAGCTGTGAATTATCTAACTTGCCATCTTCGTTTAGAACCGCAGGACGTCCTGCTTCGCCAATTTCTCTAAGAGTTGGGTCAAGAGGAAGCTGAGCTAAAAGAGGAACATTAGTATGAAGAGCTTCACAAAGCTGTTCGCTAACTCTTTTTCCGCCTCCGGAGCCGAATATTTCCAAGCGCTCGCCATTATTTTCAAACCAGCTCATATTTTCAACAACTCCTCGAACGCTCACAGGAATTTGCAAAGCCATAAGACCTGCCCTAACCGCCACATCCGACGCACTAGGTTGAGGTGTTGTAACAACAACAAGCTCAACGTTTGGTAAAGTTTGAGCCACAGCAAGTGCCATATCTCCTGTACCAGGTGCTAAATCAAGCAAAAGAACATCTGGACTTCCCCACCAAACGTCTGAAAGAAACTGTTCTAGCGAACGCTGTAAACGCGGTCCTCTCCACAAAATAGCACGATCAGTTCCAGCAAACATGCCGATTGAAATAAGCTTTACTCCCCAAGAGACAACTGGCATAAGCATGCCGTTAAGATTAGTTGGCTGAGAGTTTACTCCAAACATGCGCGGCAAAGAAAAACCGTATACGTCCGCGTCGATTGCTGCAGTGTCGTATCCTAAAGCTGCAAAAGTTGCGGCCAAATTAGCGGTTATAGAAGATTTTCCAACGCCGCCTTTTCCTGAAGCAATAGCAAAAATTTTCGTACGCGTACCAGCTTTGTTAAAAGGATTTTCTCTGCGCTCAGCCTTCAAATCTTCTACTAGTTTTTCTAGCTTATCTTTACTCATTGCGCTAGAAGTAACATGCGCTATAAGAGTTGCTTGAGGATATTTAGATACAGCTTCTTTTACTCGTTCTGTAATAATTTCAGCCAATGGGCAGTTTGGTACAGTAAGTTCAAGCTTTATTCTTACGTTATAAACTGGTTTAGAAGCATCTAAATTTTCAGCTTCACTAACACTAACGCCAGTTACCATATTTAGTTCTGTAACTGAACGGCCTAATTCTGGATCAATAACGCTACCCAGCAAATCGTAAACGCGTGTTTCGAGTTCGCTCGTGTTCATTTATGTTATGATTCCTTAGTCATTAATATCAAGAGAATTTTCGCTAGCTTTTTGTAGAGCTTCTTCCACGCTTCCAGTTTCCAAAAGAACACTAAATTGCTTTTCGTTAAGCATTGGAATAGAAAGTTCCTGAGCTTTGGTTGCTTTAGAACCAGCATTTTCTCCCAAAATTACGCAGTACGTGTTTTTACTAACTGATCCTGAAGCTTTACCGCCTCGAGACACTATTGCTTCCTTTGCTTCATCTCTACTAAAGCCTTGCAAAGATCCTGTTACAACAACAGTTTTACCAGCTAGAGTTTGAGCAAGGGATGATGTTTCAACTTTCCCGACCACCCCTGCTTCTTGCCAAGCGTGCAAAACTTCAAATCTCCAGTTGCTACTATCTTTTGCTTGCTTAAACCAGTCATAAACAGCTTGAGCAATTTCTGGACCAACGCCATCAATCTGAGTAAGTTCTTCAACTGAAGTATTTGCAATATTTTCTAAAGATCCTAATTTTGCCGCTATAAGACGCGCTGTTGGTGGACCTAGTCTACGAATAGAAAGTGCAACCAAAACGCGCCACAGTGCAGCATTTTTGCCTTTTTGAGCTATTTCTTCAAGCATGCTACGAGTAGTTTCCGATGGTCTTGTGTACCACGGAACGTTAATTGTATCTTTTGCATTATTTGAAGCTCGTTTAGCTTTCCAAAAAACTACTCGAGCATCTTTTGGAACCTGGAATTCTGGATATTTAGAATCAAATTCACTGTTCTGATCCAAAGCTTCAGCATCAATGTTTTGGCTAGAAGATTCAGCAAATTTTGCTTCAATTGTGCGCGTCCAGAATGCTCGCACTTGCCTCCAAAGACCAGATCCCCCAATTTTTCGAGTATGCTTTTTTAATTTTCCGTCTTTTCCTACTTCTTGCCATTCTTCAACAAGCGGAATTTCCTTCCAAACCATAACATTTTGTAAATCGTTAGCTGTTATGCTAAAAATTCCAGATTCGCTTTTAAGCACAGGAATTTGAGGCTTAGGTAACGTTAAATTAGCAGGAGGAACATAAGGCTGCTGCATTGAGCCTCTTTGAACCACAATCTTATCAATATCCGGGCAGTAAACTTCAGCGGTAGATGGCCTAGAATCTTCAGGATTTGTAAGAGCTAAAGCGGCGTTATCTCCCAAATTCTCAATATCAAAAGCCTGCCTAGAAGCCAGGTGAATAATACGTTCAGTAAGCTGAGCTGGGCAGTTTTCCACATTAGGACAGCGAATATCTTTATCTCCCTGTTTTGCTGGAGCTAATTTTGCTCCGCAAGAAGGGCAATACTCAGGCATAACAAATTTTCGTAATTGGTTTTCACGGCCTTCTCGTGCTTTTAAAACAGGCCCAACTAATTCAGGAATAACATCTCCAGCTTTTCGAACCACAACAGTATCGCCAATAAGCACGTTTTTATGCTCAACTTCGTAAGCGTTATGAAGAGTTGTTCTAGAAATAGTAGAACCTGCAACAGTTACAGGCTCAAGAATTGCTACAGGCGTAACTCTTCCTGTTCTTCCAACCTGAACAACAATATCCTTCAAATAAGTGTTAACTTCCTCAGGAGGATACTTATATGCAATAGCCCATCTTGGGGCTCTTGAAGTTGCTCCAAGATTGCGCTGCAGTGCGCGGTCATCAACCTTTACAACAATTCCATCCAATGCGTGCAAAATATTTGCCCTATGTTCGCCATAATAATCAATCATGTCTTGTATTTCGGCAAAATTAGTTACTCTACGCGTGTATGGAGAAACTGGAACACCCCACTGTTTGTAAAAATTGTATGCGTCAGACTGGTTAAAAGTTGTTTCACTATTAGCATGACTTGAGTTTGATTTCCAACGAAGTTCCCCCAAGCCGTGCGCGAAGAAGCTTAAATGACGAGTTGCGGTAATGCGCGGATCTTTTTGACGAAGCGAACCTGCAGCAGCGTTTCTAGGATTTGCAAAAGCTGCTTTTCCAGCGTCTTCCTGCTCCTCATTAAGCTTACGAAAATCAGCCCATTTCATAAAAACTTCGCCGCGAATTTCAACAAATTCAGGAATATCTTCAGGATTTTCAGCATGAAGCTGAGTTGGTATTGCCTCAATCGTTCTAACATTAAGAGAAATATCTTCGCCTGTGACTCCATCTCCTCTAGTAAGCCCCTGCTCAAGAGTGCCGTTTCTGTAAATAAGATTTAACGCAAGACCGTCAATTTTTACTTCGCATGTCATAGGAAGCGGCTTGGATTCAGGCCATTGCAAATCTCGAAGAACACTGTTGTACCAATCGTGTAATTCGTCAATAGAAAACACGTCATCCAAACTCATCATTCGCGAAGGATGTTTTACAGAAGTAAAATCGTTGGAAAAAGTTCCACCTACGCGGTGCGTTGGAGATTGCGGAGTGTCAAGTGTTGGAAAAGCTGATTCCAGAGCACTCAATGCTCGTATACGCGCATCATAAGCTGCATCCGAGCTTGTTGGAGCATCTTCAACATAGTAGGCAATTTGATCAGATTGCGCCCACGCTGCTAATTTTGCCCACAGGCGTGCAGCCTGTTCAGTAGTAAGAGATGTAGGCTGTAGACTTGAAAGAGCTAAAGCGTCCGCATCGGTAGGTTCTAGTTTATGAATCCACTCATCTGTGTCAACATTAGGATTCCAGATATGAGCATTAGAGTGCGCTTCATCAGTTACAGCTTGCTCATCAAAATCGTCAAAAAGCGTCCATTGAGAGCTTTGTGACGCTGCATCATTGTAAGCAGCACTCATAAAATCCCCTTTCAACCCAAATATTTAGCGTAACCCACTACTCTATTTAGCATTTTAAGCATTTAGTGAACGCAAGAATTGAGATTGCACAGCACCTTCCAAATCTTCGTTTGAAGTCATGCGAATATTAGCAACGCACAAAGTTCTTGCAATAACAAACATTCCTTCATCAACCGTAAGTTTTGCAGCTTTACCAATAATATGGCTGGCTTCAATATTTGGCCAAACAGGAATATCGTCATTCATAAAATTCTGCTTCACATCGTCCATATTAGCCGGAGCTTTATAACACTGCGAGCGCATTCTAGATAGCAGTTCTTCTAGTTCCATTTGCAATGGTTCTATTCTTCCTGGGGCTAAATAATCAGCCATACGATACGCGCTTGCAGCGAGTGCAAACCTGTCTTGCATCCATGCAGCGTACGCTAGTCGATAGTATGCGAATGCTGCATCATCTTTGTCGAAAGATACTCTCAAAGCGTTTAAGCATGCTGCTATAACAGATGGCCAGTCTTCTTTTTGAGATAATTCTGCCGCAAGCTTTAAGTGAGATAGTGCGTATGTTGGAGCGTACGCAACCATCGTATTTAAGTGCTTTAATGCAGCCTCATGCTTATTTAATTGCGAAAGTAAGTCTGCTAACTCCATGTGCGCGTAGAACAATCCGTCTGGAATAAGTAGTGTATGCTCTTCTGGTGTTGCAAATATGTGATTGTACACAACTCTTTCCGCATAAGAGTTAAAGTAGCGTGGAACAACATTTTCTACGGAAAACATTGAGTCGAATTTAGCAATATTTTTCTCGTATTCTTCTATTGCAGTGCTAATATCGCCTTCCATAAGCTGCTCTTGGACTCGAATACGCATGTTTCGTATGCTTTGCGAAGCTTTGAATGAAAGTTCAGGTATGTCTGTTTCGTCAATAAGAGCTCTTGTTACACTGTCTGCTTTTTCACTAAGCTCAGGATCTGCAATTTGCTCAATAATATTCATTGCCTCTCTAGCTTTTTCTGCTGTTGTTTGAATTGGCTGAGATGCAATATGGTGGAAGTCTGTAACAGCTTGCTGCAAAAGGTCTTCTCGTTGAATTGATAAGCCTTGTGCGTGTGATGTTCCAAGTATTTCTTCTTGTTCTTCGCTAAATATTGTGTCGGAAAATTCAGGCTCTTCTTGCGCTCCTCTAGGCGCGAAGCAAGTATCGTGCATATCGAATGATGCTTCTACTGAGCCTAAAGTGTAGTCTTCGTGCATGCTCATTGTTGCATTAGATTGCTTATATATTTCTATTGGATTTTGCAAACCATGCGCACGAATATGTTTAATAAATTTTTCGCGTTCAAACGTTACTGTCATTAACGTACGTATCTCTGGAGGCTCGCTAAAAGCAGCTAAAGGATTTGAGTTGGAATCTGACTTAGATTCTGGCTTAGAATCAATTAAAGATTGCGCACCTTCAACAACTTCTGCAAGCGGTAAGTGTTGCAAATCTTGGATTTGTGAAGGATCTCCATGAACGTCACCGTCTTTTGGATCACCTTTTGAAGGTGCATTATTTACATTCATATTGTCTAATGCTTGAATAGTGCGGTTTAGTAGCGTACTGATTGCATTATCTTGTGCTGCAACCATTTCTTCTAAACCAATAGAATCAAGTCTAATTGAAACATGCTGTATTTTTTCGCTTGCACCAAAGGCGAGCGTTGCAAGCATAATGCCGAATCGCAGATTGTAATATGTTGCCATACGTGACTTTTCAACATTACTTAGCCTATGCCACTTATGCTCTAAAGTATCGTATTTGCTTGTAGGCATTAGCGACGATCCTGTAGAAGTGAACGCAATCGCCACATTGCCATCGTTTAGATTAGAGCGAAAATCTGCGTCGAATCTAAACGGCATGTATAAGCTTCTAATAAGCTTAGAAAGAGATTGACGGTAAAGCCACTCTCCCGCATCATTCTGCTTCAAAAATGTTGCAGACTGCTGATATTTTCTAGCCTTATTCCATAAGTGAAGCAAAGGACGAATACTATCGTCTTGTAAAGGATTTGCTAAACTTGGCGTATCAAAAGATTCACAAGCATTAAAAGCAGGGTTTTCAATCATAGCGTTATCTATAGCAGCAATGCGCTCTAAGCTAACGTTTCCTTCAAAATTCTTTCCGCCCTGCAAAGAATTAGCTTGTAAGAACTGGTATATTGCTTGTAAACGATTTAGCGCTCCTTCAATTCTTAAAACTTTGAGTGCTGCTGAAGGGTCTAATGAATCGTCCCAAATTAAGTAATGTGCAGAAGTTTGTTGAGCTTGTCTAAAATGTAGTCTTTCTGCTCCATGAACAGCTTCTAAGCTTCTAGTTGGATCTAATGCTCCAACCTCTTTCATAACTCGCTCATAGTAGCTTTCTAAGCCGGAAACTTGCAATCCAACTTTTTTTGCGTGCGCAATATCTGCAGCGCTTCTTCTTATTGCGCCAAGAGGTGCTTCAGTATGCAATCTTCTTAGAACGTGCGAATATCCAAAACCTATTAAGTTTTGGTTTAAATCTGGTATGAAAAATGTTGCGAAAAATGCTGTTGCAATAGCATTCTCGTAAGTAAGATTACAACGCAAAGAATCAGGTAATTTTACGCGCGTGCTTTCAAGCGTATATCTTTTATGCTTTCCATTTGTAAAGCACAGCCATGAAGCAACCTGATGCAAACCATCTTCTAAAGAAACTTGCATAACAATATCGCCATTTACTATAGAAATATTGTTGTTGCCGTTTGTGATTGCTGCGCTTGCCTTGGACGTGCTGGCTGCGTTTTTATTTTTTAAGCACAGGCTTGGCAAGCTTTTTAAACTTTGCAAAATATTGCGGAATTTTTTTGAAATATTATTTGATTTAGGTACTTTTAAGCTTCCGTAAAAACGAGTTGAATTTCGTAAAGTAAAAGAAGATTGCTCAATAAAAGAAAGTTGCGGAAGACGTTCAAACGTATCTTCAAGAGTTACTTTGTCGCCCGTGTAAACTCTACCTTCTGAATCTGCAATAGCAAGTTGACGAAAAAGCTTTCCATCATTTTTAACTAATCCAATCGAAATGCAGAAGGATTTCCCAGGAATTCTAAACCATCCAACCTGAGTATTAGAAGGAAGGCTTGGAAAATCGGTGAAAATATTATGCTTTACAAAGTTTGGAATAGAAGTAATTTTGCCTTCTAGCCATAAGGAATTGATGGCATCTACCATTGTAGACATACTATCTTCGTTAGAAGTCGTCTGATTGGTAGATTGTACGTCGTCAGCCATAAATTCCCATTCTTTCAAAATCGATGCTAGTAGCAATTATGGAAACACGATTTCATAAACAAAATACTAAAAAAGTGGAGCGGACAACGGGACTCGAACCCGCGGTCTCAACCTTGGCAAGGTTGCGCTTTACCAACTAAGCTATGTCCGCAAAACAAGATGATATTTTAGTTAATTATTTAATTAAATGCAAATATGGAATGTCGCAAGGTTTGTGGTTGGGTAAGCGTTGGTAATTGGTGGAAAGTAGGGGCAAGCGGAGAAATTGGGGTTGTGGTGTTATAGGTGGTTATAAGTGGTTATAGGCCCAAAAATCGAGTAACAAAAACAAAAAACGCAGTGCTTTTACACTGCGAACATATTGTGGGTGATATAGGAATCGAACCTATGACCCCTTCCGTGTGAAGGAAGTGCGCTAGCCGCTGCGCCAATCACCCAAAATTTTTTAATTATGCGTGAAAGGCAATCCTTTCGAGTGGGCGATACAAGGTTCGAACTTGTGACCCCTTCCGTGTCAGGGAAGTGCGCTACCACTGCGCCAACCGCCCAGGTTGTTTATTAAGCATGAAGCTTAATCGAGGTGGGTACGAGAGTCGAACTCATCTATACGGCTTTGCAGGCCGCTGCCTAACCGCTTGGCTAACCCACCGTAAGGTCGAATAACTCATCGGACCTAGAGCGGACAACGGGACTCGAACCCGCGGTCTCAACCTTGGCAAGGTTGCGCTTTACCAACTAAGCTATGTCCGCAATGCAACTTTACTGACCAACGTCAGCGCCGAAGCACGAGTAACTACTATACCCGAAATATTCTTAAATGCAAGCCCTCGCCTATTTGGCGTGTCGTTTGGTGGTGTTTGCGTGTGTTGGTTGGATGTTTGTTATGTTTATGGTATTGGAGCATTTGCGAGCGCAAGTGTTACTTTCTCAGTTGGTTAGCTGAGTTTTTAACAGTGTTTTGCTTATTAGCGTTACTTTCTCAGATACTTGACTGAGTTTTTAACGGTGTTTGGGTGATTACCGTTACTTTCTCAGATACTCGACTGAGTTAGTAACGGTGTTTGGGTGATTACCGTTACTTTCTCAGTTGGTTAGCTGAGTTTTTAACAGTGTTTGGATTGTGGCTTATAGACCAGAATATTCACAAGATTAGCTTTGCACATTTTCGCATACAACACTTTATTTTGTGAGATTGTATTCAGTAAGCAGTTCCGAGAGTTTGGTTAATCCTGCTTGGCGCTCGCGAACGTCAAGAGATTCGGCCAAATCTGCAGCGCACACTGCAATTGGCATAAAGGATTTTGCTGATGTTACTTGGGTATCTTCATTAATGTGTGAAGACGAATTTTGGCTAATAAAATCGAAAACCTCAGAATCTTCGATAACGCGGAGTCTAAGATTAATTATTGAACTATCTACGCCGTCTTCTTTATCTTTGAGATGAAACTCATTTATTAAATCTTCTAAATTATTACTGCTTACATATCCTTCTATTTTGTCAGTTTTTATAAGTTGAAATTGCGAATGCATATTTCCTGTTGCAGCAGAAAGTATTAAGTGCTTTGAAAGTTCTACCAAACGCGATTTTCTGCACCAATATTCCATTGTTTTCGCACGATTTTTAGATCGATTAACTAGCTCTTGTGGGGTAATCGATTGCAAATATTCTTCTATGCGATATTTCTGTTGCCTATTGATCCATGAAACTTCACAACCGCTAAGCATAAACAATGTTGCAAAAGCTAATGACGGAGCATATGCCCTACCGCTTTTAGAGTTTTGTTGTTTATAACGATTTACGGAATCAAGTGAAATTAAGATCTTCCTGCTTCCAAATGCGTATGTTGTTAGTGAACGATTAGAGCATAATGCGCTAACTCTCTGAGTGCTAACTGCTAGCTGGGCTGCAGCTTCCTCACGCGTAAGAAGAGTGTCGTTCACAAAAATAGACATAAAGCAAGTGTATCAAAATTGTTGCGTTAAGGAAACAATTTTGATACGCGTATGCGAGCGGTTTTTAAAAAGCTAATCTGACTACTTCTATTTCAAAAAAATATCTATCATATTCGCTTACACACTTTTGGCTTATAATTCTATTATTCTGGTTTTAAGAAAAAGTTTATCATTTTATGCTTCATAATATTATCTATAAATCTTTTTTAGAGAGTGTACAATATTTTGTGTAAACACAAAAAAGAGTATAAAAAAAGAAGCCACTAGTTGTATAATTAATCTACCAAAACAAATTAACAAAGGAGTGACTTCTAAATGGATTTTAACACAGAATTGACAAAAAGACTATTACAAGGTGACAATATTAATCACTTATTAAAAGAAGCGATTGAAAATGGGATTAATCAATTACTTCAAGTTGAATTAACAGAGCATTTAAACTACCCTAAACATTCTGTAGAGGGATATAACACCGGAAATTCAAGAAATGGTGGCTATAATCGTAAAATTTATTCAGAATATGGTATTTTAAATATCCATATTCCACGAGATCGTAACGGAGAATTCGAGCAAAAAATTATTAAAGCTTATAAAAGAAATTCCGAAAAATTAGAAGAGGTTATTATTAAACTTTATTCTAAAGGCTTTACTAACCGTGAAATTGCAGAGTGTATCGAAGATATTTACGGTCATCACTATAGCCCTACTACCGTAACAAATATTACAAAACAAGTTGAAGACTCTGTTAAAGAATTTCATCAAAGAAAAGTTCAATCTCGTTATGCAGTGATTTATGCTGATGCAACGTATGTTCATTTAAGAAGAGCTACTGTTCAAAAGGAAGCTGTTCACTTTTTAGTAGGAATTACTCCAGAAGGCAGTAAAGAAATTCTTGATTATGCAATCTATCCTACTGAATCTGCTGAACACTATAAAGAAATGTTGGAATCATTGAAACAAAGAGGATTACAAGAAGTTTTACTATTTATTACAGATGGACTTAGTGGGGTTAAGACTGCTCTTTTAAGCGTGTTTCCTAACGCAAAATATCAAACTTGTTGGGTTCATTTAATCCGACAATTACAAAAGAAGGTAAGAGTTGAAGATAAAAGAGAATTAGTAGATTCACTTAAGAAAGTTTATCAATCAAACAATAAAGAAGATGCAGAGAAAAAATTAAACGAATTTCTAGAAAACATACACAAACGTTATCCTAAAGTCTGTGCAAGTATTGATTCAGTTTATGACGATTTATTAGTCTTTTTTGACTTCCCTAAACAAATTCGTCAAAGTATTTATACGACTAATTTAATTGAAAGTCTCAATAAGCAACTAAAAAAACGATTAAAAGCAAAGGAACAGTTTCCAGCAGAGGATAGTTTAAATCGTTATCTAGGAGTATTTTGTATTGAACAAAATGAATTATCTAAAGAAAGAATTCATAGAGGATTTGGATTAGCGTCTTATGACCTGCACGAAAAATTCGAAATCCAATAATATTTGCTTTTCGTAGAAAAGCAAATATTATTGGATTGATAGCTTGATTGACAACTAGTGGAGTTTACACAAAATTCTTGACACTGCCCTTTTTTATTCTTTCGTTTATCACATTATTTAGTGATTCATTATCAAAATGAATTATACGATTTAGATCTGGAAAATTTTTTACAATTGTTTCACGCAATGATTTTGAAATTTCACTCAAAGCGGGCGAAAGAGCTTTAGTAATATACTCACCGATTTCACTTGTTTGAATGATTCTAGTATACGAAGATAAAACATTTTCTAAATCTGTAACGCTCAAATGCTTTCTGTTCTCAAAATCAGCAATGGCAATATCTAACTTCTTTATATATTGTTTAAGTAGACTTCTATATTTACAAAATTCAGTATCAGAAATTTCTTTGTTGTGCACTACTTTGTTTCTTATTTTTCTAATTTCATCAAGACTATTTCTAGTTAAATCTATATTCCTTTTACTAAAAAGTCTTTCCCATAATGCTATCTTTTCACCCTTATTTAATATATTAATAATATTATTTGAGGTTTCCCGCTTTTTCAAAGCTAATTTTGCATCTTCAATTACCTCATTTGCATCTTCAATAGATTGTTCCTTAAATAAATAATCAATATAATTTTGAAAAGTAAAACACTCTAAAGCAATCTCAATATAGCTATTTTTATTCCGTATATTCTCTGCAATATAATTCTTAATTCCTTCGTCGACTAAAGTTTTTTTAGTCCATTCTGTACCATATGCGCTTAACACAGTAAGATATACAAATTGTCTTAATTTTCTTTCAAATGTGAATATATACTTAGAGAGGTTACTGCAGTAATATTCTGAAGATCCATCAAAAATGACAACAACGTTATATTCGCGTCTTAAATCATTTTTTATAAAAGCACGCTTCAAAGACTCGATTGAAATTGCTTCTTTTCTTGTAGTTTTCTTATTAATAGTTAAAATTTTTAGCCTAATTTCTTCGCCTATTTTCTGAATATTATAATTAAATTCTTGATTATTGTTATGTAAGCATAATGTTTTTTCTTTAAAAGAAATCAGGTCTGCGAAATTTTCCTTAAATGAATCAATATCATTTTCGCTATCCTTATTTTTTAGCATAAATACAAGGTCAATAAACATAAGTCACTTCGATTCAGATTTTACTTTTCCATTTGTTATACAATCTACTTCTAACAACACGTATATTGGGATTAATGCCTTTTGCAAAATACACTAATTCTTGATAATCAAATTCTTCCATCATTGGGCCGCATATCAATTCCATGTCGTCAAAATATTTACCATCAATGTTAAAGTCTACATAATGAACGATGGGTTGATTATTTGATAATAAATCATTAACAATTTCTTGACCAACATTAGCACTATATTTCTTATCCCTAAGAAATTTTATTTGATCAAATGGAATATACATTACTGAATATCTCCATTCTTTTTGGAACTCCCACTCAGTACTTTTATATTTCCCTAACACATTCGCGTCAAAACAAAAAAATTCACCATCCTGTCTCAAACATCTAGGATAGATAAGTGATTCATCGTCTGTATATGTTACTTTTGCATTTAAGCGCTGGGTAAGAATGTCTCTATCTTTGTCACTTACAATAAATTGCGGCATTAGCTTAAATCTACATCCAAAACAATATTGCGCAGGTACTATAAAAGTTTCATCCGTTGACTTTTCCGATGGTTGATCTTCTTTATTAATGCAATGCTCAACGTAATCATCATAATTATTTTTAAAAGGAAAACTTCTTAATTTTATGCAAACGCCTCTGCTAGAATCTCCATACATAGACCATTGTGGTATGCTTTCTCTATTCTCACTCCAGCAGCTTGAAAAAATAAATTTCCCCAAATTGCGACCTTCACCGGTAATTGCTTCAGTTTTATCATCCATACATTCAAGTGAAGTTAGTCTCAAAGTTTTATTCATTAAAATTAGCTTTGCCGATTTCAAACTAGTGTAATGGTATAAATATTCTGGTATTCCTTCAACTATTTGCATAATAAACTTCCTTATCTTTCCCTATATTTCTTTTAGCACAGCAAAATCTCTTTTTTATCATTTAATTTATTATCAAGTAGAGCCCATTTTAGATATATTTCAACATTTTCAATCACTTCAATTCTAGCAAGACATGCAGTATTTGACTGTCAACATAAACAATAATCACATGGTTAATCCGTGGTTCAGTAGATAATAGGCGCATGAATATTGCAGATCAGCATAAGAAGGCAGCAGAGTTTATTGAACACTGGCAATGTCACGGCGATTAAAAAAGACGAAAGCATTGCACTACTGTTAAGAACATTCACAGACTTATTGACATACTGTTTTTATACGACTTAGCAAATGAATTTTTACGAATTGAAATTAATCAAAAGATTTCTAAAAGAATTCGCAAAAACCAGCTCAAGAAGTATAAAGATAAGTTTGATAGCTTGCAATTTTTAGAAATGAACGAAACAAAGTTGTCGATTGCTTTTAGTAGAGAACCATAAGTTAATGTGACCCTCTAGCATATTTACTTTTCCAAAACTTGTTTGTGTTCAAATTCAATATTTTAGCTATTTTCTACTTATAACATCTTGTCTTCTTAAATTTTGCGAATTAACCAACATTTTTGCGAAATGAATTAGTTTGCTTTTATTTTCTATGATATTCCTCGCACTATTCCATATCTTTTATAGAGTTACGGATATGCTGTTTTTCTTCCTCATTTAAACCATAAAAGTTGAAAAGCTTCTCATCAATTTCATTTAAAGATAAGTTCCAATTAATTGGTGAATCTTTATTTAAATCAGGAACTGGCACAAAGCGATAAGTTCTTCTTGTAGCATCTTGGCTTATTTTAGCCATCGAATGAAGGAATCTAGCAAATTTAGTTTGTAAGTACTTTGCCAATGAAGCGTTCAGTTAGGGATTTATGGAAATTGAGTTTAACTGATAACCTTTAAGCGGTACAAAAGAAGAAACGACCATACAAGAGTAGGAATACTCCTGTATGGTCGTTTTCTTGTGTCTAATTAGCTCACATACCAAAAAGTATGTGAGCTAATAATAGTTTGCTGCATCTTCAGCTACCATCAGCGATGACTTATTTGAAACAACATCAGCTTAATTCACAGCATTCGGTTCATTAGTGGTAAATGAGCCACCAACACCAAAGAACTTCTCAAAGAATGATTTCAGCTTATCAATGACACCTTGCTTCTTAGTAGTTCTGTCGCCACCGCCGAAACGAGATATAGGAGGCATAAGTCTATCTATATCCGTACCTGTTGTTTTGATCTCACCATCACGGAATGCGTTCTCGATGAATTTTCTTGTTTCAGGTTCTTTCAGCTTTTCATCTTTAATAATCTGAACAAGTTCTTCTTCACGCTTTTCAGCTACATAATAATGCCATTCTGTCATAACGTCTTCAACATCATTAATTCCTGCAATAAAGGTTTCAATAAGAGCCTTCTTGCTACGAAGTTCAGGGCTGGCATCAATAGCTTTCCTGATTGTTGCAAGGACTTCCTTATCTTCACAGTGACTATCGTGATATTTCTTAACAAGCATAAGGATATAATCGATATTGATTTCAATCTGCTTAATAAGCTCAACTTCAAAGACAATATCATCAATAATATCGGTGCTTTCACCTTTCTTGCGCTTTTCATTCCATTCATCACGCAAGTCTTGATATCTACCAAGGTAATCTTGTAAATCACGCTCAGTTATTATCTCTTTGCCAGCGAATTCATCAAATGCAGATAAAAGGTTTCTCATGCGTAGAATCGCACCAAATAGGGAGATAAAGCCCTTCTGATTCTGCTCGCCTATAATCTGTGGCTCTGAAAGTGGGAATTTTGATGTTAAGTCATCCATCATATCCATATATCCTGGATACTGCTTTCCATCAATTCCTTCATAACCATAGTAGTAATCTTTGAAACCTTTCATCAGAACAATACCACCTGCATTCTTATCACCAAAAAGTGAAATAGCAGCGTCTACTCGTTTCTGAAGGTTTCTAAAGCATACAATATTACCGAAAGTCTTAATGGAATTAAGAATTCGGTTCGTTCTTGAAAATGCCTGAATGAGTCCGTGCATCTTCAAATTCTTATCTACCCACAGTGTATTTAATGTAGTTGCATCAAAACCTGTTAAGAACATATTTACAACGATGAGCAAATCAAGTTCCTTGTTCTTCATGC
Organism: Gardnerella sp. DNF01141; assembly: GCF_049244255.1. NCBI lineage: Bacteria > Bacillati > Actinomycetota > Actinomycetes > Bifidobacteriales > Bifidobacteriaceae > Gardnerella > Gardnerella sp. DNF01141. The sequence goes on along the minus strand of NZ_CP058391.1, from coordinate 192,391 downwards.
GAAGAGAAACGTCTTTATAATAGTTCTGGAATTTGTCACTGTCTGTAGAGTAGTTCGTATGGAACATCTCGTTATAATCTTTGATTGCCATTTCAAGAAAATCTCTTGATGACTGGTCAAGCGCTGATGTATCTTCTGAATTTTCCTCATCAAGAATACCGCTTGAGCCTTCGTCATATTCAGCTTCATTTGCACCATAGCTAAAAATTGTAGCAATACGGAGTTTCTTTGTAGGGTCAGCCTCCATCTGTTTTTTGAATTCCTGATAATATAATTTTGCCATTGGAACAGAGGCAACAGCAAAGATTGAGTTAAATCCACTTACTCGTTGTTTCTGCTTGATTTCTTCTACAGCACTATTCTTGCCGGATGCAACTTCTGAAATATTGGTAAGGGTGTTGTAAATATATGTTTTATCACCACGATATGTTTTCCTATCAAAGTTGTTAAGAATATATTCCGTCACAAGCTTGATACGCTCAGGAGCCATCATTGCCTTTTCGCGAGCAATATCCCATACCTGTTCGTCATCGATATCTTCATCCATATCCATTGTCTTAACATAGTCGACTCTGAACGGGAGAACATTCTTATCGTTGATAGCGTCAACAATAGTATATGTATGCAACTGGTCACCAAAAGTCTGCTCTGTAGTAAAGAACTGCGTATTACGGGAGCTTGCTGTATTTGCAGGAAAGATTGGTGTTCCTGTGAAACCGAATAAGTGATATTTCTTAAAGCTTTTTACAATAGCTGCGTGCATATCACCGAACTGACTTCTATGGCATTCGTCAAAAATGATTACAACGTGCTTGTTGTATACTTCATGTTCTTTATTTTTCTTGATAAATGTTGCAAGTTTCTGAATAGTCGTGATGATGATGTGAGCATCGCTGTCTTCCAACTGCTTTTTAAGAATGGCAGTAGAAGTATTACTGTTAGCTGCACCTTTTTCAAAACGATCATATTCTTTCATAGTCTGGTAGTCCAAGTCCTTACGGTCAACTACGAAGAGAACCTTATCTATGTAAGGTAGGAGTGACGCCTGTCTTGCAGTTTTGAATGACGTAAGTGTTTTGCCAGAGCCTGTTGTATGCCAGATATAACCGCCACCTGCAACATCACCATATTTTTTATAGTTATTAGCAATTTCAATACGATTAAGAATACGCTCCGTTGCCGTAATCTGATATGGTCGCATTACCATAAGCATATCTTCAGAAGTGAAAATACAATACTTGGTAATGATGTTAAGGATCGTATGTTTTGCAAAAAATGTTCTTGTGAAGTCAATCAGGTCAGGAATAACACGATTGTTTGCATCCGCCCAGAAGGAAGTAAATTCAAAGCTGTTGCTTGTTTTGCCTTTCCTGGCAGTAGCTGCAGCATTAAAATCCTTTATAGCGTTAAAACGGGTGCTGTTGGAATAGTACTTTGTGTTTGTTCCATTAGATATAACAAAAATCTGTGTGTATTCAAACAGGCCACTTCCTGCCCAAAAAGAATCACGCTGATATCTGTTAATCTGATTGAAAGCCTCTCGAATAGACACTCCTCTGCGTTTAAGTTCTATATGAACAAGTGGCAAACCATTCACAAGGATCGTAACATCATAGCGGTTATCGTGCTTTGCGCCGTCAGACTCTCCAATAACGTACTGATTGATGACCTGTAAAAAGTTATTGTGGATATTCTTCTTATCAATAAGAGTAATGTTCTTTGTGCTGCCGTCATCTCGCTTTAATGCCTGAACATTATCTTCCTGAATCTTACGAGTCTTTTCTACGATTCCTTCATTCTGGTTGGCAATGGAATCTTTGAAAAATCTATCCCATTCCGTCTCAGAGAAATGGTAACTATTCAGTTTCTCAAGCTGAGTACGAAGATTGGTTATCAAATCTTTTTCATGATGTATTGTAAGATATTCGTATCCCTGTTCCGTGAGCATACGAATAAACTCTTTTTCCAGTTCAGATTCTGACTGATAGCTGTTAGAACGTGCCTTCACAGGCTCGTATTCAGTAACAACTGTATTTTCACTTGTAGCTGCCACGATATTGAAATATGGCATACAGGCACCTCCTTTTTGAGATTATAACTGTTTGAAAGAAAGCAGCTTATCTCTATAAAATTCGTATTGTTTTTGACGTGCTTCAATCTCAGCAGGAAGACCGATATTGAGGTCAGAGCAGATGGCGTCAAAATTTTCCAATACATCAATGATTTTCTTTTGGACTTCGAGAGAAGGCACAGGCACAGGAAACTTATTCAGCATAGGTCTTCTGATTGATGCAACAGATCCTTGAAACATCGTTTTTTGTATATAAGGCAAAAATGCTGATTTCATATAATGGAAATAGTACTTAGGGAGCACCTCTGGTGTGTTGATATGAATTCTGTATGCTCTCTGATGCAGTGCATATTTACCTTCAACATAATGATATACTTTACCAACACCAACACCATCTCCAGCAGTGATTATTGCTGTTTCATCATATTCATATTCATTTTTACGCAAAGGCTCTTGGGAGCGTACATAAAACGGATATAAACCTTCTTCTAATCCTTCGTTAGTATTACTGCTACCAGTTCCGATATCTGCAATTTCTTCTAACGCAACTGTTTTTATAGAATCATCAACTTTCAAAAGCTCATTTCTATAATATTCGTACTGTTTTTTACGAGCTGTAAGCTCCGCTGTAAGCTCCGCTGTAAGCTCCGCTGTAAGTAACGTGAAAGAGTCCAATATACGGACTATTTCACGTTGTACCTCCAACGGAGGTACGGGAATCATCAAATCCAAAACCTTTGCCATATCAGGATGCTTAATGCCAGAGCCACGATAAAAAGATGCAATATCACTAATTCTATTTTTCATAAAATAGTATAGGAACTTATTACTTAAAACAGACGTGTTAGCCGAGGTCGCTATCCTATTATCTCCAGTAACAAATTTACCAGAATAGTATTGTACAACAGGATTTCCACCCCAAGGAATGCAAACAACCTCTCCTTCAGACATCGTATCTTTAACATATTCTTCAGTAGTCCACAAATCGGATATGCTTGTTGTTAAAATTTTTACATCACCAGTTTGTGATTCAAGACCTTTTAAGTCAGCAGCAAGATAATATTTGTATTTGATTACCTTAGTTTGTTTATGTCTATCAACTGAATTGAATTTTTTATCCCATATTGTTAGAAACCATAAAGGTTTGTACTCCACCCCATCGGGACATAATTCCTGGATCAATTCTTCTAATCTGCTCATTAGTCCATCTCAATCTCTGCGATAATAGTATCAATTGCTTTTCTTAAGGTCTCTTCACGAGCAACGATTTCTTTGATTTCTGCATTCAGCTTAACGATATCGATTTTTTCTCTTGTGTCCTCGGCTTCAACATAGGTTGATACAGAAAGGTTGTAGTCATTTTCAGAAATCTCATCATATGTTGCAAGATGTGAGAAATGCTCAATTTCACTGCGATTTGCAAAGCAGTTCACAATCTTACCCATATTATCTTGAGTAAGCTTATTATTGTTCGTAACCTTGATACACTCGTTTGTTGCATCAATAAACAGCGTTTTATTATCTGCCTTATTCTTTTTCATTACCATAATGCAAGTGTCAATTGAAGTTCCAAAGAAAAGATTAGAAGGCAACTGAATTACACAATCAACAAAGTTGTTATCAATCAGATATTTTCGTATTTTCTTTTCAGCTCCGCCACGGTACATAATGCCAGGGAAACATACAATCGCAGCTGTTCCATTTGATGCAAGCCATGAAAGTGAATGCATAATAAATGCAAGGTCAGCCTTGCTCTTTGGAGCAAGAACTCCTGCAGGTGCAAAACGAGGATCGTTTATGAGTAATGGATTATCATCACCATCCCATTTAATAGAATATGGAGGATTTGAAACGATAAGTTCAAAAGGTTCATCATCCCAATGCGCCGGAGCTATAAGGGTATCTTCACAAGCAATATTAAATTTATCAAAATCGATATCGTGTAAGAACATGTTGATACGACAAAGATTATAGGTTGTAATATTGATTTCCTGCCCATAGAAACCATTACGAACCTTATCTCTGCCAAGTACTTTTTCTGCCTTTAAAAGCAGCGAACCACTTCCACAGGCTGGATCATACACCTTATTGATTTCTGTTTTTCCAACTGTACCAAGTCTTGTAAGAAGCTCTGATACATCAGCAGGAGTAAAGAACTCACCACCCGATTTACCTGCATTACTTGCATACATTGTCATAAGGTATTCATAGGCATCACCGAATGCATCAATATCGTGATCCTTAACATCACCAAGATTCATATCAGCCACGCCATCAAGAAGCTTGCAGAGCTTTTCATTTCTCTTTGCAACAGTAGAACCAAGCTTATTACTGTTTACATCAAAGTCATCAAAAAGACCTGCAAAGTCGGATTCTGATTCGCTGCCTTTTGCTGACTCTTCAATATGACGGAATACCTTTTCAAGCGTTTCATTAAGGTTTTCATCATCTTTAGCTTTTGCTCTAACATTGCAGAAAAGTTCTGAGGGAAGAATGAAAAAGCCTTTTTCTTGTACAAGGCCTTCTCTTGCCTCTTCAGCCATCTCATCAGACATCTGCACGTAATCGAATTCAGCATTGCCGGCTTCAATTTCACCAGCGTTAATATAGTTAGTAATGTTTTCAGAAATGTATCTGTAGAACATAGTGCCAAGTACATAGTTCTTAAAGTCCCAACCATCTACAGCACCACGAAGTTCATCTGCGATTGACCATATAGCACGATGAAGTTCGTCACGTTCCTTTTCTTTTTTATTATCTAGTGCCATTATATTATTCATCCTTTCAGCTATTTAGTCCATTCTGCTGCCAACGCACTGAAATCAATACCCTGCACCTCGCAAAAAGCCCGACGAGATTTTACGCGTCGGGCTTTTTGAGTTATCTATACTTATTTTGATTCACTGTCAGTTTTATCAGCAGCTTCGTTATCAGAGTTGTTTGCAGTATTATCTGCAGAATCGTCGATAGAAGCCTTGCTATCGCTAGAATCGTCACCAGATACGTCGCTAGATAAGTTGTTAGAAGCCTTACTAGATTCATCTAACTCCACATCATCACTAGAATCCTTGCTAGATTCATCTAACTCAGCAACATCAAACTGCTGGCTTTTAAACGTAAACTCCCCCAGCAATCCTTCGCCTTCAGCGTCAACCTCAATTCGTTCGCCGTCAGAAATTTCGTTCAGCAAAATCTTCTCGGAAATAATATCCTCAATATCTCGCTGAATTACACGACGCAATGGACGCGCGCCCAGCAAAGGATCGAATCCTTTTTGAGCGAGCAAATTCTTAGCAGCGTCGGTCAATTCCAAAGACATGTGGTGGTCAAACAGTCTATTATTGAGCAGCTTTATGTCCATATCAACAATTTGGCGCACTTCCGGCTCCGTAAGCTGACGGAACACAATAGTGTCATCCAAACGGTTCAAAAATTCTGGACGGAACTGGCGCTTAAGCTCCGAATTAACCTGATCCTTCATTCGCTGATACGTAGAATCAGAACTATTTCCAAGCGTAAAGCCAGTGTTTGCAGCCTTCGCAATATCACGCGTACCAAGATTAGTAGTAAGAATAATAATCGTATTCTTAAAGTCTACTTTTCTACCTTGGCCGTCGGTTAAATGACCATCATCCAACACCTGCAAAAGCGTGTTGAAAATATCCGGATGAGCTTTTTCAATCTCGTCAAAAAGAACCACAGAGAATGGCTTCCTGCGAACTTTCTCGGTAAGCTCACCACCCTCTTCGTAACCAACGTATCCAGGAGGAGCTCCGAAAAGCCTAGATGCAGCATACTTTTCAGCAAACTCAGACATATCAACGCGAATCAAAGCATCATCATCGTCAAATAGGAAGTTTGCCAACGCTTTAGCAAGCTCAGTTTTACCAACGCCTGTAGGTCCAGCGAAAATAAACGAACCAGAAGGACGTTTAGGATCTTTCAAACCAACGCGCGCTCGTCGAATAGAGCGTGCCAAAGCAGATACGGCTTCATCTTGGCCAACAATACGCTTATGAAGCTCAGATTCCATTTGAAGAAGCTTCTGAGACTCCGCCTGAGTAAGCTTTACTACAGGAATTCCTGTAGTGCTTGAAACAACAGAAGCAATCATGTCTTCGTCAACAACCATTTTGACGTTAGACTCGCCTTCGCGCCAAGCTTTTTCCTTTTCGGCAGCTTCGTTTTCAAGTTTTTCTTGATCGTCTCGAAGATTAGCAGCCTCTTCGAAATCTTGCTGCTTAATTGCTTCATCTTTCTTTTCAGAAATCTTAGCAATCTTATGGTTAAGTTCTTTAAGCTCAGGTGGCTGAGTTAAGCGCTTAATTCGTAAGCGTGCGCCAGCTTCATCAATAAGATCAATAGCCTTATCTGGAAGGTGACGATCTTGAATATAACGGTCAGAAAGCTCTGCAGAAGACTGTAAAGCTCCATCCGTAATAGTTACATGATGATGATTTTCGTATCGCGAACGCAAGCCTTTAAGAATCTCAATCGTTTCAGCAATAGTAGGTTCAGGAACCTGAATTGGCTGGAAACGACGCTCTAAAGCAGCATCTTTCTCAATATACTTACGATACTCATCGGTTGTAGTAGCACCGATTGTCTGTAGTTCGCCGCGAGCAAGCATTGGCTTAAGCATGTCGGAAGCGCCAAGAGCACCATCGGCAGAGCCTGCACCAACAATAGTGTGAATTTCGTCAATAAAAAGCACAACATCGCCGCGAGTTTTAATTTCTTTAAGAACTTTCTTCAAGCGCTCTTCGAAATCGCCACGGTAGCGAGATCCTGCAATCATTGATCCTAAGTCAAGAGAATAAATCTGCTTGTTTTTCAACGTTTCTGGAACATCGCCTTCAACAATTTTCTGGGCAAGTCCTTCTACAACTGCAGTTTTACCAACGCCAGGATCTCCAATAAGCACAGGATTATTCTTCGTGCGTCGGCTAAGAATAACCATAACTCGTTCGATTTCCTCAGAACGGCCAATTACTGGATCAAGTTTTCCTTCGCGCGCTTCAAGTGTAAGATTTCGACCAAACTGATCCAGAAGTGCAGACCCAGACTTGTTGCTTTTATCTTGCACGCTTCCAGCGTTAGCAAGTTCGCCCTTTTCATCTTCTGAACTTGTAGAGCTACCTCCGCGAATTAAGTCAACTGTAGTGCTTCTTAAGTCTCCAAGATCGACTTCCATTTTAATAAGCACTTGTGTGCCAATGCCTTCGCCTTCGCGAATAAGTCCTAGCAAAATATGCTCAGTACCAATGTAGCTATGACCAAGCTGCAGAGCTTCTCGTAAGCTAAGCTCCAAAACTTGCTTTGCATGCGGCGTAAAAGGAATGTGGCCGCTTGGCGCAACAGCACCCTTGCCAATCATTTCTTCCACTTGTTTGCGCGCGCCTTCCAAGTCTACGCCCTTTGAGCTCAACGCTTTTGATGCAATTCCGTCACCTTCGCGAATTAGACCAAGCAAAATATGCTCAGTACCAATGTAATTATGCTGAAGTGAGCGAGCTTCCTCTTGAGCTAGCACAATCACGCGTCGTGCGCGATCAGTGAACCGTTCAAACATAACTGCCTTCCGTTCTTTTCGTTCATTCCATGGTAACTAGTCACCATGACGCGAAGTATTACACAACTTATTAGTACTTATTAGAATCTGTTAAGATTTAGGATTTTTCTGTATTCCTTAGAATTTCTTTAGATTTTACTTATGTTGTCTGCGTGATTTCCTTTTGTACAATCGCATTGCTGTAGTACCTGTGTTTTTATTAGGTTCTTCGCTTTTAGCAGATTCTTCAGTAACTTCTATTTTCTTAATTTCTTCGGTTTTTGTTTCATCCTCATAGTTAGATTCAACATCATTAGATTCAATATCGCGAGATTCAACATCGTTAGTTTCTGAAGTCGAATCTGCTGTCTTAGAATCAGCTGTATCTGTACTAGGGGTATCAGTGATATCAGTATCAGCTATACCAGCCGTATCAGCTGTATCAGCGGTATTAGCATCATTAGCAGCATCTTTATTTAATTTGCGACGCTTGCGGCGATGCGTTTTGCTATCTTCAATTGCTTCCTCAATAAGCTCAACATCTGCACGCTCTTCTCGAGGAGCTTGCTGCAAAATATCAATATGATAATCGTCGTAGGCTGGAGCTGATTGAATCCACAGCTGTGATGGTTCAGGTGGCTCAATTTCGGAATGCTCTCCGCAAGCGTGATCAAGAGATACAACTCGACCATCGTCTGGACTCCACATGTTCGCACACACGCCAAACATTGAACCCAAGCTTCCAGCTAGTGGAATCATAAAGCCGCATGAAGAGCAAACGTTACCGTCAGCTATTTTTGTTGACAGTGACTTTGGGCCGTGCTGCCCTGCATACCAGCGTTTTGCTGTTTGCGAAAGAGCTTCTGCAGTCATCACGCGTCTGCGAGATAGACGTAAAGTCGAAACTGCCTCTTCAAGATCTTCGTTAGAATCATTATTTTCGGATGATTCATTGCCTTGCGAATCGCAAGAGCCATTTTCATTCTCAACAATTTCTGTGGCGTCAGCATTTTCAGCAGTTTCGCCATCTTGCTTAAGCGTATTTTCTTCGGAATTTTCTTTTTCTTCTTTAGATTCTTCCTCAGATTTTTCGCTTAATTCATCTTCAGACTGATGATTTACTGGACGGAATCCATCTTCAAGACGAGAATCATCTTCCTCTGTTCCAATAGAATCCATTACAGAAAGATCACTTGGCTTCAATCGATCTTTCCACGGAATCCAAGGTGGCGGCAGCAGTGAGTCGTCGGTAGGAATAAGCGTAGATTCGTTTACAGTCCAACGCTCAGTTTCCAAATCGTGATACAACGTTACTGACCACTGCCAGCCCTCGTAACCAACAAGCTTACTTTCAAAGCGAAAATCGGTAACACCGTCACCAATATCCGTGGAAGACACAAAATCTCCCACGGCATCGGAACGCTCTGAAGTTTCCACAGCAATGCTACGAGCAATATCTTGTGGATTCATCACTTCATCAGTCATAAATAATATTCCCGAAACTATTCTTGAACGTCGAAATTGTCGGCTACTGCGCGCAAAAGCGTAGCGAGCTTCTTGCTTTCAGCAGTAGATGGATAATGACGACGACGCAAACCGTTACCTGCAGAATCAAGCAGCTTAATAAGATCTTCAACAATTGCTGCCATATCTTCTGCCTTTGGGCGAGTTGCTTTAACTAGCGATGGAGCTGTTGCAATAAGATTAAGTCCCATCGCTTGAGGACCTTTACGACCCTCAATTACAGAAAATTCAACCTTTGTACCCTTATGCAAAGTCTTTACAGTTGCAGGCAAAGCTGCAGCTGGTAAGAAAACATCCTTACCATCGTCGCCGGCAATAAAGCCGTACCCCTTCTGCGCATCGTACCAACGCACACGCCCATTGGGCATAACACACCTCACTCAAATAATCACTCATTGTCGCATATCAATATGCATTAAACACACAAGTGCATCGTTTATATGCGAAAACATCCGTATATAGTTTACCAGATATTAATGTTAATTGTTTCGCTTTTTCTATTGTAGCGCATAAGGTTCAATTTCTCTTACAGGAAGCACAACAGTAAGCGTTAATCCATGAGGATTAATATCCAGAGACTCCGAACCGTCCATTGTGTCGTCAACATTATTATCTGGGCCAGCAAAGTCTTCCGAAATAGTTGACGGGTCAGATATTGTTGCGCAAATAAAACCATGATGAGCTTTTACAACAGACTGTGCTATAGCCATTCCTAATCCAGTTCCGCCTTTTTCGCGAGCTCTTGAAGGATCTGCAATATAGAAACGTTCAAAAATGCGAGAAAGCGACTCTTCTGGAACTCCAGGACCATGGTCAACAACACGAATTACTGCGTAAGTATTGCCAGAATCAGTAGATTGGCTTTTTTCTGCAGCAATCAAAAACTCTTTTAACGAGTCACTAACTGAAGGAAGCTTGGAAAGCTGGTCTGGATCAATTGAAGCCTTCATTACGCCAATAGCAATTTCTACTGGAGAATCAGCCGGAGTGTATCGGTGAATATTTCCAACAATATTCGTCATGACTTGACGCAATCGCGCTCCATCACCAAGAAGAGATACGCTAGGAAGACTTCCGCTATTGAACACAAACTTGCGTTCAAAATTGCAGTCAGTGCAATCTTCCAAAGAAAAGTCTTCGGAAAGCGTAAGCGAACCCTGCTGAACCGCTCTAGCTGGATCTAAAGCATGCAAATCGTTAGCAGCATCCGAAAGAATTGGAGACAAGCTAACTTCCTGAGAAATATTAATTCCTCTACCCTCGTCAAATCGAGCCAAAGAAAGCAAATCTTCCACTAACTCAGTCATGCGCTCGCTAGAAGCCTTAATATGAGCAATAGAATCATCAGCGCGCTCCTGCTCTCCCTGCATATTGCGCCACATTGTGTAAAGCTCAGCATAACCGTGAATAGCTGCTAGAGGAGTTCTCAATTCGTGACTTGCGTCAGAAACAAATCGCTTCATTTTTTCAGTCATTGCTTCTTGCTCATTAAAGCCACGTTCAATACGCGCAAGCATTGAGTTCAAAGAAGCAGCTAAAGAACCAACTTCTGTGTTTTCTGGTGCGCTCGGAACTCGCCTACTTAAATCTCCAGAAGCAATTTTTGAAGCTGTTTTTTCTATGCGCTTTAACGGTCTTAAAGTGGACTGAATAATAAGAGCCGCAAATACCGCTCCAAGAAGAATAACTGCAATACTTACCATAATGCAGTATCTAGTAAGAGTATTTACAGTATCGCGCTGGTCGCTTAAAGATAAAGCAATATACACGTATCCGCGTAAACGTACGTCTGAAGTGTAGCTGCTTCGATGCTCCCATTCAAGCACCAAAACTCTCCAAGGAGCTTTTGCGGATTTTAAAGTAATCTCGTCAACACTACTAGGATTACCCTTAACTTTAGCTGGAGCAGTGTAAGGCCTATTTGTAACAACTCCCTTAATGGGTTTTCCGTTTGCAGGAAGCTTTGGAATAGAAACAAAATCTCCCTTTAGTTTTGGAACTAAAGGAGTAGATATGATTTTGTTATTAATATCGCGAATCTGCATAAAGTAGTCGTTTGGACCTGCTGTAGATTGGCTTGAATCTTTTGAACGAAGCAAATCTATATTGTCGTAAATAAGTCTTGCCTGATCTGTTAACTGTGCGTCAGTTTTTTCAAGCAGATAATTTCCTACCAATTGACGAATTGATAATGAAATACAAAATGCTGCAACAGTAAGTACTGCAAGAGTGCAAGCCACAAGACGTGTACTTAAAGGAATAGAATTTGCTTTGGTTTTAAGCCAGCAAATTCTGTTTTGTTTTGGCTTTTTTTCTGACGCAGTATTTTGTATAACAGCAACGCTTTTTCCAACATGCTGTCGCGCTGAGTCTTTGTTAGATTGCGCAGTTCCAGCATTATTTGGCTGCTTTTTATCGTCACTACTACGATTATTGTTTTCCATAATCAGGCTTGACCTTACTTTGGTTCGCGAATCATGTATCCAATTCCGCGTTTTGTTTCAATAAGAGGAACTACCTTTTGCAGCTTGCCGTTTTCGTCCGTAATCTCAATTCCGTCAATTTTCTTTCGAAGATACGAAATATAGGATTCAACGATTGCAGCATCTCCGCCCCAATCGTACTGCCATACATGATTCAAAATCTGGCTTTTTGATAACACTCGGCCTTCATTATCCATCAAGTAATGTAAAAGCTTGTATTCGGTTGGGCTAAGCTCAATCGGTATGCCGCTTCGAGTTACATCGTGCGAGTCTTCGTTAATCTCAAGATCTGCTACGCGAATAACAGGAGTTATTTCATCCTGCTCTTGAGTACGGCGGAGAATTGCGCGGATTCTTGCAACAACTTCTTCCAAACTAAATGGCTTAGTTACGTAGTCGTCGCCACCAACTGTTAAGCCCATAATCTTGTCTTGCGTATCATCTCTTGCTGTAAGGAAAAGAACAGGTACTTTAATACCATTTTGGCGAATTCGTCTCGTTACGGTGAAGCCGTCAATATCTGGCAGCATAACGTCCATAACAATAAGATCAGGCTTCACTCTTTCAATAACATCAACGGCTTGAGAACCGGATGCTGCAGTTTCAACTTCAAAACCTGCAAAGTGCAAAGACGCTACTAAAAGCTCACGAATTGATGGTTCGTCGTCTACGACAACAATAGATGCTTCAACATTCTTACTCATACTGATTAGCATCACTTATAAAGCTGAATGTTTCCTGAATAAATGCTGAAAATCAACAAGTTGTAGCTGATTTTATTAGCGATGACGAGCATGACGTCTACGCGCTTTTCTAACCCCTGCTTTTATCTGCTTTTGAATACGGCTTCGGTGAACCAAAATAAGTGTCACTATTGCCCCTAAGCAAATAATAATAATCAACATAATAAGTGTTGATATAAGACTTGCAGATGAAGTTGTAGCGGTTCGTTTAGAGCGAGAAATTTGCTTCATCATCATAATTGCAGACTGACCCCAATGAGTGCCGGTTGTTGTTACTAGAGGTTTATATGCTGCATCAGATAATGCGTCAACAGTATTTCTGCTTTTTAACCATTCGTCGGAATTAGGAGATACTGCAACTACTAGACGGCCGTCGCGAGTTGCAACAGCAAGTAATACCGTATTTTTAGCAGGAAGAGTGCTTATTAATAAATCACTCGCCCATTTTGATGGATCTTTAGTATCTCCAAAAGTAGACAAATAAAGTAGTCTTACAGTTACTCCAGTTCGCTTTTTAGTTGCTGCAATTTCGTCAGAAACTTTATTAACAGAGTCACCAAGAAGATTTTCAGTATCCGTAATTGAATCAGTAGCAACAATTCCTGAATTTGAAGTTTGTTCTTCCGCATAAGCTTTATTAATTTTTATAAAATCAGACGGAAGTAAAGAAAAAGTTGGAAATATTGAAAATATTTGAAGAATAAGAAAAACACTAACTAAAAATGCCACAACCGCACGTAATACTTGCTTTAAGCGTGCGAATTTTAAGCTTGTAAGCTTATAGTCATTTAAAATGTGGATAACCCCTGACCTTTTAACCACATTCTCTTCTAAAACTTTTGCGTAATTTTTCGATGGCATATATTCATAATAGCGTGACATCACACAAGTAGGTAAGACACGTTTATGTAAGAAGGTTACTTAATAAGTGTGTTGTTGCGCTAATTAATACTAAATGCTTATTAAGCAGATACAAATAGGGGGAAATATGGCACAATTTCGAGTTGATTCAGAACAAATTCAGCAGGCGGCTGCAGCAGTTGGAACCTCGGTTAATTCAATTAGAGAAGCAGTCAACGGCATGTATGCCAATCTGCAGCAGTTGCAAAGCGTATGGACGGGTTCCGCTGCTACAAAGTTTGCGTCGACCGCAGGTCAGTGGCGTGCAGCACAGCAGCAGATGGAACAATCATTAGAAGCAATTCAGCAAGCTATGCAACATGCTTCGGGAGTGTATCTTGATGCGGAAACTCAAGCTACTTCCCTATTTGGAATGGGCTGAATAGTCTGAATAATCTGAATAGTCTGAATAATCTAATGAAATATAAATGGCGGTATACTTCATTTCTGAGCATACCGCCATCTACTATGAGCTATTCAGCCTATTAGCTATTCAGATATAAAATTTTTACAACTTTTAATTTAGTAACCCATATCAGCGCCAGCTTGTGGTGCTGCAGCTGGCTTTTCTGGCTTGTTAGCAACCACAGCTTCAGTGGTTAAGAACAAACCTGCAATAGAAGCAGCGTTCTGTAGAGCAGAACGAGTTACCTTAACTGGGTCAGTAACGCCAGCAGCCATCAAATCTTCGTAAGTGTTGGTTGCAGCGTTGAAGCCTTGGCCTTCTGGAAGCTCACGCACCTTGTTGAGCACAACATCTCCAGAAACGCCAGAGTTCTGAGCAATCTGCTTGATTGGAGCTTCTACAGCGCGGAACACGATTGCAGCGCCCGTTGCTTCTTCGCCCTTAAGCTCGGTGATTGCTTGAGACTTTTCAATCTTTGCAGCAGCCTGAACCAAAGCTACGCCACCGCCTGGAAGCAAACCTTCCTCAATAGCAGCCTTAGCGTTACGAACTGCATCTTCAATACGATGCTTACGCTCCTTAGCTTCAACTTCAGTAGCAGCGCCAACCTTAATAACAGCAACGCCGCCAGCGAGCTTAGCAAGACGCTCCTGAAGCTTTTCGCGATCGTAATCGGAATCAGTGTTCTCGATTTCTGCGCGAATCTGAGCCACGCGAGCATCAACATCTTCCTTAGATCCAGCACCAGAAACGATAGTTGTTTCATCCTTAGAAACAATAACCTTAGCTGCGTGACCAAACACAGAAGCGTCGATAGAATCGAGCTTTAAGCCAAGGTCGTCAGAAACAACCTGTGCACCGGTCAAAATAGCCATATCCTGGAGCATAGCCTTACGGCGATCACCAAAGCCTGGAGCCTTTACAGCAACAGTGTTGAAAGTGCCACGAATCTTGTTCAAAACAAGAGTTGGCAATGCTTCACCATCAACATCTTCAGCAATAATAAGCAATGGCTTACCGGACTTCATAACGAGTTCAGCAATGTGAACAATGTCCTGCTGGCTGGAAACCTTGCCAGAAGTGAGCAAAATGTATGGATCTTCAAGAACAGCAGTCTGATCTTCTGCGTTAGTGACGAAGTAAGGGGAAATATAACCCTTATCAAAACGCATACCTTCAGTGAAGTCCAAATCAAGGCCAAACTTGTTGTTATCTTCAACTGTAACAACGCCGTCCTGACCGACCTTATCCAAAGCTTCAGCAATCTTTTCGCCAACTTCAGGATCTGCTGCAGAAATAGTAGCAGTGGCAGCAATCTGATCCTTAGTTTCAACATCCTTAGCAGAAGCAAGAAGTTCTTTAACAATTGCTTCAGAAGCCTTCTCAATACCGCGGCGAAGAGCAATTGGGTTGCTTCCTGCAACAACGTTCTTCAAGCCTTCGTGTACCAAGGACTGAGCAAGCACTGTTGCGGTTGTTGTACCATCGCCTGCAACGTCATCAGTCTTCTTAGCAACTTCTTTAACAAGCTCGGCGCCAATACGCTCATATGGATCTTCAAGATCGATTTCCTTAGCGATGGAAACGCCATCGTTAGTAATGGTTGGAGCTCCATAAGTCTTATCAAGCACTACGTTGCGACCCTTAGGTCCAAGCGTAACCTTTACAGTGTTAGCAAGCTTGTCAAGACCTGCGAGCATACCCTGACGGGCGTCCTCTTCATAGGCAATAATCTTTGCCATGTTTCCTCCACATATCGTAACTATGGAACACTCACTCGTAGGTGAATAAGATTTGATTAGCCGTCAGCTGCTAATTATCACTCTCAACCTTCGAGTGCTAATTAGCAGATTAGCACTCTATGTGCCCGAGTGCCAACTTTGGCGTTTATAATTATTTATTTTCAATAAAATTTTATAAACAAAAGCCGGTTAGAATCTAATCCAACCGGCTTCTATATTTTGCTTTTATTACTTATGTGAGTAGAAAACTACTTGCAAAGAACTACTACAATCTGCGAAACAATCTCTTTTTCGTTTTCTACAGCAGTAATGCCCAAAGTTTTTGCTATATCTTCAGCAGCAGCTTTCTGAGAATCATCCTTGTACCATACAACAGATTCAGACGGAACTTTGCCGCTTGGATTACCAGCAGTAACATTTGCATAACCAGATTGCTTCAGCTTGTCTGCATTCTTAGCAGCATATCCAGCAATATTGGTTGCATTAATAACTTTTACAGTAACAGACTTATCTACTGAAGCCGTAGAATCAGATTTATTATCAGCATCCTTAGTATCTTCCGCTGATTTATCTTTGTTGGACTTTTGTTTTGCTGAAGTATCCTCATCTTCATCCGCATCTGCATCTTCAGATTTATCTTCATCTTTTCCATCTGACTTATCAGTATGCGACTTCTTAATTATTGTTGTAGACTTCGAGCTTTGATGCGAATTATTCCAAGGTAATGGAAGATGCGAAATCTCTCCAGAGCCGATTGCCCAAACAAGCAAACCAGCCAGTAATGCAATAATTATTGCAACAAAATAAGGAAGAATTACAGCGTACCAAGCGGGATTGCCGCGATGCACACCAACTGGCCCCTCTGGTGGTTCATCAAAAACATCGGGCGTATACGACACGTTGTGATTATTTCGCGCCATAATTGCATTCCTCCAAGTGTTTACTCAAAACAATATGCATCCATAGTACCGAATGCTGGTCACAAAGCACAAATCAGAATTTTCAAGAAATTTTTTCTATTATGCTATGCCTTGTCATACAGTAGCCATATGAGTCCTAACAAAATTAAACCTTTAGAAGAATTAATGGATCCAGATTGGGCTAAAGCTCTTGCTCCAGTTGAGCCGCAAATACGAGCAATGGGAGTGTTTTTGCGAGAGCAAATCGAAAGTGGACACCATATTCTTCCCGCAAGTCACAACATTTTGCGCGCGTTTAGCATTCCTCTAAAAAGCATAAAGGTTTTAATTGTTGGCCAGGACCCTTACCCTACTCCAGGCCATCCTGTGGGATTAAGTTTTTGCACTTCACCAAAAGTGCGTCCGCTACCTAAAAGTCTTATTAATATTTACAAGGAATTAGTAAACGACTTAGGTGTTTCTACTCCTCAAAGTGGAGATTTAACGCCGTGGACTAAGCAGGGTGTAATGCTTCTTAACCGCTGCTTAACTGTTGAAGCAGGTAAAGCAAATAGTCATCAAGGAAAAGGCTGGGAAACTGTAACGGACGCTGCAATAAATGCGTTAAATTCTCGAAAAGACGAAAACGGAAACCCAATGCCTCTTGTAGCTATTTTATGGGGAAGAAACGCTCAAAGCTTAGCTCCATTGTTAACAAACGCAACACTTATTACTTCTTCTCACCCAAGCCCTCTTTCTGCCTCGCGAGGTTTCTTTGGATCAAAACCGTTTTCAAGAGCGAATAGTGCACTAATCAAAATGGGCGCTTCACCAATTGACTGGTCGCTAAATTCTCAAGAAATATAGCTTTAAAAATGCGTGTATTAATCAAATAATCCTTAGCAATATGCCGGTTTTTACCAATTTCAGTACCGTATATCAGCTAACATAGAGCCTATGGCATTATTTCCACCGCAACCACGTAAGCAACAATTAAATAATAATTCCAATATGATTCCTAATGCGAATATAGCTTCTGCAGCAGGTAAATCTACAGTTGGATTATCAAATGCTCAAGATTCGGCTACTATTTCAGCAGACGATATTCGTCGCTGCCAGCAGATTGCAAACATTTTGCGCTCGCGCTTTGCACAAACTTTAGTCGGCCAGGAAGCATTGCGAGAATCTCTTATTTTAACACTTATTGCTGGCGGACATATTCTTATTGAATCTGTGCCAGGCCTTGCAAAAACCACTGCTGCGCAAACTCTTGCAACTGCAATGTCTGGTAGTTTCCGACGCGTGCAGTGCACTCCTGATTTAATGCCAGCTGATTTAGTTGGTACGCAAGTTTTTGATTTTGCATCCCAACGTTTTACTACTCAGATTGGTCCTATTCACGCAAATATTATTTTGCTAGATGAAATCAACCGATCTAATGCAAAAACTCAATCTGCAATGCTTGAAGCTATGGCAGAAGGCGCAACAACAATCGGCGGAGAGCGTATTGCACTACCTCAGCCTTTTATGGTTATTGCAACTCAGAATCCTATTGAAGAAGAAGGCACTTTTAATCTTCCTGAAGCTCAAATGGATCGTTTTATGGTTAAGGCAATTATGACCTACCCGAATCCTGACGAAGAAGTTCGAATGCTTCAGTTGCTTACACAAAGAGGTTCAGATGTTGTTGATCCTGCAACTTTAAGCACACAGCGCATTAGCTTGCAAGATGTTGTGTTTATGCGTGCTGCAGCTCGACATATTCATGTTTCTGAAGCAGTTATGAAGTATGCTGTTGATATTGTTGCAACTTCTCGAGGTGAAGGTTCTCACCCTCTTGCAACCATTAATACTCTTGTTCGCATGGGTGCAAGCCCTCGTGCTTCTATTGCGCTTATTCGTATTGCTCAGGCTCATGCTTTGCTTTCTGGTAGAGACTATGTAATTCCAGAAGATGTTAAATTATTCGCACACGAAGTATTAAGACACCGTATTCTGTTGACTTTTGAAGCTTTGGCAGACTCTATTACTACGGATCAAGTTATTGACGCATTGGTAAAGACTGTTCCTGTGCCATGATACCTATGAAACGTTTAGCGTTGTCTGAGCCAGCAAAAGTCATTCGCAGAAAAATTGAGCTGCTCGACCAACGCATAGATCTGCCTATTGCTCGTAAAGCATTGGGATTACTAGAAGGTGAACACCCTTCACATCGTCGTTTTGGAACTGGGGATGTTATTGATGTTCACGCTTGGCAACCTGGTGACGAAGCTCGAATGATGAACTGGTCTGCTAGTGCTAGAACAGGTCAGCCTATGGTTTCTTCGCGCGAACGTACTTCGTCATCTCATACTTGGATTGTGTGCGACGCAAGTATTAATATGAACGGCGCTTGCAAATCTTTTGAAACATTGTATGAGATTGCTGCAAATGCTGCATGCTTTTTTGCAGCTTTAAGTTTAAGACGTCACGATTCTGTTTCGTTACTTTGCGTTGATGGTAGCAACACAGTTAAAGTTCCTCAAGCTCGTAATCTTTCTGATTTTGAAAGGAACCTTGACAGCGCTTTGCTTAATACTCGAAGTCACATTCGAAATACTGAGTATTTGATTAAATCAATGCAAAAATTTGTTGATTCAAACGGTCTTGTTGTTCTTATTACAGACGAGTATGCGTTGCAAGCTCATGATGCGGATAGTTTACGAAAAATTACTCAAAATCATAATCTCGTTGTTGTAACTATTTGCCCAGTTAATTCTTTTGATAAAACAATTAACATGCGTATAAGCGACGGCATTACTTTGCGAAAAATTCCAGCATTTTTGCAAAACGATAACGTTAAGCAAGAGGTTGAAAATCGCAGAAGCATCAAAAGTAGTGCCTTGCGTGACATGCTTGTTGGCGTTAAAGCGTCATTAATATGTGGGTCATCTAGTGAGGAAATTTTCCGCGTGTCTGCTAAATCTGTAAGTCGTACGAATTATCTTACTGAATCATTACTCAAGGAGGATGTGCAGTAATGAGTATGCAAGATATTCACCCACAGATTCACAACGACATTCTTTTTGCAAGCATACTTGGCGTTGCTTTTGTTGTTATTGTTGTTGCTGCAATTGTTTTGTATTTTTCTTTCAAAAAGCCGAAAGTTTTGTTATCTTCTGACGAAATTGCAGATAATGCTGTACACGTTCATCGCGAAAACAAACAAGCTTGGCGAAATGAAATTGATGAAATTGTAAAACAATATCACAGCAATGAGCTTACTTCTGATCAGGCTTGTGCAAAGCTAGCTTCAGTTGCTAGAACTTACGTTTCTCGAATGAGTGGTGAAGATATTAAAACGCATACTTTAGGTGAAATTAGTTCTTTGCGCCTAAAGTGGCGCAATAAAAAGGGTGCAGATATGTTGCGCCAAACAATCGCAGCTTTGTATCCGCCCGAATTTGCTAATTATAAAGAGAATAAACAGGCACAAAATACCACTGTTGATCAAGCAGCAGAGTGGGTTCTTGTTTTGCTCGAAGGCTGGCAAACTAAGGGGCAACGCTAATGAGTAAGATATTTGAGACTTTGTGGCCTTGGCGTTTTAAGTGGCCTTTAATTTTTGCTGCAGGAATACTAGTTTGCTTAGTTATTTTTGCTGTTTTGATTATTGGTGACGTTATTCGCCAGCATATTCTTAAAAAGCAGTATCAAAAGCATCACCACAATCTGAATCAAAAATTCTACACTTTTACTTTTGATGAAGATTTGCAAGGATCTTTAGCAAGTCACTCATGGTATATGTGGAGAAGACTTAAAAGATTTGCAACAGCAATGTTGGTTTTGTCTTTATTAGGATTACTTGCAACTGCCTCTAGGCCTTCTCGAGTGTTTAATGCGGATGAACAAATAAGTTCTAGAGATATTGTTTTATGCCTGGATGTTTCCGGCTCTGCATTGCCGTACGATCGCGAAGTTATTCTTGCTTATCTTAATTTTATTGAGCATTTCCAAGGAGAACGAATAGGTTTAAGTATTTTTAATTCCACTTCTAGAACAGTTTTTCCTTTAACGGATGATTATCGTCTAGCTAAAAAGCAGCTGCAGTATGCTGCTAATTTGCTTGGAGGGGTTCAGTCTCAAAATAAGATTGACAATTTGCAGCAGCGCCAATATCAGGAAATTTCTGATTGGCTTGAAGGCACACAAAATAGAAAAAATGCAACTTCTCTTATTGGAGATGGCTTAGTTAGTTGCGCTGCAATGCTTCCTGGTTTTATTTATGGCAATGCGCATAATTCTAGTAAATCTCAAAGTCGTTTTAACAGAAGTGCATCAATTGTTCTTGCAACAGATAATGTTGTTTCCGGAAATCCAACTTACTCGTTAAAGCAAGCTTTAGATTTGACTAAGCAAGCAAATATAACTGTTGACGGCTTATATTCCGGCGCTAAACAGAATGAGAATGAAGATACAACTGTAGACATGAAGAATCTCATTGAATCTCATGGCGGAATATTCTTAACTCAACGAAATACTGATTCTGTTCTTAATCTTGTAAGAGAAATTGAAAAACTTCACTCAGTTATTCCTCAAGGCACAACGCAATCAGCGTTTAGCGACGATCCTGGAATATGGGTGCTTATTAGCGTTGTAAGCGTTGTTGTGTGGTTGGCTATTGCAAAGAGGATTAAGCGATGATATCAACACTATTTTCAGCCGCGGCTCTCAATTTCTCATATGGCAAAATCGTGGCAGATGACACTGCTAAAGCAGGTCAACTGGTTCTCGCTCCATCTTATGGTTGGATTGTTGCAATTATAGCCGTACTTATTGTTCTTGTTGCAATGTTTTTTGAAATCGTGCCTTTAAGAAGAAAATTGGCACTAACAAACGAAACTTTAGCAATGAGATTGCGAAGAATAGCTATTTGCGCAATGCTCGTAATCTGCATACTATCCCCTAGTATTATGCGCGCAACTATGCAACGTGCTGTAAATGCAACTAACGTAATTATTGCAGTTGATATTACAGGATCAATGCGAGCCAAAGATGCAAATTACGATAATAAGGCCAATATTGAGCGCATTGATGCAGCTCGCGCTATTGTTAAGCAAATAACTAAGTCTTATGCAAATGCGAGTTTTGCAGCTATTTCTTTTGGAGCATCCACGTCTGTTGATGTGCCTTTAACTCCTGATGCAAAAGCGGTTGATAATTGGATAACCACCTTACTTACAGAGCCTACAAGTATTGCTACAGGAACAAGCCTGGACGCTCCAATAGATCAGACTTTGCTCACCGCAAAAGCTATTCATGACGCTCATCCAGATGACACAACAGTGCTGTATGTTCTTAGTGATGGCGAAGAAACAACTCAACGAAAGCGTAGAACATTCTCATCTTTACGAGCTTATATTACTCACGCTTTTGTTATTGGTATTGGCTCGTTTAAAGGCGCAAAAATACCGCTTAAAAGTACGAAATTAAGTATTGACGATTACGCTTCTGATCAAGATTTGCAAGGAAAATCAGAAGGAGATTCTAATTTAGATTCTTCAACACAATGGGTTAAAGATCCATCTACTGGAAAACCTGGAATTTCAAAGCTTGATGAAAAAAACTTGCGGAATATTGCAGATGAGCTTAGTGGAAAATATATTCATTCTTCTTTAAATCACACTTTAGGAAGTGAAGCAAAACCAATACTTTCTCATCAGTGGCGTATGAATGAAACAGCGAAACCGCGCTTGCGTCCAGAACCAATTATTTGGCCATTTGCCACAATTGCTGCTGTTTTGCTTATATGGGAATTAGTTGTTTGGTTTATTACATCAAGGAAATTAGTATGATACGCATATCTAAACGAAATATTATTCGCGTTATTTCTATTATATTTCTTATTATTGCGTTATTCGCAGCATACTATGTGATTACTAATTGGCGTGCGCAATATGCGTATAATGCTGCAACAAACAGTCTTATTGCAAATATGAAATCTGCTAAAAATATTTACAGTGACAAAGATATATTGGTTACACAACAGCAGCAGACTGACGCACAATTTAGTGACGCTAAATCTCAGCAAATACTTTTATTACCAAAACTTAGCGAAAATATTGAGCACAATTCTGAAATTTCACGAAAGTTTACTGAGAGCCTTAAGCAAAAGAACGGTAAAAATAATACTAAATCTCATACGTCTAAAAGTAATCAACTAAAAAACTCTAGTAAGAGCGAAGAAAATAAGAATCAGACTGAATCAAGCAAGCCTAAACTTAATAATACGCAAAAGAATAAAGTGGAAGACTTGCTTAAGCAGAACAATAAGGTAAATCCTAAAGATCAACAAGATCAAGAAGATCAGGACAATCAAAACGGAAAAGAAAAAACAACTAAACGCACAACGAGTTCAGACGGTGCAAATAAGCCTTGGTAATTGCTTATAGCTTTTATCCACAATGCCTACTTTTTAGTGACTTTAATTTAGCAAGTGTGTTTAATACTTAATTATGCACACATATTACGAATGGAAATGGCTTATTCAGCGCACTGAACAGTGCGCAAGAAACATTCTTGCTGAGGCTAAAGCGAGCGAATTAAACGAATGGCAAGGTATTGCTGCCCAGTATTTTCGCCATAGCATGAGCAATATTGCTACCCAAGCATATTCACTCTACGAAATTAGAGGAGGAATGTAATATGCCTTGGAAAGTTCAATCTTCTGTTTCGGGCGGAATATCTCTTACAGCTGCGCAAAGCGAAGCATACTGCAGTGTATCTAGAAAACTAAGCAATCTTGCACATGAAATGTCAATGTTAAGTGCTTCTTGGCAGCATGCTGCAATGGTTATTTCTAATCAAACTTCAGCTTTTAATAATTTATCAGCTTCTTACAATCCTTCCTCGCCTTTTGCTATGAACGCTTCTCAAAGTTTTCTAACTCCCAGTATGTGCAATGCTTACGCGTCTAAATGTCAAAATATGTCTCAAAATTTAGAGCAATTGGCAGCTCTTATTGTTAGAGCAAGCGGAATTTACGAGGATGCTGAGCAGAAAGCAAAAGAGCAATTTGATAATGGCATTGCGCTTCTTACAACAATTTTTCCTATAACATCCTTGCCATTTTTTATTTCAGCACTCTCTTCAGCGTCTAGCGATGCTAATAACCACACAGGTCTTAAAAATGTTGGGAAATGGGCTCACAAAACTCGCAAAATTCAGCAAGGAACTATTCGAGGACTTTCTCAAAATCTACTAATGAACCCAATTACAGGCATACCTCTGTTTATTTTAGGAGCAGCGCAAAGTAAAAGAAATAATCGAATGACAAAAACGTATAGAAATAAGTCGCTTAATTTCTTAAAATACGCAAATAAGTATATTGATAATTCAAGCAAAACAGTTTCTTCAGTTCCGTTTGTTTCTGGAGCGCTAAGCCTTTTTACAGCACAGTTAAATAACAAAAAGCAAGGTAATAATCTAACTGTTACTAAAATTAACGAACCATGGAGAAAACCAGCTTTTGTTCTTCCTAAACCTGGAAGAAATTTGAGCGAAACTCTCGATAATTTAGCTGAGCTTGGCAGCGGAAATTTGGGAGTTCGCCCTCCACTTGTTAATCCAGATGCCGCAACTATTGCTATTTCACGCTTCAAAAAAGCCGACGGAAAAACATCATGGCTAGTTGTAATACCTGGAACAGACGGTAAGGCTCATTCACCGTTTGGATGGGAGCAGAATGCTGAGGTAATGAGTCATACTCCTTTAGCTAGAAAGCAAGCAGATAGTACAAGAATGGTTGTTGAAGCAATGAAAAAATCTGGGATTAAGCCTAAAGATCCTGTTGTGTTAGTTGGTCATTCGCAAGGCGGTATTGTTGCTGCAAGTATTGCAAGCGATTATTCAAAACAGTACAACATACAGCATGTAGTAACCGCAGGCTCTCCTATTGCAAATCATCCTATTGCAAAACGCACTTGGGTTACGAGTATTGAAATGGAAGATGAGCTTGTTCCATCTCTAGACGGTAAGGAAAATCCTCGCCGCAGTAATTGGATTACTATTCATGGCAAAGCAATACATGTTAAAGAAACTCAAAAGCCTTTGCCTCCTGGAGTAACGCGTTTTTCTGGAAGGAAATATTCTAATCAAAAATTTAGTAAAGACGGAATATTTGTAAACGATGTGCCTGAAGAAGGAACTTTAACTCATGACATGCACTATCATAAAGCTGCCTACGATGACGCTCTGCAATTAGGCTCTAAAAATGTGATTATGCATAATCAGCATTTTAACAGTATTATCAACGGAAAGTTAGAAAGCACTACCCTATGGCAAGGCATAATGCATTAGTTAATATAATTTATCTAACTGCCTAATTCACAGCATGATGTAACCTTGCAAGTATGAAGCTTACTGATATTTCTCCTGCAATAGCTCTGACTCCTTTAGACGGTCGTTACCATAATCAAACTTCAGAACTTGTTGAATACTTAAGTGAACCTGCGTTAAACCGCGAGCGCATGCGTGTTGAAGTTGAGTGGATGATTCTTCTTGCAAACGGATATGAGGGGAATAATTGGCAGCCTATTGTCAATGGTGTAAATCCTTTAACGGATGAAGAATGTGAGTATTTGCGCAGTATTCCTGAAGATTTCGACGCCGCAGGAATTGCGCGTCATGCTGCTCATGAGGCTGTTACGCATCACGATGTTAAAGCTGTTGAATACTACATTGATGACGCTTTAGATGAGGCTGAAAAGAAGTTAGGTCACGAAACTCAGCTGTCTAATCTTAAAACTTTGGTTCATTTTTCTTGCACAAGTGAAGATATTAACAATCTTTCTATTGCTCGTTGCGTAAAAAATGCGGTTTTGAATGTTTACAGGCCGAATTTGGAAGCAATTGTTGAATATTTAGTGAGCAATGCTCAAAAGTATCGCGACTTGCCAATGCTTTCTTTGACGCATGGTCAGCCTGCTACTCCAACAACTTTGGGTAAAGAATTGGCTGTTTTTGCATACCGTTTGAAGCGTCAGATTAAACATCTCGACAATCAGGAATATTTGGGCAAGATCAATGGTGCTACTGGTACTTTTGGTGCTCATTTAGCAGCATTCCCTAACGTTGATTGGATTGGCGTTTCTAAAGAGTTTGTTGAAAATCGCATGTCTCTTCAATGGAATCCATTAACAACACAAATTGAAAGTCACGACTGGCAGGCTGAACTTTATAGCACAGTAAGCCACACTAACCATATTTTGCACAATCTTGCTGTTGATGTTTGGATGTATATTTCTCGAGGCATTTTTGTTCAAGTTCCTGTAAAAGGTGCTACTGGATCTTCTACTATGCCTCATAAGGTGAATCCTATTCGCTTTGAGAACGCTGAAGCTAATCTTGAGATTTCTTGCTCTCTGTTTGATACTCTTTGCGCAACTCTTACAGAAAGCCGTTGGCAGAGAGATCTTACAGATTCTACAACTCAGAGAAATATCGGTTCTGCTTTTGGCTACGCTCTTTTAGCTCTTAACAATCTTTTGGGCGGACTTAATTCTATTCACCCTAATTCTGATTTTATTCTTAAAGAATTGGATGCTAATTGGGAAGTTCTTGGCGAGCCAATTCAAACCGCTATGCGTGCTGAAGAAATTGCGGGAGTTCCTGGAATGGAACGTCCTTATGAGCAAGTTAAAGAGCTTATGCGAGGACATCATATTTCTCAAAAGGATGTTGAAGATTTTATTTCTTCTCGCGAGTTTGACGAGGATACAGCTTGCAGATTAAAGTCCTTAACTCCAGATTCTTACACTGGTTTTGCTTCACGATTGGTGGATTTTATTCAATAAGTAGACGGTAAGAACAATGCAATCTCGCATAAATCCAAATCTTGTTATTGAAGACACTCAGCCAAGTTTAGTAAGAAATTGGGCTGATTTGCTGTACGCACTTTCAGCTATTGCTGTTGCCGTGCTTACAGTTTTGTCAACAATGTGGCTTTCTGCAACAACAGTCGGCGTGGAAATTGATGCCCGTAGCGCTAGTAAAATTATTGGTCTTACTGTTACTGGAATTCCATGCGCTTTAATACAGCAAGGTTTAACGCTTATTGTTGTTGCAGAAGTAATTGCTTTTATGGCTGCACAAAAGCGTTGGATTGATACTGCTATTTCTGTTATTACGCTGTTTGTAAGCTACGGCTCAATATGGCTGCTCTCTGACGCTATTGCTTCTACACACAATTTGCCCCTGCTTTCTGCATTGCATTCTCAACCCACAAATTCAGTAACAGAATTATTGCCAGACATGTACGCTGTTCTGGTTGCGTTTCTTACAGTAAGTGGCCCGCGTAAAGAATATAAGCATGTAATGTGGGGCTGGAATGCTCTGTTTATTGTTTCTGCAATACTGCTATTTTCTTCATGGGACTCCTACCCTGCAGCACTTATTTCTTGCTGCGTAGGAAGAGCTATTGGAACATTAATAAGATTTGCTAAAGGTACGAGCAGTAAAGGCGCTTGGGGCGATGACATCGTTATTGCGCTTAAAAATATTGGCATAGATAATCTCACTCAGCTTACTCGCAGAACTCAGCAGGCCGACCATACTGGAGTTTTACGCTCAAGCTTGGATGACGATTTAATCGAAAATTCAAGACTTTATGACGCAACTGATATTCACGGAATGCACTATGTTATTTCAGTTTTAGACAATCAAGTGCATTTACCTGGATATTTGAATCAGCTGTGGCAGTGGGTGCGTTTAATTGATATTCCAACTCGACGCGACCGTTCAGCAAGACATTCCGTTCACCATCATCTTTCAATGCTTCTTGTATTGAGAAATCTTCATTTGCCAACTGCTAATGTTTACGGAGTATCTGACAGCGATAAATCATCAATCATGGTTTTTCACGCAGCAAATACTTTACTTCCTTGTAATTTGAACACTCTAACTGTTGAAGATGCGGCAAAACTTATGCGATACGTTGACGCTGCAAATATGCGAGGAATTACGCATAGAAGAATTACTCCAGAAACTATTGCACGTTTAGAGGATGGAACTCCTGTTATTGCAGGATGGCAAAACGGTGATGTTGCCAGCGATTCAACAAATATTGCTTTAGATAAAGTTCAATTATTAACTCTTATTGCTGCATGCACAGATATTGAAACTTCAATCAAAGCCGCTCTTAACGCTTGGGGTGCAGACAAGCTTGCAGAAATACTTCCGTTTATGCAAAAAGCTGCTATTCCTGCTTCTACACGTTCTCTTCCTTCTTGGAATAAGAAAGTTTTTGAACATCTTTGCAATAAGCTAAGCCAAACAGTCGCACTGCATACTGATGAGGAAGACTACGATACAGTGCGATTAGCACGTTTTAATATTCGATTCTTTGTGAGCCTTGTTCTAGCAATTATTGCTATTGCTGTTATTGCAACACAATGGCATCCTCAAGAAGTGTTTGCAGCGTTGAAGCATGCTAATAATCTAATGGTTTTGCTTTGCTTTATTTTCAGTATGCTTGCCTGGGTTGGCTCTGCAATTACTTTAGGATCGTTTATGGATGATCAAAAACCGTCTTCTACGGTTTTGTTTGCTTCTCAAGCAGCATCAGGTTTTACAGCAGTTTCTATGCCTGCAGGCGTTGGCCCTGCTTTTGTCAATATGCAATTATTGAAAAAGAATGGCTACAATTCAACTCAAGCTACTGCTATAACTAGCGCAGTATGGCTTATTCAAGCTTTAATAACAACTATTGTTCTTCTTGTTATTGGTATTTTTACTGGAAAGAATGTGCTTTCTGGAATGATTCCAACACACATGCTTATTACAGTTATTGGCATAATAACCTTGTTAATATGCACTTTAATGGCCATTCCTAAGGCTCGTAAAATTATTCGCAAGCATTATCTTCCAATACTGTCTGATTATGGCAGACAGGTTAAAGAGCTTGTTTCACACCCTCTTCAGCTTATTGGAGGATCTTTTGGAGCGATTGTATTGGTTGCTTGCATTGGATTGGGATATTGGGTTGCTTTACTTGCGTTTGGCTACTATGCGAACCCTTGGGAAACAATACTTTTGTTCATTCTTGCAAATACTGCAGGATCTGCAATACCAACTCCTGGCGGCTTAGGCGCGGTTGAGGCTTCTCTTACTTTTGCGTTTACGTCTGTTGGAGTTCCACCTACTATTGCATTATCTGCAACCTTGCTTTATAGGCTTATGTTCTACTGGCTAAGAATTCCTATTGGCGCTTTTGCTATGAATTGGCTTAGCAGTCGTGAACTAGTATAAATGGCTTAATTGCTCAACTTTTGTGTATTTTTCTATCAAAAAATCGCAATAAGACTATTCAGAATGAGTTTTTTATAAAAAAATACATAAAATTATTGAAAAAAATGCTAAAAAAGGCCACATTTGTAGGGAAAATGTATTAGTATCGAGAATGAACGTGGCCTTTGCAAAGAAGGCCCCTGACCCAAAGGATGCTGCATGGCATACAACAAGTCTGATCTCGTTTCTAAGATCGCACAGAAGTCCAACCTGACCAAGGCACAGGCCGAGGCCGCCGTCAACGCATTCCAGGATGTGTTCGTTGAGGCTTTGCAGTCTGGTGAAGGTTTGAAGCTCACTGGTCTGTTCTCCGCAGAGCGCGTAAAGCGCGCTGAGCGCACTGGCCGCAACCCTCGTACCGGCGAAACCATCAAGATTCCAGCTTCTTATGGTGTACGTATCTCCGCTGGTTCCTTGTTGAAGAAGGCTGTTGCCGCCTGAAATTAGACGGATGCACATTCAAAATGTGCGATTAATAAAGAAGGACGTTCCAAAGCTGGACGTCCTTCTTATTTTTATCTTATTTTATTTTTTATTTATAAGTCTCCGCGCTCCATTTTACGCAAACGAGGCTCAGCGCTATCTTTTGCGCCAGTAATACGATAGACGTCAAAAACGCCTTCAATCTTACGAATAGCAGCCAAAAGCGTGTTCAGATGCTGAGGGTCTGCCATTTCAAACGTAAACTGGCTTGTTGCAACACGATCATCTCCAGTGGCAATAGTTCCGGAAAGAATATTTACGCCATGATCCGAAAGTACGCGAGTAACATCAGATAGCAAGTGTTGCCTATCCAAAGCTTCAACCTGAACCTTTACTAAGAACAAACCTTTATCGCTGGTCCATTGAACAGGAATAACTCGTTCAGGCTGAGTTTTTTGTAAATCAAGCATATTCTGGCAGTCAGTTCGATGCACAGACACGCCTTGATTTCTAGTAATAAAACCAATGATGTTATCTCCTGGAACAGGCATACAACATCTTGCAAGCTTTACCCAAACGTCTCCAACACCCTTAACGGAAACACCTAAAGCACCATTAGATTTTCTATTGCGCTCTACATTCTTAAGAGGTAATGCTTCCTGCTCTACTTCTTCTGCAACCTCATCGGCACCTGCATCTTTAACAAGTCTAGAAATAACATTTTGAGTAGAAACTTGTCCTTCGCCAATAGCTGCGTACAATGATTCAACATTAGCTGGCAAATTAAGTTCATCCGCAACGCCAATTAAAGCCTGCTGTGTCATCAAAGTAGTTAAAGGCAAGTTACGTTTACGCATGGCACGAGTTAGCTCGTCCTTGCCCTCTTCAATGGCTTCAGAGCGACGTTCCTTGCTAAACCACTGACGAATCTTGTTTCGAGCACGTGGGCTTTTGACAAAACTCAGCCAATCACGAGATGGGCCGGCGGTATCTGACTTTGAAGTAAGAACTTCAACCGTGTCACCATTTGTAAGCTTAGTGTCCAAAGGAACTAATCTTCCGTTCACTCTTGCGCCCATCATTCGGTGACCGACTTCAGTGTGAACCGAATAAGCGAAATCAACAGGCGTTGCATCCTGAGGAAGAGCAACAATGCTTCCCTTTGGAGTAAACACGTAAACTTCAGAAGCTCCAAGATCTTGCTTTAATGAACCTAAGAACTCATCAGAATCAGGCGTTTCACTAGTCCAATCAGCAAGCTGCTGAATCCACTTAAGATTATCTGCTTCACTAAGCTCTTTACGTTCTTCAAGCTCACCTTCACGCTTACGGTCATCTCTGTCTGGCTTACTTAAAGCTCTACCAGCCTGGCCATTTGCCTTGTACTTCCAGTGTGCAGCAATACCAAATTCAGCTCGCCTATGCATATCCCAAGTACGAATCTGAATTTCTACAGGCTTTCCACCAGGGCCAACAACAGTAGTATGCAAGCTCTGATACATATTTAGTTTAGGAGTTGCAATATAGTCCTTAAAACGTCCTGGAACAGGGCTCCAACGCGCATGAACCGCTCCTAATGCGGCATAGCAGTCTCGAATGGAGTCAACAATAATTCGAACGCCAACAAGATCGTAAATATTCTCAAAATCATGACCGCGAACTATCATTTTTTGATAAATCGAGAAATAATCTTTTGGACGACCCTTTACGGATGCTTCTATGTGTTGAACTGCTAAATCTTCGTTGATTTCTTCAAGAATTTGACGCAAATAAACTTCGCGCTGACCAGCTCTACGAGCAACAAGTACAACAATTTCGTTATAAATTTTTGCATAAAGTACTTTGAAGCTAAGTTCTTCAAGTTCAGTTTTAATAGCATTCATACCAAGACGGTTTGCAAGAGGAGCATACACGTCAAGAGTTTCTCGAGCTTTTTTGTGAGAACTTGATGGCTTAACATATCTCCAGGTTCTTGCATTATGAAGACGATCTGCAAGTTTTACAACAAGCACTCGTACATCTCGGCTCATAGCAACAACCATTTTTCGAATTGTTTCAGCTTGTGCGCTTTCGCCATACTCCATCTTGGAGATTTTTGTAACACCATCAACTAATCCAGCTACAGTGTCACCAAATTCTGCACGACATTCTTCTAACGTGTAATCAGTATCTTCAACAGTGTCGTGCAATAATCCTGCTGCAACAACAATCGGCCCCATACCAAGATCTGCAAGAATCTGCGCAACTGCAAGAGGGTGAATAATATAAGGCTCGCCTGATTTACGACGCTGACCTGTATGCTGTTTTACCGCACGGGAGTAGGCACGATGAAGAATAGTCATGTCTTCATCGGGATGATGCCACTTGCACATGTTTAATATTGGCAGCAATGGGTTACGAGAATCCTCACTGATTTCGCATCCAAGCCTATGAGCGCCTTTTACATCATCTTGAAGTTCACCCATCGCAGCACACCTCCTGTATTGTCTACTATCCTACCCGCAAAAATGCGTTATGCTCTACAAAATTGTCAAATAATACAATAAATCCGACTCAGCGCTAAAACTGGTCGGATTTACTAAAAAATTATTGTACTCCGGTTGAGCCAAAGCCTTTATTTGAACGATCAGAACCAGGCAATTGTGTTGCTGGAATAAATTGTGCTTCTACATAACGCTGTATAACCAATTGAGCAATACGATCGCCGCGATTAAACTTCACGGTATTTTCTGGATCTAAATTAATAAGCGGCACTTTAATTTCGCCACGATACCCAGCGTCAACCGTTCCAGGAGCATTCAACACAGTTACGCCCTGTTTTGCGGCAAGACCAGAACGAGGATGAACCAAAGCAACGTATCCTGCTGGCAAAGCAATAGCAACCCCGGTCGGAACTAAAGCACGTTCAAATGGACGCAAAGTAATATCCTCAGTAGTACGCAAGTCTGCACCAGCATCGCCAGCATGCGCATAGCAAAGCGGCTGCATAGTGGAGGATTCGCCATCGAGATACTGAATTAGTACCTCAACCTGCTCGGGGCCAGTGTAGGTCTCGTCGTATGCCATTTAAGCTGCGCACTCCTTGCAAACAGGCTGTCCGTCAGCCGTAGTTTCTGCTAATTGACTACGATGTTTTACAAGGAAACATTCAGAACAAATAAATTCATCACCTTGCATAGGAATAACAGTTACAGACGCATCTTCATTGCTTAAATCAGCACCTGGTAACTCGTAGTCTTCAGCAATAGCATTCTCATCATCGTCAATGTCGCTGCTGGAATTTTGAGAGCTTTTGCTCAAAGCTTCCAACGACTCTTCGTCCTCATCTTTACTACGAGGAGAATCATAATCCTGTGCCATTATGGTCCTTTCGTTTTAAGCTACCTACGCGCATAGCATACATTAATGCCACCCCGCATATAATACACACATTTTATCTTATATAGAATGGTAAAGAATGCAGTGTATGGACTAAAGTATATACATAGTATTGTTAAAAGCGAAGAAAGTGGTGCACAATGCTTGAAAATCCGCCAAAAGAGGCGAGTTTTGACCATGTTGATGCAGACGGCAATTTGATTTTTATTTTTGAAAACACGCCGTTAAGCATTAAAGTGGACGACACGCTGGAACACGCTATCGCTGAATCACAAAAGATTACTAAAAAGCATAGCGATAATAATTCGGCAGATAATAACGTATCTGCAGCATCGTCGAACGCTACCCTGCCTATTTCGCAGATTCAGGCTTTAATTCGAGCTGGGGTTGATCCAAGCCACGTTGCTAAGCGCTATAACGTAAGCGAAGCCCAAGTAAGGCGATTTTCTGCTGGAGTAGAAACAGAAAAACAGTACGCTATTGAGCAATTCCTGCTTGTTCCTGCACCAAAACAAAGCAATATGCGCACACTTGCAGATTTAATAGAGCGAACTCTTGCCAAAGCTCATATTGGTATGGAAACAGTTCAATGGCTCGCAACACGCCGAGGCTTAGAACCGTGGCTTATTAGCGCTACTTTCAAAACTGCAACACGAACTATTAAAGCTGAGTGGACATGGAATATGCATGACAACTCAGTAACATGCGCTAATCCATCTTCTCGTTTACTTCTTGGCGAAGACGCAAATGGTAATGATGCAGCTAAGCAAGCGCAATACGGCGGAATGTACCGTGACACTGTAAGCATAAACTTCCCATTTTCAACAGAAGAGTTGCCTGGAAATTCAATTCGCTCAGCAAGAATTGAACGCGCTGTTTCACAATGGGAGCTTCGAAATAGTGATAAGCTTTCTGAAATTGATTCGAATAGTTCGGATATTTCTGATAGTTCTAATTCTAATCAAGAACATAAGCGCGCAAAAACTAGGAAAATCGCAGATTCTTCAAATGAATTAGCTGAAAACGTGCTATCAAATAGCAGTAGAGCTCAGCAACCTTCGCTTATGCAGTCAGATTATGACGAAAATCAAGATGCATCATCTAGTATTCTTTCTTACGACTCGAGTGAAGCACAAAAATCTTTGGCAGACAAAGTAAAGCAAACTGAAAAAGCCGAGAAAGCAAAAAGAGTTGAAGTATCTGAAAACGCAGAAAAAGTAAATTCTGATGCTGCAAAATCTTTGAATACCACTTCTACAAATCATGAAGCTGAGTTTGACACTAATCAAGAGTCTGATTCTGCTAAGAAAAACTCTTTAAATCATGAAGATCACAATAACAATAAGAGGCGAAGCGGAAGAGCTGCAGTTCCAAGCTGGGATGAGATTTTATTCGGAGAAGGCTGATTCTTTTGATTTTAGAGCGAATTTTTTACTACGCAATTTACGCTAAAAAATTCACACTAAATCAATAAGACATGGAATATCCATTTCCATGTGAGTCATTGACCCGTGAACACTTGGTAAGCTCATAGCTTTTTCTGTTTGAGTTCTAGAATCGACAATAGTAAAAGCGTTACGAGCCTGAACTAGAACGTCGCCAAGAACAGATTCTGCGCGCGGGTCAACCTTGCCAAAAACACCATCTAAAATAGCTTGCTTTTTGCTGCGAATAAGCGCATTTTCACCAATAATTTTGCGCCATCTTTCAATAATATCTTCAGGATTAGTGTTTTTACTTGCATAAAGCATAACAGAGCGAGGTTCTCCACCTACCAGTTCAACTCCACGCATTAACTCTTCGCTTTTAGCAATATCAATACAAGAGTTAGAATCAGATTGAATCATACCGTGGTCGGCAGTAATAACAATCAAAGTACCTTTAGCACAATTTCGTTGCAACAAGCGCAACTGCGAATCAACCTGCTCAAAAGCAGCAACCCACTGTTCAGAATCCCATCCATAATTATGACCAACCTTATCCGTGTCTCTTAAATACAAATAAGTTAATCCTGGAGTTTTAGTAGTATCAGCAGCTTTCATAATTCTAGCTCTAGGAGTTCCAGCAGTAATATAAGTAGCTCCGCGAAAAGCAGCTTGAGTAAGTGGAGAATTTTCAAACTTAGGCAAGCTAATACTATCTGCACGAAAACCTTTAGAAACTAAGCTTTCAAATACTGTTTGCTGCTGCTGCAATTCAAGAGGATTTGGAGCATCTTTAAATTGAATAAGTTGAGCAATCTTACCAGTTTGAGCATTTTTTTGAGTATAGCCAGTCATACAAGTAAGACCTGGGCATGTGCCTGTACCAAACGTTGCCATTGCAGCAACAGTTGTGCTTGGGATACAAGATTTAATAGGACGCTGATTTTTAGGCTCATTTAAAAGAGAACGCAAATATGGCGCATGACCTTGACGCATTAGAATATTCCAGTATCCCAATCCATCAACTAAAACAACAATTGCAGATTTTACTTTAGGAAAACCAAGACTTTCACGCAAAAAAGCTGGATTTTCATGCACTTTAGTACTTACAGGAGCGCCAATTGCATCGCTTAAAGCTGGTAAAACTGATGAAAGATGGAAAGCTCCGCCACTTTGCTCAGAGCAAGAATCATGCGAATAATCTTGCAAACTTGAGCTGGAAAAATCTCCATAAGTAATATTGCCTACAAACTGCAACAATTCTTTTTTAGATGGCACATCAACACTCATATACACTATTGAACCACTTATATAGAACCACAAGCTACTACTGATAGCCACTACTAAGAGCTAATACTGATAGAGCAAAATCATTCTAGTAAAATAAAAAATACTAAATTAGTAACAAATCTTCAGCAAATAAACCTACTTTTATTAACAATATTAAGAAAATACTTACAGTTTGTGCATAGAAATTGGTAACATTGAGAGCCGTAATGTCATTCAAGGAGTTCTAAATATGCCTTCACGCCGTCACTCAACACAACAAGCTTTCGACCCAAGAAAAGTCAAAGAGCATATTGTTGAAACACCATTGAATGAAGAAATGAGCAAATCATTCCTTGAATACGCTTATTCTGTTATTTACGCGCGTGCTCTTCCAGATGCAAGAGACGGCATGAAGCCTGTCCAACGACGCATCATTTACCAAATGGGCAACATGAATTTAAGCCCTGATCACGCTTACATGAAGTCTGCTCGCGTTGTTGGTGAAGTAATGGGTAAGCTGCATCCTCACGGCGATTCTGCTATTTATGAGGCAATGGTTCGATTAGCACAGCCGTTCTCACTACGTTTACCTCTTGTTGACGGACACGGTAACTTTGGTTCTCTCGACGACGGCCCTGCAGCTTCCCGCTACACGGAAGCACGTTTAGCTCCAGCAGCTCTTGGAATGAACGCGGATATTAACGAAGATACTGTTGATTTTGCGCCAAACTACGACAACAAACTAAAAGAGCCTACTGTACTTCCATCTGCTATTCCAAATCTTCTAGTAAACGGAGCTTCCGGCATTGCTGTTGGCATGGCAACAAACATGGCAACGCATAATTTAGGCGAAGTAGTTTCTGCAGCAAAATATGTTATGAAACATCCTGAAGC
The DNA here is from genome assembly GCF_049244255.1 of Gardnerella sp. DNF01141. NCBI lineage: Bacteria > Bacillati > Actinomycetota > Actinomycetes > Bifidobacteriales > Bifidobacteriaceae > Gardnerella > Gardnerella sp. DNF01141. The sequence continues at coordinate 156,360 of NZ_CP058391.1, read as the reverse complement.
CACATTGGACGATCTTATGAAACTCGTTCCAGGACCAGACTGGCCGGGCGGAGGAATTATTATTGGCAGAAGCGGTATTCGTGAAGCTTACGAAACTGGTCGCGGAGCGTTTACAACGCGTTCCACAACGCATATTGAAAATATTACCGCTCGCAAAAAAGCGATTATTGTTACCGAACTTCCGTTTATGGTTGGTCCTGAACGTGTTCTTGAGCGTATTTCTCAAGGTGTTAAAGCTCGTAAACTCGATGGAATTTCGGGTGCTATTGATTTAACTGACCGACACAACGGCACTCGTCTTGTTATTGAAATAAAAACAGGCTTTGACCCTAACGCAGTTCTTGCGCAACTTTTTAAGCACACGCCTCTTCAAGAAAGCTTCACCATTAACAATGTTGCATTAGTTGACGGAAGACCACACACAATGGGATTGCGTGAGCTTTTAGACGTTTGGATTGCACACCGCAGAACAGTTGTTAGAAGACGCAGTGAGTTTAGGCGTACAAAAGCACAAGAGCGTCTACACTTAGTTGACGGCTTGCTACTTGCCCTGCTTGATATTGATGAGGTTATTCAAGTTATTCGCTCTTCTGAAGATGCGGATAGCGCAAAAACCAAGTTAATCAAAGTTTTTGATCTTGACGAAATTCAAGCACAATATATTCTTGATTTGCGCCTTCGCAGACTTACAAAAATGAGCCGAATTGAGCTTGAAGCGGAACGCGACGATTTACTTAAAAAAATTGACGAACTTAATCAAATCTTAAGCTCTGACGCAAAACTTGACCGAGTAGTAATAGCAGATATGGATTCTGCTGTTAAACAGTGGGATACTCCACGAAGAACAATTCTTCTAGACGAAAACGAAGACGGAAGCTTTACGCCAGTTTCTTCAAGCGTAAGTAAAGACAGCGAAGATGATGCTATTAAAGCCGTACAATCTGCTAATAAAATTACTTCAACACAAGCAGACTTGGCTGCTGCTGCTAACGCTGCACGCAAATCTGGAGAAAATGATGCAGCTTACGCAGCTTTGCAATTAAGCGACGAGCCTTGTGCAGTTGCATTAAGCGCTTCCGGTTTCATTGCGCGAACCGACATAGCAACATTCAAACTCTGGAAGTCACACAACGAAAACGTTTTTAACACTCCTTGCTCAACAATGTTTGAAACAACAACTCGAGCAAGTTACGCTCTTATTACTTCCGCTGGACGCCTAGTATTAGCGCATGTTGCTGATTTGCCGCAGTTAAACTATGAAGAAGGAAAAACCTCTGAATTAACCAAAGGCGTAAAAGCACAAGAATTGTTAACATCCACACAAAGCACCGATCCTGTAAGAGGAGAACGCGTAGTTACAGCAATAGTATTAGAAAATTCCGAATCTCCTACCCCGCTTGCGATTGGAACTAGAAACGGCGTAGTTAAACGCTGGAACTGCGAAGCTCCAACAACTATGGACTCGTGGAGCATAATTGATTTGAAAGATGATGATGCTGTTATTGCAGCAGCCCCAGCTAACGATAACGACAGGCTCGTGTTTATTAGCACAGATTCGTCACTTCTTACCTTCGAAGCAAAACAGGTTCGTCCACAAGGACGTACAGCAGGCGGAATGGCTGGAATTCGCCTAGCTGAAGGTGCTAAAGTTGCAAGCTTTGCAGTAGTACCAGAGCAAGCTATTGAATGGCATTATGAAGAAGGCGAAAATGGACTATTCTGCGCTTCTGGCACAGTAGTATTCACCGTTGCTGGAGACAGCGATGCTCTTCCTGGAACAGAAAACGGTGCTGCCAAACTTACGCCGTTCGACATGTACCCAACAAAGGGTCGCGGAACTGGCGGCGTGCGCTCGCAACGATTCCTTAAAGGTCAAGATACTTTAATTCACGCATACGTTGGATACTATCCTTTGCAAGCTGTTACTGAAGGTGGAAGTAACGTAGAGTTACCTAAACCAGACATGCGAAGAGACGGTTCTGGAACTGAACTTGTTTCCCCTATTGCGCACATTGGGTAGCAATGTTTTTGCTCTTCTAGTTTTACACTTTTTAAAACTAGTTTCTGCGCTTGCGAGTTGCAGCAAATGATCCAGCAAGACCGGCTATCCCTGCGAAAAGCGAAGCAATTGCGGAAGCAAGAATTGGGGTTGTGGTTAATCCAGTTCAATTTCTTTATTTACATCTTCATCAAGTGAAGCCTTCAACGTAAGTGAAGTCTTCCAGCATCAAACACCGTTACTCCCTCAGATACCCAACTGAGAAAGTAACAGTAATTAGCAAAACACCGTTAAAAACTCAGCAAAACTGAATTATTCAACAATACTAAAAATATTCACAATTGCGCAATTACGCAATTGTATGCAAACATTCTCACACTCAACTTTCGCAAGTTCGAAGCAAACGCACGTGCATAAAAGTCATTACGGCAAGAAGAATAAGCAAATAAGCAGGAAGCAAATCCATAGACACGTTTTGACCAATTAGTCCAAAAATAGCAGGCATGAGCATAGACCCAATGTATGCGCTTGCCATTTGCATGCCAACAATAGCTTGAGACTTATCTGCACCAAAATAATGCGGCGTGGAATGAATAATACATGGGTAAACCGGAGCACAACCAAGACCAATAATTATAAATCCTGCAATAAGCTCAATATGATCCGGCAAAGGCAGCAACAATAGCAGAATGCCCATAAGCATAACGCACTGCCCAATACGAATCATTGTTGCATCGTTAAAACGCATAGTAAGAAATCCACTTACAAAACGACCAATCGTAATACCAACATAAAACAAGCTTGCCCAACCTGCTGCAACAACACGGCTAACTCCTCCATGCAAAACCATGTAACTACTAGCCCACAAGCCTGCAGTTTGCTCCAAAGCACAATAGCAAAAGAACATAATAAGAATGTTTTTAGCTCCAGGAATAAGCAAAACTTCCTTATAAGATAGCATTCCAGAAGATTGTTGCTTTAAATCAGTTTGTTGCTTTAAATCAGTAAGATTATGCGATTCTTTCCTTTTACTATTTTTCCACAGCGGCAAACTTATAAATAGAACGAAAGTCAAGGCAATTTGTATAGCAGCAATATACTGATACCCTGCAGGCCAACGTTGGCCGTGAGAAAGCGCAAAACCCATAACATAAGGACCTAGAGAAGCGCCAATTCCCCACATGCAGTGAAGCCAGCTCATATGCCAGCTTTCATAATGCACAGCAACATAATTATTAAGAGCCGCGTCCACTCCTCCTGCACCTAAACCGTATGGTATAGCTAGGAAAATAAGCACAAGATAATTAGGCGCAAAAGAAAAACCTAGTAACGCTAAAGCTGTTAGAGCAACTGAAATAAGCGTAACCTTACCAGGGCCAAACTTATGCGTAAGCCTGTTAGACAATAGTGCAGAAATAATTGTTCCTGCAGAAATAACCATTGATATTCCACCAGCCCAAGAAATCTGCGCACCAACATCGTGACTCATCGTAGGCCACGCAGCTCCAAGAAGAGCATCCGGCAAACCCAAGCTAATAAACGCAAGATAAATAACCGCAAGAAGAACGTTAATCATAAAAATTTCCAAACATTAGCCAATTCGTATTTGCAGCGCAAACAAAGAAAATCAGGTATCTATTTTGGAACGATCGAAGTCGTCAGCGTTATCAACAATAAACTGCTTGCGCGGAGGAACATCATCACCCATCAGCAAGTCGAATACTTCACTCGCCTGCTGAGCATCTTCCATACGAATTCTTCGAAGCATGCGCGTTCTAGGATCCATGGTTGTGTCTGCAAGCTGATCCGCATCCATCTCACCCAAGCCCTTGTAACGCTGAATATCGCTGTTAAAATCAATGCCCTTAGCTTGCAAATCATCGAGCTTTCCAGCCAACTCGTCGTCGGAATACGTGTAAATATACTCGCCCTTGCGCTTTCCAGCGAGCGCAATTCTGTGAAGAGGCGGCACTGCAGCATAAACATGTCCGTGCTCAATAAGCGGACGCATATAACGATAGAACAGCGTTAGTAGCAGAATACGAATGTGAGCGCCGTCAACGTCAGCATCTGTCATCATAACAATCTTGTTGTAACGTGCTTGCGAAATATCAAAACTTGCGCCCGACCCTGCTCCAACAACCTGAATAATTGCAGCGCACTCTTTGTTAGAAAGCATTTGCGCAAGGCTTGCTTTTTGAACGTTCAAAATCTTGCCTCGAATTGGCAAAAGCGCTTGGAAAGCAGAGTTTCTTGCAGCTTTTGCAGTTCCGAGTGCAGAATCGCCCTCGACTATGAAAAGTTCTGCAACATCGTCGTTTCCAGGCTGGCAATCAGAAAGTTTTGGCGGCATAGAAGCTGACTCAAGCGCATTCTTTCTGCGAGTAACTTCCTTAGTTTTACGCGCCTGAATACGAGCATGCATTTCGGAAACGATTTTTTCTAAAACTCTAGCGGACTGCTCTTTGAATCCTCGCTTAGATCCAGTTATCATTTCGCCGAATTGAGCGTCAGTCATTTTTGTAACAATCGGCTTAACTTGAGCAGTTCCAAGCACGTCTTTAGTTTGACCTTGGAATTGAGGTTCTGCTATTCGAACAGTTACGACTGCTACTAAGCCTGCCATAATGTCGTCGCGCTCAATTTTTGTATTCGAATCTTTAAGATTTACTTTTAGCTTGCGCGCGTTATCTTCAACAGCTTTACGAATTTGCTTAGTTAAGCCTTGCATAAAACCGTCAACATGCATGCCTCCGCCAGGAGTTTCAACAACGTTTACAAAACTAATAATCGTTGAATCGTAGCCGTTTACCCAACGCATTGCAATATCAACGCCGCATTTACGCGTCACTTGTTGAGCATGTAAATCTCCAGCAGAATCAACAGCTTGCGTTTCTTCTACATACGTATCTTCGCCAGAAATACGCCAAATATCGGATACTGCTTCACCTTTTGAAAGAAAATCAACGAAATCTTTAACGCCACCATTATGCAAAAACTCAACTACTCGAGGATGATGTTTATTTTGCATTGAGTTAGCGGACGCAGCATTTGCAACAGATTGTGCAGCTGATTCTTCAGATTCAGAATTTTCAGTCGCTATATTTTCAGTCTCATCTTCAGACTTATTTTCATCTTCTAATGCTGTTTCAGATTCTAATTCTTCAAATTCAGCCACAGAGTCATCGCTATTATCAGACTGATTTTCAAGAAGATTATTTTCTACAACATCATTTTCTGCAACACTATTTTCTGCAACATTATCTTCAGGAGAATCAATTTCTTCAATATTTGCAGATTCACCTTCAGGAACATGCTCGTCAATAACAGTAATCTTTAAGCCAGGAACTAGGAAACTTGTTTGACGCACGCGAGCAATAAGCTGCTCATAGCTAAAATGAGCAGTAGAATTGAAGATTTCTGGATCCGCCCAATAGCGTACACGAGTTCCGGTAGTTTTTGGCGAAACAGTGCCAATAATTTCAAGCTCAGTAGGCTTATTTTTGCGCGTGCGCTTAAACGGAGATGCTGGAGATGGATGCTCCGGATCCGCATCACTATAAACACCAGGATGCCCTTGATGGAACGCCATATGATGCGTTTTACCGTCTCTATCAACTTCAACATCCAAACGCAAACTTAAAGCGTTTACAACAGAAGAGCCAACGCCGTGCAAACCGCCTGCAGCATTATAAGACGCGTTACCAAACTTTGCTCCAGCGTGAAGCTTAGTTAAAACGACTTCAACACCAGTGAGCTTTGTTTTAGGCTCAACATCTACCGGAATACCGCGGCCGTTATCTGCAACTTCAATAGAGCCATCATCGTGAAGAGTAACAATAATATGGTCACAAGCACCCGCCAAAGCCTCGTCAACCGCATTATCAATAATCTCCCAAAGGCAATGCATTAAGCCTTGGCTGTCTGTAGTGCCAATATACATGCCTGGACGCTTTCTTACAGCATCCAAGCCTTCTAGCACTGTCAAACTGTCGGCATCATATTGCTCTTGCTCTTTAGAGACCACTTCTACCCCTTATATAAGCTAACTATTAAGCAATAAGTGTCGCATCTTAACTAAAGTAGAAACACGACACTTTTGCAATATAACGTTACAAAATCACTGATCTAAGAAGTCACGCAAAGTTTGCGATCTAGAAGGATGACGCAACTTAGACATTGTCTTGGACTCAATCTGGCGAATACGCTCACGAGTAACGCCATAAACGCGACCAATATCATCCAAAGTCTTAGGCTGACCATCTTCCAAACCGTAGCGCATTTTAATAACACCAGCCTCCCGAGGAGCTAATGTTTCAAGAACCTGCCTGAACTGCTCTTGCAAAAGAGAGAATGCTACAGCATCAGATGGTGCTATTGCGTCAGTATCCTCAATCAAATCTCCGAACTCAGAATCGCCATCTTCACCCAAAGGTGTATGCAAAGAAATAGGCTCACGCCCATACTTTTGTACTTCCTGCACCTTTTCAACTGGCATATCAAGCTCGCGCGCAAGCTCATCTGGCGTAGGCTCGCGACCCAAGTCTTGAAGCATTTGACGCTGAACTCTAGAAAGCTTATTAATAACTTCCACCATGTGCACTGGAACTCGAATTGTACGAGCCTGATCTGCCATAGCGCGAGTGATTGCTTGACGAATCCACCATGTTGCGTAAGTGGAGAACTTAAAGCCCTTCTTCCAATCGAACTTTTCTACAGCTCGGATTAAACCAAGATTACCTTCCTGAATCAAATCAAGGAAAAGCATTCCGCGACCGGTATAGCGCTTAGCAAGAGAAACAACAAGACGCAAGTTTGCTTCCAAAAGATGATCTTTAGCTTTCTTACCGTCTGCCGCAGCCCACTTAAGTTCGCGCTTGCGCTTAAATTCCATATTGTCAATCTCGGTATCGAGTAAATGCTGAGCGTACAAGCCAGCCTCAATACGTTCAGACAAATCAACTTCCTGCTCAGCGTTCAGCAAGCTCACGCGGCCAATCTGCTTCAAATAATCCTTAACAGGGTCAGCAGTAGCTCCTGTAGCAATAACTCGACGCTTAGGATTTCCGGAAGGAGTTAGATTATCGTCATCATCGTCATCTCGAACAATAAATGCGCCCTTAGCCTGTGGAACTTGAGGAACATCATGCTTATGCTGATCATTGTCTTCAACATCTTCAAGATCATCTACATCATCTTCAAGATCACTTTCAACATCTACATCAACATCTCCAAGATCATCAACATCAGCTATATCTTCCGGATGAATATCATCCAAATCTTCCAAATTCATTTGATCCTCATCGTCAAGATGAGCATCGTCTAATGAATCGTCAATAGCTAATGAATCACCATCTTCTATAGCATCATTTTGAGCATTATCGATACTGTTATCACTATTGTTGCGAACTTCTGCTTCAACTTCAGATTCAACTTCGCTCAAACCTAACTCAGTATCAGTTTGATTTTCAACTACTTTTTTTGAACGAGAACTACGCGTTTTACTAGCAGCAGACGAAGTGCGAGCGTGACTTTGTCGTGCAGTACTTGTTTTACGTGCTTTTACAGGCTTATTACCATCTTGCTCTTCGCTCTGATCAGCTGATGATTCAACTTCGCTCGTCAAACTGTTCCTCCTGTAGTATCCCCTTGCAGCGCATATAGGCATAGTTCAAGCAAGGGCAAGTTTTACCTTAAGTAGTAAACCATTTAAGCACGACGATTATTCCCCTTATTTTTCTTGCGGCGTGGCGCATTCTGATATCCAGGCTGGTTCAAGCTTATTTTCATAAGCTCCTTCAACAATTTTTGCCATTGTGCAATCATTATCTATACTCAATGCTCGCTCAGTATATTTTTTAACGTTACCTAGCCTAAACCACCAGCTAATATATGCTAAAAGCGCGTAAATTTGCACTGTTAACTCCGGTATACTTTGTGTAGCAAATGCCATAACTTGTAGCACTCTGCATGCTGTTATTGCTCTTTTTATATTCGGCTTTTTGCTTGTTTGAATAAACTTAGCTTCTAAAAATTGACGCAATCTATCTGACACCATAGGCGTGTGCGGATACCATGCGAATTCTGCTAGAGCATTGTCGTCATACCATTCTTGATTTTCATCTAAAATAGATATAAGCATTGCGTCGCGGACGTTAATATTGTGGAACATTCCAATAGCAAGATTTACTAAATCATATCCGAACATTTTCTTGTCGTGTAGAAACATGTCGCACCATCGTACGAAAGCAACACATGCAGTATTTCTAACAGCGCTTTCTTTACCGTTTATATTCGCGTTTTGAATAAAAGATTTTGAAACTGTTGGAATCCAATGCTGTATGCCTTTAACCCATTGCGAATTTTCGTCACAATTAAAATACGCATATTCTTTTGAGAATGTCATAAAGAAGCTACATTCTTTTGAAGGATATATTTTTCCTTTAATGTCCGAAATCTCTTGGCCAGCAAAACTACTAAAATCATCCAATCCAATAAAATCTATTGAATCATCGCAAAGATTAGCGCTTTCACCATAAACTTCCAATATGCTTTGAGTATCAAAATCATCAATGCAACTATGCGAAATCTTCTCTTCTAAATCAACACTTGCTACTGCCATAACAATTACTCCACTTCATTAATGTGTATTGCACATATACATTTATGTATTTGCTCATAATTTTTTATTACTAAATCAAGTTTTACGAGCGTAATTCTTGATATGTGTAAGTTTCTCAATATGCGAAATAGTATTCAATAAAAAACGATTGCAACGGTTAGAAGCTCATTAAATCGTACAAACTATTGTGTTTTACATTGTTTAGCCCTGTGGATAACTTTCATAATATGAGCACTTTAACGGACGATACTTGCAATCTTGCTGCTATTGAATCTCGAATTGCGTATTTAATTTCGCAACAATTTTGCACAAGCGCCGAAAATAATCTTTCTTCAACCTGTAAAACAACGTTACAGCAGGTAATAAAGCAAGCTATCGTTTCTAGCGAAGGCGGTAAGCGTCTTAGAGCTCTACTTACTATAAGTGCTTATAATGCTGCTTCTAGCGAAAAAGCCACGAATAAGCTTCAAGATAAAGCTTTATTTGATATTGCTTGTGCTTTAGAAGTATTTCAAACCGCAGCATTAATTCATGACGACATTATTGACGAGTCAGCTTTAAGACGAGGAAAACCAAGTGCATATTGTGCATTGAGTTCTGTGTGCAACAACAAGCACATAGGATCAGGGCTTGGCCTTATGCTTGGTGATTTGCTTGCTACAGAAAGCTTTGATATTACTAGAAATTCAGCAAAGCATTTTAATTATAGTGAAGAATTGCTTCAAGCTTTTGCTTCAATGCAACGCAATGTAGGTATTGGTCAAGTTTTGGATTTGTCTATTGAAATGATGCAACTTGATAATCCATCTGAGCTTGCACAATCTTCTCTTAATGTGTTTAGGTGGAAAACAGCAAGTTATACAACTATTGCTCCTTTAACACTTGGTTTTCTTGCTGCATCAATGAATCCAAACGATGCTTATAATCTTGCTAATTCTATTGGAGACCCTCTTGGGATTGCTTTCCAGCTTGCTGACGATTTGCTTGACATTGTTTCAGATAGCAAGCTTACAGGAAAACCTATTGGTGGAGATATTCGCGAAGGAAAACGTGCTGTGCTACTTGCAGACGCGTTGCAATACGGCAGTGATCAAGAAAAAGAAATACTAACGAAAGCTTATACAAGCGAAGAACGCAGTGAAAGTGACGTTGAAAAAATAATACAAATCTACCATACTTCGGGAGCTATTGAACGTTCAAAACAACGTATTATGGATCTTTGGCAGAAGTCAAATAATTCAATTGATGAAAGTCCTCTAAGCAGCAGCGGTAAAGCAATACTTCGCAATATAAGCAAACGCTTTATACCTGAAGCATGGCGTAATGTACAATAATATTTGAGTGTAACTATCGAAAGCAACCATACTTACTACGTTACTTGTAAAATCATACGTAGGCTTGTAAATAGTAAGCAAGGTTTACGCGTATAAGGATTGTGACAATGGATGAAGCTACTCAGGTTCAGCCTGGAATGTGCATTGAAAATCGCTATCGTATTGTGCGTAAAATTGCTCAAGGTGGTATGGCTACGGTGTACCAGGCGCAGGATGAGCGTCTCGATAGGCCTGTCGCAATTAAAATAATGCACACTCAGCTTGCTCAAGGAGTACATCGTCAGCAGTTTATTGCTAGATTCCGCAGAGAAGCAACTTCTGCAGCAGCTATAGCAAACCCACATATTGTTCAAGTTTATGACACTGGCGAATATGACGGTCTTGATTATCTTGTTATGGAGTATGTTCACGGCGTTAATTTGCGCTACGAAATGAACATGCAAGGCACTTTTAGTGTTCGCGACACCTTACGCTTGTTGGCTGAAACTTTAGACGGTCTTGCTTCCGCCCACCAAGCTGGAGTCGTTCACAGGGATATTAAGCCTGAAAATATTTTGATTAATGATCGCGGTCACGTGCAGATTACTGACTTTGGCTTAGCTCGCGCAATATCTCAAGCAACTCTTTCTTCTACCGGATTATTGCTTGGAACGGCAGCTTATCTTGCTCCAGAGCTTATTGAGCATAATCTTGCAACACCTCAAGGTGATTTATATTCTGCTGGAATGATGGCATGGGAAATGCTTGCAGGACGAGTTCCTTTTACAGCAGACAATCCTGTAACACTAGTTTTTAAGCATGTTCATGAAAACACGCCTTCAATAAGCACCATGTGCCCAGATATTAACGAAAAAGTTGCGCAATTTATATCTAAGCTTACAGCGCGCGATATGAACGATCGACCGGATAATGCTAGCGAAGCGTTAATGCAATTGCGAAATCTTTCAAAACAATTAAGCGCTGAAGACTGGAAATATAAAATTGATGCTGTTAAGGAAGAGCAGGATTCCGACTCATTATCTCCGCTAGATAATCTGCGCCTTGCCAATATTGATAAGTCTGATAGCGATAATAACACTAAAGATTATAAGTATTCTCAAGATTCAGATGATTCTACAAGCGATTTGGATGCTACTCAAGCAATAAGCACCGCCTCTGTAAAGTCTGAAGAAAATACTGACTCTGATTCTCAAAGCAATCCGCTTGAAGAATTTGATGACAGCAATATGCCAACTATTGCAATTGATTCACACGAGCTTAATCGCAATAAGACTTCTATAAATCCACTAATTCCAACATTGCAGCCTGCAAGTTTTAATTCAGACTCTAAAAAAGATTCCTCTTCTAAAAAGCGAGTAATTGCTATTGCAGGAGGAAGTGTTATTGCAGTGCTAGTTCTTGGTGCTATTGGAAGCTTCTGGTACTTCCTAGGCCCTGGCAGCTACTGGACGCTTCCTAAACCGGATGATCTTCGATGCGCAAATCAAGCAGCTTGCAAAGTTAAAGATATTAGTTGGCAAGAATATGAGCATACTTTGAAGGTTGCTGGAATTCCTTACACTGTTTCCAAAGACTACAGTGACGATGTTGATTCAGGGAAAGTTCTTGCCACTGTGCCTGATGTTGTTGGAAGTCACATTAGTAAGCACTCGAATAGTAAGCTTCGTATTATACTTTCGCGCGGTATTAAAAAAGCTACAATTCCGTCTGATATTACTAATCCAAAAACTCGTAATGGTAAGAAACCATTGCAAGCACTTCGTAAAGCTGGATTTACTCATATTATTCATCGAACTTCACTCGACGTTTACTCTCTTGAAGTCCCAGAAGGAAGCGTTGTTGACATTACTCCTAAACCGGGCACGCGCATGAATCACAATGAGGAAGTTAGTTTGCTTCTTTCTAAAGGACCTATGCCTGTTCAAATGCCGGATATTGTTAATCACACTAAGGATGATGCTGACGTTGCTCTTAGCGGTGCTAAATTAGACGTAAAGTACGAAGAGGAAAATAGCGATACTGTTGCAAAAGGTAGGATTATTAGCGCTTCGGTTGACGCTGGCACTCAAATGCACTGGGGAGACAGCGTAAAAGTTGTTGTTTCAAAAGGACCTAAATCTGTTACCTTACCAAATGTTTGCGGCAAAAACACTGCAGAAGCTCGTAGGATTATTGAAAGCCTTGGTCTACAGGTTAAAATATCGGCTCCTCTTGGAGATTATATGCATGTAGTTAGGTTCCAATCTCCTGGAGCTGGTAGCGAAGTTCCTTTGAAGGATTCACACGGAAATCCTTCTGTTATTACTCTTACAGTAATCTAAGATACAGTTAACTTACTGTATCTGCTATATTCACTGGTTCTTGGCTTACAGCTTTCCAACTGTTACTAACTTGTATTAGTGCACGTTATTGCTTATTAGCTTGATTATCTTTTGCAGCTTGACGCATTCGTTCTTTTACAGTTTGAGCATATTCGTCAACGTACTCTTGACCGCTCATCTGTTGAATTGCTTTCGTTATTTGATCAGTAATTTCACGAAGACGCTCGTGAGTAATCTCACTTTCGTCTTTTACACGCTCTACTTGAATAGGCTCACCATAGATTGCCTGCGTTTTGCCTTTTGCGGGAATTATCTGACCTTGAACCTGCAAATCTCTTGTGCCAATAATTGCCACAGGAATGATTGGACATCCAGTTTCAAGAGCAAGACGAGCAGCACCAGTATGACCTCGATACAGTTTTCCGTCTGGGCTTCTTGTGCCCTCAATGTGAATGCCAAAAAGCTGACCTTTTTCTATAATTTCACGAGCATGATTTAGAGCACCGAGAGATTTTGAACCACCAGAACGATCAACTGGGAACACACCAACGGAAGTAAACCACCACTTCTTAAAACGTCCCTTTAATCCTTTACCTTCAAAATATTCAGCTTTACCCATAAAGTGAATCATACGCGGGCAAGTTAAAGGAAGTAGAGCATCGTCAATAACAGCAAGATGATTTGCTGCAATAATTGCTCCACCTTTTTTAGGAACATTTTGAACGCCTTTTGCTGATGGATGAATCCTCATGCGGGCAATACCCCCAAGACCCTTCACGAAGAACCAGTACAACATAGCATATCCTTTCTGCAAGCAAGCAGACACCCGCTAATTTGCGCACCAAGAATCAGGCACACTTGCTAGAGTATAATTCATGACTTCTTCTAAGGATACCAACGACCCTCACCGTTACGGAAAAGGAATGTCACAATCATCAAATAATGACGATGCAAAGAATAGTAAAAATTTTGAAGATGATTGGCTGAATTTTATTGCGGACCATTCGGATGATTTAAAAGATATTTCTAATTCTCGCGACGCAAAAAGTTTTGAAAAGCATGCTAAGAAGAAAGAGAATGCACATAATTTTTATTTGATTGCAAAAAATAGTAGCGGCCCACGCGACAATACTCGCTCAAGTTGGCTTGACGTAGATACGACTATGGACGAGTATGGCGATGATTTTGTGCCTCCTAATCCAAAGTTGGAAGATATTTCTCCAGTTACATTTGTTTTATGGACTGTTTTTGCTGTTGGTATTGCTGGTATTATTTTGAGTGCTTTTATTCCATCGCTCGCAACTATTGTTGGAATTATAAGCGCAATATTCATGCTTTTAGGCGGATTAGGGATCTTTTTAAGCCGTAAAAAACCAGATCCTTATAAAGAAGATTATAGAGATTATGGGCATGGAGCTAGAGTCTAACAAAAGCATAAAAAAAAAACATGTCTGCAAATAAACGCTTTATAGATTGCATAAAAGTATTTTGAATAAAAAAGTAGAAGGCCAATACAAAACGTATGTAGCCTTCTACTTTACTTTTAGCTTATTTATTTTTATTTTATTTTTCTAAGCTTAAATTTTCACTTAAGTTTTGCTTAGTTTTCAGCTTCATTCTGTCCATGGCAAAGCTTGTACTTACGTCCAGAACCGCATGGGCATTCATCATTCTTGTTAGTTCCTGGGAATGTACGACCATCAGACCAAGGGGTCTTCCACTCTTCATTCTTTGGTCGCATGCTTAACGGAACATCACCTTCAGCATGGCTCAAAGGTGCAGGTCCAACAATTCCAGACGTCTGATCTTGAGAATCAACTTCGACTTCTGCCTGAGCAACATCCTCATCGATAGAGGAATCAGAAGAAGTATCTTCTGTAGAAGCAACTTGCTCAAGATTAATATGGAACAGAAGTTGCACACTTTCTTCCTTGATTGCTTCAATCATGGAGTTGTACATTTGATAGCCTTCACGCTGATACTCAACAAGAGGATCGCGCTGACCCATGCCACGAAGACCAATACCATCCTTCAAGTAGTCCATCTCATAAAGATGTTCACGCCACTTGCGATCAAGCACAGCCAGCACAACACGACGCTCAATCTGACGAATTGCGTCAGATCCAATGCGCTTTTCAAAAATATCGTAGAAATTGTTTACGTTATCAACAATCAAATCTCGCAAAGCAATAACAGCTTTTTCACCTTTAAGCTTAGAAATTGTTTCACGAACCTGATCCCAATCGAGAATAACAGGCATAACTGATAGCAAAGCGTTTTGCAAACCGTCCAAATCCCAGTTCTTTGGTTTATCAGAACCGTTCATTGCGCCACGAACATAGCTTTCCACAGTGTCACTAATAAACTTCAAGATGTCCTCATGAATATCTTCACCCTTAAGAACCATCTGACGTTCTGCATAGATAACAGTACGCTGCTTATTCATAACATCGTCATACTTCAAAACGTTCTTACGCATTTCAAAGTTACGAGCTTCAACAGTCTTCTGCGCCGTGCGCACACCGTTAGAAACATACTTAGATTCGATTGGTTCGCCTTCTGGCAAGCCCTTAGCCATAACACGAGCAACAAGCTGAGTGTTGAACAGGCGCATCAAATCATCTTCCAAGCTTAAGTAGAAGCGGGACTCACCAGGATCACCCTGACGACCAGAACGACCTCGAAGCTGGTTATCAATACGACGAGATTCGTGACGCTCAGTACCAAGCACATACAAGCCACCAAGCTTCTTAACTTCTTCGTGCTCGTCCTTAACCTGCTCTTTAACCTCGGCTAAAACGCCCGGCCAACGCTTCTCATACTCTTCAGGAGTATCGTCTGGAGAATATCCTTCAGACTTCAACTTAGCGTCTGCAAGGAACTCAACATTGCCGCCGAGCATAATATCAGTACCACGTCCTGCCATGTTAGTAGCAACAGTTACAGCACCCTTACGGCCTGCAACAGCAACAACAGCAGCTTCCTTAGCATTCTGCTTAGCATTCAAAACCTGGTGAGGAATGCGAGCAACATCAAGAAGCGAAGAAAGAATTTCTGAAGATTCAACAGAAGCAGTACCGAGTAATACTGGCTGACCCTTTGCATGGCGTTCAGCAACGTCGCGCACAATAGCAGTAAGCTTTTCTTTCTTAGTGCGGAAGATTAAATCATCCTTATCCATACGAATAACTGGACGATTAGAAGGAATTGGAAGAACACCAAGCTTGTATGTTCCCATAAATTCTGCAGCTTCAGTTTCTGCAGTACCAGTCATACCGGCAAGCTTGTCATACATGCGGAAGTAATTTTGCAAAGTAATAGTAGCAAAAGTCTGATTTTCTGCCTTAACTTCCACGTTTTCCTTAGCTTCAATAGCTTGATGCAAGCCTTCACTGTAACGACGTCCTGGAAGAACACGACCAGTATGCTCGTCGACAATCAAAACCTCACCATTAGTAACCACATAATCGCGGTCGAGAAGGAATAATTCCTTAGCCTTAAGAGCATTGTTCAAATAACCAATAAGAGCAGTATTAGCTGGCTCGTAAAGGTTATCAATACCCAAGTAATCCTCAATCTTAGCAATACCAGAATCTAGAATACCTGCAGTTTTCTTCTTTTCGTCAATCTCGTAATCAACATCGCGATTAAGCTTCAAAACAAGCTTTGCAAACTCGCGGTACCAGTGAGTTACATCGCCTTCAGCAGGACCAGAAATAATCAAAGGTGTACGAGCTTCATCAATAAGAATAGAATCAACCTCATCGACAATAGCATAGTGATGGCCGCGCTGCACAAGCTCGCTCTTTTCCCAAGCCATGTTATCGCGCAAGTAATCGAAACCAAACTCGTTGTTAGTACCGTAAGTAATATCAGCGTTATATTGCTTACGACGCTCAGGTGGCTGCTGATCTGTAATAATGCAGCCAACACTCATGCCGAGGAATCGGTAAATACGACCCATAAGCTCACTCTGGTAGCTTGCAAGGTAGTCGTTAACTGTAACAACGTGAACACCCTTGCCTTCCAAAGCATTCAAATAGCTCGGCAAAGTTGCAACCAGTGTTTTACCTTCACCGGTTTTCATTTCTGCGATATTGCCCCAATGCAATGCCGCACCGCCCATAAGCTGAACATCGAAGTGACGCTGGCCAAGCGTACGCTTTGAAACCTCTCTAACAGTAGCGAAGGCTTCAGGCATCAAATCATCCAGTTTTGCACCATTATCTAAGCGCTGCTTAAATTTAGCAGTTTGACCCTTCAATTCTTCATCGGAAAGCGCAGAAATTTCATCTTCCAACGCATTCACAGCCTTGGCAACGTTCTCAAGGCGCTTTAACTGACGGCCTTCACCCATACGCAAGGCTTTATCGACGATATCTACCACGTTTTGCTCCCTTAGGTCATGTCTATGAAGACGGCCTAGCCAACATAGACGTAAACTGTGCCTATATTACGCGACGGCAGCGATTTTTATAAGCACGCGAGTCGGTGTAACAAATAAAATGCCCGCCTAGCCATCTAGCCGACGGGCATTTTGTTAATCTAACTTAATTTTTACAAACTCCTAAATACTTTATTACTTTTCGTAATTATTTTATTATTACTTTTTCTTAGCAACATTTTCAGGCGTATCAATCTCAAACACACCATAGCTCCATCCATGCCTACGATACACAACAGATGGTCGCATTGTTTCTTTATTAACAAACAGGAAGAAATCGTGACCAATTAATTCCATCTCGTACAAAGCTTCATCAATGCTCATAGGCTCTGCAATATGAAGCTTGCGTCGAATAACAATAGGCGTGTCACCAACGCTAACTTCCACAGACTCACCAGGGCCTAAATCAGAAGCAACAGCTGCATCCGCACTATTGGCAACATCCTCACTAGGCTCCTCAATTTTCATGTCAATTTCTGGCTCAACAGCGCCCATATCAACAGGAACCATTTCCGTGTATCCGCGGCGATGATCCTTGCGGCGATCACGCGTGCGGCGCAAACGTAGCGTCAACTTATCTAGAGCCATGTCAAGAGCACTGTACTGATCAGTGCTAGAAGCTTCTGCGCGAATCACGGTGCTACCTGCAACAACAGTAATTTCAACTCGCTTTGCAGTATCTGCCTGCCTTGGATTACCTTCATGAGTCAACACAATTTGAACGCGCTGCGCATCAGGAGCAATAGCGGTTACGCGATTCATCTTACTTTCTACAACGTCACGGAACCTTTGATTAATCTGCGTATGACGACCAGTAATGACGATTTCCATGCGAAACCTCCCCATATAGATTCGAACCTAAGTTCGATTTGTATCAGCCGACTGCCACGATGCCGTCGGTGCTTCTATTATATCTGCTAAATCAATAAGAAACTAGCAAGTTATTAAATTTAAGCAAAAAAATTTCATAATTATTTCGAAAATTTACGCAAAACAACTAATTTTTTACGATATGAACAATATCTGCTATACTTGGGAAGGTTGAGGTTTCACGATGGCCGCGGTCACAATGTTCATTCGGAGTGACTGAGGAACTTCCGGGCTCCACAGAGCACAATGGCGGATAACGTCCGCCCAGGGCGACCTGAGAGATAGCGCAACAGAGAATAGACCGCCCGAACGTTTCGTTTGGGTAAGGGTGAAACGGCGGTGTAAGAGACCACCGGACTTCTGGTAACAGTTAGTCGCATGGCAAGCCTCATTGGGAGCAAGGTCAAGCAGAAGACGCTTAAAGGCTGCTCGCCTGAGTCTTCGGGTAGACTGCTAGAGTTTGGCGGTAACGTCAAATCGAGATGGATGGCCATCCGTGTGCACTTGTGTACGCGACAAAACCCGGGGTATGTGAAACCTCATCAACTTTTTGGAGCATCATCGAAGTTGGAAAATACTTCTAAACATTTCCTAAATGGCAAGTCTAAATCATTTTTTGAGCACGATTCATATACAATACCGTATGTTTTCATTCCAGCTTGTTGAGCAGAATTTAGCGCAGTTGCAGAATCTTCAAAAACTGCACAATCTTTTGTAGCGACCTTAAGAGTTTCTGCTATATCAACATAAGTTTTATAACTGTTTTTTCCTTCTTTAGATAAATCTTCCCCAAATTGCAAAAAATCAAAACAATCTAAAATATTAAGTCTTCTTAACGCAGGCTGGCATAAAGTTTTGGAAAGAGTTGTAATAAGAAACATCTTTACTTTTTTAGAACGCAAGTATTTAACGTAGTCGTAAGCTCCCTTTCTAAGAGGAAGATGATTAGCATAAGCGTCAAACGCCATATCCGACCACTCCTTCATTAGTTCTTCAGGAGATTCACTAAAACCGTAATGTTCAATAACATAATCTGCAATTTGGCGAGGATTCATAGCTGCTGTAGTATTTGCAAAAATATCCGGAACATTTAAGCCGCGTTTTGCAAAACTCTTTTTATCAATATCATCCCAAACTCCAAGAGAATCAATAAGAGTTCCGTCAAAATCAAAAATCGCAGCCTTAAAAAACGAATTATTATTCTGCAGCGTCATCAATTATCTTTCTACTCGTTTCCAACAATTCATGCGCATGTTCAAGCGAAGTTTTAGAGTTACTTCCAGCAAGCATACGAGCGATTTCCATCTCACGAGATTTACCTTCGAGTAGATTAACAGTAGTATCCGCTTCTTGACTTTCAAAATCACCATTATTAACAGGTGAAATATTTTTTTGCACAGCATATTGAGCATCAGCAAAAGAGGCCACTTGAGGCAAATGCGTAACAACAATCACTTGCGAATGTTTAGCAAGTTTAGCCAAACGCTTTCCTAGTTCAACTGCAGCAGCGCCACCAACTCCTGCATCAACTTCGTCAAAAATAAAAGTCATGTTTTTATCATCATGCTCACGCATTCTTGCAACAACAAGTTCCATTGCAAGCATCAGCCTACTTAGCTCACCGCCAGAAGCACTTTTGCCCATTGGTAAATCTGGCGAAGCTGGAAATGGTCTAAAAAGAAACTCAATATCGTCAATGCCGTTTGAATCGAGATAAACTAAACCATCTTGATTCTCACTTCTAGAATTTACTCGAACATTTAATTGAGCGCCATCCATTGCTAAAGAAGATAGCTCATTACTAACATCATCACTAAGCTTTTTAGCTGCTTTCACACGAGTGGCAGATAATTTCTTGGCTAAATCAAAAGCTTCATCGTAACGCTTATTACAAGCGGCCCTAGCGCGCTCAATAGCTTCTGGAGAATCATCTAAATCTTCAAGTTCAAACTGAGCTTTTTGCGCCCAATTAAGAACATCATCTAAAGTTGGCCCCCATCTGCGCGTAAGCTCACTAAGATCATGTATTCTTGCATTTAAAGAATCTAAATCTTCCTCACTCGCATCAAAATCAATCTGCTGAGCAAGCTGCATTACAATATCGTCCAGTTGCGCATGAATATCATCAAGTTGTTGAGCGAGTTTACTAAATGAATTATCAACTCTAATATTTTGCAATGCTTGAGCAGCCTGATCAATAAGCGTTCTTGCGTCTAAAGATGACGATGAAGCACTATAGTCGATTTGACTAACGTCAAGCGATGATAAAGCTGTGCTCACAGCGTTAATAATTTGCGCAGAATTTTCAATGCGCTCGCGCTTTGCACGCAATTCTTCATCTTCATTATGTTTTGGATCTACTTGTTTTATTTGGGCTAAAGACTCTCTCAAATAGTCAGCTCTCTGACGAGCGGAAGATTCTTGGTTTTCAAGACGATTACACGCTTCTTGAGCATCTTTTAAAGCTTGATAAGCTTGAAAATATTTATTAGCTAATTCACTATTCTTTGCCACTAAATCTAATATTTCACGCTGTTTTGCGCTAGTTGCTATGCGTAATTGATCACTTTGACCGTGAATTGTGACCATTTGTGAGCATACGTCTTCAAGCAAAGTTTTTGGAACAGCGAATCCAGATATTGTTGCTCTTGAGCGGCCCTGTTTAGGAACAGTTCTTGCAACATACATATCTGACTTTGTTTCATCAATTTCTGAAGTTTCAAGCTCAATGCCAGCTTGATTAACAGTTTCTTCCACTTCGCTTGATTTTGGGATGCTAAATACGCCTTGCACCCACGTTTCTTTAGCATTTGGCGAAATTCTAGCAGAATCTGATTTCGAACCAGAGATAAGTTTTATGGCACTTAAAAGCATTGATTTTCCAGCGCCAGTTTCACCTGTAATCGCAGTCATTCGTAAAGAAGGAGTAATAAGCGCGTGTGAAATTGGCCCAAGATTGCGTATTTCTAATTCTTCAAGCACACTATACCTCGTTTTTACTGCTATTAGTTAAGTAGGATTATTTACGGTTTGACTGATTACTGTTATGTTCTCGCCAACCAACTACTGGTAAATCAAATTTTGTAACCAAACGCTTAGTAAAAGGCGCTCCAGAAAGTCTAGCCAGCAAAAGCTCATCTTTAGACTGTCGAACTTGAATCCTTGATCCTTGAGGAAGAGCGCGCTGACGCCTGCCATCGCAACAAATCCAGCCACCCGAAGAAGATTCTTCAAGAATATCAATCGTAAAAGTAGATCCTGAGCCAATAATAAGCGGACGAGCAAAAAGCGCGTGAGCAGCTAAAGGAACTAATTGCAGAGCTTCAACATTTGGCCACATAATTGAGCCACCTGCAGAAAACGCATAAGCTGTTGAACCAGTAGGAGTTGAAACTATTACACCATCACAGCCAAAAGATGACATTTCAACATCATCTACTCGTATTGAAAGCTCTACCATTCGCCCACGATCTGCACGATCAAGCGTAATATCATTCAAAGCCCAGTCTCTTAAAGGCTCACTTTCGCCTGGAAGCCATACGTCAACATGGGCTTCCATACGTCGATCGATTGAATAATCCTTATTTGCGATTCTTCTAATTGCTTCATCAATTTGGAAGCTTTCGAATTCTGCCAAAAAACCAACGTGACCAAGATTTATTCCAATAATTGGCACGGTAGTGCAATGCACTAACTCTGCAGCCTGAAGCATGGTGCCATCTCCCCCAAGCACCACAACAATTTCAGTATGCTCATCAACTAAATTAGTAGGCGTTTTAGAAAAGTCAGAAACGGCAGCACTGTGAAAAACATCAACTAGAAAACCCGCTTGAGTAAGCTGTGAAGTAACTTGATTTACTACAGCACTGTGGCTATCAAGTCTCGCATGAGTTACTACAAGAGCGCGTCGAGGCGCAGAAGCAGTATTTTCATCGAAATGTTGCTGCATCACAAATACCCTTCGTACTGTTTTCAAATAACAGTACTATTGTAATTCTTCTACGTATATTAGGCGTAAGTATTTGTATTATCAGCCTTCAAAATGCGCATAAAGCAAATATTCTACGTTTCCGTGAGTGCCTTCAATAGGAGATTTTACTGTTGAAACAATCGTCAAATTATTATCTTTAGCACAATTTTCAACATTTTCTAACGCTTTAAGACGCAAAGATTCGTCTGTTACTATTCCACCTTTTCCAAGATTTCCTTTTCCAACCTCAAACTGAGGTTTAACAAGTAAAACAACATCTGCATTATGCTCAGCAATGCGCGCAATTACTGGAATAACGAATGTTAAAGAAATAAAAGAAACATCCGAAACTATCAGATTAGGTTTATACGGCAAATCTTCTTCGTAAACGTTACGAATATTTACTCCGCTCATTTCGATTACTCTAGTATTATTCGCAATTTTAGGATTAAGCTGCCCATGACCAACATCGAGAGCAATAATATGCTCAACTCCTCTTTGTAAAAGCACGTCGCAAAATCCGCCTGTTGACGCACCAATATCTAATGCTCTAGTTGACTTGGAAGTAGATAAACCGTATTTAGAAAACGCTTCAAAAGCTCCTTCTAGCTTAAGAGCTCCGCGAGAAACATATTTAACAAAAGAGCTTACGCCTTCTAATTTAGAAATAACTATTTCTTCTGAATCCTCTACAAGAAAAGAAGATTTTTTAATAGTTTTATTATTTACGCTTACAGCACCATTTTGAATTAAACGCTTAGCTATTGTTCTACTTTCTGCTAATCCTCTGACAACAAGAGCACAATCCAAACGTTTATGTGAAGAAGAGTTTACAAAAATTCGCAAATCTTCATTAAAACTCATAATGAAAACTCCGGAAGAGTATAGTTTTCAAGAGATTCACCATTATCTTGCAAACTCCATGTCAACGCGCATGCAGCCCTCAAAGCATTGCAATCATTAAGATTATTCACTTCAATAATACGATTATCAGTAAGCTCAGCTTTTGCACTTTCGCAAATAAAAGTATGCTCGTCCACTCTCTCTGGGCAGTTATGGGACTCGTTAAGTCCTCGCAAATCTTTAGAAACAAAGCTTGGTCGCAAATGCTCCGGCGCAAGCATAAGCATTCTAGGATTCGTAACTCCAGTAAGAACAAGCAAAGACTCGTAGCCTCCCCTTGTTCCGGCTTCAATATCAGTATCTAAACGGTCTCCTACAGCAAGAGATTTAGAAATACTTATTACAGGATTTCCAAACTCGTCTTTTTCAGTATATTGTTCGTACTCTGACTCAAATTTAGTTTTTACATGTTCAGCATTTGCTGCAACAAGCAGTCGAGCCTCGTCATACATTGCAGATTCAGGTTTTCCAGCAGACGAAATAGGCTCAACTCCTGTAGCATTAATAACAGCCTGAATCATTGAGCCGCATCCAGGAGCTATTCCAAGTTCGCGAGGAATTGTTAAATCACGATTTGTAACAAAATATTTAGCTCCGTGCTCTACAGCAAAAGAAACTTCTGCCATTTCTTGCCAAGTCATCTGAGGATACCAGCCTTGAATAACAGCTTGCGGATCATCTTTGCAAGAATCTACAGGCTGTAAACCTACACGCTTAACTTCCTCAAGCAAATGCTCAGCACCAAGAACTAGAACACGAGCACCTGGCTCAACATGACGCGCAACCATGCGAGCCGCAACAACAGATGAAGTAATAATCTGCCATGGTTTTACACTCAGACCAAAACTTTCCAATTGTTTAGCAACAACAGCTTGAAAACGAGAAGAATTATTTGTTGTGTATTCAATAAACATTCCGCGTTTTTGAGCGGACTCAATCGATTCAGCAGCATACTCAACAGAATTTCCGCCTCTATAAACAACACCATCCAAATCAAGCAAAGCTAAGCTAAAAGCTTCACTTAAAGGACGAGTACTTGCAGAAAAATTCTTTCTCGTTTCAAGTTGCATAAAAATAGCCTTAAATGATTTTAATCCTCAGATTCATCTTCTTCTGGAGCAAATTCGCAATCATCTTCACTTACACCAATCTCATCCATCATGGCTTCGTTCAAATGTTCCAAATCGTAGTCAATAACAATATCATCTGGGTTAATATCGTCATCGTCAGCATCAGCATACTGATTTTCAAGACTGTCGAGCAAAGATTCTAATTCTACGGCTTCATCGCTTCTGCCTGCTTCTTCTAAGAAGTACTGCTCAGCTTGAACGGCACGCATACGATACTCTCCAGGTAAGCCCTTTGAACGGCCCATTGCATGAACAAGCTCAATAGCTTTATCTGCATGATCAGTATCAAACAAAACACCTGCGTACACTAAGAACATTTCGGCTTTAACTTCACCCTTAAGGATTTTTGCTTCATCTGACATGCAAATTTCTAAGGCTTTATCTAGATTGCCCATGCCGCGCTCGCAATCTGCAATAAATGGCAGGTAGTCGAGATAACCGTTCATGCGCATTGCAGTGCGGAATTCTTTAACAGCAAGCTTGTAATCGCCTTGACGATAAGATACAAAAGCTAATGTTTCGCGAGCAAAATCAATTCTTGAAGCCTGCTTAGCAACCCATTTTGCGTGTTCCAAAGCAAGATCAGGATTCTCTTCCTGCAAAACGTAGGCTGCAAGAATATGAAGACCAATATTTTCAGCATGCTCCTTGGAAAGGCCACGCAAACGCTCACGGTCTTCCTTAGAAAGCATTGCCCACTCTAGACCCTTTGGCATTTTAGGCTCGCCAGGGCGACGCGCGGTATAAGGGTTTTGTGATGGATATGAAACCGTTCCGTCAGAATTGCGACGAGGTCCATTTTCAAATCTGACATTGCCATGCGCATTGCTGTTTCGGCGCTCAGAGCTGCGATGCTCATCGAAGTGACGATTTTCATTGCGATTATTGCGGTCATAACGATCATTGCGGTCGTAACGATTATTATGATGATTGTCAAAGCGACGATTTTCGCTGCGATTATCACGACGATTATCGCCAAAATCACTTCTGGAATCTTTATGGAAATCCTTGTGGAAGTTTCCACCGCGATTATTTTCTCTGCGATTCTCGTTGTGATTATTTCGACGGTCGAAACGTTTTTCACCATCAAACTTCTTGTAGCGAGGATTTCCGCCTTCTTCACCGCCATGCTCAAAATCGCGCGAACGACGATCATCACGGCGATCATCAAAGCGGCGATTACGGTTAAAACGATGTTCTCCATCGCGATTTTCAGAACGGAAACCACTTCTCTTAGAACCACTCTTGTGGAATCCATCTTTGTGGAAACCACCGCGTCTTTCACCACTTTTACCACCGTTTCGATGGCCAAAATTACCACGATTACCAAACGACTTGCCACTACGTGATCCGCGCTCTTCGCCCATTATCGGCATACCTTTCAAATTCTAATAAACAATAAATTAATATTAATCTAATATTAAAAACAAATCATGCGCGCTCTACAGCACCAATAGCTTTCTTACCGCGGCGAAGCAAAGCAAAACGACCATGCAAGAAGGAAGCATCGTCAAGCACATCGTCAACGCTTTCAACGCGTTCATTATTTAGATACAAACCACCAGCTTCGATAGCGCGACGAGCTTCGGAAATCGTGCGGAACAAACCTGCAGAAACCGCAGCTTCTACAATACGATCCCCATTGTGAGACTTTGCAAAATCTAAGCTACCATCTTCTGACTTCACTTTAACGCCATCTAAAGCAGCCTCAAGAGTCTGCTCATCAATATTTTTAATATCTCCACGGCCAAACAGTGCGGAAGAAGCTTCAATAGCTTGGTTAGTTAAATCTTCACCATGAACAAAACTTGTAACTTCCCAAGCAAGCACGCGCTGAGCTTCACGGCTTCCTGGATCTTCTTGAATTTGCTGCGCTAAACGCTCAATCTCACTCTTTGGTAAGAATGTGAAAACTTTAAGTAACTTAACAACTTCATCATCAGGCTGATTAAACCAGAACTGGTAGAAGCGGTATGGGCTTAACATTGTTGGGTCAAGCCACATTGCGTTGCCTTCAGACTTACCAAACTTACGGCCCTGATTATCCGTAATAATCGGGCTAGTAAATACGTTTACTGAAGCTCCGCGAACCTTACGAATCAGATCCATGCCAGAAGTCAAATTACCCCACTGATCAGATCCACCAAGCTGCAAAGTGACATTGTAGTTATCAAAGAGATACAAGAAATCGTTTCCTTGCAAAACCTGGTAACTAAACTCTGCAAAAGAAATACCTTCATCTGAGTTCAAGCGACGAGCAACAATATCCTTAGCGATCATTGTGCCAACACGGAAGTTTTTGCCAACATCTCGCAAGAAATCAATAGCAGACATCTTAGAAACCCAGTCGTAATTGCTAACAAAACGAACAGGATTTTCTCCATCAAGAGGCAGAATACGTCCAATCTGATTATGCAAACGTTCAGCCCATGCAGCAACAATATCTTTAGAATTTAAAGTTCGCTCACCACTTTGACGAGGGTCACCAATCAAACCAGTTGCTCCACCAACAAGCGCAATAGGATGATGACCTGCTGCCTGCAAGTGGCGCATGTTAATAAGCTGAACAAGATTTCCAATATGCAAAGATGCAGCTGTAGGATCATAGCCGCAATAATACGTTAATGGTTCTCCGTCAAGTGCTTGAGCAAGCTGTTTCTCGTCTGTAGATTGAGAAATCAATCCACGCCACTTTAGCTCTTCAAACAAAGAAGCAAAACCTGCTTCCTTGTAATTCCTGACCTGAGCCATTCGTATCTCCTTATTGCAAAAATTCCGAAATATCGGGCGCTATGCGCGTCCGCAAGCCTTTTAATTTTTGCAGTACAGGCAGACACTATTACAAAGCTGTCAAAAGCATAATCACAATATTTCAATTTTGCACAATATTATTTTGAAGATGAACTATAAGCGGAACCGTCGCTTGTAGAAGAAACAAACTTACTATATTCATTTACTTTAGATTCAGCTTCATTTATTTGTTCAAGAACTCGCACTAGTGCAGTTCCGCCTCTAGTACAACGAGATGCAACAGATCCGTCACTTGAAAGCAGTTTTCTAAGATTAGGAATTTGGCTGCAATCAATAAATCCGTCTAAAATATTCGCAAAATCGTCGTCGCTTAAATCAGCAAGATCTCCGCCGATTTCTTCTGCTCGCTTTACACACAAACCAGACAAAGTATGAGCATTACGGAATGGAACACCTTGTTTTACAAGCCATTCTGCAATATCTGTTGCGAGCGCAAAACCTGTGGCTGATTGCTCACGAAGACGCTTAAAATCAAACTGCATAGTTTTTAGCATTCCTGCAAATGCTGGAAGCAGCACTTCTAACGTATCAATTTGATCAAAAACAGCTTCTTTATCTTCCTGAAGATCGCGAGCATAAGCAGTAGGAAGACCTTTAAGAGTTGCCATTAATCCTGTTAAGTCACCAATTAATCTGCCAGACTTTCCTCTTGCGAGCTCTGCAATATCTGGATTCTTTTTCTGAGGCATAATAGAAGAGCCGGTTGAATAAGCGTCATCTAAGCGAACAAAAGCAAATTCTTGCGTATTCCAAATAATAATTTCTTCGCTTAACCGAGAAATATCGACGCCAATCATTGCTGAAATAAATGCAAATTCAGCAACGATATCTCTGCTTGAGGTTGCGTCAATAGAGTTTGCGCAAACAGCGTCAAAACCAAGCTCTTTAGCAACGCCATCAGCATTGAGACCAAGAGTGTTTCCAGCTAAAGCTCCAGCACCATAAGGGCTTTCGTTTGCGCGTGAATCCCAATCAACAAGTCTCTGAATGTTGCGAAGTAGTGGCCAAACGTGAGCCATTAATTGGTGTGCAAGTAAAATAGGTTGAGCATGCTGCATATGAGTTCGCCCTGGCATTACAGCATCTTCTGCATTTTTTGACTGCGTAATTAAAGCTTTGCAAACTGTTAGCAGTAGGTTTGCAATAAATCGAGCATGTCGGCGTAAGAACATGCGTATAAGCGCTGCAATCTGATCATTTCTAGAACGACCTGCTCTAAGCTTTCCGCCTAACTCACTTCCAGCAATTTCAAGCAATCCTCGCTCTAACGCAGTTGCCTCATCTTCGTCTTCTTCAATAGGAGCAAAAGTTCCTGAATCAACTTGATTTTGCAATTCATTTAATGAGCAAATCAGTTCTGAATACTCTTCTTTGCTAAGAAGACCTGCACGATACAGTGCAAACGCGTGAGCTCTAGATCCAGCAATATCATCATCAGCTAATCGCCAATCAAACTGTGTTGATTTGCTTAATGCAGCAAGCTCTTTAGATGGGCCAGAGCTAAAACGTCCGCCCCACAATGCAATCGGATTGCTAGCGTTTTTTGTTGTATCGTGCGAAATCATTATTACCTCAAATCCAAATTAATTGTTTTTTGAAACGCGCATGTCACGAGCTGCAGCAACAGTATTTGACAATCCGTAAATTTCAATAAAACCGTTGGAAGCACGCTGATCGAAGGTATCGGAAGAATCGTACGTAGCTAAGTTAAAGTCGTACAGAGACTCTTCGGAGCGTCTACCGGTAACAACAGCCTTTCCGGCGTACATAGTCATTCGAATATCGCCAGAAACATGCTCTTGAGTTTCGTTAATAAACGCATTCAAAGAACGCACAACTGGAGAGAACCATTGACCGTCGTAAACAAATTCTGCCCACTTTTTATCAAGATCACGCTTTAGCCTGTGCTGCTCACGTTCCAAACAGCAGTTTTCCAGCTCTTGATGTGCAGCAATAAGAGCCTGAGCTCCTGGAACTTCATACAATTCGCGAGACTTGATGCCAACTAAACGATCTTCAATAATGTCAATTCGACCGATTCCTTGAGCACCTGCTCTTGCGTTCATTTCTTCAATAGCTTGCAAAGGCGTTACACTATGACCGTCAATAGCAACTGGAACACCTTTTTCAAAAGTGATAGTCACTTCATCAGGCTCTTGAGACTCCATAGGATTTTGAGTGTAAGAATAGCACTCTTCTGTTGGAGCATTCCAAGGATCTTCCAAGAAACCTGTTTCAATTGCGCGACCCCAAACGTTTTGATCAATTGAGTAAGGGCTTTTCTTACTTTGCTCAATTGGAAGCTGGTGACTGTTTGCAAAAGCGATTTCAACATCGCGAGTAAGCGACAAATCTCTAATAGGGCTGATTGCTTTTAACTGTGGGTCTAAGGATTTTATAGCAACTTCAAAACGAACTTGATCGTTTCCCTTTCCGGTGCAACCATGAGCAATAGTATCCGCATCAAATTCGTGCGCCGCATGCACTAAATGCTTTGTGATTAGTGGACGAGATAGTGCAGAAACAAGAGGATACACATCTTCGTACATTGCATTTGCTTTCAAAGCGAGCATGCAATAATCGTTGGCAAACTCATCTCGTGCATCAACAACATAAGATTCTACTGCACCGCAAGCTAATGCGCGCTTCTTTATTGCATCAAGAGCTTCACCGCCTTGACCAACATTAAGAGATACAGCAACAACATCTTGGCCGGTTTGTTCTTTCAAGTAAGGAATTGCTACAGAAGTATCCAAGCCGCCTGAGTATGCCAGAACAATGCGCTTATTATTATTCATGTGACCTCCATATGCAGCGCTTTGTATAACTAAACAATATAGAGCATATTATACACACAAGATAAACGCAATAGACATGTCGAAAATTATTGTATTTTTATTTTTCTGTCACATTAAGTGAAAAATATATAAAATTTAGAAATCATACTTATACATATAAAAACGTGTACAGCATAATTTGCACTGTACACGTTATAAATATAAATATTAACGAATAAATTTTCGCAAATAAATTTTAAGCTAACCTTTTTCTACAATTAGCAAGTTTCTATAATTAGCGAGATGCAACAGTAAGCATCCAGTTTGCTCTTTCTTCCGCTTCTTCATTGGAAACGCAAACCATAATAACAGTGTCATCTCCTGCAACAGAGCCCAAAATACCCTTCAAAGGCTGGCGATCTATAACGCTAGCAACATACTGTGCAGCTCCAGATGGAGTATGAATTACAACAATATTATTTGCGTGAGCAACTTCCGTAACAAGACCAGATAACGTTCGAGCAACCTGCTGATCTATACGAACAGTATCCATTGCATGACGATTTCCAGTGCCATCCCCCAAAACGTAGGCAATCCTACCGTCGGTTAAACGAATCTTAACAGCATTCATCTCATCTAAATCGCGGCTTAAAGTAGCTTGAGTAACATTAAAGCCGTGGAGAGCAAGAACCTTAGAAAGCTGAGACTGAGACGTAATAACCTCAGACAACAAAGCCTGCTCAATAGCATCTAATCTAGCAGCTTTTGTAGAGGGACGTTGTTGCTTAAAAACAACATCTCCGTCATCATCTATTTCAGCATCCTGCCTAGAATTAACCATAATTTTTTACAGAACCTTTCATAAAAAACATTTATACATAAATATATACGATTACATGTGTAAATATCTACGAAATATGAAATTTATTTCAAAAAATTTGTTATAACAACAGAATAATGCGACTGTGAAACCAATAAAACATGAAATCACAATCGCATTATGCTTATTTAATACAGTCTTATACGCGCAAAGTTGCGTGCAATGCTGCAGCAGACTTTGTAATCTCCTTACGAACTGCTTCCATTTCTTCACCAGAAAGAGTTCTATCTGCAGCTCTGAAAGTCACAGAATATGCAAGAGATCGCAAACCTTCACCTAACTGCTCGCCTTCATACACGTCAAAAAGCTCAACAGATTCAAACAAATCACCTGAAGCTTTTTCAATTGCATCTTGCAAAACCTGTGCCTTCAACGAAACAGGAGCAGTGAACGCAAAATCTTGCTTAACTGGCGGGAATGTAGAAATCGGCTTAGCCTGAACTGGCTTCATTAACATATTGTTAAACAAAGAAGTCAAATCAAGCTCAAACGCTGCAGAATGTTTTGGAAGATCCAAAGCGTCGCACACGTGAGGATGCAATTCGCCAACAACACCAATAGACACTTTAGAGCCATCTTCAGCAATTACACAAACGCTAGCACTGCGACCTGGATGCCAAGAAACAGGAGCATCCTCAGCATTAAATTGGTCTAACACAAATTGAACACCAATGCGCTTAGCTAAACGTTGAACTGCTTCAACAGCATCACTCCAGTCAACATCGCGATGAGTGCCAAGCCAGCCAGTTTCTTCAGCATGACCGGTAAACAGAGCCGCAACATGCAAAGGCTGATCCGGCAAACCTGCATCTAATGCAGCAAGTTCCGCATTAGACGGTCGCACAGAACCAGGAAGAGCAGGAATTGCAGGAGCGTTTGGATCACTAAAATAAACATGACCAAGCTCATACATTGAAATATTATCTAAGCCGCGACGAAGATTACGACGAACAGTTCCAGCTAAAGTCATAAGAACTGATCTGCGAAGCCAAGGACGATCTCCTGCCAAAGGATTAGCAATACGAACACTTACCTTGTCAACTTCATCAACATCTTTTCGGAAGGCCTTAATATCTTCTTCACCAACAAATGGGTAGCTTAAAGATTCAACTAAGCCCATTTCTGCAAGTTCATAAGCAATAGCGCGACGAGTTGCCTGCTTTTCTGTTAAACCAGTTCTTCCCACAATAGGAACAGCAGGTACTTTAACAGGAATCTCATCGTAACCAACAAGTCGAGCAATCTCTTCAACCAAATCGCAAGGCTCATTCAAATCTGGACGCCAAGTTGGGGGAAGAACTGAGAATGAACCATTTCCACCACCTGCAACAGAGCAACCAATATCGGTGAGAATGTCACTAATACGGTTCAAATCAAGATCAAGACCAGCAACACGCTTAACTTCATCAGCTTTGAAAACAATCACATTGCGAGACTGAGTATTATTAACATCATTTGGATAAGAAGATGGCTTAGCACCACCAAACTGCTCCAAAAGGTTTGCAGCCATTTGAGCTGCAGCAGGTTGCAACTCAGTGTCAACACCACGCTCAAAGCGACGCGAAGCCTCAGAAGGAATCTTATGACGACGAGCAGTTCGAGCAATAGATACAGGATCAAAGTGAGCTGCTTCAATCAAAACATTCTTAGTTTCACTGGTTACTTCGCCATACATGCCACCCATAACGCCAGCCAAACCAAGAATACGAGAGCCTTGATTTCCACGAGGAGAATCGCAAATAACCAAATCCTCAACGTGCAATTCGTGATCCTTACCATCTAAAGTCGTAAGATGTTCACCAGAACGCGCACGACGAACAACAATAGGACCCTCAATTTTATCCAAATCGTAAGCATGTAAAGGCTGACCTAAGTCAAGCATCACGTAATTAGTAACGTCAACAGCAAGAGAAATGCTACGCATGCCTGCACGAGTTAAACGACGCTGCATCCAGTGAGGGCTTTTAGCATCAGAGCTGAAATTATTAACAGCACGAGCATAGTAACGATCGCAACCAGCAACACCGTGAATTGGGTTCGTATCTTCAATGCTTACCTGAATATCTGCAGATTTATGATTCTGAGAGTCCATAAATTTTGCAGCTTGCTCATTAAGAGCTACTACAGGATCTGTGTAAGATGCGCCGGTTGAGTGATGGTACTCGCGAGCAACACCTCTATATGAAAAAGCGTAACCGCGATCTGGAGTAATATTAATCTCCAAAATTGGCTTATTAAGATGAAGAAATTCCATAGCATCATCGCCAGGTTTCAGAGCATCATATTCTGCTTTAGAGAATCCATATTCGCGAAGCAAAATAATGCCGTTATGACTATCTCCTAAACCAAGCTCACGCTCAGATGCGCACATTCCGTTAGAAATATGACCATAAGTCTTACGAGGCTCAATCTTAAAATCACCAGGAAGAACAGCACCAGGAAGAGTTACAACAACCTTTTCACCTGCAGCCATATTTGGAGCGCCACAAATAATGCCACGAGGAACTTTCTTACCGTTCTCATCAACATCGTTGTACTCTTCACCAACATCAACATGGCACCAATTAATAGTTTTACCATTTTTCTGCGGTTCGGCAGTGGCATCTACTACATAGCCGACAACAATTGGGCCGGTGACCTGCGAAGTATGAATTTCTTCCTCTTCCAAACCTACGCGCACTAAATCCTTAGCAAGCTGCTCGTAAGTTAAACCTTCTGGCACTTCAACATGATCTTTAAGCCAGTCAATATCTACCATTGGCATGAGTTTTACTCCCCCATTACAAACTGTTGTGCGAAGCGCTTATCGCCTTCAACCAAATCATGCATATCGTTAATATCGTGACGAAGCAGCAAAGTGCGTTCCAAACCAACACCAAAAGCGAAGCCAGTGTAAACTTGCGGATCTAAACCTGCAGACTTCAAAACATTTGGGTTGACCATACCGCAGCCACCCCATTCAATCCAACCTGGGCCACCCTTTTTATCTGGGAACCACAAATCAAGCTCAGCGCTAGGCTCAGTAAATGGGAAGTAGCTAGGACGCAAACGGCTTTTAGCATCTGGACCAAACATTGCAACAGCCAAACGGTCAAGAACGCCCTTTAAGTCAGCCATTGTCAAGTTCTTATCTACAGCTAAAGCTTCACACTGGTGGAATACTGGAGTGTGAGTTGCATCAAGCTCATCTGTTCGGAATACGCGACCAGGTGAAGCAATATAAAGAGGAACTCCACGCTCAATTAATGCGCGAACCTGATCAGAAGAAGTCTGCGTGCGCAAAACCATGTTTGAACCAACAAAGCCTGCAGCATCCTTGGCTTGATTTCCCTGAACGTAGAAAGTATCTTGCATTTGGCGAGCAGGATGATCTGGACCAAAATTCAACGCGTCGAAATCAAACCATTCAGTTTCAACTTCTGGACCTGCAGAAATTTGCCAACCCATAGAAATAAAGAAGTCTTCAAAATCTTCAATAATACGAGCTATCGGATGACGAGCACCAAGAGGTTTGCGATTCACCGGAAGAGTCATATCAACTGTTTCAGCAGAAAGCATACGTGCTTCTTCAGCAGATTTAACACGCTCCGAAGCCTGAGCAAATGCACGTCCAAAATCAGCTCGCAAAGTTGACATTACTTTGCCAACTTCCTTCTTTTGATCTGCAGGAAGTGAACCAATAGCCTTGCTCGCAAGAGTCATCACTGACTGAGCACCAGCATATTGAGTTTTCACCGCCTTTAACTCGTCCATGTTCTGAGCTGCAGCAGCACGAGCAATACCTTCTTTGACTGCTTGAGTTACAGCTTTAACGTCGAATGGCTTATTATCGGTCACAGCACCCTTCCTATCTGTATTACGCGTATCCACATGTTTCATTATGTTCTATACACTGTTAAAAATACTGCCCAAAGCTATATTTTTCGCTCATGACTAGACATAGCCAAGCCCATAAGCATTACTGCTGCGCTTGTTGCAAGGTTCATTGATTCCGCTTTACCGTAGATTGGGATAATTGAAATATTGTCAACTTGCTGCAATATTTCTTGAGGAAGACCACGCGCTTCGTTGCCAAATAAGATTGCTAAAGAAGAGCTGGTAAGCTCAGTATTTGCAAGAATCTTTGGGAAAGGCACAGGTTTCAGCTGATCAGTTCCGTAAATATCCGCTGCAATAACGCGAATATTTGATTTTTTAGCGTAATCAAACCAGTCTTGAACGCTTAATTGCACTACAGGAAGATGAAATAGCGAGCCAGCAGTCGAACGCACAAGCTTAGAATTCCAACGACTTACGCAATCGTCAACAAAAACAACAGCATCGCAGCCTGCAACATCTGCAACACGAATAATCGCACCCGCATTACCAGGATCTCTTACCTGCCAGCAAGCTGCAATCAAAAGAGGATTATTTGTATTGCCTACGCGCTCAGAGCCTTCTGCATTCACAAAGTTTTCTGAACTAACAGACTTTTGCAAATTCTTAAACTCACCTACGTAAATCTCATCTAAAAATTGCGCATCGCTAACAGCAACAATTCCTTGCGAATCAGAACTTATTTTTTGCATAATACTTGATTCAACAGGATGAACATATAAATCTTTAGATAACGCTTCTTTAATAATTTCTTGCAAAGAAGAAGATTGATTAGCATCTTCTTCATTGTTAACGCAAACCTCTTTAGTAACGTAAATATCACTTATTGAATCTGAAGCGTAACTAACAGCCTCACGAACACTTTGAGGACCTTCAACCAAAAAACGCTTAGAAGCATGCGAGTTGCCTTTGCTTAACGCTACAAGCCTACGCACACGCTCGCTGTGTGGATTATCAATTAATTCTTTTAAGGGCATATTTACACTTTACTTCAAAAATGAATGCAACACAGTTAAATAGTAGCTAAATGCTTCAAACTATTACTCGTGATGCTCAGAAGCGCTTGAAGTAGTATAGCCTTCAGGCTCCAACTGGAATGTAGTGTGCGAAACAGAAACAGGAAAATGCTCACGCAAGCAATCCTGAAGTTGGGAAAGCACCTGAGAGCATTGAGCCATAGTCATGTTAGGATCGACAACAACATGAGCCATAAAAATAGGCAATCCAGTAGAAACGGTACTAGCATGCAAATCGTGCACTGCAAGAACATGCGGCACATGCTCTAAATGCTCACGAACTTTATCTAGATCAAGACCTTCTGGAGTTTGTTCAAGAAGAACCTTAACAGCATTCTTAAGCAACTTCAGAGCGCGCGGAATCATAAGAATAGCAATAATCGCGCCGGCAAGAGCATCAAAACCAGCCCAACCAGTGCTCATCATAACAATTGCGGAAATTACAACCGCCACAGAACCCAAAGCGTCATTCATAACCTCAAGGAATGCGGCTCGCATATTCATGTTGTCTTGCGATTGAGACATAAGAATTACAAGCGAAGCAAGGTTTGCAGCAAGGCCGAGTATGCCGAAGAAAAGCAGTTGATTTACATCATGAATGCCTTGGTGACCGTTGCCAAAAAGACGCATTCCAGCTTCAACAAGAGCGTATACGCCAACAATTAGCAAAATAAGAGCACCGGCGGCAGCAGTAATAACCTCAAGACGAGCCCAACCCCACGTGCGCTTGCTGCTTGGACGGCGGCGCATAAGAATTGCAGTAACAGTTGAAGCTGCAAGAACGGAAATATCCGTAAGCATGTGACCTGCGTCAATAAGAAGCGAAAGAGAATTTGTGAGGAAAGAGCCGATTACTTCGGCAAAAAATACGATTGAAGTAAGAGAAAGAGTAAGAAGTAAGCGATGCTGGTGAGTGTGACTTGCGTGGATTGCGGCTGCTTGGGAAGCTGCGTTGGCGTTGAAACTGGTTGTGATGTTGACGTCGCTTGCGTTGGTGCTGGTTTTGGTGCTGGAGATGGCAGTGGTACGTGCGTTTGTAGTCGTACTTGCGTTTGTAGTGGTACTTGCGTTTGTAGTGGTACTTGCGCTTGTAGTAGTACTTGCGCTGGCACTGGCACTTCTTGAGTGTAAATCAATGCCGCTAGTTGAAGTTACACCATTATGATTATGCACTTGCTAAGCCTCCTGTCAAATACAGGAACGATATTATTTCTCAATATCATTCGCATTTTCTCTTATACGCAATGAACCCCAGCCGAAGCCGGGGTTCAAAATTGCTAAACTAACGTATCTACAACTATGTAATCACATGCTGTCAACATAAGCGTGTAAGCGAAAATAAGTGCACACTACCCAAATTTTATTTAATGCAACTTGTCAAAATTTTATACAGAATAAAACACGCAAATAAAAAAAAAACAGCAACGAAACATACGTAATAACAATCAAATAGAATATAGTATAACCTAGCTTGCAAAACTACAGATAGGAAACTTATGAGCAAGAAGATTACGCGCGTTACGAAGCATAAAACTACAACTCGCTCTATTGTAAATACTATTTTGGGCATACTTATTACTCTCACAATGTCAGCATCACTATTTGCTGCTCCCGAGACTGCGTATGCTAGCGAAAATAAAGCAAACTCTTACATTGCAGCAACTCAAAAATCTGACAA
This sequence comes from Gardnerella sp. DNF01141, assembly GCF_049244255.1. Classification (NCBI taxonomy): domain Bacteria; kingdom Bacillati; phylum Actinomycetota; class Actinomycetes; order Bifidobacteriales; family Bifidobacteriaceae; genus Gardnerella; species Gardnerella sp. DNF01141. Next base: position 119,729 of record NZ_CP058391.1, on the reverse strand, counting down.
TAGTACCAAAACGATTGCCTCAGGTTCCTGGTTTGACGGAGTTAAAAATTTTTGGAAATCGATTTTTAAAGGTAAAAATAAAGACGGAAAAAAGGATGAAAAAAGTGACAAAAAGGAAAATAAGAAGGACAAAAATTCAAAGAAACACATCGAAGTAGTAGACGAAGACGGATTAACGGCAGAAGAACGAAATAAAGAAAAATCTGATAACAAAAAGTCTAAGAAAAATCAGACTCGCAAAAAGAAGAAAAATCGGAAAAATCGGAAACGCAAAAACACCAAAAATGGTATAAAACGCAAAAAGAAAACTACAACGCGTAAGCGCAAACGCGTTAATCGTAAAAGAAAAAATAAAGTAAAGAAAGTAGTGCGTTCTAATACTAATCGCAATACCACCAATAATGGAAATAATGGCGATAAAAATAAAACCACAGGCAATGATTCTAAACAAAATCAAACCCCTGCTCCAACACCAACACCACCAGCACCACAGAACGAACCACAGCAACATGTTCAGACTCCTGCTCCAGCCCCTGCTCCAGCACCAGCTCCTACTCCATCACCAACACCTCAGCAACAGACGGCACAAAATTCAGGCGCAATAGTTGTTCATCCAGGTTCTTTCTGCAACTCAGGACCAGAAGTAGAAGCTGTATCAACAAAAGGTGTGCCTATGGTTTGCAGCGACAATGGCGAAGGACGCACTCGCTGGCGCAGACGATAACGCTCAGCACATCACTGTAAATCGTTTGACAACAGCGTTTGGATTGTGACTATGCCGCATAATATTCATCAGATTAGCTTTAAGCACTTTTGGCCTATAACGCCACATTTTGGGAAATAACCCGAAATAACCCATTATTTCTCAACGTTAATAAAAAAGCGCTGCACAGCTAAAAACTGTTCAGCGCTTCGTTCGTGCCTCCGGTGGGACTCGGACCCACAAGCCCGTAAGGGCGTCAGATTTTAAGTCTGATGCGTATGCCAATTCCGCCACAGAGGCAGCAATCAATTATTATGCCATACATCACTGCAAAGAACAAGCCAGCGCGTGGCGAAAACACAAACACGCACTTACTAAACGCTCTTCAAACATGCAACTCCACCAAACACTTGTCAAAAACACAACTCAGCGTTCTAAGCCAAGCAGTCTGCGCCCCAAATCAAGCGTAATGCCATCAAGCAAACCATGTTCACTTGCCACAAAAGTATCCAAAACACCACCATGATCCTCATACGCAGCTTTTGCCAAACGTTCAAGCACTCGGCTCCACACCACTGCTCCGCCGCCAACAACATCAACACGCCCAGGGTGAATCGTCGCATACGAACGCCTACGCTCACGAGTCATGCGCAAAAATCGGTTATTAACCGCGTACGCCTGATCAAGCCCAATTTTAACTCCGTCAACAGCTGAATGATCATAATGCTTCAAGCCCATTGTCAATGCAGCCATTGTAGTAACAGTTCCAGAAACGCCAATAATAGTGCGCACGCGACCAGCAGGCACAACTTTGAAAGCTTCGTCAATATGCTTGTCAACATCATCAATTGCAGCTTGGATTTCGTCTTCAGTAGGCGGATCAGTATGCAAATGACGCTCAGTCATTCGCACAGAACCAACATTCATCGAATATGCAGCAGCAACCTTGTGAACAGGCAAACTATCTCCATCCCCTCCAAGCACGAGCTCAGTAGAACCCCCACCTAGGTCAACTACAAGATACGGTGGCTGCAAATCATCGCGCGAAACAACGCTTGTAGCTCCAAGAAAACTAAGCGCCGCCTCTTCTGTACCACTAATAACTTCCGGTCGAACACCTAGCTCGTCAACCATCATCTGCTCAAAAATTTCACGATTTTCAGCATCACGCGTTGCAGAAGTTGCTACGAAGCGAATCGCATCAACCGGATGCTCTTTCAAAACTCGCGCAAATTCGTGCGCAGCATCCCGAACTCGCGCTAAAGCATCGTCCGCAAAGCGGTGCGTTTCATCAATTCCCTGCCCAAGTCTAACAACACGAAGCATTCTAGGAACAATATCTTTCATTCCATGCTCGGAAACTTGCGCAATTTTAAGACGAATAGAATTAGTACCACAATCAATTGCAGCAACAGTCACAGATTTTTCTTCACTATTACTACCAACATTTTTTCTATTATTTTTTTCATCCGAAACAACTTCCGTTTCTTCAGCATCAGAATCATCGCTCCATGGAGTTGTGCAACGGCACACGTTTGGATCAAACTCATCCTTAATTCTCTCCAACACCATGTCACCAATAGGATTCACACCCTTGCCCATTACCAAGGTTTGCGCAAGCAAAGCATGCAAGCATTTCACGCGCACAGGCATACCACCTGCACTCATATCACTAATATGCTCTTCACTATCTCCCAACGAAACAGCCAATGCATGACGGAATGCCAAATAATACTTATGTGCCTGCTCATACTGCTTCTTAACAACTTCGTCCGTCTGCAACAATTCGTTAAATTCTCGCATAAGACCGTTTGCTTCTACATGAGACACTGCTTTTACAGCTTCGGGACTGGTTAAATAGCAAGTAGTTGGAAATGGTGTGCCATCTTGCAAACACGGCCTTGTTATAACCGCAAGAGGCCGGCCACAAACGCAGCGCGCACCAATAGCAACCATTCCCCTCGGAAACCTTCCAAGCTGCTTCTGAACAATCGCACGTTCAGCATCGCTTGCTGGCGTTTTAAGTAAACGCTTTACAGCATCTTCTGGAGAGTAATGATTATTGTCATTTTTTTGCATAATATTTGAACTTTCTGGCATATTTATTTTTCCCAGCACAGCTTTACTGTAATTTTATTGCAATGGCAAATTATCTGGCTTGTCTGCTTTGTGTATTGCATACATCAAATCACTATACCAAGGTAGAACAGTACGATTCTTAGTTTCGCTATTCTCCTGCGCAAACGCATTAGGCAATGTGCCTGTTACAGCTTCAGGATGCTCCACTCTAACTGCCTGTTCCCCTGGAAAAACAAAACCAAGACGATCTCGAGCCTGAGCTGCAATATACGCTTTATCTTTCCAGCGTTCAATATTATTGTCGAGTGTACGTTTTTGCTCTTTTAACGTACTTTCTTCGCGCTGCAATGCGTGAAGTTCAGCCAAACTTAGAGCATAATTTCTAACTGTAGAAATGCACTCAATTGAACCAACTGTAACTATAAAAACCATGAGTAGAAAAACAAGCGGTCCTGAAAATAGTCGACGCTGCTGCATCGGTGACTGTGTTTCTTCACCTGCTGCTTTCGTACGGCGCTTCCTCATAACCATACATTCTAAATTACTTGATGTATTCGACGTGAAAAACACAATAGTAATGGTCAGTTACTAAACAGCAACTGACCATTACTACCTAATTATTTCGTTAGATTACTTTTATAATATTTCGATATATTACATCGCTATATTACTTTTAGATTATTTTAGATTATTTTAGATTATTTTGCTTGAGCTTTACTTAAGATCGTATCTGCAGAATGCTGCAACTTTTGCAATTCTTCTTCAGTTAGATCAAGCTTGCACTGCTTTACAATACCTTCGCGACCCACGATTGCTGGGTAAGAAAGATAAGAATGGTATTCCTCGCGATAGTTCGAAACAGGCATCTGCTCTTTAGAATCCGAAAGAACAGCATGAACTAGACGAACTGCAGCAGCAGCAATACCGTAATTCGTGTACTTCTTGCCATAGAACACCGTAAAGCCGCCTTGGCGAGTTTCCTCATCAACAGCGTTCAAATCAATATTCTTTTCTTTTGCGAGCTCAGCAATTGGCTGTTCAAGAACCTTAACTGTTGACCATGCAACAAACTGCGAATCGCCATGCTCACCCAAGCTATAGCCCTTCACTGCTTTTGGATGCACTCCGAAGAATTTACCAACAGCACGATGAAGTCTTGCAGAATCAAGCAAAGTTCCAGTGCCAATAACTTTTTCATAAGGAAGACCAGTTGTTTCTTTATAAAGCTGGCAAATAGCGTCGCAAGGATTCGTAATATCAACTAAAACACCATGGAAGCCAGAAGCTTTAATCTTTGCGCCAACTTCTTCAACTTGAACACGATTATGTTTAAGTTCTGCGAAACGATCAGGATTTGGAACGTCTAAAAGTCTAATATTACCCATAGCACTTACGATAACTTCAACATCTTTCAAAGCATCGTAATCATTGACAGTAATGTTTACATTAAAAGGCAAATTATCCATTGAATCCTCAAAATCCAATGCATCAGCCTTAACCTTAGCTTCATTCTTGTCATACAGGTATAACTCGTCGGCGTAACCACCAACAACAAGCTGGTGAGCAACAGCTGCACCAACATTTCCCATACCGATAACTGCTACTTTTCGCATAATGAAACATCTCCTTCTGTTTCGAGTTTCTCACAAAAATATCACCATTATGCTGAGAATGAAAGTAAATTCAAAAAAATTTTTTGCGTGTCTTGATTTTTTCAAAAATATTTACAAAAAACGGCCAGCCGAAAACACGACTGACCGTTTAAACTTAAAGACTTAAGAAGATTTAAGTTACTTAAAAGTAGAAAGTTACTTCATATACTTCTTGCAAGCCTTAAATGCACTGTAACCAGCGTACTGAGCGGTAGAACCAAGCTCTTCCTCAATCTCAAGCAAGCGGTTGTACTTAGCAATACGCTCGCCACGAGCAGGAGCACCAGTCTTAATCTGGCCGGTGTTCTTAGCAACGGCAAGATCAGAAATTGTGGTGTCTGGGGTTTCACCAGAACGGTGAGAAACCATAGAGGTGAAGCCATTCTTGGTTGCAAGTTCAATAGCGTCGAGGGTTTCGGTGACGGAACCAATCTGGTTCAACTTCACGAGCAAGGAGTTAGCTGCACCAAGCTCAATACCCTTAGCCAAACGCTTTGGATTGGTGACGAGCAAATCATCGCCAACGAACTGCAAACGATCACCAAGACGCTTGGTGATTTCTGCCCAATCATCCCAGCCTTCTTCCTGGAATGGATCTTCAATGGAAACGATTGGATACTCGTTGATGAGCTTCTCGTAGTAATCAAGCATGTAAGCAGATTCGCGCTCTTCGCCATCGAAACGATACTTACCAGTTTCCTTGTTGTAGAACTCAGAAGAAGCAACGTCAAGAGAAATACCAATCTGCTTGCCTGGCTCGTAGCCTGCGGCTGCGATTGCATCCATGATGTACTTCAAGGAATCCTCATTGGACTTCATCTTTGGAGCGAAGCCACCTTCGTCGCCAAGACCAGTAGCCAAGCCTTCCTTCTTCAAAACGTTCTTCAAGGTGTGATAAACCTCAACACCAGCGCGCAAAGCATCGCTATAGGTTGCGAAACCGTAAGGGGAAATCATGTATTCCTGAATATCGGTTGCAAAATCAGCGTGAGCACCACCGTTCATGATGTTCATGTTTGGAACTGGAAGAATGTGACCATTGGTACCGCCGATGTAGCGGTACAACGGAAGCTGAGCAGACTCAGCAGCAGCGTAGAGAGCAGCGAGGGAAACGCCGAGAATTGCGTTAGCACCAAGCTTGCCCTTGTTTGGCGTTCCGTCAAGCTCAATCATTGTTTCATCAAGAGCGCGCTGATCGGTGGCATCCATGCCAATAACCTTAGGAGCGATTACTTCGTTGACAGCCTTAACAGCTTCCAACGTACCCTTGCCCTGATAACGGGACTTGTCGCCATCGCGACGCTCCCAAGCTTCTGCTTCACCAGTAGAAGCACCAGAAGGCACTAAACCAACACCCTGAGCGCCATCTTCGGTCTCCAAATAAACCTGAACAGTAGGATTTCCACGAGAATCCAAAATTTCGCGTGCATATACGCTTTCAATAGCTGCCACAACTACTCCTTTATACCTATGGGTTGTGATGACTCTTTTAAGACTAGTGCGTTTTATGGACGTTACATTGTATTTGCAAGTGTTTATGCCGAGAACGTTCACGTGTCGCGAATTTGTGCGTTTTGTCCATGCCCGTGCGCCATAATAGCGAACTGACACGGGGTGCAACTTGCGCATTCATATGATTTTGCGGATATTGCTGAGAATATACCCGTCGAACCTGATATAGCTAGTACTATCGAAGGGATGTCGGATGAATATCCACTTTCGCGAGCGAAAAACTGAGTGTATTGCAAACAGGAAGCAAGCGAATAAAAAAGCAAATAAGCCATTAAAATCTTTTATCGCTTGGATTTCTACAATAGTTATAGTTTTTTGCTGGTTTATTATTACACTCGGTCCTGTTGAAAACCGCGCTTTGCCTTCACCTTTCGAAGTTATTAAAGCTTTTGTAGATTTACACAATGAGGGAATACTGTGGCCGTCTCTTGCAATAAGCGTTTTTAGGGTTGTTGCAGGTCTTCTTTTGGGTATTGCGTTTGCACTTCCTGCCGGAATTCTTTCTGGAGGAAGCGCAATAGGCGAAACAATAATAAACAAGCCTAGCCACATGATACGTTCAATACCGTTCCCTGCTCTAGCTCCTCTTCTTATTATTTTTCTTGGCGTTGATGAGCTTATGAAGATTATGCTTATTGCAGTGGGCGTTTTTGGCCCTATGTATGTAAATATTCGCGATGGTGTTCGTAATATTGATCCTCGCCTTATTGAACTAGCTAAGGCTTATCATATTAAAAAATCTACTATTTTCACCACTATTTTTATGCGCGGAACTCTTGCTAATTTTATGACTGGATTGCGTTTTTCTATTTCCGTCGCATGGGTTGCTTTAGTTACTTGCGAAACAGTTAATTCTTCTATTGGAATCGGCTATATTCTTTCGAGAGCGCAACAATTCTTTAGGCCGGATCAGATGATGGCTTGCATAATTATGTACGCAATTGCAGGTCTTGGATCCGAAATTACGGCAAATATTTTCGAATACTTATTCATGCCAGAACGAAGAATTTCCTAAAAATAAACACAATAAACAAGAAACACAAGATAATAAACACAAAAAAGGAGCCAACTATGGTTAATTTCAAATTAAAAAGCGCAAGCAAGCGTGCTATTTGCGCATTGTGTGCTCTTTGCACAGCAGTTGCACTAGCTTCATGCGGAAGCGCTCAGAAATCTTCAAGCAACGCGTCTTCTACAAAAGAAGATACTGGCACTATGCGTGTTGCTTATCTTTCTACAGCAAACTATTTAACTACATTGAAGAACGAAAAGTTCTTGCAGGAAGAGTTTGGAAAGTCTAAAGTCACTTACACTGGTCCTTACACTCCAGTTGATGGACTTACTGCAGTAATGAGCGGTAGCGCAGACGCAACAACTACAGGAACTGGCCGTTTTATTGATCTTATTGCCGAAGGTCAGCCTTGGGTTGCTTTTGCACTCGAATACTATAATGGTGATTCTCAGGGAATTGTAGCATCTGCAAAAAGCGGCGTAAAAAGCTTAAAAGACTTGTATGGAAAGAAAGTTGCTATTATTCACAATGGAGACACTGGCGACTACATGCTTCATCGCGCTTTTGATAAAAGCGGTTTAGACGTTTCTAAAGTTCATAAAGTTGAGATGAATCCTCGAAACTTCCAGGCTGCTTTCTCTTCTGGACAGATTGACGCAATTTCTTCCTTCGACCAGAATCTTGCAGCAGCTATGACTACTCCTGGTTCTAAGTTGCTTGTAAACGCTAAGAAGTATGGCAATATGAACGTTACTATTCATATTGTTTCCAAGAGCTTCGCTAAGAAGCATCCTGAGCTTGTGAAGAAAATGTATAAGGCTCTTGTGCGCGAAGCAAAGAAGTCTCACAAGGAAAAGAATGTTATTGGCAACGCTTATAAGCAACTTGGAGCTTCTGACACTATTATTAAGCAGATTGAAAAGTTTGATAATCCAACGATTAGACCAATCGACGCTAAAGGCTTGGAAATGATGAAAGTTCAAGCTAAAGAATACGTTAAGTACGGTTTGATTAAGCAGGCTCCAAAGAATTTGGATGATTCTGTAATGGACTGCAGCAAGTAAACGCTATTACCTAACTAAAATACGACTATGTTTAAGAGCATTTTTCATAAGCGTCACAATGCTGAAGTTTTGGAAGAATCTACTTACGAATCGAATATTAACGATAGTGATTACTGCGTTAGTATGGAGAATCTTGGTATTTCTTTCGCATCTTCAGAAAGTAAAAATACAGAAAACGATTCTGCAACTAATTCTTCTTTCGTATTGAAAAACATTACGATGAGAATTAAAAAAGGCGAATTTGTGTCGCTTATTGGTAGATCCGGTTGCGGAAAAACGACGCTTTTGAAAATAATTTCAGGACTTCTTACTCCTACCGAAGGCAGCATTTACGCCACAAGTCGTCAGGCTATTGGTTTCCAGGATGCGAGATTAATACCTTGGCTTTCTGTGAGCAAAAATGTTGTTTTTGGTATGGAAGCAAGTAAGCAAGAGCTTAAGGATATTGCGCATTTAGCGCTTTGCCAAATGCAGCTTGAAGACTACGATAACAAGTGGCCATCTCAGCTTTCTGGCGGCCAGCAGCAGCGCGTATCTTTAGCAAGAGCTTTAGTTAGAAATCCTGAATTATTGTTGCTTGACGAGCCTTTTGGTGCTTTGGATGCTCTTACTAGATTCGATATGCAAGATTTGCTTAATAAGCTTCAATCTGAATACGGCTGGAGCACGCTTATGGTTACGCACGATATTGCGGAAGCTGTGAGACTTTCTGACCGAATTCTTATGATTAAAAATGGTGAGATTTATAAGCAATGGCATATTAATCGCGAGAATCTTGATGCTCAAAATCGTCCTATAAATCATAGTGAAATAGAAGATGAGCTTAGAGAAGCGTTACAATAAGTAAACTCGAAAAAATTGATAAAGGCGACTGCAAAATAAGCGGCCGCCTTTATTTATAAAATAAACACAAGCTAATTCACCAAGCTAAATCTTCAAGAAGTTGACGCACCCATGAAAGTATTTCGTGCTCACTCATTGCGCTAGTTCCAAGCGAAGATTCAAAAGGCGCTGGAATAATAAGCATATGAGTAAGAGGACGATACTTTGCTCCGCGGTAAATTCTTTGCAAACGCATCCACAACGACTCTTTTGGATCGACGCCAACAACTCGCACTGTTTTTCCTTGAGAGCTAATTTGCGTAATACCAAGCTCTCGAGCCTTAAAACGCAAGCGAGCAACATCACACAGCGCGCCAAACGCTTCAGGCGGCTCACCAAAACGATCCAACAACTCGTCGTGAAGATCCTTCAAATCGTCATCATTACTTGCGCAAGCAAGCTTACGGTACACTTCCAAACGAAGCTTGTCGGAAGCAATATAATCAACCGGAATCGAAGCTTCAATAGGTAAATCAATAGTTACCGAAACAGGCTGAACACGTTCTGGTTCCTTATACTTCTCAACAGCTTCTGAAACCATGCGAACGTAGAGATCAAAACCGACTCCCTCAATATGCCCACTTTGTTCATCACCAAGAAGATTTCCAGTTCCTCGAAGTTCCAAATCTTTCATAGCAACATCAAAACCGGAGCCTAAAGCCGTGTGCTGAGCAATAGTTGCAAGACGATCGTGAGACTGCTGAGTCATTGGCTTAGTTGGATCATACAAGAAGTAAGCGTATGCGCGCTCACGTCCTCGCCCAACTCGCCCGCGAAGCTGATGCAATTGGCTTAAACCAAATCTGTCGGCATGATCAACAATAAGCGTATTCGCATTAGAAATATCAAGACCGGTTTCAATAATCGTAGTGCACACGAGCACGTCAATATCCCTATGCCAAAAATCGCGAATTACAGCATCAAGCTGCTTTTCACCCATTTTTCCGTGCGCAATAGCAACGCGCGCATCCGGCACAAGCTCGTTAATTTTGTTTGCAACAGAACTAATATCTTCTACGCGGTTATGAACATAAAAAACCTGTCCTCCGCGCAACAATTCTCGCTTAATACAAGCTGATACTTGCGAATCCTCATAAGCGCCAACATAAGTCAAAACTGGAAGACGGTCTTCTGGAGGCGTAGCAAGTGTAGACATTTCACGAATACCAGTTACAGCCATTTCAAGCGTTCTAGGAATTGGCGTTGCTGAAAGACTTAATACATCAACGTTTGTGCGCAAAGCTTTTAACGTTTCCTTATGCTCAACGCCAAAACGCTGCTCTTCATCTATTATGACTAAACCTAAATCTTTGAATTTTATACTCGGGTTCAAAAGTTTATGAGTTCCAATAACAACGTCCACGCTTCCGTCTTGAAGCCCGCTCAAAGTTTCGTCAATTTCTTTAGCAGTTTGGAATCTACTCATTGCAGCAACTTTTACTGGGAATCCTTCAAAACGATTCGTAAAAGTTTCGTAATGCTGTTGAACAAGCAATGTTGTTGGAACCAGAACAACAACCTGCTTAGAATCCTGAACAGCTTTAAAAGCTGCACGCAACGCAATTTCAGTTTTTCCAAAACCAACATCGCCGCAAATTAAGCGATCCATCGGCATTGGTTTTTCCATATCTGCTTTTACTTCATCAATAGTTGTCAGCTGATCGGCAGTTTCTTGGTAAGGAAATGCGTCTTCCAACTCTTTTTGCCAAGGAGTATCTTTACTAAACGCAAAACCGCGAGACTGCTGACGCGCGGAGTAAAGTTTAATAAGATTTTCCGCAATTTCGTGAACATGCTTTTTAGCTTTTGCCTTAGTTTGAGCCCAATCCGAGCCTCCAAGCTTATTAAGTTTTGGTATTTCAGCACCAATATATTTGCTAACTAAATCAAGCTGATCTGTTGGAATAAATAATTTATCTGCAGGAGCGTTACGTTTACTTGGCGCGTATTCGATTACTAAATATTCACGAGTTGCAGTTCCACCAGTTACTGCAATATTTCGCTGCTTCATGCCAATAAAACGACCAATACCATGCTGCTCGTGTACTACAAAATCTCCAGGCTTTAGCTCCATTAAGTCGATTGCTTTGCGCCTGCGTTTTGGCGTTTTTAATTGTGTTGAAGCAGAAGATTTACCAGTTAAATCGCGCTCTGTAAGCACAGCTATACGCGCTTTTGCATCAATAAAACCGTCGCTTAAAGAAGAACGTACTGTAGTAAAGTTTGCAACTCCTGTTGTTCTAACAGCTCTTCTTAATCTAGAAAGAGTACCAGAAGCTGCTGCAGTAATAGTTACATCAAAACCGTCATCTATAAGAGATGATATTCCGCCTGAAACTTTCGAAGAATCTCCCCTAAATTCTTCAGGAGCTTTAACAGGTAAAGAGATATTTCCTGCAAGCGTATCGTCTACGCCGAATGATGTTAATTTCCAAACATCATGATTAGAAAATTCTAATGCAGAAACAGTTTCGTCAAAATCTAAGAAATTAGCTTGATCAAAAGTAATAGGAGCGCCAGAACCTAATCCTGAAGCTGCAACATGCCAGCTGGCTGCCAAAAATTCGTTTGCAGTGGACGTAACATCTTCTGCTGCTATTCTGCATTTTTCCGGATCGGAAAGCATAATAACGGCATGTTTTGGCAACATACTTTGCACTGATTCCATGTTGTAAACTAATGCAGGCAGCAAGGATTCCATACCTTCTACCGGTATAGAATTTGCAATGGACTCAAGCATGTCATCAGCATTCGGAATTTTGCCAATAAGCGAACGCGCACGCTTACAAATTTCCTCTGTAAGTTGCAGTTCTCTACAAGGAGTTGCCCAAAGTTTTTCAATATTATTTCCGTATGTGCGCTGATCTGAAGCATGGAATTGCTTCATTGTGTCAATTTCGTCACCAAAAAATTCAATACGCACTGGATGTGTCATTGTTGGCGCAAATACGTCAATAATTCCGCCTCGAACAGCAAATTCTCCGCGCTCCATAACCAAATCAACGCGCGTATAAGCATTTTCCACCAACCGCTTAGTTGCGTCTGTAATAGAAAGTTCTTTTCCGCACCCAAAAACTAGCGGATCTACGTCTCCAAGTCCTGAAACAACTGGCTGAATAAGAGATCGAACAGGAAGAACAAGAACTCGAATCGGCCCAAATAAAGAACTACCTTCTTCTGGATGCTTAAGCCTACGAAATACTGAGATTCTGCTCGCAACAGTATCTGCGCGAGGTGAAAGACGCTCGTGAGGCAAAGTTTCCCATGCCTCTAGTTGAGCAACGTCTTGCGGATTCCCCCTATACCAGTCACGAAGAGATTCAGTGAAATCTGCCGCATCTTTGCTAGAAGGAACAATAACAACAACAGGCATATTCTCTGCAAGAGAAGCTGCAAGAGCCGGTCGCACTCCAAGAGGCGCTGCAATATTAAGCTCGCCACTTTCTGCAGTTTTTTGAAACTCGTTAATTGAATCAATATTATTTTTCGATAATGCACTAAATATTTCATCTTTACTGCATAAATCTAGCAAAATATCATGCAAATTGATTGATGATTCTTCTGTTTCAATATTTTTTAAGCTTTTTGCAACCATTCTTATTGACCTGTTATCAGCGGCCATTAAAATGCTCCTGAGTTTCTGCTAGCCCGTGGAAAATAACACTTTCTGCAGCATCTGCTCCGTCTGCTAAGAAGTTTGGAAGCTCGGATTTTTGAGCTCCAGCAAAACCTCCAAGCACCCAATTAACAGTATTATCGTGTGAATGAGCACCGCGCTGAGCATGACCTACACCCATTCGAACGCGAGCATATTGCTGTGTTCCAAGAGAGCGATCAATAGACTTAATTCCATTATGTCCGCCTGCAGAACCGCCGGCCTTTACTTTAATGCGCCCAAAATCTAAATCCATATCGTCGTGAATAATCACAATATGATTTGGCTCAATCTGATAGTAGGAGCTTATAGATGAAATAGCAGCTCCTGAATTGTTCATAAATGTCAAGGGTTTGGCAAGGAAGAACTTAGCAGTTCGACCATCAAGATTCATAACACCTTTGCCGAGTTTAGAAAGACCTTTATGATCGGAAAACTGAACAGACCAGCGTTCAGCAAGCACATCCGCAACCATGAAACCCATGTTATGGCGTGTTCCCTCATATTTTGTTCCAGGATTTCCTAATCCAGCAATAAGCCAAAAATCCGACGCCATGGTATACCCACTCCCCATTCATAAAGGCAACAGAACAACGAAATGGGCGTATCGATTGCAGTTGACGTAAATGCACAACTACCCGATACGCCCTCATATACTGAAAACTATTCTACCAAGACTTACGCCATTGGTGAAATTACTTTAGGAATTTGTCTGTAGACAACTCTTTAGCTTGAGGAGTTTTGTTTGTTACTTTGCCTTTAGCATCAGTATAAGCGCCTTCTTTACTCAAGAAGTCAAAGTAAGCCTGAGCTCCCTTTACATCGCTAGTGCCAAAAACAAACTTTCCACTCTTAATATCGGCACGATTGCCCCAATATTGTCCGTCGACAATCATCTTCATGCTTCGCTTAACAAACTTTGGATCAAGGTTTGCATCTTTTGCTTCCTTAACCAAAATATCCGAAGCTTCATCCGGGTGAGCATAAGCATACTCATAACCACGCTTTGCAGCCTGAACGAATGCACGAACAAGCTTAGGATCCTTAGCAATAGTGCGTTTATTAGTAATTATGCCAATAGTGTCTGGTTGGCCAGGAACACCATAATCGCCTTCCATAAAGCAGCGAAGCTTAGGTCCAAACATCTCCGACTGAACACCTTCCCAAGTGCCGTAGAATCCACCAAAATCAGCCTTACCTGATTCAAGAGTGCGGAATGTAGAAGTACCAACTGTTACTTTATCGAACTTGCCTTCGCCACCATCATGCTGAATCATTCTGCGAATAACAGCATCACCTTCAGCGGAACCAAATGTTGCAAAAGTACGTCCGTCAAAGTCTTTTGGAGAATGAATCTTATTGTTTTTTGCAAGCGAACACCAAATAGCACTTGGCTTTTGCTGAACCTGCATAACCTGCTCAAGATTTGCTCCCTTAGTGGAAAAATCAGCAGCATTAGTTAAAGTGCTAAGCGCAAAGTCTGCAGCACCACTATCTACAGCATGTTCAGATCCGGTTTGAGCAACAGCAAGAATATTTACATCTAAACCTGCATCTTTAAACCAGCCCTTATGCTTTGCAACATAAATACCAATATGATTAGTATCCGGCGCCCAAAATAGCATAAAAGATACTTTGCGAAGATTAGCGTTATTATTAGCGCCAGTAGATCCACATGCCGAGAAAGAAAATGCACAGCATGCAGAAAGAATAACAGCAAGAGTACGCTTAAAAATACGCATATTCATGAGTTCCCTACTTTTGTTCTAGTACCGTTCTTCTGGGAAAGTGACACGAACTTGGCAGAAAACGGTATCAAGGGCCTAGCCCGCGCCGTTCAATGCCCCCGAGCAAAGAAAAACTTTGCTGCGGTTTGCCACACATTGACTCACGAAACATTTAGATTATGCACGAAATAAGCGACAAATAAGCAAAACTTACTTAGGTACATCTTAAGTTGTGCGGTTCTAATAGAATATACGTGCTAATCTCGTTTTATTGTGGCGATTGGGGCAGCAATCGCATTTTTAAGCGAAAGGAATTGAATTTATATGACGCAATCGCGTTTAAAACGCATGCTTTTAAAGTATCTGCCAACTATAATATCCGTAATAATTCTGCTTATTTTGTGGCAAATAGCATGCACATATTCTGGAATATCACAAAATTTGATTCCTACACCAACTTCTATTGCAGAAGCCACTGTTGAAGCTTTACCAACATTATGGCCGGCAGCTTTAATAACAACGCAGGAAACACTTATTGGTTTTGCGTTATCTATTTTAGTTGGCATTCTTTTAGGTGTTGCTTTCCACGTTTTTAAACTTATAAAATCTGCACTTTTCCCACTTTTATGCGCAGCTCAAACCATGCCACTCATTTCTATTGCACCAATTTTTCTTATTTGGTTTGGTTTTGAAATGTCTGGCAAAATTGCAATAGTTATGATTTTTAGCATGTTCCCTATTGCGGTGCAAACAATTCGCGGATTAGATGCTGTGCCAAGCTTTTATAGCGATGTTGCTTTAACGTGCGGAGCTAGTCAAACATGGACTTTGTGGCACGTTAAGCTACGAGTTGCAGCACGACAAATTTTTGGCGGAATTCGAATCAGCGCAGCATACGTTTTTGGAACCGCAGCAACAGCAGAATATTTAGGAGCAAGAAACGGATTAGGTATTTGGCTACAGTTTGCTTATAACTCGTTTAGGACTCCGCTTATTTTTTCTGCAACAATCGCAATAATTGCTCTTACTACAATTCTTATGACCATTATCAATGCTTGCGAAAATATTCTTCTAGGTCCTGTAAGCGATGACGAAGATCCAGACAACCAGCTTTAAACACCGTTAAAAACTCAGTCGACAAACTGAGAAAGTAACGGTAATAAGCAAAACACCGTTAAAAACTCAGTAAACAAACTGAGAAAGTAACGCATATATAGCAATATCCGTTATTATCTCAGCTACAAAACTGAGATAATAACGGATTAGTAACGGCAATTCTACTACTTTGCAGATTCTTCTTTCATAGCCTCGCCAATAGCATCGCTTAATTCCTTTTGAGCTTTGCCATACGCTTCCCAATTACCTTCACGCATTGCAGCATCGGAATCTTTCAGCGCTTGAGCTGCTCGCTTAAGAGCAGCCTTTACTTGAGGATTCGTATAACCTTCTTGCTTATTAGAAGGCTTATTCGTTGAGCTATTGGAACCTGAATCTTTTTGATTAACAGCTGCAGAAGATTTGCCAGTCTTCTTTCCATTTTCGCCAGATTCTCCAGGTTTATTAGACGCATCTCCTGCCAAAGCTCCGGAATCTCCGCCGAATACTTGATCAAGAGCTTCATCTAATGTATCTGCAAAACCAACCTGATCACCGAAAGCAACTAATACCTTCTTAAGCAACGGATAGCTTGTAGAACCACTTGATTGCACATAAACAGGTTCTACGTAAACAAGTCCTCCGCCAAGAGGCAAAGTAAGCAAGTTTCCTCGCTTAACTTTTGTAGAACCAGATTCAAGCAAATTCAGCTCTTTAGAAACATTCGCGTTAGCGTTGAAGTTGTTTTGAGCTTGACCAGGGCCTGGAACGTTAGAAACCTTAGGTAATTCTTGCAAGCGAAGCTTACCATAGTTTGGTCCAATCTTTCCCGGAGTATCCCCGGCATCTGAATCAACAGACAAGAAACCAGTTAAAATTTCGCGAGTAATCTTACCTGCAGGAATATATGTAGAAACTAGTGAAAATACTGGCTTCTTTGCATCTCCAGTTTGCAAAGTCAAATAGTAAGGCGGTTGCAAAATATCTTCTCGCTGAAGACTTTGAGATTCTGTAGGATCTACTGGAGTCTGCCAAAAATCTTCGCCAGAGAAGAACTGACTTGCAGTATCTACATGGTACTTTGCGAGCAAATAACGCTGAACCTTAAACAGGCTTTCCGGATAGCGCAAATGCTTCATCAAATCGCCAGAAATCTTAGAAATATCGTGATAATGACCTGGGAATATTGATTTCCAAGCTTTAATCACAGGGTCTTTGGTATCCCAAACGTACAAATCAACCGAACCATCGTATGCATCAACAGTGGCTTTTACTGAATTGCGAATATAATTTGCGCGCTGATTAGTTAAGCCTTTAATTGAGCGAGATGTTGTTGTAGTTGAATCCTGCGTAATACTGCCAAAATCAGTCATTTGAGAGTATGGATAAGCGTCAGAAGTAGTGTATCCGTCAACAATCCATTTAACTCGGCCATCTACAACAGCAGGATACACTCGGCCGTCCAAAGTCAAGTATGGTGCAACTTTAGACACACGCGTCTTAGGATCTCGATCGTACAAAATTTGCGAATTTGCAGTCACGCGATCCGAGAAGAGAATCTGATCTGACTCAAAACGAATAGCATGCATAAGCTTTGAGAAGAAGTTTCCAAGACGAGGACCACCATTGCCCTTAAAAGTAGTTAAAGCACCTTGAGAACCAGTTGGATAATCAAACTCCCATGGAGCTGTGCCCTTTGGCGAACCAACGATGGAATATTCTGGAGCATTTGGAGAGAAGTAGATACGAGGCTCATATTTTTGCAACTTCGTAAGCTTACCTTGAGTTGGAATACCATACTCCATAAATTGCGGCTGACCGTCTGCAGTTACTTTATTTCCATAAGCTGCCACAATTCCATAGCCGTGAGTGTAAACAGTGTGATCATTAACCCAGTTACGATTGTCATTTCCGGCTAAATCTAGTTCTCGAGCAGCAATAACAGTATCTTGACTCACTCCATCAATATCATACTTGTCTACTGCAAGAGTATCTGCGAACGTATAGTATTGCTTTGATTGCTGAAGCTGACGGAAGGTTGGAGAAGTAACTTGAGGATCAAGCAAACGAATTTGCGCAGTAGATTCTGCTTCTGCAGATAATGCTCCAGATTTTCCGTGAGAAGTTGCGTTATACGATTCTTTCTTTACATTGTTTAAACCGTAAGCAAACTTTGTAGCATCAATATTTCGCTGAATATAAGGCGCTTCCATTTCCTGAGCGTTAGGAGCAACCTTAAAACGCTGCAAAAGTGCAGGCCAAGCAAAAGATATAACAATTGAGCAAGCAATTAAAGAAGCCAAAGCAATTGTTGGAGTTTTCCAAGCTTTAACAGCACTCTTAAAACGTTGCGCTATTGGAGCTTCACCAGAAAGTGCATGAGATTTCATAAACCAGAACGCAAGAACAGCACCAACCAAAACTGTTACAACTGCCATTACTATGCTTCCAGGCACTACAGCGTTCATATCTGTGTATGATCCACCAGTAATTCTTGAACCATCAAGAGTTACTACAGAGAACATGTCTAAAATTTGCAAAACTGCCCAAGATAAAATCACAAGCATAAACCATATTGCAATTTGCCTGCGAGCACGGTTAGTAATATTCAATATTCCATTGCCAGCAACAGGCATAGTAAAGCGAATACCACCCATAAGCAAGTGCGAAACAATAGAGAAAATAAGGGATATTACTAAAAGAAGAACAAAAGCACGGACAAATAACCTTAGTCCTGGAAGCACAAACACGTAAAAACCATTGTCGATTCCAAATTGTGGATCTTTAATTCCGAAAGGCTGAGCGTTGAACATAAGTAAGATTTGCACCCAGTGATTGTAAAATTGGAAACCAAATATTGCGCCAACAATTAGCGAAACAATACCAGCAGCATGTAACGCAACTTTAGAGCTTATTCCATGCTTTAAGTCAATAACATTTCCACGCACGCGAATATAAGAGCCATCTGCATTAGTCGGACGAGCTTTAATCGCTAAAGCTGCAGACAAGTAACCGAAAGCGGACATCAGTACAGCGTATAGTACCCAAACTCCTACTTTTGCAGCCAATTGAATCCAAATTACGCTTTCAAATCCAAGCTGCGCATACCACATGCAATCAGTAATAAACTTTGAAAGACCAAAAACTATTGCCACTACGAAAGCTATTGCTATTACTATTGCAGCAAAAAGCCAGCGCCATCTTCTTGAGCCACCAATAAATTTACCTACGTTAAACTCTAATCTCATAAAATGCTTATACTCCTTATTTTTTGCGCCTTCATCATCGCTTTTATTGCTTTTACTATTTTCGCTATCTTCACTAGTATCGCTATTTTCGCTATCTTCGCTATTTTTTGGCGAATCGCCTTCGTCTTCTAGTTTCTTCTTAGCTTCCAATATATCGCTAAAGAGGTCACCGAGGTCATCATCGTCACTATAATAGTCTGCCAAATCTTTTATTTTTTTCGCAAACTTTGAAGAAGTCTTATCTTTGTTTTTACTATTAGACTCATCTTTAGACTCATCTTTAGCAACAGCATCATCACTGTTATTATCTTCATCAATGCTTTCTATAACTACATCTTGATCGCTGGAATCATCCGTAGAAGCATCGTCAGAAGTATAGGCAGAATCATTATTTTGATTACTCTTTTTCTTTCCATCGCTTGAATAATCGGAACGCTTATGCACTTTAGTGTTTTTAGGTTTTTTAGCCATATACGCGCCAAAAGCAACCCATGCAATGCCAATGATTATTTCTATGATGACTTTCAACATAAGGATAATAGTACTATACTAATTATTCCTAATCTACTTGTTGTGTTTGTTGTGTAATCAAAAATAATTACAAAAAAGCGCGCTCGCAAAAGTAGCGAACGCGCCTGATGTGATTAAATTAAATCATGTAAGCATTTAAGCTAAGCAACATCTGGATCATCTTTAGCGATTGTTCCGGTAAGCTTACCAATAGACTTCATCAGATGGTATACAACCAACACCACAACAGTGCCAATCGCAATACCGTTGAACTGGATTCCGGAAACAGCAAACTGGAAGTTAGCAATGCCAATAATCATAACGATTGCAGCAATCATAATGTTAACTGGCTTGTCGAAGTTCACCTTGTTTTCAACCCAAATTCGCACACCAATCATGCCAATCATGCCGTAAAGCAAAGTGGTTACACCACCCAAAACGCCGGCTGGAATGGAGTTTACAACTGCACCGAACTTTGGGCAGAGGCTCAAGATGAAAGCAAACGCTGCTGCACACCAGTAAGCTGCTGTTGAGTAAACCTTTGTTGCAGCCATAACACCAATGTTTTCACCATATGTAGTTGTACCGCAGCCACCGAAGCAACCTGCAATTGCAGTACCTAAACCGTCGGCGAATAAAGCTGTACCAATCTTGTCATCGTAATTTCGACCAGTCATTTGAGCTACAGACTTAACGTGACCAACATTTTCTGCAATCAAAACAAGAACCACAGGCAAGAACATAAGCAGAACGGAGAAATCTACTTGTGGAGTGTGGAACTTAGGGAAACCAATCCAAGAAGCATTCTCAATCTGACTAAAATCAACTTGTCCGCGCCAGCATGCGTACGCGTAGCCAACAAGAACGCCAAGTAAAATATTCAATCGTCCAATAAGACCGCGGAAGATTACTGCAATAAGCATAACTGCAACCAAAGTTACCAAAGCCGTATCTGGAGCCTTTTGGAAGTTACTCCAAACGGCTGGGCCTAAGTTAAAACCAATAATTGCAACGATTGCACCGTTTACAACAGGCGGCATAATAATGTCAATCCACTTAGCGCCCGCAAAATGAACAAGCACACCAATAAGCGCAAGCAAAATACCTGTGCACATAATGCCAAAGCTTGCAACAGCAATGCCTTTATTAGCTGAAGCTACAGCCATAACAGGTGCTATAAGACCAAAAGAGCTTCCCAGATAACTAGGAAGCTTGTTTGCGTTAATCAATAAGAACAATGCCGTCGAAAGAGCTGTGAACATCAAAGTAGTCGACGGATCAAAGTGCGTTAAAATAGGCACTAAGAATGTGGCGCCAAACATTGCAATAACATGCTGAGCACCAATACCAGCGGTACGAGTCCAGGTTAAACGTTCATCTGGCTCAACTACTTCGCCAGGGCGCAAAGTCTTACCGTCGCCGTGACGCTGCCATGTAAACAAAGAATTCATTTCTTCTCCTCGTAAAAACAAGTTCTGCAAGAGGTATGTAACCGAGTGTCGTTAAAAAAAAAACAAGCACTCGTTGAGCGCTGGGATGGCAGCTTCTGGGAGGTCTCCATTGCACCACCGACCCATATGCCAAAGAGAAATTCTAACGCGCAAAAAGATATGTGTCGAACATAAGTATAAAATCATAAGGCTATTTTTTATTTTTGTTGAAATATCAAGCAAAATCGGTGTGTCGAAAAGAACAAAATAAACACTAACAAATGTTTATAATCGCTCACTTATGTTTATAAAATTGATTAAAATTTGCAAGATATTTATAACATCTGACTAAATCTTTAATTAATGTTCGTTTTTGTCCGATTGTGAGAGAATAATGAGCTAAATGGTTAATTTCTTTGATACATGGAAAAAGAAAATCTGCACCATCGATATGGCTCTTATTGCCGTATTGACACTTCTAGCTTCCTTTATTGGCAGCTGGCTTAAGCAGTACCCAGGTTTCCAATTACTTGGTGCTCTTATTATTGCGTTGCTTGTTGGCATGGCTCTGCAGCTGCCATTGCACGCATACAAAAAGAATAATGATTTACGACGAGCAGGCGTTAAAAGCGCTGCTGGTTTGATTGCAAACAAACTTCTTCGTCTTGGTATTATTCTCCTCGGCTTTAAGCTGAATTTGCATGATTTGTTTACCAAGGGCATTAAGTGCCTACCTATTGCAGCTGTGTTAGTTGCAGTAATGGTTTTCGTAACTTATAACATTGCTAAACTTTTGAAGGTAAATCCTCAGCTTGCAATGCTTACTGCAGGAGGCACAAGTATTTGTGGCGCTGCAGCAGTTATGGGTCTTTCTGGCTCAATGCCAGTTCTTCCAGAAGAGGAAGATGAAAAAGAGCAGAACGAAGTTATGGCCGTTGCAACAGTTGCAATTATGGGCACTATTTACGCTCTTGCTGAAATCTTTATTCTTCCTCACTTCGGCATGACTAAGCAGCAGCTTGGAATAGCTTCAGGAGCATCTCTTCACGAAATCGCACATGCTGTTGCAGCTGGCGGAGCATTCGATAGTATCAATACTGCAGCTGGCGGAGCATCCGTTAGCATCAATGCTGCAACAATAATGAAGCTTTCACGAGTTCTTATGTTAGTTCCAGCCTCCATCTTTATTGCAATCTGGTGGAATGCTCGTCATAGCAAAGTTGAAAATGGTGGAAAGCATAAGATTAGCTTCCCATGGTTTATGCTTGGCTTCATTGCAGCATCTGTTATTGGAACTTACGTTCCTTTCATAACAGATCATGCATTAACTCTTGTAGAAGCAGGATACGTTTTCCTCGGCATGGCAATGGCTGCTCTTGGAATTAACGTTAACTTCAAGGCTATTTTCAAGCAGGGTCGCGCAGCTTTCCTTGCAAGCTTCTTAGCTTCTATTGTCTTGGTAATATTAGCATGTTTGGCTGCAGTACTATTCTTCTAAACAAAATATTGCAAGAATAGTTTGCTAAAAACAAATATACGAGGGTCTTCAAATGAAGGCCCTCTTTTTTATTTGCAACATTTAAGCAATTACATTAAATAAGACTTAAATCTTGCTTTTGCACAAGCAAGATTATCCAATATGAACAGACGTTCCGTCAGGA
Source organism: Gardnerella sp. DNF01141 (assembly GCF_049244255.1). Classification (NCBI taxonomy): domain Bacteria; kingdom Bacillati; phylum Actinomycetota; class Actinomycetes; order Bifidobacteriales; family Bifidobacteriaceae; genus Gardnerella; species Gardnerella sp. DNF01141. Next base: position 97,499 of record NZ_CP058391.1, on the reverse strand, counting down.
ATATTCTCATAGAACCATTTTGCATCCGCAACACTTAAACGCACACAACCATGAGACGCAGGCTTTCCTAACTTCATACCTTCTGACGCAATATATTCTCCAAAGTTATAGTTAGTTGGCACAGAGTGGAACAAGTATTCTGCATCAATAAAACCTACCCAATAGTCAGCGCCAACTTTTTCATTCTGATTGTAAAAATGCTTGTTGCGCATACCATCAATATGATAATCACCATGAGGAGTAGAGTCTTTTATACCAGAACTCATAATCATTGAATAAACAGTTTTACCTTTAGCAATAATGTATACTCGCTGCTTTTTAAGATTTACATCAATATGTAAGTCAGAAACCTTTATTCCCGTAAGATTAGGATATGCTCCACCTGTAGGATACTTCCAAAAATCAGATTTACCATTAGTCTTTTTTAAAGAACTTTTATTGCAATACTTATAAGACTTATTTTTAGAAGTATTATTTATATTATTATTTATATTTCTTCTATTACTGTTATTTTCACTACCGACGCAATTATTTTTATTCTTTTCAATAAGCGCATTTTTCCGTGCTTGCACACCGTATTGATACGTAGTAGAAAGTACATTTGACGTTTCAAAACCAACAAATAACAGGAAAATTACTATCAACATTGCAAGTATGCTCGCAGATATATAGCGCATAGTTTTCGAACTACGAATCCACCATCTGCGCATTTTTGCAAAAAATCGCGCACATTTGCGTATATCACTAACAAAGTCACGAATAAATTGCATCACTATCTCCGGTTATAAAAATAAAAAAGTTGCTACTAATAGTTTAACAGCAAACTACTAGTAGCAACGCTTGAAAAAACAAAATTTCGCTTAATTCGCAGAAATATCACACGTTGAATTTAAATTCAACAATATCTCCATCTTGCATAACGTAGTCTCGGCCTTCAAGGCGAAGCTTGCCTTCTTCCTTAATTTTTGCCATAGAACCGTCAGCAGCCACGAAATCATCGTAAGATACGATTTCTGCTTTAATAAATCCGCGCTCAAAATCAGTGTGAATAACGCCTGCAGCTTGAGGAGCGGTCCAGCCTTTATGAATCTGCCAAGCGTGAACTTCCTTAACACCAGCGGTTAAATAAGTTTGAAGACCTAAAATATCGAATCCCACACGCGCAAGCTGATCCAAACCAGATTCCTTCAAACCAGCATCCTCAAGCATTTCACGAGCGTCAGATTCGTCAAGCTCTGTAAGTTCAGACTCAAACTGAGCATTCAAGAAGATTGCTTTTGCAGGAGCGACAGATGCAGAAAGTTTAGACTTTAAATCTTCGTCAGCTAACTCCGAATCATCCACGTTAAATACGTAAATAAATGGCTTAGCAGTGAGCAAGTGCAAATCGTACACGTCGTTTTTATCAATAAGCTTTTCGTTATGAGCCTGGTCAATAGTCTTGCCAGAAGCAAGAATTTCCTTAGCTTTATTCACGGCATCAACATATTCTTGAGTGACTTTCTTGCCACGCAAATCCTTTTCCAACTTTGGAAGAGCATTTTCAATAGTTTGCATATCGGCAAGAATAAGCTCAGTATTAATAGTGTCAATATCGTCAGCAGGATCCACTTTGCCGTTCACATGCACAATATCGTCGTCGTTGAAAGCACGTACAACTTCGCAAATTGCGTCTGCTTCGCGAATATTAGCAAGGAACTTATTGCCCAAACCTTCGCCCTCGGAAGCACCCTTAACAATGCCTGCAATATCAACAAAAGTAACTGTTGCTGGAACAATCTTTTCGGTATTAACTAATTTTGCAAGCACTGGAAGTCTACGATCCGGAAGCGGAACAATACCAGTATTTGGTTCAATAGTTGCAAACGGATAATTCTCCGCCAAAACGTTATTGCGAGTTAAAGCATTAAACATAGTGGATTTGCCAACATTTGGCAATCCAACAATTCCAATAGTTAAAGACATATTCACCTAGTTTAGACCAGCGTCGGGAAAGCCGACACAACTTGATTTTATTTACTTTATATTTTCTATGGCATCAACGGCAGAAATAACATCTCCCCTAAATCCGCGAGATTCTAACTGTGCAACGCCTCGAATAGTGGTTCCTCCAGGAGAGCACACTGCATCTTTCATAGCACCAGGATGAGTACGCTCGTTCATATATAACGCACCTACTCCTTCGATCATTTTTGCAGCCAAACGGTAAGCACAATCTCGCTGCAAGCCGTACTTCACTCCAGCATCTCCCAAAGCTTCCATGTACATTGCTGTAAAAGCTGGAGCACAGCTAGAAATACACATTGCAATATTCATATGTTCAGCATCCACACGCTCTACTAAAGAAATTGGATCAAATAAAGCATTAAACATAGAAAGCTGGGAGTCAGTTAGAGTATTACTAGACTCAGCTAAAGTAACTCCCTGACCTACCGAAATAGGAGTATTAGGAATAATGCATTGCACATGAACATTATTGCCAAGCAAATCTTTGTATTGCTCAAGACTCCAGCCGGCTGCAACAGAAATAATAGCTATACCGAGTTCATCAATAAGACCAGCAATAGGTTTAAGAACTTCAGAAATCTGATAAGGTTTTACAGCAATAATAATTGCGTCGCTTGCTTCACATACTTCTTTAGCAGTGCGCATAGCGCGAGCGCCAATAAGCGAAGTGTTACGCTCAAGTTTTTCAAAATTACGAGCGCATGCAACAATATTTTCACCTTGCAATACGCCTGCATTTACAGCACCTTTAGCAATTGCTTGTGCCATATTGCCGTAACCAATGAAGCCAACAGTACCGAATGTTCCACTACTCATTCATAATCCCCTTTATTAGTGCACTTCATAAATAAAGCACTATTTATTACGCAATTATTACTCAAACAGATGTATAGCATATCAAATAGTGCTCTATTAAACGATACAAACATGCAAATTTTAAGAATTACAGCTTATTAACGCTTGTAAATTCCCTCTAAATCACCACGATTCAAAGCTTCATTAAAAAGATGACCAAATACTATGTCTCCATGCAAGCCATCATGCTCAAATTCATTCGTTGTCCAATAATGCGAATTGGCAATACGAGAAAGCGTGTCAAGCTGAAGGCCAGAATCAACGTACATGTCGTCAAAGTAGACTGCAGACTGTAATGGAACTTCATTATTAGCAAGCTGCTCTTGATCATAAATCTTGCCAAACTGCTTATCTTTCATTAAGCAGTCAACTGCTGGCAAGAATGGCTGCAAAGCTTTTTCTTGATCAAACATCCAAGGAAACATAGCTTCGCCCGTAAAAAGAAGCGGACGTGCAGAACCAGAAAACTCTGACATTGTTTCCCTAACCTGCTGAGCTGCCCACAAAATTGGGTGCTCTAATTCACCGTCAGCATAAATAAATTCTTGCAGCGGCCAATAAAGCGGGCTTGAAGCCGTTGAATCCATTACACCGTACACAAACTCGTCGCTTAAACTTCCAGCAGAAGCTCCACCACCGTGCTTAAACGCTTTCAAAGAACCATCACCATCTGCAAACGCAGAATCAAGTAGCCAGTGCACTCGCTCAAAACTTGGCTTCATGCCGAAGGAAGAACCCAACATTTGGAATCGCTCAACCGTAAGCTTCTCGCCATTTGGAAGCACAACATCACCCTGCGCAATACGATCTGCAATAGCAGCAGCACGAGCAACATCCTGCGGATAACGCTCATAGAATTGCTCCGTTTTACGCGCCATACGAGGAAAAGTATGCTCATAGACTTCACGCGCATTTGCAGGAACATGAGGAATGCCGCCAGTTGTGAAGCTTGCAATCAATCCTTGCGGGAAAAGCGACAAATACGTAAGCGTTAAGAATCCGCCGTAACTTTGCCCTAAAGACACCCACGGTTTAGCATCAAATTCAGTAAGACGCAAATGTTCAAAATCGCGAATAATAGAATCAGCCAGGAAACGCTTCAAATACCAGGCTTGTCTCTCAACACTTACGCCATCATCTGCCATACGCTTCATAGTTGAAGCATCCACTCTTGAAGAACGCCCAACACCACGCTGATCTGGCAAGACTACACGAAAATGCTTAATAGCCTCTTGAATCCAACCATCACTAGAAGGCGAAAGTGGTCGCGGACACTGCCCACCAGGGCCGCCTTGCAAGAACACAAGCAACGGCAAATCGTCATGCACATGCTCAGGAGCACAAACAACTCTACAGAACAGTCGAATCGTTTCGCCTTTAATAGCTCCACCAGGAGTGTTTCCTTCCCAATCAAGCGGAACGTCAATCGCACGCTCTTCAACATGCAATCCAGGAACATAATAAGTATTAAGTAATGCCATGTGTATTCCTTTCCATTCTATATTTCTTTATTTGCGTGCTACATTGCAACTATCAATCACACACTCTACTTATAAATCATACTCAAGTTCGATTGTTCTATAAAGTACTATGCACTAGCCTAGTAATTATGAAAGTACCTAATATGTTTCAAAGTGTTATTCAACGCTTACGAAAAGAGCTCACATTAAACGACATATTATGGTTCATTATTCCATTCGTTCTTTTTATTCTTTCAAGCAATCGCTATGTTATAAGCAATGTTGATGGCTTTTTGACACAAAGTTCTTTAATTGCATTAATACTTATAAATATTGTTGTTGCATTACTACTTTCAGTACGAAAACTATGGCCTGAACATGCAGCTATTACTTTTATTGTTATTTGCATTATGCAAGTAATCTTTGGTCCTATTCAACTTTTTGCTGATTTCTTTGGTTTCGTACTGCTTGTTAACGCTATTGCGCGAGGAAATCCGGAGCATTCAAAAGCTTTTGTTATTGCATCTTACGTAACAACCGTATTATCTTGCGCATTAATATCGTGGAATGCTGTAATGGGACCAATATATGGCAATAATCATTCGAAATCTAGTTATACTTGCAGTGTACGAAATATAAATAGTAGTAACATAAAAAATTGCGTTTCGAATATACTTGATTTTGCGATTCCTTCCATAATTTTTGCGATTATTATTACCACTATTACGGTTATTATTGGCTACTGGCAGCGCACTCACGTGCATACTATTCAACTTTTACAAGATCACAATAATGCTATTCGCGCGTACAGAAAGAAAGCTCAGCATATTGCTGTTACTGCAGAACGCGCAAGAATTGCCAGAGACATGCACGATATTGTTGCCCACACGCTTTCTATTATTATTGTGCAAGCAGATGGTGGTCGTTATGCAGCAACCAAAGATATTTCGCTTGCTAAAAAAACAATGCATATTATTAAAAACGAAGCCGAGCGCGCCGTTCACGACATGCGCCGACTTCTAGAAGCTTTAACTGATGCTCCATCGGGTCAATTGGACTTCAATCATGTGCCTTCTCTTATTGAGCAAGCAAAGATTGCATCTCCTAAAAATATTTTTTGGCACACTGTTGATGGCATGAATTCTCAAAATAGGCTTAACGCGGACGCACAAACCGTTGCATACCGCGTTGTTCAGGAGTCTCTTACTAATATTCGAAAGCACGCAGGAGATGGCATTAAAATAAACATTCACGAACAGTGGAAGGACCAAGGCTTAACACTAAAAATTACAAATGAAATACACAAAATCGAAGCTAACCAAACGCAAAATAGCGGTGCGCCACATAAAAACGGTTATGGTTTGATTGGCATGAAAGAGCGAATTGAAAATCTTCACGGAACGCTTGATTATGGAAAAATGAATGATGGAACGTTTAGTATTGTTGCTTTCATTCCATATTCTTACAGCACAGACGAGTCAAACAGTACTGCTTCTGTATTAAATAGTATTTATAACGTTACTCATAATGCAAAAGTTAATAATCAAGCAGAAGCACAAACAAAACCGGAAAATGCAAACGTTTCAACATCATCGGAAGTTTCGACAAACGTTTTGCCATACGTTTTACCAGAAGCAAATACTTCAAAAAATAGGATTGAGAAAGTATCACAATGGTTTGAACAACATTGGCTTATTGGAGACATTATTTATGCATCACCTTGGGTTGTTATGATGCTCTTTCTGCCAACCTACGATTTTATTGTTGGAGTTGGAATGTCTTCACAATATTCCAACTCGCTTTCATTACAAATACTTTATAAAGTATTTACTCTTACAACCATGGTGCCATTCATGTTTCGCAGAAAAGCTCCAACCGCATGCGCAATTGTTGCAGCAGTATTTTCTGCAATACAGCTTATACTCTTGCCGAATATTTTATTCGCTAATTTTTTCATACCAAATATTATTTACGCTGCTGTGCTCTACGGTAAAAAACGCGCATGGCAATGGGTTAGCGCAGTAGTGCTTGCCGAATCTGCTATTTTCGCCGTAAAAATTGGTATTTCATCAAAAAATATTCCACAAACTGAAACTCCAATACGATTCTTTACATCAAATATTGCCACAACCAATTTTTATGACTTTATGCAATTTGCGTCCGTTGGATTAGTTTTTGGTTTCATAGTTGCAATAATTTGTTTTACAGTTATTGCGTTTGCTTATTACCGCAGAAATGATGACAATAATTTGCTGCTTCTAAAAGCGCGCAGAACAGAACTTGAGCAAGAGCAAAAACAGCTAGAAGTGCTTGCAGCTAACGCAGAAAGGCAACGACTTAGCTCAAATATTCAGCAAAAAGTTGCTATTACATTGCATAAAGTAATCGATGCCGCAAATAGCGGAATTGATATGCTAAATAAATACGAAAAAACAAATAGTAATGCAGAAAATACAGAGTCAACAGAAACGGAGAAACCACAAGAGCAAAGTGAAGCAATTAGTAAAGCCTTTAAAAATATTAGTGACGAGGGGCGTTCGGCACTAAAATATTTGCGAAAATTGCTTGGAATTTTGCGAGAAACAGGTTCGAGCGTTAATTCAGCAAATAAAGGTGCAAATATAGCTGAGATTGCTATTCGCCCTGCTGCCCCACTAGATGAGCAAATTCAACACAACGCATTAAATAAGCAATAGTAAGTTGATACTATGGAATATATGGAAAACAATGAAGTAATTCGAGTCGCAATAGCAGACGATCAGGAGCTTGTGCGAGCAGGATTTGCGATGGTAATAAATTCGCAGCAAGATATGCACGTTGTATCTCAGGCTTCTAACGGATCACAAATTGTGGAGCTTTCTAAAAGCCAAAATCCAGACATTATTCTTATGGACGTTCGCATGCCTATAATGGACGGTTTGGAAGCAACTCGCAAGATTCTGCAGCAAAAAACTAACGAAAATACTCGAATTATTATTCTGACAACTTTTGATTTAGACGAATATGTTATGGCTGCAATTCATGCTGGTGCTTCCGGATTTTTGCTTAAAGATACAGAGCCAGAAACTTTGCTTAATTCCATACGAACTGTGTATCAAGGAAACGCAATTATTGCTCCGACCGCTACTAAACGTTTGATCGAAAATATGATTCAGCAAGGCAAAGTAGCAACAAATATTAAAGTAAACAGCGTTTCGAGTTACGCTGCACAAGCAAATTCTGCTGCACCAGCAACACAAAGCTGCTCGTACGAAAATTCTGCTATTCCAGAACTTACTGACCGTGAGCGCGAGGTGCTCATAGAAATTGCTCACGGGCTTTCAAATCAGGAAATTGCTAGCAAACTATTTATTAGCTTGCCTACAGTCAAAACGCATGTTGCGCATATTTTAGGAAAAATCAATGCTAGAGACCGAGTTCAAGCTGTAGTTTTTGCTTATGAAAATAGCTTAGTTAAGCCGTAAAATACCCAAAACATATAAAAATGCGGCTATTAATGCATAATGCACAATGCACAAATAGCCGCAAATTTAAATTATCAACATACCTAGTAGCTTCTTAATTTATGCTTTCGGTAGGCGACGAGGACGCATAAATGTTACGCCTGCTGCAGCAGTTCCTGCAACTGCTAACGTTCCAACAACGCCAATAGCTATTTTTCCAAGTACATTTCCTGAAGATTTGTTTTCACTTGTAGCACTAGCTTGAGCTTGTGGTTTCTTGCTTTCAACAGGAGTTTTTTCTTCAACTTCCTCAGTTTCACCATTATTATCTTCAAACTTCGTAGAGTTTTCTTCTGAAACCTGAGATTCAGTTGACTTATCTGCTTGCGAAATATTGTTCGACGGAGCCACAGCAGCTGGAACATTAGCAACAGCTGGAGCCTTAGATGCGTCTGCAGAAGAAACATTCTTAGTTACTTCAGCAACTGGAGTTACTGCCTTCTGAGTATTTGCAACAGTAGGATTTGCTGCAGGAGCTGAAGGTGCTACAGATGTTGAATTATCTTCAACTTGAACTGCTGGCACTACTGGGGCCGCAGGGACAACAGAAGCAGGTGGCATAGCTGGAGCTTTAACAGACGGCGCTGGAATCTTAGCTTCAGGTACTGCAGGAACTGGAGCAGTTACTTTCGGAACAGATGCTACTGGAGGTGCTGGAGCAATAGGAGCAGTCTGTTTTCCTGATTGCTTGGCATCATTATTACCAGCAGAGCTGCTACCATTTTGCTGATTCTTTTGAGCTTTTTCCTGTTCTAATTGAGCTTTGAGGATAGTAACTTTAGCTTTAGCTTCCTCAAGATTCTTTTCTGCATCCTTCAAAGAATTTTCAGCTTGCTTCTTTAAATCACTTTTTTCAGTTCTTTCATCGGACTGATTCTTTTTAAACGCTTTAGCGCCCTCAATACCACTATTTAATGATTTAATTTTTTTGTCTAATTCCTTTTTGTTGTCAACTAACTTATAGTTTTCAATAATATTACCAATAAGCTTTATCTCAGACTCTGCTTTTTTTACTTCAGAATCTTTAGTATTAGAAGCTTCAAGCTTTTTGGCTACATCTTTTTTAGACTCATCAATTTGATCTTTAATTTTTCGAAGTTCTTCACTTGCTTTTTTAAATTCTTTCTTTGCACTCTGGAAAAGAACTTCTAATTCTTTCACAGTTTTTTCTTTAGTAGAAACAGATTTCTTATTTTCTTCTATTTTTCTGCTAAGCGAAACTTGATCATTAGAGACTTTTCTAAACTGCTCCGCTATAGAATAAAAATTACTTCCATCGTTTGGATCAGCTTTTTCTAATGCGGATTCTAATTCAGCGATTTTTGTATCATACTCTTTAACTTGAGCAGAATCGCTTGCAATAGATTCATTAAGAGAATCTACTTCTTTGTGAAGATTTGAAATCTGTGATTCATACTGCTTTATGTTAGCTGCAGCTCTTTCTTTTGTTTGACTTTTTTCTTCTTCGTCACCTTGCAAAGTATCAAGAGCTAATTTTGCATTATCATATTGATCTTTTAAAGATTCATACGCTGCTTTTAATCCAATAAGCTCATTATCTTTTTCTTTTTTGGATTTTTCAAATTCCACAACCTTTGCTTTTGCAGCTTCGGAATCCATTTTAAGTGCATTTTGAGCTTCTAAAAGTTCCTTTTCATTATTTTTCTTAACGTTTTCAAATGCTTTTTCAGCCTCATCGATTTTATTTAAAAGATCGTCAAATTCTGCAACTTTTTTCTTATACTGTTCAATCTGAGCTTCTAATTCGCGAACTTGATTTTCAGCTTTTTCAATTGCTTCTTCAGTAGATGCTTTTGCAGTCACCTCTGTTTGAGCTTGTACATTCTGTACTTCATCAGCAGCTTCTTGCGCCCACGCTGGCATTGGGCTTTGCATTAACAATAAGATTCCTGCAATTGCTGCGGCAGATTTTTTCTTGACCGTTACCATATTTTTCTACTCCTTGCTCGTAGCGGCCTTCATGTCTAACTTATGTCAGCAGTCATTCTTGAGCATAACAAAGAAATAAATACATTTTCAACACTATTTATTCGGAAAATTTCCTGCAAAACTTGTTATTATGAATAATAATCGTATTATTTTTGAATATCTTTAATAAAAAATGCTATTTCTATACATAATATTATAATCTTCGCATAATTATTCACACATTTTAATAAAAAAATAATAATAATATTACAAATTTTTTCTGCGTGTCGAAAACGCTTAAGAAAAAGATAATGCCGGCACGTAAAATTTACACACCGGCATTATCTTTATTTTCTGCAACCTAACTTCTAAAAACTATCGTTTTACATATAGTTTTTGCGAAATTTAGTCCTCTGCGAGCGCAACTACTGGCGAAGACTTCACTGCTCTACGAGCTGGAAGCACGCTAGAAAGAAGAGCTGCAAGCAAAGCGATTAGAGCAAGAATCGCGTAAATATTCCAATCAACTACAAACGGAACATTGCCAATTATGCTAAACACCATGTAAGATCCAACCCATCCAAACGCTGTTCCAACAATCAAGCCGCAAACAGTGCTTGTTAAGGAAATCAACGTTGCTTCCAACGCAAGAGATCTTCTAACCTGGCCTCTTGTCATACCGATTGCGCGCAAAGTTGCAGATTCTTTAGTGCGCTCAATAACAGACAAGCTTAATGTGTTTGCAACGCCTATTAAAGCAATCACAACAGCTACTGCTATTAAGCCAACAAGCACCATCATTATTGAATTGATAGCACTCTCCCACTTTGCTCGTTCGAACACACTTCCAGTAGCCATAACCTCCGCATAGCTAGATGTAACATTTTGAATGTTTTTAGCAATATCTACAAGATTAGCTTTGCTGGAGTCTACCAAAATAAGCAGCATATGCGTTGTAGGGTTAAGGTATTTATTGAAGTAGGATTTGCTCACGAAAGCAGTATTATTTGAATACACACCAATATTTCGATACTTCTTAAACTGAACTTGCTTTACAGTAATGCTCTTATTGTTATTAGTAGGGTCTGTATTCATGCCAGTAAATGGCGTAATATTTTTGCCATCTGTTTCACCAGAACTGTAATTTTCTACGTAAGCTTGTAGATTAAGGTTTCCTTTTTTAAGGTCAAAAGGTTCTCCGCCTTCTTCATTAAACTTAGGCAAAAGCACAGAATCTTTGTTTATATTAACGCCAGAAAGATCAGTGTGCATTACATTTTTAAGCTGATTTACATTATCAACTCCAGCTACCATAGTGTACTCAGTTTTGCCCTTAGCGTTCTTAAAAGTCATAGGAACTGCAGGAAGCAACTCAGTATGCTTTACTCCACTAATCTTTGAAATATCAGCAGCTAGAGATTCATTAACATTCTTGCCTTGAACAATAATGTCAACACTATATCTATCGTCAACAACACCCTTAAGAGTTGCTTTACCACATATTGCGCCAGTTACTACTGTGGAAACAAGCGTTACACCAATAAGTAAAGCCGTTCCAGTTGCCGCAACTCTTCTAGGGTTACGTTGCACATTTGCGTTAGCAACTTTAGATGCAGGCCCACAAAGTGCCATGATTGCTCCAGTTAGCTTCATAGCAAACGGCATCCAGAATGTTGCTGTAATAATAATGCCAATAAAAACAAGCGCACATCCAAAAACTGCTCCAAGCAAAGTCATCCAAGAGTCAGAACCAGCATTAGGCGACTGTACCGCAATCATGCTTGCTAAAGAAGTAGCACTTAAAGCCGTAGCTAAAATACCTGCAACAATAAATATCACGCCAAAAACAGCACGAATAATGCTTGCGCGCTTATCTTTAATCAAATCCATTGGTCGCAACGCTTCCATAGGCGTTACTTTTGTAGCAGATCGAGCAGCACTCATAGATGCAAGAACCGTTACAATTACGCCAATTACTATTGGCCACACAACCGCTGGAAGCGAAACAATCAAAGGAATCTTAGATAATGGTCCAGAATTAATATTCACGTTACTAATTGCGCCCATAAATCCGATTGCGCAAAGCACACCAACGCACGCAGAAATAACTCCAAGTATTGCAGCTTCAAGCAAAACTGCCGCATAAAGCTGGTGTGACTGTGCGCCAATTACGCGCAAAAGTGCAAGAGTGCGTCTGCGTTGAGCAACCAACACTTGGAATGTGTTTGCTATAACAAGCGAAGAAATAAGCAACGCTAGAATACCAAAAGATAGCAAGAACATGGTTACAAAATTAGTGCCGTTAGACACATTTCGAACAGCTCTTACACCAACTTCGTGCCTAGACATAAGAGAAAATTGCTCTGGAAGCAAAGAGCTAATCTTAGGAGATAAATCGTTTATTTTAGATTCATCAATACTCATGTATACTTTGCTTTGCACAACTTGATTGTCAAAATTCTTAAGATTTTTGAGTTTTGCACAAAAATCATTCGTTACGCCACCAAGATACGTGCCGCGATTTGAAACTGGTATTTGAGAATGTTCTCCATCGTCTACAAGACCAACCACACGAACATCGTACGATTTTTCTTTATCTCCGCCAGTGTCATCTACTTTAACCAAAGTTATAGTATCGCCAACGTTTGCATTTATTGATTTAGCAATACTTTTAATAAGCGTAATTTCGCCTATTTTTTGCGGTTCCCTACCTTCTGTTGATTTATACACAGGAAGATTTCCATACAAACCACTAGACCAAGCAATACTCGTAGCTGATTTATCACCTTTTTCCACTCTTACAAGCGCAGTCGCATCGTCACTACGAATACCGTTGACACCAGGCATCTTCGATATTTTGTCTAAATGAAGATCCTTATAATGAATTGCACCACTCGGAGAATTGTTAGAACCTTTAGATGAGATTGCATAATTTGCACTACTAAATTCTTCTGTTGCATTGCGAACCATCAAGTCGTCAACACTATTTACAAAAAGCAAAGTAGCGCTCATAAACATGCTGCCTATAAGAATTGCAATTCCAGAGGCGATTAGCATGCGCACGCTTTTACGCATAAGTTTTAGTGCGATTTTCCACATTCTAACTTCACCACCTTTTATTGCAATTGAGCAGACTGATTATTAATACCAGCCTCGCTGCGTTCCATAAGCATCTTGCTCATGCCTTCTGCAGTAGGATTTTGTACGTCTTCAACGATTTGACCATCTGCAAACACAATTGCTCGATCCGCGTAAGAGGCTGCAACAGCGTCATGCGTAACCATAATCACAGTTTGACCAAGCTCCGTTACAGACTTCTTCAAAAAATGCAAAACTTCTGAGCTGGAAGCAGAGTCGAGATTACCGGTAGGCTCATCCGCAAAAACTACGGAAGGCTTAGATATTAAAGCTCGAGCGATTGCAACGCGTTGTCGCTGACCGCCAGAAAGCTCAGCAGGCCTATGCTTTAAGCGATTTTGCAAGCCAAGAGTATTAACCAAAGTATTAAACCATTGCTTATCTGGCTTTTTGCCCGCCAAAGTAAGAGGCATGAGAATATTTTGCTCAGCGCTAAACATTGGAAGAAGATTAAAACTTTGGAAAATAAACCCAACCATTTCGCGACGCATAAGTGTAAGCTGCTTATCGCTCATGCCTGTAATATCAAGGCCATCAACCAAAACTTTTCCAGAATTAACACTGTCAAGACCAGCCAAGGAATGCATTAAAGTTGACTTTCCAGAACCAGAAGGACCCATAATCGCCGTAAACTTGCCGCGCTCAAAACTTACGCTTACATCTCGCAAAGCGTGAACAATTCCTGCACCCTTGCCAAAATCTTTAACAACATGCAAAGCTGCAACCGCTGTTTCACCAATCAAGTTTTGGTTAAAATCTGCTCTAAAATCTAAAGCATTTTCTTGCTCGTATGAACTTGTTTCGTAACGGTTGTTCATAACTGCTCCTTTTCTTAAAAAGTAGTAATCGCATAGTTATCTACTGCTAATACTTAAATTTACGGAAAAATACAGCTGATTACTATCGTGCGTAAGGCGGAAATTATTTAGAAAAAATTAGCGTCTCATCCTAAAGTATGATGCACAAATTTACAGAATGTATAAAAAATCGGAGCGCATACAAATACAATATGCGTTCCGAATAAAATGGTAATGGATCTCCAGGAATATTTTTAATTAATAACTTTTGCTTTACTTTCTCTTTTCTATTTAAGCAAGACCTGCTTTACGAACAGCGTCAAATCCGCGCTGCAAATCGGCAAGAATATCGTCAATATGCTCAGTTCCAATAGACAAGCGAATAGTTCCCTCATGAATGCCCTGATCTTCCAATTCTTCAGGAGTTTCCTGAGAGTGCGTAGTAGATGCAGGATGAATAACCAATGACTTCACGTCAGCAACATTTGCAAGCAATGAGAAAAGCTGTAAATTGTCAATAAATACGCGAGCTGCATCCCTTCCACCTTTAATATCAAACGTGAAAATAGAGCCGCCGCCGTTCGGGAAGTAACGCTTATAAAGCTCGTGATCAGAACGACCTTCAATAGAAGGATGACTTACAGATTCAACTTCTGGCACAGTTTGCAAATATTTCACAACCTTCAACGCGTTTTCAACGTGACGTTCAACTCGCAAGCTCAAAGTTTCCGTGCCTTGCAAAAGCAAGAACGCAGCAAACGGGCTAATGCAAGCGCCAGTATCGCGCAAAATAATCGCACGAATACGAGTCACAAAAGCCACAGATCCTAAAGCTTCATAGAAGTTCAAACCATGATAGCTAGGGTCAGCTTCAGTAAGAGTTGGGAATTTTCCAGGAACTTTAGCCCAATCAAAATTGCCGCCTTCAACAATAATGCCACCAAGAGTTGCGCCGTGGCCGCCAATAAATTTCGTAGCAGACTCAACTACAATATCTGCACCATGCTCAAGCGGACGGAAAAGATATGGAGTTGCGAAAGTATTGTCAACAAAAACAGGAATGTTGTGACGATGCGCAATCTCTGAGATAGCTTCAAAATCAGGCAAATCAGCATTAGGATTACCAAAAGTTTCAAAGTATACGAGCTTTGTATTTGGTTGAATTGCATCCTCGAAGTTTTGAGGATTCTTAGGATCAACAAAAGTGGTTGTTACACCATCTCGAGGAAGAGTGTGACGAAGCAGGTTATAAGTGCCGCCATACACATTCTTTGAAGACACGATGTGATCGCCCTGCTGCGTAATATTGCGAACCGCATAGTCAACAGCCGCAGCACCAGAAGCAACAGCCAAAGCAGCAGTTCCACCTTCGAGAGCCGCAATTCTGCGCTCAAAAACATCTTGAGTAGAATTCGTTAAACGACCATAAATGTTTCCAGCGTCACGCAAATCAAAACGAGCTGCAGCATGATCAAAATCATGGAATACGTAGCTTGTTGTTTGATAAATAGGAACTGCACGAGAATCAGTTGCCGGATCCGCCTGCTCTTGGCCAACATGCAATTGCAATGTTTCAAAATGATACTTTCCTTGCAATTCTTCAGTAGCGCTCATAATACCCCTCCAGTTTTTCAACTTTTTAAACAGTAGATTAGTTTGCTTCAGCTTGCTTTGTGCATCCACTTACTTTTCTGTTTTCTGTTTAAATTTTTATTTAAGTGATAACGACAATATGCCAGTATGGTTAATTAGTACATACCTACGGTTATCAAAATTAGCTATAACGAATTAACAGTTTGCAAAAAATAGCGAATTTGTTTTAGAAAAATACAGAAAATATACTGAATTCCTAATACAACACGCCGTATATAGCTTTTATCCACAATACTTAAAAAATCTGGATTGCTGCTCAATAAGCACAGAAAATAGCAGCATGATTACACAAAAACACATTATTGACGATGAAATTATATCGTTTGACGAGATTGACGACGCTGAGACTGCTCAAGTATTTTTACAAGAAAAACTTGAACAAGTGTCCAATGAGCTTCAAGATGATTCTCTTGAAAGTAAAGAGTTGGGAAAACTTGGCGAAACATACGCAGCTTTGCGACTAATGCAACAAGGTTGGCACGTTATTGACAGAAACTGGCATTCGCGTCAAGGAGAATTAGATTTAGTGATGATTACACCGGAACAAAAATTAGTTTTCGTAGAAGTCAAAACTAGACGAAGCGTCCAATATGGCACACCGCTTGAAGCAATCAACCAAGATAAACGTAATAAATTACGTAAAGCAGGCATGCAGTGGATAGAAAAATTCGGCACTGACATACCCAGATACCGTATTCGTTTTGATGCAGTATCAATTCTTGTTATAAACAAATACACGTATAGAGATTCTGCATGCATGATTCAAGCGCTAGAAGAAATAGACAACAACAGCAATATTCAATTCACACATATTCCAGGAGCATTTTAATGAGTATTGGAAACGCATTATCAGTTGGACTTATTGGACTTAAAGCTTTTACAATTAAACTTCAAGTATTTATGTCTGGAAGTATGCCAAACTTTTCAATAATAGGACTTCCAGACACTTCTCTAAGCGAAGCTAGAGAACGAGTAAAGTCAGCTCATCATGCTTTACACTGCAAATGGCCAGAAGGTAGAGTAACAGTAAACTTGTCTCCTGCTTCAATGCCTAAAAGTGGATCTTCATACGATCTTGCTATTGCAGCAAGTATTTTAAGCGCCGAAAAATATATTCCACTTTCTGAACTTGAAAATACCGTTATTTTAGGAGAACTAAATCTTGACGGAACAGTGCTTCCAATACAAGGAATGCTTCCTATTGCTCTTTACGCAAATAAGAAGCATTTTAAGCGCATGATTATTCCCAAAGAAAATCTTGCGGAAGCGAAATTAGTAGAAGGTATTGAGACTATTGGAATACATCATATTTATGATTTAGTAACCGAATTGCATGGAACTTTGCAAGAAGAGTCACTAAAACTTATTGAAGAAGACCCAGTTTATAAGCACATGCAAGTTTTAGAACGAAATGGGCAAGACGATACAAATAGCGAGCATTCTGAAATATTAGAAGATCAAAGTGCCTCACCATTACAAGTTAATTCAAAATATGAGATTGGAGACATGTGCGAAGTTATTGGGCAAGAACACACAAAGTGGGCTCTTCAAGTTGCTGCAGCCGGAGGGCATCACGTTATGATGATTGGCCCTCCAGGATCCGGAAAAACCATGCTCGCATCTCGAATACCAAGCATTATGTGTCCTCTTAATGAACAAGAACAGCTTGAAGTTGCATCTATTCGCTCACTTTGTGGCACACTACCCTACTACGGTATTAGTGACATTCCACCATTTGAAGCACCACATCATACAGCTTCAGCAGCTTCACTTATTGGAGGCGGAACAGGAGTTGCAAAACCTGGTATTATAACTCGCGCACACTGCGGAGTACTGTTCATGGACGAAGCTCCAGAATTTTCACCAAGAGTTTTGCAAACACTTCGAGAACCGCTGGAATCCGGACATATTGCTATTTCGCGCTCAAAAGGAACTACGCTTTATCCTGCTAAATTCCAGCTTGTTATTGCAGCAAATCCTTGTCCTTGCGGCTACGCATACGGAAACGGAGAGCGATGCACATGCAAAGAGCGAGAACGCACTAGATACTTTTCTAGACTTTCTGGACCTATTCTTGATCGTATTGATATTCAAATGGATGTTCCACCTGTGGAAAGAATTGTTATACCAAACCAAAACAATCAAGTTCACGGACCAAATAAAGAAGCGAGCACAACTCTTACAAGTGAAATGATGCGCAATAATGTAACAGAAGCACGTCAAGTAGCTAGAACTCGTTTCAGCAAGCAAGGTTGGGATTGCAATGCACAAGCTTCCGGAACATGGCTTCGAAAATACACTTCTAAACAGGCTGTTGGGCTTATTAATCGAGCATTAGAAAAACACCAATTAAGTTTAAGAGGAGCAGACAGAGCGTTGCGACTTGCTTGGACGTTAGCAGATCTTTCTGGGCACAGTTCCCCAGACATGACAGACATGGCTCAGGCTATTAGTTTAAGGACACGAATATGAGCAATCTTAATAATGTAAATAATAAAAATTGCGAAAATAGCATTGATAATGTTATTGAAATTGACGAGGAAACACTTTCTCGCGCAATACTAACGTTCTGCTTAGAAGGAGCAGACGCCATTATGTACACGCTTTTACTTGGAGCGCAGCATGCTAACGATATTGTAAAACTGCTGCATCCTATTGTTAAAAGTTTCCTAGCCCAACAGCAAGAATCTTCTGCTCAACAAATGCAACTTCCTATTATTAGTGAAGAAACTAGCTATGAAACAGCCCAAGAAAATATTGAAGAAGCTATTAAAGAAAACGCGGATAATATTAGCTTATCTAAAGACAAGCGCAGCAAAAGCCAACG
This sequence comes from Gardnerella sp. DNF01141, assembly GCF_049244255.1. Classification (NCBI taxonomy): domain Bacteria; kingdom Bacillati; phylum Actinomycetota; class Actinomycetes; order Bifidobacteriales; family Bifidobacteriaceae; genus Gardnerella; species Gardnerella sp. DNF01141. Next base: position 79,330 of record NZ_CP058391.1, on the reverse strand, counting down.
GTTAACATCTACTATGTGGAAGCACATAAGCAAACACCACTCAATAACAACTTTAGAATCTTATTTTAATAAGGGATTAAAGTCATGGGGATACAGAGACAACAACAATACACAAACTTTAGAAGCACTACACCGCACTCTCGCAAAATGGTGCGTTAGACTAACACATCTACCAACTTGGGAGCCAAACGCATTATGTAAATGGTTCACTAATTCAGGAAAGCAGTGGATTATTGCACCTCACAGTAAGTATTGGCCAAAGCAATTACAAGATCTGGCTTTTCAAAGCCACTTTTCTCCACCATTATGCCTGTGGGGTATTGGAAACCCTCAAGCACTTATTCAATGCCATAATCCGCTTGCAATTGTAGGATCTAGATCTTGCACAGATTACGGAAGAGAATTAGCGTATCGTTTTGCTTACGACTGCGCTTCAAAAGGGCATACTATTATTTCTGGCGGCGCTTATGGAATTGATGCAGCAGCCCACTGGGGCGCAATTGACGCTCAAACAGATGCAGGAGAAAACAAACCAATCGGAAGAACAATTGCAGTTTTTGCAGGCGGATTGAACCATATGGGTCCACAAAGCAATTCTCAGCTTTTTGATGAAATTATAGAAAAAGGCGGTGCCTGCATAAGCGAATTGTGCCCCGACACTACTCCAGTTGGGCACAGATTCCTACTACGAAATAGAATTATTGCAGCATTATCTTCAAAAGTTCTTGTAGCACAAGCAAGACTACAATCAGGAGCTTTGAATACTGCAACATGGGCCACAGACTTAAACCGCGAGTTGTATGCGATTCCAGGAGATATAAATCGACCGCATAATGCTGGATGCAATAAAATTATTCACGATTCACAAGCAATAATGGTATGCAGTCAACAAGATGTTGATATTCTTTTCCCACAATCTCACCATTACATAGCGAGAGCTTTGAATAAAACTGCTAGTAGTAAAATAACAGCAGAAAGCAACTATTTTAACAACTCTGATAATAGCGATAAAACTTACAATATTCAGGAAGAGCAAGTATTAAATTCAAATGAATCAGAAAATTATACTGAAATACAACAGCATATTATTAATGCGATTCTTACATGTAAGCGCAAACGTGAAAATGCAAACATTGATAGCATTTATGAAATTATCAAGCTTTCATACGAGAAAGAAGAATTAGGCACCATTCCATCTATTGCAGAAGTTTCTGGAGCAATTGCACTTTTAGAGTTGGAAGGAACTATATTTAGAAAAAATGAAGATTTTGTTATAAAGCAACAAAAAGTGGCGTAACACGCATTCCACAAGACCATGCTTATGAGAAAATAAGAGTATGCAATCAAGCGAATACTACGATGCAATTATTATTGGAGCCGGAGCAGCAGGACTGTCTGCAGCACTTGGGTTTGTTCAATCTTGCGAATACAAGTCATTGAAAAAACAAGGAAAATCTCCTTCAATAAAAGTGATTTCTAAAATACCTTCTTTAAGATCTCATACAGGATCAGCAGAAGGTGGAATCGCTGCAAGCCTAGGAAATGTTGAACACGATACTTGGCAGTGGCATTATTATGACACTGTTCATGGTGGAGATTGGTTAAGCGACCAGGATGCAGCTAAATTGCTTGCAAAAGAGGCTGCGGAAACAGTTATTCAGCTTGAACATGATGGCGTAGCATTTTCTCGCACAAAAGATGGCCATATTAACCAACGTCGTTTCGGCGGTCATACTGCCAATTTTGGTAAGCAACCAGTTGCACGTGCTGCTTTTGCTGCAGATAGGATTGGTCATCAAATTTTGTATAGTCTTTGGCAAAAATGCGTTGCTGCAAACATCTCTTTTATTGAAGATTTATATGTTACAGATATTGCTATAGATCAAGAAACACAAAAAGTTGAAGGCATCGTAGCTTTTGATCTTACCAAAGGCAAATTGCGTTCTATGCGTTCAAAGTTAGTTCTTATTGCTACAGGCGGCGCTGGAAGATTATTTTCTACAACATCAAACTCTTGGGATTTAACAGGCGACGGAATGTCATTAGCTTTGAAAGCAGGATTGCAGATTGAAGATTGCGAGTTTATACAATTCCACCCTACTGGTCTTGGACATACCGGAATGCTACTTTCTGAAGCAGCTCGAGCAGAAGGTGGAGTATTAAAAAATTCCAATGGCGAATCATTTATGAAGAATTATGATTCAGTTCATAAAGATTTAGCCCCGCGAGATATTGTTTCTCGAGCTATTGAAAATGAAATTCTAGAAGGCCGCGGTGTTAAAGACACTACAAGCGATTGTAATACTGACTCAAAATGCGATTGCATTTGGCTAGATATGACAAATATTGGCAAAGAACGCATGAAAGAAGTTTTGCCACAAGTTAGCGAAACAATAGAACAATATGCTAACATTGACCCTTCTAAAGACTTAGTTCCTATTCGCCCAACAGCGCACTACACAATGGGAGGAATACCTATTACTTTAAATGGCGAAGTTTACAAGTGGTACAACAATAAGCAAACTATTATTCAAGGATTATACGCAGCCGGCGAATGCTCTTGTGTTGGAGTTCATGGAGCTAATCGCTTGGGAGGAAATTCCCTGCTTGACGCTTGCGTTTTTGGAAAACGCGCTGGCGTTGCAATGGCAAAAGAACTTAACGATATTATTTCTGACAGCAAATCCAAATTCTACGAAAACTGCGATTGCAACAAAAACAGTGAGCGCAACAAAACATGCACAGAACTAGAAAAATTATATAATCAAAAAATTTTGAGATTAAAACGCTTACTAAAGAAGATAATTCTGAGCAAGATGGTATCGAAAATAATATAAATACCCTAAGTAACTCTGCGGATACAAGCGAAGAAAATAATCCTTATGCACTATTTTCAGAACTTGGAACAATTATGGAAAAAGCTGCTGCAATATCTTGTGATAAAAAGTCACTTAACTCAGCTTTACAAGAAATTCACGCGTCATTACTTCCGAAAATAAAAAATTTAAAGCTTCATAGCAAAGATTTAATTTTTAATCAAGAACTTACAGCAATATGGGAAATAAGCAATATGTCAACGCTTGCACAAGCAGTATTAAAGGCATCGCTTTGTAGACATGAGTCACGCGGATCATTCTTTAGAAGAGACTACCCGAACCATGACACTTCCACTATTCCACAGCATTCATTCGTTGATTTAGAGGGAAATACAACAAATAAACAGATTAATATTGTTGATTTTCAACCAAGTAGCGACGGAAATTTTGCGGCGAAAAATGGCTTAATATAAGGCAGATATAAAGCAATTTATGCTTTACTCGAACAAAAAAGCATAAATTTTTCAACACGCCGAAGCAAAGACTCAAAAAAGATGTTATAGTCTTATCTGTTGTCTAAAACACCTGTCCGGGTGGCGGAATGGTAGACGCGCTAGCTTGAGGTGCTAGTGCCTATTTGTACAGGCGTGCGGGTTCAAGTCCCGCTCCGGACACGAAATAAGTCTTGCTGAGAAATCGGCAAGACTTTTTTGTTTTTCAAAACAACCCGCAAACCAGTAGACTAGAAAACCTAAAACTAGAAAACCTAAAACTGAAAAGCAAGCACAAATAACTTATACGAAAATTGCCTGCAGAAAATTCTACAGGCAATTACAAAACTTCATGCTCACACAATGCAAAATTTACGAATTTGCGTGCAAGTGGAAAGTAATCTCACCAGAATTTGGCGTATATATAGCAGCACCAAAAGCAATAATCGTACCAAACTTATCTTTTACTGTTGATTTAGCTGCAATTGCAGGAGTGCCATCTTTAAGATCAAGTATTACAGCAAGTCTGTCACACAGTCTTTCTACATAAACTGACACTTCGCTTTCAACAAGCTCAACAGCATATGCTTTATTCAAGAAATCAGATAAAGATTCTTCTGAAAAATCATGAGTTAACACTTTTGGAAAACGCGAAGCAGATAAATACAGTACGCTGTAACGCGAAAGCACTCCGTCTACGTATCGCAAACGCTTTAGGCAAATAAGCTCATCCTCTGGCTTTAAACCTAAGCGCAAAGCAGCATCTTCATCATGAACAACGTCATTTTCTAAAACTTTTATTGTAATAACAGAGTCGCTTGAATAATTTTGCTCGTAAAAACCTTGCGCACGATCCGAAATAAACACTTTATTGTGAGTACTTATAATTTCAGGCGCACGGAATGTTCCCCTACCCTGCTCACGCACTAACAAGCCTTCTGCAATAAGCGTGCCTACAGCATGCCTCAACGTAATGCGACTAACATTGTACTGTTTGCACAATTCAATTTCTGGAGGCAGCTGTTCATTTGCTTCCATAGCGTCAATGCGAACACGCAAATTATCGCGAACAGCAATATATTTAGGCACACCTTCAGCCATACTAATCAATTCTCCCAACGTTTTAGCGATTATACAGAAGCCGTTGAATAACACTTGGAAACATATCGAACAACAACCATACAATTAGTAGTTTATTCTATCAGTCAAAATGCATAATATACAAACTGGGGGTATCAGATATAGAAAACACGAATACTCCCAGCATTTTAACTAAATTAAGCATGCAAAATAACTGTAATTTATACATTTTTGAATAAAAAATTAAATGTGATTTACATCACTCCCACTCAATCGTGGCAGGTGGCTTAGAAGTTACGTCGAGCACTACACGATTAATTTGACGGCATTCATTCGTGATTCGAGTAGAAATCTTTGCCAACACATCGTAAGGAACACGAGACCAATCAGCTGTCATAGCATCCTCAGAACTCACAGGACGCAAAACAATTGGAGAACCATACGTGCGCTCATCACCCTGAACACCAACAGAATGAACGTCAGCAAGCAATACAACTGGGCATTGCCAAATGTCGCGGTCAAGACCAGCTTTAGAAAGCTCTTCTCTAGCAATTGCATCTGCTTCGCGAAGAACAGCCAAACGCTCGCGCGTAATCTCACCAACAATGCGAATGCCTAAGCCTGGACCAGGGAAAGGCTGACGCCACACGATTTCATCTGGCAAACCAAGCTCAGTACCAATAGCGCGAACTTCATCCTTAAACAGCGTGCGCAAAGGCTCAATAAGCTTAAACTTCAAATCTTTTGGCAAACCACCAACGTTGTGATGCGACTTAATGTTTGCAGCACCGTCTCCACCGCCAGATTCTACAACATCTGGGTAAAGAGTTCCCTGCACAAGGAACTTAACTTCCGCTCCAGTTTTACCAGCTTCTTCAATAACTTGAAGCTGAGCTTTTTCAAAAGTACGAATGAACTTTTCGCCAATAATCTTGCGCTTGCGCTCCGGCTCGCTCACGCCTTTAAGAGCATCCAAGAAATCATCCTCGGCATCAACTGCGATTAGCTTAATGCCAGTAGCTTTAACGAAATCATGTTTAACCTGCTCAACTTCGCCTTTACGAAGCAAACCGTGGTCAACAAAAACGCAAGTAAGCTGATCACCAATTGCTTTATGTACCAAAGCTGCTGCAACCGCTGAATCAACTCCACCAGAAAGACCACAAATAACTTGTGCATTCCCAACTTCTGCGCGAATCTTAGCAACCTGATCCTCAATAATGTTAGAAGGATTCCAATTGTTATCTAACCCTGCACACTTATGTAAGAATGTAGAAATAAGTTCCTGACCCAATGGAGTGTGCTTTACTTCTGGATGCCACTGAACTCCATAAAGTTTGCGACTTTCATCTTGCATTGCAGCAACAGGAGCACCCTCTGTGTGCGCCAACACCTTAAAACCTTCTGGAGCACGCTTAACAGCAACACCGTGGCTCATCCAAGTATTTTGCTCAACAGGAGAATCTGCAAGCAGGCCTTCAGAATCATCAATAGTTGCAGAAGTTTTACCATACTCGCCAAGAGCAGCTTTATCTACGTCTCCACCAAGTTCATGAGCCATTACTTGGAAGCCATAGCAAATGCCAAGAACTGGAACGCCAGCTTCAAAAATCTTTGGATCAATATCTGGAGCACCCGGTTCATAAACAGAAGCAGGACCACCCGAAAGAATAATAGCTTGAGGATCTTTAGCTAACATTTCGTCAACTGGCATAGAGTGCGGAACAAGCTCTGAATACACATTAGCCTCTCGCACTCTACGAGCAATAAGCTGAGCGTATTGAGCGCCAAAATCAACGACAAGCACTGGTCCTTTTGCCATGATTCTCCTTATATATAAGTTCTAATACGATTCAATTCATAATAGTGAAGCTTTGAGACGTTGCGTAATTACAAAACGCCGAAATTAGATATAAAAGTTACATTAATAATTCTAAATCAATAGATAGCTTTGATAAATTTTTGTGCGAAACGCTGAATAACAAAGCAAAAAACGAACATCAAATATAACATAATCTATACAAATGGCTAATTTTTTGCGCACATAATCACACATTTTTTCAACATAAATGCACGAAGAAGTAACCAAACGAACAAAAGTCAGACGCTGGCACTATACTGAAACGGATGGAAAAAGAGCTGTAATACATTTGTTTTCCAGACTCTATAACCAAATGGTAATGATCAAATTGCACTGAAAAGTGCTTGAGTACAGGAGTACACATGACGAGTCCTGTTATTGGCACACCTTGGAAGAAGCTCAACGCTCCAGTTTCCGAGGCAGCTATCGAAGGCGTAGACAAGTACTGGCGTGTTGCCAACTACCTTGCAATCGGCCAAATTTATCTTCGTAGCAACCCTCTAATGAAGGAGCCGTTCACTCGCGAAGATGTTAAGCATCGTCTGGTGGGCCACTGGGGCACCACTCCAGGTCTTAACTTCCTTATTGGCCACATCAACCGTTTCATTGCTGACCACCAGCAGAATACCGTGATTATCATGGGTCCAGGCCACGGCGGCCCAGCTGGTACTGCTCAGTCCTACCTCGACGGTACTTACACTGAGTACTATCCAAAGATTACAAAGGACGAAGCTGGTTTGCAGAAGTTCTTCCGCCAGTTCTCTTACCCAGGCGGCATTCCTTCTCACTTCGCTCCTGAAACCCCAGGCTCCATCCACGAAGGTGGCGAGCTTGGTTATGCACTCTCCCACGCTTACGGCGCTGTTATGAACAACCCAAGCTTGTTCGTTCCAGCAATCGTCGGCGATGGCGAAGCTGAAACTGGTCCTTTGGCCACCGGTTGGCAGTCCAACAAGCTTGTGAACCCACGTACCGACGGTATCGTGCTTCCAATCTTGCACTTGAACGGTTATAAGATTGCTAACCCAACTATTCTTTCCCGCATTTCCGACGAAGAGCTTCATGAGTTCTTCCACGGCATGGGCTACGAGCCATACGAGTTCGTTGCTGGCTTCGACGATGAGGATCACATGTCCATCCACCGTCGCTTCGCCGATATGTTCGAAACCATCTTCGACGAGATTTGCGATATTAAGGCTGAGGCTCAGACTAACGACGTAACTCGCCCTTACTACCCAATGATTATCTTCCGCACTCCAAAGGGTTGGACTTGCCCGAAGTTCATCGACGGCAAGAAGACCGAAGGCTCTTGGCGTGCACACCAGGTTCCACTGGCTTCCGCTCGCGATACCGAAGCTCACTTCGAGGTTTTGAAGAACTGGATGAAGTCCTACAAGCCTGAAGAGCTCTTCGACGAAAAGGGCGCTGTGAAGGAAGACGTTCTTTCCTTCATGCCAAAGGGCGAACTCCGTATTGGCGAAAATCCAAACGCCAACGGTGGTCGTATTCGTGAAGATTTGAAGCTTCCAAAGCTCGATGATTACGAAGTCAAGGAAGTTAAGGAATTCGGTCACGGCTGGGGTCAGCTCGAAGCTACCCGTCGCCTTGGTGTTTACACTCGTGACATCATCAAGAACAACCCAGATTCCTTCCGTATCTTCGGCCCAGATGAGACCGCTTCCAACCGTTTGCAGGCTGCTTACGAAGTAACCAACAAGCAGTGGGATGCTGGCTACCTTTCTGGCTTAGTCGATGAGCACATGGCTGTTACCGGCCAGGTCACCGAGCAGCTTTCCGAGCACCAGATGGAAGGTTTCCTCGAGGGTTACTTGCTCACCGGTCGTCACGGCATCTGGAGCTCTTACGAGTCCTTCGTACACGTTATCGACTCCATGTTGAACCAGCACGCAAAGTGGCTTGAGGCTACCGTTCGCGAGATTCCATGGCGTAAGCCAATCTCCTCCGTGAACTTGTTGGTATCCTCTCACGTATGGCGTCAGGATCACAACGGCTTCTCGCACCAGGATCCAGGCGTAACCTCCGTGCTCTTGAACAAGACCTTCAACAACGATCATGTAATCGGCATCTACTTCCCAGTAGATTCCAACATGTTGCTCGCTGTTGCTGAAAAGGCTTACAAGTCCACCAACATGATTAACGCCATCTTCGCTGGTAAGCAGCCAGCCGCCACTTGGTTGACCCTCGACGAAGCTCGCGAAGAGCTCGAAAAGGGTGCTGCAGAGTGGAAGTGGGCTTCCAACGCTAAGAACAACGACGAAGTTCAGGTTGTTCTCGCTGGTGTTGGCGATGTTCCACAGCAGGAATTGATGGCCGCTGCCGACAAGTTGAACAAGCTTGGCGTTAAGTTCAAGGTTGTTAACGTTGTTGACTTGCTCAAGTTGCAGTCCGCTAAGGAAAACAACGAAGCTTTGACTGACGAAGAGTTCACCGATCTCTTCACCGCTGACAAGCCAGTCCTCTTCGCTTATCACTCCTATGCACATGACGTTCGCGGCTTGATTTACGATCGTCCAAACCACGACAACTTCAACGTCCATGGCTACAAGGAGCAGGGCTCCACCACCACGCCATACGACATGGTTCGCGTGAACGACATGGATCGTTACGAGCTTACCGCTGAAGCTTTGCGTATGGTTGACGCCGCCAAGTATGCCGACGAAATCAAGAAGCTCGAGGACTTCCGCCTCGAAGCCTTCCAGTATGCAGTCGACAAGGGTCTTGATCACCCAGACTACACCGATTGGGTATGGCCAGGCGTTAAGACCGACAAGCCAGGCGCTGTCACCGCTACCGCTGCAACCGCTGGCGATAACGAGTAGTTTTAAGCTCATAAAGCTAAAACTGGTTAGCTAAAAACATTTCGGGAGTCAATCGAATGGTTGACTCCCGTTTTGTATATAAAAATAAATTTGCATGTAAACTAAATAAAAAAAAACGAATCAAAATTTATATTGCAGAATTACTACTATGTGCGTGTATAAAAACAAAAAGCCGTACAATAGAACAAGCTTGGCTATATTGCAAAACTTAAGTAATTTAATTTTTACAATATGAAACCTAACAGCACAACACGAATAGTATCAAAGGAGAACGCATCGTGTCACATATTAATGTAACAATTATTGGCAACGAAGATATGTACGGCAGAAACGCTGTTGCACTCGGAATAACACATATTCTGTCTAACAACTACAGCACTACTATTTTTCGCCCATGCGCTCAAACCAATGACGCTTTCACTAAACAACTTTTGGGTATTGCAAATACTTCAGCAAAATTAGAGCAAGTTATTGTATCCACTCCAGAAATAGTCAGAACAAATAAAGACACAGTGCGCGGAGATATTGTTGCAAGATACAATGAAGTACTACAATCAACATCCGCCCAAGCTTCTGTTATTGTTTCAAGCGACGCAAGCCCTGTATATGATCCAGATTTATTTGCCTTTGACGCAACTGTTGCAGCAGACTTAGCTTCGCCTGTTTTTCTAACCGTTTGCGCAAAGGGACGAAGCTCAGAGCAAATCTTACAAACTATTAATACTGCCAACGCTTGTATTATGAAGGCTTGCACGCAAATTTTGGGCGTTTTTGTTACTGACTGTTCTGAGGAACTTGGAGCTGAAGTAATGAAAGATTACACAGCTAGAAATTGCGCAAATTCTAGCGAAAAAGAAACTAGAGTAAGCCAAACACCATTATGGGTGCTGCCTCAAATAAACGAAGAAAACAAAAATAGTTCGTTAGAAATATTCGTAAACTGCATTAGAGAAAAAGATATTCTTAATGCGTTGCACCAGCCATTCAATGCACCAACTACCCCATACGCTTTTCAATACAGTCTTTTAGGAAAAGCAAAAGAACAGAAAAAAACAATTGTTCTTCCAGAAGGAGAAGAAGATCGCATATTAAAAGCGGCAGATTACTTGCTTGAACGAGATATTGTGAATCTTATTATTGTTGGAGAGCGCGAATCAATATTGAAGCGTGCTGAAGAGTTAAATCTTAATTCAGTTTGCAAAGCAAGTTTCCAATCTATGAGCGATGAAGCAATGCTTAGCCATATGATTACAAAACTTTGCGAATTAAGAGCAAAGAAAGGAATGACTGAATCACAAGCAAGAGAACAACTTAACGACGCAAGCTATTTTGGCACTATGCTAGTTGTACTTGGACAAGCAGACGGTCTTGTGTCTGGATCTGTTAATTCCACTGCAAATACTGTGCGACCAGCATTACAAGTAATAAAAACAAAAGCCGGCTCTAAGCTGGTTTCTGGCGCATTTCTTATGTGTTTTAAAGATCACGTAGCAGTCTTTGCAGATTGCGCTATTAACCCAAACCCGAATGCAGAACAGCTAGCAGATATTGCGATTCAGTCTGCGAATACTGCTGCAGCATTCGGACTAGATCCTAAAGTTGGAATGCTTTCTTATTCAACGTTAGGATCTGGTAAAGGCCCAGATGTTGACATTGTAGAAGAAGCGACGCGAATAGTAAAAGAAAAAGCTCCAGATTTAGCCGTAGTTGGTTCTATTCAGTTTGATGCAGCTTGGTCTCCTACAGTTGCTGCAGCAAAAGCAAAAGATAATCCTATTGCAGGTCACGTAAATGTATTTGTGTTCCCTGATTTATGCGCAGGAAATATTGCGTATAAAGCAGTACAACGCTCAAGTGGAGCACTGGCAGTTGGCCCTATTTTACAAGGTCTAAATAAGCCTGTAAACGACTTATCTAGAGGAGCTTTAGTACAAGATATTATTAATACTGTTGCTTTAACAGCTATTGAAGCTCAGTGAGAATAAGATTTTGTGCAGAAAGCTATAAAATCAACAAAAATAAACTGTTAAATGTTCTTCACATATTTTAGATTGTTATGACACAAAATAACTCTCCGCATTGTAGGAACTTAACGGTAAACTAGAGCGTGGCAATTTACAAGCCTTATCAATACTTTATGGAGGATGCCCCAATGGCAAAAACCGTTCTTGTTATCAATTCTGGTTCCAGTTCGATTAAGTATCAGCTCGTTGACTTGGAAAGCGGTGAAGGTATCGCTTCCGGCATCGTTGAGAAGATTGGCGAGCCAGTTGACGGCCACTACAAGCACGTATTCAATGGCGAAAAGCATGAGTTCGATGAGCCAGTTCACGACCACGAGCAGGGCTTAAAGCGCGTACTCGGTTTCTTCGAGGAATATGGTCCAAAGCTTTCTGAATCCGGCATTGTGGCAGTTGGACACCGCGTTGTTCAGGGTGGCTTGACCTTCCCTAAGCCTGCATTAGTCAATGAGAAGACAATCAACAAGGTTAAGGATTTGGCAGTTTTGGCTCCACTTCACAACGGCCCAGAGGCTGTTGGCGCTGAAGTCATGACTGAACTTTTGCCAGACGTTCCGCAGATTATGGTATTCGATTCTTCCTTCTTCCATGATCTTCCACAGGTTGCAGCAACTTATGCTTTAAATAAGGAAATTGCAGACCGCTATCATATTCGTCGCTACGGCGCTCACGGCACTTCTCACGAATACATTGGTTCTGTTGTTCCAAGCGTTGTTGGTAAGCCTGCAGAAGGTTTGAAGCAGATTGTTTTGCACATTGGTAACGGTGCTTCTGCTTCTGCTCAGATTTCTGGCAAGCCAGTTGAAACCTCTATGGGCTTAACCCCACTCGAAGGCTTAATGATGGGCGGACGCACTGGCGATATTGATCCAGCAGTAGTCTTCCACCTTATTCGTAACGCTCACATGAACGTGGACGAACTTGACACTCTCTTCAACAAGCGTTCCGGCATGATGGGTATGACTGGCCACGGCGATTTGCGCGATATTCACAAGCTCATCGCAGAAGGCGACGAAAACGCTAAGCTTGCTCTCGGCGTATACGTACACCGTATTGTTGGTTACATTGGTAACTACACCGCTCAAATGGGTGGCGTTGACGTCATTACATTCACAGCAGGCGTTGGCGAAAACGACGAAATCGTGCGCGCTCGCGTATGCGAAAAGCTTGAGCCATTCGGCGTTAAGCTCGACAAGGAAAAGAACTTGGTTCGCTCTAAGGAGCCACGCGTTATTTCCACTCCAGACAGCTCTGTGATTATTGCTGTAATTCCAACGAACGAAGAGTTGGCTATTGCACGCAAGGCTGCAGCTATTGCTGAAGCTGGTGAAGATACCTACGGCAACAAGTTTAAGAACTAAATTGTTTGCGCTTAATGGCGCAGAAAATAAATAGATATAAATAATCCCGAGTCAAAAAGGCTCGGGATTATTTATTATTCAAGCATTTTATGCCACATGCCTGGAAAATCAGGAATCGTTTTGCGAGTAGTAGAAATATTTTTGACCCTTACATTTTCTATGCGCAGTCCAAGCATTGCAGCAAACGTTGCCATACGATGATCTGCATAAGTTTCCATAACTTCCCCATGCACATAATCACTTGGCTCAATACTGATGCCATCTTCAAGCTCTTTAGCACCAATACCGACTCTATTTAATTCTTTAACTAAAGCTTCTAAACGATTAGTTTCATGGCCACGTAAATGAGCAATACCGTGCAACTGACTTACTCCATCCGCAAAAGCAAGAATAGCTGCAATGCTTGGAGCAATCTCCCCCGCTTTACTTAAATCTAAAGAAGGAATTGCATGAATACGGCCATTTCCTTTTACACAAAGAACTCCAGACCCAGTGTTTGTATCGTCCTCTTCAAAATTAACAACAGCACCCATACGTTCAAGTATGGCCGGCAACAATCCGCCAGGTTGAGTCGTGCGCTTAGGCCAGTTTGGAACTCTAACTATGCCTCCTGAGATTAAAGCAGCCCCTAAAAATGGCGCAGCATTAGACAAATCTGGTTCAATAACTACAGTATTTGGCAAAACTAATTTTGATTCCAAAACAGCCCAACTAATAGGCTCTATCATTTGGACTGTGCCACCAGACTTTTTCACATCATCTATTGTCATTAAAATATGCGGCATGCTCGGCAAATTTTTACCAATATGTTCAATATACAAACCGTTAGGTATGCGAGAACCAATTAGCAATAATGCTGAAATGAATTGTGACGATGCAGAGGAATCAATGCAAACAATATTTTCCACATTGCGAGTTTTAAGTTCTAATGATTTAGGAGGAGTAATCGTGTACGGCAAAAAACCAGTTTCGCCGTGATACTCCACGTGAGCACCAAGCTGTTCTAAAGCGTCAAGAACTGGCTTCATAGGGCGAACATAGGCTTGCTTATCTCCATCAAAGCGCACAGGTTTATTCGCAAACAATGCTAGAGCAGACACAAAACGCATTACAGTTCCAGCTAGTCCGCAATATACTTCAGCATTATCTTCAACTCTAAAAATTCCGTCTTCTGGAGGAATTACGCGCAGTTTCGTGCCCTCTTCATTTAGAGATTCACATTTAACTCCGAATGTAGATAACGCGTTAATCATGAGCTCAGTGTCTCTAGAGCGCAACAATCCTTGCAAAACTACAGGTTTTGTACCTATTGCTGCCAATATTAAATAACGATTTGACAGGGACTTACTACCAGGAACCTCAACACAAGCTTTTAATTGATGATTAGAATACGGTGCTTCCCAACAAGTAGCACAATCCACAGTATCGTTAATATCACTCATAATATGAATACTATCTATTAATATGTACGGATACGTGCACAGATAATTGTTGCGAGCTGAATAAAATATTTCACTAGATATAAAAAAGTCGGGGTGACAGGATTCGAACCTGCGACATCCTGCTCCCAAAGCAGGCGCGCTACCAAACTGCGCTACACCCCGAGGCTTTTGAACTGTTAACCAGCTCCAAGCACAATCAAATACAATAGCGCACTTTGCCGACAAATGCAAATTTTCGACACACGTGGCGTGTATAAAATTTTATGCGTGCTTGACTTTAGCGCAAACTGTACAATGTAATTAGTTAACAAGATAAAGGGGCTAAGGTATGGGACGTTTCCAGCGAACTGAAGCAATGGGATTAATAGCGTTTCTTGTATGCGCATCATTCGCAATGGTTACTATGTCTATGTACATGTTGGTTATGCCAGCATTTTGGCAAATTAGCCAAAGACTTTTCCTTACAGCCTCAGGAATTGTGGCTTTGTGCAGCATTGGCGCTTTTATTATTGGCTATTTGCGTACTAATAAAAAATTTACCGTACACCATCTGATTCGCATAGTAAAACATACTTTTGAAATTACAGCGCTTTCTACAATTTATGGCGCAACAATGTTTCTTATGTCTTTTGCTTTGCTTTCCATCATAAACAGTATTATTGGCAAATCTGCAATGAACAATTACTTGCCGGTATTATGTTCAGCATTATCTGGAATTGTTGGTTACGCAACACTTATTCAAGCTGAGCTTCTTGAAGCTAAAACTGTAGCTTCCCTGCTTCCGCTATTCGTTATTTCAGGCGCTGCAACTGCAGGTCTTACCACGGATGACCCTTACTGGTATAACAATAATTTTTCTCAGCTTGGCGACAGAACCACTTTTGCAGCCAGCATGTTTAACGCAACGCTTGTACTATCTGGAATTTGTATTATCATAACAAGCTACTTTGCTATTACAGAATTTGTTGCAACCCAACGCGAAATATTGCAGCACAATAATGAAGAGCGCACGCGTCATTTTAGAACTCGCACAACTATTATGGCTACTTTACTTATTTTAGGCGGTATTGCTTTTATTGGCATAGGAACTTTCCGCTATACCCCTCATCCTTTTCTTCATGACTTGTGCGCTAGAGGCGTAACTGGATTAATTTGTACGATGCTTGTATGCTTGCCTTGGTTAGCTCCTCGCCTTTCTCGCACATTTTATGTAGCTTCTGATTTAGCTGTTGTTCTTACAGCTTGGGCTGGAAATCAGTGGATGCACGGTCACAATACTCTTACTAATGTTGAAGCATTATCTTGCCTGCTATTTCTAGGATGGATTATTGTTTTTTCAAGGCAGGTTGCAGCTATGCAAACTGACCGTCTTCAATCAAAAATTAATCAGGCTATTATAGCAAATAGCAGCGCAGGAAACTAAATTCCCTACGCTGCTTCAATCTTATGAAATTATGAAATTATAAAATTATTTGCGATTAAATTATTTTTATTCGAATCTTATTTAACGCTCTGGCTTATGCTCGCTCATAAGTAGCAAGAAGCTGCGAGATTGAGCCACAATATTAAATCCTGCCTCATATAAAAGCTCAGGACCTTTTGGATTGTAAGTGTCTACAATCAGCTTCCACTTTTCACCATAACGCTTGTCTGGCAATGTAAAAGTAATAGGCTCATAATGAGCATTAAATATAAGAATAAAGTCGTTATCGACCATTCTTGTTCCATACCAGTCTGTTTCTGGAATGTCGGATCCATTCAAATAAATCATCACAGAAAGCGCGTGAGTATTTGACCAATCTTCCATGTCCATAACAGTTCCGTTATGATCAAGCCATTCAACCTGTGGAATATCGCAAACGTCATCATCGTTTGAACGTCCTGTAAAGAAGCGACGGCGATGCAAAACAGGGTGATGAAGACGCAGATGAATAAGCTTGGAAACGAAATCAAACATATCACGCTGAGTTTCGTTATAATCCCAGCTCATCCAAGAAATAGCGTTATCTTGGCAGTAAGCATTATTATTGCCGTGCTGTGTACGCATCACTTCGTCGCCCGCGCAAATCATAGGAATACCCTGACTCATAAGCAATGTTGAGAACAGGTTACGCATTTGCCTCTCGCGCAGCTCATTTACATCGTGAATACTTGTAGGACCTTCTACACCGCAATTCCAAGAACGATTGTCATTTGCGCCGTCGTTATTTCCTTCTTTATTCGCCTCATTATGTTTTTCGTTATAGCTTACTAAATCGTTCATAGTAAAGCCGTCATGAGCTGTAATAAAGTTCACAGAAGCAACAGGCTTACGTCCATTTTGCTCATACAAATCAGAGCTTCCCATAAGCCTACTTGCAAATTCAGGCAAAGTAGAAGGCTGCGAACGCCAAAAATCACGAACGCAATCCCTATACCTGCCATTCCATTCGGACCAGCTTGGAGGGAATCCGCCAACCTGGTAACCTCCAACACCAATATCCCAAGGCTCTGCAATAAGTTTTACGCTAGAGATAATAGGATCTTGCTCAATAATGTCGAAGAATGCAGAAAGTTTATCTACTTCTTGGAACTGACGAGCAAGAGTTGCAGCTAAGTCGAAGCGGAAGCCATCAACGTGCATTTCGGTAACCCAATAACGCAAGCTATCCGTAATCAATCGCAATGCTTTCGGAGAACGCATAAGTAAGGAATTACCCGTACCAGTAGTATCAAAATAATGACGCTGATCGTTGTCTACAAGACGATAATATGCGCGATTATCAATACCACGGAAACTCAAAGTAGGACCACGGTCATTGCCTTCAGCAGTGTGGTTATAAACTACGTCAAGAATAACTTCCATTCCAGCAGCATGATAAGCCTTAACCATTGACTTAAACTCATTAACCTGCTCACCGCGCTGACCAGAACTTGAGTAAGAATTTTGCGGAGCAAAGAAACCGATGGTATTGTAGCCCCAATAGTTGCTCAATCCCTTATTTTGTAAGAATGAATCATTTACAAACTGATGAATTGGCATAAGCTCAATTGCAGTAACACCAAGCTTCTTTAAATAAGAAATAACGCTTGGGTGAGCAAGACCAGCATAAGTTCCGCGAATATCTGCAGGAACACGACTATCAAGATTAGTCATACCGCGAACATGAGCCTCATAAATAACAGAATCATGGTACGGAATCATAGGATGCTGATCATTACCCCAATCAAAGTATGGGTTAATAACTGCAGCTTTCATCGTATGGTCTGCAGAATCCAAAGTATTCATTGCAGAAATATCATCCGGATTATCAAACCAGTAAGAAAACAGGCTTTCATCACCGTCAATATTGCCTTCAATTGCTTTTGCATACGGGTCTAAAAGAAGCTTATGAGGATTGCACCACAATCCGTGCGAAGGATCGTAAGGACCATGAACACGATACCCATAACGTTGGCCAGGCTGAATACCTGATACATAATTGTGCCAAACGTATGAGTTCTGTTCGGTCATATCAATACGTGTTTCATTATCATTCTCGTCAAACAAGCATAATTCAACGCGCTTTGCAACTTCGGAAAACAGCGCAAAATTAACGCCGGCACCGTCATAATTGGCGCCAAGCGGATACATGGAACCTGGTCTTATATGCATAATATAAGTATCTCATATATTTGCGCACTTTTCACGCTATGTTGCTTTTATTTGAAAAAAGATGAAAATTTATACAAATTTATTCAAATATATGCAAATCTAATGAGCTGCTAATTGCCAATCAACACCAACGCCAGTTGACACATTAAGCGGAACATCTAAATTAACTGCATGCTCCATAGCTTCTCGCACAATATTTTCTACACTATCTTTTTCTCCGTGCGCAATTTCCAAAATTAATTCATCGTGAATTTGTAAAATTACGCGGCTGCGCATTTTAGAATTTCGCAATCCTTTATCAACACGTATCATTGCAAGCTTCATAATATCGGCTGCAGTTCCTTGAATTGGAGCATTTAAAGCTCCACGTTCTGCAGCTTCGCGAGCTGTACGATTATTTGACGATAACTGTGGGAAATATCTACGCCTACCAAACATTGTTTCTGTATACCCAAGTTCTTTAGCTTTCAAAACCAAAGACTCCAGGTAATCATGAACTTTTCCAAAAGTATCAAAATACTTATTTTTCAACACTTCGGCAGCAGACGGTGTAATAGAAAGTTGTTTTGCCAAACCATAAGTACTCAATCCGTATGCCAAACCGTAGCTCATAGCTTTTACGTGAGAACGCTGGTCACTACTAACTTGATCTACAGGTATTTGATAAACCAGGCTTGCCACATATTTATGAAAATCTGCACCAGAGCAGAACGCTTCAATAAGAGTTTCATCATGAGAAGCATGAGCCATAATACGCAACTCAACTTGAGAATAATCACAGCTCATTAAATATTCGAAATCTTCACCTGGAACAAACGCTGCACGAATTTCACGGCCAGCAGCATTACGATTAGGAATATTTTGCAAATTCGGATCTGCAGAACTTAATCTGCCTGTTGCAGCAATAGTCTGCTCAAATCTTGTATGAATACGTTTATCGTCATAATGAGCAGCATCAATTAAGCTTTGCACTATTTGCTTTAACTTATTTTTCTCGCGATGACTAAGCAGAGCCCCTAAAAATTGACTTGCAGGTTCTTCAGGATCAAGTTTCGCATACATTGCTTGCAATGCTTCAGCATTAGTAGTGTAAGAACCGTTTTTTGTGCGCCTAGTTGGTTTAAGAGCAAAATGATCAAACAGTATTTGCTGCAATTGCTTAGGACTTTGCAAATTCACACGATTTCCCGCAGCCTGCCAAGCCATATTCTGGGCAAATTCAGCATCGGAAGAAAATTGTTGGAACATGCTACTTAAACGCTGCATATCTACAGCAGCGCCAACATCTTCTAGTCCTCGCAAAACTCTTGAAATAGGCATTTCCAAGTTCGACATCAAACCTGTTTGTTTTCTAGAATCCAATTTTGGCGCAAATTGAATAGCTAAAAGACGTGTAAGAACAGCAGTTCTTAAAATTTTATCTTCAAACTTTTGCGTTTCTTCTTCGCTTGTTTTAGCTTCATCTAAAGCTAGTGAATCATCAAGTAAAAGATCAAGCTCACCCTGCTTAGCTTCCTGATTATCTGAATCCTCATCATCGCTCGAAATATCTAAATAATGTTCTGCCATATTTTCAAGCGTTTCAGCACGAAAATCAGGCTCAAGCAAATATGAAGCCAATCTTGTATCAAGAAGAGGAGTAATACTCGGGTTATCGGAATCAACTAATTCCAAAGATGACAACAATCCTAAATGCTTTTTATAGTCGTGCAAAACTATTGAAGAAGCATATTTTTGCAAAAATTCCCTTAAAGATTCGAGTAAGGAGTTTGTCTCTACACGCAAGTCTGAAGCATAAATTAGTGCTGCCCTACCCCTAACAAGCATCAATAAACAGTCTGCTTTTAAACCAAAACGATGCTTTGACTGGCAGCTACTTTCATGAGCATAAACAACTAATTCGCGATTGTTTAATATTAAATCTGCACATTTTTGCTCATTATCAATAAGTTTTTCTGCATCTACAGAGGAATCAGATTGCGAAGAATCTTTCGTTTTTTCTACGTCAGTATTTTCTTCCTCGTTACTATTGTCTTCTTCTAGGAAAGCAGCTACGCTAGTTTCCCACTCGCGTAAATCTTCTAAAGATTTAATATGACTTACTTTAGTATTTTTTAATACGTCTTGAAGATTTTCAGCATCAGAAGTTGATTGCTCGCCGCGACTGGTATGCTCTATTTCAGCATTTCCTTCATACGTTGAAGAAAGCATAATTCGCATATTGTCATCAAGCAATTGCTGATTTGTACGACTAAAAGCTTTAAGAATCTTACGCTTTTTTAATTCACCAAACTCAAGTTGAGATAACAACTCTCCTAATTTATTAGCATTAATATCTTCACCAAAACGCAAATTATCAACACTAATACCAAGATCTAAGTCACGGACCAAAGCATTAACTCGACGGTTCAAACGAACCTGATCAATATTTTCTCGTAAAGCTTCACCCTTTTTACCTGTAATCTCACCTGCATGAGAAATAATATCTTCCAAGCTGCCGAACTGGTTAATCCATTTGGCAGCATAACCATCTCCAACACCGGGAACACCAGGAATATTATCTGCAGTTTCGCCTCTTAATGCAGCTAAATCAGGATATTGCTTAGGAGTAACATTATATTTTTCTAAAACGGCAGCAGCATTCATTTGTTTCAAATCTTTGAAATGCTGCCCCGGATAAAGAACTGTAATATTGTCGTCAATAAGCTGAAATGCGTCGCGATCTCCAGAAAGAACTAAAGTTCTATACCCAGCATCAGCGCCCATTGTTGCAAGTGTTCCAATAACGTCATCACCCTCATACCCGGGTTTTTCAATATATGTAATATCTAAAGAACGTAGCATCTGCTGAATAAGAGGCAGCTGAGAAAGAAGCTCTTGAGGAGCAGCTTCACGCGTACCCTTATACTGAGGAAGCATCTTATTTCTAAAAGTGCCACCTTTAACATCAAAAGCAATAGCTAAACGGTCAGGATTTTCTTTTCTTACCACTTGGGAAAGCATAGTAATAAAGCCCCAGACAGAATTGGTGGCCTGCCCATAGCGAGTAGAAAAATTATCCGCAGAAACTGCAAAAAAAGCACGGAACGCAAGAGAATGGCCATCAACGACCAACAACGTTCCTTTCTCATTCTTAAAATCAGAAGAATGTTCTTCGACGATGCTGGTATCCACTGTTGACTACTCACCTACGTTCCGTAATTATTACAACAATTATGCTAATAGTATTCAGCACAACAAGCGTTATGATTTAATAAATTTAAGATTTTTAAGATTAATACTATTAATCCTCAGAATCTGAGTCTATTTTATCATCGCTATACTTTGAAATAATAGCCAAAGCAAGACGCTTCTTAGGGATACGCTGATCCATAGAAGTTTTTTGAATCCAACGGAATGCACCCTGCTCTGAGAATCCGGCCTTATCCATAAGAAGACCCTTAGCTCGGTCTACCAGCTTTCGCTCTTCTAAGGTATCTTCAGCTTTCTTAAGCTTTTCTTCCGTCTTTTTTAGCTGATCTTCCGTATCGTGCAATCTATTTTCTGTGCGCTCAACGCTATCTAATAAATCGTTAATCTCACTAAAACGACCCATAGCAACTTCCAAAGCTGGAAGAAGCTTAGATTCTTCATACGGCTTAGTTACGTATGCCATTGCACCGGCACCTGTTGCTTGTTTTACTAAATCTGCCTGCGAAAAAGCAGTGAGCATAACAACTGGCGCAATGTTTTCATCACAAATAGTTGCTGCAGCAGTAATACCATCCATAACAGGCATCTTAACGTCCATGCACACAACATCCGGATGATTCTCACGAGTCAACTCAATAGCTTCTTGACCGTTAGCTGCCTGACCTACAACCTGATAACCGTTATCTTCCAACATAGCTACTAAATCCATGCGATTAACAGATTCATCTTCTGCAACAACAACAGTGCGAATATTGTTAGATTTCTTATCTTCAGACTCGTTCTTCACAGCTTCTGCATCAGCAGCCTTACGAAGCTCATCATCAGTAAGTATTTCAGGCATTGTTTGCTCTGTCCCTTCATTCCTTTTCGTAACTGGCATACTCACAACCTCATTTCATTGCCGCATAAACAGGGCAACACCGCCATGCATCTTTAACATGACGACTACGCAACAGCACGTTCACAAACACCGGTAGAATCACGCATCATAACGCAATTTGCATGTCACTAAAACCGCACGCACCCAATGTTTGTGTCAATCAATGATACCATAAGATTCACAAGACTCGCGAAAGAATGCACAAATTCGCGCTATTTTGCTTATTTATACAGCCGCAGACAACAGTACTACTACAGCTGCAAAAATGGTTTGAGCAACACAAAGTGGAAAAGCATTCTTATAGTCGCCTTTAAGTATACATTTGCCAAATTTATACGCTTTTATTATAAGAGCTACCAATATAATCCACTGAAGAATAGCAAAAAATAGGTGCAATGGAATATTGCGTACTAAATTACTAAAATTGAAGAAAATTTCAGCATTATAAAGGTTCCATATTGAAGGAACTTCAAAAGGAAAAACAATAATTGAAACCGAATACGCTAACAACAAAAGCGCCGCAACAATGCTCACTGCAGCACATAAACGCCTACCTCTTTGCTCTCCAAGCATTATCATCGCAGTTATTTTTCCATGTTCTTTATCACTTGCAATATCTCGAAGATTGTTCACCATCATTAAGCATGCAGAATAAGCTCCAGGAATGAATGACATTAAAACACAAGCCAAAACCATTAATGGACTATTAATAAAAATATTGTTTGCTTGAACACCTATGCCATGTGTTATTGCACATAAAGATCCAATAAAAGGAACAGGGCCAAAAAACACAAAAGCGCTTACTTCTCCAAAGCCTTTATAACCATAAGGATGCTTTCCTCCTGCATAAAACCACACTGCAGCAATGCAGGCAATTCCAAGCGGAATAAACCACAATATTCCCGTGCTAAAAACAATAAGTAAACCTGCTATGCAAGAAATCAAAGCAGAAACTATTACCGCTTTAAGCACAGATTTTGACTCAATACCAGCATCCGCAAGACGCCACGATACATCACATAATGGCTTAGAATTTTTACTTTTACTCACAGGGCGAAACTTACGATTCTCGTCTAAACCATTCAAGCCGTCACAATAATCGTTCGCATAATTAACAGCAATCTGCATAAATACTGCAACAGCACAGCACAGAAAAAATTGTATAAAGCACTGCACAAAACTAATAATTGGTTTCTCAAAATGCGAAAAACGCATCATTCTAAGAGAAATAGCAAATGCCATAACAACAGGAACTATTCCTATTGGCAGCGTGTAAATTCTTGCACCTTTAAGCCAAACTTTTACACTTTTCATTATTAGCCTCTTAAACTATTTGTTAATTACATAAATTCTTCATACAAGATTAGGCAAAAAGATTGAAGTAACTATTGGTAAAGCAATAATAAGCGCAGAAATAATCACAGATAAGAATCCACGCCATCCGAATGGATATTTATAATACGATGATTTGCGCGTGCGCAAACAAAAACCGCGCTCTTCAGCAGCAAGTGCAGAACTGTCTGCTTTTCGAACTGAAGAAACTAAAAGAGGCACAATAAGCGGCATCATAAGCTTTATTTTTTTAAACGGATTTTTAGTATCATATTCAATACCACGAGCCATTTGAGCTTCTGTGATTTGAGACATTTCGTAAGCGAAAATCGGCACGAAACGCACTGCCGTTGTAATAGTAAAAGCGTAGCAGTATGGAACATGCAAATATTGCACTACAGCATTTGCAAGATCGTTTAATTTAGTTACCGTTAGAACTGTTACAAGAGGAAAAGCAAAGCAGAACAATCTCAAAGCAGCTTTTGCACCAATATCAATACCGTGCAACGTAAACCACAAGAAAATATAGTTTCCACTTTGAGCAATAACAGTCTGTATCAGAAACATTACGCAAGAAATTATAAGCATAGCTTTAATAAGACCAGATAATGTTTTAACAACTCGAGTAAAAGCCATGCCAATGAAAATAATAGCTGCAATCGCAATAAGCGCGGAATACTGTTTAGCAATAAACACGCTTATTACAACACTCGCAGCAAGAATTAGTTTTGCAATAGGATTAGTGCGATGAAGAAAAGTGTTACCTGGTTGGTAAGTTAACAATCTCGTTTTCATAAGTATCAGACGCCTTTACTACTTTATTTGCTACTTTTATTTGCTATTGCTTCTACTAATTCTGTACAGTCTGTTTTACGATTTTTTCGCCACGCAACGCTTCTACTAATTCTGCTCGCACATACAAGCCATTACACTTATTAAATCCATGCGCAACCAAGCCTTGAGAAACGGAACACAATAATGGCGGATACAATGCTGCAGCAGAGCACACTTCCGGCTTTTCAAACACATCATGCGCTGAACCATCAATAATAAGCTTTCCATCGTTAATTGTTATAAGTCGAGTTGCATAATCAAGCACAACTTCCATATCGTGACAAACCATAATCACGCAGCAACCGTTTTTTCTTAAACGCTCTACAACTTGCATAATTCTCATGCATTCCTTGTAATCAAGGCCACAAGTTGGCTCGTCAAGAAGAAGAATCTTAGGATTCGTTACAACTGTTGCAGCTAAAGCAACCATTTGACGCTGTCCTCTAGAAAGCATAAACGGGCTAGCTTTAGAATCCAGCTCCAACTCATCAATAATTTCCATTGCATGAGCTTTAGCTTCGTCCTCATTCTGACCAATTAAAATACAGCTTAAAGTAACTTCTTCAAGTACCGTTTCTTTGCATAATTGTCGATCAGGATTTTGGAATAAGGTAGATACATATTTTGCTATTTGACTAATGCGAAGCGACTTAGTGTCGATGCCATCTATTGCAACACTACCTTCTGTAGGTCTTAATAGACCATTAATAATCTTTGTAATTGTTGTTTTTCCAGCACCATTTCTTCCAATTAACGCAATTAATTCACCGCTATTTGCATTAAATGAAACATCTTTTAGAGCTTTAACACCATTCGCATAAGCAAAACTCACATTATTTATTGAAAGGCATGGCTTGTTAGAATTATCTGAATTATTAGCTTTTATAAAAGCCTCTTTATGAGACTCTAAAACAGATTCTGCATTATTCGAGTTATTTGAATTAGAAAGTTTAGAATAATCCGTACGTAATGTTTTAACAATAGTATTTACAGTTTCTTCCACGCCAACAGTAAGCTCAGCAGGATTACAAATCTGTTCATCTTGCAACTGCTTAATTAAATGCGTAGTACGCGGATAGTTAATACCTACTTTACGAAGTAACTCTATATCTTTAAGAGCTAAAGAAACAGGAGCATCAAGAACAAGTTCACCTTTAGAAAGCACTATAAGACGATTACAATACTCGCTCAACAAAGCTACTTTTTGCTCAATGACAACAATAGTAATACCAAATTTTTTATTAAGATTTTGAAGAATAGAAAAAATCATGCGGGAAGATACAGGATCCAACGCACATGTTGGTTCATCCAACACTAAAACTTTAGGTTTAAGTGCCAAAATTGCAGCAATAGCAACTTTCTGCTTCTGCCCACCAGACAATGTATCTAAATCTCGATTGCGCAAATCACTAATACCAACAGTTTCTAAAGAACTAGCTATACGATTAGGAATTTCATCGTGAGGAACTCCAAAATTTTCCAATCCAAAAAGCAGCTCGTCTTCAACGTTTGCAGCAACCATTTGCGCATCAATATCTTGAATAACAGATCCAATCAAGCAAGCAATATTGGTTAGAGCAAGATTTTTAGTGTCTTGACCCGCAATCTTAACGCTTCCTAAAAGTTCGCCAGAATAATGGTGAGGAATAGCGCCAGAAAAAAGTGAAGCAAGAGTTGTTTTACCAGAGCCAGAAGGTCCAATAATTCCAACAAATTCACCAGGGTAAATTTTAAGATCTACGCTATTAAGCACATACTTATTATCCTCAACGCTTAAAGTATTTTCACTACGATTTGTACCGTATTGAAAAGACACATTCTTCAATTCAAGTAGCGGATCTTCTAAGTGTGAATCATTAGGTTTTTTCATAAGGCTCTTTATGTTTCGTTGTGGGGCTTGTTCAACTAATTTTCTTCCAGCAATCAGTTCATTTTGCTGATGCATACCATCCATAACTGTAACACACCAATCAAACTCAAACTATTTACTAACATAAAAGTTGATGCCAATCGCAATATGACTGGCATCAACTCACTTTTATACCTTTACTTTTTCTATACACTGCAATCATTCATGCATACTAAGTGCAATAAAAAACACATTTTATGCAAAATAATTTGTATAAAAATTGATTTACTTATGCAATACAATCTTCAATGGCGTGAACAGCACTTCTACAACAACTGCATTAAATACTGCAGTGCCCAAAATAATTGGGAACATCACAAGAACCATGTTTGGAGAATGCAATACGAAGAATGCAGCAATAAGAGCAAAAATACAACCGGAAATTACTGTAGTAATGAAAGTAGCAATGAATGGGAATACGCTTACTTTACGAGCTGCATCCTTTGGGAATAAGCGAATATAGCCAATTAACATTGCAGTCATAACTATTGCAGCTGGAATATCGCAAGCATATTCAAGGAACGGAATCGAAGTATTAAATTGAATTAACGTTGCAGCAAGAGCACCAATAATAGCACCCTGGTAAATCTTCGGCCTAACAAGCAAAATTGACAAGCAGAATGAAGCAATAACAAACTCAGGCTGAATATTTCCAATAGAAAGAGATTTTGCAACAGTAAAGTCAAGAATGCATCCAGCCGCAAAAAGTACCGCAACTAACACTAACGAAGTAATATCTAATGCATGATTCTTAACTTTCACATTTTGCATCATCGCAGCTGCAGCATCTGTAGTTGCGTTTGCACTATTGTTATAAGTTTCCTTAACGGTTTCGTTAATTTCTTGAGCCATGATTTCTCTCCTTGTTTGGGCTTTATATTATTCATATAAAGCTATCGAATATTTTGTTGTGATTTGTGATTTGTGATTTGGTTATTTTTGAGATTTGAGGCTTGTATACAAAAAGACCCCGAGCTTACCTCGGAGGTCTTCTACAAGCTTTTATATGCAGCTTCTAAAACTTCAGAGTAAACTCACGCCAAAGAGAAGACTGCCACCACCACATACGTGCAGCGTTAAGAGTATTCATAGATTCAGCATTCATGTTCATGTTACGCATGATGACTGCCTCCTAAACTCATTAACTACTTGTGGTTCAATGCACAAACCTCAACCGAAATATTCGATATTCGTTTGTGTTGAAATGATGCTAACACTATGAAAGTACAAATGCAAACACAACACGCGCACAAACTGAAAATATTATTAAAATTATTATTAAAAATATTAGTGCTTATTAGTATTTTGTTTACTATTTATAAAGTTTTTGATATTTAGCAATCTGCAATTTTACAGCAATAATTCGTTTTACAGAATCATCAATTCTAGACTCAGGAATTTCTCCTCTACGAACGGCATTAACAACAGAATAGTAAGCTTGGCGCAAATTTGCAGGAGAAAGTAGCATATCAAGACCTGCTTTAATTCCAGTAATTGCAGCGCTTGAAGGAGCATAACGTAAAGATATTGCTCCCATTCCTAAAGAATCAGAAATAAGAATACCGTTATAGCCAAGCTTTTTACGAGCTAAACCTGTAACAATCTTTTCCGACATACTAGCTGGAGTATCATCTCCCGTAATCTTCGGATACGACACATGACTAACCATAATGAACTTAACGCCAGTATCTACCGCATCTTTGAATGGAACTAAATCTACTTTTCTTAGCAAAAATGGAGTTTGATTCGAAACAGTAGTACCTTTGTGAGAATCTTCAAAAGTTGAGCCATGACCAGGAAAATGCTTATACGTAGCAAAAACATGATTTTCTTGCAAACCATCCGTAAACGCGTCAGTCATATGAGCCACAAGCTTTGGGTTAGAACCGAATGAGCGCTTTTTCATAAGATTATTATCCGGATTAGTTAGAACATCTGCAACAGGCGCAAAATCAACATTAAAGCCAAAATCATGGAGATATTTACCAATATATGCTCCCGCTTTATAAGCTTTACGCATTTTCTTAGTAACACCAATATCTCTCATATTAGGCGAAGTATTCACTCCCATTTGAGGATTAGAACTAACTCTTGCAACAGTCCCACCCTCTTCATCAACGCTAACAATCGCAGGCAATAATACACGAGCATTACTTATTTCTTGCAATTTAGAAATCATACTTTTAGTCTGTTCAGGACTTTGAATATTTTCTCTCGTGTACATTATTCCGCCAACAGGCAAGGAGTTAAAAGCCTGCTGCATTTGTGCACCAGAAGAAGTCACAGTCCAGTTTATGCCAACTAATTCCTCAGGTTTTACAACAAACATTTGCGCAACTTTGTCTTCAAGAGACATTTTTGAAATCACGCTTCTAACTTCTGCACTATTGGGATCAATTCCTCTACGAGCCAGTTTTTTATGAGCTTTAATTAAAGACTCTCGCTTTTCTGCTTCTATTGCTAACTCTTTAGGACTCTTAACAGCAGTTCTATTAGAATGGTCGAAGAATTGCGAGCGCATAACATATACTGCAGCACACATAGACACTGCTATTAAAGCAAGCGCAATAATAATCACAAAAATAGAAGCGAAATGATTTCTAGACGCGACTGATTTTGCACGTTGATTATGCAACGCACCCCTATATTGTACTGCACGACCAGTTACAGTATGTGGCCCACTTTGCAATTTACGCGGCTGCTGCTTGCGCATAAGCTTTCCCCTAATTCACTAATAATAAAAATACTATTGAAATTATTTATTAGTATTTATTCACTTCGCACACGTAGCCTGTTTTACCGCTAAACGTTTTGCGCAATGTAGGATTTGTAAATAGGTTGTCACGCTGATCGTTCCAAGACCATTCGTCATTTAATCTCCAAAGCATAAGATAAAACTCAGGTTCACCATCTTTATCATTTCGGCTTGGCTCACCCGGTAACCAGTTTTGATACTTTACTTTTTCACCAGTAACCCAGTGCGCATACACGTCACCATTTTCGCGCTGAGAAGTGTAACCGCCAATCCAAACATACTTGATGCCTTCCTTCTTAGCCATATTTATAACCTTAGTTTCCTTACGCTTGTCTGTAAGAGTTACTAAGTAACCGCCATCTTGCATGCATGCACTATTAGCTTCTGTCCAAGTTACGTCTCCCTTATGAAGAACAAAACGAGAACTACCCTTCTTGTAAGTCTTCTTCTTGACTGGCTTAAATGCTAAATCATCACCAATGCCACCAGACTTATGGTTCTTCGAATCTGCAAGCAAAGCAGAAACTACACGATTAACATAAGGATTTGTTGAGGAATCAGAATCGTACTCGAGGCAATAAACATTATCTTGATTAACTCTAATTCTATTCATTACATCTTTCATATCTGAAATAGAATTAATATCCCAGAAGTAGCCGTTTGTTTCGTTTGCAATATTCTGCAATACGTTAGAATCAGCATCACTTGTACCAATCAAATAAACTGGTATTCCCTTTTCTTTTGCTAGAGCAATAACCTCATCCGCAGTATGAGTGCTTTCATTATCCAAACCGTCTGTAAAAGCAATAACACAGTTAAAACCTGGATGGTTTGAAGCATTAGTAACACCAGTGTATAGAGCATCGTACAAGGCCGTCATGCCGTAAGGCGTCATATTATCGATACCTGTAAGAAGTCGATCTTTATCGCTCGTGTATGTTGCCATATACATGAGGTAGCTATCGAAAGATATAAGCTCTCCTTTATCACCAACCTTATAGTTGAGATTGCGAACAAAATCACTCATTGTTTTCTTCATAGTGTCGATTGAAGAATCCATTGAGCCGGATTTATCAAGAAGAATCTCGTAATTAACACCTTGATTGTCTTTAATTCTCTCAACCTTGTGAATAAGGCGTTCTACTTCTTTGCCACCACCAATTTTCTCGCGAATTGCAGCAGTTGGAGAGTCAATCTCAAGGGCTTTTCCACTGCTATCTGTAAGAGAAAAGTACAATTTAACGTGCGGATATTGAGAAACGTCGGAATTAACAATTTTTAGCGTATAATCTTCATACTTGTGTGATTGAGTAAGCTCACTGCGAAGCTTTGAATAAGGAATTTGACTCGGGTGAATAAAATCCCAAATTAAGCATCCAAAAATGCACGAAAGAATAAAAGATATAACTATTGTAATAGCAAGAATTATGTTTCTTTTATTCTTTAATTCCTCATTTGAAAAAACATCAAATACAGAAAATACGCTGCCTCCGCGTGAAGACGCAGGAATAGCTGATGCCGTATAAGTGGCTGATGCTGCAGAATTATACGGCTCAGCTTTGTAAGCTTGATTCATGTTATTACGAATACTTTGCTGATTCTGCGAGCTTTGCTGATTCTGCGCATTGTTCTGCTGATCATTTTCTGCAGAAGCATTAACAGCTGCTCCACAACGAGAACAGAACCGTGCATTATCCTTAACTAATGCTCCACAGTTGATGCAAAACATACGTTCTTCTTTCTCACATTATCACGCAAGTACTTACATAATAAGATTAAGCTTAATCTACTTTTTGATTCTATACCTTCTTTTATATATTCTTAGCTCGATTTATTTTAATGAAGAATGCACCAGCCACAACCAACAATATTGCACAAATAAATGCGATCTGAATTATGCTGCTGCCAGTAGAACTTAATTCTTGCGATTTTTTAACAATATCGTTATTTACAACGGTTATGTCTGTCCATGCAAGTTGATTACCTTTCTCGTCAACCAAAACAACCGTATGCTTTCCGGTGTATCCAGCTGGGAACTGAGCGTCGAATTGAGGCTTGCCATTAACCATGCGAACAGTCACAAACTTTGAACCATCAGCACCCTTAAGCAAGCGTGGAGATGAGTAAATGTACGCGTAAGCATAAACTACTCCATCACGCTGCAAACGCTCGGTGAACTCGCTGTTTACAACATTAATTCTCACACTGTTAACAACACCTGCAGTTGCAACGTTATTGTTACCAACGCTAAGAGTTCCCTTTAATTCTGGATTAAGCTGCTGGACTGTTTCCGGAGCTTGAGGCACAGGAGTTGATTCTGCAGGCTTAGCTGGAGCAGTTTGTTCAGACTTAGCTGGCGCAGGATGCTCAGCTGGAGTTTCATTCTTAGACTGATCTGGCTTAGCTGGAGCAGGCTTAGTCTGACCTGGCTTAGATGGAGTCTCATGCTCAGATGGATTGTGCTGAGGCGTTGGTGAAGGAGACGGAGCAGGAGCAGGCGTCACTTGACCAGGCGTTTGCTCATGTCCAGGTGCCGGAGCTGGCGCTGGATGAGGACCAGTACCAGGAGTCACAGTACCAGGAGTTTGTTCATGCCCATGCGTAGATGGATCTGGATTCTGCGTACCAGGCTGCGTACCAGGCTGCGTACCAGGCTTAGATTCATCCTTCACAAGCACAGCAGTCGAAAGAGCAGCAACCTTGTATGTTCCGTCAGCTGAAACATTAGCCTCTTGAGCAACTTCATTAACTTTGCCATCAGCAACAAGAGCAGAATACTTTCCTGCTGGAATCTTTACTTGAGTTTCAGCATTATTAGCATTGAACACAACAACGTATTGCTTATCTGCATCTTTAAGCGTATAAGCAATTACACCATCAGTAGTGCCATCAATCATCTTCATGTTCTTGTTAATTGTTGCATAATCAAAATCACGAAGAGATTTAATACTCTTGCGTAGCTTCAACAATCCCTTGAAATAGTTCACAGAATCAGACTTTTCTGTTGCGCGATTCCAATCAAGAGCATTGTCTTTATCTCCAGAATTGTAGCTATTTTCGTTACCGTTCTTAGTTCGCAAGAATTCCTGACCAAGTTGAATAAACGGCATGCCGCGCGAAAGCAAAATCATTGAATTTGCAAGCTTTACTCGCCTCAATCGTACGTCTTCAGTGTCGTTAGGAGCAGAGACCTTTAGCTTATCATACAACGACAAGTTATCGTGAGCTTCAACATACTGAACAATTTGACCTGCATCAGCAAAGTGCGTTTCAGCATTACCATTCCAGCACTTAACAGTACTACTCGTGCCAAATTGGCAACCAAGCAAATTATGCTCAAGCAAAGCCTTAACACCTTTATCTGTATTGCCATTGACAAAACCAGTACCCTCAGTATCAAACACAGAACCTTTTACAGAATCGCGGAATGAATCATTAAAGAACGCTACTCCTGGAATCTTATAAGCATTAGGTTGAATAGTAGACTCGCTCTTAGGAAGCAGTTTATTCATATCCCAGCCTTCACCAAGCACAATAATTGAAGGATCAATCTTATTAAGCTCAGCACGCACTTCTTGCATAGTCTTCAGGTCAATTAAGCCCATCAAATCAAATCGGAAGCCGTCGAGGTTGTAATGCGTAGCCCAATACTTCACAGAATCCAAAATATACTTGCGCATCATTTGACGTTCAGAGGCAGTATCGTTACCGCATCCAGAATTACCATTCAAAGCGCCATCCTTATAGCGGAAGTAGTATCCAGGAACAGTCTTGTTAAACGAATGATTTTGCACGTCATAAACATGGTTGTAAACCACGTCCATAATTACACGCAAACCAGCCTTATGAAGGCCAGCAATCATTTGCTTAGCTTCCTTAACCCTTGTTGTTGGAGTTGCAGGATCAGTAGAGTAAGATCCTTCAGGAACATTGTAGTTTTGCGGATCATAACCCCAGTTTTGAGCGCCTTGCTTTCCGTAACTCA
The DNA here is from genome assembly GCF_049244255.1 of Gardnerella sp. DNF01141. Lineage (NCBI taxonomy): Bacteria > Bacillati > Actinomycetota > Actinomycetes > Bifidobacteriales > Bifidobacteriaceae > Gardnerella > Gardnerella sp. DNF01141. Next base: position 46,897 of record NZ_CP058391.1, on the reverse strand, counting down.
AGTCACCAGTTTCATTAACTGAAGCAAAATCATACATTGGCATGATTTGCACGTGAGTGACACCAAGCGACTTCAAATAATCAAAGCCAGAAACATTATGCTTATCTGTGGTCTTAGTGCCTGCTTCTATTACTCCAAGATACTTACCGCGATGAGCATCGCTAATACCAGAGTTTGGATTGATTGAGAAGTCACGAACATCCATTTCTGCAATTGTTGCGTCACTTGGATTCGTAAAGCTTGGCATACGATTTCCAGCATTGCCAGCGTCTTTATCTGCTAATACAACAGAACGTTCACCGTTTACTACTGCAGCTTTCGCATAAGGATCAGCAGAAACATTCACTGTGCCATCAGCAAAATGAACTTCATATGCGTAAGCTGTACCAGCCTGATCTCCATCAAGCTTTGCAGACCACACACCATGATCTTCTGCTTTCATAGCAATTTCTTTAGACTTTTCTGCTTTTTCAGCAGTCGACCGATAAGTAATCAACTTTACTTCAGTTGCTGTTGGAGCCCAAAGCTTAAAAGTAGTTGAAGAAGCAGAATGCACAGCGCCCAAGTCATTGCCATTGTACGCGTATTTCTTATCGAATTCATCGGTACGAATTACGCTAGCACCAGTTTTTGAAGAAGCGGAAAGCTTAATACCTGTAGCTAATCCCTTAATACTCAACTCATATTTATGCTTAATATTAAGTTCTTCTTTGGTCTCAATAGTAATATCTGGACCCTTAGCTTTAGCAGAAGCAATTTCAACTTTCTTGCTAGGATTTTCACTAGTATCCAAAAGTGTTACGTTGGAAGTCGTTACAGACGACACATCACCAGATACTTTTACAGCTAACTTCTTTAAGCCAGTAATATCCGCAGACATCACGTGAGCTGTAAGTTGTGGCATCGTAGCGTTTAAGTATACTGTCATGTCATCTTGCATTAACCAGACTTCAGCACTACCCTTGCTTGGATCACTTGCATCTAGCTTAATAGCATTGTTTGGAATACTGCGATCGCTAGGATCTTGTTTTTCCCAATCGCTATTTGGCGTAGATTTTCTAACTTTGAAACCAACACTGTCAATACCACCATCATTCTTAGCAGTAAAGGTTGCAACTTTGCCGTAATCGTCATGCGAAGTGAAGTAACGAGCAGTACCACCAGTTCCGTCGTTCCAAGTCCACATGTTCCAGCCTTCATAATCGCCAGCATTCCTGCGATAATGAACTGTTACCTTTAACTCTTTTGGCTTCTTCTTAAGATTGTCTGGAGCAGTAAACTGCGTAGTATCCGTTCCGCCTGTTACCCAAGCTTCAGCAAGGCCACTTGCACAGTTTTCAATAGCGCGATCGCCACCATCTTTACCCCACTCTTTTGTAGTAGTAATAAAGGAAAGTGACTTGTTTTCAAAAGCTCCATCAACTGTAGTTTCAAAAACTTTGCCGAAAGAATCAGAGCCAGTAAACTGATGCCAGACTCCATGAAGCTCTTTACCATCCTTGTCTTTACCCCACAAATAAACGCCGATATTGCGATCATCGCCCGCTTTTGGCTTATAGTGGATTCGAACAGTAGTCTTTGGCTCATATTTTACTGGGCAAGGATTTACTCCAACACTACCCTTGTGATCTTGAGCTACATATGAATCAGTATGAGCTGGAATCTTAAAGTTATTATTCTCTCCCTCGTGATACCAGTAGTTTTCACCATCATTAAACACTGCTTCATAAGCTTTACCATTGGTTTTAATCGTATGCTTATACCAACCATCGCAAGCCTTTTGCATCTCTTCGCCATGACCTGACGTCCAGCTTGAGCCTATGCCGTAATGAACATATACTTTCTTATCCTTAAACTTTTCGTCTGGCTTAAAGTAAATAGTTGTTTTAGGATCTTCTGGCATACCTGCATCAGGCTTTTCTTCACCATATTGAGGATCAGACGGGTCTGTAGCAGCGCCAGCTGGATGCTTGGATTTTGTGGCATTAACATGCAATGCTACTGCTTCGCGAGCGCCAATTTTCGCATTAACTACACCATTTTCAACTTTAACAGTCTTAGAGCAGTCTCCTGCAGCATAAACGTTGCAATACTCACCATTTGGCAAATCAGTCTTGTAAGAAACTTCTTTTTCGTCAAGAGAATTGTTGATTGCTAAGAAGCCTTTGCCTTCACGGCTAAATGCAACATTATTGTCGCCATCATCCTGCCAATTCGTAACCTTCGCGCCTTGAACAGCATTATAGAATCCAATCATTCCACGAATCGAAGTCCAACGCTGAGTGCACTGCCACTTTGAATCTTTGCCGCAAGATACATCTGGAACAGACGTATCAGATGCACCAGGCGCGCCCTCATCATGAGTGTCAAACTTGTATCCGGAATACACGTTTGGAGTGCCGTATGGCCATGCGAGCATGAATGCATTTGCTAAAGCGTAACGACGGCCATCTTTATATGTGAGCACACTGTTACCGCGCTCAGTATCCCAGTTCGTAACGAAAATCGAAGCTTTATCACTTTGAACCATTCCGTCTTGAATTTTGTTCAGAGGCTTATCTGATTTAATAAGAGAGCCTTTGAAGTTTTGCTTAAGCTGGTAAGAGTAGCCAAACTCGTTAACTTCGCCTTCATTCAAATGTGCAGCAGGCTTAATTTGTGCAGCTTCTGAAGGGTTTCCAATAGTTTCCTGCATCCACCAAATGTCATTAATCTTTTTGCTGTCGTCAACGCCTTCATTGTATTGCTTTATGGCAGAAGCTTTAATAGCTCTCATATCTTCTGGCGAAATATGTTTAACAGCGTCCACACGGAAACCAGCAACGCCAAGTTTCAACAAATCTGCAAAGTACTTGCCTAACACTTGCTGAACATGCGGCTTAGAAGTATCCAAATCAAGCAAACCAACAAGTCTGTGAGTCCAAACTTCTTCAGCATTCGTGTAATCTTTAATATTTTCAGTGCTCTTATGGAAATCATCCTTAGTGTATCCAGCGTCTGTGAAGGACTGATTAGACGCATCATATTTACTTCCTCCAACACCAACAGTATCTTTATTATCAGCGCCAGTCATGTGATTAATCACAGCATCAGCAATGATTCCAACACCTACCGCATTGCAAGTAGTAATCATCTGCTTAAACTCAGCTTCAGTACCAAGTTTAGAATTTAATTTATAGCTCACAGGCTGGTAAGAAGTCCACCAAGCTTTACCTTTAATATGATCTTGCGGCGGAGAAACCTGAACATACTTCACACCCTCAGGGACGTAAGTTTTAGTGCATTCTTGAGCAATACTCTTCCAATTTTGCTGAAACGCAGTAACAATAACACCCTTACTTTTAAGAGTTACATTAGTAGAAGTTTCTTTGCTATTGGTAGACCCCCCCCCGCTAGTAACAGCGCTTGCACTGCCTGCAACAGCAAATCCTGTCACAAGCATTGAAAGAGCGGCAACAATAGAAATAATCTTCGATGCAAGATGTCGATGACGAGTCATCAGTATCCTTTCCTCCATTGGTATCAGCAATATTCTTCTTTGGCTTGCCGATAGCAACAACACATAAAACGAGGGCAGTACAACAATGTATCTACCCTCGTCTCATATGCGTTATATGCATTGCTTAGTATAACATAAATTGACAACATTGCAATAATTATATTTAAACTGCAAAAATGTCATACGCTATACAGGTTTATTTATACTTTTCTATTTGTAACAATTTATTTATCACTTCACAATTTAACTTATTTATTTAGCTCCATTATCTTTAGCTACATCCTTTACACGCTTCCTAAATCTAACTGCAAGAGCCACAACCAAAGCTATAAAAATAGCAACAAATACCAGAAGTATTTTATTAATTGCAGAATTGCTACCAAAGTGCTTTACAGCATTAACATGCAATGCCACTGCAGAATGAGAAGGAATTGTAGTTTCAACTTTCCCACCGCTAACAGTTACAGTCTTTTCGCAATTCTTTGATGCATAGACATTGCAATACTCGCCATCCGGCAAATCAGTATTGTAGTTAACATCATTTTGCTTATCGTCATTATTAATAGCGAAGAAACCCTTATTTGTGCGACTAAAAGCAATATTATTACTTTCGTCATCCTGCCACTTAGTTACTTTCGTGCCTTTAACAGCATTATAGAAGCCAATCATGCCTCGAATTGAAGTCCAGCGTTGAGTGCACTGCCACTTTGAATCCTTACCACAGCTTGCATCTGGCACAGACGTTTCAGTTGCACCAGGAGCACCAACATCCCGCGCACTAAACTTGTATCCAGAGTAAATATTTGGCGTACCATACGGGTAAGCAAGCATAAAAGCATTCGCAAGCTCATATAATTTGCCATCTTTATAAGTAAGAACACTTGTGGCATTATCTCGCTCAGTATCCCAATTCGTAACAAAAATAGCAGCACTCTTATTAGGAATAAGACCATCTGTAATATGCTTCAAATTGTCAATTGAACCATAAAAATAATTTCGCAAACGATACGAATACTCAAACTCGTCTACTTCACCAGTTCCAACATATTTATTTGGCTGATTTTCTTTCGCACCATTACTGTCCCCAATCGTTTCCTGCATCCACCAAATGTGTTCAGGCTTAATTCCACTCGCCTCTGCTGCAGCTTTTTTAATAGCTTGCATCTCGTTTGGCGCAATATGCTTTACAGCGTCCACGCGGAAGCCAGCTACACCCATTTTTAGCAATTTTGCAAAATAGTTACCAAGAGTTTTTTGCACATGCGGCTTAGAAGTATCCAAATCAAGCAAACCAACTAAACGATAATTCCAAACTACTTGAGCATCACTATACGTGTAAATATCTCTATCTATTTGATGGAAATCATCTTTTGTGTAACCAGCATCAGGATAGCTCTGATTTGCAGCATCATATTTACTGCCACCAACACCAATAGTGTCTTTATTATCAGCGCCTGTTGTGTGGTTAATTACAGCGTCAACAATAATTCCAACCTTCGCAGCTTTACACGTAGTAATCATATTCTTAAACTCATCTTCAGTGCCAAGTTTGGAATTTAGATTGTAACTAACAGGCTGGTAAGAAGTCCACCACGCTTTTCCTTTAATATGATCCTCCGGAGGAGACACCTGAACATACTTAACACCTTCAGGACCATACGTTTCTTTGCACTCCTTGGCAATACTCCTCCAGTTTTGCTGAAAAGCTGTAACAATAACGCCCTTTTGTGGAAGGCTGTTTGTTGATTTAGTTGAAGCAAATGCCGAAGAGTTTGGAACAATGGTAAACACACACATTAATATTGTTGCTACAGCAGCGAATGACGCAAATACAAACATTAATTTATGCTTGTAATTATTGATTAATTCGCTAGCATAATTACTTTTTTTACGCTTACCTACTTGCAATTTTGCACTGCGGATCATCTTTGTTCCTTTCACATCACGTACAGCACATTCATTGTTTTATTGTGCGAAAATGCTTTTATTATTATACGCTTTACTGTTTATGTCTGAATATTAAAACGAAATAAAAAAACGTCACTCAGCAAGCTAAGTGACGTTGTGCACGTGCCCCCGGTGAGACTCGAACTCACACTGCACAGATTTTGAGGCTGTTTCCTCTACCAATTGGGATACAGGGGCATCTTCAATTTTTCGCAATTTTTTGCGACTTGTCGACTATAGCACACTTTAAGCTGCATGCAAATAGTTAAGGCGTTTTGCGCGTGTCGCAATATTGAATATTTGCGATTAAATACAAGCAATGCGCGCAACCTACAGATAGGAAGCGCGCATTACAAGTCACAACTTATACGTTACACGTTATACGTCCTACACATGCGCAAGTAAATAATTAAAAAATTAAATCATACTAAACGCATGTGCAAAACCGCGTAATATTAGTCGCAAGCACCAACTGTGTGAACGTAGATGGAGTCAGTACAACCAGCCTGACGCTCACCCTGAGCAGTGCTCAAGATAACAATCTGGTCACCATCTGAAACCTTACCAGCCTCACGAAGAACCTTGTCGGTGAAAATCATCAAATCGTGACGATTCATATCGTGATAATCTTCACTAATCAAGAATCCTTCAGTACCCCAGCTCAAAGCCAACCAGTGATAAGTGTGCTCATTGTTGGTCAATCCGTAGATTGGAGCAGTTGGACGTTCGCGGGAAATACGATGAACCGTACGACCAGTCTGAGTGTAGGCAACAATAGCCTTAGCGTTAAGCTTATCTGCCAAATCAACAGCTGCAGAGGAAACTGCGCCGGTGCTAGACATATCAAGCTCAACTGCAGGAATGCGATCATAGCCATTCTCGGTAGCATACTGAGAAATGCGAGACATAGTCTTTACAGTAACATCTGGATACTTACCAACAGCAGTTTCGTTAGAAGTCATTGTTGCGTCAGCACCATCGAGAACAGCGTTAGCACAATCGGAAGCTTCTGCACGAGTTGGTACTGGAGAGTTAACCATTGTGCCAAGAACTTCGGTAGCAACGATAACTGGCTTTGCATAACGGCGAGAAAGCTCAATGCAGCGCTTGGTAACAAGTGGAACCTCTTCAAGAGGCATTTCCACAGCCATATCACCACGAGCAACCATAATGCCATCGAAGGTCTTAACAATCTCTTCCAAGTTTTCAACAGCCTGTGGCTTTTCAATCTTGGCGACGATTGGAATACGACGACCTTCTTCGTCCATGATTTCGTGAGCGCGATCAATATCGGTAGCAAAACGCACGAAGGACATAGCAATAATGTCAGCGCCAGTGCGAATAGCCCAACGAAGATCAGACTCATCTTTTTCGGTCAAAGCTGGAAGAGAAACTGCAACGCCTGGAAGGTTAATGCCCTTGTGGCTGGAAACTGGGCCAGCAACAATAACCTTAGTGTGAACGTCGTTGCCTTCAACCTTAGTTACCTCAAGACGAACCTTACCATCATCAATAAGAATTGGGTCGCCTGCATGGCAATCTCCTGGCAAGCCCTTGAAGGTTGTGGAAGTGCGATGCTCGTCTCCTTCAACATCATCAGTAGTAATGATGAACTCCTGGCCTTCTTCCAAATAAACCTTATCTTCACCATCAGCGTTCTTCTTGAACCAACCACAGCGAATCTTTGGACCCTGCAAATCAACAAGAGCAGCAACATTGCGGCCAGTGGACTTGGAAGCTGCACGAACATTGTTGTAAACGCGCAAATGATCTTCAGGAGTGCCGTGAGAACGGTTCAAACGAGCAACATCCATACCAGCTTCAACAAGCTTGGTAATACCTTCCAACGATTCTGTAGCTGGACCAATGGTATCAACAATTTTGGCTTTACGCATAATGCCTACCTATTTCCTTTGTTTATTTTTAAATGGGAAAATACCCACTTTCCGAGTAATAGTGTACCAGCAAATTGTGACCTATAGGCAAAACTCGCGCCTATTTATTCATTAAAATTAACCACGACTAGCTGCGCTCACTCATTACCCTTACTTATTAGCCTCATCCATTTGCCGCAACTCTTTCTTTAAATCGCGTATTTCGTCGCGCAAACGAGCAGCCAACTCGAATTGCAACTGCTGCGCAGCAACATGCATTTGCTCGCTCAAATTTTTAATCAGCGACATAATATCGTCTTGTGGCAACGCAGAAACATTTGCCATACGCTTTTCTTTGCTTTGCTGCCCAAGATTTGGCTCTTTTGGCACGCCATAATGCGAGTTCCCAGCCTTATTAGCATTCCTGTAACCGCCTGCTAGCAAAGTTTGCGTATCAACATCTTCTTTAGCAAGCATGTCGTTCACGTCACTAATCTTCTTTCGCAAAGGCTTAGGATCAATTCCATGAGCCTTGTTATACGCGATTTGCTTTTCGCGACGGCGTTCTGTCTCGCTAATCGCCTTGCTCATAGCATCAGTAACAGTATCCGCATACATAAGAACAGTTCCAGAAACGTTACGAGCAGCACGACCAATCGTCTGAATAAGCGAGCGGTAAGATCTTAAGAAACCTTCCTTATCTGCATCCAAAATCGCAACAAGCGAGACTTCCGGCAAATCCAAACCCTCACGAAGCAAATTAATGCCAACAATCACATCAATTTTGCCTTCGCGAAGCTCGCGCAAAAGCTCCACTCTGCGCAAAGTATCAACATCTGAATGCAAGTACTCAACTTTAATTCCAAGCTCCAAAAAGTACTCGGTTAAGTCTTCCGCCATTTTCTTCGTAAGAGTAGTAACAAGCACACGCTCATCTTTTGCCACTCGCTCCTTGATTTCCGCAAGCAAATCGTCAACCTGACCTTCCACAGGTCGAACCTCAATCTTAGGGTCAAGCAAACCAGTTGGGCGAATAATCTGCTCAACTACGCCGTCAGAAAGCCCCAACTCATAATCTCCAGGCGTTGCAGAAAGATACACAGTTTGACCAACATGCTCCAAAAATTCTTTCCACTTTAACGGGCGATTATCCATTGCAGAAGGCAGCCTAAAGCCATGCTCCACAAGCGTTCTTTTGCGCGAAGCATCACCCTCATACATGGCTCCGATTTGCGGCACTGTTACATGCGACTCGTCTAAAACTAGCAAAAAGTCGTCTGGGAAAAAGTCAAGCAGCGTATGCGGAGGCGTGCCTGCATCGCGTCCGTCAAAATGCCTAGAATAATTTTCCACTCCTGGGCACACACCAACCTGACGCAGCATCTCCAGATCATATGTAGTTCGCATTTCTAAACGCTGAGCTTCCAGCAATTTGTTCTGCTTTTTAAGTTGTGCAACGCGTTCGTCACGCTCTTTTTCAATAGCCTCTAGCGCGCGTTCCATGCGCTCTGGCCCTGCAATGTAGTGAGATGCTGGGAAAATATGAACGCTACTCTCCTGGCGAATCACTTCTCCTGTAAGAGGATGCAACATTGTAATTCTGTCGATTTCGTCACCAAATAACTCAATTCGCACAGCTAATTCTTCGTACACTGGAATAATCTCAACAGTGTCTCCGCGCACTCTAAAAGTTCCACGCGTAAAAGCAATATCGTTGCGCTTATATTGCATGCTCACAAACTGGCGAAGAAGCGTATCTCGCTCAAGCTGCTGGCCAACGTTTAGCATAAGCATTCTCTCTGCATACTCCTCTGGAGTACCAAGTCCATAAATGCAAGAAACAGTAGCCACAACAACGCAATCGCGTCTAGTAAGCAAATTCGCTGTAGCAGCATGACGAAGCCGCTCAACATCGTCGTTAATATTGGAATCTTTTTCAATATACGTGTCTGTTTGCGGAATGTACGCTTCTGGCTGATAGTAATCGTAGTAAGACACAAAATAGCTCACGGCATTATCTGGCATAAGCTCACGAAACTCCGCGCAAAGCTGAGCCGCTAAAGTTTTATTCGGCTCAATAATAAGAGTAGGACGCTGCAAACGCTCAATAAGCCAAGCAGTTGTAGCAGTTTTACCAGTTCCCGTAGCACCCATTAAAACAACGTCATTTTCGCCGTTTTCAATGCGATTCGCCAACGCTTCTATTGCTTGCGGCTGATCACCCGAAGGCTTGTACGGAGCTTTTACAACAAACGGCTTGTTTGTGCGCTGAATTTTATTCGACATAATCTTTTACTTCCCCAATTTTGCCATTTCAGCGCTTTGATTGTTTATTGTTTATTTCTTGCAGCCATGTTTTCAGCATATTGTCAACACTTTTAAGCATAGATTCCATCGGTTTCGTTGAATCTACAACAAAATCTGCCATAGCTTTTCGAGCTTTACTTGGAAGCTGACTATTTATGCGCGCTAAAGCTTGTCTCTCCGTCATATTTCGCTCGCTTATCATTCGCTTAACGCGAATTTCTTTAGGCGCTTCAATAGTAATAATATGGTCAAAACTGAATGGAATGCTGTCAATTACTTGCGCAAGAAGTGGAATATCGTGCACAATAACCGAGCTTATACTGCTTATTTCATTGCGATTTTCTTTAGAAATTTTACTAGAATATTCGATTTTATATTCGCTTTCTAAAGTCTTTGCACAATCATAAATAGCAGGATGAATTACATCCTCAAGCTTACTTAACGCTTGCTTACGTTCATCGTCATCTCCAAAAATATGCTCTGCAATAAACGCACGATTTAAAGAACCGTCTTCCAAAACGGCATTTTCCCCAAAAATTCCTACGATTCGCTGCAATACTGCACTTCCTGGTTCCACCACTTTACGCGCTAAAACATCGTAATCTATAACAAAAGCGCCAAGCGAATGCAAATGGTTTACTACTGTAGATTTTCCGGCAGCAATTCCGCCCGTTATCGCAATACGCATTATTGTCATATATAAATTATAAGTAATGCCCCAGTAAATAATTACCGGGGCATTATATGCTAAATAGTAATTGTAAAATTAGTCTTGAAGTTCAGCACCATCGGCATCCTTATGCCACTTAGAACCAGGCTGAGAGCAAAGAATGCAAATTCCTTCAATAAATGCCCAAATTCCAGAAACAAAAGCCAGCAAGCCGAAAGAAAGAATAGAAATAAGAAGCTGGGCAATAGCCTTGCCTTTAAAACCAAGATAGAAATTGTGCACACCCAAAGCGCCCAAGAAAATCGCTAACAGGCCTGCAGCAATCTTGTTACGAGAGCTTCTGTATGTGTTTGATGAATAATTATTAGACCCATAGTTAGAGTAGGAAGACGCTTGATTGTACTGAGGAGCAGACTGAGAGTACTGACCATACTGTGGCTGAGCATTGTACTGAGGCTGAGCACCATACTGGGATTGGTCGTTATATTGTGGCTGAGCCTGGTTGTACTGCTGAGACAGATCATTGTACTGTGGCTGTCCGTACTGTGGCTGTCCGTCAGAGCCGGCGTAATCTCCAGTTTGATTATCTAAATCACTCACAATAATTACACTTTCTCTCGTAAGAAATTTATTTTCTTAAAAACTATATAATAAAAAATTAATAAATAAAAGCGTTATTACTAAAGATATTAAAAGATGCCCAGATAATCACTCACCAGGGCATCTTATTTATTAACAATAATTATAAAACACTAATCCTTTAACTCAGCACCATCAGCATCTTTGTGCCACTTAGTTCCAGGCTTTGAGCAAAGAATCAAAATACCCTCAACCAATGCCCATATTGCTGTAATGATCAACAGAAAACCAAAGGAAAGAACAGAAATAAGCAGCTGTGCAATCGCCTTGCCTTTAAAACCAAGATAGAAATTGTGAATACCTAATGTGCCTAAGAAAATCGCTAGCAAACCTGCAACAATTTTATTGCGCGAGCTTACTAAAGTTGCTTTAGCGTTCTCCTCACTATTCCCATCGTACGAAGGGGACTGAGCATTTTTCTGATTGTTGTCAAACGTGCTCATAATCTTCACCAATCCTTTTAATAATTATGATTAATGCTTAAAAGCATCATATAATCATGATTCTTAAAAGAAAATTAATTGTACCTATATTTAATTACAAAACTTGAGTCACAAAAATACTCGCAAAACATACTCAAAATAGTAGTAAAACATAAACAAAATTGCCCCGATGATCACTCACCAGGGCAATTGTTAATAAGCTTCTAGTAGAAAGTAGAAAACTACTTCTTTTCGCTCAAAAGCTGTTCGCGCAAAGCTGCGAGCTGATCGGAATCAGCTAAAGCACCTTCGTTAGAAGCCTCAGAAGAATAGTTGGAAGCAACTTCTTCCTTCTTCTCTTCCTTAGTTGGCTTCTTTTCAGCTTCTTCGCTCTGGCCGTCAGCGGCAGCAGATTCAGCTGCAGCTGCGAGTTCCTTAGCAGCGAATGCCTTGTGTTCTTCCCAAAGCTCGTGAGCTGCAGCATACTGAGCTTCCCACTCTTCGCGCTGCTGCTCGTATCCAGCCATCCACTCATTAGTGTTTGGATCGAAGCCTTCTGGGTACTTGTAGTTACCTTCAGCATCATATTCAGCTGGCATGCCGTAGAGAGCTGGATCGAAATCTTCAGAATTTGGATCGACAGCTTCAGTAGCTTGCTTCAAGGAGAGGGAGATACGACGACGATCAAGATCAACGTCGATAACCTTCACGAATACTTCTTCGTTAGCCTTAACAACAGTTTCTGGGTTCTCTACGTGACGGTTTGCAAGCTCAGAAATGTGAACCAAGCCCTCAATACCATCTTCAACGGAGATGAACACACCGAACTGAACGATCTTGGTAACCTTGCCCTTAACAACCTGTCCAGGAACATGGGTGCGAGCGAAGCGCTGCCATGGATCTTCCTGAGTTGCCTTAAGGGAAAGGGAAATACGTTCGCGATCGAGATCAACGTCGAGAACTTCAACGGTAACCTTATCGCCAACCTTAACAACCTCAGATGGGTGATCGATGTGCTTCCAAGAAAGCTCAGACACGTGAATGAGGCCGTCAACGCCGCCGAGGTCAACAAATGCGCCGAAGTTTACGATAGAAGACACAACGCCTTCGCGAATCTGACCCTTCTTAAGCTGCGAGAGGAAGGTCTCGCGAACTTCGGACTGGGTTTCCTCAAGGAACTGACGACGAGAAAGCACAACGTTGTTGCGGTTCTTATCGAGCTCAAGAATCTTAGCCTTAATCTTCTGGCCAATGTATGGGGAAAGATCGCGAACGCGACGCATTTCAACGAGGGAAGCTGGCAAGAAGCCACGAAGACCGATGTCTACAATCAAGCCGCCCTTAACAGCTTCAATAACTGTACCTTCAACGATGCCGTCTGCATCCTTAATCTTCTCGATGTCACCCCAAGCACGCTCATACTGTGCACGCTTCTTGGAGAGAATAAGACGTCCTTCCTTGTCTTCCTTAGTAACAACAAGGGCTTCAATGGTGTCGCCAACTTCAACGACATCATCTGGATCAACGTCTTTCTTGATGGAAAGTTCACGGGAAGGAATTACACCTTCAGTCTTGTAGCCGATATCCAACAATACTTCGTCGTGATCAATCTTTACGACGGTACCTTCAACTAAATCACCATCATCAAAATTCTTGATGGTTGAATCGACTGCCTTGATGAAGTCTTCTTCGGTGCCAATATCATTAATCGCAACCTTGGCGACTTCGTTATTATTCTCTGCCATTATTTATTAGTGGTTTCTTCTTGGGGTGGATATTACTCGATATTTAGTTATAGTTATGCGCGATACTACGCACACAAAGAGCTAGTTTATAGGCAGGCCTAGCCAAAATTGCCGTTTTAGTCCGGGAGTGTCGAAATATTAATTTTGAAGCTTTCTTTCAGCCATATCAACAACATTCGCAAGAAGCATAGCGCGTGTCATAGGGCCTACTCCACCAGGATTTGGAGAATATGCTCCAGCAATCTCACGGCAAGCAACATCCACATCGCCTTTTATACGATATCTTCCCGCTTCCTCATCAAATATGCGAGATACGCCAACGTCAACTAGAACTGCACCAGGTTTAATATCTTCTGGCTTAACAAAACCAGCACAGCCCATTGCAGCAATAATAACGTCAGATCCACGCATAATTTCCTGCAAATTTTTAGTATGAGTGTGGCATAGTGTAACAGTTGCATCTACTCCCCTGCGCGTAAGAAGCAGACCGATTGTTCGCCCAACCGTGATTCCTCGACCGAGAACACAAACGTTTTTACCAGAAAGATTAATTCCATACTCGTCTAACAAAGCTAAAATTCCACGAGGAGTACACGGCAAAGGCGTTGTAATATCTCCAGAAATATGCATCACAAGCTCGCCTAGATTATAAGGATGCATTCCATCACAATCTTTTGCAGGGTCTATTGCCGCAATAATATTTTGAGAATCCACGCCCTTAGGAAGAGGCAATTGCACAATAAAACCTGTACAAAGCGGATCATTGTTCAATTGCTCAACTGCTTTAAGAATGTCATCTTCACTAGCATCTTCTGGCAAATCACATCTGATTGAACGAATCCCAACTTCTTCGCAATCTTTGTGTTTTCCAGCAACATACTTTAATGATCCAGGATCATTCCCAACAAGTAGAGTACCCAATCCCGGTTCAATACCATTTTTACGCAATAGCGCAACGCGTGCAGACAAATCTTCCTTAATTTTGCCAGCAAGTGCTTTACCATCAAGAACAATAACCATAAATATGCCTCCCAACTCGCACAATTCGTAAGGATAGGCTATCGTGAGGTATAGAAGTGTATTAGTCGACAAGCAAAACTAATGTGCGCCGACGCACTATTATCAAAGAAGGAGCCACAGTGATGCGTACCATTATTTGCGCGGCAAAAAAATTTGGCAAAACCGTTTCAACATGCCTTATTGCATCTGCAGTACTTCTTGGATTTTCGGCATGCGGTCAGCAGGTAGAAAAGCCAAAAGAAAAACCTAAAGCAGCAACACAAATAACTGTTGTATCTACTGTAGATACTTGGGGCAGCTTGGCTAAAGAAATCGGCGGTAAAGACGTTAAAGTCGAATCGATAATGGCTGGTGCAAATACTGATATTTCATCTTTTAAGCCTAAACCAAAAGACTTGGAAAATATGCAGGATGCGCAAGTATTAATTACAAACGGCGCAGGATACGACGATTGGGCTTCTAAAGTGCATCCAAAAAAGGCTGAAACTATCAGTGCAGCTGCAACAGTTGGTGCATTAAATGGAGATAATCCGTACTTGTGGTTCTCTCACGATGCAAGAGAAGCTATGGCTTCATCAATGGCTGATACTTTCTCAAAGGTTCTTCCGGCTAAGAAGCATGATTTTGCTCAGCGACTATCTGAATGGCAAAATAGCGAAAAGAAATTAGCAAGTTCTATTAGTGATTTTGCTAAAAATCATAGTGATGCAAAATATGCTTCAACCTCGCCAATTCTGTTCTGGCTTATGGCAGACATGAACGTAAAGGATGCAGCTCCTAAGGAATATTCTGACGCTATAAGCAATAACACTGAACCACAACGTTCAAGTGTAGAAGAATTCCAAAAGCTCATTGAAGATCGTAAGATTGATGTTCTTATTAGTGATAGTCAGCAAGGCAATGATGTTCTTAATCTTCTAAATGGTATTGCTGGTAGAAGCTACACGTCGACAGTACGCGTAAGTGAGCTTATGCCTAAGTATGCCAATCAGCTAGATCAGTGGATTTTGAAAATTTGCGATGATCTTCAAAACTCTCTTAACGATACAAAAGATATGCGCAAGAATATTGATGATCAAGATTCACCAAAGAAACCTATTACTAAGAAGCCAACTATAGCCAAGAATACTGATCCTAAGAATTCAAATCAGGGTCAGCAAGATCCAGGCAAGTAAACAGTAACAAAGCTTCAATCGCTATAACAAAAAATCTCTTGCATCATATGGTGCAAGAGATTTTTTATTGCTGAAATCTAACAATTAATTTAATTTGTAAAACAGTTACATTATTAAATTAACTAAATTAACTAATTAAAAATTTAGACTTACTTCTTTTTTGCTTTTTTATTACGCTCTTCTAAAAGCAATAAAGTCTGAGATGCAGGCTCATCAGGCGCGCAAGTATGATGCTTATCATCACCTTCCTGGGGGTCTTTGTAGCCAAGATTTACATCAAGAAGACGCTCAGCTTCCAATTCATCAATCTTTTCAGACAAAGCAATTTCAGAAATTAGAATACTGCGAGCGCGTGAAAGCATACGCTTTTCGCCAGCAGACAGACCATGCTCATCTACATCGCGTTGAGATAAATCACGCACAACTTCAGCAATATTGTTCACATCACCGGTGGCAATCTTCTCAACATTAAGCTTGTACCGCCTAGACCAATTCATTTCTTTTTCAATAATTGGAGTGCGCAAAATTTCAAAAACTTTTGCTACTTCTTGAGCCCCAACAATGTCACGTACGCCTACTTTTTTAACATTGTCTACTGGTACATTAATTTCCAAACCATCTGACGACAACACTACTAAGCGCAGATATTGACGAGTTACACCTTTTACAGTGCGCTCACTTATTTCTTCAACACGAGCTGCACCGTGACGAGGATAGACGACCATATCGCCGACTTGATATTCCAACAGAACCCTCCGTACGCACAGAAAAACTCATAACAGTTTCCCATAAGGGCAAGACTTGAAAAAACTTTCATAAATTTTTCACAATACTGCGAAACACACGCGACTTATAGCAATAAACCATGTATGATAGTCAACATGAGTACAGTTACTAACATCAATGAAGATGCAGTCGCAGTCCCAGTCCGTCAGGACGTATTAGCTGCGGTGAGCAATGCAGAGTATTACAATCCACATGAGGTTCTCGGCGGCCACCTTGGAACTGACAAAGGTGCTGACACTGTAACCGTCCGCGTTTTACGCCCAATGGCAAAGAAAGTAGTAATTCTCACCAAGAGCGGAGAATACGAAGCTAAGCATGAATATAATGGCATTTTTACCGCTGTTATTCCTGCAGTAAAGCATGCGAAAAGTAAAACTTGGTCTGTGCCAAGCTACCGCGTTCATACTGTAGAAATTGACGGCTCTGAATCAACAGACGATGACCCGTATCGCTATTTGCCTCAAGTTGGCGATCTTGATATGTACCTGTTCGGCGAAGGTCGTCATGAACGTCTTTGGGAAGCGTTAGGCGCGCATATTAAGACTATTACCGATTCTTGGGGTCTTGTTTCTCCTGAAACAGGTAAGATGGTAAAGAAAGTAACCGGCACTGCTTTTTCTGTTTGGGCGCCGAATGCTCGCGCAGTTCGAGTTGTTGGAAACTTTAATTACTGGAATGGCCGACGTCACGCAATGCGCTCCCTTGGATCTTCAGGAATTTGGGAACTTTTCATTCCAGGTGTTACAGCTGGCGAAGTATACAAGTATGAAATTCTTACGCAGTCTGGCAACTGGATTATGAAGGCCGATCCAATGGAACGCTCTCATGAAGTTCCACCAAATACTGGATCCATTGTTGTCGATTCTGAATTTAAGTGGCACGATACCGATTGGATGGATAAGCGTGCAAAAACTGATGCACACAATGGCCCAATAAGTATTTACGAAATACAAGCTAACAGTTGGAATCGCGATTTAGGTAATTATCGCGAGCTTGCTGACCACTTGGTTGACTACGTGCAAAAAGAAGGCTTTACTCACGTTGAGTTTATGCCTCTTACACAGTACCCATTCTCTGGATCTTGGGGCTACCAGGTTACAGGCTACTATGCTGTAGATTCTCGACTCGGCTCCCCTGATGACTTTAAGTACCTTGTAGATAAGCTTCACAAAGCAGGAATTGGTGTCATTATGGATTGGGTTCCTGCCCACTTCCCTAAGGATGACTTCGCTCTTGGTCGTTTCGACGGTACGGCACTTTATGAAGATCCTGATCCTATGCGAGGAGAACATCCTGATTGGGGTACTTATATCTTCAACTTTGGTCGCCACGAAGTTCGCAACTTCCTTGTTGCCAATGCTTGCTTCTGGTTGGATGAGTACCACGTTGACGCACTGCGCGTCGATGCAGTGTCTTCCATGCTTTACTTGGATTACAGTCGAGAAAATGGGCAGTGGAGACCAAATATTTACGGCGGTCGAGAAAACCTTGAAGCTATTGATTTCATTAAGGAAGCAAACGCTACTGCTTACAAGAATAATCCTGGCATCATGATGATTGCTGAGGAATCTACTGCTTATCAGGGAGTAACAGCACCAACCGATATGGGCGGCTTAGGCTTCGGCTTGAAGTGGAACATGGGTTGGATGCACGACACATTGCAATACCTTAAGGAAGAGCCAATTAATCGTCGCTGGCATCACAATGAGATTACCTTCTCTATGGTTTACGCGTATTCTGAACATTACGTGTTGCCATTAAGCCACGATGAAGTCGTATATGGCAAGGGTTCACTGCTTGGAAAGATGCCAGGAGATGAATGGCAACAGTTCGCAGGCTTGCGTGCTTTGCTTGCGTACCAGTGGTCTCACCCAGGCAAGAACTTGCTGTTTATGGGCGGTGAAATTGGACAGTCCAGCGAATGGAACTTCAATACTTCTCTTAACTGGAATGAATTGCAGTGGCCATTCCATCAAGGAGTGCAAAAGCTTGTTGCAGATTTGAACGCCTTGTATAAGAGTTCTAGAGCTTTCTGGAGTCAAGACTTTACTCCTGATGGTTTCCAGTGGCTTACAAGTGACGATTCCGACCACAACGCATTAAGCTACATGCGTATTGGCGATGACGGCGAAGAAATTGTTGTAGTAGTAAACTTCTCAGGTCAAGCTTGGCAAGACTACCAGGTTGCGTTGCCAAAGGGCGGCCAGTGGGAAGAGATACTCACAACCGATGACGCAAAGTATTGCGGTTCTGATATTCACAATGGCACATTTACTGCAGCTGCTGAAGAATATCATTCTCGCCCATACTCAGCAAGAATTACCGTTCCAGCGTTAGGTGCGGTATTCTTAAAGCCAGTACAACACTGAAAGGTTTATTAAAAAATATGCTAAATGCTCCATCGGTTAGCAACACGCTTCGTACCATTCTTGTGGTTGAAGATGAGCCAGATCTTGCTACAGCAATTGCACAACGCATTACTGCTCAAGGCTGGAGAGCTAGAGTTGCTGCTGATGGAGCATCTGCTGTTAGAGCGGCAGAACAGCTTAAACCTGATCTTATAATCATGGATATTATGCTTCCAATAATGGATGGCATTGAGGCTACGCGTAGGATTATTGCAAAAAGACCCGTCCCTATTCTTATGCTTACTGCTAGAGATGCAGAAGCAGATAAAATAGTCGGATTAAGCGCTGGCGCTGATGATTATATGACTAAGCCTTTTTCTCCTCGCGAATTAATTGCTCGTTGCGCAGCATTGCTTCGCCGAGTAGAAAGAGCTGCTCAAATAGCAAAAACCATGGAGAATGAGCGAACCCTTAATTTTGGAGCGCTTGTTATTAAACCTCGTCAACGCCAAGTAATGCTAAACGATGAGGAAGTGCATTTTACTCCTACTGAATTTGATTTACTTGCGACTTTTGCTAGACATCCACATAATGTTTTTAAGCGCGAAGAGCTACTAGAACAAGTATGGGATTGGCCAGATGCTTCCGGCACAAGAACTGTTGATTCTCACATTAAGTCACTTCGCCATAAGATTGGTTCAGAGTGGATTCGCACAGTTCACGGTATAGGTTACGCTTTTGAACCACCTATGAATGATTATGAGCAGGTACTTCAATCACAAGCTTCATAAAAATTACCCTAATTTAACACCACTTTTTACATAATTATTATGTAATTTTATATATAAATCATTAGTGCAAATCTAAAACTAATTAACTATTATGAAAAAACTTTTATTTAAGAAAAATACTTCTAACAAGGAAAAATCTAACAATATATCGAATCAAAATAAGCAAGAACACCGTTACCCAAATCGCCCAGTTGGATTTTTTTCATCTCTAAAAATTGAACTTTCTGCGATTATTGTGTTCGCAACTGCTATTGCATTCGTAATGGCATGGTTTTTGCTAAAAACAGGATTAAACGGATGGATTGCTATGCCATTAACACTGGTTGTTGCATTAGGAATCACTTACGTTTTTTCAAGAGGACTTACTGCTCCTCTTCGTCAAATGAAAGACGCTTCAGAAGCAATGGCAGACGGTGATTATTCCGTAAGAGTTGCTGTAGAAAATCGACGCGACGAAGTTGGTAAACTTACGCTTGCTTTTAACGAAATGGCCGAGGAACTTGAGCATGCTGATCAAATGAGACGCGAACTTATAGCAAACGTAAGCCATGAGTTGCGCACTCCAGTATCTGCTTTGCAAGCGATGCTTGAAAATCTTGCAGATGGGGTTGTTGAACCTACTGAGTCCAATATGGAAGCTATTTTGAACCAAACACACAGATTAGCGGATCTTATTGCTTTTCTTCTTGACCTATCTAGGGTTGAAGCAGGGGCTGAAAGCCTTAATATTACGTCATTTAATTTTGCGGATTTTATTGATGAAATTATTGAGCCTCTTGAAATAGCTGACGCTGGTCATAATCATGAAATTAGCATTCAGATTGAAAATGGTATTGAATTAACAGGAGACCAAGACCGTCTTTCACAATTGTTTACTAACGTTATTTCCAACGCGCTTAAACATTCAAACGACGGAACTCGTGTGTTAATTAGCGCTCATATTAATCATCTGCAGAATACTGTTGTAAGCAACGTAGTTAATTTTGGTAATCAAATTCCTGTAGAAGATCGAGCTGATATTTTCCGTAGATTTGTTAAGGGAAATAAAAGAATTGGTACTGAGTCTGGCGGAACTGGATTAGGTTTGTCAATTGCTCGTTGGGCAGCTGGACTACATAATGGCACTGTTAAGGTAGTAGATGACAAGCGCGGCCCTAATTTCGAAATAACACTTCCTCTAAACTACAATAAAGCGCAATAATTCAAAGAAATCAGCTATTTATAGTCTTCTGTGCCATCCCCAGAGCTACTAACGCATGCTAAGGAAAATCCAGATATAACGCTTACTTTAGCTTTCTGCAATGCATAAACGCAGCTGCTCATTGTGGAACCCGTTGTAACAATATCGTCTATAATAATTGCCTCATGCTTTAAATTGCGATTATTTGATTGTTTTTTTAGCTTGCGATAATTAACACAAAAGGCATGCGAAGCTCTTTTAGACCTACCTCTAGATCCACTAGTTTGAACTGATTTTGAACTAATACTTGAATCCATGCGAACAATATTCGCAACCTTAGCTTCAATACCTTCGTTACACAATTTTTCAGCAACAATATTAGCAATTGGAATAATGTGACGACGTCCGCGACGCCTTGTAGACGAAGATGAAGACGGCATAGGAACTACCAATATTGGCCCATTACTATTAAAACTATTCTTTGAAGAGTTGTCTTTAATATTATTTCTAAAAACTTTTAATACAAGATTTGCAATAAGTAAGCCAAATATTTTGTCACATGCTGTATCTGCATGATCTTTCCACTGCAATATTGCGCGTCTAACAACACCCGAATAATCTCCGCAAGAATAACGATAACCAAAAGTCATGGAATTAAATTGAGCACGCTTGTTATGTTGAAAAGCGTCAACGCAATTTTCGCACAATACTAAATCAGGAGTATCGCAACCGGCACAGCCTCTTGGAAGTATCATATTATACAAAATAATTATTAAATTTAGCCAGCCGATTGAAGAATATACCTTTTCGCCAGCATTATTATTGCAAGATGCGCTATTGCAATATTTGCACAAAGATGCAGATGCGTGACATGCAACTCCCCTATTGCATGCCACGCTTTTAGCCTGCATCTTATTGTGGCTTATTTCATTGCGTCTCCCAGCCATAATGTAAGCATAAAATAGAATTATTTAACTATAAAAATAAAAAATGCCATTGTGGTTAAAAGCTATTTATTAAATATTTAAACCTAAGCACTTAAATAATTAAGAACTTTAGTGCAAAGAGTTAAAGTATTTTCAGGATTTTTAACGCGCACGGCTAAAGCTCCGGTAAAAGCGGTTGGATAATCGTTACCGCCTGGTTCCATATGATCTCCAATAAAAGTAATTTTTTTAATAGAAAAATCACAATATTTAGCTAATGTGAGTAATGCTTGAGCTTTATCATCGCCTCGCCTATACACGTCTACGCTCGTATCTCCTCCTTGACGAACCGCAAAATTCGGAAGCGATTGAGAAATTCTTTTAGCAAGCTGAGATTTTAGTTTTCCTTCTGGATCCCACGCTTTCTTATATTCAACTGGAGCAAGCTGACCCAATGCAGAAAAAGTTATTTGACTACCACGATTTTCAATTTGCTCTCCCCAAAGCATTGAATCTCCAGAAGCCTTCCACAACCCCATGCTTTCAGCACACTCCCGTATTACGGAAATAACATGTTCCGCTTGATTTGGATCAATTTTATGCTCATAAACACATTTCAAAGACTGTTTATTGTCGATTCTGTAATAGCTAGTGCCATTAGTAGGCATAATATGAAGATTTTCGAGATTAGTTCCTTCAGTAAGCATGTCTAGTATTTGACTTTTAACTAAAGATAATCTTCCGCCTGTAATAATAGCAACAGGAATTAAATCAACAATTTTACTAAAAGTCTCTGCCATTGAAACGAGCATAGGTTTCTTGGAACAAGCCAATGTGTTATCTAAATCAAAACCAATAAGAGAAGATTGGGCAATACTTAAGCCAAGATTTAACTCATTGCAATCATGCACTATTGGCTTAAGCATTCAGATTACTCCTAACTTTTAATACTATATAACAGTATCCTATATTGTGCTTATATTGCACACACCGTAAAAATAAAATTAATAATTAAGATTGCCCTAGCCTTCACCTACAGTGTAAGTATGACAGGTGTAATTTGGGAGGAACGTCGCTATAGAAACCGCCACGGGCGAGGCTTACGCGCACCAATATTTGGCACTAGGCTTCCACAATACCGTACTGCTAGCGCAATGTTTGATTCCATGGTAGCTGCACAAATTCGACGCCTTAATGGAGCTTGGAAGGCTCTTACAAAAGATGTTCAATTTGCTGTAGAAGATGTTCCACCATCTCAACCAATACTGTGGGAACATAATAGGCGCATTATGTCTCAAGCATTCCCTGCAAGTAGAGGAATGCAAGCTAGAATTGTATTGTATCGTCTTCCCCTATGCACTCATGTAACAAGCAGACTAGAGCTTCAATACGCTATTAGAGATGAGCTTGTGCAACGTTTAGCTGAATTATATGGGCGCAGGCCAGAAGAAATTGACCCTGATTGGGGAATATAATTATAGCTTATTGCACAATGTGATTGTCGCTATTAACATGCACCTGAGCTTGTTGCGGCTCCAATGATTGAGAAGCAAGCCAAGCAATACCAGCAACATCAGCTTTGTCTAAATCATCTTTACGAATTCTTGCAGACAGAGAAATATTTTTGCTTGATTTAACAGTAAACATTACGGCATTATGAGATATGTCTGATGCTGGAACGGTAACTACAGAATGTGCAGGAACGCTAACACGTTTCATTCCAGATGCGCCAACTGCTTGTAAGAATACTGAAGAATCAGAATCACTTGTTGAAGCAATATATAAAGTCGTTTCTTCAGCGCTTACAGGAGAAACAATTGCGCTAATTCCTTGAGAACGAGATGCGCTAATAAAAGCAATATCTGATTGGACATCTTTACCATCTCGAGAAACAGACATCATTGCAGACGTTTTAACAGAGCCGGTAATACTTAAAGCATGAACTTTTTCTGGAACTTTTCCAAGATCAATAACTTGCAAATTATGAGATTTTACAGATAAATCTTTTACTGTTTGAGCTCCAGAATCATTCATCCAAGAAATAGTCACTTTACCGTCTTTATCTGGCCACACATATGCTTTTGCTTGTTCTGACTCATTAATTCCAGACAAAACAGTTTCGTAAGACATAGCGCTTAAAGCTCGAATAATATCAACACCTTTCACTGTAAGTCCGCTCATATGAACCACTTTTACAAAAGCAGCAATAGGTGTTTGCTCACTTTCTACTTGAACGTACAATCCAGAAGATTTAGGCGCTGCAGCAGAAAGATCAAAATACGCGTGAGAGTGAGCTGGAACAGTAAAAGCACTTCCAGTAGATAGATTAATAGGATTACTTCCACGCTTAGCAGACCAAGCTCGCACACGCACTACTGTTGGTTTTGAAGCAGGATTAAAAGCCTCTAAACGAATAGAAACACCTTCACCTGACTCTGGAACCAAGAAAGTCTGTTTCATGGTAGGAATAGAGCAAGTTGTTGCGGACAATCCGCGAACATCACCTTTAGTTGCCCAAGATGCCATTGATGCCGCTATTCCTGTGCCAGAAGCAATGTTAGATAAACGCCCTTCTAAAACTTGCGCATCGTGATTTACATCTCCATCATAAGTAAGAGATGAAGTTCCGTCATTATTTAATTTTTTACTTAACAAAGTCGATTCGTCATTAGTATCACGAATATTGTGCACACTAGCACGATACACGTCACCAAAAGTCGAGTATCTAGCAGAAGATTGCAAGTCTCCTTCTGATTCGTTGTATTGGCTATCTCCGTATTGCGCCAAATCAGGTAGCGATAATCTAATAGGACATACAGATTGCAAGCGGCTAACACCAACACTGTGAGAAACACTACTAGTTGGAGCATTAGCATTATCTACAAAATTAGGCATAGTGCAACACAATGCAACAACACAAGCAACTACTAAAAGGAATATTGCGCTAAATGTTGCAAGAGCAGCAACGCCAATCATTTTATTATGTTGCTTAATTTCTGATTGCGCAGGCACTTCACCATGCTTTGAACTATCATGAGGATTTTTACGCCAACTCATCTAATTCCTCCTCATGCAAATCGTCAGAGCGCTCAATCATATTATGTCGCCCAAAACGAGGAACAGCTACCAAGCAATATACTAGCAATACGATTGCAGTGGACACTACCCAAGGTATTCTCCAAGTTAATGGCCTAGAACGATAATATGGGGATGTTTCTGAAAGCGACTTAGAATCTGGCATGCCATCAAACCTGCAATAAGTTCCTTGAGGCATAGATACTACTAATTGTGTGCTTTCAGATGCGTTTACATGCGCAATAAGACTATCCGTAGCTTCTTTATTTACCTTGCTTGGCTGAGGCTTGGAAGAAGGCTGAAGCAACTGCTGTATTGACATTTTTGATTCTGAAATTATTTTATGATTAACAGAATCTCCAACAATATAAATACCGCCAATACCTAACTGCTTTAGCGTTTCAATTGCACTATTATCTGCATGAGATAATAGTTGAGCTGCAGCACGAGATATTGCTTTGTTGCTTTGAGAATTTCCAAATATTACTTGTCGTACACGAAGAGCTGGAGATTGATCAATAGAATCTCCTTTAGAAGTGCGCATAACAGCAATAGATAGCTCATGATTATCTTGTGCACGCAAAGCAAGTATGCGATGAGTATCATCCTTACGCAAGTAATCAGTTACAACCATAGGTAGGCCATTACTACTTGCAGAGATTGATGTTGCCGGACCGTTTAATACCGTAAAAAGACCCAAAAGAACAGCCATAGCTAACATTCCACTTGCCAAAGCAGCACGAGCAATACGAATTACGTGACGTATAAAACGCTGTGCAGATCTGCGCATTGCGGCGCGCCTATCTGTACGAGTCTTATATTTTTCAGTAGATTTATAATCTTTATTCTTAGAAGCACGCAAAGGCTCAAAACGTCTAACAGCTTGGCCAGCAACCATGCACATGCATGCCAAAACACCAACAGTAGATAATGCGACGCCTGGCAAAACACTTGCAGCAACAGGGCCATTAATATCAGACGCAACAGCAATACGCTCAGCAACTAGAGCCAACGTCATTCCGCTAATAATCACAACCCACATCATTCTAGAAACACGCAGAGCAAACGGAAGAACTAAAGATGCCACAGCCATAAATACTGCGAGAACAGCAAAAATCAGCATAATTATTGTTCGCAAGCTAAGCAATGGAGTGCTAATAGCAAAATGCGCAGAAGTCATATTGAAAGCTTGAAGAAGAACATCAATATAACCTTGAGCACGAGGAGCACCCTGTATGCTCCTTAACGGAACAGACATGCTGGAGAACAATTGACGCCACATGCCCGATTCTCCGTATCGAATAGCACTGCCTATTGTTGGAAGCAGTATCATAATCGACGGAATTGGCATAAGTAAAAACATAATCCTATGCGAACGCACCATAACAAATGACGCAATGAAAATAACAACAAGAGGCAAAACAAGTTGAGGTTCTGCAGCAACAGGAATCATAAAGCTTAGTGCAGCAAATGCAGCGCATTGAACAGAAGGCACAGGACGAACAGGATCTTCTGTTACGTACATTCCAACAGCATGGAAAGCAAACGCAAATGCTGCAGGCAAAAATACCATCGTCATTAGCATTGGCAAATCGCCGCGAGCAAATAAACCAAAGGCCATTGCAATCATAGTCCAGCAAATTCCAGCACAAACACGCACAGTGTCGGAACGTGTAAACACGCCTGCCAATGCCCAGAAGCTCAAACACATCGCTGGAGCGGCTAAGAAGAACATTAGTGTAATAGCAAGTAGCGGGTTTGCACCAACTAATACTGAAGAGAATAGCCAAATACTAAGCCACGGAGAAGGAGGAATAGCAGGGCCAAAGCCATCATCAGGAACCCATGATCCAATTGCAGCATTCCATAATTGA
This sequence comes from Gardnerella sp. DNF01141, assembly GCF_049244255.1. Lineage (NCBI taxonomy): Bacteria > Bacillati > Actinomycetota > Actinomycetes > Bifidobacteriales > Bifidobacteriaceae > Gardnerella > Gardnerella sp. DNF01141. The sequence continues at coordinate 20,619 of NZ_CP058391.1, read as the reverse complement.
TTAAAATCAGCACCTGTAGGAAGCCATTGCTGAGAATACCAGGATGCTCCACCTAAAATGTCACGCCAAGGAGAACCATATAAATGCAATATAACTGCGAAAAGCAAAAGCGACGCAAGAATAACGGCACTCCAACGTCTTAATACACGATCATGCAAATGACGTCTTGCTAAAGGACTTAATAACACACAATGCTGCTGCGCTTTGAACGCTGCACTACGATCTTTCCATCGTGCAACTTGACGCCGGTCTGCGATTAGTTGTGTAAGTTTTTTAAGAGGAACACGAGTGTTTCTGGCTACTCTCCTACGAGCAAACATGGCACGCGGGAACTGAATAAGAGCAAGCCATGGCAAAATAAGACGCACCCAAGCAGCGTAAGGATGTTTAGCAAGCAAGGAGCGTAAAGCACCGACTAACGCCACCGGTAAACTAAAAATCCACATAAATGGCCATAAAATCATACGTACATCAGTGTATTTGTAACGCTGATTGGCAATAAGCGAAGGAGCTACACCATGTCTAAGTCCGGATTTTTCTTCCGTCCTAGCCTCGCCGCCGCGAGTACGCAAACCCTCTAAACGAGCTCGTCTGTGAGCAATACGAGCAGAGGGAACTACAACTACTCTCCCGCCAGATAAAGATACTCGACGACAAAAATCTCTAGATTCACCAAAAGTTGTCATCCATGGTTGCGTGCCACGCAAAGTCTGCCACGCTGTCAATGTAACTAAAGCTCCAGCTAAAGATACTGCGTATACATCTCCACGACCGTCATACTGTTCTTGATCCGGTTCACCGTCAACGGTAAGAGTGTGAACGCTGTGATGCCAAGCATACATTCCAACATTGTGAAGAATATTTCCTTGCCAATCAATCTGTTTTGCGCCTAATACAGAAGCAGTAGGATTATTTCTCCAAGTTTCTCTTAATGCTTCCAAACAGTGCGAATCAGCCGGGCGAGAATCGTCATGAAGAAGCCACAATGCCGAAATTCCTTTGCATGGCATAAGCTTACGCAATGATTTCTCAATAGCATCACCAAAAGAGTGGGCAGAGGAAACAGGAATAATAACTACTCGAACTGTTTTTAATTCTAAATCGTTATTGTGTTGAATATTTGCCCTATATTTAGCGTCTCTATTATTGGCTTTGAATTTACTATTAGGATCAAGTAAATATCTATTAGATTTATTAGAAGTTGGAAGAACATTTCCTGAAAGCACGTTTGAGTCAATTTGTACTTCCATTGTTGTTTGCATAACCTGCTTAACTCTACTAGCGCAATCAACAATAACAAGAGTTCCTGGAAGAACTGACTGATTTAATACAGCTTTTAAAGTATCTTCATAAAATCTTGTGTCACGCTCAACACACATCATCGCCATTATTGAAGAATCTACATCAGTAGGACGCGATGATTTTGCAGCAGAAAGAACTCGCAAAACTTCGTCTTCAAATGTACATGTATGAGCGGTTAGTAAATCCATAGTTACCAGTTTACGCAAGGGGTAGGTATCCAGCAAAACACGCCATAAATATATAGACACAATATTCAGGTTAAATCTCAATACTTTGTACTATAGTTAGCCTCTATATGTGTTCTTTCATGTACCACTTTATTTCTGAGTGAACACAGATAAAAATTACGTAATATAAAAGGCTTTTATTATTGTGAAAGAAGGTACCATGGTGACTTCACGATATCCTGAAGGCATGCGGTACCAGCGCAACTATGATTGGAATCGCGCAGTCCCACACCATAGTCTTGGCTACAAAGTTGTAAACCACGCTCGCACAATACTGTGCATGATTATTGTTTTTATACTTACTTTCTTCTCAACTATTCTTGCAGCTACTTGGTTAGATTTTTCTTCAACTGTTAGCAATCGAGTTATAAACATCATTAGCGAAGATAGTCAAGCACACCAAGTTATTGACGCAAATGCTGGAAAGCCTGTAACATTCCTAGTTCTTGGTCAAGATTCACGAGATGGAAATAATCAGAGTTTTACGCACGATGGAGAAACAGGCGATCATCAATCTGACACAACAATGGTAGTTCAGATTAGTGCAGATAGATCCTATATGAATATTGTTTCTATTCCGCGCGATTCTATGGTAAACGCCCCTGCTTGCGATACCACTAACGGAAAAATTCCTGCACGCAAGCACGTAATGTTCAACTCCATTTTTGCTATCGGATACGCGCAGGGAGGAGATTTAGCTTCGGCAGCATCCTGCTCACTAAAAGCAGTAAATTCTTTAACTGGCTTGAATATTCATCACTTTATTGTTGCTGACTTTAGCGGATTAAGTAATATGATTGACGCTATTGGCGGTGTTTCATTGTGCATTCCAAGCGACACTCGTGACGCTTATACGGGAGTGAACTTTAAGCAGGGTATGCAGCATTTAAACGGCAGGCTTGCTACACAATATGCTCGAATGAGGCACGATACTGCAAGCGACGGTTCGGATATTATGCGCACAACAAGGCAGCAGTATTTAATCAAACAGCTTATGCATCAAGCTTTATCTAAGAATCTATTAACTCAAAGTGGCGAATTGTATCAGCTAGCTAAATCCGCTTTAAGTGCATTAAATATTAGCGAAGGATTATCTAATCCAAGTACGCTTGTTGGTCTTGCTTTAAGTATGCGCAAATTAGATACTTCTCATATTTATGCTCGAACTATTCCTGTTGTTCCTGATTCTTACGACCCGAATAGAGTTGTGTGGTCTGACGAGGCGGATGACATTTGGGAAAAGATGCGAGAAAATAAACCTTTGACACTAAAACAGCAGTACGTAAAAAATGATAAAAAGCGTACTAAAAATTCGTCAAAGGATTCTACTAGCAACGAAGATATAAGCGAAAACGATAAGTTAAATAACTCTCCTGAACATAAGAAGCCTGCTGGAAAAATTAATCCAAAAACTGGATTAGTAAAGAACGAGCAAGGACAGCTTATAGATCCAAATACTGGAGGAATAGTAAATCCTGAAAATGGTACTATTCACGATGCTCAAACTGGACAGTATGTTGGTATTGCAGACAAGTATGTTAATAACGTTTTATGTGCTGTTCCTCGTGGAAAATAGTTAAGTTTTTAGAAAATAAATATTTCTGAAAGCACATGTTGGCTTCACAATATGGTTTTAATAAAATAGATTAAAGCATTTGGAGGATGCATGGATTCGCAACTGCACAGGGATTATTCAGAAAGCGGAGATAATCCGCCTAGCTTCACCCCTTCGCACAATAACGACTCATCACATGCGAATATTCCACCAAGTTTTACACCAAAACGAGGAAGAAAAGCAAAAAAATCTCCTGATGCAACAATATCTAAATCTAAGCCATCTGCAAAATCCTTTGCACCATCTTTTACCCCAGAATCTGCTCCATCATTTGCACCATCTTTTACTCCGGCAGGTTCTAGGAAGCGCATAGCACAAGCTTCAACTAGGCAAGCAAACAGAACAGCTACATATGCACAATCTAAAAACGAAATTCGCCCGCAGAAAATAAGACAATCTTTATATCAACGTGCAAAAGTTGAGTCTGCGCAAAACGTTAACGAAAATATTTCTGCAGCAATAAAGGACCGAGAACACAAACCACACCTCTTTTTGAAAACATTTATTGCGCTTATTGCTATTATTGCAATATCTTGCGTCGGTTTAGGAGCATACTCATGGAATTGGGTTGATTCTCACATAAATCGCACTACTTGGCTTACCAATACTCCAAGCACTCAAGGAACTTCATGGCTTATACTTGGTTCTGATCAGCGAGAAGGCGAAGAAGCTAAAGAAATAACCGGTTTTAGAACCGACACTATTCTTGTATTAACTAAACCATCTAATGGAAACAGCTCACTAATTTCTATTCCTAGAGATTCATTAGTGTCTGTTAATGGAGAAAAAGTTAAGATCAATAGCGTTGCACAGTTTGCTGGAAACAAAGCGCTTACTTCGATTGTTGAAAAGATTACAGGACACCGTATTGACCATGTTGCAGAAGTACGTTTTGGAGGCTTAACTAATGTTGTTGATGCCATTGACGGCATTGACTTATGCTACAACAGAACTGTAAACGATAGATTTAGCGGATTAAATTGGACTGCTGGGTGTCATCATGCTGATGGAAAAACAGCTCTTGCTTTTTCGCGTATGCGATACGCTGACCCTGAGTCTGATTTTGGTCGCGCCGCCCGACAGCGCATGGTTATTGCCGCTATCATGAAAAAAGCTTTAGACAAAAAGACCATCACTAATTTTGGTAAGGTAAAAAAGCTTGCCGAAACTGGCCTTTCATCCGTTCTTTTTGACGAAAAATCAAACCCTGGTAGCCTATGGCAGATGGCTCAAGCTTTTAAGGAAGCCACAAGTGCAAAAGGCATAACCGGCACAGTTTATTGGACTAATCCTGATTATCAAGTTCCAGGAGTCGGATCTTGCGTTCTGCTAGATGATGCTAAAAATCTTGAATTATTTAATCAGCTTGCAGAAGGCACGCATAAACCTGGAGCTGTTGGACCTCTTGCAGAATTACAGCAGTAAAATTTGCATAATTTAGTTACAAAGCTTTTAACCACAATCTTAAACAAGTCTTGAAAGTTGTTACTAAACGCTGACATCATACTTTTATGATTAGCGAAACTAACACAACAATGACTACAAGCAAAGTTCTGCTATACGTGCAAATGGCAGCAAGCATAGTACCAATATTCGCTCATATTGCATTACTAATAATGGCTTGGATTCAGAATAATTGGATGATGCTAGCGATGATTATACCTAGCATCATGATGTATATTGCAAGCCTAGTTCCGCAAATATTGCAATACATAAATCAGAAACAATACGAGCAGAAAATTCAGAATACTCAACAATCTAATAGCGAATCACAACTTTCGAACATTCATGAAAGTAATGTTATTTACGGGCAAAAATATGTAGAAAACTTGCCAGATACGCTTACTCCAGTTAGTTTGGAAACGCTTCTTATGACGAGATCAGATAGCTCAAGCACGCAACTGCCATGGAAAACTGTTTTGCATGAATGGTTAAAACATTCAGATACTGATTTATTAAATTTTGATTATAAATCAAACTCTTATGTGCGAAAACTTACACAAACTAAATCAACAAAAAACCAGCTTATTGCTCCATTAGGAATTGGCTACAACGGCTACTGCTACATAGATTTAATAAGTAACGGTCCGCATGCTTTAGTAGCAGGAACTACAGGATCTGGAAAATCCGTATTGCTAACAACATGGTGTTTAGCTTTAGCGTTTCAATATTCTCCACAACAATTACGTTTCGTTTTCCTAGATTTCAAAGGAGGAGCAACTTTCGACATACTCTCTAAACTTCCTCACTCTATGGGAAATGTTGGTGACTTAAATTTGCGCCACGCAACAAGAGCTTTACGAGGTCTTGAGTTGGAATTAGACCGTCGAGAGCGTCTTGTGTCCATGCAAGGATGCCATAATATTTCGCAAGTTACTCCGTCTGAACCTTCACTACTTATTGTTATTGACGAATTTCACGCATTAAAAGATCAGCTTCCAGACTACATGCCACGACTTATTCGCATAGCATCGGTAGGCAGGTCTCTTGGGATGCATATTATTGCCGGAACTCAAAATCCTCTTGGACAAGTAAGCGCAGATATGAAAGCTAATATTTCTATTAATATTTGTTTAAGAGTTAGAGACTCGCTTCAATCTCAAGAATTATTAGGAACTTCTCATGCTGCAAAAATTAGCCCGAATACTCCTGGAAGCGCATATTACAATATTGGAGAAGGAGTAGAAGCTTTACGATGCGCACAAAGTCGTAACGCAAAACGTTTAGTTAAAGCAATACAATTTGCCGGTAAATTCTGCTATTTAGAACACTCTAAAACATTATTCAGCGCTCCTCTACCGTCAATACTTTCTTCAAAACAACTTGAAAACTACAAGTATGAAAATTACGAAAATAAATATTTTGCTAAAAAAATTAATCAAGAAGGTGTAGATTCTTCAGCAAGCGACGAATCAGTTGTTATTGGATTGCAGGATGACAGTATTAACCTATTTGAAGCAAAAATACCTTTGAACCTTGGAAATATTGCTATTATTGGCGGCAGACAGCAGGGCAAAAGCACAATATTGCGCATAATATCGCAAAAATTACAAACGCAAGTATATTCAGCAAACGAAATAACAGCTCAAGAAGCTGATTATATTCGAGACACTACTAAGCCTGTGCTAATAGATGATGCAGATGAACTACTTGATCCGCTTAATACTAAAGTAGCGGCTATTTCATTGCAAAACAGATTGCACAGCTTAGGTGCGCCTGTAATTCTAAGCGCTCAAAGCGCACGCTATTTGCGATTGCCAGAACAGGCTCCAGTTAGAATAATTTTCCCAACTGGAGATATTGGTACGGATGCATTGCTTGGCATACCTTCTGCATTGTCTAAAACCTTTAGCATTGAAGATTATCAGCTTCCAGGAAGATGCGTTCTTGTTACTCCAGGAACCGCAAATTTGACCCAAATAGCACTCCCCAACTAAAAGAAAAAATAAAAATTTTTAATAAAGATGCAAAATACCTTGAAAAAACTTCTTATTCATGATTTCCTTACATTCAGGGGTACTTCTAAGACTCACCGCTTTGGTTAAGAAATGAGGATTAGTCATGAGCAATGTGTTTGATTGGCGTTTGGCAGCTGCATGCCGTGATAAAGATCCTGAACTGTTCTTCCCTCTTGGCAATGCTGGCATGGCATTACAGCAGCTCGAAGAAGCAAAAGCTGTATGCCGTTCGTGCAATGTTGCAACAGAATGCTTAAAATGCGCGTTGGAAACGAACCAAGATTACGGCGTTTGGGGCGGCTTAAGCGAAGACGAGCGCAGAACGCTAAAACGTCGCGCTTTGAGAGCACGCAGGCATCAAGACTCAGAGTTGTAGTCTTTCTACTCAATACCAGATACGCGCAATTTAATATCCAACACTACGCGAGTGCCGCCTTCTCTTCTAGCAGACCAGCGCACAGTACCGCCAAAATCATTGGTAACAAAAGTATTTATAAGCTGAGTTCCCAATCCAGATCCTGAAGGTTTCGCCATTCCGTGAGATGCTTCACTGTCAATACCGTCACCATCATCTTCAACAACAATATTAAGATTGTCTCCTCCGCGTCCAACAGCAATACGAATATGACCATTTTCGCGGCCTTCAAAACCGTGTTCAACAGCATTCGTCACAAGCTCAGTAAGCACAAGAGATAATGGAGTTGCATCCTGTGCTGCAAGACGCCCAAACTTACCAACAAAATCAATATCAATATTTTGATTCTGCGATGCAAGTTCAATAGACATCTTTAGCAAGCTTGAAATAACTTTATCAAAGTCAACAATTTCGTCAGCAGTCTGACTTAAGCCTTCATGCACCAAAGCTATAGTCTGAACTCGTCTTTGAGCTTCCTCAAGCTCTTTTCTTACTTCAGCAGATTTTGTTTTACGAGCTTGCAAACGAAGCAAAGCAGAAACAGCCTGCAAATTATTTTTCACACGATGATGAATTTCCGAAATAGTAGCATTTTTAGTACGCAACTCTTGTTCACGGCGCAAAACTTCCGTAACATCGCGGCACAAAACAACCGCACCCACGCGATTATTCGGCCCAAATAAAGGCAAAGAGCGCATAGAAACTATAGAACGGTTAGCTTCAAGCTCACAATCAACATCTGCTTTACCACTTAAAACAAGAGGCAAGCTTTCAGGAACATTATCGTTTGTGTGCAGCAGACGCGTGCCAAATTCGCTCAAAAACTCGCCTTGCATTGTATCTAAGCCACCAAGCCTACGGAAGCAGCTAATAGCATTAGGAGAAGCGTAACGGACCACACCATCGGCCTCTAAAACAATAAAGCCGTCAGAAACACGAGCATTATGACGTTGATTTAGAACAGATTCATGATATGGGAATTGTTCGCGTGCAATCATATCGAATAAAGTTTTACCAGCATTAATACTTTCCATTTCGTAGCGACCATTAGATTCTCTAGTTGCTAAATTAGTTTCGCGCATAACTAATCCAAGAGTTTTTCCACGGTGACGAACAGGAGCATAAACGTAGCATACTGTTGCTCGACCAATTGAGCGCAAGGTTGACGAATGGAAGCTTGTTTCTGATTTCATTGCTTCATCAAGTTCCGGAACAAGCGAATCGTCCATTTTTTTGCCAAGTAAATCATCCGTTCGCAATGTAATAGCTGTTGAAGGGCGGCATTGCTCGGCAACAACATATTCTCCGTCTCCATTTTGAATAATAAGCAGTAAATCAGCAAAACTTAAGTCAGCTATAACTTGCCAATCAGCAACTAAATGATGTAACCATTCGCGATCACTGTCGTTAAAATCAGGACGAGTAGCGAGAATATGAGAAAAATCAGCCATGAGATAATCATATATCGTACTCACAGAAAATATTGCTCGGTATGTTGATAGAAGCAATACAAAAACCGCTTCTTCACAGTTTAAGCAAAGAAGCGGTTTATTTATTAAATATTAGTTTTAAGATTCTAAAAACTAGAAGCCAAACTTAGCAGCTGTTTCGCGCAAAGTCTCTGCAGAACGCTTCAACGCAGCCAACTCACGATCAGAAACTGGAGTGTTTAGACGAGAGTTTACACCATTGCGATTAAGCAAGGTTGGCACAGACATGCACACGTCGGAAATGCCGTGGAAGTCATCAAGCAAAGAAGATACTGGCAAAATGCGGTTGGTGTCACGAAGAACAGCCTCAACAATATCTACGCCAGACATTGCAATAGCGTAGTTTGTAGCACCCTTACCGTTGATAATCTTGTAAGCAGCGTTAACAACTTCCTGGTGAATCTCCTCGCGCTTAGCAGCATCCAATGGCTCGTGGCCTGGAAGAGCGTTCCAATCGCACATTGGAACACCACCAATGGTTGCAGAAGCCCACAGTGGAACTTCAGAATCACCGTGCTCGCCAGCAATATAAGCGTGAACATTCTTAACGTTTACGCCAGTGTGCTGAGCGATAAGGAAGCGAAGACGAGCAGAATCAAGGTTGGTTCCAGAACCGAACATTTGGTTTGCTGGAAGACCAGAAAGCTTCATAGAAACGTGGGTTACAACATCAACAGGGTTGGTGATTAACATGTAGATTGCGTTAGGAGCAACCTTGACCACGTTTGGAATGATTGACTTCATGATGTTGATAGTTGCGCCTGCAAGCTCCAAACGAGTTTGACCTGGCTTCTGGCGAGCGCCAGCGGTAATAACAACCATGTCAGCGTCACGGCAAATCTCAACATCATCAGAACCGGCGATAGAAACTGCAGGATAGAAGCTAGAACCATGCTGCATATCCAAAACTTCAGCTTCAACACGTTCCTTAGCAATATCTTCAAGCACAATCTCACGAGCAACACCGCGCTGCGCAGCAGCGAAAGCGAGAGTAGAACCGACTGCACCAGCACCAATAATTGCAAGCTTCGTTGGCTTAACCTGCGAACTCACCATGAGCAAAAACCTCTTTTCGGCAACCTATTAAACCCTACTCGCATAAAAATACTTAATTTATGCATCATTAAGGGCTGCTCTCACATTAAGAGCTTATTGGTATGAACACCTTTACTCTAATCGCACCACCGGAATTTTTTATTGCAATGCGACTTGCTTTAGTTTTGCAGCTAAAGAAGGACCAACTAAAGCTGTAATACTAATACCGGTATCTAAGTAATCAACCTTTTCAACTATGCCATTTTCGCGAATTTTTGAAAGAAGCGAACCTTCACTATACGGAATAATCGCATCTATATGAACGCGTGGAGATGGCAACAATTCTTCTATAGAATCGCGAAGTATTTGCACATTTTCGCCACTTGCTGCCGAAACAATAATTGCATTCGAGTAAATAGCGTTAAAATGTTCTCGCGTAGCATCACTCATCATATCTGACTTATTAAATGCAATAATTTGTGGAATATCTTCTACGCCATCAATTTTTGAAAGAACTTCGTTTACTGCATCAATTTGCGAAATAGGATCCGGGTGCGAACCGTCAACTACGTGCAAAATAACATCAGCTTGGCTAACTTCTTCCAAAGTAGATTTAAAAGCTTCCACAAGTTGAGTTGGTAGCCTGCGCACAAAACCAACAGTGTCAACTAAAGTATAGTTTCTGCCGTCTTGAGTTTGCGCTCGACGAACTGCTGTATCAAGAGTTGCGAATAACGCATTTTCTACTAATTCTTGCGAACCAGTTAAGCAATTAATAATAGAAGATTTACCAGCGTTCGTATAGCCAACTACTGCAACTGTTGGAATATCTTTACGTCTGCGAGATTCACGTTTTACGTCACGTGCAGGTGCCATATGTGCAATATCGTGGCGAAGTTTAGAAATACGATTGCGAATAGCTCGACGATCCATTTCTATTTTTGTTTCGCCAGGCCCTCTAGAACCAATACCAGCTTCTCCTGCAGCTCGTCCGCCAGCCTGCCTAGAAAGAGCCGCACCCCAGCCTCTAAGTCTAGGAAGCATGTATTGCAATTGTGCAAGCTCCACTTGAGCTTTACCTTCGCGGCTCGTAGCATGCTGAGCGAAAATGTCTAGAATCACAGCAGTTCGATCAACAACCTTAACTTTAGTTACATCTTCTAAAGCGCGTCTTTGGCTTGGAGGTAAATCGTCGTCAACAATAATCGTGTCTGCATCATGTTGCGCAACAACTGCTGCAATCTCACGAGCTTTTCCAGAACCAACATAAGTTGCAGCATCTGGTCTATAACGCTGTTGCAATATTCCGTCGCACACAACAGCGCCAGCTGTTTGAGCTAATGCTGCAAGCTCTCGCAAAGATTCTTCCGCTTGTGCAAGAGTTCCTTTTGCACTCGACCATACGCCTACTAAAACAACGCGTTCAAGGCGAAGCTTTCTGTATTCAACTTCAGTAACATCTTGTAATTCGCCAAGACCTGCAACACGCTTTAAAGCGTTTCGTGATTCGCGCTCCTGCCAAGTCTCATCGTGCTGTTCTCTTGATGACGTGTTGTCAAGAAGCACGTCGGAATGACTCAAAAGCACATCATGAGTAGCAGTCCCCTCGCTATCTACCATTATGTCCTCCTGTATTCCATTGTGAATGACGTTTTACAACGTTTGTTTTATTATGGTGAATTGAGCCGACAATACAAAACGATGCGAAAGCAAATAAATAGCGAATTATGAGTAAGCAGCAATCGAAAAAAGCAAAGCAGTTACAAGAATCAAACCAATATAAAAAAGCACAACCACAAAATACGCAAAAGCAAAAAAATAAACAAAAACAACAAAAAATAAGTGGTGAACAATACTTTTCAGCCGAGCCTTCATCGATTGACGAGCGTCGCACTTTACACGTAACTTTGAGAAACAATGACGTAACCGTGCAAGTTTCTAACGGAGTTTTTAGCACTTCAAGACTTGATTTAGGCACATCTGTACTTTTAAAACATGCTCCAAAACTCCCGGAGTTAGGAAAATTCCTCGATATTGGTTGCGGATGGGGCCCTATTAGCATCGCTTTAGGATTGGAGTCTCCAAATGCGGAAATTTTTGCTGTGGATGTTAATGAGAGAGCGCTGAAACTTACTGAATTAAACGCAAAAAACGTTGGCTTAAAGCATATTCACACTTCTTTAGTAGATGACGCTTTAAAAGAAAACAATACTTTAGAATTTAATAATTTTGATATTATATGGTCTAATCCCCCAATTCGCGTTGGAAAAGAAATATTGCACAATATTTTGCTAACTTGGATTCCGCGTTTGAAAGTAGGAGGAGCAGCATACTTGGTTGTGCAAAAAAATCTTGGATCAGATTCACTTATTACTTGGCTTGCTGAGAATCTGGGTGAAAGTTATAGCGTTGAAAAATACGCTAGTTCCAAAGGGTACCGTGTTATTGAAGTACTAAAAAAGTAAATATCTACGAAAAGAAATAAACATATTATGAAATTTGACTACCCTGCTGAACTTCCTATTTGCGCGGCACACGACGAAATTGTAGAAGCAATTAAGTCTTCACAAGTTGTGATTGTTTCCGGACAAACCGGCTCTGGTAAGACTACGCAAATACCAAAAATGGCGCTTGAACTTGGAAGAGGCGGCAGAGGTAAGCAAATCGTACACACTCAGCCTCGCCGTTTAGCTGCACGAACTGTAGCCGAGCGTATTGCCAGCGAAATGGGAGTAAAACTGGGCGAAGAAATCGGCTACCAGGTGCGTTTTACAGACGAAAGCTCAACTAAGACAAAGCTTCGAATTGTTACTGACGGTATTCTACTTGCGCAAATTCAGCGCGATCCTCTTCTTACTAGATACGACACGATTATTATTGACGAAGCTCACGAACGCAGTCTTAATATTGATTTTCTTCTAGGATACTTAACGACCTTGCTCCCAAAGCGTCAAGATTTAAAACTGATTATTACGTCTGCAACTATTGATTCAGCTAAATTCCGCGATCATTTTGAAGAAGCTCTACATATAAAAGTTCCTGTTATTGAAGTTTCGGGACGCACGTATCCTGTGAAAGTACTTTACGAACCTCTTGGATCTGCTCCTTCACTTATGAAACATGTTCCTGGCTTTGCAGATATAACAATGGATGAGGAAACTGTTGCAGAAAGTCAATCCAGCGAAAGCAATCGTGATGATATTGCGGATGAAGATATGACTTCTGCAGTAACTCGCGCATGCGCACAGTTGGTAATTCATTCAAGTCACGATCGAGGCGCGCGTGACATTATGGTTTTTGCTTCCGGCGAGCGCGATATTCGAGAGTTTGAAGATGGCTTACGTTCATATTTTGGCACGCGAGCAAGTGATATGAAGCGAGCGGATGCTATTGAAATTGTTCCTCTTTTTGCCCGTCTTTCTTCAAAAGATCAGCACAGAGTTTTTGAATCACACTCTCATCAGCGCATTGTTATTGCTACGAATGTTGCTGAAACTTCTCTTACTGTGCCTGGTATTCGATACGTTGTTGACCCCGGTTTTGCGAGAATTTCCAGGTATTCTAAGTCTGCTAAAGTGCAACGTCTTCCAATAGAACCGATTTCTCAAGCGAGCGCAGATCAGCGTTCTGGACGATGCGGACGAATCGCAGACGGCATTGCTATTAGACTTTATTCGCGCGAAGATTATGAAACTCGCCCACGTTTTACAGATCCTGAAATTTTGCGCACTTCTCTTGGTGCAGTAGTTTTGCATATGCTTTCGGTTGGTGTTGCTAAAACTGGCGAAGATATTACTAATTTTGGTTTTATTGATCCGCCAGACATAAAAGCTGTAAGCGATGGCTTTAACGAACTTACCGAGCTTGGAGCAATAAGCAGAAAATCTGGTGTAATTACTCTAACTAAAGTTGGACGCGAGCTTTCTAAGCTGCCGATTGATATTCGACTAGGACGAATGATTGTTGAAGCAGCGCGAAAAACTACTCCAGATACTCTTGCTGCAGTGCTTGTAATTGTTGCATTCTTAAGTTTGCAAGATCCTCGCGAACGTCCTGAGGAACAGCGCGAGGAAGCAGATAGGCTTCATAATCGTTATGCAGACGAAACAAGTGATTTTTTGACTGCTCTTAACATGTGGGATCGCCTATTCCAAGCGGATGGAGATATGAGCAACAATGCGCTTCGCAGAATTTGCAAAGCGGAATTTTTCCACTTTTTGCGTTTAAAACAGTGGAAAGATTTAGTTAATCAACTTCAAGACTTGTGTAAAGAGTTGCATTATAAAGTTGGCGACCCTACCCCAGTTAGAAGACCGTCTTTGGAAATTCGTCAACTTCCTAATAACCAGCAGGCTTCTCACAGCTTGTGCTGTTCTTGGGATTCGCAAGGAATACACTCGTCAATGCTTGCAGGATTGCTTTCTATGATGGGAATGCAAGTAGTGCGTGAACCTAAAGCTTCTGATTTTGCGGGATTAAGTGGAACTGCAAAAATTCGAGCTATGAAACGCGCTCAAAAAATGTCTAAAAACGATTATCAAGGCTCTCGAGGCACAAGATTTGCAATCTTTCCAGCTTCTGCAGTTTCTAAAACAACTCCTTCGTGGATTATTTGCACCGAATTAGTTGAAACTTCAAGACTTTGGGCAAGATACTGCGCACAAATTGATCCTGCTTGGGCTGAGCCTCTTGCTAAAAATCTTACGAGAGTCACATATTCTGACGCCCATTGGAGCGCTTCTAAAGGCGCTGCCATAGCAAAATCTAAAGTATTGCTATACGGATTGCCTATTGTTAAAGATCGCACGGTTCAATGGGCTAGAGTTAATCCTTACGAAGCTCGTATGATTATGATTCGTCAAGGATTAGTTGAAGGCGATATTCAGCAGCGTTTCCAGCACGATGAGTTTATTTTAAATAATCGCAATGTGCTTGACGATGCAGATAATCAAGCAAATCGCACTCGTCAAATAAGCGAAACTGTAAACGACGAAGATTTATTTACTTTTTACGACACTCGCATTCCTCAAGAAGCTACCACTATTGCAGCTCTTGCAAAATGGTGGAAGGATAATTGGGAAGAAAATCCTAATATGCTCAACTTTGATCCTGATGAAGTTGAACGTTTGCAAACTACACAAAGCACTGATTTAGCGGATTATCCTGACCATTGGAATACTGTTGGAACTGACGGTGAACCTATAAGACTTCGCTTAAGCTATATTTATGATCCTAGCAATCCCTTGGATGGCGTAACGGTGCATGTACCGCTTTACGCGCTTTCCAGGTTAACGTCTGAAGAGTTTACTTGGAATGTTCCAGGTTTGTTGGACGAGCTTATTATTGGAATGATTAAGTCTTTGCCAAAATCTTTACGAGTGCAATTTGTTCCAGCACCTAATACTGCGCAAAAAATTCGTTCTTGGATTGACGAGCATTACGATACTCTTCCTGGAATTGAAGAAACTAATAAAGATATAAATGCTCCTTCTTGGCCTGATTTTCGCGAAGTTTTTACCAAAGCTGCTATTGCTGTTATTGGCGCGCAGATTCATCCGGAAGTGTTTAACGATGAGCAAATAGAAAGGCTTTCACCATATTTGCGCGTAACTTTTAGCGTTGAAGAAAGAAAAACTAACTCAAATCGCAATAAAACTGCCGTAAAAAACAATTATGCTAATCGCGTAAAACCTACAATTCTTGGAACAGATAAGTCATTAATTGCATTGCAAAAACGCTTTGCAAAAGAAGCTCAAGAATCTGCTAGAGCGGTTGTAAATCGTAAAGCAAGTAAAGCAGCTCAAGCTGGAAACGTTGTAGAAAGAGCTGATTTATTGCACAAATCAGGCGCTACTAATATTTCTCGCTCGCAAATGGTATGGCAGGGTGCGCTAAACATGTTGCATTTAGACAACAAGCGTATTACTTCCAGATGGCTTGGTTCAGAAGCTTTACTTCTTGCAGCCGCACCTTACTCAACTTCTAAAGATTTAGCAGAAGACTTGCAAATGGCAGCAGTAAAACGACTGATTCCAAACACAGACAATATTACTGATGACAATTTATTGCGCGAAACTGTTGCCAATATTTCCGAAATATACGAGGATACGGTATACGATGTAGCTCACGATGTGATTGCTATATTAAAGCGTGATGCGGAAGTTAGTAAAGCTGTTTCTGGAAAAGCAGATTTGCCGATGCTATCAGTTTTGCAGTCCATTCGAGAGCATGTTGCAAGCCTAGTTTATGAAGGTTTTATTGCTAAAGCCCCATCGGATTCACTTCCTAGAATAGAAAAATATTTGCATGCTGACGTGATTCGTCTTAATAAAGCTAAGTCAGATAAAAACCGTGATGTTCGTTGGGCTTGGGAAGCTGAAGAAGCACACAAGATTGTTGAAAAAGCTAAAGATAAAGCAAAATCTTTACCTGCAGGACCATCGCATGATGAAGCAGAAAATATTGCGGAAAGATTGCGCTGGATGTGTGAAGAGTTTTATGTGTCACTTTGGGCGCAAGAGCTTGGTACAGCCTACCCAATTAGCATACAGCGAATGCGAAAACTGGAAGCATAAAATAATTAACATAAAGGTAGGCGGCCGCACGTATTTTGCACGACCGCCTACTTTTATTTTTGCTTAGTTATTAGCCTATTTAGACTATTCTTCAGCAATTTCCTTCTTTTCAGAAATAAAGCAGCTGCGAACCAAGTAAACCACTAAACCAATGACGGCTACTGCTGCACCCATCATAAGCAAATTGGAATAACCTGCATACTTTCCGCTAAGACCACTGAAGGAGAATCCCTTGAATAAATCTCCACCAAAGAAACCACTAAAGAGAGAAATACCAATGGAAGCAGTAACATTCATAATTAAATCATTCATGCCACAGCCACGGCCAGATTCTTCAACTGGAAGAGCAGAAAGAACTGTTGAAACAATTGGAGAATACATCAAGCCGCATCCTGCATAGTAAATGCATGCGCAAATAGTAAGCGACATAAAATCAGTGTTGATAAGCAAAGCTGCACCAACCCAGCCAACAATCATCAAGAATGCTGCTGTAATAATACCTGTTTTACGGCCAATATGACTAATAATCGTACCGGAGAACACACCAAATACTGCTGCACACACAAAAGCCCACACAAGGTAGGAAGAAACCTGTGAAGTGTTCATGTGATACAAAGCGCTGCCAATCACATTGTAAATAGGAGGCATGCAATAGTTGGTGAAGTAGAAGATGAAGATTAATACGATGCCAGAAAGCCAACGCTTATTCTTAAAGAATGCTGGCGTTACGAATGGGTTCTTCGCCTTCATAATGTAGAAAGCAAACAGAACAAAAAGCACTATAGAACCAAGCAACAGTCCCCAAGCTTTATAAGAGAAGAAGAGCGTAAGAAGCGTTACAGCAATACCAAATACTGTAAAGCCAAGCTTATCAATCTTCCCTCCAATACCATTCTTAGTAGGCAAGCACTTAACAAGAACCGGCAAGAACAAAATAGTAATTGCAGGAATCAAGAACAAATACTGCCAAGCAATAGAGCTAAGAGCGCCAGCAGCAAATACGCCAATAGAAGCAGAAAGCTGATAGGCAGCAGTAAAGAGTCCGAAGAAAATAACTTTCAAATCATTGCGCAAATACTTAGTTGCAATAACCAGGAAGGAAGATCCTGCAACCTGCTCACCAGCTGTTTGCAAAATACGTGCAATAATAACGGTCCACAAGTTTGGAGTGAAATAGAAGTTTGCAATAAAACCAAATAAAGATCCAACAAACAGTGTTACGAGACCGATTGTTATAAGCCTACGAAGCGACACAAAGTCACCTAAAGATCCATAAATAAAGCAAACTATACCTAACACAATAATCGGTAAGCTTGTAATAAGAGATGCCTGATCAGGCGCTCCAACAGCTTTACCAATCTGATTAAATACCAAGTTGAAGCCTTGCAAACACAAAGTGCCAAGAATAAACGTAATAAGCAGCAAAATAAGAGAATAAATTGCCACTTTATCGCGGGTTTTTGGATCCTCGTATGGGTCTGCTGCAATAGCAGCTGCATTTTCATTCATAATAATCCAATCATTTATTACGTATAAATTTTGTTATTAAGTTTTAATCAGCCAGCAATTTTTGCCAAGTTAGAAATTCGCGTCATGAATTCGTTCAAGAAACGCTTAACATCTACACCCAAAGCTACTTGCATTGTTTTAACAGGGTCGTTCAAACGTGTTACATCACCAATAGTGCGTCCACGAGTTGGGCCTTCAACATCTACCTGCATGTTGATTGGTAGAGTTGTAACAAGCGTTGGGTCAACAGCAAC
Organism: Gardnerella sp. DNF01141; assembly: GCF_049244255.1. Taxonomy (NCBI): domain Bacteria; kingdom Bacillati; phylum Actinomycetota; class Actinomycetes; order Bifidobacteriales; family Bifidobacteriaceae; genus Gardnerella; species Gardnerella sp. DNF01141. The sequence continues at coordinate 2,739 of NZ_CP058391.1, read as the reverse complement.
TGCAACAGCCAACGGATCATGCAAACCGCAGCCACCAAGGTGAGGAGCAGTAGTCTCGTAAGCCTTAATGTAGAAGTCGGTCATATCCGCAAGGAACTTACCAGCTTTTGTGCCAAGATCGCGCCACTTTTGCGTTTCCTTATAGGTAAGCAAGGTTTGCAAAGTAACATCCAAACCGACCATTGTTACGGGGGCGCCAGAACGGAATAGGACGTCTGCTGCATCTGGATCTTGGGAAATATTTGCTTCCATCCAAGGAGTTACATTTCCATGAATTGTAAGAGCGCCGCCCATAAGAACAATCTTGCCAATTTCATCTTTGATTTCTGGAGCCTTATGCAATGCAGCAGCAATATTTGTCATAGGACCAGTCGGAACATAAATAAGATCCTTGCCATAAGTCTTAACTGCATCAATTATAAAATCAACAGCTGGCTCAGACTCAGCTTCACGCTTTGAATCTGGAATAACAACATCGCCAATACCATTGTCACCGTGAATGAATGCAGAAATAGGCAGAACTTCAAACGAATCTTTCTTGCTCGCATGCGGCAAACCACGATACACTTTAACTTCTGGATGTCCAAATAAATCTGTTATAGCAAGAGCATTACGAACGCCCTGCTCCATTAAAACGTTGCCATACGTACCAGTAATACCAATCAGCTCAACCTCAGGACTACCAAGAGCATAAGAAATTGCTAAGGTATCATCAACACCAGTATCCAAATCAAGAATAAGCTTCTTCATGTGAACTACCTTTCTGATCACAAACTCGCTACATCAACAGTGATGCAGTAAGCCATTCTGTTTATTTTTAAGTTGCAACAAACTCGTAGGCGTCAACCTCATCGTTTTATGCTTCACAACTCAAAAATTCTATCTCTTTATAATTCAAAATCAACCCTTATAAACATATGTTTAGATTATATTTTTGCGGCAAAATAAAACGCAATTATTCGCTAAGCTTTTAGCTTGTTTTAATTTAGATTACAACACGAAATAAATCAGTGGTTTATGCCTCGAGATATACTTAAATGCCTAAAAATTGGCTTTGATTTGGCTGCAGATTTTACGAAGAATGGAAGCGTATGTCTACCTATTCCTCACAACTTAGCGAAGAACAGCAGGCTGTTGACAGTGCTTATAGTCGACTTGATGACTTGCGTAACACTATTCGTACACGCTTGGATGCTGTACGCGCAGCAGGTTCGCACGGATCTCCTACTCAACGCACAGAGCGTGATTCTTTCGCAACCATGTACGAGGATCGCTTAACACAGTTGCGCGCTGTTGAAGATAGGCTTGTTTTTGGGCGACTTGATAACACAGAAGGTATTAGACGATACATTGGCCGAATTGGTTTGCTCAGCGAAAACCACGATCCTATTCTTACAGATTGGCGAGCCGAAGCAGCACGACCATTCTATGAAGCGACTCCTTCGCATCACGGCGACATTGTTATGCGTCGTCACATTACACTTCGTTTTAGAGACGTTGTTGGCGTTGAGGATGAAATTTTAGATATTCATTCTGAAGAAGTAGGAAAAGCTTCTGAACAAGGAACTTTAACAGGCGAAGGTGCACTGTTAGCTTCATTGGGTTCTCGCAGAACCGGAAAAATGACTGATATTGTTGCAACTATTCAGGCTGAACAAGACAGGATTATTCGAGCTCCTCTGGATCGCACGATTGTTGTTCAAGGAGGGCCTGGTACAGGAAAAACAGCTGTTGCTTTGCACCGAGCAGCGTACTTGTTGTACACTCACAGACGCAAACTTGAGCGTTCTGGAGTTCTTATTGTTGGACCAAGCTCCGCATTTTTGCGCTATATTGATCAAGTTCTTCCATCTCTTGGCGAAACTGGCGTAGTAAGCCGTACTATTGCGGATTTAATTCCTGGAATTCACGCAACTTGTGAGGATTCTGCGTATGCTGCAAAATTAAAAGGCATGTACCGTATGCGAACGGTTATTGCAAACGCTATTGCAGCTCGTATTCGAGTACCTAAAAATCTTCCAACATTACATATTGGAGGATTAAGCGTACCTCTTCTAAAAGAAGATATTGAAATTGCTCAAGCAGACGCACAACATACTCATCAGCCGCACAATCAAGCGAGAACTACGTTTGTTAAAACAGTACTTAGCATACTGAAGAACCGTTATCTGCAGCAGCTAGACTACACTCCTGATCAAACGGAATTAAACGATATAACTTCTCAACTTCGTTTGGACGATAAGCTTCGAATTACGCTAAATCTTGCTTGGCTTCCAATGACAGGACAATGGCTTATTGATCAGCTTTTTTCAAAACCTGATCAATTGCGCAAGTATGCTCCATGGCTTAGCGAGGAAGATATTAATGCTCTTACTCGTAAAAAAGGCAGCCCTCTTACTAAATCTGATATTCCACTTTTGGATGAAGCAATGGAATTGCTTGGAGCAGATCCAAAACTTGATGCTCAGCGAGCAGCTTTACAGGCTAAGAAGCTTGAGGAACAGCAGTTCGCTGCAGATACTTTGGCTCAGGCAGGAATAGGAAATGGCATTGTAACTGCAGATATGCTTCTTGATAATTTGCAAGGCGACGACGCTGGTATGCTTGCGCGTAAAGCCGCATCCGACCGCGAGTGGACTTATGGTCACATAGTTGTAGATGAAGCTCAAGAGCTTACAGCAATGGACTGGCGTATGCTTATACGACGCTGCCCTTCGCGCTCATTTACTATTGTTGGAG